>NZ_CP010523.2:4140902-5521203 GCF_000828055.2 Klebsiella variicola | reverse complement strand
GGCGGACTCCACTCGAACATAAAATCGATATCAAAGAAAAACAGAAACAATCATGATTGTTGGCACACGTCGACAAGACCCTGCATTAGCCGAAAAGCCCCTGCACAAAAGGGGTGACGTGCGAACCGCTATCTGCGGTTATTACCCGTTGCGGATCCGTGGATCGCGATCGGGACCGGGGATCATAGCCTAAACTGAGAAAGAGATCTTGTGTTTCTCAACAGATTCTTCCCGATTTATCCACAGGAAGGATCGAAACCGGGTAAGTGTAATCGATCCTGGGGAGAGTGAAGCACGATTTCCGCCGCATATTGGAAAAATTAATGAGCTATGCTGGTTTTGGGCGGAAACGATCTAACAAAGATCCTTCAGGATCCTTGCGCTTTACTGGCCAGGCCGTATAATCCCCCACCCGGCGCGTAATGCCCGTTTTCGTCACGCGTCTCAGCTTATTTTTTGTGCGACGAGGTGCGAGAAATAAGGAAAGAGAATTGACTCCGGAGTGTACAATTATTACAATCCGGCCTCTTTAATCACCCACGCTGAGGCGTAAGTCGTTCGAAGTTCGTTCGGGTCTACGCAAAAGTCAGTGAATTTATTCAAGTTTAGGTAGAAATCGCCATGAAACGCACTTTTCAACCGTCTGTACTGAAGCGCAACCGTTCTCACGGCTTCCGTGCTCGTATGGCTACTAAAAATGGTCGTCAGGTTCTGGCACGTCGTCGTGCTAAAGGCCGCGCTCGTCTGACCGTTTCCAAGTAATAAAGCTAACCCTGCGTGGTTAAGCTCGCATTTCCCAGGGAGTTACGCTTGTTAACTCCCAGTCATTTCACTTTCGTCTTCCAGCAGCCACAACGGGCTGGCACGCCGCAAATCACCATCCTCGGCCGCCTGAATTCGCTGGGGCATCCCCGCATCGGTCTCACCGTCGCCAAGAAAAACGTGAAACGCGCACATGAACGCAATCGGATTAAACGTCTGACGCGTGAAAGTTTTCGTTTGCGTCAACATGAACTCCCGCCAATGGATTTCGTGGTGGTGGCGAAAAGAGGGGTTGCCGACCTCGATAACCGTGCTCTCTCGGAAGCGTTGGAAAAATTATGGCGCCGCCATTGTCGCCTGGCTCGCGGGTCCTGATCGGCCTGATTAGAGTTTATCAGCGCCTGATTAGTCCGCTACTCGGGCCGCATTGTCGTTTCACCCCAACCTGTTCTCAATACGGAATTGAGGCCTTACGCAGGTTTGGTGTGATAAAAGGCAGTTGGTTGACAATGAAACGCGTATTAAAATGCCACCCTTTACACCCTGGTGGTGACGATCCCGTCCCGCCTGGACCATTTGATACCAGAGAACACTAACGATGGATTCGCAACGCAATCTTCTTATCATCGCTTTGTTGTTCGTGTCTTTCATGATCTGGCAAGCCTGGGAGCAGGACAAAAATCCGCAGCCCCAGCAGCAGACCACGCAGACTACGACCACAGCAGCGGGTAGCGCCGCCGACCAGGGCGTACCGGCCAGTGGCCAGGGGAAACTGATTACGGTTAAAACCGACGTGCTTGAACTGACTATCAACACCAACGGTGGCGATATTGAGCAGGCGCTGCTTCTGGCGTATCCAAAAACGCTGAAGTCGACCGAACCGTTCCAGTTACTGGAAACCACGCCGCAGTTTGTCTACCAGGCGCAGAGCGGCTTAACCGGCCGTGATGGTCCGGATAACCCGGCGAATGGCCCGCGTCCGCTGTACAACGTCGATAAAGAGGCGTTTGTGCTGGCAGATGGCCAGGATGAAATCGTCATTCCGCTGACCTACACCGACAAAGCCGGCAACGTCTTCACCAAAACCTTCACCCTGAAACGTGGCGGCTATGCGGTGAACGTGGGTTATAGCGTGCAGAACGCCAGCGAGAAGCCTCTGGAAGTCTCGACCTTCGGTCAGTTGAAGCAGACCGCGGCGCTGCCGACCAGTCGCGATACGCAGACCGGCGGCCTGTCCACGATGCATACTTTCCGTGGCGCAGCGTTCTCGACTTCAGATACGAAATACGAAAAATATAAATTCGATACCATTCTGGACAACGAAAACCTGAACGTCAGCACCAAGAACGGTTGGGTTGCCATGCTGCAGCAGTACTTCACCACCGCGTGGGTGCCGCAGAATAATGGAACGAATAACTTCTACACCGCTAACCTCGGCAACGGCATTGTGGCTATTGGCTACAAATCGCAGCCGGTACTGGTGCAGCCAGGTCAAACCGACAAACTGCAGAGCGTGCTGTGGGTCGGCCCGGCTATTCAGGACAAAATGGCTGCCGTTGCGCCGCACCTGGATCTGACCGTCGACTATGGCTGGCTGTGGTTCATCTCCCAACCGCTGTTTAAGCTGCTGAAATTCATCCACAGCTTCCTCGGCAACTGGGGCTTCTCGATCATCGTTATCACCTTTATCGTTCGTGGCATCATGTACCCGCTGACCAAAGCGCAGTACACCTCCATGGCGAAGATGCGTATGCTGCAGCCGAAGATTCAGGCCATGCGTGAGCGTCTGGGCGACGATAAACAACGTCAAAGCCAGGAGATGATGGCGCTGTATAAAGCGGAAAAAGTGAACCCACTGGGTGGCTGCTTCCCGCTGATTATTCAGATGCCGATCTTCCTTGCGCTGTACTACATGCTGAGCGCCTCGGTTGAACTGCGTCATGCGCCGTTTATCCTGTGGATCCACGACCTGTCTGCACAAGACCCGTACTACATCCTGCCGATCATCATGGGCGCGACCATGTTCTTCATCCAGAAGATGTCGCCAACCACCGTGACCGACCCGATGCAGCAGAAGATCATGACCTTTATGCCGGTCATCTTCACGGTGTTCTTCCTGTGGTTCCCGTCTGGCCTGGTGGTGTACTACATCGTCAGCAACCTGGTGACCATTATTCAGCAGCAGCTGATTTACCGTGGTCTGGAGAAGCGTGGCCTGCATAGCCGCGAGAAGAAGAAATCCTGATACTCTTCATTCTTCAAGCCAACGCATCTGCGACTTGGATAATTTAGAGTAGTTACGGTAACGTTAATGCCAGAGAAGGCGGTCAATGGACCGCCTTTTTTACATCTACATAGAGAGTCACCATGAGCCATAACGACACTATCGTCGCCCAGGCAACCCCTCCGGGACGCGGTGGGGTGGGCATCCTGCGTATCTCCGGCCTTAAGGCGCGCGATGTCGCGCAGGCGGTACTCGGCAAGCTGCCGAAGCCGCGCTATGCCGACTATCTGCCGTTCAACGACGTTGACGGTACGCCGCTGGATCAGGGGATTGCGCTGTGGTTCCCCGGGCCGAACTCCTTTACCGGCGAAGATGTGCTTGAGCTGCAGGGCCACGGCGGCCCGGTCATTCTCGATCTGCTGCTCAAACGTATTCTGACGTTGCCCGGCGTACGCATCGCCAGGCCGGGCGAGTTTTCCGAGCGCGCGTTCCTCAACGACAAGCTCGATCTGGCGCAGGCAGAAGCCATCGCCGACCTCATCGACGCCAGTTCAGAACAGGCGGCGCGCTCGGCGTTGAACTCCTTGCAAGGGGCCTTCTCCGCGCGGGTTAACCACCTCGTGGAAGCGCTCACTCACCTGCGCATCTACGTGGAAGCGGCGATCGATTTCCCGGATGAAGAAATTGATTTCCTCTCCGACGGCAAAATTGAAGCCCAGCTGAACGGCGTGATGGCCGACCTCGACGCCGTCCGCGCGGAAGCTCGCCAGGGCAGTCTGCTGCGCGAAGGGATGAAAGTGGTGATCGCCGGGCGACCTAATGCCGGTAAATCGAGCCTGCTCAACGCCCTGGCGGGCCGCGAAGCGGCGATCGTCACCGACATTGCGGGCACCACCCGCGACGTGCTGCGCGAGCATATCCATATCGACGGCATGCCGCTGCATATCATCGATACCGCGGGCCTGCGCGACGCCAGTGACGAAGTGGAGCGTATCGGCATCGAGCGCGCCTGGCAGGAGATTGAGCAGGCGGATCGGGTGCTGTTTATGGTCGACGGCACCACCACCAGCGCCGTTGATCCGGCGGAGATCTGGCCAGACTTTATCGAGCGCCTGCCCGCTAAACTGCCGATTACCGTGGTGCGCAATAAAGCCGACGTCACTGGCGAAGCGCTGGGTCTCAGCGAAGTCAATGGCCACTCACTGATCCGCCTGTCGGCGCGAACCGGCGAAGGCGTGGAGGTGCTGCGGAACCACCTTAAGCAGAGCATGGGCTTCGATACCAGCATGGAAGGCGGCTTCCTCGCCCGCCGCCGTCACCTGCAGGCGCTGGAAGAGGCGGCGAACCATCTGCAGCAGGGCAAAGCCCAGCTGCTGGGCGCCTGGGCCGGGGAGCTGCTGGCGGAAGAGCTGCGCCTCGCGCAGCAGGCGCTGAGCGAGATCACCGGGGAGTTCACCTCCGACGACCTGCTGGGCCGCATCTTCTCCAGCTTCTGTATCGGCAAATAACGTTTAGTCCGTAAACGTTCACTCACCCGCATTAACGCCGCGTTAATGCGGGTTTTTTCTTGCCCTTTGCGGCGCAACGTTCTCTACTTTTATCTCCCCTTTTACCACGAGACTAAAGCATGACCGTTGAATATACCGTGATCGAGAAGGTGCCCTCCGCCGAAGCGTTTTGCCACCTGCGGGTGGCGGCAGGCATGTCGCCGCGCCCCCTGGAAGGCGCCAGAGCCGGGCTGCCGCATAGCTGTTACGGCGTACATATCCTCTGGCAGGAGACGCCGATCGCGATGGGACGTATCGTCGGCGACGGCGCGATTAATTTCGATATTGTCGACGTCGCCGTCGATCCGGCTCATCAGGGAAAAGGCCTTGGCCGGCTGGTGATGGAGAAGCTGATCGCCTGGCTGGACGCTAACGCCTTTGACGGGGCCTACGTTACGCTGGTGGCGGATGTGCCGGCGCTGTATGCGAAGTTCGGCTTTGAAAGCGTTCGGCCGGAAAGCGAAGGGATGGCCCGCGTCTGGCGTACCCGGAGTCGTTAACTCGCGTTTCCTGCCAGGAAAAGAGCGTTGTCCAAATGGCAACTCGTCTTGTGCCGCGTTCCTCACTATGCTGAACGCCATTCACATCGCGAGGATCCCATGACACGCTTTCTTCTCTGCAGTTTCGCCCTGGTTCTGCTCTATCCCTCTGGCATCGATATGTATCTGGTCGGCCTGCCGCGTATTGCTCAGGACCTGGGGGCCAGCGAGGCACAATTACATATTGCCTTTTCAGTCTATCTGGCCGGTATGGCCTCCGCGATGCTGTTTGCTGGTCGCATCGCCGACCGGTCAGGACGTAAGCCTGTCGCCATTGTGGGCGCGGTGATCTTTGTTGTCGCCTCCCTGCTCTGCGCCCTGGCGCATGCCAGCAGCCACTTCCTCGTCGGACGCTTTATCCAGGGGATCGGTGCCGGCAGCTGCTACGTGGTGGCTTTCGCTATCCTGCGCGATACGCTGGACGATCGCCGCCGCGCCAAGGTGCTGTCGTTGCTCAACGGCATTACCTGCATTATCCCCGTCCTGGCGCCGGTGCTTGGCCACCTGATTATGCTGAAATATCCGTGGCAGAGCCTGTTCTACACCATGACCGGCATGGGCGTCATGGTCGGTTTGCTGTCGGTCTTTATCCTGCGCGAGACGCGCCCGACGGCACCTCCGCAGACTGCGACACCGCAGCATGGCGGCAGTGAGTCGCTGCTGAACCGCTTTTTTCTCAGCCGCATTCTCATTACCACCCTCAGCGTGACGGCGATCCTGACCTACGTGAACGTCTCTCCGGTTCTGATGATGGAAGAGATGGGGTTCGACCGGGGAACTTACTCAATGGCGATGGCCCTGATGGCGATGATCAGCATGGCGGTCTCCTTCTCGACGCCGTTCGCCCTGTCGCTGTTTACCCCCCGCACCTTAATGCTGACTTCGCAGGTACTGTTCCTGGCGGCAGGCCTGGCGCTGAGCCTCGCCACCCGCCAGACCCTCACCCTGATCGGGTTGGGCATGATTTGCGCCGGCTTCTCCGTTGGATTCGGCGTCGCAATGAGCCAGGCGCTGGGGCCGTTCACGCTGCGCGCGGGCGTCGCCAGTTCGGTCCTCGGCATCGCGCAGGTGTGCGGTTCATCGCTGTGGATTTGGCTCGCCGCCATCATCGGACTCAGCGCAATGAATATGCTGATCGGGATACTCATTGCCTGTAGCATAGTGAGCCTTGTTTTATTACTGGTCGTCACCCCGCCGCGGGTTGCGCAATACGATGAAGAAGCCGCTGTCGAGTCTTGATCTTAATTTACTCCTCTGCCTGCAGCTCCTGACCCAGGAGCTCAGCGTTACCCGTACGGCGAAGCGGATGAACGTTTCGCCGTCAGCGGTGAGCAAGTCGCTGGCCAAACTGCGCGCCTGGTTTGACGACCCGCTGTTTGTGAAAACCCCGCTGGGTCTGGCGCCTACGCCGCTGGTCAGCAGCATGGAGCAGGATCTGGCGGACTGGATGCAGATGGGCAACCAGATCCTCGATAAACCACACCACACCATGCCCAGCGGCCTCAAATTCGAGCTGGCGGCGGAAACGCCGCTGCTGATGATCCTGTTTAATACCCTCTCCCAGCGCATCTATCAGCGCTATCCGCAGGCATTGATTCGTTTGCGCAACTGGGACTACGACTCGCTGGACGCCATCATTCGCGGCGAGGTGGATATCGGCTTCTGCGGGCGTGAAAGCCATCCACAGTCGCGGGAGCTGCTGAGCCTGCTGCCGTGGTATATCGATTTTGAGGTACTGTTCACCGACCTGCCGCAGGTCTGGCTGCGCGCCGATCATCCAGCGCTCAGGGAAGAGTGGGATCTGGCGGCATTCTTACGCTATCCGCATATCACTATCTGCTGGGAACAACGCGATACCTGGGCGCTGGACGATGTGCTGCAGGAGCTGGGGTATAAGCGTAACGTGGCGCTGACCGTGCCAGGGTTTGAACAATCGCTTTTTATGGCCGCTCAACCGCAACACACCATGCTGGCTACCGCGCCGCGCTACTGCCAGCACTATAATCAGCAGCACCAGCTGCCGCTAGTCTCCCGGCCGCTACCGCTGGAGGCGCAGCATCTGGAAAAGCTGCGCGTTCCCTTCACCCTGCTATGGCATAAGCGCAACAGCTACAACCCGAAGCTCGTCTGGCTTAGAGATACGCTGAAAGCACTCTATTCCGGTACGCTGTAAGCCTTGTTTCGTGTCTATCGCCCCTTATTTGCGCAAGAATTTGTAAAATTCAAACAAATTCCCTTTTCAAGGGGGGATTTCGGCATTAAAACCTGTTAATACCAGGCGATAATAGCGCCCGCAATTTTATCCAGACCATTACTCACGGAGCGACGTATGGCAACGCATTTTGCAAGAGGGATACTTAGTACCGGGGAGCCGCTATCGACACGTTTGTCAGCGGCCTGTCATCAATCCGCACGCCTACTCCCTGAATACCGCCAGGCTCGCTTTCGCGCTTCGCGTTCGCTACTCGCCGAACTGCTGTTTATGCTTTACGGTATCAGCGAGCTGCCTGAAATCATCAATGAAGCCAATGGCCGACCGGTTTTTAGCGATCGTCATCTTCCTCGCTTCTCTATCTCTTATACTGGCAATATTGTTGGCGTCGCGCTGACCACCGAGGGGGATTGTGGCCTCGACATGGAACTGCAGCGCACGGTGCGTGGTCACGACGCCGACCGGCACAATTTCAGTAACAATGAAAATCTGTGGATTAACATTCAGCATGACCCGGATGAAGCGCGTAGCCAGCTGGTGGCCCTGCGGCGAAGCGTGTTGAAACTGACCGGCGAAGCATCAACGCAGCTGCTGCCGGGTTCTGGCCGCCTGCGCACCGCCGGTAGCCAGCCGATCGAAGCCGTCTGTGATGCCGAATCGCTGCTGGTGTGGTCGATTGCCGCCAGCCCAAATATCGGCTCGCTGAAGGTCTGGGAATATGATGCTAAGGGGGGCGAATGGCGCAGCCTGCCGGATGCTCAGCAGCGCGCACGCGAACCGTCGGCCCGTCTGATGCGTTTTACCAGCTTACCGATGGAAAAAACCTTATCCCTCAATTGACCGGTTTTGCCGGCATCATGATACAAAGGAGCAATCATGTCAGATACCTTAAAAGTGGTTACGTTACTCGGCAGCCTGCGCAAAGGGTCGTTTAATGGAATGGTCGCGCGCACCCTGCCCGGCATCGCGCCAGCGGGCATGGATATCTCCGCGCTGCCGTCGATCGGTGATATCCCGCTGTACGATGCTGATATGCAGGAGGAAGAGGGGTTCCCACAGCGCGTGCAGGATATTGCGCAACAGATCCGCGAAGCGGATGGCGTGGTGATCGTCACTCCCGAGTATAACTATTCCGTGCCTGGCGGCCTGAAAAACGCTATCGACTGGCTGTCACGCCTGTCCGAGCAGCCGCTGTCCGGCAAACCGGTACTGATTCAGACCAGCTCAATGGGCGCCATCGGCGGTGCGCGCTGCCAGTATCATTTGCGCCAGATTCTGGTCTTCCTTGATGCGATGGTAATGAATAAACCGGAATTTATGGGCGGCGTCATCCAGAACAAAGTGGATCCGCAGTCGGGTGAAGTAGTCGATCAGAGCACCCTCGACCATCTGCGTGGCCAGCTGACCGCCTTTGGCGACTATATTCGGCGGGTTAAAGCATAAAAAAAGCCCGGCAGCGATGCCGGGCTTTTTCATCATGCGTGCGGATTAATGTGCATCGATAAAGACAATTTTCAGCACGAACAGCAGCGAGACGATAATCACGCACGGGCTGAGCTCGCGCAGACGGCCGGTACCGATCTTCATCACGCAGTAAGAGATAAAGCCTAAGGCGATACCTTCGGTGATTGAGAAGCTAAACGGCATCATCACCGCGGTGATAAACGCCGGTACCGCTTCCGTCAGGTCATCCCACTTCACGCGCGCGAGGCTGGAGGTCATCAGCACGCCAACGTAAATCAGCGCGCCAGCCGCCGCATAGGCCGGAACCATTCCCGCCAGCGGTGACAGGAAGATAACCAGCAGGAACAGGATCCCAACGACAACGGCGGTCAGGCCGGTGCGCCCGCCCACGGAAACGCCGGAGGAGGATTCGATATAGGCGGTCACCGAAGAGGTACCAATAAAGGAACCGGCAACGGACGAGACGCTGTCGACAAACAGCGCTTGCTTCATGCGCGGGAATTTACCCTGAGCATCAGCCAGACCCGCTTTATCGGTGACGCCAATCAGCGTCCCGGAGGAGTCAAACAGGTTGACCAGCATAAACGAGAAGATCACGCCGGCCAGGCCCAGGTTCAGGGAGCCAGCCAGATCGACATGACCAATCACCGACGTCACGCTCGGCGGCGCGGAGACGATGCCGGTGTAGTGCACATCGCCCAGCATCCAGCCCAGCAGGGTGGTGACCACAATAGACACCAGGACCGCGGCATGAATGTTACGTGATGCCAGAATCGCGATGATAAAGAAGCCCAGTATGCCCAGCAGCACACTGTGGGAGGTCAGATGACCAATGCTGACCAGCGTTTCCGGATTAGCGACGATAACCCCGGCATTTTTCAGACCCATCATGCCGATAAACAGGCCGATACCGCTGGTGATACCGACGCGCAGGCTCACCGGAATATTGGCGATCATCCAGTAGCGTACACGGAAAATCGTCAGCAGCAGCAGACCGACGGCGCCCCAGAAAATCGCGCCCATGCCTACCTGCCACGGCAGGCCCATCGCCTGCACCACCACAAAGGCGAAGAAGGCGTTCAGCCCCATCGCCGGCGCAAGAGCCACCGGCAGGTTCGCGAACAGGCCCATCAGGATACTGCCGAACGCAGCAATCAGACAGGTAGTCACAAACACGGCGCTGGTATCCATGCCCGCTACGCCAAGAATTTGTGGGTTAACAAAAACGATATACACCATCGTCAGGAACGTGGTGAAACCGGCGATCGCTTCCGTACGCACTGTGGTGCCGTGCTCGCGCAGCTTAAATACGCGCTCCAGCAGACCCTGGCCAGAAGACTGGCTGGTTTGTTGTTGACTCATTATCGGTTTCCGAACGTAAAGGAGGGAAAATTCGAGGCTATCCTATACCAAAACAGGGCACCCGGCGCAGTTGTATGGTAATTTTTTTCATTTATTTTGCTTATACGGCAACGATTGCGTCGCGGCATTGGGCATGACGAAAACGTTAAACTTGTTAATACGGAAAGACTATGACTCAACCAGAAGCAGTATTTTTTGACTGTGACGGCACACTGGTCGACAGTGAGGTGATTTGCTCCCGCGCCTACGTTCACATGTTCCAGGAATTCGGCATTACGCTGGACCTTGCCGAGATTTTTAAGCGCTTCAAAGGGGTGAAGCTGTACGAAATTATCGACACCATCAACGCTGAGCATGGCGTTAACCTGCAAAAAGCGACGCTGGAGCCAATTTACCGTGCGGAGGTCGCTCGCCTGTTTGATAGCGAACTGGAGGTGATTGCCGGAGCCCAGGCGCTGCTGGATGCGGTAAGCGTCCCGATGTGCGTGGTTTCCAATGGCCCGGTCAGTAAAATGCAGCACTCTCTTGGCCGCACCGGCCTGCTGCACCATTTCGCTGACCGCTTGTACAGCGGCTATGATATTCAGCGCTGGAAGCCTGACCCGGCGCTGATGTTTCATGCGGCAGAGGCCATGCAGGTAAAAGCCGAAAACTGTATCCTGGTGGATGACTCCAGCGCCGGTGCTCAGTCGGGGATTGCCGCCGGCATGGAGGTGTTTTATTTCTGCGCCGATCCGCATAACCAGCCGATCGATCATCCCAAAGTGACGACCTTTACCGATCTGGCAGAGCTGCCGGCATTGTGGCAAGCGCGCGGCTGGGATATCACGCGTTAAGGGCCTGGTGAGCGGCACGTTGGCATCGATGTAGCCCCGCTAAGCGTCTGTGCAAGCGGGGAATAGAATCAGCGACTGGTTATGGCTGCAATTCAGTGACTGCCGCTTTATCGGCAATAATCACCAGTGAAGGGTGTAATTTGAGCACCGACGCCGGCACCTGCTCGCTGACCGGGCCTTCAACCACCTGCTTAAGGGCTTGCGCCTTCGCCGCGCCGCTCACGATCAACAGCAGATTTTTTGCCGCCATCACGCTTCTCGGCCCCATGGTGACATAGCTATCGGGCACGACGGAAAAATCCCCGCCCATCTCGCCGTTAGCGACAATACCAATCATTTCCCCATGAATCGGCACTTCGACCGTCTGATCATGAAAGCGGGTGGTATTCGGCAGGTTGCCGCAAAAATGGCCGTCAGCCCCCAGCCCCAGCACCATCAGATCAAGGCCGCCAGCCTCTTCCAGCTGGCGATCGTGCTGAGCGGCGTTGTCCAGCGTCAGCTTGTGAATGTTCTCTTCTTTGATCTGCGCCGGGGTAAAAAACAGCTGGCGCAGATTAGATATCGTGACGCCTTCTCGCGACTGGCCGCGAAAGGGGATCTCATCGAAGTTGTAATAGTGCACCCGATCATAGAATGCTTTGCCTTTCACGGCGGCGGTTAGATGCTCATACATCCGCTTTGGCGTGCTGCCGGCCGTCACGGCGAGATTCACCCGCCGCGGCGCCGTGATATAGCCCAGAACATGATGGCTGGCGACCAGGCTCATCTCTTCATAATCTTCGGTCACAATCATTTTCATCTTGTCGTCCTTCACAAGCACAAAACGGGGGCTGAAGGCCCCCCTAACGGTTATTTAAACAGTTTCTGCACAAACTCGGCGTAGGCCGGGCGCCAGACGTCCATTTCATGGTTCAGGCCAAGATACGAGTGATAGTCGAAGTTGATCTTCTGTTTTTCCAGCTCGCGTTTCAGACCCGCGATATCGTTGCCGGTGACGGAATCTTTTTCCCCGACGACCACGGTAAAGTTGCGCAGCTGCTTATTGATCGCGTCAGGCTGCTTCAGCTGCGCTTCCACGCCGGCATTCGGCACTGTCGTGGTCGTGACGCCGCTAAAGGTGGCGAGCCAGCCAAAGCTATCCAGATGGTTCATTCCGGAAACCAGCGCCTGATAACCGCCCTGTGACAGGCCAGCCAGCGCCCGGCCGTCGGCATCTTTACGCACGTTAAACCGGGTATCGATCAGCGGAATGATATCCTGCATCAACTCGTTATCCGCCGCCTGCGCATTGAGCGGATAGAAGTTTTTGCGCCGCTCCTGCGGCGGAAAGTTTTCCGCTATCGCTTCCGGGGTATCGGTTTCGGTATCCGGGACCACCACCAGCATCGGCTTGATTTTGCCCTCCGCCAGCAGGTTATCCATGATCTGCGGGATACGCCCCTGATCGATGGCCGACAGACCGCTGTCGCCAAAGCCATGATAGAAATAGAGCACCGGCAGCGGATCGCCGGTTCCGCTATAGCCCGGCGGCGTCCAGACATAGAGACGACGTTCGGCGTTCAGTGCCTTCGAGTGATAGGTGAGGGTGCGCAGATCGCCATGCGCGACCGCCCGATCGTCGAGAATACTACCAGGTACCAGAATCAAACTGGTATTCACCTGGCGCTGCGGCTTCTGATAGCGGCTGCCGGTATCCACCGAGCGGAAGCCATCCACATCGAAATAGTATTCATAGAGATTGGGTTTCATCGGCTCACTTTTCCATGTCCACACCCCCTGAGCCTCTTTGGTCATGTCGTGTGAGACAAAGGAGTCCGGCGTGGCGCCGGTCACTACCGACACCCGCCGGGCATCAGGAGCAAACAGGCGATAAGTGATACTCTTATCCGCGTTAACCTGGGTAATAAAGTGGCTCACCGGCAGGGTGGGATCCGGCATCGCGGGTAATGGCGCCGCCTGGAGGGTAAATGCCGCGCCCGCCAGCGCCAGTGCGAAATACATTGCATGTCGTTTCATCGTTAGTCCTCTTCCGTTGTGTCCGTTCTGTTATCGTCTTACCACCAGATTTCAGCCTGCGCCCCCACGGCAAACTGATCGTTTTTACCGTCTTCAAAAATGCTGGTGGTATTATTCGCTGCCTTATCCAGGTCGATATCCTTCGCTTTAATATAGGTGGCATAGAAGCGAATTTCCGGGCGCGAGGTCAGCATACTGGTATTGACTTTGAAGGTATGGAACAGCGTGGTCTTGTAGCCGGACTCGTTATATTTCTTGCCGGTAACATCTTTGTTTTGCTGTTTGAAGTATCCCAGCTCAACGCCGGTCTGGTTATATTTATCCCAGATATAAGCCGGTCGCAGGACCGTGCGAATGGATTCAAAATCGGAGTGGGCCCCGGTTTCGTAGCTATAGACATCGTTACCAAAGGAGTAGACGATGGCATTCGCCATAATAACGTCATCGCGTAAATAGGTTTCCCCCTGCGAGGTTAAGCGCACGGCGGTGCCATTGGTATGATCGCCATAATAGCGGCCGTTAAAGGTGGTATAGGGGCTGGATCCGGCATAGCGCGAGAAACTGCTGGCAATAGAATTATTCGCCAGTAAGAAAGAGAATTCATTAAAGCCGCCGTTTGCCCATTTCTGTGTTAACGAAGTGCCTGCCATCCAGGTATCTTTCCACGGATAATAACCTTCATTGCCCTCTTTATATTTCTCTGAGGAACTTTGATTCGCGGCGACATAGCGTCCGCTGACCATCAGGCTGGCTTTATCCCACAGCGGAATCTCTTTGTAGCGAACGTCCAGAGTATTGGTGTTAATTTGCTGCTTATTGCTCAAAGAACGATCGTAATCATCGACATCTTCGCGGACCAATGCGATATCGAATTTCCCGGCGCCCACCTGCCAGTTTTCCAGCCCCACGCCGGCCGCCGCATCGGTTCTCTGCGTTTTCCAGTCCAGCATCTGGATTTCGATTTTTGGCGCCCCGTGTTTGCCGACCAAGAAATCGGCTTCCGGGGCAAACGGCAGGAACCCTTTGGTGTTAACGTACATATCCGAGAACTGGATGTAGTTTTCGCCGCCGGCATTGTCACCAAACCAGCCTGAGGAGTACTGCTGGCCGACGTTCCCGTCGAGCATCACGATGGCATCAACGCGTTTATCACCTTCCTGAAACACCCGCTGCTTCAGCTGCAGATCGAACCAGCCGGAATATTCATTGCCCAGGCGGCCAAGCGAACCGATCGCCCACGATTTTGGCGAGCCGTGCGAGGCGGTGCCCCAGCCGGAACGGAAGTAGCCGTTATAGCTGAAGCCAATTTCATCTTTCACGAACGTGCTAAAATCTTTCAGCGTCATCGCGCTGTAGGCTGGCGCGCCATCCGTGGCAGGTTGTTGATTTTTAACCAGCACCGCATCCGGTTTAACCGCCGTTTTCGGACCGGCGGCCGCCACCCCGGTCTTGCGCTTCTGACCTTCCGCAGGCGGAGACCATGAGGCCCAAATCTGGTCTCTTTTTCTCTCCTGGTCCTGATATTTTTTGAGCTCTTTTTGCGTGTCTTTGAGCGCTTTCTCCAGCAGCTCAAGTCGTTGCTCCACCGTCAACGGGCTTGCTATCAGAGTGGTGGAATAACAAAGAGGCGCCAGCAAGACTATCGCCGAAGCGATCCTGTTTTTTCTCATCATAATATTCCTTTATATAAGCATTGGCGTAAATAAAACACGACAGCAACAACCATCCCGCGCAGGTTCTAATAGCCCTATCCATACCGTTTGAGGTCGCGGCGGCTGTTATTTTTGCAGTTAGACAAAAGCAAAAAAAAACCTGAAGAAGACCATCTGCCTTAACAGATAATCCTCTTCAGGTTTTGCCCGCACATCGCGGTAGCAACCCTCATTCAGCCATTATTGGCCCGCATAAAACAAAAAAACCTGATACCGCCGCCGTAGGGGCAATATCAGGTTTTGCCTGCTGTCGCAGTCACAATCCGTTTAAACCACCCTGAGCGTTTAAGCTCAGGAGTGGGCGTTGATTGTTACGCGATAAAATGAATAACTCAAACGGGCAGATTGTTAATTGTGACGATAATCTCAGCAATCTCGCTGCCGCGGGGTAAATCATATCTAATTCTGATAAAGCCATTTACCAGAATTAGACAGAATGATTATTACTCTTTCGGATCTTTGCCGGCGAGCAGTTTATCCAGCTCATCGCCGCCAACGTGACGGAAATCCTGACCTTTGACGAAGTAGAAAATATATTCGCAGATATTCTGGCAGCGGTCGCCAATACGCTCGATGGAGCGCGCGCAGAACAGCGCGGTCAGGACGCTGGGGATAGTGCGCGAGTCTTCCATCATGTAGGTCATCAGCTGGCGCACAATGCCTTCATACTCCTGGTCGACTTTCTTATCTTCGCGATAGATACGTACCGCTTCGTCGAGATCCATACGCGCAAACGCATCCAGTACGTCATGCAGCATCTGCACCGTGTGACGGCCCAGCGATTCGAGGCTCACCAGCAGCGGCTGGTGCTGCTGGGAAAACTTCTCCAGCGCGGTGCGGCAGATTTTATCCGCCACGTCGCCGATGCGTTCCAGCTCAGCGATAGTCTTGATGATCGCCATCACCAGGCGCAGGTCGCTGGCGGTCGGCTGGCGCTTGGCGATGATGCGCACGCAGGCCTCGTCGATCGCCACTTCCATCATGTTGACCTGCTTGTCGCCGTCGATGACGCGTTTCGCCAGATCGCTGTCCTGGTTATGCATGGCGGTGATCGCATCAGAAAGCTGTTGCTCCACCAGCCCACCCATGGTCATCACCTGGGTGCGGATATACTCCAGTTCAGCGTTGAACTGGCCGGAAATATGTTTGTTAAGATTTAGGTTGTCCATGGTGTCTCCTGATTGCCCAACTGGTGAGAGCCTGAAAGCACAAGGGCAAATCAACCGTAGCGGCCAGTAATATAATCTTCAGTTTGTTTCTTCGCGGGCTTGGTAAACAAGTCGTCCGTGTTGCTGAATTCAATCAGCTCGCCAAGATACATAAATGCCGTATGGTCGGAGCAACGCGCAGCCTGCTGCATGTTGTGAGTCACGATAACGACGGTGTAGTCCTGTTTCAGCTCGGTGATCAGCTCTTCGATACGCCCGGTGGAGATCGGGTCCAGCGCGGAGCACGGCTCATCAAGCAGCAGGACTTCCGGACGGATCGCGATACCGCGGGCAATACACAGACGCTGCTGCTGACCCCCGGAGAGAGAATACCCGCTCTGGTGCAGTTTATCTTTGGTTTCGTTCCATAATGCGGCTTTGGTCAGCGCCCACTGCACGCGCTCGTCCATATCGGCACGGGACAGCTTTTCAAACAGGCGCACGCCGAAGGCGATATTGTCATAAATGGACATCGGGAACGGCGTTGGTTTCTGGAACACCATGCCAACCTTAGCGCGCAGCAGGGCGATATCCTGGGTGTTGGTCAGAATGTTGTCGCCATCCAGCAGGATCTCGCCTTCCGCACGCTGCTCCGGATACAGTTCGAACATTTTGTTGAACGTGCGCAGCAGGGTGGATTTACCACAGCCTGACGGACCGATAAACGCCGTCACCTGGTTTTTGGTGATATCCAGGTTGATGTTCTTCAGGGCATGGAATTTGCCGTAGTAGAAGTTCAGGTTACGAACTGAAATCTTACCCGGAGCTGTATTCACCATACTCATCTCTATCTCTTCCTCATTCAGCGCAGCAGTCGCTGCGCCGCAAAAAATTAACCGTGTTTCTTCTTGGCGAAGATAACGCGCGCCAGGATGTTCAGCAGCAAGACGCACAGGGTGATAATCAATACCCCGGCCCATGCCAGTTGCTGCCACTCCGCAAACGGACTCATGGCAAATTTGAAAATGGTCACCGGCAGGTTAGCAATCGGCTGCATCATGTCGGTGCTCCAGAACTGGTTGGACAGCGCAGTGAACAGCAGCGGCGCCGTTTCCCCGGCGATACGGGCGATAGCCAGCAGGATCCCGGTCATAATCCCTGAGACGGACGCTTTCAGGGTGATCGCCGAGATCATCTTCCACTTCGGCGTCCCCAGCGCATAGGCCGCTTCACGCAGGCTATCCGGCACCAGCTTCAGCATGTTTTCGGTGGTACGAATAACGATAGGCACCTGCAGCAGCGCCAGTGCGATAACGCCCGCCCAGCCCGAGAAGTGCTGCATCTGCGCCACCACGATGGTGTAGACAAACAGGCCGACCACGATAGACGGCGCGGAAAGCAGAATATCGTTGATAAAACGGATGATTTCCGCCAGCACCGATTTGCGGCCATACTCCGCCAGATAAATTCCGGCAAGGATACCCAGCGGCGTACCAAAGACGGTTGCCCACAGGATCAGCAGGCCGCTGCCGGCGAGGGCGTTAGCCAGGCCACCGCCCGCCGTATTCGGCGGCGGCGTCATTTCGGTGAAGAGCGCCAGACTCATGCCATCGAAACCGCGGGTTATCGTCGCCATCAGGATCCAGATAAGCCAGAACAAACCAAACGCCATGGTCGCCATCGACAGCGCCAGAGCGATACGGTTCTTCATACGACGTTTGGCCTGCATCTTGCGACGGGACTCCGCCAGCTCGGTAGAGGTTTGCAATTCAATGGTCGCCATTAGCGTGCCCCCTCATTCTTCGCGAGGCGCATAATCATGAACTTAGACGCGGCCAGAACGATAAAGGTGATAACGAACAGGATCAGGCCCAGCTCCATCAGCGCCGCCACGTGCAGGCCGGTTTCCGCTTCGGCGAACTCATTAGCCAGCGCGGAGGTAATACTATTCCCTGGCATATACAACGAGATGCTGTCGAGCTGGTAGGTGTTGCCGATAATAAAAGTTACCGCCATGGTTTCACCCAGCGCGCGGCCCAGACCGAGCATCACCCCGCCGATCACCCCATTCTTGGTGAACGGTAAGACAATGCGCCAGATCACCTCCCAGGTGGTGCAGCCGATGCCATAGGCCGACTCTTTCATCATCACCGGCGTCTGTTCGAAAACATCACGCATGACCGCGGCGATATAAGGGATGATCATGATGGCCAGAATGACGCCAGCGGCGAGAATACCGATACCAAACGCCGGGCCGGCAAACAGCGCGCCGACGAACGGGATGGTCGACAGGACGTTACCGACCGGCTCCTGGAAGTAAGTCGCAAACAGCGGGGCGAAAATAAACAGGCCCCACATGCCGTACACGATACTCGGGATTGCCGCCAGCAGCTCAATCGCAATGCCCAGCGGACGCTTGAGCCAGGCGGGGGACAGTTCGGTCAGAAACAGCGCGATGCCAAAGCTCACTGGGACGGCGATCAGCAGCGCGATAAAGGAGGTCACCAGGGTTCCGTAAATCGGTACCAGCGCGCCGAAGATTTCGTTGGGCGCATCCCACTCTTTGGTCCACAAAAAAGCAAAGCCAAACTTTTGAATGCTCGGCCAGGAAGAGATGATCAGGGAAACGATGATGCCGCCCAGCATCAATAGCACAATCAGCGCAGCCAGTTTTACCAGCGCACTGAAAATCATGTCACCCTTTTTCCCCGGAGGGGTAAATGCAGGCTTGGTTGCAGCCATAGATTACTCTTTACGTATTAAAACTTGTTCGAATAAATGCCCGGTGGCGTTCGCTCCCGGGCCTACAGTCTGAACCGTAGGGCGGGCAGCGCCTGAACGCCCCCGCCATCTTCGTCAAAAATCTACTGTTAGTACAGCGCTTTACCGCTGCTGTCTTTGACGTTGGTTTTCCATGCCGCGCGAACCTGCTCTACCACGCTTTCCGGCAGCGTCGCGTAATCCAGCGCATTCGCTTCTTTCCCGCCGTTTTTATACGCCCAGTCGAAGAACTTCAGCACTTCAGCGGTCTGTTCCGGCTTGTTGGTCGCCTTATGCACCAGGATGAAGGTGGTTGAGGTGATCGGCCATGCATTTTCGCCTTTCTGGTTGGTCAGGTCCTGAGCGAAAGACTTGCTCCAGTCAACGCCTTTTGCGGCGTTAGCGAAGTTGTCTTCAGTCGGGCTAACCGGCTTGCCGTCGGCAGAGACCAGCTTGGTATACGCGAGGTTGTTTTGCTTGGCGTAAGCGTATTCAACGTAACCAATCGAGCCCGGCAGACGCTGAACAAAGGCGGCGATACCGTCGTTGCCTTTACCGCCCAGGCCGGTTGGCCAGTTAACGGTAGAGCCGGCGCCGATTTTCGATTTCCACTCTTCATTCACTTTGGACAGGTAGCTGGTGAAGACGAAGGAGGTACCGGAACCATCGGCGCGGCGGACCACGGCGATGTTCTGCGACGGCAGCTTCAGGCCCGGGTTGAGTTTAGCGATCGCTGCGTCATCCCATTTTTTAATTTTACCCAGGTAGATATCACCGAGGGTTTTGCCATCCAGCACCAGTTCGCCGGATTTCACGCCAGGCAGGTTAACCGCCAGTACCACGCCGCCAATCACGGTCGGGAACTGGAACAGACCTTCCTGGGTCAGTTTGTCATCAGCCAGCGGAGCATCAGAAGCACCGAAATCAACGGTGTTGGCAATAATCTGCTTAACGCCACCAGAGGAACCAATACCCTGGTAGTTCACTTTATTGCCGGTTTCTTTCTGATAGGTGTCAGCCCATTTGGCATACACCGGCGCAGGGAAAGTTGCGCCTGCGCCAGTCAGGCTTGCTGCTGCGAAGGCAGAGAAAGCGCTCATCGATAAGGTCGCGGCGACAACTGTTGCGACGGTGGTACGCATAACGTTCATAATGTCTCCTGCTGGGATTCGTAAATCATTGTTTCGAGGCTATGGTGAGCAAAATAGGTCAAAGAGGTGACAGTAAAATGTACGAATTATGACAGTTTTATGACAGGCCGAAAGAAGGGATTTTACAGCAAATAATAAATATATAACTCAGATAGTTATCTGTAATCATGACCGTGCAATGACAGAATAATTTTCTTTTTATGACAGCGAAATCGGACCGCAAAACGTTCGTTTGTCACCTACCGCCAGCCAAAATATTTCGCGCAAGTTCGGTAATAAACAGCAGGTGAAAATAAAAAGGGCCGCCGCCGGCAGCCCTTTGCAAGTAATGATGGTTTTACTCAACCGTTACCGATTTCGCCAGGTTACGCGGCTGGTCAACGTCAGTGCCTTTGATCAGCGCGACGTGATAAGCCAACAGCTGCAGCGGTACCGTATAGAAGATAGGGGCGATCGTCTCTTCGACATGCGGCATCTCGATGATGTGCATGTTGTCGCTACCGTTGAAGCCGGCTTCACCGTCGGCGAAGACATACAGCTCACCGCCGCGGGCACGAACCTCTTCGATGTTGGATTTCAGTTTTTCCAGCAGCTCGTTGTTCGGCGCCACCACAATCACCGGCATTTCCGCATCAATCAGCGCCAGCGGGCCGTGCTTAAGCTCGCCCGCCGCATAGGCTTCCGCGTGAATGTAGGAGATCTCTTTCAGCTTCAGCGCCCCTTCCATGGCGATCGGGTACTGATCGCCGCGGCCAAGGAACAGCGCATGGTGCTTATCAGAGAAACGCTCCGCCAGCTGCTCAATACGCTTGTCCTGGGAGAGCATCTGCTCGATACGGTTCGGCAGGGCCTGAAGGCCGTGCACGATATCATGCTCGATAGACGCATCCTGACCTTTCAGTCGCGCCAGCTTCGCCACCAGCATCAACAGCACGGTTAGCTGAGTGGTAAAGGCTTTGGTCGAGGCCACGCCGATTTCCGTTCCGGCTTTGGTCATCAGCGCCAGATCGGACTCACGCACCAGTGACGAGCCCGGTACATTGCAGATAGCCAGCGAGCCGAGATAGCCCAGCTCTTTCGACAGACGCAGCGCCGCCAGGGTATCGGCGGTTTCACCCGACTGAGAGAGGGTGATCATCAGGCTATTGCGACGCACCGCGGACTTGCGATAGCGGAATTCCGAGGCGATTTCTACATCGCACGGGACGCCAGCTAATGCTTCGAACCAGTAACGGGAGACCATCCCGGAGTTATAGGAAGTCCCGCAGGCAACAATCTGAATATGTTCAACCTGAGCCAGCATTTCATTGGCGTTCGGCCCCAGCTCGCTGAGATCCACTTCGCCATGGCTGATGCGCCCGGTCAGGGTGTTTTTAATCGCGTTCGGCTGCTCGAAAATCTCTTTCTGCATATAGTGGCGGTAGATACCTTTATCGCCAGCGTCATACTGCAGATTGGATTCGATCTCCTGGCGTTTCACTTCCGCGCCAGATTTATCGAAAATCACCACCGAGCGGCGAGTGACTTCGGCAATATCGCCCTCTTCGAGGAAGATAAAGCGGCGGGTCACTGGCAGCAATGCCAACTGGTCGGAAGCGATAAAGTTTTCGCCCATTCCCAGGCCAATCACCAGCGGGCTACCGGAGCGAGCCGCCAGCAGGGTTCCCGGGTCACGGGTATCCATGATCACCGTACCGTAGGCGCCGCGCAGCTGCGGAATAGCGCGCAGCACGGCTTCACGCAAGGTACCACCTTGTTCCAGCTCCCAGTGCACCAGATGGGCGATAACTTCGGTATCGGTCTCGGTGACGAAGACATAGCCGCGAGACTGCAGCAGGGCACGCAGCGGCTCATGGTTCTCAATGATCCCGTTATGGACCACCACAATGTGTTCAGAAACATGCGGATGCGCATTGCTCTCGGACGGTTCGCCGTGCGTCGCCCAGCGAGTATGGGCGATCCCGGTACCACCATGTAACGGCTGCTCTTCTACCGCCTGAGCCAGCATCTGAACTTTACCCAGGCGACGCACGCGGGTCATATGACCTTCGCTGTCGACCACCGCCAGACCGGCAGAGTCATACCCACGGTATTCCAGACGACGTAAACCTTCGAGAAGGATTTCAGCAATATCACGCTGCGCGACTGCGCCAACAATTCCACACATAGTTAAATTTCCTGATAATGGCGATATGCCATGCGTTGTCGCTGACCTGTATTTGCCCGTTTTCCGGGCGCCCCGAGCCTTGTAGAGAGTGGGGTTATTGTTATGGTACTGCCTGCGGACGGGGGTCTATATTGACCCTCTCATCCTGGTTCGCCGGATATGCTTCCCCGGCGACAATCCAAATTATTTCTTCTTCACCGGACGCTGCCAGCCCTGTTTGTGGACCTGCGGTACGCGGCTCAACACCAGTTCGTTATCGGCGATATTGCGCGTGACGGTGGTCCCGGCGGCGATAGTGACGCCATTACCTACCGTGACGGGCGCCACCAGCTGGGTATCCGAGCCGACAAAGACATCATCGCCAATAATCGTTTTATGTTTATTCGCGCCATCGTAGTTGCAGGTGATGGTGCCAGCGCCGATATTGACGTTATCACCGATCTCCGCATCGCCCAGATAGGTCAGATGACCCGCCTTGGAGCCTTTCCCGAGACGCGCTTTTTTCATTTCCACGAAGTTACCAACGTGGGCGCCTTCCAGCAGTTCGGCGCCCGGACGCAGACGGGCAAATGGGCCGATGGTGCAGGCAGCCTGCAGCTGGGCATCTTCCACCACGCTGTAGGGGCTAATTTCGCAGTCATCGCCGATGGTGCTGTTTTTGATCACGCAGCCAGCGCCGATTTTCACACGATCGCCCAACACCACGTTGCCTTCCAGAATAACGTTAGTATCGATCTCCACATCACGCCCGTGCTGCAGCGTACCGCGCAGATCGAAACGTGCCGGATCGCGCAGCATCACGCCCGCCAGCAGTAACTTTTCTGCCTGCTCAGCCTGGTAGACGCGCTCCAGGCGCGCAAGCTGCAGGCGGTTGTTAACGCCTTCAACTTCGCTCAGGCGCTGCGGATGCACCGCGACGATCTCGTGACCTTCCTGATGCGCTATCGCGATAATATCGGTAATGTAGTATTCGCCCTGAGCGTTGTTATTGGTGAGCTTCGCCAGCCAGCGCTTGAGGTCAGCTCCGCCGGCGATCAGGATCCCGGTGTTGATTTCCTGGATCTGGCGCTGCGCCTCGCTGGCATCTTTATGCTCAACGATGCCCGTCACCTGGCCATTTTCACGGGTAATGCGGCCGTAGCCCGTTGGGTCATCCAGCTTCACCGTCAGCAAACCAATGCCACCCTGCGGTTTCGCGGCGCGCAGGCGCTGTAGCGTCTCAACGGAAATCAGCGGCACGTCGCCATAGAGCATCAGGATGTCTTCATCATCATTGAAGAAGGGTGCTGCCTGCTGCATGGCGTGTCCGGTTCCGAGCTGCTCGGCCTGCAGCACCCAGTTCAGGTTGTCTTCATGGAGGGTCTGACGCAGCAGATCGCCACCGTGACCGTACACCAGATGCACCGCACATGCGCCTAAATCGTTAGCGGCATCAATGACATGCTGCACCATTGGCTTCCCGGCCAGGGTATGCAGCACCTTAGGAAGATCGGAATACATGCGGGTCCCTTTGCCTGCGGCAAGGATAACCACGCTCATCGCACTATTTGACATACTCATCCTGACGGTAGTTAGAACGGAAAGTAAAAGCCTTTCACGTTGAAATTTCTACATATTTTTCATCATAAAACGAGACGTGGAGAAAACGCCCAAGCCCGCGGTTATACACCATTTTATGACGCTATTTTTAACCACTGCAAATCAGTTTAACGCTGAAAAAGGGGGGTGGGGAGGGTAATCATTGACTATCTCACTGCTTTTGCTGTTTTTTCGCCACCTGAATAAAGCGGCAGAGCGCGGCCCTATTGGCGGAGATTAACAGGAGATGAGCCGACTGAGTGTAAATCAGCCGCAGGCAGGGGAGAGCTGAAGTGATTGGTGGCATCAATAAAATACAAAAGGCCACCGTCAGGTGACCTTCATTTACCGGTTGCACATCGCCAGTGTTGTCGTTTTGATGGGCGATACGTCGTGCAAGCCGGGGAATAGCGCGTGGCTTAGAAGCTCAGTACGCTGAATTTGGCGATGATTTTATGGAACAGTTTCATGATGATTTCCTGACGCAGGTGCAGTTTGATAACGCTCTTTATGTGACATACATCACAAAAATAGAGTCTACGCCTCATCATTTAACTAATCAATAACAATTAAGGGTGGATCCTGTTTTCACTTTATCCGCTCGCCAACCGCTGGCCATAAAAAAAGCCAGCCTGGAAACCAGACTGGCTTTTTACGTTCAAGCCGGTGTTACATCGCTTTTTTGGTCAACTCGATAACGCGCAGTTTAGCGATCGCTTTGGCCAGTTCCGCAGACGCCTGAGCGTAATCCACATCGCCATGGGAGCTCTTAATGTGCTCTTCGGCTTTGCGTTTCGCTTCCAGCGCTCGCGCTTCGTCGAGGTCCTGACCGCGAATTGCGGTATCCGCCAGAACGGTCACGCTGCCAGGCTGCACTTCAAGAATGCCGCCAGACAGATAGATAAACTCTTCATGACCGTGCTGTTTAACGATGCGAATCATACCAGGCTTAATGGCGGTGAGCAGCGGCGCGTGTCCCGGGTAAATACCCAGTTCACCTTCGCTACCCGTTACCTGGATTTTTTCGACCAGACCAGAGAACATTTGTAACTCTGCGCTGACGACGTCCAGGTGGTAAGTCATTGCCATATCACCCTCCGATTAAGGCGTTAAAGTTTTTTGGCTTTTTCCACGGCTTCGTCGATGGAACCGACCATGTAGAACGCCTGCTCTGGCAGGTGATCGTATTCGCCTTCCATGATGCCTTTAAAGCCACGGATAGTGTCTTTCAGCGCCACGTATTTGCCCGGAGAACCGGTAAAGACTTCTGCTACGAAGAACGGCTGGGACAGGAAGCGCTGGATCTTACGTGCGCGAGCTACCACCAGTTTGTCTTCTTCAGACAGTTCGTCCATACCGAGGATGGCGATGATGTCTTTCAGTTCCTGATAACGCTGCAGGATGGACTGAACGCCACGCGCGGTGTCGTAGTGTTCCTGACCAACAACCAGCGGATCCAGCTGACGGCTGGTGGAATCCAGCGGGTCAACCGCCGGGTAGATACCCAGGGAAGCGATCTGACGGCTCAGTACTACGGTTGCATCTAAGTGAGCAAAGGTAGTGGCTGGGGATGGGTCAGTTAAGTCATCCGCCGGTACGTATACCGCCTGTACGGAGGTGATAGAACCGGTTTTGGTGGAGGTGATACGTTCCTGCAGAACGCCCATCTCTTCCGCCAGAGTCGGCTGATAACCTACCGCTGAAGGCATACGACCCAGCAGTGCGGATACTTCAGTACCGGCCAGGGTGTAACGATAGATGTTATCGACGAACAGCAGAACGTCACGACCTTCGTCACGGAATTTCTCAGCCATGGTCAGGCCGGTCAGCGCAACGCGCAGACGGTTTCCCGGCGGCTCGTTCATCTGGCCGTACACCAGGGATACTTTATCGATAACGTTGGAGTCGGTCATTTCGTGGTAGAAGTCGTTACCCTCACGAGTACGCTCACCGACGCCCGCAAACACAGAGTAACCGGAGTGCTCGATCGCGATGTTACGGATCAGCTCCATCATGTTTACGGTTTTACCTACACCCGCACCACCGAACAGACCAACTTTACCGCCCTTCGCGAACGGACACATCAGGTCGATAACTTTGATACCGGTTTCCAGCAGTTCCTGAGAGCTGGACAGCTCTTCATAGGAAGGTGCTGCGCGGTGGATAGCCCAACGCTCTTCTTCACCGATGTCGCCTTTCATGTCGACCGGCTGACCCAGTACGTTCATGATACGACCCAGTGTTGCTTTACCTACCGGGACTTCGATTGGGTGCTCAAGGTCTTTTACTTCCAGACCGCGGCGAAGACCATCGGAAGAACCCATGGCGATGGTACGAACGATACCGCCGCCGAGCTGCTGCTGAACTTCCAGCACCAGAACTTCTTTACCATTCTGCACCTCAAGAGCTTCGTACACGCGCGGTACGGCATCCTGAGGGAATTCGACGTCAACTACGGCGCCGATTACCTGGACAATTTTTCCAGTAGCCATCTTGAATCCTCTACGAATTAACCTGGTTATACCGCGGATGCACCACCGACGATCTCGGTGAGTTCCTGAGTAATGCTGGCCTGTCGAGCTTTGTTGTATACCAACTGCAGCTCTTTAATCAGGCTGCCGCCATTGTCGGTCGCGGCTTTCATCGCCACCATACGTGCGGCCTGCTCGCTGGCCAGGTTTTCTACCACGCCCTGATAGACCTGAGATTCGACATAACGACGCAGGAGGGTATCCAGCAGCGCTTTCGGATCGGGTTCGTACAGGTAATCCCAGGATTTACGTTTCAGATCAGCGTCTTCTGATGCCGGTAACGGCAGCAGCTGAGTGATCGTCGGAACCTGAGACATGGTGTTAATAAATTTGTTGCTGACAACGTACAGCTTGTCCAGACGGCCTTCATCATAGGCCTGCAACATCACTTTTACCGGGCCGATCAGTTCGGACAGGGAGGGGTTATCCCCCATACCGGTCACCTGTGCAACCACGTTACCGCCAACGGCGTTAAAGAAAGAGACGCCCTTAGAGCCGATCATTGCGAGGTCGCACTGAACGCCTTTATCGGACCATGCTTTCATTTCCGCCAGCAGTTTCTTGAACAGGTTAATGTTCAAGCCGCCGCACAGACCACGGTCGGTCGACACCACCAGGTAGCCCACGCGCTTAACGTCGCGTTCTTCCAGGTAAGGGTGCTTATATTCCAGATTACCGTTCGCAAGGTGACCAATCACTTTGCGCATAGTATCTGCGTAAGGACGGCTGGCCGCCATACGCTCCTGCGATTTACGCATTTTGGAAGCGGCGACCATCTCCATCGCTTTAGTGATCTTTTGCGTGTTCTGGACGCTTGCGATCTTACTACGTATCTCTTTTGCGCCGGCCATGAGCTTCTCCTCAATGCCTTGCGGCCTGCCCTAAGACAGACCGCCAGACGTTACCAGGACTGGGTTGCTTTGAAGGAATCGAGGATGCCTTTCAGCTTGCCTTCGATTTCGTCGTTATAGCCACCGGACTGGTTAATCTCTTGCATCAGCGGAGCGTGATCACGGTCGACGTAAGCCAGCAGAGCGGCTTCGAAGCTACCGATTTTCGCCAGTTCTACATCAGCCAGGTAACCACGTTCTGCTGCGAACAGAACCAGAGACTGCTGCGCGACGGACATCGGCGCATACTGTTTCTGTTTCAGCAGCTCGGTCACTTTCTGACCGTGGTCCAGCTGTTTGCGGGTTGCATCGTCAAGGTCGGATGCAAACTGGGAGAACGCTGCCAGTTCACGATACTGCGCCAGTGCGGTACGGATACCACCGGACAGTTTCTTCATGATCTTGGTCTGCGCTGCACCACCAACACGGGATACGGAGATACCCGGGTTAACCGCAGGACGAATACCGGCGTTGAACAGGTTGGTTTCCAGGAAGATCTGACCATCGGTAATGGAGATTACGTTGGTCGGAACGAATGCGGAAACGTCACCCGCCTGCGTTTCGATAATCGGCAGTGCGGTCAGAGAACCGGTTTTCCCTTTCACTTCACCTTTGGTGAAAGCTTCAACGTATTCGGCGTTAACACGCGCAGCACGCTCCAGCAGACGAGAGTGGAGGTAGAATACGTCGCCCGGGAAGGCTTCACGTCCTGGCGGACGACGGAGCAGCAGGGAGATCTGACGATAAGCAACAGCCTGTTTAGACAGGTCATCGTAAATGATCAGCGCATCTTCACCGCGGTCGCGGAAGTATTCGCCCATTGCGCAACCGGCGTATGGCGCCAGGTATTGCAGTGCAGCAGATTCGGATGCAGTCGCTACCACCACAATGGTGTTAGCCAGCGCGCCGTGCTCTTCCAGTTTACGCACCACGTTAGAGATGGTGGACGCTTTCTGGCCGATAGCAACATAGACGCACTTGATACCGGAATCACGCTGGTTGATGATGGCATCGATAGCCAGCGCAGTTTTACCGGTCTGACGGTCGCCGATGATCAGTTCACGCTGACCACGACCGATTGGGATCATGGCGTCAACGGATTTATAACCGGTCTGTACCGGCTGATCGACGGACTGACGTTCGATGACGCCCGGTGCGATCGCTTCTACGGCGGAGAAACCGTCGTTTTCCAGCGGACCTTTACCATCAATTGGCGCGCCCAGGGTGTTAACCACACGGCCCAGCAGGCCACGGCCAACCGGAACTTCCAGGATACGGCCAGTACATTTAACCTTCATGCCTTCGGCGAGGTCAGCATACGGACCCATCACCACGGCACCAACGGAGTCACGCTCCAGGTTCAATGCGATAGCGTAACGGTTACCCGGCAGGGAGATCATCTCACCCTGCATACATTCGGCAAGGCCGTGGATGCGGATAACACCGTCACTTACAGAAACAATAGTACCTTCGTTATGAGCTTCGCTCACAACATTGAACTGAGCAATGCGCTGCTTGATCAGTTCGCTGATTTCGGTGGAATTCAGTTGCATGCTCCAGTCCCCTTAAGACTGCAAGACGTCTGCAAGGCGATCAAGACGGCCGCGTACGCTGCCATCAATGACCATATCACCCGCACGGATGATAATACCTGCCATAACAGACTTATCGATTTTGCAATTCAGCTTAACTTTGCGTGACAGACGTTTTTCCATCGCGCTGACGATCCTGGCAAGCTGTTCATCACTCAGTTGGTTGGCAGATATTACTTCTACCTCTGCGATGGCCTCACTGGCCGCGCGCAGGTGAATGAATTGCTCAAGAACGTCCGGGAGCACCTTCAGACGATTGTTTTCCGCCATCACCTTAATCAGGTTCTGGCCGTTTTCGTCGAGTTGCTCGCCGCAGATAGCGATAAACGCTTCTGAGAGCGTTTCCGGCGCCAAAGCACCGGAGAGAAGCTCTGCCATTTGGTCGTTTTTGGTCACTTCGGCGGCAAACGCCAGCATATCCTGCCAGCGTTCAACACTGTTGTGTTCGACGGCAAAGTCAAAAGCTGCTTTGGCGTAGGGGCGAGCTACCGTTACAAATTCAGACATCAGCCCCTCCCTCCTTACAGTTCAGCGACAAGTTTATCCACGATGTCGCTGTTAGCAGCTTCATCCACGGAACGTTCGATGATCTTCTCGGCGCCAGCAACAGCCAGGATAGCGACCTGCTTACGCAGCTCCTCGCGTGCACGTTTACGCTCAGCATCAATTTCAGCCTGCGCTTGTGCAACGATTTTGGTGCGTTCCTGTTCTGCTTCAGCTTTAGCTTCGTCCAGAATCTGAGAGCGACGCTTGTTCGCCTGCTCAATGATTACCTGGGCTTCCGCTTTCGCTTTTTTCAGCTGGTCGGTCGCGTTGGCCTGTGCAAGGTCCAAATCTTTCTTAGCGCGTTCTGCAGAAGCTAAACCGTCAGAAATCTCTTTCTGGCGTTTTTCGATGGCAGCCATTAAAGGCGGCCATACGTACTTCATGCAGAACCATACGAAGATAACAAACGCGATGGCCTGGCCGAGGATTGTTGCGTTCATGTTCACAGCACAATACCTCTTTAATTAACTCTGTGGCTTAGGTTTCTAACAACTTACTACGCGACGGCGAACATCACGTACAGACCCAGACCTACAGCGATCATCGGGATAGCATCCACCAGACCCATAACGATAAAGAACTGAGTACGCAGCAGAGGAATCAGATCCGGTTGACGCGCTGCGCCTTCCAGGAATTTACCTCCGAGGATGCCGATACCGATCGCAGCACCGATTGCCGCCAGACCCATCATCACAGCGGCAGCCATGTACAGCAGATCCATATTCAGGTTTTCCATGACAGTCTCCAGTTTGTTTCAGTTAAAACGTAGTAGTGTTGGTAAAAATCAATGCTCTTCGGACGCCATCGACAGATAGACAATCGTCAGAACCATGAAGATGAAGGCTTGCAGCGTAATAATCAGGATGTGGAAAATGGCCCAAGGCACATTCAGAACCCACTGTGACCACCACGGCAACAGACCAGCAATCAGAATGAAAATCAGCTCACCGGCATACATGTTGCCGAACAGTCGCAGACCGAGAGAAACCGGTTTGGACAGCAGGCTTACCCCTTCAAGGATTAAGTTGACAGGAATGAACGCCCAGTGATTGAACGGCTGCATGGTCAGTTCTTTAACGAACCCACCTACGCCTTTCATTTTGATGCTGTAGAAAATAATCAGGATGAACACGCCAAGCGCCATCGACAGGGTGATGTTCACGTCGGCAGACGGAACCACGCGCAGTGCAGGCAGGCCGAAAATGTGTTCGCCGATATAAGGAAGCAGGTCGATTGGCAGCAGGTCCATCAGGTTCATCAGGAAGACCCAGACGAACACGGTCAGCGCCAGCGGCGCGATAACCTTGCTCTTGCCATGGTACATGTCTTTGACGCTGCCATGGACGAAGCCGATGATCATTTCGATGAAGGTTTGGAATTTCCCTGGTACGCCGCTGGTCGCTTTCTTAGCAACGCTACGGAACATGGCAAGGAACAGCAGACCGAGAACCACCGAGAAGAACATGGAGTCAATGTTGAGCGTCCAGAAGGTGGCTGTGTGGTTGTGCGGATCCACCAGCGAGAATGTACGTAGGTCCAACTGAAGGTTGTTCAGATGGTGTCCTATGTAATCCTGCGGCGTCATATTTTCTGAAGCCATGATGCCTTTACCCTTTGTTGTTAATTACAGCTGGCGCCAGAACTTGTACCACCAGCACCAAAACCCACGTCACGATCAGCGGCATAAATACCACTCTTAAAACAGCCAGCGCCATCGCCAGAAGGGCGAAGGTTAGCAACACCTTGAAGGCTTCACCGAAGGCGAAGGTCCAGGCCACACGGCCTTTTGCTGGTGTATGCGCCTGATGACGCCAGGCAAAAATCATAAACATCAGGTTCGGCAAAACCACCGCCAAACCGCCGCATACAGCGGAAATGCCCCAGAAGGGGTCTTTGAGGCTGAACAGCAGTCCACTTGCTATTACTGCCAGTAACTGAATAAACAGAAGCTTGCGAGCAACGTTTCGACTCAAGAGCGACACTGACATCACGTTTTTACTCCTGCTCCCTTTGAGGTATGTCGCGTGTCGTATAAAACGTCCTTTAAGACGAAGAGTCAAGCATCAAAAAGCGGACAAATTATACGGTGACGCCCCGTGATTTCAAACAATAAGTAGCAAAATAGTGAATAAATGTTTAATTATTTTCCAACGGACAACTTTCCGTGCATTTCAGCGTTCTGTGAGCAGTCATACAAAACTGCAAATAACGTGGAAACACGGCAATTAAAGCGTGCATTAGATCACATAATAAACATTTCAAGCGCCCTTTAATGAATCAAGGACATAAAACACTATTTTTCATGCTTTTGATATTCAAGATAAAAAGTGAGGACATTATCTAAAACAACCTCACATACAATAAAAACCTTTTATTGACATTTATAATAAAAATTTAACATCACTATGCTGTTCATCCGTGTCGATTTTTAGCACCCTGATATTTTCAAAGTTGACTATTTTGTCAGTGAATCACTTATGCTAAGTTAACCGCAGGAAAAGCCATAGTAAAAACATGGTTAAATGCAGCCCGATAATATCGCGGAGTGACCTTTATTTTTGTAACATCCGCGGGCGACATTTTTTCCACATTTTTTGATAAAAATTAACGCGATTTTGGTTGAATCACCACCAGGTGTCGCTCCCCTTCCAGCTGAGGAACATGCAGCTCAATCACCTCGGCAATACCATACCCTTCCGGCAGGTTTTCCATTTCGTCTTTTTGCGCTAACCCTTTGAGTGCATAGAAGTGACCGTTCGCTGCCGGCAGATGATGGCACCAGCTCACCATATCATTGAGCGATGCGAAGGCGCGGCTTATCACACCGTCAAACGGCGGTTCGGCCGGGAAGGCTTCCACGCGGCTCTGCACCGGGGTGACATTATCCAGCTTCAGCTCATGCTGCACCTGACGCAGGAAGCGCACGCGCTTGCCGAGACTGTCGAGCAGGGTGAAATGCGACTCAGGACGCACGATGGCCAGCGGAATGCCAGGGAGCCCCGGTCCGGTCCCGACATCGATAAAGCGCGAGCCCTGCAGATAAGGCGCCACGATGATGCTGTCGAGGATATGGCGCACCAGCATCTCATTCGGATCGCGAACGGAAGTCAGGTTATAGGCTTTGTTCCACTTATCGAGCAGCCCGACGTAGGCCACCAGCTGGTTTTTCTGGTGATCGGTGAGCGAAATACCCGCTTCATCCAGCAGACGAGAAAGTTTGTTGAGCACGGTCAGTACCTTCAAAAAATAATGAGCCCGGAGGCGCTAACGCTTACCGGGCTATGAATGATAAAGGCGAACGCTGATTATGCAACTGCGAAATCAGCGCTGGCAGATGGCCGCAATCAGGCGCTGCGGCGCAGCATCCCCTGCTTTTTCAGCCAGACCAGCAAAATAGAGATCGCCGCCGGCGTGATCCCGGAAATGCGTGACGCCTGCCCTATCGACGACGGCTTATGGTCGTTCAGTTTGGCGATCACTTCGTTAGACAACCCGGTGACCTGGCGGTAATCGAGCGTCGCCGGCAGCACGGTATTCTCATTGCGCTGCTGTTTCTCAATCTCATCCTGCTGGCGAGCGATGTAGCCTTCATACTTCACCTGGATCTCTACCTGCTCGGCCGCTTGTTGATCCTGCAGGCCTGGCGCAAACGGAGAAAGCTGTACCAGCTGTTCGTACGTCATTTCTGGACGACGCAGCAGATCTTCACCACTCGCTTCACGCGACAGCGGCGCCGTCAGGTGAGCATTCACTTCGGCGGCGCTCTCTGCCTGCGGGTTCACCCAGGTCGATTTCAGACGCTGACGTTCACGTTCAATGCTTTCCAGCTTTTCGTTGTACCGCGCCCAGCGTTCATCGTCCACCAGACCCAGCTCACGCCCCTGTTCGGTCAGGCGCAGGTCGGCGTTATCTTCGCGCAGCATCAGACGATATTCGGCACGGGAGGTAAACATGCGGTACGGTTCTTTGGTACCCAGGGTGCACAGGTCATCCACCAGCACGCCGAGATAAGCCTGATCGCGACGCGGCGCCCAGCCCTCTTTTTCCGCAGAGAAGCGGGCGGCGTTAAGACCGGCCAGCAGACCCTGAGCAGCGGCTTCTTCATAACCGGTGGTGCCGTTGATCTGTCCGGCAAAGAACAGACCCTGAATGAATTTGCTCTCGAGCGTTGGCTTCAGATCGCGTGGGTCGAAGAAATCGTACTCAATGGCGTAGCCAGGACGGACGATCCGCGCGTTCTCCATCCCCTGCATTGAGCGGACGATTTGCATTTGCACATCAAACGGCAGGCTGGTGGAGATACCGTTCGGATAAATTTCGTTTGAGGTCAGGCCTTCCGGTTCAAGGAAAATCTGATGTTGGTTGCGATCGGCAAAGCGCATGACTTTGTCTTCGATCGACGGACAATAGCGTGGCCCGATCCCTTCGATCACCCCAGAGTACATTGGGCTGCGATCGAGGTTATTACGGATCACGTCATGGGTTTTCTCGTTGGTGTGGGTGATATAGCACGGCACCTGGCGCGGATGCTGATCCGCGGATCCCATGAACGAGAAGACCGGCATTGGGTTATCGCCGTGCTGTTGCGCCAGCACGCTGAAATCGATGGTGCGGGCGTCAATACGCGGTGGGGTTCCGGTTTTCAGGCGGCTTACGCGCAGCGGCAGCTCACGCAGACGACGAGACAGTGGAATTGACGGCGGATCGCCGGCACGCCCGCCGCTGTAGTTATCCAGACCAATATGGATTTTGCCATCGAGGAAGGTTCCGACGGTCAGCACCACCGCTTTGGCACGGAATTTGAGGCCCATCTGAGTGACGGCGCCCACGACGCGATCGTTTTCCACAATCAGATCTTCCACTGCCTGCTGGAAGATCATCAGGTTCGGCTGGTTCTCCAGCGCGGTGCGTACCGCCTGACGATACAGCACGCGGTCTGCCTGGGCGCGAGTGGCACGTACCGCGGGCCCTTTGCTGGCGTTTAGTATCCTAAACTGAATACCCGCCTGATCGATCGCGGTTGCCATCAATCCGCCGAGTGCGTCCACTTCTTTTACCAGGTGTCCTTTCCCAATGCCGCCAATCGCCGGGTTGCAGCTCATCTGCCCCAGCGTGTCGATATTGTGTGTCAAAAGCAGGGTTTGTTGGCCCATTCGCGCTGCGGCCATCGCGGCCTCAGTGCCTGCATGACCCCCGCCAATGATAATGACGTCAAAAGGATCCTGATAAAACATGGTGATCTGCCTCGCATAACGCGGTTTGAAAATGGATTGAAGCCCGGGCCGTGGATTCTACTCGGCTTTGGTCTTTTGAGAAAGACTCCGGGATCCTGAGTATTAAAAAGAAGATCTTTATATAGAGATCTGTTCTATTGTGATCTCTTATTAGGATCGACTCTCTTTGTGGATAAGTCGGATCCACGATGTAAGATCAAAAGCTTAAGAAGGATCACTATCTGTGAATGATCGGTGATCCTGGTCCGTATAAGCTGGGATCAAAATGAAGGGTTATACACAGCACAAAAACCATACGACGGTTATTCTTTGGATAACTACCGGTTGATCCAAGCTTTTAAGCATGGTTATCCACAGAAGATCCGACGATCTTTACAATTCTCAGAGCAAATTTTTCCAGGATCCCAGCCAGATTTCCGCTGGATCCTCCGGAATTTCATGTTCCAGTACGTTAATTTTCAGCGTTTCGCCGATCTGTTTTGCGCCGCTGGCCTTCAATGCTGCTTCTAATTTATCGATCGCCCCGCAGAAGGTGTCGTATTCGCGGCTGCCGATCCCGATGGCGCCAAAGCGCACGGCGGAAAGATCGGCCTTCTGCTCCAGCAATGCGTCATAGAAGGGAACCAGGTTGTCGGGAATGTCGCCGGCGCCATGCGTTGAAGAGATAACTAACCAGATCCCTTCCGCCTGCAGATCGTCAACCAGCGGACCGTGCTGGATTTCAGTGCTGTAGCCGGCTTCTTCCAGCTTTTCCGCCAGATGCTCTGCTACATATTCCGCACTGCCCAGGGTGCTGCCGCTGATAAGTGTAATGTCTGCCATGATCGCCGATCGCCCGCTCAACTGTTCAGAGTGGCGTATTGTACGCTGTGAGCGAGCTGGGATCTACCTGTGGAAAAATGTGGGATTAAAAAAAGCGATCAGGGCTTGATGGTACGCATGATCGGGTTCTGCAGCACGATCAGCGTCTCGGTGGACTGAATTTCATCAATTGTTTGGATCTTGTTGATAAGTACCTGCTGCAGGGCATCGATGGATTTACACATCACCTTAATAAAGATGCTGTAGTGGCCGGTGGTGTAATAAGCCTCGGTGACCTCCTCCAGGCTTTCCAGGCGAGCAAGGGCGGAAGGGTAGTCCTTGGCGCTCTTGAGAATAATGCCGATAAAGCAGCCGACATCATAGCCCAGCTGCTTGGGGCTGACGTCAATGCGCGCACCGGTAATGATACCCGCCTGTTTCATCTTTTCGACGCGCACATGAATGGTGCCCGGGCTGACGCTGAACTGTTTAGCCAGTTCGGCATAGGCGGTACGGGCGTTGGCCATCAGCGCATCGAGAATGCCGCGGTCCAGATTGTCGATCTGATAATTTTCCATATCTTTTTCTTATGAAGTTTGAGGGTTCTTGCTATTTTAGCGTCATATTTTGATGAATTAAAAGTCGATGCGGCTTTTTATTGATTGATTATTGTATTGCGGCCCTGTTTTGTTGCTTAATCAATGGCAACAGGACGCAGGAGTTATAAAAATGAAAACCGCATATATCGCAAAACAACGCCAGATCAGTTTCGTTAAATCCCACTTTTCCCGTCAGCTGGAAGAGAAGCTTGGCCTGATTGAAGTCCAGGCGCCAATCTTAAGCCGCGTGGGCGATGGGACGCAGGATAACTTGTCCGGCTGCGAGAAAGCGGTTCAGGTAAAAGTGAAAACACTGCCCGACGCCCAGTTCGAAGTGGTTCATTCGCTGGCGAAGTGGAAGCGTCAAACCCTGGGACAACACGACTTCAGCGCGGGCGAAGGGCTGTACACGCACATGAAGGCCCTTCGCCCCGATGAAGACCGTCTGACGCCTATCCATTCCGTTTATGTTGACCAGTGGGACTGGGAGCGCGTGATGGGCGATGAAGAGCGTCACGTCGGCACTCTGAAGGCAACCGTCGAGGCGATCTACGCCGGGATCAAAGCTACCGAGCTGGCGGTCAGCCAGGAATTTGGCCTGAAGCCTTTTCTGCCGGAACAGATCCATTTTGTTCACAGCCAGGAGCTGCTGAGCCGCTATCCCGATCTCGATGCCAAAGGCCGTGAGCGAGCCATTGCCAAAGAGTTGGGGGCCGTCTTCTTAATTGGTATCGGCGGCAAACTGTCTGACGGTAAGCGCCACGACGTGCGTGCGCCGGATTATGATGACTGGAGCACAGAGATTTCTGAAGGCTTTGCCGGTCTGAACGGCGATATCCTGGTTTGGAACCCGGTGCTGGAAGATGCTTTCGAGATCTCCTCAATGGGGATCCGCGTTGACGCCGAAGCGCTGAAGCGCCAGCTGGCCGTGACTGGCGATGAAGATCGCCTACAGCTTGAATGGCACCAGGCGCTGCTGCGCGGCGAGATGCCGCAGACTATCGGCGGCGGCATTGGCCAGTCTCGTCTGACGATGCTGCTGCTGCAGCTTGACCATATCGGCCAGGTGCAGTGCGGCGTATGGCCGGCGCAGGTTCGCGAAAGCGTTTCCGCGCTGCTGTAATGAATTAGCGCCGCCAGCGTCGCAGCAGGCGGCTACGCAGCCCGGTATCAAAGCGCCAGATATGATCGAAGATGCGCATGATGCCGGGTTTGCCGTGTACCGACATCGCCACCGCGTGAAAACGGTGCTGGTGCTTACGCTGTAACTCCCCCACCTGAGCAATCACCTCATCCGGCAACCGCTGGGCGATAAAGTCAGAGATCACGACGGCATCCGCATCCACCCACTGCGGGTTTTGCAGACGTTCAATGATGGCGCGAAAACAGCTGGCCAGATCGGTACCGCCGCGAAAGCGCTGGCTTAAAAAGCGGATCGCCTGCTCCAGCCCGCGCTCGCTGGTCAGTTCGTAATGCACCACTTCGCTGGAGAACAGCATAATAAAGCAGCGACGGTTATCAGCCAGCGCGACGCGCATGAGGGCCAGACAAAAGGCCTTAGCGCACTGCTCGTTAAAACCGCCCATCGACCCTGACGTATCGACGCAGACAATGAACGGCCCGCGCGGTTGCTCATCAAAATCCTGCCGCGTTACCGGGCGTTCGGTGATTTTCTCACGCCAGGCGTCGCCATGCAGCCGGTAGGTGAGCAGCTGCTTCTCCACCAGCTTGCGATAAAATTCAAACTCCAGCTCCGTGATGCCGAGCGTCGCCAGCTCCGGCGGCAGCAGCCGCAGAATGTCGTCACTCTGCTGGAGGCCGTCGACTTGCTCCGGTACTGTCGCCGGCTCGCGCACCAGGCTGCGAAAGGTTTCCATCGGGGCGTCTTTCTTCGGCACCGATTTCGCTTCCCGTGAACGTCCGAGTTGTTCCGCCAGCTGCAGTAGCTCCGGTTGCTGGTTGAGAAAATCGCCATAGCGCACGATCAGCTGATAGTCGCCGCGTTTGAGTTCGCCTGCGCTCATATCCCACAGACGCCCGGCGGCAGTGTCATTTTCCGCCAGTACCGGATCGAGCTGACCGCTGAGCGTCATTCGTTCCTGGACCTCACTGAGTAACTGATCGCGTTCTTCATCCAGCAGCTGCTGGTTAAGGCTGGTGGCTTGCACCACCAGGCTCAGGCGCCAGCGCTGTAAAAACAGCGTATGCAACGCCGGGGTAAAGGTGGCATTGTCATCCACCAGCTTCTGCGCCTGAGCGGCAAAAGGAGACTGTAGCTGGTGCAGTTTGCCGAGGATCTGCGGGAGCTGGACGATAAACTGCGAGGTAGAGAGTAGCTGAGCCTGCTGATAGGTTTGCACTTCGGCGTCCAGATCCGGCGGGACGTTAACTTCTTTCAAACGGGCGCGAACGGCTTCACGCCAGCGTGGAATATCCGCCGCGATGATGTTTTTCAGGCGGGGGAATTTCTCAAAGAACACCGCCAGCTGAGGAGAAGCCAGCAGCGCCAGCAGCATCTCCTCGATCATTCCCTCTTCGCTGACTGCCAGCATGACATTCAGCATATCGAGCGTCATGGCTGCTTCGCCTGTTTAATCTGCGCGCCGACGTCCTGCAGGCTGGCTTCGATTCTTCCCAGCCACTCGACCGGGATAAACAGACACTTTTGCTGCTCGCTGAAGCGGTTGTGTTGCTGGTGCCACTCATCATCGAGCACCTCCAGCTGTTGGCGAATTTCTGCCGGCATGTTCTCCTGCGATGCGCTACCGGGCAGCGCGAGGCGTGAGCCCTGCAGGCTGACGTCGCGGACGACCAGGTGCTGGCTGGTGTCGACATCCATATTGAGCAGTTGGGCAAAGCCGATCCCGTTGAGCTTACCGCGGATCTCACCGCCCTTTTCCAGCCAGTTGGCTAACGCCTCGCGTTCAAAAGTAATGTGGATCACTTCCATATCGTGAAGTTTGAGCGGCTGCTGCAGCAGCAGTGTCAGGGTGGTCCCCTGGATCTCCGCCGGCAATTCATAGTGCGGTTTGCGGCTAAACATCCCGCCAAGGCGGGTGACCTTCAACGCCGTTTTGTCGCTTTGCTGCTGTTGGATCTGAATGCGTCTTTGGACAATGGCCCCCAGCCGCGTCAGCATTGCCTGCTGTTGCCAGGCGTGACAGGTCATGAGCGTTTCCAGCTGCTGCGACATCAGGTTCATGCTCTCGACGTTGTGCCACAGACAATCTTTCAGCAGGATCAGATCTATCGGCGCGATGCTGTCGCGCCCGCTGAAGAAGGCGCTGGCCTGCAGCAGGCGAATGGCCTTTTTCCAGCGGCGATCCGAGACGTACGGCGCATTTGGCAGGGCATCCAGCTGCTGGCGGAGCTGGAATATCAGCTCAAACACCGCGTCTGGCAGTTTGATATTGCCGATCTGCTGCTGCCATTGGGTAAACTCTTCGTCGCTAACCTGCAGCGCGCTGGGCACTGGATTGATGTTTTCATCCTGCTGGCTGACCAGCATTGAACGGAAATTACCTTTATCCTGCACTTTATCAAGCCACAGACGGATCAGCATTCGGTCATACAGCGCTTCCAGACTGCTGTCGGCTTCGGGGAGTTCGTTCGACGCGGCCACCAGCAGGCGCATCGGGATTTTCTCTTCGTGCGCCCCATTGCGGAAGTGACGTTCGTTAATCGCCGTCAGCAGGGTGTTGAGGATCGCCGGACCCGCTTTCCATATTTCATCGAGAAAGACGATTTCGGCTTCCGGCAGGTAGCCGGCGGTTAAACGTTCGTAACGGCCTTCATCCTTCAGTGCCTGAATGGACAGTGGCCCAAAAACTTCTTCCGGGGTGGAGAAGCGGGTCATCAGGTATTCAAAAGCGCGCGCCTGCTGGAAGGCGAATTTGAGGCGGCGGGCAATCAGGCTTTTGGCGATCCCCGGTGGGCCGAGCAAAAAAACGCTCTCGCCGCTGAGCGCCGCCAGCAGGCAGAGGCGTATCGCGTGGCTGCGTTCAAAGAGTCCTTTTTCGAGTGCCGCGCTGAGCCGGGAAATTCTTTCAGCCAGTAAATGTGTTTGAGCCATAATTGAGTTGCGTGCTTTGTCATGTATCGTTATTGGGTCGAGTATAGATGTTAGAGCAGGGGCGGTAATAGCCTGAAGAATCGATTTATTTTTTTTGAGCCAGGTTAATATGGTGTCTGTTAGGGGTACGATTTCGCAAATAATCGTGCATACTGTGCGCTTTTTGTGGGCCAAGGGACTAGGCACACATTTGTTTTATAAACGAAAAGACTAGTCTATGAGCACTGATAATAAACAATCGTTGCCGGCATTAACGTTGGCGGCCATCGGCGTGGTGTACGGCGATATCGGTACCAGTCCACTGTATACCTTGCGCGAATGCCTGTCAGGTCAGTTTGGCTTTGGCGTTGAGCGCGACGCCGTGTTTGGCTTTTTGTCGCTGATTTTCTGGCTGTTAATCTTTACCGTATCGATTAAATACATCACGTTCGTGATGCGGGCGGATAACGCCGGGGAAGGCGGGATCTTAACGCTGATGTCGCTGGCCGGACGTAATACCTCGGCCCGAATGACCTCCGTACTGGTGATCCTCGGCCTGATCGGCGGTAGCTTCTTCTATGGCGAAGTGGTGATTACGCCGGCGATTTCCGTTATGTCGGCGATAGAGGGGTTAGAAATTATCGCCCCGCAGCTTGATACCTGGATTGTCCCTATCTCCATTATCGTGCTGACCCTGTTGTTTGTGATCCAGAAGCACGGGACCGGCATGGTCGGTAAGCTGTTTGCGCCGATTATGCTGATCTGGTTCCTGTTGCTGGCGGTGCTCGGCGCGCGAAGCATTTACGCTAACCCGGAAGTTCTTCAGGCGCTAAACCCCTACTGGGCGGTGCATTTCTTCCTGCAGTACAAAACGGTTTCCTTTATTGCGCTCGGCGCGGTGGTGCTGTCGATTACCGGGGTGGAAGCGCTGTACGCCGATATGGGTCACTTCGGCAAACTGCCGATCCGCGTGGCCTGGTTCTCCGTCGTGCTGCCCTCGCTGGTGCTGAACTATTTTGGCCAGGGCGCGCTACTGCTGAAGCACCCGGAAGCGATTAAAAACCCGTTCTTCCTGCTGGCGCCGGAGTGGGCGCTGATCCCGATGCTGATTATCGCCACGCTGGCGACGGTTATCGCCTCGCAGGCGGTGATCTCCGGGGTCTTCTCCCTGACCCGTCAGGCAGTGCGTCTGGGCTATCTGTCGCCGATGCGCATTATCCACACCTCGGAAATGGAGTCCGGACAGATTTACATCCCGTTCATTAACTGGCTGCTGTACGTTTCTGTGGTCATCGTTATTGTCAGCTTTGAGCATTCGTCTAATCTGGCGGCGGCGTATGGTATCGCGGTCACGGGCACCATGGTGCTGACCTCCATTCTGTCGGCAACGGTGGCGCGCAAAAACTGGCACTGGAATAAGCTGTTTGTCGGCCTGATGCTGGTGGCCTTCCTGTGTATCGATATTCCGCTGTTTTCGGCGAACCTCGATAAGATTGTCTCCGGCGGTTGGCTGCCGTTGTCCCTGGGGCTGGTGATGTTCACGGTGATGACCACCTGGAAGAGCGAACGTTTCCGCCTGCTGCGCCGAATGCACGAGCATGGCAATTCGCTGGAAGCGATGATCTCTTCGCTGGAGAAGTCACCGCCGGTGCGTGTGCCGGGTACCGCGGTGTATATGTCCCGCGCCCTGAACGTGATCCCGTTTGCCCTGCTGCATAACCTGAAGCACAACAAGGTGCTGCATGAGCGAGTAATCCTTCTGACTCTGCGCACCGAAGACGCGCCTTACGTGCATAACGTTCGCCGGGTGCAGATTGAGCAGCTGTCGCCGTCGTTCTGGCGGGTGGTGGCCAGCTACGGTTGGCGGGAAACGCCGAACGTTGAAGAGGTGTTCCATCGCTGTGGCCTGGAAGGACTCAGTTGCCGAATGATGGAGACCTCGTTCTTCATGTCGCATGAGTCGCTGATTATCGGCAAACGACCGTGGTATCTGCGCCTGCGCGGCAAGCTTTATCTGCTGCTGCAGCGTAACGCCCTGCGGGCGCCGGATCAATTTGAAATCCCGCCAAACCGGGTTATCGAGCTCGGTACCCAGGTCGAAATCTGATGTCAAAAAAGCCCTTCCATTGCGAAGGGCTTTTTGTTTCTCACTCCGGCTGTCATCTCCTGTCGCTGTCTTGCGAAACGTTTCGATGGCGATCACATTTCTCTCTTCTGGTGATGGTTTTCTGCTCACACATTGATAATAATTATTTTAGCGAAACGTTTCGCTAGTGGAGCAAAAGAGAAAAATGAAAAAAGGCACCGTACTTAACGCTGATATTTCCGCGGTCATTTCCCGCCTGGGCCACACCGATACGCTGGTGGTCTGCGATGCCGGATTACCGGTTCCCCGCAGCAGCACGCGCATTGATATGGCGCTGACTCAGGGCGTACCTTCCTTTATGCAGGTGCTGGAAGTGGTGACGACGGAAATGCAGGTTGAAGCGGCTGTTATCGCGGAAGAGATTAAAACCCATAATCCGCAGCTCCACGCGACGTTGCTCACTCACCTCGAGCAGCTGCAGCAGCACCAGGGAAATACCATTGAAATTCGTTACACCAGCCATGAGCAGTTCAAAAAACAAACCGCAGACAGTCAGGCGGTAATTCGCAGCGGGGAGTGTTCCCCGTTTGCGAATATCATTCTCTGTGCCGGCGTCACGTTCTGAGGTCGCCGCCATGGAAGCCTTATTGCAACTAAAAGGGATCGATAAAGCGTTCCCTGGCGTCAAGGCGCTCTCCGGCGCGGCGCTGAATGTCTATGCCGGTCGGGTGATGGCGCTGGTAGGGGAAAATGGCGCCGGCAAATCCACCATGATGAAGGTGCTGACCGGGATCTACACCCGTGATGCCGGCTCTTTGCTGTGGTTAGGCAAAGAGACGACCTTTAACGGCCCCAAATCCTCCCAGGAAGCCGGGATCGGTATCATCCACCAGGAACTGAACCTGATCCCGCAATTGACGATTGCCGAGAACATCTTCCTTGGTCGCGAATTTGTTAACCGTTTTGGCAAAATCGACTGGAAGCAGATGTATGCCGAAGCCGACAAGCTGCTGGCAAAGCTGAATCTCCGCTTTAACAGCCAGAAGCTGGTGGGCGATCTGTCGATTGGCGATCAGCAAATGGTGGAGATCGCCAAAGTGCTGAGCTTTGAATCGAAAGTCATCATTATGGATGAACCGACCGATGCGCTGACCGATACCGAAACCGAATCGCTGTTCCGCGTCATCCGCGAACTGAAGTCGCAGGGGCGCGGCATCGTCTATATCTCCCACCGTATGAAAGAGATCTTCGAGATTTGCGACGACGTGACCGTCTTTCGTGACGGGCAGTTTATCGCCGAGCGCGAAGTGGCTTCGCTGGATGAGGACCGACTGATCGAGATGATGGTCGGCCGTAAGCTGGAAGATCAATATCCACATCTCGATAAGGCGCCGGGCGCGGTGCGCCTGAAGGTCGATAATCTCTGCGGCCCGGGCGTGGAAAACGTGACCTTTACCTTGCGCCAGGGGGAAATCCTGGGTGTCGCCGGGCTGATGGGCGCCGGACGGACCGAACTGATGAAAGTGCTGTACGGCGCGCTGCCGCGCAGCAGCGGCTCCGTGACGCTGGATGGCCATGAAGTGGTGACCCGCTCGCCGCAGGACGGTCTGGCGAACGGCATTGTCTATATCTCCGAAGATCGTAAGCGCGATGGCCTGGTTCTCGGGATGTCGGTAAAAGAAAATATGTCCCTGACGGCGCTACGCTACTTCAGCCGGGCGGGCGGCAGCCTTAAGCATAAAGATGAACAGCAGGCGGTCAGTGATTTCATTCGGCTGTTTAACGTCAAAACGCCGTCCATGGAGCAGGCAATCGGCCTGCTTTCCGGCGGCAACCAGCAAAAGGTCGCCATTGCCCGCGGGCTGATGACCCGGCCAAAGGTGCTGATCCTTGATGAACCGACCCGCGGCGTCGACGTCGGGGCGAAGAAAGAGATCTACCAGCTCATCAATCAGTTCAAAGCCGATGGCCTGAGCATCATTCTGGTCTCCTCTGAGATGCCGGAGGTGTTGGGCATGAGCGATCGCATCATTGTGATGCATGAAGGGCATCTCGGCGGTGAATTCACACGCGAGCAGGCCACCCAGGAAGTATTGATGGCTGCCGCTGTGGGCAAGCTTAACCGTGTGAATCAGGAGTAAGAAAGATGACAACCCAGGCTGTTACTGGTCGCCGTTATTTCACGAAAGCGTGGCTGATGGAGCAAAAATCGCTGATTGCCCTGCTGGTGCTGATCGCGGTGGTATCGACCATGAGCCCCAACTTTTTTACCGTCAATAACCTGTTCAATATCCTGCAACAGACCTCCGTTAACGCCATCATGGCGGTAGGGATGACGCTGGTCATACTGACCTCGGGGATCGACCTGTCCGTCGGCTCCCTGTTGGCGCTCACCGGTGCGGTGGCGGCGTCGATTGTCGGCATTGAGGTTAATGCGCTGGTGGCGGTCGCTGCTGCCCTCGCATTGGGTGCCGCGATCGGCGCAGTCACCGGGGTGATTGTGGCGAAAGGCCGCGTGCAGGCCTTCATCGCTACCCTGGTGATGATGCTGCTGCTGCGCGGCGTGACCATGGTGTACACCAACGGCAGTCCGATCAACACCGGCTTTAGCGATAACGCCGATCTGTTTGGCTGGTTTGGCATCGGGCGTCCGCTGGGGATCCCGACGCCGGTATGGATCATGGCGATTGTCTTCCTGGCGGCCTGGTACATGCTGCACCATACTCGCCTGGGCCGTTATATTTACGCGCTGGGCGGTAATGAAGCGGCGACGCGTCTGTCCGGGATTAGCGTCAATAAAGTCAAAATTATCGTCTACGCCTTGTGCGGGATGCTGGCGTCGCTGGCCGGGATCATCGAAGTGGCGCGTCTCTCCTCCGCGCAGCCGACGGCGGGGACGGGCTATGAGCTGGATGCCATTGCGGCGGTGGTGCTCGGTGGCACCAGCCTCGCGGGCGGCAAAGGACGCATTGTCGGCACGCTGATTGGCGCGCTGATCCTTGGCTTCCTGAATAATGGTCTTAATCTTTTAGGCGTTTCTTCCTATTACCAGATGATCGTTAAAGCGGTGGTGATTTTGCTGGCGGTACTGGTAGATAACAAAAAGCAGTAACTGAGAACTCTACAGGACATCTTAACTATGAATATGAAAAAACTGGCGACCCTGGTCTCTGCTGTTGCGCTAAGTGCGACCGTCAGCGCAAACGCGATGGCCAAAGACACCATCGCTCTGGTTATCTCTACCCTGAATAACCCGTTCTTCGTGTCGCTGAAAGACGGCGCGCAAAAAGAAGCTGACAAGCTGGGCTACAACCTGGTGGTGCTGGACTCCCAGAACAACCCGGCGAAAGAGCTGGCGAACGTCCAGGATTTGACGGTGCGCGGCGCCAGGCTGCTGCTGATCAACCCCACCGACTCTGATGCCGTCGGCAACGCCGTGAAGATGGCAAACCAGGCGAAAATCCCGGTCATCACCCTTGACCGTCAGGCCACAAAAGGCGATGTCGTGAGCCACATTGCGTCTGACAACGTGCAGGGCGGAAAAATGGCTGGCGATTACATCGCGAAAAAAGTGGGTGAAAGTGCGAAAGTCATTGAGCTGCAGGGCATTGCCGGGACTTCTGCGGCGCGCGAGCGCGGCGAAGGCTTTAAACAGGCCGTGGCGGCGCACAAGTTTAACGTCCTGGCCAGCCAGCCGGCCGATTTCGACCGTACCAAAGGGCTGAACGTGATGCAGAACCTGTTGACCGCACATCCTGACGTGCAGGCGGTATTCGCGCAAAATGATGAAATGGCGCTGGGCGCCCTGCGCGCGCTGCAGACCGCAGGCAAGTCCGATGTGATGGTGGTTGGATTTGACGGCACTCCGGATGGCGAAAAAGCAGTAAACAGTGGCAAACTGGCGGCGACCGTCGCACAGTTGCCGGAGCAGATCGGCGCGAAAGGCGTTGAGACGGCTGATAAGGTACTGAAGGGCGAAAAAGTGGAAGCTAACTACCCGGTTGAGCTGAAGCTGGTCGTTAAGCAGTAAAATGCGATTCGGACTGGCAACGGTCCGAGGGACAATATAAAAAAAGAAAAGCAGGGCATGCGCCACCGGATCCCGGTGGCGCGCTTTCCCGGGAACAGAAATGATGAAAACTGCAGGCAAACTTGTCGTCCTTGGCAGTATCAATGCCGATCACATTCTTAACCTTGACGCTTTCCCGACGCCGGGCGAAACCGTCACCGGCAACCATTATCAGGTGGCTTTCGGTGGTAAAGGGGCCAACCAGGCGGTCGCCGCCGGGCGCAGCGGAGCGGATATCGCGTTTATCGCCTGCACCGGCGATGACGACATCGGAGAACGCATCCGCCGCCAGCTGGCGAGCGATAAAATCGACGTGGCGCCTGTGCGCGCAGTCGCCGGGGAAGCGACCGGCGTGGCGTTAATCTTCGTTAACGCCGAAGGTGAGAATGTCATCGGTATTCATGCCGGCGCCAATGCGGCGCTTTCCGTCTCCCAGGTTGAGGCGGAAAAGGAACGTATCGCCAGCGCACAGGCGCTGTTAATGCAGCTGGAGTCGCCGCTGGAGAGCGTGTTGGCGGCGGCGAAAATCGCCCATCGCCATCAGACCACCGTGGTGCTTAATCCCGCGCCAGCGCGTGAACTGTCCGATGAACTGCTGGCGCTGGTGGATATCATTACCCCCAACGAAACCGAAGCGGAAAAGCTGACCGGTATTCGCGTTGAGAGCGACGAGGATGCGGCAAAAGCCGCCGACGTGCTGCATGCCAAAGGCATTGGTACGGTGATGATCACCCTCGGCAGCCGCGGCGTCTGGCTCAGTGCCGAAGGCGAAAGTCGTCGGATCCCGGGTTTTCGTGTGCAGGCCATTGATACTATCGCTGCCGGCGATACCTTTAACGGCGCGCTGGTAACCGCGTTGCTGGAAGGGACTTCCCTGCCGGAAGCGATCCGTTTTGCGCATGCCGCGGCGGCGATCGCCGTGACCCGCAAAGGCGCGCAGCCATCCGTGCCGTGGCGCACAGAGATTGATGAATTTTTAGCGCAACAGGGGTAATGCTTGGCTACGATGAAAGATGTGGCCCGCGTCGCGGGCGTTTCCACATCGACGGTGTCACACGTCATCAATAAGGACCGCTTTGTCAGTGAGGCGATTACCGCCAAAGTAGACGCTGCGATCAAAAGCCTCAACTACGCCCCCTCTGCGCTGGCGCGTAGCCTTAAGCTTAATCAAACCCGTACCATCGGCATGCTCATCACTGCCAGTACCAATCCGTTTTATTCGGAGCTGGTGCGGGGCGTGGAGCGCAGCTGTTTTGAGCGGGGTTATAGCCTCGTACTCTGTAATACGGAAGGTGATGAGCAGCGAATGAATCGTAATCTGGAGACGCTAATGCAAAAACGCGTCGATGGACTACTGCTGCTGTGCACGGAGACCCATCAGCCCTCTCCGGAAATTATGCAGCGCTATCCATCGGTACCGACGGTCATGATGGACTGGGCTCCCTTTGATGGCGATAGCGATCTGATTCAGGATAACTCGCTGCTTGGCGGCGATATGGCGACCCAGTATCTGATTGACCAGGGGCATTCGCGCATTGCCTGTATTGCCGGCCCGCTGGATAAAACCCCGGCGCGTCTGCGCCTTGAAGGTTACCATGCTGCGATGGCGCGCTGCGGCCTGCCGGTTGCCGACGGATACGTGGTGACCAGTGATTTTGAGTTTGGCGGCGGGTTTAGCGCGATGCAGCAGCTGCTGGCTTTGCCGCAGCGGCCGCAGGCGGTATTTGTCGGCAACGATGCCATGGCGGTTGGCGCTTATCAGGCGTTGTACCAGGCCGGTTTGCACATTCCGCAGGACATGGCGCTGGTGGGCTACGATGATATTGAGCTCGCACGCTATATGACACCGCCGTTGACCACCATTCACCAGCCAAAAGATGAGCTGGGAGAACTGGCCATCGATGTGCTGATCCATCGAATGGCCGATCCGCAGCAAAAGCAGCAACGCGTTCAGTTAACGCCGGAGCTGGTGGTTCGTGGCTCCGCTTAGCGTTTGTGCCGCTCGCTAATCAGATTACGGCCATCTTTCGCTCTTAACAGCATAAACATCAGCGCCGACACGATGGTGATCACGCCCATGGTTATAAAGGTGTAGTGAAACTGCTGTACCGTGCTGGCATTGTCAAAACCTTCATAGAAGCGCAGCACCGCAGCGCTGATGGCCACCCCGAGACTGATTGAAAGCTGCTGGGTCACCGCCAGCAGGCTGTTACCGCTGCTGGCATTGTCATCCGTCAGATCGGCCAGCGTAATGGTATTCATCGAGGTGAACTGCGTGGACATCGCCATCCCCAGCACAAACAGTGGCAGAAGAAGCATCCACAGCGGCATCTCTGGCGACTGCAGCGAGAACTGGGCAATCATGAGGCCAATAAATACCGTGATCCCCACCAGGGTCTTACGATAGCCAAACCAGCGCAGCACCTGGGTAACGGTAGATTTCGCAATAATGGAGCCGATAGCGGTAGGGGCAATCATACAGCCGGCGATAATGGCCGGATAGCCGAAGCCAACCTGCAGCATCAGCGGCATCAGAAATGGCACACAGCCGGTACCCAAACGCGTGGCAAGGTTGCCAGCAATGCCGACTGAGAAAGTATGCGTCTTAAATAAAGAGAGCGAGATAAGCGGCGCCGGATGGCGGCGCGCGTGGCGAACATAGGCCACGAGCAGTAACAGACTGACGGCAATCACGGCCAGCGCCAGCCATGTCGCCACGATTTTTTCTCCAAACAGTTCAATACCGCTGGAAAACAGTACCAGGCTTAAGCCAAATAACAGAAAACCGGTTATATCGAAGCGCCTGCGCGGCGTCGTGAAATTTGGCATGAATTTGCGGGCATACAGAATGCCAATCACCCCGATGGGAATGTTTATCAGGAAAATCCAATGCCAGCTGGCCCAGGTGACAAACACCCCGCCGAGCACCGGGCCCAGTATCGGCCCCACCAGACCTGGCATGGTCACAAAGTTCAGTACCGGAAGCAGCTCGCTGCGGGGATAGGCGCGCAGCAGCGCCAGCCTCGCCACCGGCATCATCATCGCCCCGCCGATCCCCTGAATCACCCGAAAAATGACCAGCTCCATTAATGAGCTGGAGAGCGCGCAGGCGAGAGACCCCAAAGTGAACAAGCTAACAGCGATGATAAAGACCCGGCGCGTGCCGAAGCGATCGGCCAGCCAGCCGCTGACCGGGATCAGCATCGCTACCGTCAGCGTATAGCTGATAATGGCCGACTGCATCGCTAAGGGAGAACGATTAAGACTGTGGGCAATAGCCGGGAGGGCGGTGTTAAGAATGGTGGCATCCAGCGCCTGCATAAAGAAGGCCATCGCCGCGATCCACGGCAGGCCAGCCATACTGCGCCCTTTTTTTCCGCTCATGCCAATTCCTTGTTATTGATTTACGGGGTGAGGGGCGTTCAACAACGCCTGGCAGGCGAGCAAGGCACCTGGCGCATCACTGTTGAGAATGGCATCGACAATCGCCTGGTGGAGATCCAGCTTCACTACTTCATTTTGCGTAATCGACGTGAAGTAGGTGTGGTAGACGGAATGAAATAAAGAAGCGAATGAGCTGAGGAAAGGATTACCGCTCATTTCATAGATATGTTCATGCCAGGCCATATCGACCTCTATCCAGCGATCGCGCTGAAAATGACGTTTCAAGGCAATCATCTCTTCCATTAAAGTATTGAGCTGCGCTTTTTGTTCTGCGGTGCCGTTAGCGGCAGCGAGAAAACAGGCCTGGGGCTCCAGGCTGCTGCGCATGACGAGAAAGTGGCTCACCACTTCTTCGAAGTTATCTTCTGTTAGCCACCAGGACAGGAGTTCCTTATCCAGGAAGTTCCAACTGCTGCGCGGCATCACCCGGGTGCCAATGCGAGGGCGGGGCAGCAACATGCCTTTTGCCGTTAGCGTCTTCACCGCTTCACGGACGGCGGTACGGCTCACACCGAACTGCTCCCCCAACTCCATCTCGCCGGGAAGAATGCTTTCAGGCTGATATTCGCCAGTCAGTATTTTTTGGGCGAGCTTCTCGGCCAGTACCCAGGAGATGTTCTTTTGTGCCGCCAGTTGCTGTGCGCTTAAAGACATAAATGCCGTTCCTTTCTTTTCTTTACTCTAACAGTATGCCACCAGGCGTCCCGTTTCGTCGGTTAAAACAGCAAAACGGCGGTTTTTTGCGACATTCCTCGCCGCATTGTTGAAAAAAGAGACGGTTGAAAAGTTTTTTTGAATTTCCCCTTGTCACCTCAGAATTACTCCCTATAATGCGCCTCCACTGACACGGAACAACGGCAAGCAAGCCGCCGGGTCAGCGGGGTTCCGGTGAGAACCTCGCAGAGAAAAGCAAAAATAAATGCTTGACTCTGAAGCGGGAAAGCGTAATATGCACACCCCGCGCCGCAGCGAAAAACGAAGCGGCACTGCTCTTTAACAATTTATCAGACAATCTGTGTGGGCACTCAAAGTGACATGGATTCTTAACGTCCTCGGACGAAAAATGAATACCAAGTCTCTGAGTGAACATGCGTAATTCATTACGAAGTTTAATTCACGAGCATCAAACTTAAATTGAAGAGTTTGATCATGGCTCAGATTGAACGCTGGCGGCAGGCCTAACACATGCAAGTCGAGCGGTAGCACAGAGAGCTTGCTCTCGGGTGACGAGCGGCGGACGGGTGAGTAATGTCTGGGAAACTGCCTGATGGAGGGGGATAACTACTGGAAACGGTAGCTAATACCGCATAACGTCGCAAGACCAAAGTGGGGGACCTTCGGGCCTCATGCCATCAGATGTGCCCAGATGGGATTAGCTAGTAGGTGGGGTAACGGCTCACCTAGGCGACGATCCCTAGCTGGTCTGAGAGGATGACCAGCCACACTGGAACTGAGACACGGTCCAGACTCCTACGGGAGGCAGCAGTGGGGAATATTGCACAATGGGCGCAAGCCTGATGCAGCCATGCCGCGTGTGTGAAGAAGGCCTTCGGGTTGTAAAGCACTTTCAGCGGGGAGGAAGGCGATAAGGTTAATAACCTTGTCGATTGACGTTACCCGCAGAAGAAGCACCGGCTAACTCCGTGCCAGCAGCCGCGGTAATACGGAGGGTGCAAGCGTTAATCGGAATTACTGGGCGTAAAGCGCACGCAGGCGGTCTGTCAAGTCGGATGTGAAATCCCCGGGCTCAACCTGGGAACTGCATTCGAAACTGGCAGGCTAGAGTCTTGTAGAGGGGGGTAGAATTCCAGGTGTAGCGGTGAAATGCGTAGAGATCTGGAGGAATACCGGTGGCGAAGGCGGCCCCCTGGACAAAGACTGACGCTCAGGTGCGAAAGCGTGGGGAGCAAACAGGATTAGATACCCTGGTAGTCCACGCTGTAAACGATGTCGATTTGGAGGTTGTGCCCTTGAGGCGTGGCTTCCGGAGCTAACGCGTTAAATCGACCGCCTGGGGAGTACGGCCGCAAGGTTAAAACTCAAATGAATTGACGGGGGCCCGCACAAGCGGTGGAGCATGTGGTTTAATTCGATGCAACGCGAAGAACCTTACCTGGTCTTGACATCCACAGAACTTTCCAGAGATGGATTGGTGCCTTCGGGAACTGTGAGACAGGTGCTGCATGGCTGTCGTCAGCTCGTGTTGTGAAATGTTGGGTTAAGTCCCGCAACGAGCGCAACCCTTATCCTTTGTTGCCAGCGGTTAGGCCGGGAACTCAAAGGAGACTGCCAGTGATAAACTGGAGGAAGGTGGGGATGACGTCAAGTCATCATGGCCCTTACGACCAGGGCTACACACGTGCTACAATGGCATATACAAAGAGAAGCGACCTCGCGAGAGCAAGCGGACCTCATAAAGTATGTCGTAGTCCGGATTGGAGTCTGCAACTCGACTCCATGAAGTCGGAATCGCTAGTAATCGTAGATCAGAATGCTACGGTGAATACGTTCCCGGGCCTTGTACACACCGCCCGTCACACCATGGGAGTGGGTTGCAAAAGAAGTAGGTAGCTTAACCTTCGGGAGGGCGCTTACCACTTTGTGATTCATGACTGGGGTGAAGTCGTAACAAGGTAACCGTAGGGGAACCTGCGGTTGGATCACCTCCTTACCTTAAAGAACCTGCCTTTGTAGTGTCCACACAGATTGTCTGATGAAAGTAAAGAAGCAAGGCGTCTTGCGATTGAGACTTCAGTGTCCCCTTCGTCTAGAGGCCCAGGACACCGCCCTTTCACGGCGGTAACAGGGGTTCGAATCCCCTAGGGGACGCCACTTGCTGGTTCGTGAGTGAAAGACGCGTGCCGATGTATCTCAAAACTCATCTTCGGGTGATGTTTGAGATATTTGCTCTTTAAAAATCTGGATCAAGCTGAAAATTGAAACGACACACAGTTAATGTGTGTTCGAGTCTCTCAAATTTTCGCGACACGATGATGTTTTACGAAACATCTTCGGGTTGTGAGGTTAAGCGACTAAGCGTACACGGTGGATGCCCTGGCAGTCAGAGGCGATGAAGGACGTGCTAATCTGCGAAAAGCGTCGGTAAGGTGATATGAACCGTTATAGCCGGCGATGTCCGAATGGGGAAACCCAGTGCAATTCGTTGCACTATCGTTAACTGAATACATAGGTTAACGAGGCGAACCGGGGGAACTGAAACATCTAAGTACCCCGAGGAAAAGAAATCAACCGAGATTCCCCCAGTAGCGGCGAGCGAACGGGGAGCAGCCCAGAGTCTGAATCAGCTTGTGTGTTAGTGGAACGGTCTGGAAAGTCCGACGGTACAGGGTGATAGTCCCGTACACCAAAATGCACAGGTTGTGAACTCGAAGAGTAGGGCGGGACACGTGGTATCCTGTCTGAATATGGGGGGACCATCCTCCAAGGCTAAATACTCCTGACTGACCGATAGTGAACCAGTACCGTGAGGGAAAGGCGAAAAGAACCCCGGCGAGGGGAGTGAAAAAGAACCTGAAACCGTGTACGTACAAGCAGTGGGAGCACCTTCGGGTGTGACTGCGTACCTTTTGTATAATGGGTCAGCGACTTATATTCTGTAGCAAGGTTAACCGTATAGGGGAGCCGCAGGGAAACCGAGTCTTAACTGGGCGTTAAGTTGCAGGGTATAGACCCGAAACCCGGTGATCTAGCCATGGGCAGGTTGAAGGTTGGGTAACACTAACTGGAGGACCGAACCGACTAATGTTGAAAAATTAGCGGATGACTTGTGGCTGGGGGTGAAAGGCCAATCAAACCGGGAGATAGCTGGTTCTCCCCGAAAGCTATTTAGGTAGCGCCTCGTGAATTCATCTTCGGGGGTAGAGCACTGTTTCGGCTAGGGGGTCATCCCGACTTACCAACCCGATGCAAACTACGAATACCGAAGAATGTTATCACGGGAGACACACGGCGGGTGCTAACGTCCGTCGTGAAGAGGGAAACAACCCAGACCGCCAGCTAAGGTCCCAAAGTCATGGTTAAGTGGGAAACGATGTGGGAAGGCACAGACAGCCAGGATGTTGGCTTAGAAGCAGCCATCATTTAAAGAAAGCGTAATAGCTCACTGGTCGAGTCGGCCTGCGCGGAAGATGTAACGGGGCTAAACCATGCACCGAAGCTGCGGCAGCGACACTATGTGTTGTTGGGTAGGGGAGCGTTCTGTAAGCCTGCGAAGGTGACCTGTGAGGGTTGCTGGAGGTATCAGAAGTGCGAATGCTGACATAAGTAACGATAAAGCGGGTGAAAAGCCCGCTCGCCGGAAGACCAAGGGTTCCTGTCCAACGTTAATCGGGGCAGGGTGAGTCGACCCCTAAGGCGAGGCCGAAAGGCGTAGTCGATGGGAAACAGGTTAATATTCCTGTACTTGGTGTTACTGCGAAGGGGGGACGGAGAAGGCTATGTTAGCCGGGCGACGGTTGTCCCGGTTTAAGCATGTAGGCGGAGGTTCCAGGTAAATCCGGTACCTTTTAACGCTGAGGTGTGATGACGAGGCACTACGGTGCTGAAGTAACAAATGCCCTGCTTCCAGGAAAAGCCTCTAAGCATCAGGTAACATTGAATCGTACCCCAAACCGACACAGGTGGTCAGGTAGAGAATACCAAGGCGCTTGAGAGAACTCGGGTGAAGGAACTAGGCAAAATGGTGCCGTAACTTCGGGAGAAGGCACGCTGGTGTGTAGGTGAAGTCCCTGCGGATGGAGCTGAGACCAGTCGAAGATACCAGCTGGCTGCAACTGTTTATTAAAAACACAGCACTGTGCAAACACGAAAGTGGACGTATACGGTGTGACGCCTGCCCGGTGCCGGAAGGTTAATTGATGGGGTTATCCGTAAGGAGAAGCTCTTGATCGAAGCCCCGGTAAACGGCGGCCGTAACTATAACGGTCCTAAGGTAGCGAAATTCCTTGTCGGGTAAGTTCCGACCTGCACGAATGGCGTAATGATGGCCAGGCTGTCTCCACCCGAGACTCAGTGAAATTGAACTCGCTGTGAAGATGCAGTGTACCCGCGGCAAGACGGAAAGACCCCGTGAACCTTTACTATAGCTTGACACTGAACATTGAGCCTTGATGTGTAGGATAGGTGGGAGGCTTTGAAGCGTGGACGCCAGTCTGCGTGGAGCCAACCTTGAAATACCACCCTTTAATGTTTGATGTTCTAACGTAGGCCCCTTATCGGGGTTGCGGACAGTGTCTGGTGGGTAGTTTGACTGGGGCGGTCTCCTCCCAAAGAGTAACGGAGGAGCACGAAGGTTAGCTAATCCTGGTCGGACATCAGGAGGTTAGTGCAATGGCATAAGCTAGCTTGACTGCGAGCGTGACGGCGCGAGCAGGTGCGAAAGCAGGTCATAGTGATCCGGTGGTTCTGAATGGAAGGGCCATCGCTCAACGGATAAAAGGTACTCCGGGGATAACAGGCTGATACCGCCCAAGAGTTCATATCGACGGCGGTGTTTGGCACCTCGATGTCGGCTCATCACATCCTGGGGCTGAAGTAGGTCCCAAGGGTATGGCTGTTCGCCATTTAAAGTGGTACGCGAGCTGGGTTTAGAACGTCGTGAGACAGTTCGGTCCCTATCTGCCGTGGGCGCTGGAGAATTGAGGGGGGCTGCTCCTAGTACGAGAGGACCGGAGTGGACGCATCACTGGTGTTCGGGTTGTCATGCCAATGGCACTGCCCGGTAGCTAAATGCGGAAGAGATAAGTGCTGAAAGCATCTAAGCACGAAACTTGCCCCGAGATGAGTTCTCCCTGAGACTTTAAGTCTCCTGAAGGAACGTTGAAGACGACGACGTTGATAGGCCGGGTGTGTAAGCGCAGCGATGCGTTGAGCTAACCGGTACTAATGAACCGTGAGGCTTAACCTTACAACGCCGAAGCTGTTTTGGCGATTTGAGAGAAGATTTTCAGCTCTGATACAGATTACTCGATGCGTCCGTGAGACGTGTTGAAAACAGAATTTGCCTGGCGGCGACAGCGCGGTGGTCCCACCTGACCCCATGCCGAACTCAGAAGTGAAACGCCGTAGCGCCGATGGTAGTGTGGGGTCTCCCCATGTGAGAGTAGGGAACTGCCAGGCATCAAATAAAGCAGAAAGCTCAGCCGAAAGACTGAGCTTTTTGTTTTTGCGTTTTAACAAGAACCCCGTCCCGAAAGGTGCGGGGTTTTTTGCTGTGTGGGTATGTCTCCCCGGTGGCGCTGCGCTTACCGGGGCTACGGATTCGCACCCGCCCTGCACGACCTGTAGCCCGGACAAGGTGCGCAGCACCGCCTTCGGGGAGGCCCCTGTCTGCCGATGCCATTCATTAACGTCTGTGTTAAGAAGCAACCCTACCGATAAACTGCTAATGCCTCTCTAACCAATTCGCAATAAATGTCGCGATCTGTTGAATATCATTTAAATCCAACTGCGGAAGCGAGGTCGCGATGGGCATATCGCTGGCCACGGCGATGGTATGTTCATCAATTATCAGCTCTTCTACACGATGGCCGCTGTTTTGCCGAAAAAGTAGGATCTTCGGCACGGGTTCATGTTTGAACCCCTCCACTAAAACCAGGTCCAGTTTGCTGACATCCATTCGACTGACAAGCCACGTGAGATCTAATCCCGGCGTCTCTGGCGTCTCCGTCATCAACGCCCAGCGCTGTTCGCTGGCGACAATAGTCTGCGCAGCGCCCGCCTTACGTAATTCATAGCTATCTTTGCCGGGCTTATCGACGTCCATATCATGATGGGTATGTTTTATCAGCCCGGGACGCAGACCTCTGACGCAAAGCTCAGGGATAAGACGCTTTAATAATGTTGTTTTTCCGGTACCGCTCCATGCGGCGATCGCCAGTAATGGGGTCATGATGGCTCCTGCATCTGCTGCAAATCTTCAAGCGTATTTACATTGATGAACGCTGATTTCACATCGCTGAAATTCACCGGGCGCCCACCCACTTGTCGCATAAAGACCATCACCCTGCGCTCTCCATGAGCCAGATAAGCCTCCAGTTCCGGAATGATTTGACGATGAACTAATGCAACGGCGGGATGATCCCGTTCGCCGTCATGGGCCCAAACGACCGGTGCGGCCCCTTTCTGCTGGATAAAGCGCTCCACCAAAAAGGATGGAATGAACGGCGTGTCGCAGGGGCAAAAAACAAACCATGGGCTCGCGACCTGCTGCATCACAGCAAGCATTCCGGCCAGCGGCCCCTGATAACCCTCCTGTATGTCTCGAAAGACCGGATATCCGCTGGCACGCCACTGTTCAAGATGACGATTGGCGCTAATGACTAACTCATCTACCTGCGGGGCTAATGTCTCCGCGACGTGACGCCAGAGAGGGCGACCATTTAGCGCCTGTAATCCTTTATCAATGCCGCCCATTCGCGTGGCTTTGCCGCCTGCCAGCACGACGCCGGTTATCGCCTCGCTTTGCATCTGAATATCGCCTCTTTCATTGTGGGATTGACCCTGTTAACTTGTCCCTATCAAGAGTAAGGAGCATGACCATGAAATGTAAACGTCTGAATGAAGTAATTGAACTCCTCCAGCCTGCCTGGCAGAAAGAGCCTGAACTGAATCTGATGCAATTTTTGCAGAAACTGGCGAAAGAGGCTGGCTATGATGGCGAACTGAGCGATCTTTCCGACGATATTCTGATCTATCACCTGAAGATGCGTGACTCTTCTAAAGATGCCGTCATTCCTGGTATTCAGAAGGATTATGAAGAGGACTTTAAAACCGCGCTGCTGCGCGCCCGCGGGGTAATAAAAGAGTAAAAGGTTGTAAGCGCTGCCGCGTAAAGTGCAATGAGATGATATCCTGAACTATTCGTACGATTATCGGATGTCAGGATGCACGATAAGGCTTTTACTTTTCAGACGCTTCGCCCGGATACCATTATCGATGGGTTATTCGATCTGGGTATGCGGGTGGACTCCGGTCTCACCCCGCTAAACAGCTATGAGAACCGCGTTTATCAGTTCCAGGACGAAGAGCGCCATCGCTATGTGGTAAAGTTCTATCGTCCTGAGCGCTGGTCCGCAGAACAGATCCTTGAAGAACACCAGTTTGCACTTCAGCTTGTAGAAGATGAAGTGCCCGTTGCTGCGCCGCTCTTCTTTAACGACAGCACGCTTCATCAGCATCAGGGATTCTACTTTGCCGTTTTCCCAAGCCTTGGCGGTCGTCAGTTTGAAGCGGATAACCTTGATCAGATGGAATGGGTTGGCCGCTATCTGGGGCGCCTGCACCAGACGGGCCGCAAACAGCGCTTTACTGCCCGCCCGGAAATTGGCGTCCAGGAGTACCTGCTGGAACCGCGCCAGGTATTTGAACAGGCGACGCTGATCCCCTCTGGCCTGAAGGCCGATTTCCTGAAGGCGACCGATAAACTCATTGCTGCCGTCATGGAGCAATGGCACGGCCGCGGGAACACGTTACGCCTGCACGGTGACTGCCATGCGGGTAATATCCTCTGGCGCGACGGGCCACTGTTTGTCGACTTAGACGATGCGCGAACCGGCCCGGCGATTCAGGATCTGTGGATGCTGCTCAACGGTGATAAGGCTGAACAGCGTATGCAGCTGGAGACCATTGTCGAGGCCTATGAGGAATTCAGCCCCTTTAACAGCGATGAAATCGCGCTAATTGAACCTTTACGCGCTATGCGACTGGTTTATTATCTGGCGTGGTTGCTCAGACGCTGGGACGATCCCGCTTTCCCGGTCAATTTCCCCTGGTTAACCGGGGAGGATTACTGGCGGGGGCAGACGTCGACTTTTCTTGAGCAGGTGAAGGTTCTACAGGAACCCCCGCTTCAGTTAACGCCAATGTATTAATGTGATATATCCAGGAGAGAGTAAATCATGAAAAAAGTTTGGCTGGCGCTGGCTGGTATGATTCTGGCTTTTAGTGCATCCGCTGCCCAGATCACCGATGGCAAGCAGTACATTACCCTTGATAAGCCGATTGCTGGCGAGCCGCAGGTGCTCGAGTTCTTCTCATTCTACTGCCCGCACTGCTACCAGTTTGAAGAAGTGCTGCATGTTTCTGACAATGTGCGTCAGAAACTGCCGGAAGGCACCAAAATGACCAAATACCACGTTGAGTTCCTGGGCCCTCTGGGCAAGGATCTGACGCGGGCGTGGGCGGTGGCCATCGCGCTGGGTGTTGAAGATAAAATTACTGCGCCGATGTTCGAAGCCGTGCAGAAAACCCAGACCGTGCAGAGCGTGGCTGACATTCGTAAAGTGTTTGTCGACGCTGGCGTGAAAGGGGAAGACTACGATGCCGCATGGAATAGCTTCGTGGTGAAATCTCTGGTCGCTCAGCAAGAGAAAGCGGCAGCCGATCTGCAGCTGCAGGGGGTACCGGCTATGTATGTTAATGGTAAATACCAGCTGAACCCGCAGGGGATGGACACCAGCAATATGGATGTCTTCGTCGCTCAGTATGCGGATACCGTGAAGCAACTGGTAGAGAAGAAATAAAAAAAACGCCGGTCACTGACCGGCGTTACCTTAGCTATTCTGGCAGTGACTACCTTTCTTTGTCCCGCATGATGTCAGTCAACTGACGGTCTTTCTCTTCCCATAGCCCATTGAGCCAGCGCTGGAAGCCGCGCTTAAAGTTCTTATCGTTAACGTAATCGCCGTGCAGCTCTTCACCAATAGGAACCAGATTGATACGTACTACAATGCGCGTCAGGCGGCCGCTTAACATATCGTAAAACGGCTTTGTATTATTCTCCGGGTAGCACAGCGTGACATTCAGTAGTTTATCGAACTGCGAACCGAGCACGTTTAACGCCATGGCGATACCTGCCGCTTTAGGCGGTAGCAGGTTATCGTAAGGCGAGCGCGTCTCGTGCTTTTTGGCTTCGGTAAAACGCGAGCCTTCCACAAAATTGACGATAGTCGTCGGATGCGCGCGAAATTTTTCACATGAACGGCGGGTGGTTTCGACATCTTTACCGCGGCGTTCCGGGTGTCTAATAAGGTAACTGCGTGAATAGCGGCGCATAAAGGGCATATCCAACGCCCAGCAGGCGAGGCCGATGAAGGGTACCCACGCCAGCTGTTGTTTAAGGAAGTACTTATTCATCGGAATATGCTTGCGGAACAGCACGCACAGCACCACGATATCTGCCCAGCTATGGTGGTTACTGATCAGCAGATACCAGTTCTTTTTATTTAAGCCTTCCAGACCCTCGACGTCCCATTTAAGCCAGGGATTGAGATGCAACAGCAGCGCCAGCCCTTCGCACCAGCAATACATCATAAAATTGCAAAAAACAGATATAGAGCGCCATACCGCTGGAATGGGGACCAGCAGTTTAATCAGCCCGGCGACGATGATCGGTACAGAGCAGATAATGGTGACTAAGATGGTTAAGGCGATACTCAGCGGAAGTGTTATCGCAGCGAGTAATCTCGACATAGTTAGTTTATTCAGAAAGTTAGGCTGACAAAGAGCGCCTTTAAGCTGCGCAAGGGGCTGATTTTACCAGAAAACGCGGCAAATGACGGGTCTTACGAGAACAGAAAAAAACAAGGATCTTCTATCCACATGGAACATTGGGTCATCAAATTGATGCCAGGATCGTCGATCTGTTTTTAATTAACTGATATATAAAGAGTAATAGTATTTGTTCATTTATTTTCAGGGGCGGTAAAGCTGACGCTGTAAAACTATACACAAAGTTATCCACAAGCAAAGTTCTTATGCGATCGCGACGATCGTTGAATCTTTTCCGCGAAATGCGGGAAAAATTCAGGATTTCATGCCCGTCTGTGGCATCCTTTACCCATAATCTGATAAACAGGCACGGAAATTATGGTTCAGATCCCAGAAAACCCTCTCATCCTCGTTGACGGCTCATCCTATCTTTATCGGGCGTATCATGCGTTTCCGCCGCTGACTAACAGCGCAGGGGAGCCGACCGGGGCTATGTACGGCGTACTGAATATGCTGCGCAGTTTGATCCTGCAGTATCAACCGACTCACGCCGTCGTGGTCTTTGATGCGAAAGGGAAAACCTTCCGTGATGAATTGTTCGAACATTACAAGTCCCACCGCCCGCCGATGCCGGACGATCTGCGCGCGCAGATTGAGCCGTTGCATAAGATGGTGAAAGCGATGGGGCTGCCGCTAATGGCGGTTCCGGGTGTTGAAGCCGACGATGTGATTGGCACCCTGGCGCGGGAAGCGGAAAGGGCGGGTCGTCCGGTGCTGATCAGCACCGGTGATAAAGACATGGCTCAGCTGGTGACGCCGGGGATCACCCTAATCAATACCATGACTAACACCATCCTTGGACCGGATGAGGTGGTCTCCAAGTATGGCGTCCCGCCGGAGCTGATTATCGATTTCCTGGCACTGATGGGCGACTCTTCGGATAACATTCCTGGCGTGCCGGGCGTGGGCGAGAAGACCGCCCAGGCGCTGCTGCAAGGCCTTGGCGGCCTTGATACGCTGTATGCGGAACCGGAGAAAATTGCTGCACTGAGCTTCCGCGGCGCGAAAACGATGGCGGCGAAGCTGGAGCAGAACAAGGACGTGGCTTATCTCTCTTATCAGCTGGCGACCATTAAAACCGACGTCGAGCTGGAGCTCACGTGCGAAGAGCTGGAGGTGCAGCCTCCGGCGGCTGACGATCTGCTGGCGCTGTTCAGGCAGTATGAGTTTAAGCGCTGGACAACCGACGTCGAGGCCGGGAAATGGCTGCAAGCGAAGGGCGGCAAACCGGCCGCTAAACCTGCAGAGCCTGCGGCAGCGGCACAGGCAGAAGCAGAGGATGAACCGGCCTCCGCCCTTTCAGCAGAGCACTACGTCACTATCCTTGATGAGGCCACGCTGGTCACCTGGATCGATAAGCTGAAGCAAGCGCCGCTCTTTGCCTTTGATACGGAAACCGACAGCCTGGATAATATCTCTGCCAATATGGTCGGTCTTTCATTCGCTGTTGAGCCTGGCGTGGCCGCCTATGTCCCTGTGGCGCATGATTATCTTGATGCGCCGGATCAGATCCCCCGCGAGCGCGTACTGGCGTTACTTAAACCGCTGCTGGAGGATGAGAAGCTGCTCAAGGTCGGGCAAAATCTCAAATACGATCGCGGTATTTTGGCCAACTATGACATTGAGCTGCGCGGGATTGCGTTCGATACCATGCTGGAATCCTACATTCTCGACAGCGTGGCGGGCCGCCACGATATGGACAGTCTTTCCGACCGCTGGCTGAAGCATAAAACCATTACCTTTGAAGAGATCGCTGGTAAAGGTAAGAACCAGCTCACCTTTAACCAGATTGCACTGGAGGAGGCTGGCCGCTACGCGGCGGAAGATGCCGACGTCACGCTCCAGCTGCATCTGAAGATGTGGCCGAAGCTGCAGCAGCATGAAGGTCCGCTGAATATCTTTAAGCATATCGAAATGCCGCTGGTGCCGGTGCTGTCTCGGGTTGAGCGCAATGGCGTGAAAATCGACCCTGCCGTGCTGCATGCGCATTCCCAGGAGATCGCCCAGCGTCTGGTTGAGCTGGAGCAGCGCGCACATGAGATTGCCGGGGAAGCGTTTAATCTCTCCTCCACTAAACAGCTGCAAACGATCCTGTTTGAGAAACAGGGTATCAAGCCGCTGAAGAAAACGCCGGGTGGCGCGCCATCCACGTCTGAAGAGGTCCTGGAGGAGCTGGCGCTGGATTATCCGTTGCCAAAAGTGATTCTGGAGTATCGCGGGCTGGCGAAACTGAAGTCGACCTATACCGATAAACTGCCGCTGATGATTAACCCTAAAACGGGGCGCGTGCATACCTCCTATCATCAGGCGGTTACTGCCACAGGCCGTTTGTCGTCTACCGATCCAAACCTGCAAAATATTCCAGTGCGTAACGAAGAAGGACGGCGCATTCGCCAGGCGTTTATCGCGCCGGAAGATTACGTCATTGTCTCAGCGGACTACTCGCAAATCGAACTGCGTATTATGGCGCACCTGTCGCGGGATAAAGGCCTGCTGACCGCTTTCGCAGAAGGGAAGGATATTCACCGGGCGACGGCGGCTGAAGTGTTTGGCTTACCACTGGACAGCGTCAGCAGCGAACAACGCCGCAGTGCGAAAGCCATCAACTTCGGTCTCATCTATGGCATGAGCGCCTTCGGCCTGGCCCGCCAGCTGAACATCCCGCGTAAAGAAGCACAGAAGTATATGGATCTTTATTTCGAGCGTTACCCGGGCGTCCTGGAGTATATGGAGCGCACCCGCGCTCAGGCGAAAGAGCAAGGGTACGTTGAAACGCTGGATGGCCGTCGACTCTATCTGCCGGATATTAAATCCAGCAATGGTGCCCGTCGCGCCGGCGCGGAACGTGCGGCGATCAACGCCCCGATGCAGGGGACAGCGGCAGACATTATCAAGCGGGCGATGATTGCTGTTGATGAATGGCTGCGGAAGGAGCAACCTCGCGTGCGGATGATCATGCAGGTTCACGATGAACTGGTCTTTGAAGTGCATAAAGATGAGCTCGATGCCGTGTCGAAAAAAATCCATGAACTGATGGAGAACAGCACTACGCTGGCGGTGCCGCTGCTGGTGGAAGTCGGTAGTGGCGAAAACTGGGATCAAGCGCACTAAGTATACAAAGCGCAAAGCGATTTTCTGTAAGTAAGCAACATAACTTATAGCGTTTTGTGAGGATCATTTGAATTTGCTATGTAAATAGTGAAAAAAAACTACAAAAAATGCTTTATCCGTGAGCGAAAGAAGAGTAGAGTTAATCGCGTAGGGTACAGAGGTAAGATGTTCTATCTTTCAGACCTTTTACTTCACGTAATCGGATTTGGCTGAATATTTTAGCCGCCCCGGTCATTTATGACCGGGGCGTTTTTTATTGCGCGAAAGAAAAGTTTGATGCAGTTAAAAGCGCGTAATATGAACGTCCGGATAGGGCGCTACGCGCCGTTATCCGGAAAAAGCGGGGGTTACTCGGCGTCTTCAACGGCTTCTTGCGGCGGGATTTCTTTAAACCAGCTATCCAGCTTCTGTCGCAGCTTATCCACGCCAGATTTTTTCAGCGAAGAGAAAGGTTCAACCTGAATATCGCCATTGAAGGCCAGTACCGCTTCACGCACCATATTCACTTGCGCTTTACGCGCGCCGCTGGCGAGCTTATCGGCTTTGGTCAACAGCACCAGCACCTGAATATCGCTTTCTACCGCCCACTCGATCATTTGCTGATCGAGATCTTTAAGCGGGTGGCGAATATCCATTAGCACCACCAGGCCCTTCAGGCACAGACGTTTTTCCAGGTACTCTCCCAGCGCGCGCTGCCACTTGATCTTCATCTCTTCAGGTACTTGCGCATAACCATAGCCGGGCAGGTCAACCAGGCGTTTGCCCTCGGCGACTTCGAACAGGTTAATCAGCTGCGTACGTCCAGGAGTCTTGGAGGTACGCGCCAGGCTCTTCTGGTTGGTCAGCGTATTTAGCGCGCTGGATTTTCCCGCGTTGGAGCGGCCGGCGAACGCCACTTCAATGCCGGTATCGGCAGGAAGATGGCGGATATCTGGCGCGCTAGTGACAAAGTGCGTCAGTTGATAATTCCAGTTGGTCAAGACGGTCGTCTCCGTTAAAACAGGCTATGGCAGGGATTATACCTGAACAGCAGAAAAAGGCTGTTTTTACCGCACGCCGTTCCTGTAAGTAAAAACCATATGGTTTGTGAGACATTGACTATTCTTCGTATAGGACATACCTGAGAAAAATAAGACGATACAGATGTAATTAACTGAAAAAAAACAAGTTATAAAAATAGAGAAATCTGAAAATGTTTTTTTAACGGCCTGGCTGGTTGTCGATTTTTGTCAACAGGGTAAAGTAATACACAACGGCGGGGATGCTGAAAGGATTAAGACTCAGGACGAGGGGTCAGGAAGCGCCAGGAGGCGAAGACCACAGGATAGTCAGGATGACGCGCGTCTTGGAGACGTTTCAAAGGGAAAAGGAAGAAACAGGGACCGTTGGACGCTAAGGGAAAGACAGGGTAAGTCGTTAGCGAACAGGGAAAGAAGAAGCCCGTTAAGGGTGGTCAGTGAGGAAAAAGGCGACAGAGTAATCTGTCGCCTTTTTTCTTTGCTTGCTTTCTGCTAGATTCCGCCTCAATTCTATACTGAATAATACTGTCTGAAGATTACACACCATGAAAAAACCGACATCCGCCACCCGTGGCAAATCCGGCCGCAAGTCGCGTGAAGAGTTAAATCAGGAAGCTCGCGATCGCAAACGGCAGAAGAAACATCGTGGCCACGCGGCAGGCAGTCGCGCGAACGGCGGCGATGCGGCTTCAGCGGGCAAAAAACAGAGCCAGACGCAAGACCCGCGCGTCGGCAGTAAAAAACCGATCCCGCTGGGCGTGAGCGAAAGCAGCACCCCAGCCCCCAAGCAGCATAAACCAAAGAGCGAGAAACCTATGCTTTCACCGCAGGCTGAGCTGGAGTTGCTGGAGAATGATGAGCGCCTGGACGCGCTGCTGGAACGTCTGGAAGAGGGGGGCACCCTGAATGCTGAAGAGCAGAGCTGGGTGGACGCCAAACTGGATCGCATTGATGAGCTGATGCAGCAGCTCGGCCTCTCTTACGATGACGAAGATGAAGAAGAGGAAGAGCGTCAGGAAGATATGATGCGTCTGCTGAAGGGTGGAAACTAACATTTGCATCCCATCGGATTCCCGGTACTGCTTATAACCCTTCTGGTTATATGTTATCTGCTGTGGTTATTCGTTAAACTACGACGGTTGTCGCGGCGTCAGAAATGGCTGCGCAACCGGCTCATGACCCGCGGTGCGGTGGGGCCGGGACGGCGTACCCGTCGGCGGCACCATCGGAAGGAGTGAGCATGTCTGAGCAGATAATCGACTGGGATCTGGCCCTGATCCAGAAATATAACTATTCCGGGCCGCGCTATACCTCGTATCCCACCGCGCTGGAGTTTTCACCGCAATTTGGCGCGGCGGAATTCGATGCCGCTGTGGCCCGTTACCCACAGCGTCCCCTGTCGCTGTACGTGCATATCCCGTTTTGCCATAAGCTGTGTTATTTCTGCGGCTGCAATAAGATAGTTACCCGTCAGCAGCATAAGGCCGATCAATATCTCGATGTCCTTGAACAGGAGATCATCCACCGCGCGCCGCTGTTTGCCAGTCGCCAGGTTAAGCAACTGCACTGGGGTGGCGGTACGCCAACCTATCTCAATAAGGCGCAAATCAGTCGCCTGATGGATCTGTTGCGCAGCCACTTCCATTTCAGCGCGGAAGCCGAGATCTCCATTGAGGTCGATCCACGTGAGATCGAGCTGGATGTCCTCGATCATTTACGCACCGAGGGGTTCAACCGCCTGAGTATGGGCGTGCAGGACTTCAATAAAGAGGTTCAGCGCCTGGTTAACCGTGAGCAGGACGAAGCGTTCATCTTTGATTTGCTCCACCATGCGCGGGAGATTGGTTTTACCTCGACCAATATCGACCTCATCTACGGCCTGCCGAAGCAAACGCCGGAGAGCTTCGCCTTTACCCTGCAAAAGGTCGCCGAGCTCAATCCTGACCGCCTGAGCGTGTTTAACTATGCGCATCTGCCCACGCTCTTTGCCGCACAGCGCAAAATTAAAGATGCCGATCTGCCCACCGCTGAACAGAAGCTGGAGATCCTCCAGGAGACCATCGGCTCGCTGACGGCGGCAGGCTATCAGTTTATCGGCATGGACCACTTTGCTCGCCCAGACGATGAATTAGCGGTCGCGCAACGTCATGGCATACTGCACCGCAATTTCCAGGGTTACACCACCCAGGGGGATACCGATCTGCTGGGGATGGGCGTGTCCGCGATCAGCATGATTGGTGACAGCTACGCCCAGAACCAAAAAGAGCTGAAGCTGTACTACCAGCAGGTGGCAGAGCAAGGGGACGCTCTATGGCGCGGGATCGCGTTAACCCGCGATGACTGTTTACGTCGCGACGTGATTAAGGCGTTGATCTGTAATTTCCGTCTGGATATTGAGGCTGTAGAGGCGCAGTGGGATGTGGATTTTCAGTCTTATTTTGCCGAAGACCTGAAGCTGCTGGCGCCGCTGGCGCATGACGGGCTGGTGGCTGTGGATGATAAGGCCATTCAGGTGACGGCGAAAGGCCGACTGCTGATCCGCAATATCTGCATGTGCTTTGATGCCTATCTACGGCAAAAAGCTCGGATGCAACAGTTCTCCCGGGTCATTTAATGTTTTCCCCTCTCCCGCGGCCGCAGGAGAGGGGAACCATTAGCTGAACAGCCCGACCAGCGCAGCGCACAGCACGGCAGCGACTGCCGTTTGTGGCGTGTGACTGGCTGCGGCGCCGCTCGATATCATACTCACCAGTGATTCAAACATGATGCTCTCCCCTAATGCCGGGCACGATCATACTCAACTCATCGGAACAGTAAAGTACAAAATAGCAGCACTTTGCGCTGAACGGCTAATTTTCATCATGCCGTTAATCACTACTCCATTCCCAGCTCTTTTAGCTTACGCGTCAGGGTATTACGACCCCATCCCAGCAGACGCGCAGCCTCCTGCTTGTGCCCCTGGGTATGGCGCAGGGCGGTCGTCAGCAGCGTGCGCTCCATTTCGGGTTGCGCTTCTGAGAGCAGGTTTTGATGACCGGATCGCAACGCCCGATCGGCCCACTGACCCAGCAGCGTCGCCCAGCTGTCGGGCTGCATCTGCGTCGGGCTGTCCGGAACCGTGGTCTCAAACAGTTCGCTCGGCAGATCCTGCGTCAGTACCTCCTGGCCGGCGGCCATGACGGTGAGCCAGCGACAGGTGTTTTCCAGCTGACGGACGTTGCCAGGCCACGCCAGGCGTGTCAGCGCTGTCTCCGTTTCCGGATGCAGCTGTTTGGCTTCAACACCGAGCTCGCGGGCGGCTATCTGCAGAAAATGGCGGGCCAGGCGTGGAATATCTTCCCGGCGCTCGCGCAGCGGCGGTAAATGTACCCGGATCACGTTCAGGCGGTGGAACAAATCTTCACGGAATTTCCCCTCCTGCACGCGCTGTTCCAGGTTCTGGTGGGTGGCGGCGATGATCCGCACATCGACCTTCACCGGCGCGTAACCGCCCACGCGATAAAACTGGCCATCCGCCAGCACGCGCAGCAGACGAGTCTGGACATCAAGCGGCATATCGCCAATTTCATCCAGGAATAGCGTGCCGCCGTCAGCCTGTTCGAAGCGTCCCTGGCGGACGGTATTGGCGCCGGTAAAGGCCCCTTTTTCATGCCCGAACAGCTCGGACTCAATCAGGTCTTTGGGTATTGCCGCCATATTCAGTGCGATAAACGGCGCTTTTGAACGTGGACTATGACGATGCAGGGCGTGAGCGACGAGCTCTTTACCGGTACCGGATTCGCCATTAATCAGCACGCTGATGGATGATCGCGACAAACGGCCAATAATGCGAAAGACATCCTGCATTGCCGGCGCTTCGCCGATGATGTCGGCAGTTGGGCTGCTTATTGGCGCATTTCGCGGCTGTTGCTGCTCCTGGTAGTGGCTTATCGCCCGGTCGACCAGGGCGACGGCTTCATCAATATCAAAAGGTTTGGGCAGATAATCAAACGCGCCTTGCTGATAAGCGCTGACCGCGGCGTCCAGATCGGAATGTGCGGTCATTATGATGACCGGAAGCATTGGATGACGCTGCTTAATCTGTTTGAGCAGCGCCAGACCATCCATTCCCGGCATACGGATATCTGACAGCAGTACATCCGGGGTTTTGGTGGTGAGGGCATCTAGCACCTCATTGCCGCTTTCGAACGTTGTGCAGCTCAAGCCGGCTCCGGTGAGCGCGCGTTCAAGCACCCAGCGGATGGAGCTATCGTCATCAACGATCCAGGCTATCCCTCGTTGCATAAACACCTCTACTTCCGAATAGGCAGGTATACCGAAAATTCGGTATGACCCGGCCAGCTGGTGAATTCAATTTTGCCGGAGTGCTGATCGATAAGGCTGCGGGCGATAGATAAGCCCAGGCCGGTACCGCCTTCGCGGCCGCTGACCATCGGATAAAACAGCGTATCCTGGAGATGGGGCGGAATACCCGGGCCATTATCTTCAACGTCAATACGTGCGGCGAGGCGATAACGCACCCCGTGCAGCGTCAGCTGGAAAGCGGTGCGGGTGCGGAGAACAATTTCGCCCCCTTCCGGCCCCAGCGCCTGCAGCGCATTACGGACGATGTTCAGCAACACCTGTTCAATTTGATCCGGGTCGTGGGGCAGCTCTGGTAGGCTGGGGTCGTAATCACGGATTAACTTCACGTTGTCCGGTAACTCCATGGAGACCAGTTTCACTACCCGCTCGGCGACTTTATGGATACTTTCAGTAACGTGCATGCCCGGATGCTGTGGCCCAAGCAGGCGATCGACCAGATTTCTCAGCCGGTCAGCCTGCTCGATGATCACTTTGGTATATTCCGTTAGCGCCGGGTCGGGCAGGGCTTTGCTGAGCAGCTGTGCCGCGCCGCGCAGGCCGCCTAACGGATTTTTTATCTCATGTGCCAGGCCGCGGACCAGATCGCGGGCGGCGACCTGCTGCGCGTGCTGCAGCTGCTCCTGGCTCAGGCGGCGCTGGTTATCCATCGGCGCCATTTCCAGCAGAATAAAGCCTTCCGGCAGCCGCTGGGCGGTCAGCGACAGGATGTGCGAGCGGCCATCAATAACCAGCGTGACTTCGTTATCGGTAAACCCCTGGCCCGCCTGCAGGCTCTCCTGCATCAGCCCGATATTCAACGAAAAATAGCTCAACAGCTCAGGTAACGGGGTGCCAAACAGCTTGCGTGAACTTTGCGCCAGCAGCTGCTGCGCCGCAGGATTGGCAAAGTGCACCGCCAGGTCATCATCGACCAGTAAGATACTGTTGATAAGAGAGTTGAGGATCTGCCCAGCATCGGGCAGTGTGCCTGTTGCCATTCGACAGTCTCCTGAAAAAGAGTGCACCAATTTAGTGCAGTATAGCTTTTTATCGGTAAAAAGCTCGCGAGATCAGCGTGTTGGTGGAGAAAAAAGCCCATCCTGAGATGGGCTGAAAGTTTCCACGGCAACAAAATATCCCGGGCATCCCGCGCCACAACACGACATACCCTGGATTTACAGCAAAATTAGACGCTGTAGTACAGTTCGAACTCAACCGGATGCGGAGTCATGCGTACGCGGTCGTTCTCTTCCAGACGCAGGGCGATGTAAGCATCGATAGCGTCATTGGTGAACACGCCGCCAGCCGTCAGGAACTCGCGGTCAGCATCCAGGGCCTGCAGGGCTTCTTCCAGAGAGCCTGCAACCTGCGGGATCTCTTTCGCTTCTTCCGGCGGCAGGTCATACAGGTTTTTGTCCATTGCTTCGCCCGGATGGATTTTGTTCTTGATACCATCAAGGCCAGCCATCAGCAGCGCCGCAAAGCACAGGTACGGGTTGGCAGCCGGGTCCGGGAAGCGCACTTCGATACGACGCGCTTTCGGAGAGGTCACCACCGGAATACGGATGGAGGCAGAGCGGTTACGCGCAGAGTAAGCCAGCATAACCGGCGCTTCGTAACCCGGGACCAGACGCTTGTAGGAGTTGGTGGTCGGGTTCGCCAGGGCGTTGATAGCTTTAGCGTGTTTGATTACGCCGCCGATGTAGAACAGCGCCTGCTCAGACAGACCTGCGTATTTGTCGCCGGAGAACAGGTTAGTCCCGTTTTTCGCCAGAGACATATGGCAGTGCATGCCGGAGCCGTTATCGCCGAACATTGGTTTCGGCATAAAGGTCGCGGTTTTACCGAAGCGGTGAGCGACGTTGTGAACAACGTATTTGTAAATCTGAATTTCGTCCGCTTTTTTGGTCATGGTGTTGAAGCGGGTTGCCACTTCGTTCTGACCTGCGGTAGCCACTTCGTGGTGGTGAGCTTCAACAACCAGGCCCATCTCTTCCATGATCATACACATGGTGGAACGGATATCCTGAGAAGAGTCTACTGGCGGAACCGGGAAGTAACCCCCTTTCACGCCCGGACGGTGACCTTTGTTACCGCCTTCGTATTTGGTGGAGGAGTTCCACGCACCTTCGATGTCATCGATCGCGACATGGGAGCCGGAGATAGAGGCGCCAAAACGGATGTCGTCGAACAGGAAGAATTCTGGTTCTGGCCCGAACAGGACGGTGTCAGCGATGCCGGTGGCGCGCAGGTACTCTTCAGCGCGTTTCGCGATGGAGCGCGGGTCACGGTCATAGCCCTGCAGGGTGCCTGGCTCGAGGATATCGCAGCGGATGATCAGGGTCGGTTCTTCGTAGAACGGGTCAATGACCGCGGTGGAAGCGTCCGGCATCAGGACCATGTCAGATTCGTTGATACCTTTCCAGCCACCGATCGAGGAGCCATCAAACATTTTGCCTTCTTCGAAGAATTCGGCATTTACCTGATGAGACGGAATCGTGACGTGCTGTTCTTTACCTTTGGTATCGGTGAAGCGCAGATCGACAAACTTCACTTCGTGCTCGTTCAGCATCGTCAAAACGTGTTCAGCGGACATACTTAAACTCTCCCGGATTGGTCATTGTCGTCGTGGTAACGAAAACTTCATACTGCTTAAAAGTGGCGTTGTTGCCTTAAAAAATATAAAGCGAAATCTGTGCCAACTTTTAAATGCCCTATAAAACGCTGTATCATGCGCACCATAGTGCAAAAGGACTGCACCATGATGGAGATAATGCACCAAAGTAGTGCCTCAGTGTGAACATTGAGCACCATTTTGGTGCAATTTTTGTTACGGTGCCCTTTTATCGCTCCGTGAAAGCGGTCACAAAGAAACTCTGCAATACTTGTTTGCGGAGGATGTTTGTGATCCTGTTCAGTCCTTCGCTTAATACGTGTACAATAACGCGCTATTTCTAATGCCTGAGGCAAAGTTGTGATCGAAAATCTGCGTAATATCGCCATCATCGCGCACGTTGACCATGGTAAAACTACCCTGGTTGACAAGCTGCTACAGCAATCCGGTACGTTCGACGCACGTACTGAAGCACAAGAACGTGTGATGGACTCCAACGATTTGGAGAAAGAGCGTGGGATTACCATCCTCGCGAAAAACACCGCAATCAAATGGAATGATTACCGTATCAACATCGTTGATACCCCAGGGCACGCCGACTTCGGAGGTGAGGTTGAGCGTGTTATGTCCATGGTTGACTCTGTGCTGCTGGTGGTCGATGCCTTTGATGGCCCGATGCCGCAAACGCGCTTCGTGACCAAAAAAGCTTTTGCCCACGGCCTGAAGCCGATCGTGGTCATCAACAAAGTTGACCGCCCGGGCGCCCGTCCGGACTGGGTTGTCGATCAGGTCTTCGACCTGTTCGTTAACCTTGATGCGACCGACGAACAGCTGGACTTCCCGATCGTTTACGCGTCCGCGCTGAACGGTATCGCGGGCCTGGACCACGAAGACATGGCTGACGACATGACCCCGCTGTACCAGGCGATTGTTGATCGCGTGCCGGCGCCGGACGTTGACCTTGACGGTCCGCTGCAGATGCAGATCTCCCAGCTGGACTACAACAACTACGTTGGCGTCATCGGTATCGGCCGCATCAAACGCGGTAAAGTGAAGCCGAACCAGCAGGTCACTATCATCGATAGCGAAGGCAAAACCCGTAACGGTAAAGTCGGTAAAGTGCTGACTCACCTGGGTCTGGAGCGTATCGAGAGTGACGTAGCCGAAGCTGGCGACATCATCGCGATCACCGGTCTGGGCGAGCTGAACATCTCCGACACCATCTGCGATCCGCAGAATGTCGAAGCGCTGCCGGCACTGTCCGTTGATGAGCCGACCGTAACCATGTTCTTCAACGTCAACACCTCGCCGTTCTGCGGTAAAGAAGGTAAGTTCGTTACCTCTCGCCAGATCCTGGACCGTCTGAACAAAGAGCTGGTGCACAACGTGGCGCTGCGCGTTGAAGAAACCGAAGACGCTGATGCGTTCCGCGTTTCCGGCCGTGGTGAACTGCACCTGTCCGTTCTGATTGAAAACATGCGCCGTGAAGGTTTCGAGATGGCGGTTTCCCGTCCGAAAGTTATCTTCCGCGAAATCGATGGCCGTAAACAAGAGCCGTTCGAAAACGTGACGCTGGACGTCGAAGAGCAGCACCAGGGTTCTGTCATGCAGGCGCTGGGCGAGCGTAAAGGCGACCTGAAAAACATGAATCCAGACGGTAAAGGTCGCGTACGTCTCGACTACGTGATCCCAAGCCGTGGTCTGATCGGCTTCCGTTCAGAGTTCATGACCATGACTTCTGGTACCGGTCTGCTGTACTCCACCTTCAGCCACTACGACGACGTTCGTCCGGGCGAAGTGGGTCAGCGTAACAACGGCGTACTGATCTCTAACGGTCAGGGTAAAGCGGTTGCGTTCGCCCTGTTCGGTCTGCAGGATCGCGGTAAGCTGTTCCTCGGCCACGGCGCTGAAGTTTACGAAGGCCAGATCATCGGTATTCACAGTCGCTCTAACGACCTGACGGTAAACTGCCTGACCGGTAAGAAACTGACCAACATGCGTGCGTCCGGTACTGACGAAGCAACGGTTCTGGTTCCGCCGATTAAGATGACCCTGGAGCAGGCTCTGGAGTTCATCGATGACGACGAACTGGTAGAAGTGACCCCTACGTCTATCCGTATCCGTAAACGTCACCTGACTGAGAACGACCGTAAACGCGCAATGCGCGGTGCAAAAGAAGAGTAATTTTTCTTCTTGTTGTTCGCTAAACCCCGCCTCTCCGGCGGGGTTTCTTTTTTTCATTCCTGCATCATACGCCAATAGTCAAATCCTGCCTTTCCCGCTAAAGTTAATTTTCCACGGCGCGGAAGGAGACAAAAATGCTCTATATCTTTGATTTAGGTAATGTGATTGTCGACATTGACTTCAACCGGGTATTGGGAGCCTGGAGTGATTTAACCCGCATCCCGCTGGCGACGCTGAAGCAGCATTTCACCATGGGAGAGGCTTTCCACCAGCATGAGCGTGGCGAGATTAGCGATGAAGACTTTGCCGCCGCCATGTGTCATGAAATGAATATGTCCCTCAGCTATGAGCAGTTTGCTCACGGCTGGCAGGCGGTATTTGTCGCGCTGCGCCCGGAGGTAATTACCATCATGCATAAACTTCGTGCCCAGGGGCATCGGGTGGTAGTGCTCTCCAATACCAATCGTCTTCACACCACATTCTGGCCCGATGAATACCCGGAAGTGCGCGCTGCCGCCGATCGCATTTATCTGTCACAGGAGATGGGATTGCGTAAGCCTGAAGCGGAAATTTATCTGCGAGTACTGGAAGAAGAGGGATTTTCCGCCGCAGATACGGTCTTTTTTGATGATAACGTCGATAATATAGCAGGGGCCAACCGGTTAGGGATCACCAGTATTCTGGTGACCGGGAAGAAGACCATCCCTGACTATTTCGCGAATCAGTTATGCTAAAAACCGTTCAGCAAAAATTACACCACCATACCCGGCCGCTGCTGGCGTGGCTTAAGCTGCTGTGGCGGCGCATTGATGAAGACCATATGACGACCCTGGCGGGGAACCTCGCCTATGTGTCATTACTTTCCCTGGTGCCGCTGATAGCCGTCGTGTTCGCGCTGTTTGCGGCCTTTCCCATGTTTTCCGAAGTCAGCGTGCAGATTCGCCATTTTATCTTCGCCAATTTTATTCCGGCGACCGGGGATGTGATTCAGGGGTATATCGAACAGTTCGTGGCTAACTCCAGCCGTATGACCGCCGTAGGCGCGTTTGGCCTGATCGTCACCTCGCTGCTGCTGATGTACTCGATCGACAGCGCGCTAAACACCATCTGGCGCAGCACGCGCAGCCGTCCCAAAGTTTACTCCTTTGCCGTTTACTGGATGATCCTGACTCTTGGCCCGTTGCTGGCAGGCGCCAGCCTGGCGATCAGTTCGTATCTGCTGTCGCTGCGCTGGGCGAGCGATCTGGACGGCGTGATTGATAATCTACTCCGCCTCTTCCCGCTGATCCTTTCATGGGCGGCATTCTGGCTGCTCTACAGTATTGTACCGACCACCCAGGTGCGTAACCGCGATGCAGTGATCGGGGCGCTGGTGGCGGCGCTGCTGTTCGAGGCAGGTAAAAAAGCGTTTGCCCTCTATATCACCACCTTTCCGTCCTATCAGTTAATTTATGGCGTGATTTCGGTGGTGCCGATTTTGTTCGTCTGGGTGTACTGGACCTGGTGTATCGTCTTGCTTGGCGCTGAAATTACTGTCACTCTCGGTGAATACCGCAAACTTAAAACAGAAGAAACAGAACAACCATGATTGCATTAATTCAACGCGTATCCCGTGCAAGCGTTACCGTGGAGGATGAAGTGACGGGCGAAATTGGTCCGGGGCTTCTGGTGCTGCTGGGCGTCGAGAAAGACGATGATGAACAAAAGGCGAATCGCCTTTGTGAACGGGTGCTGGGCTACCGCATCTTCAGCGATGCTGACGGGAAAATGAACCTGAATGTCCAGCAGGCGGGCGGCAGCGTGCTGGTGGTTTCGCAATTTACGCTGGCGGCCGATACCGAGCGGGGGATGCGTCCGAGTTTCTCGAAAGGTGCAGCACCGGACCGTGCCGAGGCACTGTATGAGTATTTCGTCGCCCGCTGTCGTCAGCAGGAAATGAACACCCAGACCGGAAGATTCGCTGCGGATATGCAGGTTTCTTTGGTCAATGATGGTCCCGTGACCTTTTGGTTGCAGGTATGACCCAGCTTCCGGGCAGGCTGCGGGTAACAAAAGAGAGTACGACTATGTATCACCTTCGTGTACCGCAAACAGCAGAAGAGTTAGAGAGCTACTACCAGTTCCGCTGGGAGATGCTGCGTAAGCCGCTGCATCAGCCAAAAGGATCGGAACGCGACGCCTGGGATGCGATGGCGCATCATCAGATGGTGGTGGATGAAGAGGGCAATCTGGTTGCCGTCGGCCGACTGTATATCAATGCGGAAAATGAAGCCTCCATTCGCTTTATGGCCGTTCATCCCTCCGTACAGGATAAAGGGCTGGGGACGCTGATGGCGATGACCCTGGAGTCGGTAGCGCGTCAGGAAGGGGTGAAGCGGGTCACCTGTAGCGCCCGCGAAGATGCGGTGGAGTTTTTCGCCAAGCTTGGCTTTGTCAATCAGGGGGAGATCACTACCCCGACCACCACGCCGATCCGTCATTTTCTGATGATTAAACCGATCGCGTCGCTGGACGATATTTTGCACCGTGGCGACTGGTGCGCGCAGCTCCAGCAGGCGTGGTATCAGCATATCCCGCTGAGTGAAAAAATGGGCGTACGCATTCAGCAGTACACCGGGCAGAAATTTATAACCACCATGCCGGAAGCGGGGAACCAGAATCCGCACCATACGCTGTTTGCCGGTAGCCTGTTTTCGTTAGCGACCCTGACCGGATGGGGACTTATCTGGCTGATGCTGCGCGAGCGGCATCTGGGGGGCACCATCATTTTGGCGGATGCGCATATTCGATACAGTCAGCCCATTAGCGGCCGCCCCAGCGCCATCGCCGACCTGGGATCGCTGAGCGGCGACCTCGACCGCCTGGCGCGTGGGCGTAAAGCCCGCGTGCAAATGCAGGTGGAGCTTTTTGGCGATGATAAACAGGGTGCGGTTTTCGAGGGGATCTACATCGTGCTGCCGGCGAAGCCTTTTGGTTCGTACGAAGAGGGCGGTAACGAGGAAGAGTAAGCGCCCTCTGGCCGTTATCGTCCTGGCGATGCCACACGCCAGGCGATATCCCGCATAGCATCACGCGCGGCGTGGCTGACGCCCCCCAGCTGAAAGAAGCCGTGGATCACCCCCAGATAACGCTGACAGGAACTCTCCACCCCTTGCTCCGTCAGCCTTCGGTACAGCACTTCGCCCTCATCGCGTAAAGGATCGAACTCAGCTGTCAGAATATGCACCGGTGGCAGCCCGTTAAAATCTTCTCGCCAGAGTGGACTGGCATCCGGATGGTTTGCCGGCGTCGAGGCGAGGTACATTTCGTAGCCGCTCAGTAGCGTGTCCCGGGTAATCACATAGTCATCGCCATTGCTGAGGTAGCTCGCCATGCTGGCGGTGGGGTCAAGCATCGGATAAATCAGAATCAGTTGTGCAGGATGCCACGCCGCTTTCGCTTTCAGGCGCAGAGCCGTGACCAGGGCGAGATGACCTCCGGCGCTGTCGCCGGCCAGCGTGATACGCGAGGCATCAATGCCAAGCTGCTTTGCGTGCTGGTGAATAATCGTAGCACCTCGTTCTGCATCATCGTGCGCCGCCGGAAAGGTATGCTCCGGCGCAAGGCGGTACTGCACAGCGATCACCCGGCAACCGCTGAACATGGCTAACTGACGGAGTTGGTTATCGTGCGTGGCAAAGCCGCCGCTGACAAAACAGCCGCCGTGGAAGTAGATAAGCGCGGGTAGCAGGCCGTCGGCAGTGGGCGGTGAAACGACGCGGAAGTGCATACCCTCCAGGGTGATATCCTCCACCCGCACTCGCGTTTCCGTCTCCCCGGCGAGTACCGCACTGGCGATATAGCCGGCCCTCCGATCATCAATATGTTGATCGCGTGATGACGGACGACCTGCCGCAATAAATGCCTCAACCAGCGAAGCAATCCCTTTCTCCAGCGCCATATGAAGTTCCTTGTACTGTTTTAATATCCAGTGTTATAGCCTGGATTATGGCGAAAATACAGGCCTGTTGAGGTCGCCTGTGCATTATGGAAAGCGGCTCGCAAAAAAGCGTTTACCTGGCAAAATCCTTTTTGTTTCCGATTTCAAAAGCTGTAGATTGCTCATAACTTCATCACTGGTGATATACTTGAGGTATATATGAGCATGATGGCTGAAAGGGATATGGGCAGAATTCTTCTCGATTTATCAGACGATGTCATTCAACGTCTCGATGACCTCAAAGTGCAGCGTAACATTCCGCGAGCGGAACTGTTACGTGAAGCGGTTGAACAATATCTGGAGAAACAAGATCGAGCTAAAGATACCATCTCCAGTGCGCTGGGTCTGTGGCAAGACTGCGAAGAAGACGGCATGGAATATCAACGTCAGCTACGCAAGGAGTGGTAATGACCTCCGGATCTGCGCTTTTTGATACCAATATTCTTATTGATTTATTTAGCGGGCGTCGCGAAGCCAAACAGGCGCTGGAGGCCTGGCCACCGCAGAATGCGATCAGTCTGATTACCTGGATGGAGGTGATGGTTGGCGCTAAAAAATATCACCAGGAGCAGCGTACGCGAATGGCGCTAAGCACCTTTAATATCATTAACATCTCACAGGATATTGCAGAGCGAAGCGTTGCGCTGCGGCAGGAGTATAAGCTTAAGCTGCCGGATGCCATCATTCTGGCGACGGCGCAACTCCATCGTCTGGAACTGATTACGCGGAATACGAAGGATTTTGCCGGTATTCCTGGCGTAGTCACGCCGTACGAACTACACCCTGAATAATTCGAGTGGCAGGAGGACGACAAGGGAGCGACAAACTCGTCTGAAACGAGTGTGTCGAGCCAAAGGCTGGTCTCTGATGACAGTCAGTGACGCGGGTGAGTCATTCCTGACTACGCTCGTATCGCAAGAAGGAAAGCGGGCGGCAAGAGCCGCCCGAAATCACACTGCAGAACTTACTCCCCTTCGCCGGGGAACATGAACGGGTTAATTGAGCTCCTGGCGAAGCCTTCCTGTTCCATACGGGCGTCGAGCACCAGGGACGCCAAATCGTCGGCGACGGCTTCGACTTTCGGATCCTTCTCCTGATACATAATCTTCAGGTAGGTTCCGCAGTCGCCACAGCTTTCGGCTTTCACCGCTGCCTGCTCGTTGTCCAGCGACCAGTAGTGCAGGTCGCGGCTCTGTTCACAGTTGCTGCACTTGACGCGCACCACGTGCCACTCGGTTTCGCACAGGTTGCAGTGCAGATAGCGCAGCCCCTGAGTGGTGCCGATCTGCACGATGCTGGAGACCGGCATTGAGCCGCATACCGGGCAGAACTGACGCTGTTCGCCGTATTCGGCGCGCGCTTTCCCCGGGATCAGGCTGGCCATCTGCGCCCAGTAGAGCGACAACGCGGCCCAGATGAACGGCGCTTTATCACTGCTGACGGAGGCGAAGTCGGAAACAAACAGCGCGCTGGCCATCTGCTCCAGCTCCTGCTCAGAGGCTTTTTCCAGATTCTCAATGACCGCCAGCGCCGGGCCGCTCATTTCCGGCTTCAGCTCGGCAATCAGCGAGTGCAACAGCTTGTGCCAGTGCTTGTCGCGCGGCAGAACGTGGATATCCAGCGGCGGTTTACCCTGTTCGCTGGCCGCTTTAATGCGAGCCGTCAGATCCATCTGCAGCGGATGGTCGTACAGCACCACTTCCTGGGCATGGGCGATCAGCGCGGCAAAGCGCAGGTAATCGCCCAGCGGGTTGTTGGCGGCCAGCTCACGCAGGCGCTCCGCGCGGCGGTTATAAAGATTCTTCAGTCTGGGGAACAGTAGCGGCGGAATTGCTTCCGCCGTGCGTTTCTCGCTCGAACCCAGCTCGTCTTGCGGGATTATGCGAATACTCATTCAGATGACTTTTCCTGTTTCTGGCGGACCTCTCGGTACCAGCGCGGGTGATGTTTCTTCGCCCACGTTTTGGTAACCCAGCCTTCCACCATCGCGGTAATGGTGCCTTTCACCCAGAGGGCGGCGTAGATATGCACCATGATAACCACAATTAACGCCACTGCGGCAAATGAATGCAGCATCAGCGCAAATCGGATCACCGGGATTGAGAAAGCCGGCGCAAAATACGGACGCCAGATGATCACACCGCTCACCAGCAGCAGTACCAGCAAAATAATCGCCGCCCAGAACACGCATTTCTGGCCGAAGTTATAGCGCCCGGTATCGCCCACCTCCTCGTTGACGACGATCTTACGAATATTCTTCGCCCAAAAGATATCATCCCGATTGATTAGGTTGTGGTGCCAGTAACGGAAAAACATGATGATAAACGACGCGAACATTACCACCCCGACGAACGGGTGGAGAATACGCGCCAGCTGCGGCGTACCGAGAATATGCATCAGCCAGTTAAAGGACGGGAAGAAAAAGCCTAACCCGCTCACTGCCGCCAGGACGAAGCAGAAGGCGGTGACCCAGTGGTTGATGCGTTCCGGCGCCGTGTAGCGCACGATGGTGTCACGTCTTTTCATTTGCGCACCTCGTCTTTCTCTTCATGCAGGTTGTCCTCTTCCTCTTCCGCGCGGTTCGGACCGACGCCGACGTAGTGGAAGATACTGGCTGCGAAGGTCGCGGCGAAGCCGACGGCCGCCAGCGGTTTCCAGATGCCTTTCCAGAACTTCACGGTCTGGCTGATCTCCGGGTTTTCCGGCAGGCCATGGTACAGATTCGGCTTGTCGGCATGGTGCAGCACGTACATGACGTGGGTGCCGCCGACGCCGGCCGGATCGTACAGGCCCGCATTGTCATAACCGCGGGTTTTCAGCTCAGCCACGCGTTCACCGGCCAGCGTTTTCATATCCTCTTTGGAGCCAAAGTGGATTGCGCCGGTCGGACAGGTTTTCACGCAGGCAGGCTCCTGGCCGACGGTCACGCGGTCTACGCACAGGGTACATTTGTAGACGCGGTTGTCTTCCGGGTTCAGACGCGGTACATCGAACGGACAGCCGGCGATACAGTAGCCGCAGCCGATGCACTGCTCGGACTGGAAGTCGACGATACCGTTGGCGTACTGAATGATCGCGCCTTCTGACGGGCAGGCCTTCAGGCAGCCCGGGTCCGCGCAATGCATGCAGCCATCCTTGCGAATGAGCCATTCCAGCTTGTCGTTTTGTTCCACTTCCGAGAAGCGCATGACCGTCCATGACTTGGCGGTCAGGTCCGCCGGGTTGTCATACACCCCGACGTTGTGACCGACTTCATCACGAATATCGTTCCATTCGGAGCAGGCCACCTGACAGGCTTTGCAGCCGATACAGGTGGTGACGTCGATAAGCTTCGCCACCTCCTGCTGGTGGTCCCGCGCCTGAGGCGCGGGGGTGAAACCGTTAGTCGCGGAACGACGAATAATATCTTGCGATTGATAAGCCATAAGTCGTCTCCGTTACACCTTTTCCACGTTCACGAGGAAAGCTTTGAACTCCGGTGTCTGCGTATTTGCATCACCGACGAACGGCGTCAGGGTATTAGCAATAAAGCCTTTTTTCGCTACGCCCTCATAGCCCCAGTGAATAGGAATGCCGATGGTATCGATATCCTTACCGTCAACTTTCAGCGTGCGAATACGCTTGGTCACCACTGCCTTGGCTTTGATATAGCCGCGGTTAGAGGAAACTTTCACGGTATCGCCGTGGCCGATGCCGAGCTTATTCGCCAGTTTTTCACCGATCTCCACAAACTGCTCCGGCTGCGCGATGGCGTTAAGCAACGCGTGCTTGGTCCAGTAGTGGAAGTGTTCGGTCAGGCGGTAAGTGGTGCCGACGTACGGGAATTTGTCCGCTTTGCCCATCTGCTCGAGATCGCCTTTGAAGACGCGAGCGGCCGGGTTAGAGACCACGTTCGGATGCAGCGGGTTAGTCCCCAGCGGCGTTTCAAACGGCTCGTAGTGTTCCGGGAACGGTCCTTCCGCCATCTTATCGATAGCGAACAGACGGCCCATCCCTTCCGGCTGCATGATAAACGGACCGACGTCGCTGCCAGGCGCGGCGGCGCTGTAGTCCGGAATATCCACGCCGCCCCATTTCGCGCCATCCCATTTCAGCAACTGACGCTTCGCATCCCACGGTTTACCCTGCGGGTCCGCGGAGGCGCGGTTATACAGGATGCGGCGGTTGAGCGGCCAGGCCCAGGCCCAGCCCAGCGTGTTGCCGAGGCCTGACGGGTCGGCGTTATCGCGGCGCGCCATCTGGTTGCCGTCCGGCGTCCAGCTACCGGCGAAGATCCAGCAGCCGCTGGAGGTGGTGCCATCATCGCGCAGCTGGGCAAAGGAGCTCAACTGCTGCCCTTTCTTAACGATCACCGCGCCGGTCGCCGGGTCGGTGATATCCGCCAGCGCTTTACCGTTGCTTTCCATCGCCACTTCTTCAGATGCCGGCTCGTGCGGAGTGGAGTAGTTCCACGTCATGTTGAGCACCGGCTCCGGAGCTGGTCCGCCCTCTTCGGCATACATCTTACGCAGGCGAGTGAAGATACCGGCGAGGATTTCGCCATCGGTCACGGCGATCCCCGGGGCGTCCGCGCCTTTCCAGTGCCACTGCAACCAGCGGCCGGAGTTGACGATAGAACCGTTTTCTTCGGCGAAGCAGGTGGACGGCAGACGGAATACTTCGGTCTGGATTTTCGACGGGTCAACATCGTTCGACTCACCGTGGTTTTGCCAGAAGGTGGACGTTTCGGTGTTCAACGGGTCGATGGTCACAAGGAACTTCAGCTTCGACAGAGAAGCCACCACCTTGTTTTTGTTCGGGAACGAGGCGACCGGGTTAAAGCCCTGGCAAATATAGCCATTCACTTTGCCCTGATTCATCATCTCGAAATACTGCAGAACGTCGTAGCTCTTATCCCACTTCGGCAGCCAGTCAAAGCCCCAGCTGTTTTCTGCCGTAGCTTTGTCGCCGAAGAAGGCTTTCATCATGGAGACGAAGAACTTCGGATAGTTGCCCCAGTAGTTGACCTGGTCTTTCAGCAGCGGCTTCGGCGTGTTAGCCGTCAGGTAGGTCTGCAGGTCGGCCTGTTTTTCATTCGGCAGCGACATGTAGCCCGGCAGGCTGGTGGAGAGCAGGCCGAGGTCGGTCAGACCCTGGATATTGGAGTGACCGCGCAGGGCGTTGACACCGCCGCCGGCCATCCCCATGTTGCCGAGCAGCAGCTGGATCATCGCCATGGTGCGGATGTTCTGTGCGCCGATGGAGTGCTGGGTCCAGCCGAGAGCATACAGGAACGACGCGGTCTTATCCGGCGCGCTGGTTTCGGCAATGTATTCGCAAACTTTAAGGAAGTCGGCCTTCGGCGTACCGCAGATGTTTTCGACTACATCCGGGGTATAACGAGAAACGTGCTGCTTCAGCAGGTTCCAGACGCAGCGCGGATGTTGCAGCGTGGTATCGCGTTTGGCGAAGCCGTTCTCATCCAGCTCATAGTTCCAGCTGGTTTTGTCGTACTGGCGTTTTTCTGCGTTATAGCCGCTGAACAGCCCGTCGTCGAAGCTGTAGTCCTCACGCACGATCAGGCTGGCGTTGGTGTAGGCTTCGGTGTATTCGCGGTTGAATTTTTCGTTATTCAGCAGGTACAGGATCACACCCGACAGGAAGGTAATGTCGGTACCGGAACGAATCGGGGTATAGAAATCTGCCACCGATGCCGTACGCGTAAAGCGCGGATCGATAACGATGAGCTTGGCGCCATTATGAATTTTGGCTTCCATCGCCCAGCGGAACCCCACCGGATGCGCTTCTGCGGCGTTACCGCCCATCACCACGATCAGGTTGGCGTTCTTAATATCCACCCAGTGGTTGGTCATCGCACCGCGACCAAATGTTGGAGCAAGACTTGCTACCGTTGGTCCGTGTCAGACACGCGCCTGGTTATCCACCGCCAGCATCCCGAGGGCGCGGGTGAATTTTTGCGTTAAATAACCGGTTTCGTTACTGGAGGCGGAGGCGCACAGCATCCCGGTGGTCAACCAGCGGTTGACGGTGGTGCCGGCGTCGTTTTGCGCGATAAAGTTGGCGTCGCGGTCCTCTTTCATCAGCTTGGCGATGCGATCAAACGCTTCGTCCCAGCTGATTTGCTGCCATTTATCGGAACCTGGCGCGCGATATTCCGGGAATTTCAGGCGGCTTTCAGAATGGATAAAGTCCACCAGACCGGCCCCTTTCGGGCAGAGCGCACCACGGTTAACCGGATGATCCGGATCGCCTTCGATATGGAAAATGGATGCTTTGGCGTTTTTTGCGCCGTCGCCGAGGCTATACATCAACAGCCCACAGCCGACAGAACAGTATGTACAGGTGTTACGGGTTTCTCGCGTGCGCAGCAATTTGTACTGCCGTGTCTCCGCGAGCGCAGTTGCCGGGGCAAAGCCCAGCGCTGCTGCCGTGGTTCCCGCCATACCGCCAGCGCAGATCTTAAAGAACTGCCTTCTGCTGACCTGCATGGTTCGCTCCTTGTTTCGACATTGTCACATGTAGTTATTTGCTTTGCGGTGAAGGCCGCAAAGGTTCAGAATTAGGGCTAATTTCCCTCATTCCTGAAGGGATAAAAACAGAATACCACATTGTGTGTATGCCTGTTCCAATACGGTTAAAGCAAAGTGAACAAGAAGCCTCTCGAACAAATCAAAAATGTGACGAATGTCACAGGATATCGCCAGGTCTCCCTCTGGAAACGCGAGGATCTGCAACACCCTCAGCCAGACGAGTTAGCCGAAGAAATTCCCGTCGCGCTGGTCTACAACGGTATCTCCCATGTGGTGATGATGGCCACGCCGAAAGACCTGGAACAATTCGCCGTCGGCTTTTCCTTATCCGAAGGGATTATCGAGCATCGGCGGGAGATTTTCGGCATGGACGTGGTATCGGTGTGCAATGGCCTTGAGGTACAGATTGAGCTCTCCAGCCGACGTTTTATGGGGCTCAAAGCCCGGCGTCGCGCGCTGGCCGGGCGCACCGGCTGCGGGGTATGCGGCGTCGAGCAGCTCAATGATATTGGTAAGCCAGTTCAGCCGCTACCGTTCACTCAGACGTTCGATCTAGCCAACCTCGACCACGCCCTGGCGCATCTTAACGACTTTCAACCGGTCGGCCGGCTCACCGGCTGTACCCATGCGGCTGCCTGGGTCAGGACGACTGGCGAGCTGGCGGGCGGTTTTGAAGACGTTGGCCGGCATGTCGCCCTGGATAAACTGCTGGGCCAGCGCGCGGAAATTGGCGAGGACTGGCAGCATGGCGCCGCGCTGGTCTCCAGCCGCGCCAGCTATGAAATGGTGCAGAAGGCCGCGATGTGGGCGTCGAGATCCTGTTCGCGGTCTCGGCGGCCACCACCTTAGCGGTGGAAGTGGCCGAGCGCTGCAATCTGACGCTGGTGGGCTTTTGCAAGCCGGGCAGGGCGACAGTTTACACCCATCCGCAGCGTTTAATTGCGGGTTAAATATCGATCAATAAATTTGAACAATAACAGCAAATCCTTCCGCTTTTTGTTTAGCGATGTGCGGGCTACTATTTAACACATCAAGGCACGGCGCCTTATCTAAACAACTAAATGAAAGGGTTTATATCATGAAAAGCATCAAAACTTTTGTCGCAGTAATCGCACTGGCCGCTTCTTTTGGTTCATTCGCTGCTGAAACCGTGACCGCCACCGCTGCCACGATGGATGGTGCGGAAGCGAAAATCGCTGCTCAGGCGCAGGCTGCTGGCGCTTCGTCTTACAAAATTACCGAAGCCTTTACCGGCAACCGCGTGCATATGACTGCGGAACTGAACAAATAAGCATAAAGTTACTGTCGAAAGAGCGCCTTAGGGCGCTTTTTTTGTTTCGCTTCCCGCATCGGCGAAATTACCCGATATTCCCCTCTGCTACGAAAAAAATGTGGCAGTAATCACGTTTCCGTTCTTTTCTTAAATCCCTATATTAACGGCAAAGGAAAGGTCTGCACGCCTGAATATCTCGATATTTTAACGCTATGAAATATAAAGATATTAAAAACAGAAAGCGATGGCGATCACCCTCTTTAAATGAGATGTTTATCACATAAATAAGCATGTCACTGCTACTGTCAACCATTCACTGACGTAATTTAATACGCATTATGTGATCTTTATTGCAAATAGAAGGCTTGTACTCAGGGAAAAATGTTGTCAGGCAAATGAGCGAGGAAGCGTCATGAAAATTGGCATCGTTATTAGCGGCGGGGATGTTTCGGGAATGAATAATTTTATATTCCAGATAGCCAGGCAGGCTAATGCCGAGATCACGCTGTTTAATGGCGGTATTCCAGGGCTACTGGAGAAAAGTCATCAGGATATGGCGTGGCGCGATCTGGTTGATTTCTCCATTACCGCGGTGCCGATCATTACCTCGGGGCGAACCAGTCGCAAACTGCAGCGCAGTGAATATGAAAGCATTGCTAAAAAACTTAAATCTCTGCGTATTGATGTGCTCATTATGGCCGGGGGGGATGGCAGCCTGCAGTTTCTGAATACCCTTAGTGAATTTGAGATTAATTGCTTTGGTGTCGGGATGACTATCGATAATGATGTGTATGGCAGTGATTATACGATTGGTTTTTCCACGGCCTGTGAGCAAATTATTAAAGAAGTCTCCCGTTTAAGAAATACCGGAAGAGCGCTGCCGGGTCGGGTTTTTATGGTTGAGATATTAGGAGGCTATTGTGGAGAACTAACGTTACAGTCCGCCATTAAATGTAATGCTGATATTGCCCTGATCCCGGAGGCACAGATGCCGCTGACCATGCTTGCGGAACGGATTACCCGGAAGCTGAGCATGCAAAATAGCGTCGTGATCCTCTGCTCAGAAGGCTATACCAAAGAGTACTCTCCCGGCTTTCAGGGGGCGATTGATACCATGATTAAACAGCTGGAACCACAAATAGGTGTCCGTATCCGTAAAACGATCGTCGGCTATGGTTTACGCAGCGGTGATCCAACCTGTGAAGAGATTTATCAGGGTACCATTATGGCCAGTGAAGTGGTTCGCTGTATTCAGTCAGGTATGAAAAATAAAGCCATAATAATTAATTCCAGTAACAAACCTATTCCGATTGATCTAGTCAGTATGAAAAAACGTCTGGTCGATACTGAAGGACATCATTATAAACTTGCCAAGCAACTCAATATTATTTGAGGAAACCCTCCATGCTGAAAATTTTATGCGTATGTGGCTGCGGCCTCGGTTCAAGCTTTGCCATTGAAATGACGGCGAAGGCAGTTTTAAAGAAGCTGGAAATTCCCGCTCATATTGAACACACCACCGTTTCCGAAGCTGGGGCCTTTAAATCGGATATGATTCTGACACAAAAAACCTTTGCCGACATCTTAACCGCCGATGCCAGTGAAGAAGAAATTAAACGTGTCGTGGTATTGAATAAACTTACTGATAAAGAGGAGATTGAAACCAAGATCGTCGCATTCTTAAAAGAACGTCATCTGAAGGTGGCTGATTATGAATAGCTTCGTTGCGTTTATCGTTAAGGATTTACTCGGCCAGGCATCCATCCTTATTGCTTTTATTGCCATGCTTGGCCTGATCCTGCAAAAGAAATCGCCAGGCAAAACCGCGGAAGGGACATTTAAAACGCTGCTCGGTTTCTTAATTATGATGGCCGGGATAAACATCATTGTCGCCACCCTGACCTTCCTGAATGATATCTTCACCCAGGGGTTTGGCATGAAAGGCTACATTACCGATGTGGCCGCCATCGCCGGGTTAGCGAATCGGGAATTAGGTTCGGAAGTGGCGCTGACGCTGCTGGTGATCTTTGCCGTCAATATTATTATCGCCCGTCTGACGCCGCTGAAATATATTTTCCTGACCGGCCAGGCGCTACTGTGGATGGCGACAATTGGGGCTGTGATTGGCTATAAGTCCGGGCTCACTGGCGTACCGCTGATTTTAACCGGGGGTATCTTCGGCGGTGTGATGGCGGTCTTAATGCCTGCCCTGGCGCAGCCGGTGGTCAGGCGCATTACCGGGTCTGACGATGTGGCCCTGGGGCACTTCTGTACCATCGGCTATCTGGTGCAGGCTGCGGTCGCTAAAGTTGTCGGAAAAGGCTCTCGCTCCACGGAAGATCTCGAACTGCCTGATAACTTTAAGTTTCTGCAGGATACCTATCTGGCCATGGCGGTGGTGATGGTGCCGATGTATCTCATCCCGGCTATTGCGGCGGGGCCGCAGTACATCGCGCAATTCTCCGGCGGCATTAATTACCTGATGTATGCCTTCATGCAGTCCATTCAGTTTGTCGCCGGGGTCTTTGTCCTCTATAGCGGTGTGCGTTTATTACTCAATGAGCTGGTGCCGGCTTTTCGCGGTATCGCGATGCGTATTGTCCCGGATGCAAAGCCTGCTCTCGATTGCCCGGTGCTGTTTCCCTATGCGCCAAATGCGGTGATTGTCGGATTTCTGGCGACGACTGTCGGCTCGATTATCGGCATGCTGGTTTTCCCGATGTTCGGTCTGGCGATGATCCTCCCCGGGCTGTTAACCAACTTTTTCGCCGGCGGTACGGCAGGGGTATTTGGTAATGCGCTGGGCGGACGTCGCGGGGCGATGATCGGCGGGGTTATCCACGGTCTGTTTATCACTTTTCTGCCGGCTATTCTGGTGCCCATGCTGGAGAGCTACGGCTTTACGGGCGTCACCTTCAGCGATTCTGACGTCATCAGCTCCGGTCTGGTATTAGGCCACGCCTTCCAGAATAACTGGCTCTTTGTCGCCTTGTTTATTGTGTTTGTCGCCGCACTGGCATGGTTTGTAAACGGTAAATCCGCTAAGCCGAAAGGGGAAAATGTTCATGAGTCTGTATAATTTTAATGAGATTTTAAACATCGCTCAGGAAAGAAATTTTAAAGCGATTGGCTCGTTTAACTTGCACTGTATTGAGATGTTACCGGCTTTTTTCAAAGCCGCGCAAAACAGCCACAGCCCATTAATGATCCAAATATCAACCGGTACCGCAGAGTATCTGGGGTATCGGTTACTGGTCGATGCCGTGCGTTCATTAGCAGACAGTGAAAATATCCCGACCTGCCTGCACCTCGATCACTGCTCCGATATTAAAGCCATCGAGACGGCAATGAATGCGGGCTTTTCTTCGGTGATGTACGACGGGTCTCACTTAAGCCTCGAGGAAAATATCGGTAACACGCGGATTGTGGTGGAAATGGCCCGGCCGCGGAATATTACGGTAGAAGGTGAGCTGGGGGCGATCGGCGGGTCAGAGGATGGAAAAGCGGTGGCTGCCGAAGATATCTGTTTTACTACCGTCGACGACGCGAAACGTTTTGTGGAGGAGACGCAGGTCGATATGCTGGCCGTCTCGGTGGGCACTGTGCATGGCCTGTACACCGGTAAAGCGCAGATACAGCATGCGCGGCTGAAGGCGATAAGCGAAGCGACTGGCGTGCCGCTGGTGCTGCATGGCGGCACAGGCGTTAGTGACGACGATATGCGGCTGGCCGTCACTGAAGGGATTAATAAAGTGAACGTCGGAACGGAAATGAACGTGCAGTGGGTCGACCGCTGTAAATCAACGTTCGAGAAAGGAAAAGTAAATGACAGCGTACGGAAATTTTTAATTCCCGCCAACCAGGCAGTGACTGCCGTATTAATGGAAAAAATGGCGCTATTTAAATAGCGTTTTACCGACACATATCTTTTGTTGCCCTGTCTTCCGCCAGGGAGGGAGCTTGCTATGTTTGAATCATTGAAAACGCTGTGGAAAAAAGAGCAAAACCCGCTGCAGGATTATGATCAACAGTCCCGTCAGCTGGCGGAAGAGATCGCCAGACTGGAAGGCGAATTACAGCGCCAGCCCGATAATAGCGACGCGCAAAAAACATTGATGTTGACTTACAACCGGGCATTATCGGTATATGCCAAGAGTAAGAGCCACCGGCAGGATATCGATGCGCTGTTTCTGCAGATTGATAATTTACGCAATATTATTCGTCGCAATATCTAGGAACAGAGAATGACCATAAAAGAACTGCTTATTGAGGCCGATGCCATTCAGGTTGGCGTTGTGGAATCCGACTGGCAGCGGGTAATAAAGTTGGCTGCCCGCCCGCTGGAGGCGAAAGGCTTTATTTCGGCGGAATATAGCCAGGCGGTGATCGATAATACCTTGAATCATGGCGCTTATTACGTTTTTGATGAAGGGATTGCCATCCCCCATGCCCGCCCCGAGTGCGGCGTCAGACGCAACTGCTTTAGCCTGGTGGTGCTGAAAAAGCCCATCCCGTTTGCGGACAGTGAAAAGGCGGACATTGTTATTATGTTTGGTGCCCGGGACAGCAATGCGCATATCGAGGAGGGCATCCGTTCCATCGTCGCGCTGCTGGATAACAATGACACCATGGCCAAACTGCGGACGGCCCGCAGCCGGGAGGAGGTCGTCGCATTACTATGAACAGACATCTGACCCCAGGCTGCAAAACGGCCATATTAATCAACGGCATTCCGGCGTCGGGGAAGAGCACCATCACCCGTTTGCTGGCGGAGACCTTTAGTCTACCAGTGTTGACGATCGACGGCATCAAAGAGCCGTTTATGGCGCGCCTGGCCCCTGTCGACCGGCCGATGAATCGCCAGCTGGGCTGTGCGGCGTATGAGGTGATTTGGTCGATTGTCGGCGCGTCGCCTGCCAGCATGGTTTGGTTGATCGACGCCTGGTTCGGTTTTCAGCCGCGGGAGACCTTGCAGAGACTGCTACAGCAGGCGGGCGTGGAGCAGGTAATTGAGATCTGGAACCATATTACCCCGGAGCTGGCCGTCGCACGCTATGCCTCGCGGCTGGCGACGCGGCCGCCGGGCCACCCCGGCGAGGAGTATCTGCCGGAGCTGGCCCAGCTGGCCGGGCGGGCGCAGCCCATGTCTTTAGGGCCCGTATTGACGATAGACCAGCGGTATCCGCTGGAGATAAAACCGATTATTCACTGGCTTGAAGGCACGATCGCTGGAAAGCACGCCGGTTTGGCGGATTACGCTTACCCGCCCTAAGGCATACCCGCCAGGCGCAGCAGCGCGGTCACCACGGCGGCGGCGATAATCACGCCGATCAGCGGGACCTTGCGCCAGGCGAGGAACACGGCGACAGCCACACCCAGAACGCGCGCCATGCCGGCGAAATGCGCCCCTTCATAGAAGGTGGTGGCCAGGGCGACGGAAAAAAGCAGCACCGTCGCCGCATCGGAAAGCAGCGCCTGCGAGCGCTCGGAAAATGCCAGCCGATTGCCGAGCTTCGCGCCGCCGAGGCGCATCAGATAGGTTCCCAGCGACAGGATGGCGATACCGGCGATAAACAGCGTCATATTGCCCATTATTTTTTCCTCGACAGTAAACCAAACAGCGAAAGCAGCACCGGCAGCCCGGTGGGTACAAACGGTACGGCGGCAAGCGCCAGTGCGGCGCCGCTGGCGGCGCGGATCAGCGTAGTGCGGTTTTTAAAGGCCGGGATCACCAGCGCCAGCAGGATCGCCGGGAAGACCGCATCAAGCCCGATGGTTTCCGGCGCTGGCAGCAGTTTGCCGACGGCCGCGCCGGTTAGCGTGCCGAGGGGCCAGATCAGCGCGACGCCGGCGCCGCACAGCCAGTAGGCCGCTTTGCGCTGCGCAGGGGTGGGCTGCGACAAGCCAAAGACCACGCTCTCGTCGTTCATAATGTGGCACCCGATAAAGCTTAAGGCGCGCCGACCAACCAGTTCGCGCACGGTCACTCCGAACGGGATATGGCGCGCGTTGACTAACAGGCCAGCGGCAGCGGCGGCCAGTGGGCTACCGCCGCTGGCGATAATGCCGATAAACATGAATTCAGAAGCGCCTGCCAGCACGGACACCGAAAGCAAGAGCGGCACCCATAAGGGGAAGCCGTAAGCCACCGCCAGCGACCCATAGGACATACCCACCACCCCGACGGCAAGGCAGACCAAAACGATCGCTTTTATCGTGTCTCCGCTGAGACTGGAGAGAGTTTGTTTCATATCACTTAGCCATATCGAACGATTTCCCATTATAATGAACACATAATGAACGTTTTTCAAGACGAACGAATCGTTCGATATAAAAAACAAAGGGGCGGGTATGACACAGCCAATCAGCGTTATTGCCAAAAGCCTGGTGCGGGAGCGGGCGCGGACCGGTCTCTCGCTGGCGGAAGTCGCGCGTCGGGCGGGTATCGCAAAATCCACGCTATCGCAACTGGAGTCCGGCAACGGCAATCCGAGTCTGGAAACGCTGTGGTCGCTCTGCGTGGCGCTGGATATCCCGTTTGCCCGCCTGCTTGAGCCGCAGGTGAACAAAACGCAGGTGATCCGCCGCGGAGAGGGGACAAAGGTGGTGGCGGAGCAGGCGAACTATCAGGCCATTTTGCTGGCCGCTTGTCCGCCAGGCGCGCGTCGGGACATCTATTTACTGTTAACCCAGCCCGGCGCCGATCGTATTTCGCATCCGCATCCGCCAGGCTCGGTGGAACATATTATCGTCACCCAGGGGCGGGCGCGGGTAGGGCTGACGTCGGCGCCGGAAGAGCTCGGCGAGGGCGACTATATCTGCTACCCGGCGGATCAGGAGCATGTTTTTCAGGCGCTGGAGCCGGATACGCAGGCTCTGCTGATCGCTGAGCAAAATTAGTCATAATCTGCGCATTTTATTTTGATGCGCAGAAGATTCTTTCATTTCTCATTAATGATTGAGTGAGCTATTTATCTGCTCAATATCTTCATCGTTTTTCCATTTTTGTTTCCTTCCGTTTTGCCTAAAAACATGGGATTGATGTCACTCTTCCTGCCGGAAGGGGTTCGTATACTTAATTCGTGACATTGGGGTTTATTATGTTTTTAGAAGAACGCAGACGGCATATCCTGAAATATTTAAACGATCATGAACGTGGTTTTGTTAATTATTTTGCTGCCTATTTTGGTGTTTCAAAAGAAACCATTCGTAGTGATTTAAATACTCTTTCAGAAATGGGTGTCGTGCAACGTTGTTATGGCGGGGCGATTATTTCACGGCGCAATTTACAGGCTGAGCTTATTTCTGAAACCGGTGATAGTTTCGGGGTGCTGTTGCAGCCTATTAATCACAGAAAACCTACGGTGAGTGGTCAGCAGAAAGGAAAATCGATGAACGGCAAAGTGTGTGTATTCGGCTCATTTAATGTGGATATTGTGGCCCGAGTGGAACGTTTTCCGCGCGGTGGCGAATCGCTACTGGCGCTCGCCAGCAGCCTTGGGCCCGGTGGAAAGGGGGCAAATCAGGCAACGGCTGCCAGTAAAGCCGGTGCGCAGGTACATTTTGTCGCTAAGGTTGGCAAAGATCAGTTTAGCCATTTAGCGGCCGATCATCTGACCCGTTCTGACATACACTCCTTTACGCTTTATCAATCTGAGAGCGAACCAACCGGCAATGCCATTATTTATGTCTCGCAGGAAAATGGCGAAAATATGATCGCTATTTACTCCGGCGCGAATACGACGATAACGCATAATGAAATTGAGGCGATTATTCCTGAGCTCACCTCTTCTGATGTTTTATTAGTTCAGCTTGAGAATAATTTTGACGCTACCCATGCGTTAATAAAAATAGCCAGGGAGCTAGGAAAGACCGTCATTCTAAACCCTGCTCCGTACTCAGCAGAAATCATTCCCAGTATTCCTTATGTTGATGTGATTACACCGAATGAAACCGAGGCTTCATTGTTATCTGGTATCGAGATTAACGATGTTGATACCGCCAAAGAGGCTGCACTGCGCATCGCTGAATTAGGGGCTAAGAAAGTCCTTATTACCATGGGATCGCGCGGCGCGCTGCTGCTGGATAATCGCCAGTTTAGCCATATTCGCGCTTTCCCGGCGGTCACTGTCGATACCACCGGCGCTGGCGATGCCTTTAATGGCGCGCTCGCCGCCTCGCTAGCTGCTGGCAACACCCTGGTTCAGGCCGCGACCTGGGCCTCCGCATTCGCCTCTCTGGCCGTCGAGCTGGAGGGGGCTTCCAACATGCCTGACTTTGCACAGGCAAACGCTCGACTCCGTACCCTCTAATCCAGGAAAAATAAGATGAAAACGATTAACGGTGTTGTTCCCGTCATGCTGACCCCATTTACCACTGACGACCAGATTGATTATCCGGCTCTGGCGAAGCTGATCGACTGGTACCTGGCAAAAGGCGTGGATGCGCTTTTTGCCGTCTGCCAGTCCAGTGAAATGCAATATCTCAGTCTGCAGGAGCGTGTCGAGCTGGCGCGTTTCGTGGTGCATCACGTGGCGGGGCGCATCCCCGTGATTGCCTCGGGCCATATTAGTGACGATCTGGCGGCGCAAAAGGAAGAGCTGCTGGCAATGTCGCAGACCGGCATTGATGCGCTGGTGCTGGTTACCAATCATCTCGATCCGCGCAATGAAGGCAGTGAGTTCTTTTTCGCTACCCTGCAATCGCTGCTGGCGGTGCTGCCGGTTTCGATGCCGCTGGGGCTGTATGAGTGTCCGGCGCCGTATCGCCGTCTGCTTAGCGACGACGAGTTCGCCTGGTGCGCCAACAGCGGCCGCTTTGTGGTTTTGAAAGATGTGAGCTGTGATCTGCCGACCGTTGAGCGCCGCGTGCGCCTGGCTCAGGGAACCCCGTTGAAAGTGATCAACGCCAATGCTGCTATCGCCTGGCCTGCGATGCTGGCGGGTGCCGAGGGCTTTAGCGGTGTGTTTACCAACTTCCACCCGGAGCTGTATAGCTGGATGTGGCGAGAAGGCAAAAACCAGCGGGCGCTGGCCGACGAGCTGGCGGTATTCCTGTCGCTGGGAGCGGTCACCGAAACACTGGGCTACCCGAAGAACGCCAAAATTTACCATCAGCGGCTGGGGACCTTCGACAGTGTTGCCTGCCGGGTTAACAAAGACGATGTACTGAGCAAGTTCTGGGGGCTGACGGTGATCCTCGATCAGATCCGCGTGGGCACTGAACTGTGGCAGCAGCGGATCGCAGGCTAAGGGAGGGGTCATTATGATCGTATCAAGTCTGCACGCGTGGCCTGCACAACAGGCCGCGTTTCATCCGGTGATTCGTCAGGCGCTGGCGTTTATCGCCAGCCAGGATTTTCAGCACTTTGCGCCGGGTAAAATCGACCTGATCCCGGGGAAACTCTTCTGCCTGTTGCAGGAGATGGACAGCATGCCTTTTGCGCAGGCGCGTCCTGAATCGCACCGCCAGTTTATTGATATTCAGTATCTGATCTCCGGCGAGGAGCGCATGGGGGTCAGCCGTGCTGAAAGCCGTTGCCATCACGTTACCGAGGATCTGACGCCGCAGCAGGACATTCTGTTCTGGCAGGTCGAAGACGAGGAAACGCAAATAAGGCTGACGCCCGGCATGTTTGCCATTTTCTTTCCACAGGACATCCACCGCCCCTGCTGCCACCCGCGAGAGGGCGAACAGAAACATCTTCGGAAAGCGGTGATGAAAATCGATCGCGCCTTGCTGGAGGACGGTTTATGAGTTCGCTAAATCACACTACTGCAGCGGCTATCGCGGCGCCGAAACTCTCACGCCGGCGCTGGGGGATCATTTTAATTCTGCTGCTGGCTGCGGTGGTGAACTACCTTGATCGCGCCAACCTGAGTATTGCTAATACCACCATTTCGAAGGAGTTTGGTTTCTCCGGAACCGAAATGGGTCTGCTGCTATCGGCGTTTCTCTGGCCTTATGCGCTGGCGAACCTGCCGGCCGGCTGGCTGGTCGACCGTTTCGGCTCGAAGAAAATGTTCACCGGCGCGCTGACGCTATGGTCTGCCGTGACCTTTCTGATGGGATTTGTGAATACCTATAGTTTCTTCTATGGCCTGCGGGTGCTGCTGGGGGTGGCTGAGTCGCCGTTCTTTACCTCTGGTATCAAGATCACCCAAAGCTGGTTTTCGGATAAAGAGCGCGGCCTGCCGACATCGATTATCAATACGGGTTCGCAAATCGCTAACGCCATCGCGCCGCCGCTGCTGACGCTTCTGCTGTTGTGGGTTGGCTGGCGCGGGATGTTTATCGCCGTGGGTCTGCTGGGTATACCGTTGATTCTGGCGTGGCTGAAGTTCTATCGCGATCCGGATGCGCGGGAAGCGATGCTGATCCACACTGGTAAGGTGGTGATGGCTGAGGCCGATAAGCCACAAGTTAGCTGGGGCGAGCTGTTTCGCAATAAAACGACCTGGTTCATGATCTCCGGCAACTTCTGCATCATGTTTACTATCTGGGTTTATCTGACGTGGTTGCCGGGTTATCTGGAAACATCGATGGGATTCAGCCTGAAGCAGACGGGCTTTATTGCCTCGATTCCATTCTTTGCCGGTATTCTTGGCGTCCTTTGCGGCGGGATGCTCTCTGACCGTCTGGTGCGCAGAGGGATTAATGCGGTAACGGCGCGGAAGGTGCCTATTGTGGTGGGGGCGGCAATGGCGGCCTGTTTTGTGATGCCAATTCCGTTTGTCAGCAACAGCGGTACCGCGATTACGCTACTGACGCTGGGTTATTTCTGCTCGCAAATGCCGTCCGGGGTTATTTGGGCGCTGGCGGCGGATATGGCGCCCAAAGAGCAGGTCGCTTCTCTCGGTGCGATCCAGAACTTTGGCGGTTTTCTGGGCGCCGCGCTGGCACCGGTGATCACCGGGATTATCCTTGATGCTACCGGTCAGTTCACCAATGTCTTTATTCTCGGCGGCTGCCTGCTGTTCCTTGGCGCCTGTCTCTATGGCTTCTTTGTGCGTAAACCGCTGACGCAGTAGTTTTTCCTCAGAACAAAGCGCCGAACGGCGCTTTGTCTCTGTTGCTGGACGTCATAGCCATATTGCGGGAAACTAGCTTTCCTATGCGAAAACAGGGATTTTTATGTCGCTGAAAGCCATTGCCAAACAACTTGGGATCTCCGTCACGACCGTCAGCCGGGCGTTGAACGGCTATGACGATGTGTCACAGGAGACCCGCGCCCGGGTTGAGGCTGAAGCGCAGCGCCGGGGCTATCGCCCCAACACTTTCGCCCGCCGTCTGAAAATGGGCACCATTGATGCCGTTGGTCTTGTCTTCCCTGTCCGCCCCGCGCCGCTCAACAATAACGTTTTTCTCGAGATGGTTGGGGAGATCAGCCATGAGCTGGCGCGCCATGACATTGATTTGTTGCTGATCGCCGATGATGAACAGGCGGATAAACATGGCTATATGCGCATGGTGCAGGGCCGTCGCGTCGACGCTTTAATCGTGGCCCATACTCTGGATGACGATCCGCGACTGGCGCAGCTGCAGGCCTCCGGCTTTCCGTTTCTGGCGCTCGGCCGTAGCCGCCTGGCGCAGCCCTACGCCTGGTTTGATTTCGATAACTATGCCGGTACCTGTCGCGCCACCCGCCATTTGATTCAGCAGGGTCACCAGCGTATCGCGCTGTTGGGCGAGAACAACAATCAGGCGTTTATTTTGCAACGGCGTAACGGCTACCTCGATGCTCTGCGCGAGGCGGGGTTATCCGATGCATGGCTGCGTAGCGTGCCGGCGACGCGCCGAGGCGGCTATCAGGCCACGCTGGAGTTGCTGCGCCTGCCGGAGCCGCCCACCGCGATTATTACCGACTGCAATACTCATGGCGATGGCGCCGCCATGGCGCTCGCCCATCTGGGCCGTTTGACCGGTGACAACCGCGTCGCCTTAGTAGTGTATGACGGCTTGCCGCAGGACAGCATCATTGAGACCGATGTCGCCGCGGTGATCCAGTCCACGCGCCAGGGCGTGGGGCGGCAGATTGCCGATATGGTCCGCCGCTTAATTGCTGGCGAGGATCTGGCCTCGCTGCAGGTGCTATGGCAGCCGGAATTTTTCCCGGGTGAAACTGCCTGACCTGACCCCTTTTTAACCCGTAATTCTGAAGCCGATCACGGATCCGAAACGTTTTGGTTGGCATCCGAAACGTTTCGTATCAACAGTAAGACATTCCTTGTTATGGAGATGTCTGATGTCTGATTCGCTGATTCACCTGCAAAGCGCCGGTGCCGATGTTGTCATTAAAACTCGCCCTTTCGCCGAAATTGTCTACTGGGGGCCACATTTAAGCCACTTTTCACCGCAGGATGCCGACAGCCTGACGCGCCCGGTCGCCAACGGCAGACTGGATGTCGATTCGCCAGTGACCTTAATGGCAGAGCTGGGCCATGGCCTGTTTGGTGCGCCGGGCATTGAAGGCCATCGTCAGGGTCTGGATGCCTCTCCGCTGTTCACCACCAGCGAAGTGCGGCACGAGGGCCAGACGCTGACCCTGATCAGCGAAGATCCGCAGGCCGGCCTGCGTCTGCACAGCGAGATCGCGCTGGATGTCAGCGGCGTGCTGAGCGTGCGCCATGGCGTGACCAATCTGCGCGCCAGCCCATGGCAGGTGGATCGCCTGGCGGTCACATTGCCGGTCGCCGAACGCGCTCGCGAGGTGATGGCTTTCCATGGCCGCTGGATCCGCGAGTTTCAGCCTCACCGCCTGACGCTGGAGCACGACAGCTTTGTGCTGGAGAACCGCCGTGGGCGCACCTCTCACGAACATTTCCCGGCCCTGATCACCGGCAGCCGCGCCTTTAGCGAGATGCAGGGTGAAGTCTGGGGCGTACATCTGGCCTGGAGCGGTAACCATCGCCTGCGGGCGGAGGTGAAAACCGATGGCCGTCGCTATCTGCAGGCCGAGGCGCTCTATCTGCCGGGCGAAATGGCGCTGGCGGAAGGGGAAACCTTGTGGACGCCGTACCTGTATGCCAGCTACTCGGCGAACGGGCTGAACGGCATGAGCCAGCAGTTCCATCGTTATCTGCGCGAACGGATTATTCGCTTCCCGGGCAACAAGCCGCGTCCGGTGCATCTCAACACCTGGGAGGGGATCTATTTCGACCACGACCCGGACTACATCATGCGTATGGCTGACGAGGCGGCGGCGCTGGGCGTCGAGCGCTTTATTATCGATGACGGCTGGTTTAAAGGGCGCAACGACGACTGGGCGGCGCTTGGGGACTGGTATCTTGATGAGAAAAAATACCCCTACGGCCTGACGCCGGTTATCGATCACGTGAAATCGCTGGGTATGGAATTCGGTATTTGGGTGGAGCCGGAAATGATTAACCCGGATGCCGATCTGTACCGGGCGCACCCGGACTGGGTGCTGGCGCTGCCGGGCTATACCCCGCTGACCGGCCGCCATCAGTTTGTCCTGAATCTCAACATTTCGGAAGCGTTTGATTATCTGCTGGAGCGGATGAGCTGGCTGCTGGGCGAGCACGCGGTGGACTACGTGAAGTGGGATATGAACCGCGAGCTGGTGCAGCCTGGGCATCAGGGACGCGCCGCCGCGGACGCGCAAACGCGCCAGTTCTACCGCCTGCTGGATACGCTGGTGGCCCGTTTCCCGCACATTGAATTTGAATCCTGCTCCTCCGGGGGCGGGCGGATCGATTATGAAGTCCTCAAGCGCAGCCATCGCTTCTGGGCGTCTGACAACAATGACGCCCTTGAGCGCAACACCATCCAGCGCGGCATGAGCTACTTCTTCCCGCCGGAGGTGATGGGCGCGCATATCGGCAACCGCCACTGTCATGCCACCTTCCGCCAGCACAGTATCGCCTTCCGCGGCCTGACGGCGCTGTTTGGTCATATGGGACTTGAGCTGGATCCGGTGAGCGCCGATGAAGAAGAGCGCGCCGGATACCGGAAATATGCGGCCTTGCATAAACAGTGGCGCGACGTGATCCATCACGGCGTGCAGTGGCGGATGGATATGCCGGACGCTACCACCCTTGCCCACGGCGTCGTCAGCCCGGATAAAGCGCAGGCGATTTTCCTCGTCAGCCAGCTGGCGATGCCGGACTACACCCTGATGGCGCCGCTGCGCCTGGCGGGGCTGGAGGCGAACGCCCGCTATCAGGTGACGCTCCTCGATCATCCGAACATTCAGATCACCGGCGAGGGCGGCCACACCATGCGGAAGCTGCCGGCATGGATGACGACGCCGCAGACGGTGAGCGGTGAGTGGCTACAGCAGGCGGGGCTGGCGCTGCCCATCCTCGACCCGGAAAGCGCCATTCTGATTGGCCTGCAACGCGTGTGATGGTATCGGGCCGCGTCGCGGCCCTTCTTGAGGAAAATATAATGAACCCGACCGTCTGTACCCACAAAAACAACCCCAACTTCTGGATTTTCGGGCTGTTCTTCTTTCTCTACTTCTTCATCATGGCCACCTGCTTTCCGTTTCTGCCGATCTGGCTGTCGGACGTCATCGGCCTGAATAAAACCGAAACCGGCCTCGTTTTCTCCAGCCTGTCGCTGTTTGCCATCTGTTTCCAGCCGGTCCTCGGGGTGATCTCTGACAAGCTGGGGCTGAAAAAACACCTGATGTGGATCGTGACCGTTCTGCTGGTGCTGATTGCTCCCTTCTTCCTCTATGTTTTCGCTCCGCTGCTGAAAACCAACATCTGGCTCGGGGCGCTGAGCGGCGGCGCCTATATCGGCTTTGTATTCTCCGCAGGCGCCGGCGCGATGGAGGCCTATATCGAACGGGTAAGCCGCAACAGCGGTTTTGAATACGGCAAGGCGCGCACCTTTGGCTGTCTGGGATGGGCGCTGTGCGCGACTACTGCCGGAATGCTGTTCAGCATTAATCCCGAATGGGTGTTCTGGATGGGGTCAGCCGCCGCGCTGCTGCTGGTGGTACTGGTGGCCATCGCCAAACCGCAGGCCAGTCAGTCCGCGCAGGTGATGGATTCGCTCGGCGCCAATCGCCCGGCGATCGATTTAAAAACGGCGGTGCGCATGTTCCGCCAGCGTAAGATGTGGATGTTTATTCTGTATGTTATCGGCGTGGCCTGCGTGTATGACGTTTTCGATCAGCAGTTCGCCACCTTCTTCAAATCGTTCTTCGCGACCCCGGAAGCGGGCACCCGCGCCTTTGGTTTCGCCACCACCGCGGGAGAAATATGTAACGCCATCATTATGTTCAGCTCGCCGTGGATTATTAACCGCATCGGGGCGAAGAATACCCTGCTGATCGCCGGGATGGTGATGGCGGCAAGAATGATTGGCTCTTCCTTCGCCACTACGGCCGCGGAAGTCGTAGCGTTGAAAATGCTCCATGCGCTGGAGGTGCCGTTCCTGCTGGTGGGCGCCTTTAAATACATTACCGGTGTGTTTGATGTCCGGCTGTCGGCGACCATTTACCTGGTGGGCTTCCAGTTCGCCAAGCAGGTGGCGGCGATCTTCCTCTCCGCCTTCGCCGGCAATATGTACGATCGGATCGGCTTTCAGGATACCTATATGATCCTCGGCGGTATTGCCCTGACGGTTACCTTAATCTCCGCATTTACGTTAGCGGGTAAGGCGAAAACCGAGCCGCTTCGGGATAATGCGATGACCGTTTAATCGACCGGCCTCCCGTCTGGAGGGAGGCCGGTTATTTTCACGCCAGATAAAACACTTCTTTGAGCTCCGCGCTCAGCGGGCTGTTGTCCGGGTTGCTGGGCATCACCTCGCGCATGTATTTCCACCAGCGCTGGCACACTTCCGTGCTGGCGACCGCCTCCCAGCGGGCTTCCGACTCAATCTCCACCGTCGCGAACAGCAGATGGCGTTCTTTATCGAGATAAATGGCGTAATGGTGCGCGCCGTGGTCCTTCAGCACTGCCTCCAGTTCTGGCCAGATGGGGTTATGGCGGCGCTGGTACTCCTCGTGCGCGTCGGGGTTCACCTGCATGACGAAGGCTTTACGGATCATAAGGCCTCCAGATAGAGCTCGCGAACCTCATCGCGGCTGGCGGAGCGCGGGTTACACGGCGCGCACGGGTCGGCCAGCGCTTTATCCAGCCAGCCTTCGATATCGGCTTTGCTGACGCCAAGCTGGCTGAAACCCTGGGGGATCCCTACGCGTTTGCTCAGCGCGCGGATGGCGTTGATGGCCTCCATGCTGGCAGCCTCATCGTTCATGCCGCGGGTATCGACGCCCATCGCCTGCGCCACGCGGGCGAAGCGCGCCACCGCGTTCGGGCGGTTAAAGTTTTCGATGATCGGCAGCAGGATGGCGTTGCACACCCCGTGCGGCAGGTTGTGGGTGGCGCCAGGCTGATGGGCCAGGGCGTGTACCAGCCCGAGACCGGCGCTATTGAACGCCATGCCCGCCAGGTATTGGCCAAACGCCATCTGCTCGCGGGCCTGCAGATCGTGACCATCGTCTACCGCTTTCGGCAGCCACAGGTTGATCAGGCGAATGGCCTCGAGGGCGTTGGCGTCGGTCAGGGGATGGGCGCCAACGGAGACAAAGGCCTCGATGGCGTGGGTCAGGGCGTCCATGCCGGTGGCGGCGGTAACGGCTGGCGGGATGTCGAGCATCACGCTGGCGTCGTCGACGGCGATATCCGGGATCAGGTTCGGGTCGATAATCACCTCTTTTACCTGCCGCTCGCTATCGATAATCACGGCGTTGCTGGTCATCTCCGCCGCCGTGCCGGCGGTGGTGTTGATGGCCACCAGCGGCACGCCAGCATTTTTCACTTTGCCGACGCCGGAGTAGGCGGTGGAGGGACCAGGGTTGGCGGTGAGGATTTTTATCGCCTTGGCGGTATCAATCGGGCTGCCGCCGCCGAAGGCGATCAGGTAATCGCAGCGGGCCGCCTGGTACGCCGCGTAGCCTTGCTGCACCAGCGCTTCGGTGGGGTTGGGGAACACCTCGTCAAACAGCTGGTAAGCCATCTGCTGTTCATCCAGCGCGGAAAATAGGCTGTCCAGCAGGCCCAGCTTCACCAGCTGACCGTCGGTGACGATCAGCGCCTTGCCCCATTGTTTGCCCGCTACCAGCTTGACCATATCACCGATAGCGCCTGCGCCGTGGAGGCTGATTTTAGGTAGTGCCAACATAAAACTCATGATAATTCTCCTTAATGTTGATTTTGGAAAATCCGTTTCCCCTCACCCCAGCCCTCTCCCGCAGGGAGAGGGGGAAAACCGGTCCCGGACTACAGGCTGCCTGCGTGCGCCGGGCAGTCCCCTCTCCCTTGGGGAGAGGGCCAGGGTGAGGGGGAAATTAACATCGTCTTCGCTGCATCATCCGCCGGGTCATAATCGGCAGGGAGATCACCACGATCAGCATGGCGCCGATAATCACCGACATCACGATGCCGGGGACGTTCAGCAGGCTCAGGCCGAAGGTCACCAGCCCCATCAGAAAGGCGGCAATGATCACCCCGGGCATGCTGCCGGAGCCGCCGAGAATATTGACGCCGCCGAGCACCGCCATGGTGACAACCGCCAGCTCCCAACCCATCGCCAGGGTGGGGCGGGTACTGCCGAGCCGTGAGGTCAGCAGGACCGCCGCCAGCCCGGCCATCAGCCCGACCAGCGCGAACAGCACCAGGTTATGACGCTTAACATTGATCCCCGAAAACCAGGCGCCGGTCGGGTTATTGCCGATGGCGTAGGTCCGGCGACCAAAGTTGGTTTTATGCAGCAGGAAGGTGAAGGCGGCCGCGAGGAGGATAAACAGCGCAAACTCAAAAGAGAGCGCCCCCCACACGTAGCCCTGGCCGAACCAGGCAAAGCTCTCCGGATAGTGATTGAGCGCCTGATCGCCCAGCAGGATATAGGTGATGCCGCGATACAGGCTCATGGTGCCGATGGTGATCACAATGGACGACAGGTTAAAGCGAGTCACCAGCAAGCCGTTGAACAGGCCGCACAGCAGACCTACGCCCAGGCCGATGATCACCAGCAGCGGCGTGTCCACCCCCGCTGCCGCGCAGAAGCCCATCACCGTTGAGCTGAGCGCCATCGTCGAGGCCACCGACAGATCGATTTCCCGGGCGATAATCAGCATCGCCATCGGCAGGACGACGATCGCCTTCTCGGTAAAGGTAAAGGTCGCGTCCGAGAGGTTCCAGATATTGAGGAAGTACGGGGAAGCCACCGCGTTGCCGATAAATACCGCCAGGGTGACCGCCAGTAAAAACCCTTCCCAGCACAGCAGGCGGCGCAGCGGCGACGGCGCGGCCGGGGCGTTTTTCATCTCTTCAGATACCATCATCTTGCTCATGATTTTACCGCCTGTTTCTGTCGGGCTAACGCCGCGTTGCGCAGGATTAACCGCCCGTGACCGCGATTGCCGCGCTCGTTGAGCAGCACCGCCATGACGATCACCGCCCCGGAGATCGCCATTTGCCAGAAGGGCGAGATGCCGATCACCGGCAGGGCGTTATTGATGACCCCGAGGAACAGCGCGCCGCACAGGCAGCCCAGCACCCGTCCGCTTCCGCCCATGGTGCTGATACCGCCGATCACGCAGGCCGCGACCACCTGCAGTTCAAAGCCGTTCGCCACGTCGACATAGGCGACGGCGAAGCGCGAGATCCACAGATAGCCGCAGAAGCCGGCCAGCGTGCCGGAGAGACAGAAGCTGACGAACTGCATTTTTCCGGCGTTAATGCCGGTGTAGTACGCCGCCGTCGCGTTGCCGCCTGCGGTGTACAAGGCCCGGCCGGTGCGGCTGTAGCGCAGGAAATAACCCACCAGCAGCAGCGCGGCGATGGCGCACCAGCTCAGCAGCGGCAGCCCCAGGAGCGCGCTGCGCGGCAGACTGAGAAAATCAGCGCTCATCTGATGTGAGTTAACCCAGCCGCCGTCAGTCAGCAGGAAGATAATGCCGCGATAAATGCTCATGGTGCCCAGGGTCACCACGATGGCGGGAATGCCGAGGCGCCAGACCAGCAGGCCGTTAATCATCCCCATCAGCAGGCCCAGCAGGGTTGCCAGTGCCAGCAGCGCCACCACCGGAATACCCGGATAGTGGGCGTTAAGCAGGGCGACGATCATCCCGGTCAGCGCCAGGTTGGCGGCCATCGACAGATCGATGCCTTTGGTGAGCAACACCATCATCTGTCCGAGGGCGAGGATGATAAGGATGGCGGTATCGTTAAACATCTCCACCAGATTGCCCGGTGAAACGAACGACGGCGCCCGGCTGCCGATGGCGCCGATCATCAAAATGATGACCAACGCCAGCAGCGCTTCGCGATGTTTAAGCCATGCGTGTCCCATCATGCCGCCTCCTGGCCGATGCCGCTGGCCGCGCTAACGATGGTTTCCGCTGTCGCTTCCCCGGCCTGGTATTCGGCGACCATCAGCCCTTCGTGCATCACGATAATCCGGTCGGCCATGCCCATCACTTCCGGCAGCTCTGACGAGACCATAATCACCGCCAGTCCCTGGCTGACCAGCTCGGACATAAACTGATGCACGGCGGCTTTTGAGCCGATATCGATGCCTTTGGTCGGCTCATCGAGGATAATCACCTCGGGATGGGTCGCCAGCCATTTGCCGATCACCACTTTCTGCTGGTTGCCGCCAGAGAGGGTCTCCACCGGCTGCCGCCAGCTGAAGGCTTTAACCTGCAGGCGCGAGGCGTACTCGTCCGCCAGCCGCCATTCCCGGGCGTCGTTCAGGACGCCGTTAGGATTGAGCTTGCTGAGCTGCGGCAGACTGATGTTCTGGGCGATGGGCAGGGCGATGATCGCCCCCTGTTTCTGCCGCTCTTCCGGCACGCAGACGATGCCCGCGCGGATGGCGTCGGCGGGCTGGCGAAAGCGCATGGGGCTGCCGTTCAGGCGGATCTCGCCGGAGGAGGGACGCGAGACACCGGAGAGCGCCTGCATCAGCTCGGTGCGTCCGGCGCCCACCAGGCCGTAAAAGCCGAGAATTTCGCCCTTGCGCAGGCGGAAGCTGATATGGGCAAACTCGGTAGGATGACAGAGATCGGTCACCTCCAGCACCGTTTCTCCGGGCGTGCAGTCGATTTTCGGGTAGGTTTGGGTGATCGCCCGGCCCACCATCATCGACACCATTCGCTCTTCGGTGATGTCGCTTATCGCCCCGGAGCTGACGTACACCCCATCGCGCAGGATGGTGTAATAATCGGCCAGCTCGAAAATTTCATCGAACTTATGCGAGATAAACAGGATCGCTTTGCCGTCCTGCTTCAGACGCTCAACGATGTGATAAAACTCCAGGATTTCATGCTGGGAGAGGGCGGCGGTCGGCTCATCGAGGATCACCACCTGGGCGTCGAAAGCCAGCGCCCGGGCAATCGCCACCATGTGCCGCTGGGCGATGCTGAGGGTTTTCAGCGTGGCCCGCGGGTCGATCTGGACTTCCAGCCGGGTGAGGATCTCGCTGGCTCTGCGGTGCATCGCCGGCCAGTCGAGCGTTTTTAACAGTCCCTTATACAGATACTGGCCGACGAAAATATTTTCACTGACCGAGAGTTCGTCAAACAGCACGGTTTCCTGGTGAATGGCGGTGATCCCTACCTTATGCGCCGATTCCGGCGTTGGCAGATGAATAGGGATCGCTTTATAGAGGATCTCGCCCTCTTCGGGCTGATAAATACCGGTCATCACTTTGACCAGCGTGGATTTCCCCGCGCCGTTTTCGCCGATTAAGGCGGTCACTTTGCCGGGCCAGAGATCAAGCTGCACGTTCTCAAGGGCGCGCACACCGGGAAAAATCTTGGTGATCCCCTTCAGCGACAGCAGTGGCGTTGATGCTGACATGATAGTTCTCCACAAAAATCACCCCTCACCCTAACCCTCTCCCCAAAGGGGCGTGGGTACGGTCCGGCGTCCGCTGGCCACATCGTGCAGAGGACCAGCCTTTCCCCCTCTCCCTCCGGGAGAGGGCCGGGGTGAGGGAACAAGGGTTAGAAAATTTTCGAGAACTTATCGATGTTGCTCGCATCGTAGACGAACGGCTCGGCCATCGCGCCATTCCCCTCAGCATCCAGCTTCACTTTGCCCAGCTTGCCCATACTGGCTTCGGTTTTGGTTGCCGTGCCTTTGACTAAATCGTCGGCCAGATAGGTGGCGGCGTAGCCCAGGTCAATCGGGTTCCAGATGGCGAAGCTTTTGCTGGCGCCGGACTTGATCGCGCCGGCCATTTCCGACGGCAGCCCCAGCCCGGTGACATAGACTTTGCCGATTTTGCCCTGATCCTTCACCGCCTGCGCGGCGGCAACAATGCCCACCGATGACGGCGAAACAATGACTTTCAGGTCCGGATATGATTTCAGCAGGCCCACCGCTTCGCGGTAGCTTTTATCCGACAGATCGTCACCGTAGGCGACGGTGACCAGCTGTACGGACGGATACTGCGGCAGCACCTTTTTCATCTCCTCAATCCAGATGTTCTGGTTAGTGGAGGTTGGGGTGGCGCTTAACACGGCCACCTCGCCTTTCTCAACGTTCAGCGCCTTCAGCGCATCGGCGGCGAGCTTGACGTTGGTTTCGCCAATTAAGGCGTTATTCGAGGGGTTAAGATGGATCTGGCGGCCTGCCGGCGCCACGCCGGAGTCCCACGAGACCACCTTGATGCCGCGCTGCATCGCTTTTTTCAGCACCGGCACCACCGCGTCCGGATCGTTGGCGGAAATGGCGATCGCATCCACCCCCTGGGCGATCAACCCATTCAGCACGTCGATCTGCGCTTCGGCGGTGGTAGTGGTCGGGCCGGTGTAGATCACTTTGACATCACCTAACTCTTTGGCTGCCTGTTGGGCGCCAGCGTTGGCGGCTTCGAAGAAGCCATTTCCCAGCGATTTCGCCACAAGGGCGATTTTAACTTCGGCTAAGGCGGAACCGGACAACGCCAGGGCGGCAACGGTGAGGATCAAGCTTGTCTTTGTTTTCATTGCTTTTACTCCACATGAGTTAGTTTTGTAGGGTTTGCAGGTGATGTTTCGCCCCGTCTCGGTGAGCGGGGCGCGATGTTGTTATGGATAAAGATCTAAAGCGGACTGCAGCGGCTGCACGTTGAAGCGTTTGCCAAGGGCGATAAGCTCTTCGCGGGTGATGGTCTGCTTCATCCCGCCCATGGACAAGACTTTCACCAGCACTTCGGCGGACTTCTCGGCGGTGTCGATCAGGCCGAAGGTCTCATCCAGCGTGGGGCCGCTGCCGAAGACGCCGTGGAATGGCCACAGCACCAGCGAGTGTTTTTGCATGGTTTCGGCGGTCGCCTGGCCGATTTCATCGGTGCCCGGCACCATCCACGGCAGAATGCCGACGCCGTCCGGGAAGACCACCAGACATTCGGTGCTACCTTCCCACAGCTTGCGGGTGAACAGATCGCTGTGGTTCTCCAGAACATAGGTCAGGGCGATCAGGTTGGTGGCATGGCAGTGCATGATCACCCGGTCTTTGCCGCCGGTCAGTTTGATGCGCTCGCTATGCGACAGGAAGTGTGCCGGCAGCTCGGAGGTCGGTACGGCATCCTCGGTGAGGCCCCACAGGATATGGTATCCCGCGCCATCGCTGTCGACCTTTACCACGCCGAGGTTAGCGGCCGGGTCGAGCTGGACGTTACGGAAGAATTTGCCGGAGCCGGTGACGATAAATGGCTGGTTGGCCAGGATTGGCATCGGCTGGCTGAGGGCGATGTAACGCGGTTTGGCGTGGAAATCCGCCGCATAAGGTTCGATATCCGCTTCATCCAGACGCAGCGTCAGGTTGCCGCCGTTGCGTTCGTCCCAGCCTTTCAGCCAGGCGTCGGAGGTGGCTTTGATCATGCCCTGGACGAACCAGGCGTCGATAATGGTCTGCATAGTCTTGTCTTTCCTGTTGATTTGGTGGGGGTAGCCCCTCACCCTAACCCTCTCCCCACAGGGGAGAGGGAACTGTTCGGTGCGCTCTGGCAACATCGCGCAGTTCGTAGCCCGGGTAAGGCGTCAGCCGCGACCCGGGAAAGCCCGTGCATTACCCGCGCTGGCTCAGAACCGCATTCTCATAAGCCCGTACGTTGTCCAGCCACTGACTGCCCGCCGGCGTGTCGTGACGCTGACAGTACATCTCCCAGATGGCCTGCCATGGCAGCGATTTTTGCTCTTCGAGCAGCGCCAGGCGGGCGGTGTAATCGCCGTCGTTCTCCAGCTGACGAAGCTGAGCGGTCGGTTCCAGCAGGGCGCGCAGCAGCGCTTTTTTCATATTGCGGGTACCAATCACCCAGGCTGCGATGCGGTTGATGGAGGCATCGAAGAAGTCGAGGCCGATGTGCACGCGGTCAAACAGGTTATGGCGAATGATTTCACTGGCGATGGCCTGGGTTTCATCATCCAGCAGCACCACGTGGTCGCTGTCCCAACGTACCGGGCGGCTGACGTGCAGCAGCAGGCGCGGGATGTAGAGCATGGCGGCAGAGATTTTGTCGGAGATCACTTCCGTCGGGTGGAAATGGCCGGCATCGAGACACAGCGCCGTCTGGCGGCTGGTGGCGTAGCCCATATAGAACTCGTTGGAGCCGACGGTGTAGCTTTCGGCGCCGATGCCGAACAGCTTGCTCTCCACGGCGTCAATATGGTGCGCCGGGTCGAGCTTCTCGCTGATCACTTCATCAAGGGCATTCAGCAACCGCTGGCGCGGCGCGAAGCGGTCAACGGTAATATCTTTCATGCCGTCCGGCACCCAGATATTCATCACCGATGGGGTACCCAGCTGTTCGCCAAAATAAGCGGATACGCGACGGCTGGCTTTGCAGTGGTCGATCCAGAACTGGCGGATCTCATCGTTGGCGTGCGACAGGGTAAAGCCGTCGGCGCTCAGCGGATGCGAGAAGCAGGAGGGGTTGAAATCCAGCCCCAGTTTGTTGGCTTTCGCCCACGTAACCCAGTTTTTAAAGTGCTCCGGCTTAATCTCATTGCGCGCTACCGGCGCGTCGGATTCCAGGTAAATAGCGTGCAGGTTGAGACGCTTTGGTCCCGGGATCAGGCTCAGCGCCTGCTCAAGGTCGGCGCGTAGCTCTTCAGCATTGCGCGCTTTGCCCGGGTAGTTGCCGGTCGCCTGGATGCCGCCGGTCAGGCTTCCCGCCGGGTTTTCGAAACCGGCGACGTCGTCACCCTGCCAGCAGTGCATGGAGACGGGCAGACGGTCCAGCTGGCGCAGGGCCTCCTCGACATCCACGCCGACGGCGGCGTAGCGCTGCTTAGCAATTTCCCAGGCTTGTTCAAGTTGAGTGGTCATGCGCAAAGCTCCTTGGTCTGTTGTGGCTGAAACTGCGCCACGAAACGGGCAATTTCACTATCAGGATTGGGGGTAAAAGCGGTGAGCGCCGCGTTGTCGCGCACCACTTGACGAAACTCATCGACATTGGCCAGCTCGTCGAGGGTCATTAACTGGATGCCGATATTGCCGAGGGTGGAGGCTTCTATCGGGCCGGCCACGACGGCGATCCCGCAGGCGTCAGCGCACAGCTGGTTAAGCAGCGCGTTCTGGCAGCCGCCGCCGACGATATGCAGCTGGCTGAAGGGCTGGCCGCGCAGCGCCGCCAGCTCGTTAAGCACCCGGGCGTAGAGCAGCGCCAGGCTGTCGAAAATGCAGCGCGCCAGCTCGGCATCGCTTTCAGGAACGGGCTGCCCGGCATCGCGACAGGCGGCCTGGATCTCGGCGCTCATACTGGCCGGGTTGATAAAGCGGTCATCGTTGCAGTCAATCATGAAGCGGCACGCCGGTAGCGCGGCGGTGCGGGCGATCAGCCCCTGCAGGTCGCTGACGTTTTGCTCTTTCAGCACCCGCTGCAGCAGCCACAGGCCCATGATATTTTTCAGCACCCGATAGCGGCCTTCCGCTCCGCCTTCGTTGGTGATATTGGCCTGCAGCGCCGCGTCGCAGTTGTATGGGGTCAGGCTTTCAAACCCCATCAGCGACCAGGTGCCGGAGGAGAGATAGGCGGCATCACGGTCGGCCAGCGGAGAGGCGATCACCGCGCTGGCGGTGTCGTGGCTGGCGACAGCGACCACCGGAATACGGTTGCCCTGCGGGCAGATCCAGTGACCAATCACATTGCCGGGGTGGGTCGGCGTTCCGAACCACGCCAACGGCGCGCCGGTCCAGTTCAGCAGCGTCTCATCCCAGCTATCGCTATTGATGTTAACCAGCTGGGTGGTGGTGGCGTTGGTATATTCCCAGTTCAGATTGCCGGTCAGGCGGAAGCTGAAATAGTCGGGGATCAGCAGGGCATGCGCGGCCTGACTGACCAGCTCCGGCTGCTGCTCCACCAGGGCGCGCAGCTGGTAAAGGGTGTTAAACGGCAGAAACTGAATACCACTGCGGCGATAGATCTCCGCCCGGCCCAGCTGTTCTTCAGCGTGACGTAGCAGGCCCTGGGTGCGGTCGTCGCGATAGGAGATCGGCAGTCCGACGCGCTGGCCCTGCTTATCCAGCAGGACATAATCCACCCCCCAGGTATCGATGCCGATACTGTCGATCAGGATGCCCTGCTCACACACTTTCTCCAGCCCGCGACGGATCTCGCCTTCCAGGCTATCCACATCCCAGCAGTCGAAGCCATCCACCTTCTGCAGGCTGTTGGTGAAGCGATGAATTTCCCGCAGGGTCAGGGCGCGTGGCCCGGACTGATAGCTGGCGAGCATCACCCGCCCGCTGGAGGCGCCTAAATCGACGGCGACACAATGACGAATACTCATGGAAAGACCCTTCTTAAAATCATTGTCCGCAGTCTAAAAAAGGCCGCTTACTGACACCTTCTCGCTACGGACAGTCAAAACTGGCCGCTGGCAAGAAAGCAAAGGTGACCGTGAGGGAAATCACAATTTGCGGTTTTAGGGGGTGGCGAGGGGGATGTGATGGCGTCCGCAGTTCCGTATCTTTCCGGCTGATTCTTGAAAAAGCGGCAGGATTTACGAATTTCATGGTCAAAAATTGAAGGCCGGATAGCCAACCCTTCATTACTATCAGCCGGTGACTGATAATTTTTCTCATTACGAGGGTGGCATCATGACCATATTGCACAGTACGGATTTCTTTAAGGCCGGGATCTCGACGGTGGCTATTGAACCCCGCCTCCCTCAGTCGGCCTTTCCGGAACATCACCATGATTTCCATGAAATTGTCATCGTGGAGCAGGGCACGGGTATTCACGTCTTCAATGGTCAGCCCTATACCATTGGCGGCGGTTCGGTCTGTTTTATCCGCGATCACGACCGGCATCTGTACGAGCATACGGATAACCTGTGTCTGACCAACGTGCTCTATCGCGCGCCGGATGCGTTTCGTTTTCTCGCCGGGGTCAGCCAACTGCTGCCCCAGGAGCAGGAGGGGAACTACCCATCGCACTGGCGGGTGAACCAGACGGTCCTGCAGCAGGTTCGGCATATCGTGGCGCAGATGGAGGCCATGGGGAGCGAAACGGATACTCATGCCGTCGCCAGTCGTGAGATCCTGTTTATGCAGCTGCTGGTGCTGTTGCGTAAAAGCAGTCTTGCGGAAGAGGCTACCAACAATGATGCGCGGCTGAATCAGCTGCTGGCCTGGCTGGAAGATCATTTTGCCCAGGAGATCTGCTGGGAGGAGGTGGCGGCGCAGTTTTCGCTGTCGCTGCGTACCCTGCACCGCCAGCTGAAGCAGCAGACCGGCCTGACGCCGCAGCGCTATCTTAATCGGGTGCGCCTGATGAAGGCCCGGCATCTGCTGCGCCACAGCGATGAAAGCGTGACTGATATCGCTTTTCGCTGCGGCTTCGGCGACAGTAACCACTTTTCGACGCTTTTTCGCCGCGAATTTGACTGGTCGCCGCGCGATATCCGCCAGGGCCGCGACGCCATTCTTCAGTAACGCGAGAAGAGTCAACGTATTGCGGGCTAAAAACGCGAATAATGCGCCCTTATCCGCGTTTGGAGTGTGAGCCGTGGCCGGTCTGATTCTACGTAAAGAGGAGTTTTTCCCTTCCGCCACGCAGGCAGTGGCGGTGGCTGACCGCTACCCGCAAAATGTTTTTGCCGAGCATACCCACGAGTTCTGCGAGCTGGTGCTGGTGTGGCGCGGCAACGGGCTGCACGTCCTTAACGATCGCCCCTGGCGCATTACCCGCGGCGATCTGTTCTATATTCGCGCCGAAGATAAACACTCCTATGCTTCGGTTAATGATTTAGTCCTGCAGAACATCATCTATTGCCCGGAGCGGCTGCAGCTCAATTTTGACTGGGCGGGGACGATCCCTGGCCTCTTTGGCACGCCGTGGAAGCCCCACTGGCGCATGGGCAGCACAGGTATGGCGCAGGCGCGCCAGGTGATTAGCCAGCTTGAGCATGAGTGCGCCCGGCGCGACGCGCAGGGAAATGCGATGGCCGAACTGCTTTTTGCCCAGCTGGCGCTGACGTTGCAGCGCCATCGCTACGCGACGGATGATCCCGCGGCGACGCAGCGCGAAGCGCTGCTGGACAAACTGCTGGCCGCGCTGGCGGCCAGCCTCAGCCGCCCCTTTGTTCTGGAGCGTTTCTGCGAGCAGGAGGGCGGCAGCGAGCGGGCGCTTCGCCAGCAGTTTCGCCAGCAAACCGGGATGACCATCAATCACTATTTACGCCAGCTGCGGATCTGCCATGCGCAGTATCTGCTGCAGCATACCGAGCGCTTAATCGGCGATATCGCCATGCAGTGCGGCTTTGAGGACAGTAACTACTTTTCGGTGGTTTTTAGCCGGGAAATCGGCATGTCGCCGGGGCAGTGGCGGCAGCGCAGTCGCGCCGCCGCCTGAAGACCGTCGTTGTCTGGCTGATGACCCGGTGGTTAACTGGCCATTCCCAGGCCGACGATATTGGCGGCGATGATGATCACCACGCAGCCGAGGCTCAGGACGCTCACCGGACGACGACCGGCGTTGTTCCACTCCTTCAGCACCAGACCCACCAGACCGCCGCACAGCACGTAGAAACTCATGTGCAGCATCCAGCTCATATAGTCATACTGCGTCGGAATGCTGGCGTGGCCCCAGGCATAGAAGAAGAACTGGAGATACCACATCAGGCCGCCGAGGGCGGAGAGCAGAAGGTTGCTGATGATGAGCGGTTTGGCCAGCGAGAAATCGGCTTTGACTGACAGGTTCTTCACTTTCGCCAGACGAATAAAGCAGAAGCCGAGGTTGACCAGCGCCCCGCCGCCCATAATGACTACGTAGCTTGGCAGCGCCGCGTACAGCGGGTCGACGCCGAGCGCTGCGGCGGCGTCATGCATCGGTTTGGCGGCGTTCATCGCGAACGACATCCCTGCCGAGAAGATGCCGCACATCACCGCCAGCAGAAGCCCTTTCTTCAGATTGAACTCTTCGGCTTTGATGCCCATTTTGCGCTCTTTCAGCTGGCCCGCGCGGGTGACGATGCCGACGCCAAGTACCGCCACCAGCACGCCGAGCAGCGTCATTTGACCGCCCTGGGTGTGCATCAGCACCGAAAACTGACCGTTAATAATCGGCGTCATCAGCGTGCCGACAATCAGCGTGATGCCAATGGCGATGCCAATCCCCATCGACATGCCAAGATAGCGCATGGTCAGGCCATAGTTGATATTACCAATGCCCCACATAGCGCCGAACAGGAAGACCGGCAGCAGCGTGGAGGCGTTAAAGGAGCGGTAGTAGGCCCAGAAGTCGGGTAACAGCGTGGCGCTGATGGCCCAGGGCAGGATCAGCCAGGAGACGATCCCTCCAACCGACCACATGGTTTCCCACGACCAGTGTTTTACTTTTTTGAACGGGGCATAGAAACAGGCGGCACTGGCGGCCCCTATCAAATGCCAAAAAATACCCATCGTAATCGCGTGGTTCATTGATTTTATCCTCATCTTTTTTTATCGGAGACGGCGGCTTCCGATGTGATGAGTGTAAAAATTAGCCGCTTTGGCCGCCTTCAAGCCGTTGCCACAGGATGGCGAACCCTGGCAACCATGGGCTTAATTAGTTGTTCTACATCACAAAATGACGGGTATTTCTTCTGGTTATATCCATATGAAAAATACGGCATTGATAAGCATTTTCAATACCATTTAATTAACTATAATGGACAAACTGCTTACGCGGCGTTAACACTTGAGCCGCTCGACAATAATGGAGATGATTATGAGCTATACCCTGCCATCCCTGCCGTACGCTTACGATGCTCTGGAACCGCACTTCGACAAGCAGACGATGGAGATCCATCACACTAAACACCATCAGACCTACGTGAACAATGCCAACGCCGCGCTGGAAAGCCTGCCGGAGTTCGCTAACCTGTCCGCTGAAGAGCTGATCACCAAGCTGGATCAGCTGCCGGCTGACAAAAAGACCGTACTGCGTAACAACGCGGGCGGCCACGCTAACCACAGCCTGTTCTGGAAAGGCCTGAAAACCGGCACCACCCTGCAGGGCGACCTGAAAGCGGCTATCGAGCGCGATTTCGGCTCTGTAGACAATTTCAAAGCGGAATTCGAAAAAGCCGCTGCGACCCGTTTCGGCTCTGGCTGGGCGTGGCTGGTCCTGAAAGGTGACAAACTGGCCGTTGTCTCCACCGCCAACCAGGATTCCCCGCTGATGGGCGAAGCCATTTCCGGCGCTTCCGGCTTCCCGATCCTGGGTCTGGACGTGTGGGAACACGCTTATTACCTGAAATTCCAGAACCGTCGTCCGGACTACATCAAAGCCTTCTGGGACGTAGTGAACTGGGACGAAGCTGCAGCGCGTTTTGCCGCTAAAAAATAAGGTTGCATTGCGCTAAGAGAGAAGCGAGTCTGATGACTCGCTTTTTTTATATCTGTAGCAAGGAGAGCAGCCATGCATTATCCGGTGAATGTCTTTGTCGGCAAAATCAGGGACTACGCGGGCAGTCGCCCCAGCGCGATCGGCAAAATCCAGGTCGATGGCGAATTGCAGCTCGGCGATCTCGGCCTCGATGGGGATGAGCAGGCGGAGAAGAAAATACACGGCGGGCCGGACCGCGCGCTGTGCCACTATCCGCGCGAACACTATGCCGACTGGATGCGTGAATTCCCCCAGCAGGCCGAGCGCTTCTGCGCGCCGGCGTTCGGCGAAAACCTCTCCACCACCGGGCTTACCGAGCAAAATGTTTATATCGGCGATATCTTTCGCTGGGGCGAGGCGCTGATCCAGGTCACCCAGCCGCGATCGCCGTGCTTCAAGCTCAACTTTCATTTTGCGATCGGTGATATGGCGCAGCTGGTGCAAAACAGCGGGAAGACCGGCTGGTTGTATCGGGTGATTGCCGGGGGGCAAGTCTCCAGCGATGCGCCCCTCGAACTGGTTTCCCGGCTGAGCGATGTCAGTGTCCATGAGGCCGGGGCGATTGCCTGGCAGATGCCGTTTGATGATGATCAGTATCATCGTTTATTGTCGGCTGCGGGCCTGTCGGTGAGCTGGAGCCGAACGCTGCAGAAGCGGCGTTTAAGCGGTAAGATCGAGGATAGTTCGCGGAGATTGTGGGGGAAATAATTCCCCCATATTGAGTATTTTCGGGGATGTTCCCGGCTTAGCGCAGCGCAAGCCGGGACAGAGTCAGGTGCGCTTATACAGCGGCAGCCAAAGGGTTAAGCGTAAACCACCCAGCGGGCTGTCGTCGGCCTTCACCCAACCGCGGTGTTGCTGAATAGCGGTTTCGACAATCGCCAGCCCCAGACCGGTGCCGCCGGACTCGCGGTCGCGCGCCTCGTCGGTCCGGTAGAATGGCCGGAAAATCTGTTCGCGATCCTCCGGGCTGACGCCCGGGCCGTCGTCGTCGACGTTAACCGTAATCCCGTCTTTATCCACCGAGAAGCTGACGGAAATCTTCGTGTGCGAGTAGCGCAGGGCGTTGCGGACGATATTCTCCAGCGCGCTTTCCAGCGCATTAGGGTTACCGTACAGCGGCCAGGGGCCCGGCGGATATTCAACGGTGAAAGATTTACCCATCTGCTCGGCTTCAAACGCCGCGTTGTCCAGCACTTCGCCCCACAGCTGATTGGCTTTCACCGTCTCGCTGACCAGGGCATTTTTGGCCTGATTGCGCGACATCACCAGCAGGTCGTTGATCATGCTGTCCAGCCGGTGCGCCTCGGTTTCGATGCGCTCCAGCTCCTTGCTCTCACCGCTGCGGCGACGCAGCAGGGCGGTGCCCAACTGCAGGCGCGTAAGTGGTGTGCGCAGCTCATGCGAGATATCCGACAGCAGCCGCTGCTGGCTGGTCATCATCCGCTCCAGCGCGGTCACCATCTGGTTAAAGCTGGCGCCAGCGGCTAAGAACTCCTGCGGCCCGGCTTCCAGCTCCGGATGCTGGCGCAGGTTGCCCTGGGCGACTTCGTCGGCGGCGTTTTTCAGCTTACGCGCCGGTTTCGCCAGGCTCCACGCCAGCCACAGCAGCAGCGGGGCGCTGACCAGCATCGTGACGATAAGCAGCAGCAATGGTCGATCAAACAGCAGGTTGATAAAGTCGGATTGTGAGGTGCTGGCGGGACGAATCAGATAGAGCTGATAGTTATCCTCACCGTCCCTGACGGAAAACGGGCCCACCATTTCCAGGCGGCCATAGCGTTTTTTCTGCGGATGATCGGCATTATCGGCCTGGCCGATAAAGTTACGAATGATCTGCATCTCGTTGCGTTCTGCGCCGATCACGCGGCCTTCGCTGGTCACCAGCAGCAGGCGTTGTCCCGGCGGCGCCCATTTATCGATGGCGCGAAACAGACGGCGCCACCACATCAGGTCGTTTGGCGGATCGTTGGCCAGCTCGGCCTCGACGTGCTGCTCGATCATGATGCCCTGACGCTGCTCGCTTTCCAGCAGCTCGGTCATCTGCCGGGAATCCAGTTTGGGCAACATCAGCACCAGCATCAACACCAGCGCCAGCGTGAGCCAGAAGATGGCGAAGATGCGTGCAGTCAAACTTCCAATCATGAAGCGGAAACCATCAGATACCCGCGGCCACGCAGCGTTTTAAACCACGGATGGCCATCTTTGCGCTCCGGCAGCTTACGCCGCAGGTTGGAAATATGCATATCGATGGCGCGGTCGAACGGCGTCAGGCGCTTGCCTAACACTTCCTGGCTTAAATGTTCACGCGACACCACCTGGCCGAGATGTTGCGCTAACAGATAGAGCAGGGTGAATTCGGTACCGGTGAGCTCCAGCGTCTGGCCATCGAAATTGGCTTCCTGACGGCCCGGATTGAGGCTTAAGGCATCCACTTCCAGCGTTGGCGATCCGGCTTCGGTCGTCTGCTGCTGCTCGCTCCAGTGGGAACGGCGCAGAATCGCGCGTATACGGGCCACCAGTTCACGATCGTTGAACGGCTTAGGCAAATAGTCATCCGCGCCCAGCTCAAGGCCGAGAACGCGATCCAGCTCGCTTCCGCGCGCTGTTAGCATGATAACCGGGGTCTGGTGTGTCTGACGCAGCTCTTTCAGCGTATCAATACCGTTTTTCTTCGGCATCATTACGTCGAGCAGCAATAAATCAACGCTGTCGTCCAGAAGGGCCAGCGCCTGTTCCCCATCATGGGCCACCAGCACGTTAAAACCTTCCATATCGAGCAGCTCTTTTAACAGGGAGGTGAGCTCCCGGTCATCATCAACTAACAGGATTTTATTCATCTTTTAAATACCTCCGAGGCAGAAATTACGTCATCAAGGCCCGCTAATCCATGACTTTACGTTGTTTTACACCCCCTGACGCATGTTTGCAGCCTGAATCGTAGACTGTCTCTCGTTGAATCGCGACACAAACGTTTTGGGAGTATGTGATGCGCAATGTTATCGCTGCCGTCATGGCCTCAACGCTGGCGCTAAGTGCATATAGCCAGGCCGCTGAAGTCGTTACCAGCGTTAACTGGCTCCCCGGAGACGAAGGGGGACAGCGCGGTAGCCAGAGCCATATGTTTGACGGCATAAGTTTAACCGAGCAGCAACGTCAGCAGTTACGGGATCTTATGCAACGGGCACGCCACGACAGGCTCCCCGTTAATGTTAGCGAAATGGAGACAATGCATCGCCTTGTCACCGCAGAAAATTTTGATGAAAACGCTGTGCGCGCTCAGGCAGAAAAGATGGCGCAGGAACAGGTTGCTCGCCAGGTCGAGATGGCTAAGGTCCGCAACCAGATGTATCACCTGCTTACGCCAGAGCAGCAAGCGGTTTTAAATGCTAAGCACCAGCAACGTATGGATCAGTTGCGTGAGGTTGCAAGGATGCAGAAAGGCTCAGCAATGATGCTTTCGAGTAGTAGCAACACCCTGCAACCCCAGTAACAAACCCTGTTTTCCTTGCCATAGACACCATCCCTGTCTTCCCCCACATGATGTGGGGGTTTTTTTTGCCCTTTTTTCGGCAAATCAACTTCTTCGCGTATCCCGTGAGCGTCACAAGTTCAGGTTATACTAAGCGCATTGCAGGAGAAGGAGCCTATATGAATCAATCTTATGGCCGGTTGGTCAGCCGCGCCGCTATCGCCGCGACGGCCATGGCCTCCGCGTTACTTTTGATCAAAATTTTTGCGTGGTGGTATACCGGTTCAGTCAGTATTCTGGCTGCGCTGGTGGATTCGCTGGTGGATATTGCCGCCTCGCTGACCAACCTGCTGGTGGTTCGCTATTCGCTGCAACCTGCTGATGAAGAGCATACCTTTGGCCACGGCAAAGCGGAATCGCTGGCGGCGCTGGCGCAAAGCATGTTTATCTCCGGCTCGGCGTTGTTTCTGTTTCTCACCGGCATCCAGCACCTGGTGCGTCCGGAGCCGCTGCAGGCCGCTGGCGTCGGGGTCGTCGTCACGTTGATCGCCCTGTTCAGCACGCTGGCGCTGGTGACCTTCCAGCGCTGGGTGGTGCGAAAAACCCAGAGCCAGGCGGTGCGGGCGGATATGCTTCATTATCAGTCTGATGTTATGATGAACGGCGCTATTCTGGTGGCGCTGGGCCTTTCCTGGTACGGCTGGCATCGCGCCGATGCGTTGTTTGCCTTAGGAATTGGCATCTATATTTTATATAGCGCGCTGCGGATGGGCTATGAGGCGGTTCAGTCACTACTCGACCGCGCCTTGCCTGACGAGGAGCGTCAGGACATTATCACCATCGTGACCGCATGGCCCGGCATCCGCGGGGCGCACGATCTACGAACGCGGCAGTCAGGGCCGACCCGCTTTATTCAGATTCATTTGGAAATGGAAGATAACCTCCCGCTGGTGCAAGCCCACGTGATTGCAGACCAGGTGGAGCAGGCGATTCTGCGCCGTTTCCCGGGTTCCGATGTCATTATCCATCAGGATCCCAGTTCTGTGGTGCCAGCGGCGCAGCAGGGCTTTTTTGAGCGTTAGGTTATAGTCTGTAAACTCGATGTAAAAATGTGGGGCAGATCGGCATTTTTTGTATAAATTACCGCCGTTTGGTCTGACCTGAATCAATTCAGCTTGAGGCGTTTGATATACTATTGTCATTAGCGTCGTGCACTCCTGGTGAGGGAGCGCTTCAGGCAACAGAATTATTTTTTGCTTCCTAAGTTCAGAGGTAGTCATGATTAAGAAAATCGGTGTGTTGACAAGTGGCGGTGATGCGCCGGGCATGAACGCAGCAATTCGTGGCGTGGTGCGCGCGGCATTAACGGAAGGTCTGGAAGTTTTTGGAATCTATGACGGTTACCTCGGATTGTATGAAGACCGTATGGTTCAGCTCGACCGTTACAGCGTTTCCGACATGATCAACCGCGGCGGCACCTTCCTGGGCTCCGCTCGCTTCCCGGAATTCCGCGAAGAACACATTCGCGCTGTGGCTATCGAAAACATGAAGAAGCGCGGCCTGGATGCGCTGGTGGTTATCGGTGGTGACGGGTCCTATATGGGCGCAATGCGCCTGACCGAGATGGGCTTCCCGTGCATCGGCCTGCCTGGCACCATCGACAACGATATCAAAGGCACTGACTACACCATCGGCTTTTTCACCGCCCTGAGCACCGTGGTGGAAGCGATTGACCGCCTGCGCGACACCTCTTCTTCACACCAGCGTATCTCCGTGGTGGAAGTGATGGGCCGTTACTGCGGCGACCTGACCCTGGCGGCGGCGATTGCCGGCGGCTGTGAGTTCATCATGGTGCCGGAAGTGGAATACACCCGTGACGATCTGGTGGCCGAAATCAAAGCCGGTATCGCGAAAGGTAAGAAACACGCTATCGTGGCGATCACCGAGCACATGTGCGACGTTGACGAGCTGGCAAGCTACATCGAGAAAGAAACCGGGCGTGAAACTCGCGCCACCGTCCTCGGCCACATTCAACGCGGCGGTTCCCCGGTTCCTTACGACCGCATCCTGGCTTCCCGCATGGGCGCCTATGCAATTGAGCTGCTGCTGCAAGGCCATGGCGGCCGTTGCGTCGGCATCCAGAACGAGAAGCTGGTGCACCACGACATCATCGATGCCATCGAGAACATGAAGCGTCCGTTCAAGAACGACTGGCTGGATTGCGCGAAGAAACTGTACTAAGTTGCGCGTCGGATAAACAAAAGGCCTTCTCATGGAGAAGGCCTTTTTTATGGCGGAGGGTTTATTCGATATCCAGCGGGTCTTCCGACAGGATCATCCCGGTGTTATCGGCATACAGATGGTCGCCGGAGAAGAAGGTCACCCCGCCGAAATTGACGCGCACGTCGCTTTCGCCGATGCCTTCGCCAGCCGCGCCGACCGGAATAGCCGCCAGCGCCTGGATGCCGATGTCCAGCTCCTCAAGGTCGTCAACCTGGCGCACCGCGCCATAGACCACTAACCCTTCCCATTCATTCTGTACGGCCAGACGCGCCAGGTCGGCGTCAATTAACGCGCGTCGTACTGAGCCGCCGCCGTCGATCAGGAGAATATGACCACGGCCGTTCTGCTCGAGCAGATCATAGAGCAACCCGTTATCCTCGAAACATTTTACCGTAATGATTTGTCCACCAAACGACGACCGTCCTCCAAAGTTAGAGAACAGCGGTTCCACGACGTTGACATCTTCCTGGTAGATGTCACAAAGCTCGGAAGTATCGTATTTCATAGGCTTAACGTTCAGTTGCTGCGAGAGTTTTTAGTATATCCCGCGAATCCCATTGTTGGCAAAATCATCAATTGTTAATTGATATTTGTCAGTTAAGCCATCAGCTTACTGGCAATAATTCCGATGACAAACAGCAGGTTGGTCAGTAAGGCCCCTTTAACCGTCTTTTCGAGCATTGGCCGCATCGCCAGCGGATCGGATTCGCGCAGGACGTAGCGCGCCTGTTTCACCAGCAGCGGGGTGGCGAGAATAAACAGCCAGCCCCAGGCTGAATGCAGCGCCAGCAGGTTAAATAGCGCCAGACACAGCAGGGCGCCGAGCAGCAGGCAGGCATGATAGCGGCGGGCATTGACCGGGCCCAGGCGCACGGCGAGGGTGTTCTTCCCGTTCTGCCGGTCGCTGTCGATATCGCGCAGATTATTGATGTTCAGCACGGCGGTCGCCAGCAGACCGCAGGCTGTCGCCGGCAGAAAAATGGCCGCTTCCACATTATGGGCTTGCAGATACCAGCTGCCGAGGACGCTCAGCCAACCGAAGAAAACGAGTACTGAGATATCACCCAGACCAATATATCCATAGGGGCGGGTGCCCACCGTGTAGGTGATGGCGGCCACGATAGACAGGCCTCCCAGGGCGAGGAAGCCGATGAAGTCGCCGACGCTCTGCCAGGCGGCGCACAGCAGCGCCAGACCAAACAGACAGATCAGCGCGACGGTGACGATGAGAGCGCGCTTCATCTGCTGGGGGGTAATCACCCCTTTCTGCATGCCGCGCAGCGGCCCGATGCGATCGGGTTTATCGCTCCCTTTGACTGCGTCGCCATAGTCATTCGCCAGGTTAGAAAGAATTTGCAGCAAGCCAGCGGTGATCAGCGCCAGCAGAGCAACCCAGGGATCAAAATGGCCCTGCTGCCAGGCAAGGGTGGTGCCAACAATAATCGCGGCAAACGCCAGCGGTAACGTTTTAGGACGCAGGCTTTCCAGCCATGCCCGAGAACGGCTGATATCAGTCATAGTTATTTTAGCCAATAAAAATGGGGGCTATAGCCCCCATCAACAGTGATGAAAATGCATTGCACCGGATTATAGGATAAAACGGCTCAGATCTTCATCTGCCACCAGAACATCCAGGTGTTTACTCACATATTCGGCATCGATAATGACGGTCTGGCCGTTCATCTCGCTGGCATCATAGGAAATATCTTCCACCAGACGCTCCAGCACGGTATGCAGGCGACGCGCACCGATGTTCTCGGTGGTTTCGTTTACCTGCCACGCGGCCTGGGCGATACGCTTGATACCGTCTTCGGTGAATTCGATATTCACCCCTTCGGTCGCCATCAGCGCTTTGTACTGCACGGTGATGGAGGCATTCGGCTCGGTCAGGATGCGCTCGAAGTCATGGGTGGTCAGCGCTTTCAGCTCAACGCGGATCGGCAGACGCCCCTGCAGCTCAGGGATCAGATCGGACGGACTGGCCACCTGGAACGCGCCGGAGGCGATAAACAGAATGTGGTCGGTCTTAACCATCCCGTGCTTGGTGGAGACGGTGCAGCCTTCAACCAGCGGCAGCAGGTCGCGCTGTACGCCTTCGCGAGACACGTCCGGGCCGGAGGAGTTGCCGCCGCGCTTACAGATTTTGTCGATTTCGTCGATAAAGACGATACCGTGCTGTTCTACAGCGTCGATGGCTTCCTGCTTCAGCTCTTCCGGGTTGACCAGCTTGGCCGCTTCTTCTTCAATCAGCAGCTTCATCGCGTCTTTGATTTTCAGCTTACGCGGTTTCTGCTTCTGACCGCCGAGGTTCTGGAACATGGACTGCAGCTGGCTGGTCATCTCTTCCATGCCCGGAGGGGACATGATTTCAACGCCCATCGGCGCCGCAGCGAGATCGATTTCAATCTCTTTATCGTCCAGCTGGCCTTCACGCAGTTTCTTGCGGAACGCCTGGCGCGCAGCAGAGGGTTCCTGCGGCTGTTCAGCCTGGCCCCAGTTGTTTTTCGCCGGTGGGATCAGCACGTCAAGCACGCGCTCTTCCGCCAGCTCTTCCGCGCGGTAACGGTTTTTATCGATGGACTGCATGCGAACCATTTTGATCGCCGCATCGGTCAGATCGCGGATGATCGAGTCCACTTCTTTACCAACATAGCCCACTTCGGTGAACTTGGTCGCTTCAACTTTAATAAACGGCGCGTTGGCCAGTTTCGCCAGACGACGGGCAATCTCGGTTTTACCGACGCCGGTTGGGCCGATCATCAGAATGTTTTTCGGCGTGACTTCATGACGCAGCTCTTCGTTAAGCTGCATCCGGCGCCAGCGGTTACGCAGGGCGATAGCAACAGAACGCTTGGCGGCGTCCTGGCCGATAATGTGTTTGTCCAGTTCGCTGACAATTTCGCGTGGGGTCATTTCAGACATGGGAGATCCTTACGCTTTAGAAGGTAATTCTTCGATGGTGTGGAAATGGTTGGTATAGATGCAGATATCACCTGCAATATCCAACGCTTTCTCGGCGATGTCGCGCGCGCCCATATCGGTGTTTTCCAACAGCGCGCGGGCCGCGGCCTGGGCGTAAGGACCGCCGGAGCCGATAGCAATCAAATCGTTTTCTGGCTGTACCACGTCGCCGTTACCGGTGATGATAAGCGACGCGTTTTCGTCCGCGACGGCCAGCAGCGCTTCCAGCTTGCGCAACATCCGATCGGTTCGCCAGTCTTTGGCCAGCTCAACGGCGGCCTTCACCAGATGGCCCTGGTGCATTTCCAGTTTACGTTCAAACAGTTCGAACAGCGTGAAGGCGTCAGCGGTGCCGCCAGCAAAACCGGCAATCACTTTGTCGTTATACAGACGACGCACTTTCTTCACGTTGCCCTTCATCACGGTGTTGCCCAGCGTGGCCTGGCCATCACCGGCAATAACAACATGGCCGTTACGGCGAACACTTACAATTGTAGTCACGAGCAGACCCCTTGGTTGCAAAAGCGGAACAGGGGCCCCGCGCTGTCCGCGGGGCCGAATGCAATTATAGATGGGGGGGATTTTGAGGGTTTCAACCCCTGGCGGCGAGACGAATGCAGTTCGCGTGTCCGGCCATCTTCAGACGGGTGATCATCTCGTTGGCGCTTTCTTTGCCTTTCAGCGGGCCAATGACTACGCGGTTCCAGCCGTTGTTGGTGGTGATATGTGAAGCAAACCCTTCAAAAGCCAGCTGAGCGCGGACGGTTTCGGCCTGCTCGGCGCCTTTAAAGGAGCCACACTGGATCATCCAGCTACGATCGTCTTTCTTCTCGGCGGCTTTCGGCGCTTCCTCCACGCGGGTTACCGGCGCGGCGGCCTGCGTACGTGGCTGCGTGGTATTGGTATGCGCCGGCGTCTGCAGCAGATCCTGGTACGGCTGCTGGTTCGACGCGGTCTGCTTCGGCTGTTGCTGTTGCACCGGCTTCGGCTGCTGGACGCGCGGCTGCTGCTGCACGGCCTGCGGCTGAGTTTGCGCCCACTGCTGCTGTTGCGCCTGCTGTTGCTGCTGTGCTAAACGCTGACGCTGCAGCGTCTGCTGGCGCTGTGCCGGGGTTTGTTCGTTCCACGGCACTTCGGTCAGCTGGGTCGGCTGCTGGCGCATATCGGCCTGCATCTGGGCGAGCAGCTGGCGCTGCTCGTCGGTCAGCTGTTCCGGTTTCATCACCTCGCCACCGGCGGTCGGTTCGGTCGGCGCGCGGACGCCAGGCTGGCGGCTTTCCAGCTCTTTGATATAGCGCCAGCGCTCTTCCGGTTTTGGCGGCAAGCCGTTACCGGCGGCCTGGCGATTTTGCATCGCTTCCGCTTCTTCTTTCTTATGGTGCGTAATGAAATAAAGTCCACCGATAAAGGCCACCAGCACCGCCGCCGCGATCGCCACCATCGCCGGTGAAATCGCCGGAAGGCTGCTTTGCTTATTCCTTGAGCTTCGGGTAGTGCTCTTTTTGCGCCGCGAAGAAGCCGGTTGGCTGCGGCGTACATAATCTCGTTGTGCCACTATCGTTTCGCTGTCTTATATTTGTTCGTCAGCCCGCCATGTTACTTAAGCGGCGGGCCTTTGACCAGAAGAGCAGGCCCGAAAGCCTGATGGTTATCGTCTGATTTTTTGCGTACTGCCGCGAACGATCAGTTCGCAATCGAGCAGACGCGAGCCGCTGTTCACATTATGACCCTGCATTTGCTCAAGTAATAGCAGCATTCCTTCACGGCCGATATCAAAACGCGGCTGTGAAACGGTAGTCAACGGCGGATCGCAAAATTCAGACAACGCGATGTTATCGAAGCCGACAATCGACAGGTCGTCCGGCACCTTCAGGCCGCGGCGTTTCGCCAGCGACAAGGCGCCCAGCGCCATCACATCACTATGGCAGAAGACCGCGGTGGGCGGCACCGGCTGTGACAGCAGCTGCTCCAGCGCATTGGCGCCGGCTTCGAAAGTAAAGTTGCCGCGAGCGATATAGTGCGGATCGACGGTGATGCCACTGCGACGCAGCGCCTGCACGTAACCCTGCAGACGATAATGGCACAGCGGCATATCTTCCGGGCCAGCTATACAGCCAATACGCTGGTGTCCCAGTTCGTGGAGATAGTTCACCGCGTTAAAGGCCGCCGTCAGGTTATCGATGTGGACGGTGGGTAACTCCAGCTCCGGCGCGAATTCGTTCGACATGACCATCGGCGGCAAATTGCGCTGCTCTTCCACGCTGGCGTCGAACGGCAGGCGCGAGCTGAGCAGCACCATACCGTCGATCTGCTTGGTGATAATAAGGTCGATAAAGGTTTTTTCTTTCTGGTTCTGGTGGGCGCAATCGCCGATTAACACCAGATAGCCGTGCTCGGCGGCCGTGACTTCAATTCCGCGGATGACTTCACTAAAAAAGGGATCGCAGATATCCGGCACGATCACGAGGATCGTCCGCGATTCGTTGCGCTTCATATTTCGCCCGAGCGACTGGGGTAAATAGCCGACTTCCAGCGCCGCCTGCTCGACCCGGTTACGGGTGGCTTGCGACACCTTATCAGGGTTCATCAACGCTCGGGACACGGTTGCCGTGGAAACGTTTGCCTTGAGGGCGACGTCTTTCATGGTGGCGGCAACCACTTGTTTTTTGGGCTTCACCTGGTTTCTCCTCGCTGAATGGCGCTGACATTTCCCTTGCGCGCTAACTGCTGCATCATTTTTATCAGATAGTCGCGGCAGTGAGTTACAGAATTTTCATGAAAAACGTGATGCTTGTTGAATTTTTCGATCCGGCTCGCAAGAGAAGCCTTACCCTTCAATAGGATCGACATCCAGCACCCATTTCACTTTTCTCGCCTCCGGTAGCGTATTGATTAACGCCAGCGTACCGCTGACGATGTGCTGCAGGCGCACCCGCGAAGGGTGCTGCAGCAATATTTGCCAGCGCCAGCGGCCGCCGCGCTTCGGCGCCAGCGCCGGAACCGGACCGAGCACCCACAGTTTATCGTCGGCCAGCGGGCTGGCCTGCAAGAGATTACGTAACTGCTGTAAAAACAGCGGCGCCTGCTGGTTGTTATGGTCTTCAGCACGTATCAACACGTGACTGGTCCACGGCGGTAGCTGCATCGTCTGGCGTTCGGCCAGCGCCTGCTCGGCAAAGGCGTCGTAGCCTTTATACAGCAGGGTCTGCAGCAGAGGATGCTCCGGATGGTGGGTTTGCAGGATCACTTCGCCCTGTTTTCCTGCCCGGCCCGCTCGTCCGGAGACCTGGGTATAGAGCTGAGCGAAACGCTCTGCGGAGCGGAAATCAGCGGAAAATAGCGCCCCGTCGACGTCCAGCAGGGAGACGAGGGTCACGTCCGGAAAGTGGTGGCCTTTGGCCAGCATTTGGGTGCCGATCAAAATGCGCGCGCCGCCGCGGTGGACTGCGGCGAGATGTTCCTCAAGTGCCCCTTTACGGCTGGTGGTATCGCGGTCGATACGCGAGATAGGCACGCCAGGGAACAGCGGCGTCAGGGACTGCTCCAGTTGCTCGGTGCCGATACCCACCGGCACCAGATGTGTGGAACCGCAGGAAGGGCACTGGCGCGGGATAGGGCGCTGACTGTCGCAGTGGTGGCAGCGCAGATGGTGCTGCGCCTGGTGCAACGTATAGTAGCTGTCGCAGCGCGGGCACTCCGCGATCCAGCCGCAGTCGTGGCACAGCAGCGCCGGCGCAAAGCCGCGGCGGTTAAGAAACAGGATCACCTGGTTATCCGCCTGCAGATGCTGGCGCATGCGGTTGATCAGCGCGGGTGACAGACCCGCCTGCAGCACCTGTCCTTTCAGGTCGAGCACGTGCTGCTGGGCTGGACGCGCGTTGCCCGCGCGTTTGCTTAAGGTTAACTGCCGATATTTGCCCTGGCGGACGTTGTGCAGGGTCTCCAGCGCCGGCGTCGCCGAGCCGAGAATAATCGGGATCTGTTCGCTGTGAGCGCGCCATACCGCCAGGTCGCGGGCGTGGTAGCGCCAGCCTTCCTGCTGTTTGTAGGAGCTGTCATGCTCTTCGTCGATGACGATGACGCCGAGATCTTTAAACGGCGTAAACAGCGAGGAGCGAGTGCCTATCACAATGGCCGCTTCGCCGTTTTTCGCCTTCAGCCAGGCCGAGAGACGTTCGCTGTCATTGAGTCCGGAGTGCAGCACTTCCACCGGCGCATTAAAGCGCTGGCGAAAACGGGCGATAGTTTGCGGCGTCAGGCCGATCTCCGGCACCATCACCAGCGCCTGGCGCCCCTGCGCCAGTACATTCTCCAGCACGCTCAAGTAGACTTCCGTTTTCCCTGAGCCTGTGATGCCTGCCAGTAGCCAGGCGGAGAAGCGATCGGCAGCGCTGTGGATCGCTCCGACGGCGGTGGCCTGTTCGGTATTCAGACGCAGGCGCTCGCCGGCAACCGAATACGTGCTGCGCCAGTCGGTGAGGACGGGCGCTTCACAGGCCAGCTCCGCCAGCCCTTTGCCACGCAGCGCCTGCAGCGCCGCTTCATTAAATTCCAGTTCGCTAACCTGATGACGCCAGATCTTTCCCTGGCGCAGCGCCGCCAGCGCCTGCTGCTGCTTTGGGGAGCGTTTCAGACCGTTGAGGTCGACAGCCTGCCCCTGCTCGGTGGCGAACCAGTACCACAGCGGCGTCGCGCTGGCGGGTTTGCCCTGGCGCAGCAGAATGGGCAGCGCATGGAACAGCACATCGCCAATCGGATGATGGTAATACTCAGCCGCCCACATCAGCAGTCGCCAGACGGTGCCAGAGAAGACCGGCTCGTCGTCCAGCGCTTCGGCGACCGGTTTGAGTTCATCCAGCGGCAGCTCGCTGCGCTCGCTCACCGCCGCGACAATGCCGATCCGCTCCTGTTTGCCGAACGGCACCCGCACCCGACAGCCCGCTTTGACCGTCATGCCATCAGGCAGCAGATAGTCAAAGGTGCGCGGTAGCGGAACGGGTAGGGCAACGTGGGCGACGGGCATGTCATCTTCCTGACTTGAAATCTGGCGGGATAGTATACACATTACGATAAGGCGGCGCGGATCAGTTTGCATATGCTGGTCAAATTCTGTATGATTCGCCGCCTTCAATGCACTTTATACCGCATTGGAGATTGACCATTACCGTACGCTTCGCGCTGTCAGCAGCGTGGAAGACGACGGGAAATTATTAATATCGCGTGGTGTCTGGCGTTAGGGCTGGAAGAGCGACGCGGCCTTAACTGAGGTTCTCCCATGAAAAAAGGTATTCACCCAAAATACGAAGAAATTACTGCTACCTGTTCTTGCGGTAATGTCATGAAAATCCGTTCCACCGTTGGTCACGACCTGAACCTCGACGTGTGCGGTAAATGCCACCCGTTCTTCACCGGCAAACAGCGTGATGTTGCTACCGGTGGCCGTGTTGACCGCTTCAACAAGCGCTTCAGCATCCCGGGCAGCAAGTAAGTTGCCAGAAGAAGCCGCCTCAGGGCGGCTTTTTTGTGCCTCTCGCCAGCCTGGGCGGGACACAAAAAAGGGCGGAAAATTGCTTCCGCCCTTTTTATCAACTCAGTATTCCCACGTATCCGGGTCGATCCCCAGTTCACGCATAATCTCTTTCGCCGCTTCCGGGATCTCATCGCTGCGCTCTTTACGCAGGTCTTCATCGTTAGGCAACGGTTGTCCGGTAAAGGCATGCAGGAACGCTTCGCACAGCAGCTCGCTGTTGGTCGCGTGACGCAGGTTGTTCACCTGACGACGCGTGCGTTCATCGGTGAGGATTTTTAACACCTTCAGAGGAATGGAAACCGTAATTTTCTTTACTTGCTCACTCTTCTTACCGTGCTCAGCGTATGGGCTGATATATTCGCCGCTCCATTCAGCCATGAGATACCTTAATCCTCTGTTTATTAGTGAAGGGCCAGAATATTCCGCCCGGGCTATAATTGCGCGTAGTTTACCGTATGAGCGCGCTTTCTAACATGAGATAAGCCGCTACCGACGTGCGCTAATGCATATAATTTTAACGGCTATTTGCACTTTGCTCAATCTATACGCAAAGAAGTTTAGATGTCCAGATGTATTGACGTCTATTGTGACAATGTTTACTCTGGAGCCTGACTTTTCACCGATTCAGCCCAGGAACTTCCCAACATGACGCGTAAACAGGCCACCATCGCAGTGCGTAGCGGTTTAAATGACGACGAGCAGTACGGTTGCGTTGTCCCGCCGATCCACCTTTCCAGTACCTATAACTTCACCGGCTTTAATGAACCTCGCGCCCACGACTACTCCCGCCGCGGCAACCCGACGCGTGATGTGGTGCAGCGCGCCTTAGCGGAGCTGGAAGGTGGCGCCGGCGCGGTGCTGACCAATACCGGTATGTCGGCGATCCTGCTGGTGACGACGGTGTTCCTTAAGCCGGGCGATCTGCTGGTGGCGCCGCACGACTGCTACGGCGGCAGCTACCGTCTGTTCGACAGCCTGGCGAAGCGCGGCTGTTATCGCGTCCAGTTCGTCGATCAAAATGATGAGCAGGCGCTGCGGGCGGCGTTGGCGGAAAAACCGAAGCTGGTGCTGGTCGAAAGCCCAAGTAATCCATTGCTGCGGGTGGTGGATATTGCGAAAATCTGTGGTCTGGCGCGTGAGGCAGGCGCGGTGAGCGTGGTGGACAACACCTTCCTGAGCCCGGCGCTGCAAAACCCGCTGGCGCTGGGTGCCGATCTGGTGTTGCATTCCTGTACTAAATACCTGAATGGCCACTCCGATGTGGTGGCCGGGGTGGTGATTGCCAACGATCCGGCGACTGTCACCGAACTGGCATGGTGGGCGAATAATATTGGCGTCACCGGCGGCGCCTTCGACAGCTATTTGTTGCTGCGCGGTCTGCGGACGCTGTCTCCGCGTATGGAAGTGGCGCAGCGTAATGCCCTGGCGATTGTTGAGTATCTGAAAACCCAGCCGCTGGTGAAAAAGCTGTATCATCCGTCGCTGCCGGAAAACCAGGGGCATGAAATTGCGGCGCGTCAGCAAAAAGGTTTTGGCGCAATGTTAAGCTTCGAGCTGGACGGTGACGAGCAGACGCTGCGCCGTTTCCTGAGCGGGCTGTCGCTGTTTACACTGGCGGAATCGCTGGGGGGCGTTGAAAGCCTGATTTCCCATGCGGCAACGATGACGCATGCCGGCATGGCGCCTGAAGCGCGTGCCGCCGCCGGAATTTCAGAAACGCTTCTGCGTATTTCAACCGGTATTGAAGATGGTGAAGATTTAATTGCCGACCTGGAAAATGGCTTCCGGGCAGCAAACGAGGAATAAAAATGAGTGTGATTGCGCAGGCAGGGGCGAAGGGTCGTCAGCTGCACAAATTTGGTGGGAGTAGTTTAGCGGATGCGAAATGTTACCTGCGCGTCGCGGGGATCATGAAGGAATATTCGCAGGCGGGCGACATGATGGTTGTCTCCGCCGCTGGCAGCACCACCAACCAGCTGATCAGCTGGCTTAAACTTAGCCAGAGCGATCGCCTTGCTGCGCATCAGGTTCAGCAGTCGCTTCGCCGTTATCAGACCGAGCTGATTGGCGGTCTGGTGGAGCCGGCGGCGGCGGATACGTTGATCGCCGCCTTCATCCATGACCTTGAGCGTCTGGCAGGGCTGCTTGATGGCGGGGTTACCGAAGCGGTTTATGCGGAAGTAGTCGGCCATGGTGAAGTCTGGTCCGCACGCCTGATGGCGGCGGTCCTTAACCAACTGGGTATGGAAGCGGCCTGGCTGGATGCTCGCGCTTTCCTGCGTGCGGAACGCGCCGCGCAGCCGCAGGTGGATGAAGGATTATCTTATCCACTGCTGCAACAGCTGATGGCGCAACATCCGAATAAGCGTCTGGTGGTGACCGGCTTTATCTCCCGCAACCAGGCCGGGGAAACCGTCCTGCTGGGCCGTAACGGGTCTGACTACTCCGCCACGCAGATCGGCGCGCTGGCGGGCGCCTCTCGCGTCACCATCTGGAGTGATGTCGCCGGGGTGTACAGCGCGGATCCGCGTAAGGTCAAAGATGCCTGTCTGCTGCCGCTGCTGCGTCTGGATGAAGCCAGCGAGCTGGCGCGTCTGGCCGCTCCAGTGCTCCACGCCCGCACGCTGCAGCCGGTGTCCGCCAGCGATATCGATCTGCAGTTACGTTGCAGCTATACGCCGGAACAGGGTTCTACGCGCATTGAGCGCGTGCTGGCCTCCGGTACCGGCGCGCGGATTGTCACCAGCCATGATGACGTCTGTCTGGTGGAGTTCCAGGTGCCGGCCAGCCATGATTTCAAACTGGCGCATAAAGAGCTGGATGCCCTGCTCAAACGCGCCCAGCTGCGCCCGTTAGCCGTTGGCGTCCATGCCGACCGTAAGCTGCTGCAGTTCTGCTATACCTCCGAGGTCGCCGACAGCGCGCTGAAGCTGCTCGATGAAGCGGGTCTGCCGGGCGAGCTGCGTCTGCGTCAGAAGCTGGCGCTGGTGGCGATGGTGGGCGCGGGTGTCACCCGTAACCCACTGCACTGCCATCGTTTCTGGCAGCAACTGAAAGGGCAACCGGTGGAGTTCACCTGGCAGTCCGAAGAGGGGATCAGTCTGGTAGCCGTGTTGCGCGCCGGACCAACGGAAAGCCTGATCCAGGGTCTGCATCAGACCTTGTTTCGTGCAGAGAAGCGTATTGGCCTGATGCTGTTCGGCAAAGGGAACATTGGCTCCCGCTGGCTGGAGCTGTTTGCCCGTGAACAAACTACGCTGTCGGCGCGCACTGGCTTCGAGTTTGTTCTCGCCGGCGTAGTCGACAGTAAACGCAGCCTGCTGAACTACGACGGGCTGGATGCCAGCCGGGCGCTGGCCTTCTTCAACGATGAAGCGGTGGAGCAGGATGAAGAGTCGCTGTTCCTGTGGATGCGCGCGCATCCGTACGATGATTTAGTGGTGCTGGACGTCACCGCCAGCGAACAGCTGGCCGACCAGTACCTTGATTTCGCCAGCCATGGTTTCCATGTGATCAGCGCCAACAAGCTGGCGGGCGCCAGCAGCAGTGATAAATATCGCCAGATCCACGACGCGTTTGAGAAGACGGGTCGTCACTGGCTGTATAACGCTACCGTTGGCGCGGGTTTGCCGGTGAACCATACGGTGCGCGATCTGATCGACAGCGGCGATACCATCCTCGGCCTGAGCGGTATCTTCTCGGGAACGCTCTCCTGGCTGTTCCTGCAGTTTGATGGCACCGTGCCGTTCACCGACCTGGTGGACCAGGCCTGGCAGCAGGGGCTGACCGAGCCGGATCCGCGCGTCGATCTGTCCGGTAAGGATGTGATGCGTAAGCTGGTGATCCTCGCGCGGGAAGCGGGTTATGACATCGAACCGGATCAGGTCCGTGTGGAATCACTGGTCCCTGCACACTGCGAAGAGGGGTCGGTCGATCACTTCTTTGAAAATGGCGAAGAGCTGAACGAGCAAATGCTGCAGCGCCTGGAGGCGGCCCGCGAAATGGGGCTGGTGCTCCGCTACGTGGCGCGCTTTGATGCTAACGGCAAAGCACGCGTCGGCGTGGAAGCGGTACGTGAAGAGCACCCGCTGGCGGCGCTGCTGCCGTGCGATAACGTGTTCGCCATCGAAAGCCGCTGGTATCGCGATAACCCGCTGGTGATCCGCGGACCCGGCGCCGGGCGCGATGTGACCGCCGGGGCGATCCAGTCGGATATTAACCGTCTGGCGCAGCTGCTGTAGTTCCGAGAAAAAGACCAGGCGCTGCCTGGTCTTTTTTGTTAGTGCGCCGCAAAAACCGCTTTAGCGGCAAACAGGCCGTTGAGCGCCGCCGGGAAGCCGGCGTAGACCGCCATCTGCATGATCACTTCCGTAATCTCCTCTTGCGTCAGACCGACATTTAATCCCGCGGCAATATGTACTTTCAGCTGCGGCGCGGCGTTACCCAGCGCGGTGAGCGCGGCAATAGTGGCGATTTCCCGGCTGCGTAAGTCGAGCCCTGGCCTGGCGTAAATATCGCCGAAGGGGAACTCAATCAGATAGCGGGCGAAATCGGGGGCGATATCCTGCAGGCTGTCGACGACGGCTTCCCCGCCGTGGCCATCCACCCGCTGCAGCATTTCCTGACCGGTGATATAACGTTCGCTGGACATCATTTTTTCCTCTCTGTGATGAAGCGTTGAGAGGAAGGGTAGGGAAGTGTGCCGGACTTGAGTAATACCCTTTTCGTGATACCTTTTCAGTATGACAACTTCGCGATTACATTCCCTGGATATTCGCCTGCTGCGCGCCTTTGCCGTGGTGGCGGAGGAAAATAACATCAGCCGGGCGGCGCAGCGGTTATTTATCTCGCAGCCGCCGCTGACCCGCCATATCCGCCATCTGGAAGCGCAGCTGGGGGTGACGCTGTTTCAGCGCCACAGCAAAGGCTTGATCCTTACCGACGCGGGAAGAGAAGTGCTGGAGATTATTCGGCCGATGCTGGCGCTCCAGGCGCGCACGCTGGCGGCATTGAGTGAGCTCTCCGTTCACTCGCCGCAGCCCTTGCGTCTGGGATTGACCACCGCCTTTGAACAGGGCATTTTCGCCGCCGTTGAATCTGCGCTGAGTAAACATACCCGCACGTTGCATATTACTCGCCACGCCTCGCCGGCGCTGGCTCAGCAGGTGCGCAAAGGCAAACTCGATGCGGCGCTGGTCGCACTGCCGCTGAATACCGAAGGGCTGCACCTGCATCCATTGCCGTATCAGGAGCCGCTCATCGCGGCATTGCCTGCCTCCTGGCCGGAAGCCGCCAGCCCAGCGTTAACGCTACGCGCGCTTAATCACCGACCGCTGTTCTGGTTTAAACGCGAGCGTAATCCCGATTTCTTTGACTACACGCGACGTATTTTCGACCGGGCTGGCTATTCCCCCGCTTACGTGGAGGAGCCTGCCGAACATGATGTACTGCTGGCGCGAATTGCGCGTGGCGAAGGCATGATCCTGCTGCCGGCGTCCTTTTCCGCGATCCAGCGTCAGGGGGTGGTGTTCTGTCCTGTCGCTGAAGGCGACAGCATGCCGTTAAGCCTTGGCGTGGTCTATGCGCCTCACCAGGCAGAATCCGTGCAGCAATGGCTCTCACTGCTGGATGATCACCTGACGACTCGCTAGTCTCAGGCTGAACATCGTGCTACCCCATATTGACTGCAGAGCGAGCTCTTTCGGCTGGCAAAGCGCCGGAAGATGAATTTTTTTCATTTTAGAGGCCTATTCCTCACTCTTTACGCAGATTTTTCTATTGACGCCCGCGCGCTTTTCCGTCATTTTTACATCTGGACGTCTAAACGTATAGAAGTTCGCAATATAACAGCCATTACATGCGATTGATGAGGTAAGGTATGAGCTTTTTTCACGCCAATCAGCGGGAAGCCCTGAATCAGAGCCTGGCGGAAGTCCAGGGCCAGATTAATGTGTCTTTTGAGTTCTTTCCGCCGCGCACCAGTGAAATGGAGCAAACCCTGTGGAAATCCATCGATCGCCTGAGCAGTCTGAAACCGAAGTTTGTTTCGGTAACCTATGGCGCGAACTCTGGCGAGCGCGATCGCACCCACAGCATCATCAAAGGCATTAAAGAGCGAACCGGTCTGGAAGCCGCGCCGCACCTGACCTGTATCGATGCCACTCGTGATGAGCTGCGTACCATCGCTCAGGATTACTGGAACAACGGTATTCGCCATATCGTCGCCCTGCGCGGCGACCTGCCGCCGGGCAGCGGTAAACCGGATATGTATGCCGCCGATCTGGTGACGCTGCTGAAAGAGGTGGGCGATTTCGATATCTCTGTCGCCGCGTATCCTGAAGTGCATCCGGAAGCGAAAAGCGCACAGGCGGATTTGCTGAACCTGAAGCGTAAAGTCGAGGCGGGCGCCAACCGCGCGATCACCCAGTTCTTCTTCGATGTGGAAAGCTACCTGCGTTTTCGCGATCGCTGCGTTTCGGCGGGCATCGACGTGGAAATCATTCCGGGTATCCTGCCGGTCTCCAACTTTAAACAGGCGAAAAAGTTTGCGGATATGACCAACGTCCGTATCCCGGTGTGGATGTCGAAAATGTTCGAAGGGCTGGATAACGACGCCGAAACCCGTCAGTTGGTGGGGGCGAATATCGCCATGGACATGGTGAAGATTTTAAGCCGGGAAGGGGTAAAAGACTTCCACTTCTATACCCTGAACCGCGCCGAGATGAGCTACGCCATCTGCCATACGCTGGGCGTGCGTCCGGCCTGAGTGCTTGCCGTTTCCGCGGTCAGTAGGCGGCGCGTTCGACAGATAGACATAAAAAAACACCCGGCTGATGCCGGGTGTTTTGCTCTGGGTTATTCCCATTCCTGCAGGAAGCGCTGACCGTATTGGTCGGCCACCAACAGCGCGGCGTAGACCTGGTCTGAGTCGACGCCGCCCGGCATATTGTGAATGGTTTCGCCTTCAGCGCAGGCGGCTTCCGCCACCAGGCGCATTTTGGTCGGGATATCACCTTTGATGTCCAGCTGCGCCAGGGTGATCGGCAGCCCAACGCTGTGGCACAGCGCGGCGACGGTCTCTATTTCGTCCACCGGCGCATTTTCCAGCACCAGCTGCGTCAGGGTACCGAACGCCACTTTTTCCCCGTGATAACAGTGGTGGGCGTCAGGGATGGCCGTCATGCCGTTGTGAATCGCGTGCGCCGCCGCCAGGCCGCCGCTTTCAAAGCCGACGCCGCTCAGGTAGGTGTTGGCTTCCACCACTCGCTCCAGCGCCGGGGTGACCACGTGCTGTTCGGCGGCCAGCATCGCTTTTTCACCCTCTTCAAGTAAGGTGTTGTAGCACAGCTCGGCCAGCGCCAGCGCCGCCTGAGTGCATTTCCCACCCGCCATGGTGGTGGCGCCGCTACGGGAGCAGGCGCGGGCTTCGAACCAGGTGGCCAGCGCATCGCCAATCCCGGCGGCCAGCAGGCGAGCTGGCGCACCGGCAACAATCTGCGTATCGACAATGACCATGTTGGGGTTGTGCGGCAGCATCAGGTAGCTGTCGAACTCCCCTTCGTCGGTGTAAATCACCGACAGCGCGCTACACGGCGCATCGGTGGAGGCGATGGTGGGGGCGATCGCCACCGGCACCTTCATAAAATGGGCCAGCGCTTTCGCGGTATCCAGCGTTTTACCACCGCCGATCCCCAGCACGGCGGTGCACTTCGCGCTGCCGGCGATATCGCGCAGGCGATTGATTTCATTATGCGAACACTCACCGCCAAACGGCGCAATTTCGGCCGCCAGGCCAGCGTCGGCCAGGCTTTTACGCAGCATCTCTTCCGCAAACCCCAGTACGAACTTATCGCCGACTACCAGCCAGCGTTCGGCCAGCGGCTTCAGATAGTCGCCGAGGCGCTTGATGGCGCCTGCGCCCTGAATGTATTTGCCTGGTGATTGAATAATGCGATCCATTTCGATTCCTCCTCGATGACCGTGCTGCCGCCCGCAGGCGACTCGCAGGTCCGGTTACAGGTTCAGCGTGCCAAAGGCGTTATTCCAGTCCTGTTCAAACTTCTCTATGGCTGACTCTACCGCAGGGGTGCCGAGCATTTGTTGCGCTACATCTAATGGAAGGGTGATGGCTTCGCAACCGGCCAGCAGGCAATCCAGCGCCTGACGGGGCGTTTTGAAGCTCGCCGCCAGCACTTTGCTCTCGGGCGCATGCATTTCCAGCAGAGATTGCAGCTCCTGCACCATGCAGATGCCGTCTCCGCCCTGGGCGTCAACGCGGTTAACGTAAGGCGCGACGTACTTTGCGCCGGCCAGTGCGGCCAGCAGGCCTTGCGAAGCGCTGTAGACGGCGGTGCCAAGAGTCGGGATGCCTTCCTTCTTCAGCATTTTGATAGCGGCGAGGCCTTCGGCGGTCACCGGGATTTTAACCACGATGCCCGGCACGGCGTTGCTCAGGCGTTTAGCTTCTTCCACCATGCCCTGCGCATCGCGGCTCATGGTCTGCGCGAAGAGGGTGCCCTCCGGACCGATGGCTTTCTGCAGGCGTGGGAGCACGTCCCATACCGGGGTTTTACCGGCGGCGATAATGCTCGGGTTGGTGGTTACCCCGGCCAGCGGGTAGATGCGGGCCAGGCGTTCCACTTCGGCGACGTTGGCGGTATCCAGATAGAGTTCCATCGTGTTTTCCTCAATGCTTAATTCGATATTGTCATTGAGGTAAGCATACGGCTTTCGTTCGAAGGACCGCCAGATGACAAATTTGCCAAAAACTGGATAAATGTACGCATCACGATTAAGGATGATTTAGATCACATTTATCGGCGATGGTGGGTTGTACAGCAATAAAGGCGCGCACAAAAGTCAGGTTTAACACACAAAAATCTAGTTTTGGGCCGGAGACGATATCTCCGTCAACTGGCTATGGTACTGACGGCGATATTCAGACGGCGAGCGCTCCGTAGTTTTGCGGAACAGGCGGCAGAAATAATTGCTGTCGGCGAAGCCGCAGGCGTGGGCGATATCTTTCACTTTCATATCGTGGCCCTTCAGCAGCATACGGGCCTGTTCAAGACGAATATGGTTCAGATATTCATTGAAGCCCATTGGCCCGCATTTCTGGAACAGGTGAGAAAGATAGTTGGGGGAGAGATAGAACGCCTGGGCCACCGATTCCCGGCTCAGCGGCTCCGCGTAATGGACGTCCATGTACTGGCGGATCGCCTCAAACAGCGCCTGGCTGCGCGAGGAGGTTTGCGCCTGGCTGCCGAGAAGGTCATGGCAGTGGCTGAGCAGGCTGACGACAATGCTGCGGGCGGTTCGCTGCTCCTGCGGCTGCATCCGGAGCTCATTGAGCGCCTGCAGCAGAAATGAACCGACGCGCGGCCCGCGGCGCAGCGCCTGCCGCTTTTCGACAACGGTTATCGCCTTGCCATTCCAGTGCTGCAGCGAGCACTCCAGCCGCTGCTTATCGAACAGGAGACTTAACAGCAGGCAGGGCGCCTGCCACTGGGGGCAGTTCCAGCTATCGCCAGGGATATAGAGCACGTCGTTCGCCTCAAGAGGGCTGGCGTTTTTGCCGAGTGCCCGGTCGGGCAACTGCCCATTGAGGATGATGTTCAGACGGGGAAAATCAACCTGCACTACCGGCTCAGCAGGCGAGCGCATCTCGCCGGCAAAATAGACCCGGCCGATACCATTCTGTTTTTTTAGGAATGAATCAATAAGTTGATTGATATCGTTGTCCATCATTCTTCCGTTCAGCGCATCACCTCTTTCATCATACCGGACATTTTTCCAGCGGTAAAAGCGCTTGCCAGTCACGCTTGCTTCCCAGATAAGATATGTTATATCGTAACAATTTGTCGCCATTGATAGCAAACTCAGGAGAGAGTAATGACCAGAAAGATCCCCCTGCTGGCCTTTGGATTCGGCATGGCGTTAGCCAGCGCCCAGGCGTTTGCCCACGGCAATCATAACCATGGCCCGGCGTTAACCGACATCGAGCGTCAGGCCAGCGAAGGCATTTTTGCCGATAAAAATGTGCAGGACCGCGCGCTGAGCGACTGGGAGGGCGTCTGGCAGTCGGTAAACCCGTATCTGCTCAATGGCGACCTCGATCCGGTGCTGGAGCAGAAGGCGAAAAAGCCCGGCGGCAAGAGCGTCGAGGAGTATCGCGCTTATTATAAGAAGGGCTACGCCACCGATGTGGAGCAGATTGGCATTGAAAATGATGTGATTGAGTTCCACGTTGGCGAGACCGTCAACAGCTGCAAATACCGCTATTCAGGCTACAAAATTCTGCATTACGCCTCCGGCAAGAAGGGCGTACGTTACCTGTTTGAGTGCCAGCAGGGCGATGCCAACGCGCCGAAATTTGTGCAGTTCAGCGACCATATTATTGGCCCGCGTAAATCGCAGCATTTCCATATTTTCATGGGCAATGAATCACAGGAGGCGTTGCTGAAAGAGATGGATAACTGGCCGACCTATTATCCATATGCGCTGCATAAAGAGCAGATCGTTGATGAGATGCTGCACCACTAGAACAGGTGAAAATCCCCCGACCGGGCGGCCGGGGGAGAGAGGCTTCGATTAGCCGGTGTTACGCATACCGGCGGCAACGCCGGCGATGGTGACCATCAGCGCTTGTTCAACGCGCGGATCCGGGTCCTTGCCTGCTTCTTCGGCCTGGCGTGAACGGTGCAGCAGTTCCGCCTGCAGGACGTTCAGCGGGTCGGTATAGATATTACGCAGCTGGATAGACTCGGCGATCCACGGCAGGTCGGCCATCAGATGGGAGTCATTGGCGATGGCCAACACGACGTTGATGTCGGCAGCCAGCAGCTTACGCAGCTCGGTACCCAGCGCCCACAGCTCCGGCTTCACCAGGCGCTGATCGTAGTACTCCGCCAGCCACAGGTCGGCCTTCGAGTAAACCATCTCCAGCATGCCAAGGCGGGTGGAGAAGAACGGCCAGTCGCGACACATCGCTTCCAGTTCACTCTGTTTTCCACCTTCGACCACCTTCTGCAGCGCGGCGCCAGCGCCCAGCCAGGCCGGTAGCATCAGGCGGTTCTGGGTCCAGGCGAAGATCCACGGAATGGCGCGCAGCGACTCGACGCCGCCGGTCGGGCGACGTTTTGCCGGACGCGAACCCAGCGGCAGTTTGCCCAGCTCCTGCTCCGGAGTCGCAGAGCGGAAGTAAGGCACGAAATCTTTGTTTTCACGTACGTAGCCGCGATACATCTTGCAGGAGACGTCGGACAGCTCAGCCATGATGTCGCGCCATTCGGCTTTCGGTTCCGGCGGCGGCAGCAGGTTGGCTTCCAGAATGGCGCTGGTATATAGCGACAGACTGCTGATGGTCACTTCCGGCAGGCCGTACTTAAAGCGGATCATCTCGCCCTGCTCGGTGACGCGCAGGCCGCCTTTCAGGCTTCCCGGCGGCTGCGAGAGCAGCGCCGCGTGGGCTGGCGCGCCGCCGCGGCCGATGGAACCGCCGCGTCCGTGGAACAGCGTCAGTTCGATACCGGCTTTCTCACAGGTTTTGATCAGCGCGTCCTGCGCCTGGTACTGCGCCCAGGAGGCGGCCATCACGCCAGCATCTTTGGCGGAGTCAGAATAGCCAATCATGACCATCTGCTTGCCCTGGATAAAGCCGCGGTACCAGTCGATATTCAGCAGCTGAGTCATGACATCGTTGGCGTTGTTCAGGTCGTCCAGCGTTTCGAACAGCGGGGCCACCGGCAGAGCAAAACCAATCCCGGCCTCTTTCAGCAGCAGATGAACCGCCAGCACGTCGGACGGCGTTTTGGCCATCGAGATCACGTAGGCGGCGATCGATCCGCGCGGCGCCTCGGCGATCACTTTGCAGGTATCGAGGACTTCGCGCGTCTCTTCGCTTGGCTCCCACTGACGCGGCAGCAACGGACGTTTGGAGTTCAGTTCGCGGATCAGGAAAGCCTGTTTGTCGGCTTCTGACCAGCTTTCGTAATCGCCGATCCCGAGGTAACGGGTCATTTCGCCCAGCGCTTCGGTATGGCGAGTGCTTTCCTGACGGATATCAATACGCACCAGTGGTACGCCGAAAGACTTCACGCGGCGCAGGGTGTCGAGCAGTTCGCCGTTGGCGATAATGCCCATGCCGCAGGCCTGCAGCGATTTATAGCAGGCGTACAGCGGTTCCCACAGCTGCTCGTTCTGAGTGATCAGTCCCGCCGGTTTCGGCAGCTTCTGACCTTTCAGGCGCGCTTCCAGCCAGGCCTGGGTCTCCATCAGCTGAGTGCGCAGTTTCTTCATCAGATAACGGTACGGTTCCTGAGCACCCTCGGCGCCAGCCAGCGCGCGAAGTTCGTCGGTACACTCCACCATCGACAGCTCGGAGATCAGCACCTGCACGTCTTTGAGGAACAGATCGGTGGCTTTCCAGCGGCTGAGCAGCAGCACGTGGCGGGTGATGTCGGCGGTCACGTTCGGGTTGCCGTCGCGGTCGCCGCCCATCCACGAGGTGAAACGCACCGGGACAAAGTCCACCGGTAGCTGATAGCCAAGGTTGGCTTCCAGCTGTTCGTTCAGCTCGCGCAGATAGTTAGGCACCCCTTCCCACAGGCTGTTTTCCACCACCGCGAAGCCCCATTTGGCTTCGTCGACCGGAGACGGGCGGTATTTACGGATCTCGTCAGTATGCCAGGACTGGGCGATCAGCTGGCGCAGACGGCGCATCAGCTGATGGTGTTCGTAGTCGGCGATGTCTTTATTGTCCAGTTGCTTGAGGCAGCTGTTCACTTCCACCATTTTATGGATCAGCGTCCGGCGGGTGATCTCGGTCGGGTGGGCGGTTAATACCAGCTCCAGAGACAGAGATTCCACCGCTTTTTTGATGGTGTCTTCGTTGAGATTGGGTTGGTCTTTGAGCTTTCTCAGGGTACGCGCAATGACTTCCGGATTGCTGGCCGCTTCGCCATTCGGCGAAATGCTGTGGTACTGCTCAGCGGTGTTCGCCAGATTCAGAAACTGGCTGAAGGCACGGGCAACCGGCAGCAGTTCGTCGTTAGACAAATTCTGCAGCGTGGTCAGCAGCTCCTGGCGGTTAGCTTCGTTGCCGGCGCGTGAAGATTTGGACAACTTACGGATAGTTTCGACACGATCAAGAATATTTTCTCCCAATGCATCCTTGATGGTATCGCCCAGCACCTTGCCGAGCATACTGACATTACTACGCAATGCGGAATATTGTTCGTTCATGTTACCCCAGACACCCCATCTCATTTTATTTTGTTATATCCGCTGCGCTGGAACGTGAGCAACGGATAAGCAACCCGTCTTTTATAAAGCCACGTAAATACCCCCACGTCAATTACTGCGAAATCGCTTCAGCAAACGAGTAAATCGCCGTAATTTGCGAAATTTAATTCAGGGGTCGCTGGATAAGCATCGCTTATGGAAATGTGACGATCGTCACCGTTCCGCCCCGCGAGAACGGGGCGGAAAAAGAGGGCGATTTTAGTGCCAGCAGAAGTGGTGGACCACCTGGCTAATCAGCTCCCGGGTCGGCTTGATAAAGCGCGTCTCCAGATACTCGTCAGGCTGATGGGCCTGATTGATGGAACCCGGGCCGAGAACCAGCGTCGGACACAGCGTCTGGATAAACGGCGCTTCGGTGCAGTAGTTCACCACGTCGGTCTGCGCGCCGAGCAGTTTCTCAACCACCTGGACCAGCTTATGGTCCGGCGGGCATTCGTAGCCGGGGATCGGCGGGTGCAGCTCTGAGACCGTCAGGCGGCCCGGCCAGCGCTCACTGACGGGCGCCAGCGCCTCGCCCAACAGACCATTAAGATCGTTGAGGGTCATCCCCGGCAGCGGGCGGATATCCATATGCAGTTCGCAGCAGGCGCAGATACGGTTTGAGGCATCGCCGCCATGGATAGCGCCCAGGTTGAGGGTTGGGTAAGGGACCGTGAACGCCTCGAAGTGGTAGCGCTCTTTTAGCAGATCGCGCAGCTGCATAATGCGGCCGATGGCGTCGTGCATAAGCTCAATCGCGTTAACTCCGCGTGCCGGATCGCTGGAGTGGCCGGACTGGCCCTGAATACGGATCGCGTTGGACATATGTCCTTTGTGGGCGCGGATCGGCTGCAGGGAGGTGGGCTCGCCGATGATGGCGCAGTCCGGGCGCAGCTGGGTGGTTTCGGCAAAATAGCGCGCGCCGGCCATGCTGGTCTCTTCGTCGGCGGTGGCCAGAATATACAGCGGTTTTTTCAGCGTGGTGACGTCGACATCGCGCAGGGCGTCGAGAATAAAGGCGAAGAAGCCTTTCATGTCAGCCGTGCCGAGGCCGTAGAGCTTGTTATCGTGTTCGGTGAGGGTGAACGGATCCCGCGTCCAGCGGCCATCATCGAATGGCACGGTATCGGTATGCCCGGCGAGCAGCAGGCCGCCGGCGCCGTGTCCGGTGCTGGCCAGCAGGTTGAATTTATGGCGCGTATCCGGCACCGGCTGTATCTCAACATTGAAGCCGAGATCGCGGAACCAGCCTGCCAGCAAATTGATTAAAGACTCATTGCTTTGATCGAGAGCCTCTTCGGTCGCGCTGATGGACGGTGTGGCGATCAACGCGCGGTAAATCTCGATAAAGGGCGGTAAATTGTTTTTCATTGTTGACACACCTTGGGTCGTGATAGTATCAATATTCATGCATTTATTGTGAATAAAAATACAATATCGTTGAGCGTAAGAAAACCCATCGAATGTAAGGAGATGCGCTTCCAATGTTAAATACGCTGATTGTGGGTGCCAGTGGTTATGCCGGCGCAGAGCTGGTGACCTATATCAATCGTCATCCGCATATGAACATAACCGCTTTGACGGTCTCCGCGCAAAGCAATGATGCGGGAAAATTAATTTCCGACCTGCATCCGCAGCTCAAAGGCATTGTCGATATGCCGCTGCAGCCGATGTCCGATATCAGCGAATTCAGCGCTGGCGTGGACGTGGTGTTTCTCGCCACCGCGCACGAAGTGAGTCACGACCTGGCGCCGCAGTTCCTTGCCGCCGGCTGCGTGGTGTTCGATCTTTCCGGTGCCTTCCGCGTTAACGATGGGGCGTTCTACGAAAAATATTACGGTTTCACTCATCAACATCCCGACCTGCTCAAACAGGCGGTGTATGGTCTGGCGGAGTGGAGCGCGGATGCGCTTAAAGAAGCGCAGTTAATCGCGGTGCCTGGCTGCTATCCGACGGCGGCGCAGCTGTCGCTGAAGCCGCTGATTGAGGCCAATCTGCTGGATCTGAACCAGTGGCCGGTGATCAACGCCACCAGCGGGGTGAGCGGCGCGGGTCGTAAAGCCGCGATCGGCAATAGCTTCTGTGAAGTGAGCCTGCAGCCATACGGCATATTTAACCATCGCCATCAGCCGGAGATTGCCAGCCACCTCGGGGCAAAGGTGATTTTTACCCCGCACCTGGGTAATTTTAAGCGCGGCATCCTTGAAACCATTACCTGCCGCCTGAAGCCGGGCGTCGGCCACGCGCAGATCGCAGCGGTTTACCAGCAGGCTTACGCCGATAAACCGCTGGTACGTTTATATGATAAAGGCGTACCCGCATTGAAAAGCGTCGAGGGTCTGCCATTCTGTGATATCGGTTTTGCCGTGCAGGACGACCATCTCATCGTCGTCGCGGCTGAAGATAACCTGCTGAAAGGCGCCGCAGCGCAGGCAGTGCAGTGCGCGAATATTCGTTTCGGCTTCGCTGAGACGCAGTCTCTTATTTAAGGTGTGATGATGAACCCATTAATTATCAAACTCGGCGGCGTATTACTCGATAGCGAAGAGGCGCTGGAGCGCCTGTTTACCGCGCTGGTTAACTACCGTGAAGCGCACCAGCGCCCGCTGATTATCGTCCATGGCGGCGGCTGCGTGGTGGATGAGCTGATGAAGCAGCTTAATCTGCCGGTGAAAAAGAAAAATGGCCTGCGGGTTACGCCTGCCGATCAGATTGACATCATTACCGGCGCGCTGGCGGGAACCGCCAACAAAACGCTGCTGGCATGGGCGAAAAAACATGGTATTTCCTCGGTAGGCCTGTTCCTCGGCGATGGCGATAGCGTGAAGGTCACGCAGCTGGATGCCGAGCTGGGCCATGTCGGGCTGGCGCAGCCGGGCTCCCCGGCGCTGATCAACACCCTGCTGGCGGGCGGTTACCTGCCGGTGGTGAGCTCTATCGGGGTGACCGATGAAGGCCAGCTGATGAACGTCAATGCTGACCAGGCGGCGACAGCGCTGGCGGCCACCCTGGGGGCGGATCTGATCCTGCTGTCTGATGTCAGCGGTATCCTCGACGGTAAAGGACAGCGCATTGCCGAGATGACCGCCGAGAAAGCGGAGCAGCTGATCGAGCAGGGCATTATCACTGACGGCATGATTGTTAAAGTGAATGCGGCCCTTGACGCCGCACGTGCCCTGGGCCGTCCGGTGGATATCGCCTCCTGGCGTCACGCCGAGCAGCTGCCAGCGTTATTTAACGGCACGCCGATCGGCACACGTATTCTGGCTTAAGATTTCATGCCCGGCGGCGCGTCGTCTGCCGGGCTTACAGACTGTAGGCCGGGCGGCACAATGCCGCCGGCAGAACTAACGAATAAAGGAAGCATGTTATGGCACTTTGGGGCGGGCGTTTTACACAGGCAGCAGATCAACGGTTCAAACAGTTCAACGACTCGTTGCGCTTCGACTATCGTCTGGCGGAGCAGGATATCGTTGGCTCTGTCGCCTGGTCGAAAGCGCTGGTAACGGTCGGCGTTCTGAGTGCCGCTGAACAGCAGCAGCTGGAAGAAGCGCTGAACGTGCTGCTGGAAGAGGTGCGCGCCAATCCGCAGCAAATCCTCGCCAGCGATGCCGAAGATATTCACAGCTGGGTGGAAGGCAAGCTGATCGATAAAGTGGGCCAGCTGGGCAAGAAACTGCACACCGGGCGCAGCCGTAACGACCAGGTCGCCACCGATCTTAAACTGTGGTGCAAAGATACCGTTGTCGAACTGCTGTCGGCGAACCGCCAGCTGCAGAGCGCGCTGGTGGAGACCGCCCAGCATAACCAGGACGCGGTGATGCCGGGGTACACTCACCTGCAGCGCGCGCAGCCAGTGACGTTCGCACACTGGTGTCTGGCCTACGTTGAAATGCTGGCGCGTGACGAAAGCCGCCTGCAGGACGCGCTGAAGCGCCTTGACGTCAGTCCACTGGGCTGCGGCGCGCTGGCGGGGACGGCGTATGAAATCGACCGCGAGCAGCTGGCCGGCTGGCTGGGCTTTGCCTCTGCCACCCGCAACAGCCTCGACAGCGTTTCCGATCGCGACCATGTTCTGGAGCTGCTTTCCGATGCGTCTATTGGCATGGTGCATCTGTCGCGCTTTGCTGAAGATCTGATTTTCTTTAACTCCGGCGAGGCGAACTTCGTCGAGCTTTCTGATCGCGTGACCTCCGGCTCCTCGCTGATGCCGCAGAAGAAAAACCCGGACGCGCTGGAATTAATTCGTGGTAAATGCGGCCGCGTGCAGGGCGCGTTGACCGGCATGATGATGACGCTGAAAGGCCTGCCGCTGGCCTACAACAAAGACATGCAGGAAGATAAAGAGGGGCTTTTCGACGCCCTGGATACCTGGCTCGACTGTCTGCATATGGCGACCCTGGTGCTGGATGGCATCCAGGTGAAACGCCCGCGCTGTGCGGAAGCGGCGCAGCAGGGCTATGCCAACGCCACAGAACTGGCAGATTATCTGGTGGCGAAAGGCGTTCCGTTCCGTGAAGCGCACCATATTGTTGGTGAGGCGGTAGTGGAAGCCATTGCGCAAGGGAAACCGCTGGAAGCGCTGCCCCTGGCCGATCTGCAGAAATTCAGTCCGGTCATCGCAGACGATGTTTATCCGATTCTGTCTCTGCAGTCCTGCCTCGATAAACGCGCAGCGAAAGGCGGCGTTTCGCCGCAGCAGGTGGCGCAGGCTATCAGCGACGCAAAAGCGCGCCTGAGCTAATTCTCTGGCATCCGCCTCTCTGAACCCGGCCGAGCCTGATGACGCCGGGTTTTTTATGCAAAAAAAAAGCGGACACAAGGTCCGCAAAAGTTCACGTTGGCTTTAGTTGTTCGGGTAGAGAAACAGTGTGACGGGCCAATGATTTTCACAGGTATACCGTCTCTATGGGCGTATTATTGAACAGAAAGCTTGATAGGGATAATCGTTCGTTGCTATGCTATCTATCGCCATGGACTATCGTGGCGATGGAGGATGAATAATGAATATTCGCGATCTTGAATACCTGGTAGCGCTCGCCGAACACCGCCACTTCCGGCGGGCGGCTGACTCATGCCACGTGAGCCAACCGACGCTCAGCGGACAGATCCGCAAGCTCGAGGATGAACTTGGCGTCATGCTGCTGGAGCGCACCAGCCGTAAGGTTCTGTTTACCCAGGCGGGGCTGTTGCTGGTGGATCAGGCGCGTACCGTGTTACGCGAAGTAAAAGTGCTCAAGGAGATGGCAAGCCAACAAGGGGAAACCATGTCCGGGCCGTTGCATATCGGCTTGATCCCGACAATTGGCCCGTACCTGCTGCCGCAAATCATTCCGATGCTGCACCAAACTTTTCCGAAACTGGAAATGTACCTGCACGAAGCGCAGACCCATCAGTTGCTGGCCCAGCTCGACAGCGGTAAGCTCGACTGCGCCATTCTGGCGCTGGTCAAAGAGAGCGAGGCCTTTATCGAGGTGCCGCTGTTTGATGAGCCGATGATGCTGGCTATCTATGAGGATCACCCGTGGGCGAACCGCGACCGGGTGCCGATGTCGGATCTGGCTGGTGAAAAGCTGCTGATGCTGGAGGATGGCCACTGTCTGCGCGATCAGGCGATGGGCTTTTGCTTTGAAGCAGGAGCGGATGAGGATACCCACTTCCGGGCGACCAGTCTGGAAACGCTACGCAATATGGTGGCGGCAGGCAGCGGCATTACCTTGCTGCCTGCGCTGGCGGTACCGCAGGAAAGAAAACGCGATGGCGTGGTCTATCTGCCGTGCATTAAGCCAGAGCCAAGACGAACCATCGGCCTGGTTTACCGTCCCGGCTCCCCGCTGCGCAGCCGCTATGAACATCTGGCGGAGGCCATCCGCGGTACGATGGATGGCCATTTCGACAAGGCGTTAAAACAGGCGGTTTAAGCCGTTCAGCGCGGCAACCCGATACGCTTCCGCCATGGTCGGGTAGTTAAAGGTGGTGTTGACGAAGTACTCAATGGTGTTACCACCACCTTTCTGCTCCATGATCGCCTGGCCGATGTGAATGATTTCGGCTGCGCGTTCGCCAAAGCAGTGAATGCCGAGGATCTCCTTGGTCTCCCGATGGAACAGGATCTTCAGGGTTCCCACGCTCATGCCAACGATTTGCGCCCGTGCCAGGTGTTTAAACTGGGCGCGACCCACCTCATACGGCACTTTCATTGCCGTCAGCTGCTGCTCGGTTTTCCCGACGGAGCTGATTTCCGGAATGGTGTAGATCCCGGTGGGGATATCTTCAATCAGATGCGCTGAAGCTTCGCCTTTCACCAGCGCCTGGGCGGCAATGCGCCCTTGATCGTAAGCGGCAGAAGCCAGGCTTGGATAGCCGATGACATCGCCAACCGCATAAATGTGCGGGAGGGCGGTCTGGTACATGCTGTTGACCTTCAGCTGGCCGCGGCTGTCAGTCTGCAGACCGATGTTTTCCAGCGCCAGGGTGTCGGTATTGCCGGTGCGGCCATTGGCGTACAGCAGGCAATCGGCCTTCAGTTTTTTACCGGACTTCAGGTGCATGATCACGCCGTCATCCACCCCCTCAATTTTCTCATACTCCTCATTGTGGCGAATGACCACGCCGCTGTTCCAGAAGTGATAAGAGAGCGAGTCTGACATCTCCTGATCGAGGAAGGCCAGCAGACGATCGCGGGTGTTGATCAGATCGACCTTCACCTCCATGCCGCGGAAGATCGAGGCGTATTCGCAACCGATCACCCCGGCGCCGTAAATGATCACGTGGCGCGGCTCATGCTGCAGGCTGAGAATCGAATCGCTGTCATAGATGCGCGGGTGGTGGAAATCGACATCGGCCGGATGATAGGGGCGTGACCCGCAGGCGATAACGAATTTCTCCGCAGTCACCGTCTCGACCGTGCCGTCATGGCATTCCAGCGCCAGAGTATGTTCATCAACGAAGTGCGCATTGCCCTGCAGAATTTCACAGTGGTTGCGCTCATAGAATCCCTGGCGCATATGAGTCTGCTGGTTGATGACGCTGTCGGCATGGTTGAGGATGTCGGCGAAAGAAGAGCGAAGAAGGCGGGAGTGGTCGCTGTAGAGGGGGTTTTGGTTAAACTCGATAATACGGCTGACGGCATGGCGGAGGGCTTTCGACGGGATGGTGCCCCAGTGGGTGCAACCGCCGCCGACATTATGGTAGCGCTCAATGACGGCAACGCGTACTCCCTGTTTCACCAGTCCCATTGCGGCGCCTTCGCCGCCAGGACCGGAACCAATCACTATTGCATCATAATCCCAAGAGTGTGACATGGCATTACTCACCTGTTTTATACATAAAATAAACACGATGATAACATTCGCTGCGCTTTAACCCAATTATCGTTGTGCTTTTTTGCGGCATAAAAGCAGAAACGGCTCGTAAACAATCATTCACAATCCAGTGCAAACCGATTAGTTTTAATCTCTGGTATAGTGCCAGCAGGGCTATTGGAAGGATTCATACATCGTGATGGGCGTAAGAGCACAACAAAAAGAAAAAACCCGCCGTTCGCTGGTGGAAGCAGCATTCAGCCAACTTAGCGCTGAGCGGAGTTTCGCCAGCCTGAGCTTGCGCGAAGTGGCGCGGGAAGCTGGGATCGCGCCGACGTCCTTTTATCGTCATTTTCGCGATGTCGATGAGTTAGGCCTGACGATGGTCGATGAGAGCGGACTGATGCTGCGCCAGCTGATGCGTCAGGCGCGCCAGAGAATTGCTAAAGGCGGCAGCGTGATCCGTACCTCGGTCTCCACCTTTATGGAGTTTATCGGTAACAACCCGAACGCCTTCCGCTTGCTGTTGCGAGAGCGCTCGGGAACCTCTGCGGCGTTTCGCGCCGCCGTCGCGCGCGAGATCCAGCACTTTATCGCGGAACTCGCCGACTATTTAGAACTCGAAAACCATATGCCGCGCGCCTTCACCGAAGCGCAGGCTGAAGCTATGGTCACCATCGTCTTTAGCGCTGGCGCGGAAGCGCTGGATGTCGGCCCTGAACAGCGCCGGCAGCTGGAAGAACGGTTGGTGCTGCAGCTCAGAATGATCTCGAAAGGCGCGTATTACTGGTATCGCCGTGAACAAGAAAAAATGTCACATCATTCCGAATAACGTGAAGGACGAGCAATGAAACACTCAGTTCAAGATAAAGGTACGCTGCTGCTGGCGCTGATTGCCGGGTTATCCATTAATGGCGCCTTTGCGGCGCTGTTCAGTTCGATAGTTCCGTTTTCCGTCTTCCCGATTTTATCCCTGCTGCTGACGGTCTACTGTCTGCATCAGCGCTATCAGAATCGCAGTATGCCCGTTGGGCTTCCGGGCCTGGCCGCCGCCTTTTTTATTCTCGGGGTGCTGTTGTACAGCACCGTCGTGCGTGCGGAGTACCCGGATATCGGCTCTAACTTCTTCCCGGCCGTTCTGTCCGTCGCGATGGTCTTCTGGATCGGCTACAAGATGCGTAACCGCAAAAATACGGCAGCCGAGTAAGCCGCCAGTGGTGTAAAAAAACCGGCAATATGACATTGCCGGTTTTTTTGGGCCTATTTCCGGGTCAGCAGAACGCCGCATTCCATATGATGGGTGTACGGGAACTGGTCGAACAGCGCCAGCCGGGTGACGTTGTGCGTCTGGCTTAACGTCTCCAGATTGCGGCACAGAGTTTCCGGGTTGCATGAAATGTACAGAATGCGCGGATAGGCCTGCACCATTTTTTCCGTTTCGCTGTCCAGTCCGCTGCGCGGCGGATCGACGAAAATGGTCTCGCACTGATAGCTCTGCAGATCGATACCCTGCAGCCGGTTGAACTCCCGCACGCCATTCATCGCCTGAGTAAACTCTTCCGCCGCCATGCGGATAATCTGCACGTTGTCGATATGGTTAGCGGCGATGTTGTACTGCGCCGCAGCCACTGACGGTTTGGCGATTTCGGTGGCCAGCACGCGATCAAAATTACGCGCCAGCGCCAGCGAGAAGTTACCGTTGCCGCAGTACAATTCCAGCAGGTCGCCGGTCGCCCCTTTGGTGACATCCAGCGCCCACTCCAGCATCTGAATGTTCATGGCCGCGTTCGGCTGGGTAAAGCTGTTTTCCACCTGACGGTAGATCATCTCTCGCCCGCCAACTGGCAGACGTTCATCTATATAGTCCTGATCGAGCTCGATTTTGGTTTTGGTCGCCCGTCCAATCAGATGCACATTGAGTCCCTGGGCTCGCAGGGCGTCACGCAGCGCCTCCGCTTGCTCACGCCAGGCATCATCGAGTTTTTTATGATACAGCAGCGAAACGACCGCCTGGTTGCTGAGGGTGGTCAGATAGTCAATCTGGAACAGCTTATGGCGCAGCACGGGATTGTTGCGCACGCCCTCCAGCATGGCGGTCATCAGCTGATTGATAAGCGCGCTGGCGGCCGGAAAGCTGTCAACGCGAATCCGCGACCGGGTCTGCTGATCGAAAATAATATGGTACAGATCGTCGCCATCGTGCCACAGACGGAACTCGGCGCGCATCCGGTAGTGGCTGACCGGCGAACGAAACACTTCCGGAACCGGCGCGGCAAAAGGCGCCATCATGGTTTGCAAACGGACGACTTTTTCTGCCAGCTGCGCTTCGTATTGTTCGGTAGGAAGGTGTTCGGGGGTCATGATGCATCCTGAATAAAATAAGTACGCGGGGATTGTAGGGAAAGCGCCGGGGATGTCCAGCCTCGAATGTGGCGGGAAATATAATTAGCAGTCTGGACATCTATATGATTCTAATTGTAGCATTCGCCTACCGGTCCTGTGAGTTAAAAGGGAACCCAGTGGAAATCTGGGGCTGACGCGCAGCGGTAAGGAAGGTGAGAAATGAGCGCACTCGGTGCAGACACTGCGGCTAGCCGTGGGAAGTCATTATTTCTTGAAACAGCCTCCAAGCCCGAAGACCTGCCGGAATACGTCGCACTGGGTTTTATCGTCGCGAGCAACTGATAAAACCTGCGGCATCCTTTTTCTGTTTCGGATGCTTTTACAATGATTAAAAAAGCTTCGCTGATGACGGCTTTATCCGTCACGGCATTTTCCGGCTGGGCGCAGGATAGCAATTCAGATACGTTAGTGGTGACAGCAAACCGTTTTCAACAGCCGGTCAATACCGTGCTGGCGCCGACCGACATTGTGACGCGCGATGATATCGACCGCTGGCAGTCCAAAGATTTAAACGATGTCATGCGTCGTCTTCCTGGGGTCGATATTGCCCGCAACGGCGGCATGGGGCAGAGCGCTTCGCTGTATGTTCGGGGGACGGAGGCTCGTCACGTGCTGGTGCTGATCGACGGTGTGCCGATGGCGCGTCCGGGGATCTCCAATGGCGTAGATATCAGTCAGATCCCTATCTCGCTGGTCCAGCGGGTGGAATACATCCGTGGCCCGCGCTCCGCAGTCTACGGCTCCGGAGCGATCGGTGGGGTGGTGAACATTATCACTATGACCGATTCAGACCGTTCACAGGTTAACGTCGGAATGGGGAGTAACGGTTATCAGACTTATGACGGCGCCATTAATAAACGTTTTGGCGATACCGTAGTGACTGCAGCTGGTGCTTATCAGACCACAAAAGGTTTTAACGTCCAGCCGAATTCGCCGTACAGCGGCGACAGCGATCGTGATGGCTATCGTAACAAGCTTTTCCTGGGCGGTGTGCAACATAAGTTTGACGATAACTTCTCTGGTTTCTTCCGGGGCTATGGTTACACAGCCAATACTGACTACGATCAGGGCTCGTATGGCTATGTTGGCGGCAATGATGAACGACAGAATTACACGCAGTCCTGGGACACGGGTCTGCGTTACAGCTCCGGTATCTATTCCTCCCAGCTGATTGCTAACTATCAGCGCATCAAAGATTACAACTACAGCAGCGACGCTGGCCGCTATGCCGCGGGCACCACCCTGGATGATATGGAACAGCGCTATATCCAGTGGGGTAATAACATTGAGGTTGGGCACGGGGCGATTAGTGGCGGCGTCGACTGGAAGCAAGAAAAGCTCACCTCCAGTAGCACAACATTGTCTGATGCCTACAAACGCGATACCACCGGTCTTTACCTGACCGGGCAGCAGCAGATTGACAGTGTGACCCTGGAAGCATCCGGACGTGAGGATCATGACGAGCAGTTCGGATGGCACGGTACTTGGCAGACTGCGGCAGGCTGGGAGTTTATTGATGGCTACCGGGCTACGCTCTCTTACGGTACCGGATTCCTGGCGCCGTCACTGGGTCAGCAATATGGCGCGACGCGTTTTGCTTCGTTTTATGGGCCTGGCATTGCTTCCAACCCAAACCTGAAGCCGGAAGAATCTAAACAGTGGGAAGCCGGAATTGACGGGCTAACGGGGCCGCTGGATTGGCGAATCTCAGCATATCATTATGAGATTCAAAACCTGATCGACTATAAAAACAATCAATATATCAACGTGAAGTCAGCCACGATTAAAGGTCTGGAGTGGACGGGGAACGTGACGACTGGCCCGGTGGAGCATCATCTGACGTTGCAGTATGTCGATCCGCGTGATGATGATACTGGCAAGGTACTCTATCGCCGCGCGAAGCAACAAGTGAAGTATGAACTGACCGGACAGATCTACGATCTTGACTGGAACGTGATGTATCAGTACCTCGGCAAGCGTTACGATGATGACTACGACAATGGGCGCGATGTCAAAATGGGCGGTCTGAGCCTCTGGGATGTCGGTTTATCGTATCCCGTCACCTCACACCTGACAGTTCGTGGTAAAATAGCCAATCTGTTCGATAAAGATTACGAGACAGTTTATGGCTACCAATCTGCAGGACGGGAATTCACCTTGTCTGGCAGCTACACCTTCTGATCCACGTCCCACCGTGCTGGTGTTTGATTCCGGCGTCGGTGGGTTGTCGGTTTATAATGAGATTCGGCAGCTGCTGCCGAATCTGCATTACATCTATGCTTTTGATAACGTCGCTTTCCCGTACGGTGAGAAGAGCGAGGAGTTTATCGTTGAGCGCGTTGTGGAAATCGTGACTGCCGTTCAGCAACGCTATCCACTGGCGCTGGCGGTCATCGCCTGTAACACCGCCAGTACCGTCTCACTGCCTGCCCTGCGTGAAAAGTTCGCTTTCCCCGTCGTTGGCGTGGTGCCGGCGATCAAGCCCGCCGCCCGCTTAACGGCGAACGGTATTGTTGGCCTGCTGGCGACGCGCGGTACCGTTAAGCGTCCTTATACCCGTGAGCTGATTGACCGCTTTGCCAATGAATGTCGGATTGAGATGCTGGGGTCGGCGGAGCTGGTGGAGCTGGCGGAAGCGAAGCTGCATGGCGAGCCTGTGCCGTTAGAAGAGCTGCGCCGTATCCTGCGCCCGTGGCTGCGGATGCAGGAGCCGCCGGATACGGTGGTGCTGGGCTGCACCCACTTTCCTCTTTTACAGGAGGAGCTGCAGCGCGTTCTGCCGGAGGGCACGCGGCTTATCGATTCTGGCGCGGCGATTGCCCGCCGCACCGCCTGGCTGTTAGAGCATGAAGCGCCGGATGCGAAGTCCAGTGACGAGAATAAAGCATTCTGCATGGCGCTGACGGCAGAAACAGAACAACTTTTACCCGTTCTGCATCGCTATGGTTTCCCAACGCTGGAAAAATTACCGCTTTAAGGGCGTTTTGCACAAAAAAGAGACGGTTGAATAATTTTTTGAAAACAGGGCTTGTCAACGTCTCAGAACTCCCTATAATGCGCCTCCACTGACACGGAACAACGGCAAGCAAGCCGCCGGGTCAGCAGGGTTTCGGCGATGAAGTTCAACGCTGAAAACCGACAGAGAAAAGCAAAATAAGCGCTTGACTCTGCATGAGGAAAACGTATTATACGGGACCTCGCAACGGTGAGCTGAAAGCCGCGTTGCAACTGCTCTTTAACAATTTATCAGACAATCTGTGTGGGCACTCAAAGTGACATGGATTCTTAATGTCTTCGGACAAAAAATGAATACCAAGTCTCTGAGTGAACATGCGTAATTCATTACGAAGTTTAATTCACGAGCATCAAACTTAAATTGAAGAGTTTGATCATGGCTCAGATTGAACGCTGGCGGCAGGCCTAACACATGCAAGTCGAGCGGTAGCACAGAGAGCTTGCTCTCGGGTGACGAGCGGCGGACGGGTGAGTAATGTCTGGGAAACTGCCTGATGGAGGGGGATAACTACTGGAAACGGTAGCTAATACCGCATAACGTCGCAAGACCAAAGTGGGGGACCTTCGGGCCTCATGCCATCAGATGTGCCCAGATGGGATTAGCTAGTAGGTGGGGTAACGGCTCACCTAGGCGACGATCCCTAGCTGGTCTGAGAGGATGACCAGCCACACTGGAACTGAGACACGGTCCAGACTCCTACGGGAGGCAGCAGTGGGGAATATTGCACAATGGGCGCAAGCCTGATGCAGCCATGCCGCGTGTGTGAAGAAGGCCTTCGGGTTGTAAAGCACTTTCAGCGGGGAGGAAGGCGGTGAGGTTAATAACCTCACCGATTGACGTTACCCGCAGAAGAAGCACCGGCTAACTCCGTGCCAGCAGCCGCGGTAATACGGAGGGTGCAAGCGTTAATCGGAATTACTGGGCGTAAAGCGCACGCAGGCGGTCTGTCAAGTCGGATGTGAAATCCCCGGGCTCAACCTGGGAACTGCATTCGAAACTGGCAGGCTAGAGTCTTGTAGAGGGGGGTAGAATTCCAGGTGTAGCGGTGAAATGCGTAGAGATCTGGAGGAATACCGGTGGCGAAGGCGGCCCCCTGGACAAAGACTGACGCTCAGGTGCGAAAGCGTGGGGAGCAAACAGGATTAGATACCCTGGTAGTCCACGCTGTAAACGATGTCGATTTGGAGGTTGTGCCCTTGAGGCGTGGCTTCCGGAGCTAACGCGTTAAATCGACCGCCTGGGGAGTACGGCCGCAAGGTTAAAACTCAAATGAATTGACGGGGGCCCGCACAAGCGGTGGAGCATGTGGTTTAATTCGATGCAACGCGAAGAACCTTACCTGGTCTTGACATCCACAGAACTTTCCAGAGATGGATTGGTGCCTTCGGGAACTGTGAGACAGGTGCTGCATGGCTGTCGTCAGCTCGTGTTGTGAAATGTTGGGTTAAGTCCCGCAACGAGCGCAACCCTTATCCTTTGTTGCCAGCGGTTAGGCCGGGAACTCAAAGGAGACTGCCAGTGATAAACTGGAGGAAGGTGGGGATGACGTCAAGTCATCATGGCCCTTACGACCAGGGCTACACACGTGCTACAATGGCATATACAAAGAGAAGCGACCTCGCGAGAGCAAGCGGACCTCATAAAGTATGTCGTAGTCCGGATTGGAGTCTGCAACTCGACTCCATGAAGTCGGAATCGCTAGTAATCGTAGATCAGAATGCTACGGTGAATACGTTCCCGGGCCTTGTACACACCGCCCGTCACACCATGGGAGTGGGTTGCAAAAGAAGTAGGTAGCTTAACCTTCGGGAGGGCGCTTACCACTTTGTGATTCATGACTGGGGTGAAGTCGTAACAAGGTAACCGTAGGGGAACCTGCGGTTGGATCACCTCCTTACCTTAAAGAACCTGCCTTTGTAGTGTCCACACAGATTGTCTGATGAAAAACAGCAGTAAAAACCTCTACAGGCTTGTAGCTCAGGTGGTTAGAGCGCACCCCTGATAAGGGTGAGGTCGGTGGTTCAAGTCCACTCAGGCCTACCAAATTTGCGAAGCAAATTTGAAGAGGTTGCAAACGATGGGGCTATAGCTCAGCTGGGAGAGCGCCTGCTTTGCACGCAGGAGGTCTGCGGTTCGATCCCGCATAGCTCCACCATCTTTACTGCAAACACAAGAAAACTTCAGAGTGAACCTGAAAAGGTGCACTGCGAAGTTTTGCTCTTTAAAAATCTGGATCAAGCTGAAAATTGAAACGACACACAGCTAATGTGTGTTCGAGTCTCTCAAATTTTCGCAATCAGAAGTGAAACATCTTCGGGTTGTGAGGTTAAGCGACTAAGCGTACACGGTGGATGCCCTGGCAGTCAGAGGCGATGAAGGACGTGCTAATCTGCGAAAAGCGTCGGTAAGGTGATATGAACCGTTATAACCGGCGATGTCCGAATGGGGAAACCCAGTGTGATTCGTCACACTATCGTTAACTGAATACATAGGTTAACGAGGCGAACCGGGGGAACTGAAACATCTAAGTACCCCGAGGAAAAGAAATCAACCGAGATTCCCCCAGTAGCGGCGAGCGAACGGGGAGCAGCCCAGAGTCTGAATCAGCTTGTGTGTTAGTGGAACGGTCTGGAAAGTCCGACGGTACAGGGTGATAGTCCCGTACACCAAAATGCACAGGTTGTGAACTCGAAGAGTAGGGCGGGACACGTGGTATCCTGTCTGAATATGGGGGGACCATCCTCCAAGGCTAAATACTCCTGACTGACCGATAGTGAACCAGTACCGTGAGGGAAAGGCGAAAAGAACCCCGGCGAGGGGAGTGAAAAAGAACCTGAAACCGTGTACGTACAAGCAGTGGGAGCACCTTTATGGTGTGACTGCGTACCTTTTGTATAATGGGTCAGCGACTTATATTCTGTAGCAAGGTTAACCGTATAGGGGAGCCGCAGGGAAACCGAGTCTTAACTGGGCGTTAAGTTGCAGGGTATAGACCCGAAACCCGGTGATCTAGCCATGGGCAGGTTGAAGGTTGGGTAACACTAACTGGAGGACCGAACCGACTAATGTTGAAAAATTAGCGGATGACTTGTGGCTGGGGGTGAAAGGCCAATCAAACCGGGAGATAGCTGGTTCTCCCCGAAAGCTATTTAGGTAGCGCCTCGTGAACTCATCTTCGGGGGTAGAGCACTGTTTCGGCTAGGGGGTCATCCCGACTTACCAACCCGATGCAAACTACGAATACCGAAGAATGTTATCACGGGAGACACACGGCGGGTGCTAACGTCCGTCGTGAAGAGGGAAACAACCCAGACCGCCAGCTAAGGTCCCAAAGTCATGGTTAAGTGGGAAACGATGTGGGAAGGCACAGACAGCCAGGATGTTGGCTTAGAAGCAGCCATCATTTAAAGAAAGCGTAATAGCTCACTGGTCGAGTCGGCCTGCGCGGAAGATGTAACGGGGCTAAACCATGCACCGAAGCTGCGGCAGCGACACTATGTGTTGTTGGGTAGGGGAGCGTTCTGTAAGCCTGCGAAGGTGGCCTGTGAGGGTTGCTGGAGGTATCAGAAGTGCGAATGCTGACATAAGTAACGATAAAGCGGGTGAAAAGCCCGCTCGCCGGAAGACCAAGGGTTCCTGTCCAACGTTAATCGGGGCAGGGTGAGTCGACCCCTAAGGCGAGGCCGAAAGGCGTAGTCGATGGGAAACAGGTTAATATTCCTGTACTTGGTGTTACTGCGAAGGGGGGACGGAGAAGGCTATGTTAGCCGGGCGACGGTTGTCCCGGTTTAAGCATGTAGGCGGAGGTTCCAGGTAAATCCGGTACCTTTTAACGCTGAGGTGTGATGACGAGGCACTACGGTGCTGAAGTAACAAATGCCCTGCTTCCAGGAAAAGCCTCTAAGCATCAGGTAACATTGAATCGTACCCCAAACCGACACAGGTGGTCAGGTAGAGAATACCAAGGCGCTTGAGAGAACTCGGGTGAAGGAACTAGGCAAAATGGTGCCGTAACTTCGGGAGAAGGCACGCTGGTGTGTAGGTGAAGTCCCTGCGGATGGAGCTGAGACCAGTCGAAGATACCAGCTGGCTGCAACTGTTTATTAAAAACACAGCACTGTGCAAACACGAAAGTGGACGTATACGGTGTGACGCCTGCCCGGTGCCGGAAGGTTAATTGATGGGGTTATCCGTAAGGAGAAGCTCTTGATCGAAGCCCCGGTAAACGGCGGCCGTAACTATAACGGTCCTAAGGTAGCGAAATTCCTTGTCGGGTAAGTTCCGACCTGCACGAATGGCGTAATGATGGCCAGGCTGTCTCCACCCGAGACTCAGTGAAATTGAACTCGCTGTGAAGATGCAGTGTACCCGCGGCAAGACGGAAAGACCCCGTGAACCTTTACTATAGCTTGACACTGAACATTGAGCCTTGATGTGTAGGATAGGTGGGAGGCTTTGAAGCGTGGACGCCAGTCTGCGTGGAGCCAACCTTGAAATACCACCCTTTAATGTTTGATGTTCTAACGTAGGCCCCTTATCGGGGTTGCGGACAGTGTCTGGTGGGTAGTTTGACTGGGGCGGTCTCCTCCCAAAGAGTAACGGAGGAGCACGAAGGTTAGCTAATCCTGGTCGGACATCAGGAGGTTAGTGCAATGGCATAAGCTAGCTTGACTGCGAGCGTGACGGCGCGAGCAGGTGCGAAAGCAGGTCATAGTGATCCGGTGGTTCTGAATGGAAGGGCCATCGCTCAACGGATAAAAGGTACTCCGGGGATAACAGGCTGATACCGCCCAAGAGTTCATATCGACGGCGGTGTTTGGCACCTCGATGTCGGCTCATCACATCCTGGGGCTGAAGTAGGTCCCAAGGGTATGGCTGTTCGCCATTTAAAGTGGTACGCGAGCTGGGTTTAGAACGTCGTGAGACAGTTCGGTCCCTATCTGCCGTGGGCGCTGGAGAATTGAGGGGGGCTGCTCCTAGTACGAGAGGACCGGAGTGGACGCATCACTGGTGTTCGGGTTGTCATGCCAATGGCACTGCCCGGTAGCTAAATGCGGAAGAGATAAGTGCTGAAAGCATCTAAGCACGAAACTTGCCCCGAGATGAGTTCTCCCTGAGACTTTAAGTCTCCTGAAGGAACGTTAAAGACGATGACGTTGATAGGCCGGGTGTGTAAGCGCAGCGATGCGTTGAGCTAACCGGTACTAATGAACCGTGAGGCTTAACCTTACAACGCCGAAGATGTTTTGGCGGATTTGAGAGAAGATTTTCAGCTCTGATTCAGAGTCCGAAGGATTTTGCGCTGAGACAAGGCGGCAAACGAGGCGATGGAAGGAGCATACATAAGTATGTGACTGACACTCGCGAGAGCAGCCAACGCAGTATGAGCGCAAAAGACACAGGACGAGCACAAAGAATTTGCCTGGCGGCACTAGCGCGGTGGTCCCACCTGACCCCATGCCGAACTCAGAAGTGAAACGCCGTAGCGCCGATGGTAGTGTGGGGTCTCCCCATGTGAGAGTAGGGAACTGCCAGGCATCAAATTGCAGTAAGCCGGGGTGACAACCGGTGGTAATAAAGCGAAGAAATTCGGTGGAGCGGTAGTTCAGTCGGTTAGAATACCTGCCTGTCACGCAGGGGGTCGCGGGTTCGAGTCCCGTCCGTTCCGCCACTTATTAAAATTAAGCCTGCTATATTAGCGGGCTTAATAGCGAGAAAGATTTAGGGGCGTAGCTCAGTTGGTAGAGCACCGGTCTCCAAAACCGGGTGTCGCGAGTTCGAGTCTCTCCGCCCCTGCCATATATAATCCTTTGCTTAGGCAAAGGATTTTTTTTGCTTGTAATTTTTCCATTCCTCTCTCTTCCTTGCTTTCTGAGCACTCCATCCATGGAGTCAGATCTTTATTCCAGTATGCTGCTTTTCAGGATCTCGCGAATATGCGCTTGTTTATCACTATTTTGTAGCCAAATGGCATACAGAGGACGTGAGAGCGTTACGCTATCGGTCACCGTATGCAGACCACTTTTCTGCTGCGCCCAACTGACGGGTAACCAGGTACAGCCATTCAAGGTACTGAGTTGCTGATAAGCCAGTTCTGCGGAGCTCGTCGTTAACAGTGGCACATCATCGCTACCAATCAGCCCCACTTCGTTTTGCTGGAAATCCGGCCCCCATTCCAGACGCAGGTAGTTCAAATCATTCTTATTTTTCCCTGGGGCGGCACAATAGAGCGCCAGGGTGAAATTACCCAGCAACTGGCAGCTTAATTCATCCATCTTCGGTGATTCAGTTGTGATCAGGAGATCGAGCTGGCGTTCATGCAACTGTTTAACTAATGACTGACGTTGGGCGATCCGCGCCTCGAATTGCAGGTTATAGGGATCTTTGTAGAGAGTCCCCAGCCAGCCGTTCAGTAGACATTCCCACAGCGACGCGCTGGCCCCGATGGAGAATTCGTTATGTCGCGAAGAGTGAGCGACCTCCTTGCGCGCGGCCTGCCAGGTGTTCATCAACGTTTCGGCGTAGGGCAGGAGCTTTTCTCCGGCGGTCGTCAGACGAATGTTATTACGATGGCGGGTGAACAGGTTCACACCAAGTTGATTCTCCAGCTGACGAATACGAAAGCTGACCGCTGACTGCGTCAGGTAAAGTGCCTCTGCTGCCCGCCCAAAGTGACGAGTTCTGCTCACTTCCAGGAAAGTCTTGAGCAATTCCGTATCCACACCGTTCTCCACAAAATTATTTGTCGTCATGATTTAAATGTTTTGTTTGACGCTCTGTCAAGCGTAACTAATACTCCGCGCCATAAATAGCTCGGCCAAAGAATCAGGAGCGTGTAGGATGGCGGAAAGCTTTACGACGACTAATCGTTTTTTCGACAATAAAAATTATCCACGCGGGTTCTCCCGTCATGGTGATTTCACCATCAAAGAGGCGCAACTGCTGGAACGTCATGGTTATGCCTTTAACGAACTGGAACTGGGTAAACGCGAACCTGTTACCGATGATGAAAAACAATTTGTCTCGGTGTGCCGTGGTGAACGTGAGCCGGTAACGGAAGCAGAACGCGTATGGATTAAGTATATGGCACGCATTAAGCGGCCGAAGCGTTTCCATACTCTTTCCGGCGGCAAACCGCAGATGGAAGGCGCTGACGATTACACCGAAAGCGATGACTAAGAAAAAAGGGCGTAAGCCCTTTTTTTACGCCATCATTTTCTGCAGATGGTTTAGCATCCGGTCTATTGCCCGATAGCTGAGCGCCTCCTGCAAATGGCGGCGTTCAATCTCTTCAGCTTCTGCCAGATCGGCAATGGTTCTTGCCACCTTTAACAGACGCTGCCAGGCCCGTATAGAAAGCCCCAGCTGCGTTAACGTCTGTTCCAGCCAAAGCGCATCCTCCTGGCGCAAGTGACAGCAGCTCTTCATTTCACGATTCTCAAGATGCGCATTCAGCTTATTTTGCCTGAGCATTTGACGTTCACGTGCCGCCAGCACACGCTGACGGACCGTCGCACTCGATTCTTCGCCCTGCGTGCCCTGGCTCAGTATCCCCGGCGGCGGGAGCGGGATCTCTAAAGAAAGATCGAAGCGGTCGAGAAAAGGGCCGGACAGGCGCCCAAGGTAGCGCAATGTCTGCTCAGGCGACGCGCGATTATGTTTGCCCTGATAATGCCCGGTAGGGCTTGGGTTCATTGCCGCGATAAGCTGAAAACGCGCCGGATAGTCAATCTTGGCGCGCGATCGTGATATGTGGATCTTGCCTGACTCAATGGGTTCACGCAGCGCGTCCAGCACCCGTCGTTCAAACTCTGGCAGTTCATCAAGAAACAGCACGCCATCATGGGCCAGTGAAATCTCGCCGGGGACAGGTATTGAGCCTCCGCCTACCATCGCTGCCAGCGAGGCGCTATGGTGAGGGGCGCGAAACGGCCTCTGACGCCACCGGGTCTTCGCAGTCTGGAGGTTGACCAGACTTTGAATGGCCGTGCTCTCCAGCGCTTCCTGGTTGCTTAATGGCGGCAAAAGGCCGGGGAGCCGGCAGGCAAGCATTGTTTTGCCGGTACCGGGCGGGCCAATCAGCAGCAGGTTGTGGCCACCGGCCGCCACAATCTCCAGCGCTCGCTTGCCTTGTTGTTGGCCGATAACATCACGTAGATCTTCACAGCGTTCATCAACGGCGGGCACGTCGGCGAGAGGCGGCGAGAGCGATGCTTGCCCTGCGAGAAACGCGCACACCTGTTGCAGATGGTCGGCGACCAGGCAATCGCTGCCGCCGATCAGACCCACCTCAGCCGCATTGTCAGAGGAGACGACAATGCGCCGGCCGGCTTTGATGGCTTCCATTGCGCAGGGGATCGCCCCTGGAACGCCGCGTAAGCCGCCTGTAAGGGCGAGTTCGCCCACAAACTCATATTGATTCAATCGGGTAGTGTTGAGCTGCTCTGAGGCGACGAGAAGCGCGAGAGCGATGGGAAGGTCATATCGCCCGCCCTCTTTGGGCAGATCCGCGGGTGCCAGGTTAATGGTTATTTTCTTCGCAGGGAAAGCGTAGCCGCTGTTGATCAAGGCGCTGCGTACCCGGTCGCGGGCCTCTTTCACGGTGGTCTCCGGTAGCCCGACCATGGTCAAGCCAGGCAGACCGCTGCTGAGATGAACCTCGATAGTAATCAATGGCGCTTCGATACCGAGCGCCGCGCGTGTGTAAACGATGGCGAGCGACATAAAACCTCCTGGACAGAGAAGGATTATGACGAGCCTGCCGTGAAACGGCAGCGGCAATAACACGAAGTTAGAAGCATAAATCCATTATTTTCACGCCATCTCGTTACATTTAGCCGAAAATGGAAGCGTGATCGAAAAAGGTGGTGCATCCGAAACAGAGATGGGCGCTGAGCGTACAGCGTGAAAGAAAACTGAATTTTTTTCATTTCTGATTTTCTTCATATAAAACAATTATTTTTCCTGAAACTGTTAGGCTGCTCAGAAACCAGGATATAAAAAAATCTTGTGTTTTATGTGATGTCTGTGGTACCTCTTTAGGTATTCCTTCGAACAAGAAGCCAGAAAGTACAGAAAATGACAGCCCTTCTACGAGTGATTAGCCTGGTCGTGATTAGCGTGGTGGTGATTATTATCCCACCGTGCGGGGCTGCACTTGGACGAGGAAAGGCTTAAGAATCAAGCCTTAACGAACTAAGACCCCCGCACCGAAAGGTCCGGGGGTTTTTTTATAACTGAAATAACCTAAGCGAGGAGCAGATGATGACTTTTAGCATAAAATTCTGTTTCTCCCGATTTATGACGGGGAACTAACTATGAATGGCGCGCAGTGGGTGGTACATGCTTTGCGGACACAGGGAGTCGACACAGTTTTTGGCTATCCGGGTGGCGCAATTATGCCGGTTTACGATGCACTGTATGACGGCGGCGTGGAGCACCTGCTGTGTCGGCATGAGCAAGGGGCAGCCATGGCGGCTATTGGTTATGCGCGAGCAACCGGGAAAACCGGGGTGTGCATAGCGACGTCCGGCCCGGGCGCGACCAACCTGATCACTGGCCTGGCGGACGCCCTGCTTGATTCCATTCCCATTGTCGCTATCACCGGCCAGGTGGCCGCTCCCTTCATCGGCACGGATGCGTTCCAGGAAGTAGACGTTCTTGGTTTGTCACTGGCCTGTACTAAGCACAGTTTCCTCGTGCAGTCTCTGGATGAGCTGCCGCGGGTTATCGCTGAAGCTTTCCAGGTGGCAAACTCAGGCCGTCCGGGCCCGGTGCTGGTTGATATCCCTAAGGATATTCAGATGGCCCAGGGCGAGCTTGATCCTCATTTCTCTACCGTCGACGATGAGATGGCGTTCCCGCAGGCGGAGGTTGCTCAGGCTCTGCAGATGCTGGCTCAGTCACAGAAGCCGATGCTGTATGTTGGCGGCGGGGTAGGTATGGCGCAGGCGGTACCGGCTTTGCGTGAATTCCTGGCGGTAACCCGAATGCCGGCAACCTGCACGCTGAAAGGGCTGGGCGTGGTGGCCGCAGATTATCCGTATTATCTCGGTATGCTGGGCATGCACGGCACTAAGGCGGCCAACCTGGCGGTACAGGAGTGCGATCTGCTGATCGCTGTCGGCGCGCGCTTTGACGATCGTGTGACCGGTAAGCTCAATACCTTCGCTCCGCATGCCAAAGTGATCCACATGGACATCGATCCGGCGGAGCTGAACAAGCTGCGTCAGGCGCACATCGGTCTGACCGGCGATCTGAACCGCTTGCTGCCGGCGCTGCAGCAGCCGTTAGCTATCGATGCCTGGCGCGAGCATAATGCCGCACTGCGCACCGAGCACGCCTGGCGTTACGATCATCCCGGCGAGGCGATCTACGCGCCGCTGCTGCTGAAGCAGCTTTCCGACCGTAAGCCGGCGGATAGCGTCGTGACAACCGACGTTGGCCAGCACCAGATGTGGTCGGCTCAACATATGACCTATACCCGCCCGGAAAACTTTATCACCTCCAGCGGCTTAGGCACGATGGGCTTTGGCCTGCCAGCCGCCGTTGGTGCCCAGGTGGCGCGCCCGGACGATACGGTGATCTGTATCTCCGGTGACGGTTCCTTCATGATGAACGTGCAGGAGCTGGGCACCGTCAAGCGCAAACAATTACCGTTAAAGATCGTGTTACTCGACAACCAGCGGTTAGGGATGGTTCGACAATGGCAGCAGCTGTTTTTCCAGGAACGTTATAGCGAAACCACTCTGACTGATAACCCTGATTTCCTCACGCTGGCCAGCGCCTTCGGTATTCCTGGCCAACACATCACCCGTAAAGACCAGGTTGAAGCGGCACTCGACACCATGCTTTCGAGCCAGGGGCCATACCTGCTTCATGTCTCAATCGACGAACTTGAGAATGTCTGGCCGTTGGTGCCGCCCGGCGCCAGTAATGCAGAAATGCTGGAGAAATTATCATGAAGCAACATCAGGTCGCTTTGCAGGCGCGTTTCAATCCGGAAACCTTAGAGCGCGTGCTGCGCGTGGTCCGCCACCGTGGTTTTCAAATCTGCGCAATGAATATGGAAACCGCGTCGGATGCGCAAAATATAAATATCGAATTGACCGTTGCCAGCCCGCGGCCCGTCGAATTACTGTTTAGTCAATTAAGTAAACTGGTCGACGTCGCCTGCGTCGAGATCCAGCAACCCACATCACAACAAATCCGCGCCTGAGCGCAGAGGAATAAAAAAAATGACGACGAAGAAAGCTGATTACATTTGGTTCAATGGCGAGATGACCCCATGGGGCGAGGCGAAAGTGCACGTCATGTCCCATGCGTTGCACTACGGGACTTCGGTATTCGAAGGCATCCGCTGCTACGACTCGCACAAGGGCCCGGTGGTGTTCCGTCATCGCGAACATATGCAGCGTCTGCATGACTCAGCCAAAATTTATCGTTTCCCGGTCTCGCAGAGCGTTGATGAGCTGATGGAAGCCTGCCGCGAAGTTATCCGTACCAATAAACTGACCAGCGCTTATATCCGTCCGCTGGTGTTTGTTGGCGATGTTGGCATGGGCGTTAACCCGCCGGACGGTTACAAAACCGACGTTATCATCGCGGCGTTCCCGTGGGGTGCATACCTTGGCGCAGAAGCGCTGGAGCAGGGGATCGATGCGATGGTTTCTTCCTGGAACCGCGCGGCGCCTAACACCATCCCAACCGCAGCGAAAGCGGGCGGCAACTATCTCTCCTCTCTGCTGGTCGGCAGCGAAGCGCGTCGTCACGGTTATCAGGAAGGTATCGCGCTGGACGTTAACGGCTATATCTCCGAAGGCGCAGGCGAAAACCTGTTTGAGGTGAAAGATGGCGTGCTGTTTACTCCGCCGTTTACCTCTTCCGCGCTGCCGGGTATCACCCGCGACGCCATCATCAAGCTGGCGAAAGATCTCGGTATCGAAGTCCGCGAGCAGGTGCTGTCCCGCGAATCTCTGTACCTGGCGGATGAAGTGTTCATGTCCGGTACCGCTGCGGAAATCACGCCGGTACGCAGCGTTGACGGTATCCAGGTCGGCGCAGGCCGCCGCGGTCCGGTGACCAAACGCATTCAGGAAGCCTTCTTTGGCCTCTTCACCGGTGAAACAGAAGATAAATGGGGCTGGTTGGATCCGGTAAGTAAGTAATTAAAAATGGGACGGCACGCACCGTCCCATTTAATAAACAGAGATGGGAGTAAAAAGAGCATGCCTAAGTACCGTTCCGCCACCACCACACATGGCCGCAACATGGCGGGCGCCCGCGCGTTGTGGCGCGCAACCGGAATGACCGATGCCGATTTCGGCAAACCGATTATCGCCGTCGTCAACTCCTTTACCCAGTTTGTCCCCGGGCACGTGCACCTGCGCGATCTCGGCAAACTGGTTGCCGAGCAGATTGAAGCGGCAGGCGGTGTCGCCAAAGAATTTAACACCATCGCGGTGGATGATGGGATCGCCATGGGCCACGGGGGTATGCTCTATTCACTGCCATCCCGCGAGCTGATCGCTGACTCGGTCGAGTACATGGTTAACGCCCACTGCGCCGATGCCATGGTCTGTATCTCCAACTGCGACAAAATCACTCCGGGGATGCTGATGGCCTCTCTGCGCCTGAACATTCCGGTGATCTTTGTTTCCGGCGGCCCAATGGAAGCCGGGAAGACCAAGCTGTCAGATAAAATCATCAAGCTCGACCTGGTGGATGCGATGATCCAGGGGGCGGATCCGAAAGTGTCCGACGAACAGAGTAACCAGGTGGAACGTTCCGCTTGTCCGACCTGTGGTTCCTGTTCCGGGATGTTCACCGCGAACTCCATGAACTGCCTGACCGAAGCGCTGGGCCTGTCACAGCCGGGTAACGGCTCGCTGCTGGCGACCCACGCCGATCGTAAGGAGCTGTTCCTGAACGCCGGTAAACGTATCGTGGAGCTGACCAAACGCTACTACGAGCAGGATGACGCTTCCGCCCTGCCGCGCAATATCGCCAGCAAGGCGGCATTTGAAAACGCCATGACCCTCGATATCGCGATGGGCGGTTCAACCAATACCGTACTGCACCTGCTGGCGGCGGCGCAGGAAGCCGAAATCGACTTCACCATGAGCGATATCGACAAACTGTCCCGCAAGGTCCCGCAGCTGTGTAAAGTGGCGCCGAGTACGCAGAAATACCATATGGAAGACGTGCACCGGGCTGGTGGCGTTCTGGGCATTCTGGGCGAGCTGGACCGCGCGGGGTTACTCAACCGCGATGTGAAAAACGTCCTTGGCCTGACGCTGCCGCAGACCCTGGAACAGTACGATGTAATGGTGACCCAGGACGACGCGGTGAAAAAAATGTTCCGCGCCGGCCCGGCCGGGATCCGTACCACCCAGGCGTTCTCGCAGGATTGCCGCTGGGATACGCTGGATGACGATCGCGCCGAGGGATGTATCCGTTCTCTGGAACATGCCTACAGTAAAGACGGTGGCCTGGCGGTCCTGTACGGTAACTTTGCCGAAAACGGCTGTATCGTCAAAACCGCTGGTGTGGACGATAGCATCCTGAAATTTACCGGCCCGGCGAAAGTTTATGAAAGCCAGGACGAAGCGGTTGATGCCATCCTCGGCGGCAAAGTCGTGGAAGGCGACGTCGTGGTTATTCGCTATGAAGGGCCGAAAGGCGGGCCGGGGATGCAGGAAATGCTCTATCCGACCACCTTCCTGAAGTCCATGGGTCTTGGCAAAGCGTGCGCGCTGATCACCGATGGCCGTTTCTCCGGCGGCACCTCCGGGCTTTCCATCGGCCACGTATCGCCGGAAGCGGCGAGCGGCGGCAACATCGCGATCATCGAAGATGGCGACATGATTGCTATCGATATTCCGAACCGCGGTATTCAGCTGCAGCTCAGCGATGCAGAAATCGCCGCCCGTCGCGAAGCGCAGGAAGCGCGTGGCGATAAGGCGTGGACGCCGAAAGACCGCGAGCGCCAGGTCTCCTTTGCACTGCGCGCTTATGCCAGCCTCGCGACCAGCGCCGACAAGGGCGCGGTGCGCGATAAATCAAAACTGGGTGGCTAATTATGGCGGACTCACAACCCCTGTCCGGTGCCCCTGAGGGCGCCGAATACCTGAGAGCAGTGCTGCGCGCGCCAGTTTATGAAGCGGTGCAGAAAACGCCGCTGCAAAAAATGGAGAAGCTCTCTTCGCGGCTGGATAACGTTATTCTGGTCAAACGCGAAGATCGCCAGCCGGTACACAGCTTTAAGCTGCGCGGCGCCTACGCGATGATGTCCAGCCTGACGGCGGAACAGAAATCGAATGGGGTGATCACGGCATCGGCAGGCAACCATGCGCAGGGAGTGGCTTTCTCAGCCTCCCGGCTTGGGGTTAAAGCGCTGATCGTGATGCCGGTAGCGACCGCCGATATCAAAGTCGATGCCGTTCGCGGTTTTGGCGGCGAAGTGCTGCTGCATGGCGCCAACTTTGACGAAGCGAAGGCGAGAGCGATTGAGCTGGCGCAGCAGCAGGGCTTTACCTGGGTGCCGCCGTTTGATCACCCGATGGTGATCGCCGGTCAGGGAACCTTGGCGCTGGAGCTGCTGCAGCAGGATGCCCACATCGACCGTGTATTCGTCCCGGTGGGCGGCGGCGGTCTGGCGGCGGGCGTGGCGGTGCTGATCAAGCAGCTGATGCCGCAGATTAAAGTGATAGCGGTGGAAGCGGAAGATTCGGCGTGTCTGAAAGCGGCGCTGGATGCCGGCCATCCGGTGGATCTGCCGCGCGTCGGTTTGTTTGCTGAAGGCGTGGCGGTGAAGCGCATCGGCGATGAAACCTTCCGTTTGTGCCAGGAGTATCTGGACGACATCATCACTGTCGACAGCGACGCTATTTGCGCGGCGATGAAAGATCTGTTCGAAGATGTGCGGGCGGTGGCGGAGCCTTCCGGCGCGCTGGCGCTGGCGGGGATGAAGAAATATGTCGCCCAGCACAATATTCGCGGCGAGCGACTGGCTCATATTCTGTCCGGGGCCAACGTTAACTTCCACGGCCTGCGCTACGTGTCTGAGCGCTGCGAGCTCGGGGAACAGCGCGAAGCGCTGCTGGCGGTGACGATCCCGGAAGAGAAGGGCAGCTTTCTGAAGTTTTGCCAGCTGCTGGGCGGGCGCTCGGTGACGGAGTTCAACTACCGCTTTGCTGATGCTAAAGACGCCTGCATTTTTGTCGGGGTACGCCTGAGTCGCGGGCTGGAGGAGCGGAAAGAGATCCTTCAGTTACTGAACGATGGCGGCTACAGCGTCGTTGACCTTTCCGATGACGAAATGGCCAAGCTCCATGTGCGCTATATGGTCGGCGGTCGGCCGTCCAAAGCGCTGCAGGAGCGGCTGTTCAGCTTCGAGTTCCCTGAATCGCCGGGGGCGCTGCTGAAGTTCCTGCACACCCTTGGCACCCACTGGAATATTTCGCTGTTCCACTACCGTAGCCACGGCACCGACTATGGTCGGGTGTTAGCGGCCTTTGAGCTGGGCGAGCACGAGCCGGACTTTGAAACCCGCCTTAATGAACTGGGCTATGAGTGCCACGATGAAACGCATAACCCGGCGTTCCGCTTTTTCCTCGCGGGCTAGTGGTTAGGCAGGATTTTCCAGAAAGCATCAATAAGCGGCTCATGCAGCCGCTTTTTTTGTGCGCAAACGCCCAGCTCAAACGGGGTTTGCTCATCACTGCGCTCCAGAATCATCACCCGGTTGCGTACCGGTTCCGGGCTGTTTTCCAGTACCACCTCCGGTAGCAGCGCCACGCCGCAGCCGAGGGCGACCATCGACACCATCGCTTCGTGTCCCCCGACGGTGGCATAGATCGACGGGTTGCTGATTTTATGGCGTCGAAACCACAGCTCGATGCGCCGACGTACCGGCCCCTGGTCAGCCATGATAAACGGCACTGTCGACCAGTCCGGACGCTCGACGGTCACCTGGTTACGCACCGGGCAGGGAAGCGCCGGGGCAATTAACACCACGGCGAGGTTCTCCAGCATCGAAAACGCCACCGATCCCGGCAGGGTCTCTGGTTTACCGGCAATCGCCAGGTCGGCTTCGCCGGTGACGACCTTCTCCATGGCGTCAGCGGCATCGCCGGTCGATAATTTTATCTCAACCGAAGGATGCGCGGCGCGAAAGCGGTCGAGGATCGGCGGCAGATGGCTATAAGCGGCGGTGACAGAGCAGAAGATATGCAGCTCGCCGGAGAGCGACGGTCCCTGCTGATCGATGGCGTGGCGAAGCTGCTGATACTGCAGTAAGGTCTGCTGGGCAAAGGTGCGTAACTCTTCCCCGGCTTCGGTGAGCGTCACCGTGCGATTATCACGCACGAACAGCGGCTGGCCGAGGTCCTCTTCCAGGCGTTGGATCTGCCGCGAAAGGGTCGAAGGACTGACGTGCATGGCCCGCGCGCTGCGGCCAAAATGGCGGCTTTCCGCCAGATGCAGAAAGGTTTTCAGATCGCGTAAATCCACGGCGCGTACTCCCCGATTTTGTATTTCATAAATTGCAACGTGACGTTGTGAATATATCAATTTCCGCAATAAAATTCCTGTCATATAGTAAGTTCATTCTCGCAAAAGCGAACCGAACAATAAGCACGACAACACAACATCACGAGGTATCACCATGGCTAACTACTTCAACACACTGAATCTGCGCCAGCAGCTGGCACAGCTGGGCAAATGCCGCTTTATGGGGCGCGATGAATTTGCCGATGGCGCAAGCTATCTTCAGGGTAAAAAAGTAGTCATCGTCGGCTGTGGCGCGCAGGGCCTGAACCAGGGTCTGAACATGCGTGATTCCGGCCTGGATATCTCCTATGCGTTGCGTAAAGAAGCGATTGCCGAGAAGCGCGCTTCCTGGCGTAAAGCGACCGAAAACGGCTTCAAAGTCGGTACCTATGAAGAGCTGATCCCGCAGGCCGACCTGGTGGTTAACCTGACGCCGGACAAACAGCACTCTGACGTTGTGCGTTCCGTACAGCCGCTGATGAAAGACGGCGCGGCGCTGGGTTACTCCCACGGCTTCAACATCGTTGAAGTGGGCGAGCAGATCCGCAAAGACATCACCGTGGTGATGGTGGCGCCGAAGTGCCCGGGTACCGAAGTTCGTGAAGAGTACAAACGCGGTTTCGGCGTGCCGACGCTTATCGCCGTCCACCCGGAAAACGATCCGAAAGGCGAAGGCATGGCTATTGCCAAAGCCTGGGCAGCGGCGACCGGCGGCCATCGTGCGGGCGTTCTGGAATCCTCCTTCGTGGCGGAAGTGAAATCTGACCTGATGGGCGAGCAGACCATCCTCTGCGGCATGCTGCAGGCGGGTTCTCTGCTGTGCTTCGACAAGCTGGTGGCGGAAGGTACCGATCCGGCGTATGCGGAAAAACTGATTCAGTTCGGCTGGGAAACCATCACCGAAGCGCTGAAGCAGGGCGGTATTACCCTGATGATGGATCGCCTCTCTAACCCGGCGAAACTGCGCGCTTATGCGCTGTCCGAACAGCTGAAAGAGATCATGGCACCGCTGTTCCAGAAACACATGGACGACATCATCTCCGGCGAATTCTCCTCCGGTATGATGGCAGACTGGGCGAACGATGATAAGAAACTGCTGACCTGGCGCGAAGAGACCGGCAAAACCGCGTTCGAAACCGCCCCGCAGTATGAAGGCAAAATCGGCGAGCAGGAGTACTTCGATAAAGGCGTGCTGATGATCGCGATGGTGAAAGCGGGCGTTGAGCTGGCGTTCGAAACCATGGTTGATTCCGGCATCATCGAAGAGTCCGCTTACTATGAATCACTGCACGAGTTGCCGCTGATCGCGAACACTATCGCCCGTAAGCGTCTGTATGAAATGAACGTGGTTATCTCTGATACCGCAGAGTACGGTAACTACCTGTTCTCTTACGCTTGCGTACCGCTGCTGAAAGAGTTCATGACCACTCTGCAGACCGGCGACCTGGGCAAAGCGATTGCTGAAGGCGCGGTAGATAACGCTCAGCTGCGCGATGTGAACGAAGCGATTCGCAGCCACGCTATCGAGCAGGTAGGTAAGAAACTGCGCGGTTATATGACTGATATGAAACGTATCGCGGTAGCCGGCTAATTCCTCGTCGTCTTTCGACTTGCCGATGCGTTGGCTACGGTACGTACACCCCAGTCACATAGTAATCTATGTTCCTGGGGATGTACTTCCTTGCCGCCTTCCGGCAAGCCGAAATCCATAGAGGAATGGATTTGTTTAGTCGGCCTGATAAGCGAAGCGCCATCAGGCAGAAACCCGGAGATTAAGATCCCCGGGTTTTTTATTATTTCCGGTATAGCACTTTGATGATGTGGTAGCCGAACTGGGTATGCAGCGGGCCGGTTGGCTCCAGTTCCGGGCAGGAGAAGACCACTTTATCGAAGGCCGGTACCATCTGGCCCTGGCGGAACTCACCCAGATCGCCGCCGCGTTTGCCTGACGGACAAATGGAGTGTTTCTTTGCCAGCTTGCCGAAATCGGCGCCGTTTTTGAGCTGCTCGAGCAGATCGAGCGCCAGTTTCTCTTCTTTTACCAGGATGTGCAGTGCTGCCGCGGTTTTAGCCATGATTGCGCCTTGATTGAGTTGGGATAAATCAGGGCGCCATAGTAGCACGCGTTACCGGCGATACAGCACCTTGATGATATGGTAGCCAAATTTGGTTTTCACCGGGCCATAGGGTTTGAGCAGCGGACAGCTGAAGACAGCTTGATCAAACGGGCCGACCATCGTCCCCTGCGGGAATTCGCCTAAATCACCGCCATGACGTCCGGACGGACACTTTGAGTAACGCTTCGCCAGATGATCGAAGCTGATGCCCCGTTCCAGTTTGGCGAGGATCTCGTGCGCCAGTTTCTCTTCTTTAACCAGAATATGCAGGGCCGCTGCGCTTTTTGCCATTACCAGATCCTCAGGATGAATTGCGTGGCTGACACTTTACCATCAGCCGGTAAATCTCGGCCTCGCTTTCTGCTACAATCCACACCCCGTTCGAAGATTGAGCAATATTCCCATGCGTTTAAACCCTGGCCAACAACAAGCCGTCGAATTCGTTACCGGACCGTGCCTGGTGCTGGCGGGCGCCGGTTCCGGTAAGACCCGCGTTATTACGAATAAAATCGCCCACCTGATCCGCGGCTGCGGCTATCAGGCGCGCCATATCGCGGCCGTCACCTTCACCAACAAGGCCGCGCGCGAAATGAAAGAGCGCGTCGGGCAAACGCTGGGGCGCAAAGAGGCGCGCGGGCTGATGATCTCCACCTTCCACACCCTGGGCCTGGATATCATCAAACGTGAATACGCCGCGCTGGGAATGAAGTCTAACTTTTCCTTGTTCGATGATACTGACCAGGTCGCGCTGCTGAAAGAGCTCACCGAAGGGTTGATCGAAGATGACAAAGTGGTGTTGCAGCAGCTGATCTCGACGATCTCCAACTGGAAAAACGATCTGAAAACCCCGGCGCAGGCGGCGGCTGGCGCGAAAGGCGAACGGGACCGCATTTTCGCCCACTGCTATGGGCTGTACGATGCGCACATGAAGGCCTGCAACGTCCTCGATTTTGACGATCTGATCCTGTTGCCGACGCTGCTGCTGCAGCGTAATGAAGAGGTGCGCGAACGCTGGCAGAACAAGATCCGTTACCTGCTGGTGGATGAGTATCAGGATACCAACACCAGCCAGTATGAACTGGTGAAATTACTGGTGGGGCAGCGCGCGCGTTTTACCGTGGTGGGGGACGATGACCAGTCGATCTACTCGTGGCGTGGCGCGCGGCCGCAGAACCTGGTGCTGCTCAGCCAGGACTTCCCGGCGTTGCAGGTGATCAAGCTTGAACAGAACTACCGCTCCTCCGGGCGTATTCTGAAAGCCGCTAACATTTTGATCGCTAATAACCCGCACGTCTTTGAAAAGCGGCTGTTCTCAGAACTTGGCTACGGTACCGAGCTGAAAGTACTCTCCGCCAACAATGAAGATCATGAAGCGGAGCGCGTGGCCGGGGAACTGATCGCCCACCACTTTATTAATAAAACCAACTACAAAGACTACGCGATCCTTTACCGCGGCAACCACCAGTCGCGGGTCTTTGAAAAGATGCTGATGCAGAACCGCATCCCGTACAAAATCTCCGGCGGCACGTCGTTCTTCTCGCGTCCGGAAATTAAAGACCTGCTGGCCTATCTGCGCGTGCTGACCAACCCGGATGACGATAGCGCCTTCCTGCGTATCGTCAACACGCCGAAACGCGAGATCGGCCCGGCGACGCTGCAAAAGCTGGGTGAGTGGGCGATGAGCCGCAATAAAGGCTTATTCACCGCCAGCTTTGACATGGGGTTAAGCCAGACGCTGACCGGGCGCGGCTACGAATCCCTCACGCGCTTTACCCACTGGCTGCGGGAAATTCAGCAGCTGACCGAACGCGAGCCCGTTGCCGCCGTGCGCGATTTGATTCGCGGGATCGACTACGAATCCTGGCTGTATGAAACCTCGCCGAGCCCGAAAGCCGCGGAAATGCGAATGAAAAACGTCAACCAGCTGTTTACCTGGATGACCGAGATGCTGGAAGGCAGCGAAATCGATGAGCCGATGACCCTAACGCAGGTGGTCACCCGCTTTACCCTGCGGGACATGATGGAGCGCGGCGAATCGGATGAAGAGCTCGATCAGGTGCAGCTTATGACCCTCCATGCCTCAAAAGGGCTGGAGTTCCCGTATGTTTACCTGGTGGGAATGGAAGAGGGATTGCTGCCGCACCAGAGCAGCATCGATGAAGATAACGTCGATGAAGAGCGCCGGTTAGCCTACGTCGGCATCACCCGTGCGCAAAAAGAGCTGACCTTTACGCTCTGTAAGGAACGCCGACAGTATGGTGAGCTGGTGCGCCCGGAGCCAAGCCGTTTCCTGCTCGAGCTCCCGCAGGACGATCTGATATGGGAGCAGGAGCGAAAAGTTATCTCTGCGGAAGAACGTATGCATAAAGGCCAGGCCAACGTCGCGAATATTAAAGCGATGCTGGCGAAGGCGAAAAAAGGCTAACGCCTCAGGCGACAAACTGCTGCCAGGCGGCGGAGAAGGGCATTACCAGCAGCAGTGAGGGCAGCATGTTGGCGGTGGGGAAATGGCGAATACCACAAAGCCGAAAACCGGTCGCCAGCATAATGATGCCGCCGCAGGCAGTGAAATCAGCAATCATCGATGGGTTTATCAACGTCATAATAAACGTGGCGGCGAAGAACAGAATCACGAAGATGATCAGCTGAGGAATAAAAATCGTAGTGATGATGTAGCCCAGCGTGGACGCGAAAATCGCGGCAGTGAAAAAGTCGAGTATCGACTTGGTCAGCAGAATGGTTGGGTCGCCGGTCATCCCTTCGGTTAAAGCACCGAAGATGCCGGTGCCGCTGGCGCAGAACAGGATCAGCACGGCGATAAACTGATTCATAAAATCTTCCGCACTCACGCTGGCGCTGGCCTGCGCCGGGAAAATGCGCTCAATGGGCGTGCGTAGCGTTGTTCCGGCCCGCTCAATCCATTTTTCAATATTCAGCAGACCGCCGATAATCGTGCCGACAATAATGGCCAGGGCAATGGGCGGCAGATTATGCAATTTATTGACAAAGTGGATGCCCATGCTGATGGAGATCAGACCGGCAATTAGCGGCAAGGTTTTCTTGAAGTGTTCCGGAATAAAGCGATTCAGCGAGGCGCCGGCCAGCGCACCGACGAGAAGCGAGCCGCTACAGACAAATATACCTATTGCCATCATTTATTCTCCCTAATAAAAACAGGGCCTGAATATTCAGGCCCTGAAGTCTGTCTTTAATATTATTGAATGTTAAAGACGCGGCTGGCATTGCCCCAGGCAATTTTATCTTTCAGGCCCGCTTCAAGTTCTAACGGATCAAACCAGTCACAAGCCTGATGAATATCTTCATACGGATAATCGACAGAGAACATCACACGATCGGCGCCCATGACTTCAATGGCATTATTCAGCGAATGGGTATTAAAATGGCCGCTGGTGGTAACAATGAAGTTATTCTGCAGGTAGTGCATTAACGGTTTTTCCGCTTTACCCAGACCGCAGCCGAAACGCTGACGATAGAGGCGGTGCTGAGTGCGCGGCAGCATATGAACCAGCCCTTCGCCGAGGTGACCCAGTACCAGATTGAGGTTAGGATAACGATCGAACAAACCACTCATCATCAGACGGATAGCATGCACTGCCGTTTCCTGCGCAAAGCCCCACGCGGAGCCGATCAGGCTTTCGTAACCGGTGTAGATGCCGCGCGCAGGCCCTTCCAGCGGTTCGCGAGGATGCAGGTACACCGGTACGTTCAGCTCGTTGACCTTATCCCAGAAAACCAGCATCGATTCGTCATCAAGATACAGGCCATGCTCGCTATCTTTAACGTTGGTATAGCCGTTGATCAGCGCGCCTTTCATGCCTAGTTTCTTCACGGCGCGCTCCAGCTCTTCCGCCGCGGCTTCCGGGTTTTGCAAGGCCAGGGTGGCGAAAGCGCTAAATTTATCCGGATTTGGCTTCACATAATTCTCGACGATAAAATCGTTAGTATCACGAGCAAAAGAGACCGCTTTGGCTTTATCTAAAATAGATTGCGCGCCAGGTGAAGTTAGAGAAAGAATGACGTGGTCAATATGACGCTGCGCCATTTCTTCCAGCTGAATACTGCGATCCAGCAGGCGACGTTCAACGTCTTTCATATATTCTGTACCGTTACGGCCGGCTTCACCGGTTGAATCCCACAGACGGTTATTTTCAGGAGTGGAGACGTGTTCTTCTAAAGCGATTTTTCCGCGCATGATATATTCCTTGCGATATTTGTTAGTATGGCTTGATGCAAGGAGAATAAAAGCTTTCACGTATTGCCAGCAATAAACCAAACGTAATAGGGATTATCAGTAAAACTAATACAGCGGTATATTTCGCGGTTTAGATCGTAATAGATCCGCTCTGCTGAGCGGGATCGGCAAGTGCGGCGATCAGCGAACGTAGCCAGATATGCCCGGGATCGCGATGCAGCCGCTGATGCCAGACCTGACGAATGGCGATCCTGGCAAGAGGAAAAGGTAGCGGCCAGCTGCGGCAGGGATAGCGGTGGGTGATATGCCGCGCCACCTGTTCCGGGACGACGGCAATCATATCGCTTTCGGCCACCAGCTCGCCGGTACCTAAAAAGCTCGGTAATGTCAGCGCGATCCGCCGGGGCATACTGTGCTCATCAAGCCGCTTATCCATATCGCCGTGGGCAGTCCCCTCCACGCGGATCGCCAGATGCTTTTCCTGCCGCCAGTCTTCGGCACGAAGCTGGGTTCGAATACGTGGGTGATTTTCCGCCGCCAGGCAGACATACGATTGATCGAAGAGATGCTGCTGGTAGACGCTATCCGGAAGCTGCGTCAGGTAGCCGATCGCGAGATCACACTTCCCGGATTCGAGGGCGTTGAGGGTCTGCTCATCCAGATTTTGTACCGTAAAGGTGATCCCGTCTGCCGCCTGCTGCTGGAGCGCAATTTGCAGCAAAGGCAACAGCGTCATTTGACTGATATCGGTCATTCCGATCGTGAAGTTACGCTGGCTCTGCTGGGGAAGAAATTCAGGTTTGACGGCTAAATCGTTATCGGCAAGCTGGAGAAGGGTAAATACAGTCGGGGCGATCGCGTCCGCTCGCGGCGTCGGCATCATCCGCTGTCCCACCCGGACAAACAACGGGTCAGCAAAATGATCCCGTAGTTTTTTCAGCAAAAGGCTGCCGGTGGGTTGGCTGATATTCAGCGCGTCAGCCGCCGGGGAGACATTGCCTAGCCGGTAGAGCGCGGAGAAAAAGCGTAGCGATTTGAAATCCAGTTCTTCCCGCATCCGCCCTCCTGGCTGGATATTATCTTGGCGTATCGCCGCTGATGACCCGTAGCGTCCAGTGGACGTAGCTTTGCCATTGACACTCCTGATCGACCATTTCCCGGCCAAGCGGATGTTCAGCCAGCCAGTTCTCCGGCAGCGTCAGCGTTAACTGGTCGTCGTGAGCGGCCAACTGAATGGCCGGCAACAAATCGTCGCGCCGCCGGCTGGCAAACAGGATCGCCAGTCGCAGCAGGCGACACAGATGTTCGGCCACTCGCGGCGGGACCGCATTCTGCTGATGAAGCGAAGACAGGTCGATGGCGTTGGTCTGATTCAGGAGCAGCGTGGCAATCAACTTCTTCTGCGCCGGGGTAAAGCCGGGCAGGTCGAGGTTATTGACCAGATAAGCCGCGTGCTGCGGCGCGCGCTTGAAATCCACACTCAGCCCAATTTCATGCAGCGAGCAGGCGCTGAGGAGTAAATCGCGGCTCAGCGGGTCCAGCTCCCAGCTGCCATCCAGCTGACTGAGCAGATGGCTGGCCAGACTGGCGACGCGCTGGGCCTGCTCGGTGTCGATCATAAAACGGCGCTGAATATTGCGCAGGGTGCGGCTGCGGATGTCCTGTTCGACAGAGAGATGCAGCATGCCGTATACCAGACCTTCGCGTAACGCGCCGCCTGCCAGGGTCATACACTGAATATTCAGTTCGCTGAAGATAGCGATCAGGATCGCCAGCCCGCTCGGGAACACCAGCGCCCGCTCAAGGGTTAAGCCTTCGATCTCCAGCTCTTCCAGACGTCCGCACTGGATGGCGCGCTGTTTAAGCTGCTGGAGTTTGGCGAGGGTGATGCGTTCATCCATCCCCTGCGCCATCATAATTTCCTGCAGCGCCTGAACGGTGCCGGAAGCGCCGACGCACACTTTCCATCCGTGATAGCGCAGCACATCGGCGATGGGTAATAACACCTCGCGCGCGGCCGCTTCGGCGAGATCGAAATTCTCTTTCGTCAGGCTACGGTCGGCAAAATAGCGTTCAAGCCAGGTCACACAGCCCATCGACAGACTGAACAGCGAGGTCGTTTGCGCACCGGTGCCGGTCACCAGCTCGGTGCTGGCGCCGCCGATATCGACCACCAGACGCTGATCGGCGCCGCCGGTGGTGTGGGCGACACCCTGGTAAATCAGGCGCGCTTCTTCTTCGCCGCTGATCACCTGCACTGGTGTGCCGAGGATCTCTTGCGCTTTCGCCAGAAACTCCTCTGCATTGACGGCAAGACGTAGCGTGGCGGTGGCCACGACGCGGATTTGCGTCGGTGGAATATCCTGCAGGCGTTCGGCAAACAGGCGTAAGCACTGCCAGCCGCGCTCCATCGCTTCCGCGGAGAGCGTGTTGTCGCTATTCAGACCGGCGGCCAGACGAACCTTACGCTTAATACGGCTCAGCGTCTGGATGCTGCCCGCCACCTCGCGCACCACCAACATATGGAAACTGTTGGAACCCAAATCAATGGCGGCATACAGCGAGGTGGAGCTCATACTCTTCATCGTTCAGAAGGCTCCCTGGTTGGCGGAGCGTTTAGGCCCGGTCCACATCACTGAGCGGGTTGCCAGAGGAAGGTCGCCCTGGCTGATTCTGAATGATTGAGCGTATGGCATAGATTTCTTAACCTGAACGACGACGATTGCGCGGTGGACCGTTGCGGCGCGGGCCGTTGCCTGGGCGCGCACGGGTCAGACGCAGCGGCTTAGGCAGGTCGGTCATCAGCGCGTCCGGGTTGTACTTACTGACCGGGATCGAGTGACCAATATAGGTTTCGATTGCCGGCAGGTTCAGCGCGTACTCTTCGCAGGCGAGGCTGATAGAGTTGCCGCTGGCGCCAGCGCGGCCGGTGCGGCCGATGCGGTGAACGTAATCTTCGCAGTCGTCCGGCAGATCGTAGTTAAAGACGTGGGTCACGGCCGGAATATGTAAGCCGCGCGCAGCAACGTCAGTTGCGACCAGAATATCGAGATCGCCACGAGTAAATTCGTCGAGAATACGCAGACGCTTTTTCTGCGCCACGTCGCCGGTCAGCAGACCTACACGATGGCCGTCAGCGGCGAGATGACCCCAGATATCTTCACAACGGTGCTTGGTGTTGGCGAAGATGATGGCGCGATCGGGCCACTCTTCTTCCAGCAGCGTCTGCAGCAGGCGCATTTTTTCTTCGTTGGAAGGGTAGAACAGCTCTTCTTTAATACGGTGGCCCGTTTTCTGTTCCGGTTCCACTTCGACATATTCGGCGTTGTTCATCTGCTCGAACGCCAGTTCGCGAACGCGATAAGAAAGAGTCGCGGAGAACAGCATGTTCAGGCGCTGCGTCGCCGGCGGCATGCGGCGGAACAGCCAACGGATATCTTTAATAAAGCCGAGATCGTACATGCGATCGGCTTCGTCCAGTACGACGACCTGAATGGCGCCGAGGTTAATGTGGTTCTGTTTCGCGTAATCGATCAGACGACCAGTGGTACCGATAAGAATATCGACACCGCTTTCCAGCACTTTCAGCTGCTTGTCGTAGCCGTCGCCGCCGTAAGCCAGACCCAGCTTCAGACCGGTGGCCTGCGCCAGCGGTTCAGCATCCGCGTGGATCTGTACCGCCAGTTCACGCGTTGGTGCCATAATTAGCGCGCGCGGTTGGTTAACCTGGCGATCGGCGATAGCCGGGTGAGAGAGAAGATAATGAAACGTTGACGTCAGGAACGCCATCGTTTTACCGGTACCGGTTTGCGCCTGCCCGGCGACATCGCGGCCTTCCAGCGTCAGCGGAAGGGCGAGGGCCTGAATGGGTGTGCAATTATGAAACCCTTTCTTTTCAAGGGCTTCAATGACTGCCGGGTGCAGGGCGAAGTCGGAAAACTTCTGTTCTGTTAAATGTGTTTTGCTCATAGTGTGGTAGAATATCAGCTAACTATTGCATTAAGAAAGCGTATCCGGTGAAATAACGTCAACCTTTCGTTGGCGGTGTACGAAATTATTCAAGGTACGTCTACGGTAACTGAACGAATCCAGGATAGCTTAGACTACTAAGCGAGTCGGGAGCGATAAATCTGCAGCATGCAGTTCGCGTTCGGGCACCCTGGCGTCAACAGGCGAGTCCATGATGGATTGCGCCAGTTGGCAGCCCAGAGAATTGAGGTATCCTGAAGAATAGCGTGCATAACGTAGCCGCAGCACGTCGTTGATGGCTACGACACCAACACACCAGGCTTATTCCTGTGGAGTTAAATATGAGCGATAAAATTATTCACCTGACTGACGACAGTTTTGACTCGGACGTACTCAAGGCTGACGGGCTGACCCTCGTCGATTTCTGGGCAGAGTGGTGTGGTCCGTGCAAAATGATCGCCCCGATTCTGGATGAGATCGCTGAAGAGTATCAGGGCAAACTGACCGTAGCTAAGCTGAACATCGACCAGAACCCGGGCACCGCGCCGAAATACGGCATTCGCGGTATCCCAACCCTGCTGCTGTTCAAAAACGGCGAAGTGGCGGCCACTAAAGTTGGCGCACTGTCCAAGGGTCAGCTGAAAGAGTTCCTCGACGCCAACCTGGCGTAAGCGAATTGCTGGTCCGGCGTCCAGATTCCTATTTTTTGCGGAACTCTGGACGCCCGGCAGGAGTCGTGCTAAGTTAATCCACAGACTTCGTTTTAAACATACCTATTGTTTGAATCTTGTTTTACCCAAAGCGTCCCGCAGACGATGCGCGTGAGGCTAATAATTCCGGGCTTATCACTCATTCCGTCTTGTCGTTTCAGTTCTGCGTTCTTTCCTGTGACCAGGCAACGTACAGACACGAGATGAAGCCGCTAACAGGCATGGATGTTCCTGCCATACCATTCACAACATTAAGTTCGAGATTTACCCCGAGTTTAAGAACCCACACCACTATGAATCTTACCGAATTAAAGAATACGCCGGTTTCTGAGCTGATTACTCTCGGCGAAAATATGGGGCTGGAAAACCTGGCTCGTATGCGTAAGCAGGATATTATTTTTGCCATCCTCAAGCAGCATTCGAAGAGTGGCGAAGATATCTTTGGCGACGGCGTACTGGAGATACTGCAGGATGGATTTGGATTCCTCCGCTCCGCAGACAGCTCCTACCTCGCCGGCCCTGACGACATCTACGTATCCCCCAGCCAAATCCGCCGTTTCAACCTTCGCACTGGTGACACCATTTCCGGTAAGATTCGTCCTCCGAAAGAGGGTGAGCGTTACTTTGCACTGTTGAAAGTTAACGAAGTTAACTACGACAAGCCGGAAAACGCGCGTAACAAGATCCTGTTCGAGAACTTAACGCCGCTGCACGCGAATTCTCGCCTGCGTATGGAACGTGGTAACGGTTCTACCGAAGACTTAACCGCTCGCGTACTGGATCTGGCCTCCCCGATTGGCCGCGGCCAGCGTGGTCTGATTGTCGCGCCGCCGAAAGCCGGTAAAACGATGCTGCTGCAGAACATCGCGCAGAGCATCGCTTACAACCACCCGGACTGCGTGCTGATGGTGCTGCTGATCGACGAACGTCCAGAAGAAGTGACCGAGATGCAGCGTCTGGTGAAAGGTGAAGTGGTTGCTTCCACCTTTGACGAGCCGGCATCCCGCCACGTGCAGGTTGCCGAGATGGTTATCGAGAAAGCAAAACGTCTGGTTGAACACAAGAAAGACGTTATCATCCTGCTCGACTCCATTACTCGTCTGGCGCGAGCCTACAACACCGTGGTACCGGCTTCTGGTAAAGTCCTGACAGGTGGTGTGGACGCCAACGCCCTGCACCGTCCGAAGCGTTTCTTCGGTGCGGCACGTAACGTCGAAGAGGGCGGCAGCCTGACCATCATCGCCACGGCGCTGATTGACACCGGCTCCAAAATGGACGAAGTGATCTACGAAGAGTTTAAAGGCACCGGTAACATGGAGCTGCACCTCTCTCGTAAGATTGCCGAAAAACGCGTCTTCCCGGCTATCGATTACAACCGTTCCGGTACCCGTAAAGAAGAACTGCTCACCACTCAGGAAGAGCTGCAGAAAATGTGGATCCTGCGCAAAATTATTCATCCGATGGGTGAGATCGATGCAATGGAATTCCTCATTAACAAGCTGGCGATGACCAAGACGAATGATGACTTCTTCGATATGATGAAGCGCTCGTAAGGTAAAAAAAGCCAAAAACGCCACGCCTTTGCGTGGCGTTTTCATTTTTGGGTTTGTATGATCCAGAGACAGAGAAAGCGGGACGAAAGTTGTCGTATAATGGCGCCGGATAGCAGGCGGAGACAGCTTTAACAGACTAAAATCTATACAATAAATTTGTAATGTTCTGCTTTTCCCCTTCTGGAGTTGGGGCATCATCGCTATACTTCCCGGATTAACTATGCTGAGAGCACATGCGTTGTGAATTTACTCACTGCTATTACTGAATTAATCAGTATTTTCTTATTCACGACCCTCTTTATTTTTGTCGCGCGGAAAGTGGCAAAAAAGATCGGGTTGGTGGATAAACCAAACTATCGCAAACGGCATCAGGGGTTGATTCCGTTGGTCGGTGGTATCTCAGTTTATGCAGGCATCTGTTTTACTTTCGCCATCGCCGATTATTATATTCCTCACGCCTCGCTGTATCTGGCCTGCGCGGGGGTATTGGTGCTGGTTGGCGCGCTTGACGATCGCTTCGATATCAGCGTGAAAATTCGCGCAGTCATACAGGCTGCGATCGCCGTGATTATGATGATGGCAGGGAATCTGCATCTGAGTAGTCTCGGCTTTATTTTTGGCTCGTGGGAGCTGGTGCTGGGGCCTTTCGGCTTCTTCCTGACGCTGTTTGCCGTGTGGGCCGCCATCAATGCGTTTAACATGGTCGACGGGATCGACGGCCTGCTCGGCGGTCTGTCATCGGTCTCCTTTGCGGCGACTGGGATCATCCTCTGGTTTGATGGTCAGTACAGCCTGGCGATGTGGTGTTTCGCGATGATCGCCGCCATTCTGCCCTATATTCTTCTCAATCTTGGCGCCCTCGGCCGCCGCTATAAAGTCTTTATGGGTGACGCCGGCAGCACGATGATTGGCTTCACCATTATCTGGATCCTGCTGGAAACCACGCAAGGTAAAACACATCCCATTAGCCCGGTGACCGCGCTGTGGATTATCGCTATCCCGTTGATGGACATGGTGGCGATTATGTATCGCCGCCTGCGCAAAGGCATGAGTCCTTTCTCTCCGGACCGTCAGCATATTCATCATTTGATCATGCGCGCCGGCTTTACTTCCCGTCAGGCGTTCGTCCTGATTACCCTGGCCGCCGCCCTGCTGGCGCTGGTTGGCGTCGCGGCGGAATACACCCGCATTGTGCCGGAATGGGTGATGTTAATTCTCTTTTTGGTAGCCTTCTTCCTTTATGGCTACTGTATTAAGCGCGCCTGGAAAGTGGCGCGCCTGGTTAAGCGCATCAGACGCAGAATTCGGCGACACAGCGGCAATAATCCGAAACTAACCAAGTAAAGCTGGGGATGTGATGACTCAACCATTACCGGGAGCACAAGCAGTGAACGTTGAGAACGAGCTGGATATTCGCGGGCTGTTTCGCGCTTTATGGGCAGGAAAAGGCTGGATAGTCGGCGGCGCCGTACTCTTCGCCGCCATCGTGCTGGTATATACCTTTTTTGCTCGCCAGGAGTGGAGCGCCACGGCGATCACCGATCGGCCTACTGTCAATATGTTGGGGGGGTACTATTCCCAGCAGCAGTTCTTACGCAATCTGGACATTAAAGCCGACCTTGCCTCGGTCGATCAGCCTTCCGCCATGGATGAAGCGTATAAAGAGTTCATCATGCAGCTGGCCTCCTGGGATACCCGGCGCGATTTCTGGCTACAAACGGACTACTACAAGCAGCGTCAGTCGGGTAATGCCCGCGCGGATGCGGCGATGCTGGATGACCTGATTAACAATATCCAGTTTATGCCAGGCGATGCGGCCAAGAGCATTAACGACAGCGTCAAACTGACCGCCGAGACCGGGCAGGATGCCAATAATCTGTTGCGTCAGTATGTGGCTTTCGCCAGCCAGCGGGCGGCAGGCCATCTTAATGACGAACTCAAAGGCGCCTGGGCGGCGCGGACCGTGCAAATGAAAGCGCAGGTGAAGCGCCAGGAAGAGGTGGCCGAGGCCATCTTCAACCGTCGGACGCATAGTGTGGAGCAGGCGCTGAAGGTGGCCCAGCAGCACAATATTTCACGCAGCGAAACGGATGTTCCTGCCGATCAGTTGCCGGATTCAGAGCTATTTTTATTGGGCAGGCCGATGCTGCAGGCCAGGCTGGAAAACCTGCAGGCCGTCGGGCCGGAATATGACCTCGATTACGACCAGAACCGCGCCATGCTGAGCACGTTGAACGTCGGTCCAACGTTAGATCCGCGTTTTCAGACTTACCGGTATTTGCGGACGCCGGAAGAACCTGTAAAACGCGATAGCCCGCGCCGTGTATTTCTGATGGTGATGTGGGGGATTGTGGGTGCGCTCATCGGCGCAGGCGTGGCGTTATCACGTCGTCGTGTCCTGTGATTGCGGCCTGTGGTGAAGGGCAGATGACCTTCATCGCCTAATCGAAGAGAATCGATGTGAAAGTACTAACTGTATTTGGCACGAGGCCGGAAGCCATCAAGATGGCGCCTCTGGTCCATGCGCTGGCAAAGGATCCTCATTTTGAGGCGAAAGTATGCGTGACCGCGCAGCATCGGGAGATGCTCGATCAGGTGTTGAAACTTTTCTCTATTGTCCCGGACTACGATCTCAACATCATGAAGCCGGGGCAGGGGCTGACCGAGATCACCTGTCGCATCCTTGAGGGGCTGAAGCCGGTGCTGGAGTCGTTTAAACCCGACGTGGTGCTGGTGCATGGCGATACCACGACCACCATGGCGGCGAGCCTGGCGGCGTTTTATCAGCGGATACCGGTGGGCCACGTAGAGGCCGGCCTGCGCACTGGCGATTTAAGTTCGCCGTGGCCGGAAGAAGGCAACCGTACGTTGACCGGCCATCTGGCGACATACCATTTCGCCCCCACGGAAACCTCGCGGCAGAACCTGCTACGGGAAAATATTGCCGACAGTCGCATCACGGTCACCGGGAATACGGTCATTGACGCCCTGTTCTGGGTGCGGGATCGGGTTCTGGGTGATGAAGCGCTACGGGAGACCCTGCTGCAGCGCTATCCTTTCATTAGCCACGGTAAAAAGATGATTCTGGTTACCGGCCACCGGCGGGAAAGCTTTGGGCTCGGCTTTGAACAGATCTGCCAGGCGCTGGCGGAGATAGCCCATACCCACCCTGAGGTGCAGATTGTCTATCCGGTTCACCTGAATCCTAACGTCAGCGAGCCGGTGAATCGTATTCTAGGTCATATTGACAATGTGATGTTGATTGAACCGCAGGACTACCTGCCGTTCGTCTGGCTGATGGATCGGGCCTGGCTGATCCTGACCGATTCCGGCGGCATTCAGGAAGAGGCCCCTTCTCTCGGGAAACCGGTACTGGTCATGCGCGATATGACCGAACGTCCGGAAGCGGTGGCCGCTGGCACCGTGTGCCTGGTCGGCACCGACAGCCAGCGCATCGTGGCGGAAGTCACGCGACTGCTGCAGGATGATGCCGCATACCAGGCGATGAGCCGCGCGCATAATCCCTATGGCGATGGTGAAGCATGTCGTCGAATTTTGTCTGCACTTAAAAATAATCAGGTAACGTTATGAGTTTTTCTACCATTTCAGTGATTGGCCTTGGCTATATCGGGCTGCCAACCGCTGCCGCGTTCGCCTCCCGGCAGAAGCGGGTGGTCGGCGTTGATGTTAATCAACATGCCGTGGAGACCATTAACCGTGGAGAGATTCATATCGTGGAGCCGGATCTGGCGAGCGTGGTGAAGACCGCGGTCGAACAGGGTTATTTAAGCGCCACCACCACCCCGGTGGAGGCGGATGCCTACCTGATTGCCGTGCCGACGCCGTTTAAAGATCGCCACGAGCCGGATATGGTGTTTGTCGAGTCGGCCGCTAAATCCATTGCGCCGACGTTAAAGAAAGGGTCACTGGTGATCCTGGAGTCCACCTCGCCGGTGGGTTCGACTGAGCAGATGGCCGGCTGGCTGGCGGAGATGCGCCCGGATCTCAGCTTCCCTCAGCAGGCGGGCGACGCCGCTGACGTGAATATCGCCTACTGCCCGGAGCGGGTATTGCCCGGTCAGGTGATGGTCGAGCTGATTAAAAACGATCGCGTTATCGGCGGCATGTCGCCGGTCTGCTCGGCGCGCGCCAGCGAGCTGTATAAAATCTTCCTCGAAGGCGAATGCGTGGTGACCAACTCGCGCACCGCCGAGATGTGTAAGCTGACGGAAAACAGCTTCCGCGACGTCAACATCGCCTTTGCCAACGAACTGTCGCTGATTTGCGCCGACCAGGGCATTAACGTCTGGGAGCTGATCCGCCTGGCAAACCGCCATCCGCGCGTCAATATCCTGCAGCCGGGCCCGGGCGTCGGCGGCCACTGCATCGCCGTCGACCCGTGGTTTATCGTGGCGCAAAACCCGCAGCAGGCGCGTCTGATCCGCACCGCTCGCGAGGTCAACGACCATAAGCCGGAATGGGTTATCGAACAGGTGAAAGCGCAGGTCGCGGACTGCCTGAATGCCACCAACAAACGGGCCAGCGAACTGACGATCGCCTGTTTTGGCCTCGCTTTTAAACCGAATATTGACGACCTGCGCGAAAGCCCGGCGATGGAAATTGCCGCGCAGATTGCCCGCTGGCACAGCGGCACGACGCAGGTGGTTGAGCCCAACATTCACGCGCTGCCGAAGAAACTCGATGGACTGTGTACGCTGGCGACCCTCGATGCGGCGCTGGCCAGCGCCGATGTGCTGGTGATGCTGGTCGATCATAATGAATTTAAAGCCGTTAGCGGCGATAGCGTCACCCAGGCGTATATCATCGACACCAAAGGAGTGTGGCGGTGAGAACCATTCTGGTCACCGGCGGCGCGGGCTTTATTGGTTCGGCGGTGGTGCGGGAGATTATCCAGCACACCGCCGATCGCGTAGTGGTGGTGGATAAACTGACCTATGCCGGCAATTTAATGTCGCTGGCGCCAGTGGCGCAGGATGCGCGTTTCGCCTTTGAACAGGTGGATATCTGCGACCGCGGCGAGCTGGACCGTATTTTCCGTCAGCATCAACCCGATACGGTGATGCACCTGGCGGCGGAAAGCCACGTCGATCGTTCGATTGACGGCCCGGCGGCGTTTATCGAAACCAATATCGTAGGCACCTATACGCTACTGGAGGCGGCCCGCAGCTGGTGGAATACCCTGGCCACGGAGAAAAAATCGGCGTTCCGTTTTCACCATATCTCGACCGACGAAGTGTATGGCGATCTGCACGGCAGCGAGGATTTCTTTACCGAGACCACGCCCTATGCGCCAAGCAGCCCCTATTCGGCCTCGAAAGCCAGCAGCGACCACCTGGTGCGCGCCTGGCTGCGGACCTATGGCCTGCCGACGCTTATCACCAATTGCTCCAATAACTACGGCCCGTATCACTTCCCCGAGAAGCTGATCCCGCTGACGATCCTCAATGCGCTGGCGGGCAAGCCGCTGCCGGTGTATGGCAATGGGCAGCAGATCCGCGACTGGCTGTACGTGGAAGATCACGCCAGAGCGCTGTATCTGGTGGCGACCCGCGGCGAACCGGGCGAAACTTACAATATCGGCGGTCATAACGAACGTAAAAATATCGAGGTGGTGGAAACCATTTGTCAGCTGCTGGAAGAGCTGGCGCCGCATAAACCGCAAAGCGTGGCGCACTATCGCGATCTGATCACCTTCGTAGCCGATCGTCCTGGCCACGATCTGCGCTATGCCATTGATGCCTCGAAGATTGCCCGCGAGCTGGGCTGGACGCCGGCAGAGACCTTTACTTCCGGTATGCGTAAGACCGTGGCGTGGTATCTGGCGAACGAGAGCTGGTGGCGCCAGGTTCAGGATGGAAGCTATCAGGGCGAGCGTCTTGGGCTGCAAGGCTAATCATCTCTGGGGGGAATGATGAAAGGTATTATTCTGGCGGGCGGTTCCGGAACGCGACTGCATCCCATCACCCGCGGCGTATCGAAGCAGTTGTTGCCGATCTACGACAAGCCGATGATCTACTACCCGCTGTCGGTATTAATGCTGGCCGGGATACGTGAGATCCTGATCATCACCACGCCGGACGACCTACGTGATTTCCAGCGCCTGCTCGGCGATGGCTCAGAGTTTGGCATTGCGCTGCACTATGCCGTACAGCCGACGCCGGATGGTTTAGCCCAGGCGTTTATCATCGGCGAAGCCTTTCTTAACGGCGAACCGGCATGTCTGGTGCTAGGCGACAATATTTTCTTCGGCCAGAGCTTTAGCCCGAAGCTGCGCAGCGTGGCTGCCCGCACGGAAGGGGCGACGATTTTTGGCTATCAGGTGATGGATCCTGAGCGCTTTGGCGTGGTGGAGTTTGATGACAACTTCCGCGCGCTGTCGCTGGAAGAGAAGCCGAAGCAGCCGAAGTCGAACTGGGCGGTCACCGGTCTCTATTTCTACGATGGCAAGGTGACGGAGTATGCCAAACGGGTCAAGCCGTCCGAGCGCGGCGAGCTGGAAATCACCTCCATCAACCAGATGTACCTTGAGGATGGCGCATTGACCGTCGAGCTCCTCGGGCGCGGTTTTGCCTGGCTGGACACCGGCACGCACGATAGCCTGATCGAGGCCAGCATGTTCGTGCAGACCGTCGAGAAGCGCCAGGGCTTTAAAATCGCCTGTCTGGAAGAGATCGGCTGGCGTAACGGCTGGCTGGACGATGATGGCGTCAAACGCGCCGCGAAGCGGCTGGAAAAAACCGGCTACGGCCAATACCTGCTGGATCTGCTCCGTGCCCGTCCGCGCCAGTATTGATCCCCTGGAGTGGGAGAACCGCTTCTTTGCTGTTAACAGCGCCATCGTTCACTTTGATGAACGTGCGCCGCGGCTGACGCCTGAGGCGCTGGCGGGGTGGTCGCGGGTGCAGGCGAAGGTGGCCGCCAGCGACACCGTCCGGCTGGACGCGCTACAGCAGCTGGGTTTTCAGCTGGTGGAAGGCGAAGTCGATCTGGCGCTACCGGTGGGCAACCCTGCTGATGCGGGCGCCGACGTTGCCGTGGAAGCGGATATTGCGCCGCTGCGCGAGCTGGCGGCGCAGGCCTTTGCCATGAGCCGCTTTCGCGCGCCCTGGTACGCCGCCGATGCCAGCGGCCGCTTCTATGCCCAGTGGATTGAAAATGCGGTGCGTGGCACCTTCGATCATCAATGTCTGATTTACCGCCATCCTGAGGGGGATATCCGCGCCTTTGTCTCCCTGCGGCAGATCACTGCGACCGAAGCGCGTATCGGCCTGCTGGCCGGGCGCGGCGCGGGGGCGCAACTGATGCAGGCGGCGCAGCACTGGGCTGCCTCGCGCGGACTTTCTACACTGCGGGTGGCGACCCAGATGGGCAACACCGCCGCGCTTAAACGTTATATTCTCAGCGGTGCTAACGTGGAAAGCACCGCCTACTGGCTATACAGGTGACCCCATGATCCCATTTAACGCGCCGCCGGTGGTTGGAACCGAGCTTGATTACATGCAGTCTGCGATGAACAGCGGCAAGCTGTGCGGCGACGGCGGTTTTACGCGCCGCTGCCAGCAGTGGATGGAGCAGCGATTTGGCACGGCAAAAGCGCTGCTGACGCCTTCCTGCACGGCTTCGCTGGAGATGGCCGCGCTGCTGCTGGATATCCAGCCGGGCGACGAAGTGATTATGCCCAGCTATACCTTTGTCTCTACCGCCAACGCCTTTGTGCTGCGTGGGGCGAAAATCGTCTTCGTTGATATCCGCCGCGATACGATGAATATCGATGAAACGCTTATCGAAGCCGCCATCACCGATAAAACCCGGGCGATTGTCCCGGTGCACTATGCCGGCGTAGCCTGCGAGATGGACACCATCATGGCCATTGCCGACAAATACAACCTGTTTGTGGTGGAAGACGCCGCGCAGGGGGTGATGTCTACCTATAAGGGGCGTGCGCTGGGCACCATCGGCCATATCGGCTGCTTCAGCTTCCATGAAACCAAAAACTACACCGCCGGCGGTGAGGGCGGGGCGACGCTTATCAACGATCGCACACTGGTGGAACGCGCGGAGATCATTCGTGAAAAAGGTACCAACCGCAGCCAGTTCTTTCGCGGTCTGGTGGATAAATATACCTGGCGCGATATTGGCTCCAGCTATCTGATGTCCGACCTGCAGGCCGCCTATCTGTGGGCGCAGCTGGAAGCGGCGGAGCGGATCAACCAGCAGCGCCTGGCGCTGTGGCAGAACTATCACGATGCGCTGCTGCCGCTGGCGCGCGCGGGGCGTATCGAACTGCCGACGGTTCCGGCCGACTGTGGGCAAAATGCGCACATGTTCTACATTAAGCTGCGTGATATCGAGGATCGCAGCAGGCTGATCGCCTGGCTGAAAGAGGCGGAGATCCTCGCGGTATTCCATTATATTCCGTTGCACAGCTGCCCGGCCGGAGAACACTTCGGCGAGTTCCACGGTGAAGACCGCTACACCACCCAGGAGAGCGAGCGCCTGGTACGCCTGCCGCTGTTTTACAATCTCTCTCTGGTGAACCAGCGGACGGTGATTAACTCGCTGCTGAGCTATTTCTCCTGATATGTCGTTAGCAAAAGCCTCACTGTGGACGGCGGCATCGACGCTGGTCAAAATCGGCGCCGGTCTGCTGGTCGTCAAGCTGCTGGCCGTCTCGTTTGGGCCGGCGGGCGTTGGCCAGGCCGGTAACTTCCGGCAGCTGGTCACCGTGCTCGGCGTGCTGGCGGGTGCCGGGATATTTAACGGCGTCACGAAGCTGGTGGCTCAGCATCACGACGATCCCCCACGTCTGAAACAGGTGGTGGGTACCTCGTCGGCTATGGTGCTTGGTTTTTCCACGCTGCTGGCGCTGGTGTTTTTACTGGCGGCGGCGCCGATAAGCCAGGGGCTGTTCGGCCATACGCACTATCAGGGGCTGGTACGCCTGGTGGCGCTGGTGCAGATGGGGATCGCCTGGGCGAACTTCCTGCTGGCGCTGATGAAAGGCTTTCGCGATGCGGCGGGTAACGCCTTCTCGCTGATTGCCGGGAGCCTGATTGGCGTCGCGGCCTATTATGCCTGTTACTACTTCGGGGGTTACCAGGGGGCGCTGTTGGGGTTGGCGTTAGTGCCGGCGCTGGTGGTGATCCCGGCGGGCATCATGCTCTGGCGGCGGGGTAATATACCGCTGAGCGCCCTGCGCCCGCGCTGGGATAACAGTCTGGCGGGACAGCTATCGAAATTTACCCTGATGGCGCTCATAACCTCGGTGACGCTGCCGGTGGCCTATGTGATGATGCGTAATCTGCTGGCGGCGCATTACGGCTGGGAGGCGGTCGGGATTTGGCAGGGGGTGAGCAGCATTTCCGATGCCTACCTGCAGTTTATTACCGCCTCGTTTAGCGTCTATCTGCTGCCGACGCTGTCGCGGCTGAGCGCCAAAACGGATATCACCCGCGAGATTGCCAAATCGCTGAAATTCGTTCTGCCGGCGGTGGCGGCGGCAAGCCTGACGGTCTGGCTACTGCGCGATTTTGCCATCTGGCTGCTGTTTTCCGATCGCTTTACCGCGATGCGTGACCTGTTCGCCTGGCAGCTGGTGGGCGACGTCTTAAAAGTCGGCGCCTATGTCTACGGCTATCTGGTGATCGCCAAAGCGTCGCTACGTTTTTATATTCTGACGGAAATCAGCCAGTTCACGCTGCTGACCGCATTCTCACACTGGCTTATTCCGGCGCACGGCGCAATTGGCGCGGCGCAGGCGTATATGGCCACGTATATTGTTTATTTCGCCCTCTGTAGTGGCGTGTTTTTACTCTGGCGTAAACGGGCATGACAGCACTGATACATGTACTGGGATCGGATATCCCGCACCATAACCAGACCGTACTGCGGTTCTTTAACGACGAACTGGCCGCCGACCCGCAGGCCCGGAGATTTTTGGTCGTCGGTGATGAGGCCAGCGTGCGTGATGGATATCCGGCACTGGACATCACCTGCTATCCAGGAAAAAAAGCGCTGGCGCAGGCAGTGATTGCCACCGCGAAAGCCAACCGCCAGCAGCGCTTTTTCTTCCACGGCCAGTTTAATACCGGGCTGTGGCTGGCGCTGTTGAGTGGCGGCATCCGCCCGTCACAGTTTAACTGGCATATCTGGGGGGCAGATCTGTATGAAAACTCTGCCAGCCTGAAGTTTCGCCTGTTCTATCCGCTACGCCGCATGGCGCAGGGGCGAGTAGGGCGCGTTTTCGCCACCCGCGGCGATCTCAGCTGGTTCGCTAACCGCCATCCGCGTGTGCCGGGCGAGCTGCTCTACTTCCCGACCCGTATGGATCCGGCGCTGAATACCCTGGCCGATAACGCCCCGCGCGGTGATACCCTGACTATTCTGGTCGGCAACTCCGGGGATCGCAGCAATGAACATATTGCCGCGCTGAAGGCTATCCATCAGCAGTTTGGCGATACGGTGAATGTCATCGTGCCGATGGGTTATCCGGCGAATAACGACGCCTATATCAACGAGGTGCGCGAGGCGGGGGCGGCGCTGTTTAGCCGTGCGCATCTGCAGATCCTCAGCGAGAAGCTTGAATTTAATGATTATCTGGCGCTGCTGCGCCGCTGCGATCTGGGCTATTTTCTGTTTGCCCGCCAGCAGGGGATCGGCACCCTGTGTCTGCTGATTCAGGCGGGCATCCCCTGCGTGCTCAATCGGGAAAACCCGTTCTGGCAGGATATGACCGAGCAGCATGTGCCGGTGCTGTTCACCAGCGACGCGCTGGACGTCAGCGTGGTGCGTGAAGCGCAGCGTCAGCTGGCGAGCGTGGATAAATCTACTATCGCCTTCTTCCGGCCGAACTATATGACGGGCTGGCAGCGGGCGCTACGGTTAGCGGCGGAGGGGCAGGCATGACGTTAATGCAATTTAGCGGGCTGCTGGTGGTCTGGCTGTTGTCGACCCTGTTTATCGCCACCGCCACCTGGTTTGAGTTCCGCCGGGTACGCTTCAACTTCAACGTCTTTTTCTCGTTGTTGTTTCTGCTGACCTTTTTCTTCGGCTTCCCGCTGACCAGTATTCTGGTGTTCCGCTTTGACGTCAGCGTAGCGCCGCCGGAGATTTTGCTGCAGACGCTGCTGATCGCGGTATGCTTCTACGCGATCTACTACGTGACCTATAAAACGCGGTTGCGCCCGGCCTCGCGCGAGGTTGCGCATCGCCCGCTGTTTACCATGAACCGGGTGGAAACCCATCTGGCGTGGGGCATACTGATGGGGCTGGCGCTGCTGTGCGTCGGCATCTTCTTCGCTCACAACGGCTTTCTGCTGTTTAAGCTCAACTCCTACAGCCAGATTTTTTCTGCTGAAGTGTCCGGCGTGGCGTTGAAGCGCTTCTTTTACTTCTTTATTCCGGCGATGCTGGTGGTTTATTTTCTGCGCCAGGATTATAAGGCGTGGATCTTCTTCCTCGTCAGCACCGTGGCCTTTGGTTTGCTGACCTACGCCATTGTCGGCGGGACCCGCGCCAATATCATCATCGCCTTCGCCATCTTTCTGTTCATCGGTATTATTCGCGGCTGGATCAGCTTGTGGATGCTGGCGGCGGCGGGCGTGCTGGGTATTGTCGGCATGTTCTGGCTGGCGCTGAAGCGCTACGGGATGAACGTCAGCGGCGATGAAGCGTTTTATACCTTCCTGTATCTCACGCGCGACACCTTCTCACCGTGGGAAAACCTGGCGCTGCTGCTGCAGAACTACGACAAGATCGATTTCCAGGGGCTGGCGCCGATGATCCGCGATTTCTACGTCTTCATCCCCAGCTGGATGTGGCACGGTCGTCCGACGATGGTGCTCAATACCGCCAACTACTTCACCTGGGAGGTGTTAAACAACCATTCGGGGCTGGCGATTTCGCCGACGCTGATTGGCTCGCTGGTGGTGATGGGCGGCGTCTGGTTTGTGCCGCTGGGCGCAGTGGCGGTAGGGTTGATTATTAAATGGTTCGACTGGCTGTATGAGCTGGGCAACCGGGAGAGCAATCGTTACAAAGCGGCTATCCTGCACAGTTTCTGTTTCGGCGCTATCTTCAACATGATAGTGCTGGCGCGCGAGGGTCTGGACTCGTTCGGCTCCCGCGTGGTGTTTTTCCTCGTGATCTTTGGTATCTGCTTGCTGGCGGCGAAATTGCTGTACTGGTTCCTGGATAGCGTGGGACTGATTCATAAGCGCGTAAAACCGCTTTCGCAACCGCAAGTCTGAGAAGGATAGACATGACTGGGACCATTTCCGCGCCGTTGTACCTGTTAAGAGGGCTGCAGCTCATAGGCTGGCGCGATATGCAGCACGCTCTGGATTATTTGTATGCCGACGGCGCGCTCCGGGAGGGGACGCTGGTGGCCATTAATGCTGAGAAAATGCTGGCCGTAGAAGATAACCCGGAGGTACGGGCGCTGATTGAGGCGGCGGAGTTTAAATATGCGGATGGCATCAGCGTGGTGCGTTCGCTGCGCAAAAAATACCCGCAGGCCCAGGTATCCCGCGTCGCCGGGGCCGATCTCTGGGAAGCGTTAATGCAGCGCGCTGGCGCTGAAGGGACACCGGTGTTTTTGGTTGGTGGTAAACCTGAGGTCCTGACGCAAACGGAGTCCAGGCTGCGTCAGCGCTGGCAGGTGAACATCGTCGGCAGCCAGGACGGTTATTTTACCCCTGAGCAGCGCCAGGCATTGTTCGAACGCATTCGCGACAGCGGGGCGAAAATCGTCACCGTCGCGATGGGGTCGCCGCGCCAGGAGATCTTCATGCGCGACTGCCGGCGCCTGTATCCGCACGCGCTGTATATGGGCGTCGGCGGCACTTACGATGTCTTCACTGGGCACGTCCATCGGGCGCCGAAGTTCTGGCAGGATCTGGGGCTGGAGTGGTTCTATCGCCTGCTTTTGCAGCCGAGCCGCATCAAGAGACAGTTCCGTCTGCTGCGCTATTTACGTTGGCATTATACCGGCAAGCTCTGATATTCCACTGCAACCAGGCGAGTTTGCATACATATTCTGTGTAATCTCTTCACTCGCCTGATACTTTATTTGCCATTTCCGCAAAATTAATTAACCATTCGCAGGCTTCATACGCGCGGGGGAGACCTGCGCGTCGGCAAGGCTATGGTTTCAGTTAATAACAATAACCGGGAGTACCCGGAATACGGCAAACACAAGAGGATATATGACTGAGAAAAAAGCGGAACTCCAGCGTGGACTGGAGGCCCGGCATATTGAACTGATCGCCCTTGGCGGGACGATTGGCGTGGGGTTGTTTATGGGGGCGGCCAGTACGTTGAAATGGGCCGGGCCTTCCGTGCTGCTGGCGTACATTATCGCTGGCCTGTTCGTCTTTTTCATTATGCGCTCAATGGGCGAAATGCTGTTCCTTGAGCCTGTCACTGGCTCCTTCGCGGTGTATGCGCATCGCTATATGAGCCCCTTCTTCGGCTACCTGACCGCGTGGTCCTACTGGTTTATGTGGATGGCGGTGGGGATCTCGGAGATTACCGCCATCGGGGTCTATGTGCAGTTCTGGTTCCCGGAGATGGCGCAGTGGATCCCGGCGTTAATTGCCGTGGGGCTGGTGGCGCTGGCGAACCTCGCGGCGGTCCGGCTGTACGGTGAAATCGAGTTCTGGTTCGCCATGATTAAAGTCACCACCATTATCGTGATGATCGTCGTCGGGCTGGGCGTCATTTTCTTCGGCTTTGGCAACGGCGGCCACTCCATTGGTTTTGGTAATCTCACCGAACATGGCGGTTTCTTCGCCGGCGGCTGGAAGGGCTTCCTGACGGCGCTGTGTATCGTGGTCGCGTCCTATCAGGGGGTGGAGCTCATCGGCATTACCGCAGGTGAAGCGAAAAATCCGCAGGTGACCCTGCGCAGCGCGGTGGGCAAAGTGCTGTGGCGGATCCTGATTTTCTACGTGGGCGCGATTTTCGTTATCGTCACCATCTTCCCGTGGGATCAAATCGGCTCCAACGGCAGCCCGTTCGTACTGACGTTTGCCAAAATCGGGATTACCGCGGCGGCGGGAATTATCAACTTCGTGGTGCTGACGGCGGCGCTTTCCGGCTGCAACAGCGGAATGTACAGCTGTGGACGTATGCTGTACGCCCTGGCGAAGAACCGCCAACTGCCGGCGGCGATCGGTAAGGTATCGCGCAACGGCGTTCCGGCCGTCGGCGTGGCGCTGTCGATTCTGATCCTGCTGGTGGGCTCCTGCCTGAATTACATCATTCCTAATCCGCAGCGGGTGTTTGTCTATGTCTACAGCGCCAGCGTGTTGCCAGGGATGGTGCCATGGTTTGTGATCCTGATCAGCCAGCTGCGTTTCCGTCGCGTGCATCGGGCGGCAATCGCCAGCCATCCGTTCCGTTCGCTGCTGTTTCCGTGGGCCAACTATTTCACCATGGCCTTCCTGATCTGTGTGCTGGTAGGGATGGGTCTGAATGATGAAACCCGGATGTCGCTGTTTGTCGGCATTATTTTCCTGGCCGCCGTCACCCTGATTTATAAGGTGTTTGGCCTCGGAAGACAGGGGCAAGTCAATAATACGGCTGAATAACCGTCAAAACGAACAAAGCATGAGCAAACGATAATTTTCTTTTAAAAGGCACTAGACAGCGGGGTAGGAAGTCCGTATTATCCGACCCCGCAACGGCGCTAAGCGCCCGTAGCTCAGCTGGATAGAGCGCTGCCCTCCGGAGGCAGAGGTCTCAGGTTCGAATCCTGTCGGGCGCACCATTAACCCGGTGCTGGAGCTGCGGTGGTTTTAATACCGCGTAAAAGGTTTGCAGTGGTGGCTATAGCTCAGTTGGTAGAGCCCTGGATTGTGATTCCAGTTGTCGTGGGTTCGAATCCCATTAGCCACCCCATTATTTGATAGAGTTGTGAATTTGCGAAGGTGGCGGAATTGGTAGACGCGCTAGCTTCAGGTGTTAGTGTTCTTACGGACGTGGGGGTTCAAGTCCCCCCCCTCGCACCACGACTTTAACGAATTGAACTAAAAATTCAAAAAGCAGTATTTCGGCGAGTAGCGCAGCTTGGTAGCGCAACTGGTTTGGGACCAGTGGGTCGGAGGTTCGAATCCTCTCTCGCCGACCAATTTTGAACCCCGCTTCGGCGGGGTTTTTTGTTTTCTGTCGCTGCCCGCCATTATTTATTCCCCTGATCTTGCTGATAAAAAAACGCCTCTCTGCTTGAGAATACGCGTCAGGAAAACTCTCAATTCATCACTGTGGTAGATGCAATTTCCCCGGATCCTGTGCGATAATAACCGGGTAGATGCTCATTCCATCTCTTATGTTCGCCTTCGTGCCTCATAAACTCCGGAATGATGCAGAGCCGTTCTTACGGTGCTTATCGTCCACTGACAGATGTCGCATTTATGCCTCATCAAACACCATGGACATTACGTTGAGTGAAGCACCCAATTTGTTGTCAAACAGACCTGTTTTAACGCCTGCCCTGATTTCAGCGCAGGCGTTTTTTTCTTTCAGGGATCCGTCAACGCGAAGGCGGGGGAGAAGGGCTATCGCCCCGCAGGAGGCGATAGCCATGGCAGGTTACGGCTGAGGATTATTCTGCAGCGTCAGCAGCAGCCCATCGCGGCGCATAGCGGCGGCTTCTTCCGGCTGATGCAGGCGATCCAGGGCATCCGCCAGCCAGGCGTAATCAAAGGCATCCGGACGCTGCTTAAGCGCGGCGCGGAAGGCGATGCTGGCCTCCTGCCATTCGCCGTGCCGCATCAGCGACTGGCCCAGGGTACTCCACAGCAGCGGACGGTCGCCAACGGCTTTGATCTGCTGGCGCAGCACTTTCTCCAGCTGTTCCGGGTTATTGGTCTTCAGACGCGGGATCGGCATCACCAGACGGTCATCATACTGTTTCTTCAGACCATCAATGATAATTTGCTGCGCGGTATCGTGATCGTCGCTCTCGATGAGGCGCTCGGCCATTGCCACCTGCAGCGGCACCAGCGCCCGTGTTTTACGGCTCTGGTTGCGCCACCATTCGCGCAACCCTTCGCTGCCGCCGTCGGCCAGCGCTTTATCCATCAGGCCAACCCAGGCCAGCTGTTCCAGCGCAGCGCGGTGCTCTTCATCGCCGACGTTAGCTTTCGCCATCGACGGAATGATGTCCAGCAGCGACTGCCAGGCGCCGGTGCGGGTGTATGCCTGTTCGGCGAGGCGCAGCACTTCAGGATGACGCGGAGTAATTTCCAGCAGCTTATCGATGCCATGGCGCGCGGCGTGATTTTCATTACGCGCCAGCTGCAGGCGAACGCGGGTGATTTCCACCGGGATCAGGTCATCGCCCGCTAGCTCGGTGGCGCGCTCCAGATGCTGGTTGGCCCGCGCTTCATCGCCGCGCTGCTGGGCCGCTTCCGCCGCCAGCAGATAGTTCACCACCGGTTGTTCGGCGTGATCGGCATTTTTCGCCATCAGCTTCTCAACCTGCTGGTAATCACCTTCCGCCAGCTTGAGAAGCGCCTGCTCGGTTTGCTTACGCGCGCGACGGCGTTTACGGCCGACAAACCAGCCGCGCGTATGCGCCCCGGTGCGGAAAATGCGGCGCAGCAGCCATTCGATGGCGAACAGCACCACCATGGCGAGGATCAGAATGATCACCAGCCCGGTGACGCTGGTCTCGATATTGTAATTATCGGTCTGGATCAGGACGTAGCCCTGATGCCCGGCGATCATCGGGCCAAGCACGATCCCGGCGATCAACAGCGCGAAGAGTAGAAGAATTTTCAGCATGCGTTACTCTCCTTGCGGCGCAGCAGGGGCGGCCGGTGCAGCAGGGGCTGGTGAGGGCGCGCCGCCCGCGGTAACGGCAGGCTGCGCCATCAGGTTGCGCACCCGAGTCTGCATCAGTTTTTCCAGCAACGCCTGGCTCTGCAGCGTTTCCGGCACCGTCATGGTAATGCTTTGCTGACTGAGCTTATCCACCTCGTCGAGGAAGGCTTTGGTGGTGGCGTCATCAGTATCGTAATAGGCGCGTACCCAGGTCGAGACGTTATCCAGCGACTGTTTCCAGGTCTCTTCCTGATGGCGCGGCACTGCCTGCGCGGCGACCAGCAGGCGAGAGCGAATATTTTCCCGCAGATAGATATCCTGATTCGGCGCCAGCAGCGGGACCGCGGTTTCATCGCGGCGGCGCACGGTGATAAAGCTGTCCATAAAGTTCTGCCAGCTTTTCTGCAGATTGACGCGCCATTCGCTGATAGAGCTGGAAAGCTCGTCGCTATCAGAGTCCATCGGCGAATCGTCATCGTTATTATCGGCCAGCCGCAGGTTGTCGATTTGGTTCGCCAACTGATTCACCTTGAGGATCATACCGTCGTAGTCCACCTGGCTTACCGCGGATAGGGTGGCGATGTCGTCGGTGATGGCCCGGCGGGCGCCGATCAGGCTGGGGTCATTCATGTCGGCGAGGCTGGCGTCGGCGCTTTTTAGCAGCGCGGCGGCGGTGGTGACATCCTGATCGCTCCACAGCTTACGTCCCGCCAGCTTGACGAGGAAATCGGCCTGGGCCAGCAGCCAGGTTTTGGCATCGCTGCCCGAAATCACGGCGACTTTCTGCTGCAACTCATCAAGCTGTTTGGTCAGGGTTTCCTGCTCGTGTTTGGCCTGACTCAGCTGGTCGGCCTGCTGTTTGATAATGCCTTCCAGTTCGCTCTTTTGGCTCTCCTGCGCTTTTTGCAGTGCCGCAAGCTGGCCTGATAATTCAGCGGTGGTTGCGTTTTGCCGCGTGGCCTGCTGTTTGTTCAGGCCATACAGGCCGATGCCAGCGGCTATCGCAATGGCGATAGCGATCGCGCTGAGCGCCAGGCTGGTTTTGTTACCCGCCTTCTTCTTATCGTTGTTCTCTGGCTGTGGTGTGGTTTCCACGGCCTCCCTGGTCTCTTCAACCACGGCGGATTGATTTTGTTGTTCCGTCATTATGGCTTCCAATGTTGAGAGTTATTGTAATGCGCGTAGCAGCGCATCGTTGTCAGCGTTATCGGCAACCTGAATCTCCTGCCAGCCCAGTTCCCGGGCCTGAAGGGCCAGACGTTCGCTGACAACGACAAGGCGGCAGTGCAGGAGCCACTGTTCGCGATACCATTGCGGTATGAGCGACCACAGCTGCTGCAGCATCTCACCGCTGGTGACCACCAGCGTGGTGACCCCGCGAGACTGCCAGCGCATCGCTTCTTCTGCGCCATCGTAATGTTTTGCACTACGTTGATAACATTCACAAAATGTGACCCTGGCGCCGCGTTCAGCCAGCGTGGCGCCTAAGAGTTCCCGCCCACCATTGCCGCGTAGGATCAGCGCATTTCTCCCGGCAATGTTTTGTAATTCAGGTAATTGTAGCAAGACTTCGCTAATTTCCCGATCTAACGGGTAACGGATGTGCTGCCCGCTGACCGTATGCAGGGCCAGCGCCGTCGTTCGACCAATGGCAAAATAGTGCGGAGAAGTGGGCCAGGGCAGGCCTTGCTGCTGCAGACGGGCATGGGCGAATTCCACCGCATGCTGGGATAGCGCAAACAGCAGGTCGTCGGACCCCAGATGGGCAAGATGGTCGCCCAGCACGGGAAGCTCCCGGCCAGGCGTAAATTCTATCAGCGGAAAGCTCCAGGCCACGCGTCCCATGGCCCGCAGACGGCTGACCAGCGCTTCCCCTTGCGGGAGTGGACGAGTGACCAGGATGCTCATCGTGGGGCTTCTCCATCATAAACTGCCGCGAGAATGTCGCGGGCGCCGTTATCCAGGAGCTCTTCCGCCAGCGAGATGCCGAGCGCTTCGGCCTGCTCTGCTGGCCCGCGCCGTTCGCCGCGTACCATCTGCGAACCATCCGGGGCGCCAACCAGCGCCCGCAGCCACAGTTCGCCGTTGACGAGTTCCGCATAGCTGCCAATTGGCACCTGACAACCGCCTTCGAGGCGGGTGTTCATCGCCCGTTCGGCGCGCACGCGTACCGCGGTTTCCGCATGGTTGAGGGGCGCTAACAGCGCCTGGGTCCATGCATCGTCAAGACGGCATTCGATACCCACCGCGCCCTGGCCGACGGCCGGCAGGGATTGCTCCGGCGACAGCGGCTGGCGAATACGCGCTTCCAGTTTCAGGCGCTTCAACCCGGCGGCGGCAAGGATAATGGCGTCATACTCACCGTTATCCAGTTTACTCAGCCGGGTACCGACGTTACCGCGCAGAGAGCGGATCACCAGGTCTGGACGGGTGGCGGCCAGCTGGCACTGACGGCGTAAACTTGACGTGCCAACGACGCTGCCGGCCGGCAGTTCGTCAATTGAGGCATAGTGATTGGAAACAAACGCGTCGCGCGGATCGTCGCGCTCGCAGATGGTGACCAACCCCAGGCCCTCCGGGAATTCCACCGGGACATCTTTCATCGAATGGACGGCGATATCGGCCCGCCCTTCGAGCATGGCGAGCTCTAACTCTTTCACAAATAAGCCCTTGCCGCCCACCTTTGCCAGGGGCGTATCAAGGATGACATCACCGCGCGTAACCATCGGCACCAGCTCGACGTTCAGTCCTGGATGCGCTTGTTCCAGGCGCGCTTTAACATACTGCGCCTGCCATAGCGCAAGCGGGCTTTGCCGTGTGGCAATTTTCAAAACTTTGTCTAACATGCTTGTTACCGTCATTGTCGACCACTATCCATCCTAACATTGTTGTCTTACGGATGTTAGTTTTCACGGTTTATGTGGGAGATGGCTCCGGCCTTCTCTTTTTTAACCTTTCATGCGCGTGGCGGTTGCCGGAGGCGTAGTGAGGAATTTACAGGTAATAAACGGTGCTACACTTGTATGTAGCGCATCTTTCTTTACGGTCAATGAGCAAGGTGTTAAATTGATCACGTTTTAAACCATTTGTCCGTCCGCTGCTCATCACAACCACACCGACGACGAATGGTGACGGTTTTTGTTGAAATACTGAAATCCTCCGTACTATTGTACTTCGGGTTTTTGAACATCAGGCGATATGTCTTGTACCTCTATATTGAGACACTGAAACAGAGACTGGATGCCATCAACCAATTGCGCGTGGATCGCGCGCTTGCTGCCATGGGACCCGCTTTCCAGCAGGTTTACAGTCTACTGCCAACGTTACTACATTATCATCACCCGCTGATGCCGGGTTACCTTGACGGTAACGTTCCCCGTGGCATTTGCCTCTACACGCCTGATGAAACCCAACGCCACTATCTTGAAGAACTGGAGCTGCATCGCGGCATGCAGACCCAGGAGCCGCCGAAAGGCGAGCTGCCGATCACCGGCGTCTACTCGATGGGCAGTACTTCCTCTGTTGGTCAGAGCTGTTCTTCCGATCTGGATATCTGGGTATGTCACCAGGCCTGGCTGGATAGCGAAGAGCGCCAGCTGCTGCAGCGAAAATGCAGCCTGCTTGAGAGCTGGGCGGCCTCGCTCGGCGTGGAAGTCAGCTTCTTCCTGATCGACGAAAACCGCTTTCGTCATAATGAAAGCGGCAGTCTCGGCGGCGAAGACTGCGGTTCGACTCAGCATATCCTGTTGCTCGATGAGTTCTATCGCACCGCGGTGCGCCTCGCCGGCAAGCGTATTCTGTGGAATATGGTGCCGTGCGATGAAGAAGAGCATTACGATGATTACGTCATGGGGCTGTATGCCCAGGGCGTGCTGACGCCTAACGAATGGCTCGATCTCGGCGGCCTCAGTTCGCTGTCGGCGGAAGAGTACTTCGGCGCCAGCCTGTGGCAGCTGTATAAAAGTATCGACTCCCCCTATAAAGCGGTGCTGAAAACGCTGTTGCTGGAAGCCTACTCCTGGGAATACCCCAATAACCGCCTGTTAGCGAAAGATATCAAACAGCGTCTACACGACGGCGAGATTGTCTCCTTCGGCCTCGACCCGTACTGCATGATGCTGGAGCGCGTGACCACCTATCTACAGGCCATCGAAGATGAAACCCGCCTCGACCTGGTGCGCCGCTGCTTCTACCTGAAAGTTTGTGAAAAACTCAGCCGCGAACGCGCCTGCGTCGGCTGGCGTCGCGAAGTCGTCAGCCAGTTGGTGAATGCCTGGGGCTGGGACGAAAAGCGTCTGATGATGCTCGACAACCGCGCCAACTGGAAAATTGATGAGGTGCGCAAGGCGCACAACGAACTGCTCGACGCCATGATGCAGAGCTATCGTAATCTGATCCGCTTCGCGCGGCGCAATAACCTTAGCGTCTCCGCCAGCCCTCAGGATATTGGCGTGCTGACCCGTAAGCTGTATGCGGCCTTTGAAGCGCTACCGGGGAAAGTGACGCTGGTGAACCCGCAAATTTCGCCGGATCTGTCGGAACCGAACCTGACCTTTATCCACGTGCCGCCGGGCCGTGCCAACCGTACCGGTTGGTATCTGTATAACCGCGCGCCGGATATGGAATCGATCATCAGCCATCAGCCGCTGGAATATAACCGTTATCTTAATAAGCTGGTGGCCTGGGCCTGGTTTAACGGCCTGCTGACCTCACGCACCCGCCTGTTTATTAAGGGCAACGGCATCGTCGATCTGGCGAAGCTGCAGGAGATGGTGGCCGACGTGTCGCACCACTTCCCGCTGCGCCTGCCGGCGCCGACGCCAAAAGCACTGTACAGCCCGTGCGAAATCCGCCATCTGGCGATTATCGTCAACCTCGAATATGACCCGACCGCGGCCTTCCGCAATCAGGTGGTGCACTTCGACTTCCGTAAACTGGATGTTTTCAGCTTCGGTGAAGAGCAAAAATGTCTGATCGGCAGCGTCGACCTGCTGTATCGCAACTCGTGGAACGAAGTGCGTACGCTGCACTTTAACGGCGAGCAGGCGATGATCGAAGCGCTGAAGACGATCCTCGGCAAAATGCATCAGGACGCCGCGCCGCCGGACAGCGTGGAGGTGTTCTGCTATAGCCAGCACCTGCGCGGCCTGATCCGCACCCGCGTGCAGCAGATGATCTCCGAATGCATCGAACTGCGTCTCTCCAGTACCCGCCAGGATACCGGGCGCTTCAAAGCGCTGCGCGTCTCCGGCCAGACGTGGGGGCTGTTCTTCGAGCGTCTTAACGTTTCGGTGCAGAAGCTGGAAAACGCCATTGAGTTCTACGGCGCTATCTCGCACAACAAGCTTCACGGGTTGTCGGTGCAGGTGGAAACCAATCACGTTAAGCTGCCGGCGGTGGTGGATGGCTTCGCCAGCGAAGGGATTATTCAGTTCTTCTTTGAAGACGCGGATAACAACGACAGCGGCTTTAACATCTATATTCTTGATGAGAGCAACCGCGCCGAGGTCTATCATCACTGCGAGGGCAGTAAAGAGGAACTGGTGCGCGACGTCAGCCGCTTCTATTCGTCATCGCACGATCGTTTCACCTACGGCTCCAGCTTTATCAACTTCAACCTGCCGCAGTTCTATCAGATTGTCGAGGTAGACGGGCGCACCCAGGTGATCCCCTTCCGTACCCAGGCGATTGCCGCCGCGATACCCACCAGCCAGGACGTTACCGCTTCGCCGGTGCTGCAGCAGCGCTACTCGTAGATTTGGCCCGGATAAGGCGTGAGCCGCTATCCGGAGATATTCCCTGCTGGCGCTGCGCTTAGCAGGGCTACGGTTCTAAGTCGTCGGGTAGCCCGGATAAGGCGCGATGCGCCGCCATCCGGGAAACACGTCATTAACGGAATTTCACCGTCTCACCGGCCTGCTGGCTCGCCGCCTGCTCCAGCAAATCCCAGAAGGTCTCGCCGCTGCGATCGCAGATCCACTCGTCGCCTTTGAGATCAAAATGGTAGCCGCCCTGTTTGGTGGCCAGCCACACCTGGTGCAGCGGCTCCTGACGGTTGATAATGATTTTGCTGCCGTTTTCAAAGCTGATGGTCAGCACGCCGCCGTTGATTTCACAGTCGATGTCGCTATCGCCGTCCCAGTCGTCCAGGCGTTCTTCGATGGTCATCCACAGGCTATCCGCCAGGCGATGGAATTCACTGTCGTTCATGGTTCTATCCTGCTTTTTTGAAGATGGCGGCAGTATAGCGCGAAACAAAAGCGCGCGCAGTCGGATGCTAAACGCTTGCTTTTACGTCTTCTCCTGCGATGATAGAAAGCAGAAAGAATGAATCACGGGCAACTATCAATGAAAAACGTTTTTCCTACGCTTGCCGTTTTGTTTGCGATCTTCAGCCTGACCGGCTGCGGTCTGAAAGGGCCTCTCTATTTCCCGCCGGCGGACAAAACCGCGCCGCCGCCGACCAAACCGGTTAACCCTGGCATTCAGAGCTCAACGCCGGATCGTAACGATCGTGGCGATACCGGTGGTCCGAGCCAGGTCAATTACTAACGATAACGTTCTGTTCCGCGCAACTGGAGTAGATGATGCAGTTCTCTAAAATGCATGGCCTTGGCAACGATTTTATGGTCGTTGACGCGGTAACGCAGAATGTTTTTTTCTCGCCGGAGTTGATTCGCCGCCTGGCAGATCGCCATCTTGGCGTCGGGTTCGATCAGCTGTTGGTCATCGAGCCGCCCTACGATCCCGATCTGGATTTTCATTACCGGATCTTTAACGCCGACGGCAGCGAAGTGTCGCAGTGCGGCAACGGCGCGCGCTGTTTTGCCCGCTTTGTCCGGCTGAAAGGCCTGACCAATAAACGTGATATTCGCGTGAGTACGGCCAACGGGCGTATGGTATTAAGCGTAACGGAAGACGATCTGGTGCGGGTGAATATGGGCGAGCCTAACTTTGAGCCGTCCCAGGTGCCGTTCCGCGCCAACAAAGCGGAAAAGACCTATATCATGCGTGCCGCCGAGCAGACAGTATTGTGCGGCGTGGTGTCCATGGGGAATCCGCACTGCGTCATCCAGGTGGATGACGTGGATACGGCGGCCGTAGAAACCCTCGGCCCGGTGATGGAAAGCCACGAGCGTTTTCCGGAGCGCGCCAATATCGGCTTTATGCAGGTGGTCGGCCGGTCCCACATCCGTCTGCGCGTCTACGAACGCGGCGCGGGGGAAACCCAGGCCTGCGGCAGCGGCGCCTGCGCCGCGGTGGCGGTAGGGATCCAACAGGGGCTGCTCGCTGAAACGGTACGCGTGGAGTTGCCCGGCGGTCGTCTTGATATCGCCTGGAAAGGCCCGGGCCAGCCGCTGTTTATGACCGGCCCGGCGGCCCATGTCTATGATGGATTTATTCATTTATGAAACCAATCGGGGAAGAACAGCAGGAGGTTACCAGCGCGTTGAACGATCGGGCGGTGGTGGACTATCTGTTGCAACATCCTGAATTTTTTATTCGTAATGCCGCCCAGGTTGAACATATCCGTGTCCCGCATCCGGTCCGCGGTTCGATTTCGCTGGTGGAGTGGCACATGATGCGGGCGCGTAACCATATTCATGTGCTGGAAGAGAATATGTCGCTGCTGATGGAGCAGGCGGTCGCTAATGAAAGCCTGTTCCAGCGCCTGCTACAGCTGCAAACGCGGCTGGCGGCCGCGGAGAGCCTCGACGATATGCTCAACCGCCTTCATCGCTGGGCTCGCGAGCTGGGGTTAGCTGGCGCCACGGTGCGCCTGTTCCCTGACTGCTGGCGCCTCGGCGCGCCCTCGAAGTTTACCCATTTGGCGTTAAGCCGGCAGGCGTTTGAGCCGATCCGTATTCAACGTCTGGGCCAGGCGCGCCACTATCTTGGGCCGCTGAACGGTCCGGAGCTGCTGGTGGTGCTACCGGAAGCGAAGGCCATTGGATCCGTGGCGATGTCGATGCTGGGCGGCGATAACGCTCCGGGCGTGATGCTCTTTAGCAGCCGCGATGCGCAGCATTATCAGTCAGGGCAGGGGACGCAGTTGCTGCAGGAAATTGCGCAGATGCTCCCTGGCCTGCTGGAGCGCTGGATTGAACGCGCATGACCGACTCTCCGCTTTTCGCCTGCGTCGACCGCTTCCTGCGCTATCTCGGCGTTGAGCGTCAGCTTAGCCCGATTACGCTGACTAACTACCAGCGTCAGCTGGACGCGTTGATCGCCCTGGCGGATGAGGCTGGGCTGAAAAGCTGGCAGCAGTGCGATGCCGCTCAGGTGCGTAGCTTTGCGGTACGCAGCCGCCGTGCGGGTTTAGGCCCGGCGAGCCTGGCGCTGCGGCTTTCCGCGCTACGCAGCTTCTTTGACTGGATGGTCAGTCAGGGCGAACTGGCCGCTAACCCGGCGAAGGGGATTGCGGCGCCGAAAATTCCCCGCCACTTGCCGAAAAATATCGATGTCGATGATGTAAATCGGCTGCTGGATATCGACCTCAACGATCCGCTGGCGGTGCGCGATCGGGCGATGCTGGAAGTGATGTACGGTGCAGGTCTGCGTCTGTCTGAGCTGGTCAACCTTGATATTAAGCACCTCGACCTCGAAAGCGGTGAGGTTTGGGTGATGGGCAAAGGCAGCAAAGAACGCCGTTTGCCGATCGGTCGTAACGCGGCGGCGTGGATTGAGCACTGGCTGGATTTGCGCGGCCTGTTCGGTACTGACGACGACGCGCTGTTTTTGTCGAAGCTGGGTAAACGCATTTCGGCGCGCAACGTGCAGAAGCGATTTGCCGAGTGGGGGATTAAGCAGGGGCTGAACAGCCATGTGCACCCGCACAAGCTGCGCCACTCCTTTGCTACCCATATGCTGGAGTCGAGCGGCGATCTGCGCGGCGTGCAGGAGCTGTTGGGCCATGCTAACCTCTCCACCACTCAAATCTATACCCATCTTGACTTTCAACACCTTGCCTCGGTGTACGATGCCGCGCATCCGCGCGCTAAACGGGGGAAATAATGCGTTTTTACCGACCTCTGGGCCAGATTTCCGCACTGACGTTTGACCTGGACGACACCCTATATGATAACCGCCCGGTGATTGACCGGACGATGCACGAGTCGCTGGCCTTTGTGCGCAATTACCATCCGTCGCTCAGCCAGTTCGATGCCCATGAGCTTAACCAACTGCGTCAGACGCTGCTGGCATCTGAGCCGGAGATCTACCACGACGTGACCGTCTGGCGCCATCGTGCGCTGGAGCTCGGCATGCGTAACGCTGGGCTCTCCGCCGAAGCGGCAAAAGCCGGCGCCGATGCGGCGATGGAAAACTTCGCCCACTGGCGCAGCCGGGTCGATGTTCCGCAGGAGACCCACGATACGCTGGCGAAGCTGGCACAGAAGTGGCCGCTGGTGGCCATTACCAATGGCAACGCCCGCCCCGAGCTGTTCGGCCTGAGCGACTATTTCCGCTTCGTGCTGCGCGCGGGTCCGGATGGTCGTTCCAAGCCGTTTGCCGATATGTATCACCTGGCGGCGGCGCGTCTGAATTTACCACTCGGGCACATTCTGCACGTCGGCGATGATCTGACGACCGACGTCGCCGGTTCGCTACGCTGCGGGATGCAGGCCTGCTGGATCAAACCGCAAGGCGCGGACCTGATGCACACCGCGGACAGCCGCCTGCTGCCGCATATTGAAATTTCACGGTTGGCATCTCTGACCTCGCTGATATAATCACCAGTCACTCTGTATATATTAACAGGGGTTCATGGAACCCCTTCTCTTCCGGCGGTGCCAATGGACGTTTCTTACCTGCTCGACAGCCTTAATGACAAACAGCGTGAAGCCGTAGCGGCCTCGCGCACCAATATGCTGGTTCTGGCAGGGGCGGGCAGTGGTAAGACGCGCGTTCTGGTGCACCGTATCGCCTGGCTGCTGAGCGTGGAGAACTGCTCGCCGTACTCGATTATGGCGGTGACCTTTACCAACAAAGCGGCGGCGGAGATGCGCCACCGTATCGGCCAGCTGATGGGCACTACCCAGGGCGGCATGTGGGTAGGCACCTTCCACGGCCTCGCGCACCGTCTGCTGCGTGCGCATCATCTGGACGCCAACCTGCCGCAGGATTTCCAAATCCTCGACAGCGAAGACCAGCTCCGTCTGCTGAAGCGTCTGATTAAGGCGATGAACCTCGATGAGAAGCAATGGCCGCCGCGTCAGGCGATGTGGTACATCAACAGCCAGAAAGATGAAGGGCTGCGCCCGCATCACATTCAGAGCTACGGCAACCCGGTCGAGCAGACCTGGCAGAAGGTCTATCAGGCCTACCAGGAGGCCTGCGACCGCGCCGGGCTGGTGGATTTCGCCGAGCTGCTGCTGCGCGCGCACGAGCTGTGGCTGAACAAGCCGCATATCCTGCAGCACTATCGTGAGCGTTTCACCAATATCCTTGTCGATGAATTCCAGGACACCAACAACATCCAGTACGCCTGGATCCGCCTGCTGGCGGGCGATACCGGCAAGGTGATGATCGTCGGCGATGATGACCAGTCGATTTACGGCTGGCGCGGTGCGCAGGTTGAGAACATTCAGCGCTTCCTCAACGACTTCCCCGGCGCGGAAACTATTCGCCTGGAGCAGAACTATCGTTCAACCAGCAATATTCTTAGCGCTGCCAACGCCCTGATTGAAAACAACAACGGGCGCCTGGGCAAAAAGCTGTGGACCGACGGTGCCGACGGCGAGCCGATTTCGCTGTACTGCGCCTTCAACGATCTCGACGAAGCGCGCTTCGTGGTGAACCGCATTAAAACCTGGCAGGAGAACGGCGGCGCGCTGGAGCAATGTGCCATTCTCTATCGCAGTAACGCCCAGTCGCGCGTGCTGGAAGAGGCGCTCCTGCAGGCCAGCATGCCGTACCGTATCTACGGCGGTATGCGCTTCTTCGAACGTCAGGAAATCAAAGATGCGCTCTCTTACCTGCGCCTGATTGCCAACCGTAACGACGATGCAGCGTTTGAGCGGGTGGTCAATACGCCGACTCGCGGCATCGGCGATCGTACGCTGGACGTGGTACGCCAGACGTCGCGCGATCGTCAGCTGACGCTGTGGCAGGCCTGCCGCGAGCTACTGAAAGAGAAAGTGCTGGCTGGCCGTGCCGCCAGCGCTCTGCAGCGCTTTATGGAGTTGATTGACGCGCTGGCGCAGGAAACCGCCGATATGCCGCTACATGTTCAGACCGATCGGGTGATTAAAGACTCCGGGCTGCGCGCGATGTACGAGCAGGAGAAAGGCGAGAAGGGCCAGACCCGTATTGAAAACTTAGAGGAACTGGTGACGGCGACGCGCCAGTTCAGCTACAACGAAGAAGATGAAGACCTGATGCCGCTGCAGGCGTTCCTCTCCCACGCCGCGCTGGAAGCGGGCGAGGGGCAGGCGGACACCTGGCAGGACGCGGTTCAACTGATGACCCTGCACTCGGCGAAAGGGCTGGAATTCCCGCAGGTGTTTATCGTCGGCGTCGAAGAAGGGATGTTCCCGAGCCAGATGGCCCTTGATGAAGGCGGCCGCCTGGAAGAAGAGCGTCGCCTGGCCTACGTTGGCGTGACGCGCGCCATGCAGAAGCTGACGCTGACCTACGCCGAAACCCGCCGTCTGTACGGCAAAGAGGTTTACCATCGCCCGTCGCGCTTTATTGGAGAACTGCCGCAGGAGTGCGTAGAAGAAGTGCGTCTGCGGGCCACGGTGAGCCGTCCGGTAAACCACCAGCGACTGGGGGCGCCGATTGCCGAGAGCGATACCGGCTACAAGTTAGGTCAGCGGGTGCGCCATCCGAAGTTTGGCGAAGGCACTATCGTCAACCTCGAAGGCAGCGGCGAGCACAGCCGGCTGCAGGTGGCTTTTCAGGGCCAGGGAATCAAATGGCTGGTGGCGGCTTACGCGCGGCTTGAGACGGTGTAACTTTAAGAAAAATATCATTATTTTGTAATATTCTGCTACCTTTATACGTTAAGGCGCCTGATTTGCGCTTTCGCGTTCCGTTGCGTGTTGACGCCGATTTTGCGCTGGCGTAACATGCGCGCACGATTACGCTAAGAGGACATTCGCCTTGGACACACCCAGTAGATGCTGGCTCAACTTCCTGTCATTCAGGAACAACTCCTAAGGCTATCCTCTTATGCTGATAGCCTTAGCGGTTGTCAGCGACCTGCCCTATTCCCGTCGCGCTGAGTCAGGCTTAATGGTCTGAAACCCAATTTGTTTCTGTGTGCCCACCGAACTGTCCGATAATTTTTTTGCATTGGGAGTCCCGGTCATGCTGAGCGCATTTCAACTGGAAAACAATCGTTTAACGCGCCTGGAAGCCGATGAGATCAAGCACCTCGCCAGCTCGGTGTGGGTCGATCTGGTCGAGCCTGACGACGATGAGCGAAGCCGCGTGCAGACGGAACTGGGTCAGAACCTGGCGACGCGCCCGGAACTGGAAGATATCGAAGCCTCCGCGCGTTTCTTTGAAGATGAAGACGGGTTACACATCCACTCGTTCTTCTTTTTTGAAGATGCGGAAGATCACGCCGGCAACTCTACCGTGGCGTTTACCATCCGCGAAGGCCGCCTGTTCACGCTGCGCGAGCGCGAACTGCCCGCTTTCCGCCTGTACCGTATGCGCGTGCGCAACCAGACGCTGGTCGACGGTAACGCCTACGAACTGCTGCTCGACCTGTTCGAAACCAAAATCGAGCAGCTGGCGGATGAAATTGAAAATATCTACAGCGACCTGGAAAAGCTGAGCCGCGTGATTATGGAAGGCCATCAGGGCGACGAGTACGATGAAGCGCTGTCGACGCTGGCGGAACTGGAAGATATCGGCTGGAAGGTCCGCCTCTGTCTGATGGATACCCAGCGCGCGCTGAACTTCCTCGTGCGTAAGGCGCGCCTGCCGGCGGGCCAGCTGGAACAGGCGCGGGAGATCCTGCGCGATATCGAATCCCTGCTGCCGCACAACGAATCGCTGTTCCAGAAGGTGAACTTCCTGATGCAGGCGGCGATGGGCTTCATCAACATCGAGCAGAACCGCATCATCAAAATTTTCTCGGTGGTCTCGGTAGTGTTCCTGCCGCCAACCCTGGTGGCGTCCAGCTACGGGATGAACTTTGAATTTATGCCTGAGCTGCACTGGAGCTTCGGCTACCCGGGGGCGATCGTCTTTATGATGCTGGCCGGCCTGGCGCCATATCTCTACTTCAAGCGTAAAAACTGGCTGTAAAAAAAGGGAGCGTCGGCTCCCTTTTTTATTGTCAGAGGCCAGCTTAGCCTCTGCGCAGCCGGCGCTGGGTATACAGCGCATCGACGATAAATACCGCCAGCGCGACCCAGATAAAGCCGAAGGTCACCATTTTATCCTTGCCCGGCACTTCGCCGTAGAACGTCACCGCCAGCAGGAACATCAGCGTTGGGCCGATGTACTGGAAAAAGCCCAGCGTGGAGAGCCGCAGGCGCGTTGCCGCGCCGGTGAAGCACAGCAGGGGAATGGTCGTGACTACGCCCGCGGCCATCAGCAGCAGATTGAGCGACCAGGGGTTCTCCCCCATATGGCTGGTCGGGCTATCAGTGATGCCAAACAGCCAGATTGCCGCCACCGGCAGTAGCCACAGCGTTTCCACCAGCATGCCGGTCTGCGCGTCGACAGCGATTTTCTTCCGCACCAGACCGTAAAAGGCAAAACTGAAGGCCAGCCCAAGGCCGATTATCGGCAGCGAACCAAAGGTCCACAGCTGGACCAGCACGCCGCAAAAGGCGAGGATCACCGCCAGCCACTGCAGGCGACGGAAGCGTTCGCCGAGGAAAATCATCCCCAACAAAATATTCACCAGCGGGTTGATAAAGTAGCCGAGGCTGGCTTCCAGCATATGGTGGTTATTCACCGCCCAGATGAACAACAGCCAGTTACCGCCGACCAGCACTGCCGAGAGCGCCAGCAGGAAGATCTTGCGCGGCGTCTTCAGCAGCTTTTTCACCTGCGGCCACTGGCGGCTGACGCTGATGAGCGCCACCATGAAGAAGAAGGACCAGATCACGCGATGGGTCAGAATTTCATCGGCGGGAACATAGTAGATAAGTTTGAAGTACGCTGGCGCGATACCCCAGATAAAGTAGGCGGCGAGGGCCAGAATGATCCCCAACCGCGTCTGTTTCGCATCCATCGGTAAAATCCATTGCCAAAGAGAGTGATGTTACTCGATTTTGGCCAATCAACCCACCATATAGGTGGCCGTTGCGCTGGCAATATAGACCTGAGCTTCGTTATGCAGTTCCACGCGGGCTACCGCCACTTTATTGCCGGCGCGCAGCAGGCTGCTGGTGGCGGTAAACCGTTCACCGCGGCCCGGACGCAGGTAGTCTACGCGCAGGTCGATGGTTCCCATGCGGGAGAGGCGTTGACGCAGCTCTTCTTCGTTGATGGTGTCATGGCGGGTGAGGGTGCTGCCGACGCAGACCAGGCCAGCGGCGACGTCCAGCGCGGAGGCGATCACTCCGCCATGCAAAATACTCTGCGCCCAGTTGCCGACCATCATCGGCTGATTATTAAAGCTGAGCTGGGCAAACGCCTTTTCATAGCGCTCCAGTTCGAGACCGAGGGCACGGTTAAACGGCATGTGATAGACGAAAATCTCCCCCACCAGTTTCAGCGCTGCTTCGGCAGTAAGTTCAGACATAACACCGGTTCCATTCGTTAACAAAATGTTGATTTTATGCTTCTAAGATATTGATTTCCACTTTCGGAGCGGATTAGGGGGCAGGTGATTAATAAACAGGTAGAATGGCTTCAGGTTAAACAAAAATAAAAACTATTTATCAGGAGACCAGCATGCGTATCTCTTTGGCCTGCCTGGTGGCGTTGTGCGCGCTACCGGCCGGTGTTATGGCGCAGGATGCGTCGGTTCACGACAAACCGGCAGTGCGCGGCAGCATTATCGCCAACCTGCTCCAGGACCATGATAATCCTTTCCTGCTCTACCCTTATGAGAGCAACTATCTGCTCTACACATGGACCAGCGACCTCAATAAAGAGGCGATCCGCAGCTATGACTGGGCCGAAAATGCCCGTAAAGATGAAGTGAAATTTCAGCTGAGTCTGGCGTTCCCGCTGTGGCGCGGCATCCTGGGCGATAATTCGCTGCTCGGCGCATCGTACACCCAGAAATCCTGGTGGCAGCTCTCCAACAGCAAAGAGTCGGCGCCGTTTCGCGAAACCAATTACGAACCCCAGCTGTTTTTGGGCTTTGCGACCGACTACCAGTTTGCCGGCTGGACGCTGCGTGACATCGAGATGGGGTATAACCACGACTCGAATGGTCGTTCCGACCCCACCTCGCGCAGCTGGAACCGGCTTTACGCCCGCCTGATGGCGCAAAACGGCAACTGGCTGGTGGAAGTGAAGCCCTGGTATGTGGTGGGCAACACCGATGATAACCCGGATATCACCAAATATATGGGCTATTACCGGCTGAAGGTGGGCTACCAGCTGGGAGAGGCGATCCTCAGCGCGCAGGGGCAATATAACTGGAACACCGGCTATGGCGGGGCGGAGCTCGGCGTGAGCTATCCCATTACCAAACATGTTCGCGCCTATACGCAGATCTACAGCGGTTACGGCGAATCGCTTATCGACTACAACTTTAATCAAACGCGCGTCGGCGTCGGGCTAATGCTCAACGATCTGTTTTAATCGTTGCACTCTGGCTCGCAGGCGCTGAAAATAGCGCCTGTTTTCTTTTCAGGCAAATGGGGTCAACGTGGCACAGGCGGAAGTATTAAATCAGGAATCGCTGGCGAAGCAGGTTTTACAAGAGACCTTCGGCTACCAGCAGTTCCGTCCTGGCCAGGAAACGATTATCGAGACGGTGCTTGAGGGCCGGGACTGCCTGGTGGTCATGCCGACCGGTGGCGGCAAGTCGCTGTGCTATCAGGTGCCGGCGCTGGTCATGGGCGGTCTGACAGTCGTGGTCTCACCCCTGATCTCGCTGATGAAAGACCAGGTCGATCAACTGCTGGCCAACGGCGTGGCGGCGGCTTGTCTGAACTCGACGCAAAGCCGCGAGCAGCAGCAGGAAGTGATGGCCGGCTGTCGCAGCGGGCAGGTTCGTCTGCTGTATATCGCGCCGGAACGGTTGATGCTGGATAACTTTCTTGAGCATCTGGCGAACTGGAACCTGGCGATGCTGGCGGTAGACGAAGCGCACTGTATCTCCCAGTGGGGCCATGACTTCCGTCCGGAATATGCCGCGCTGGGCCAGCTGCGCCAGCGGATGCCGCAGATCCCGTTTATGGCGTTGACCGCCACCGCCGATGACACCACCCGCCGCGATATCGTCCGTCTGCTCGGGCTTAACGATCCGCTGATTCAGGTCAGCAGCTTCGACCGTCCAAACATCCGCTATATGCTGATGGAGAAATTCAAACCGCTCGACCAGTTGATGCGCTACGTTCAGGATCAGCGCGGCAAATCGGGCATCATCTACTGCAACAGCCGCTCGAAAGTGGAAGATACCGCCGCGCGTCTGCAGAGCCGCGGCATCAGCGCGGCGGCTTACCATGCTGGTCTGGAAAACGCCGTTCGCGCCGACGTGCAGGAGAAATTCCAGCGCGACGATCTGCAGATCGTGGTGGCGACGGTGGCCTTCGGGATGGGTATCAACAAGCCGAACGTCCGCTTTGTGGTGCACTTCGATATCCCGCGCAATATTGAATCTTACTACCAGGAAACCGGCCGCGCCGGGCGTGATGGCCTGCCGGCGGAAGCGATGCTGTTTTACGATCCGGCGGATATGGCGTGGCTGCGCCGCTGTCTGGAAGAAAAGCCCGCCGGACCGCTACAGGATATCGAGCGGCATAAGCTGAATGCGATGGGGGCGTTTGCTGAAGCGCAAACCTGCCGTCGTCTGGTGCTGCTGAACTACTTTGGCGAAGGGCGTCAGGAGCCGTGCGGCAACTGCGATATCTGTCTTGATCCGCCAAAGCAGTACGATGGCTTAATGGATGCGCGCAAGGCGCTTTCAACGATTTACCGGGTGAATCAACGTTTCGGGATGGGTTACGTGGTGGAGGTTCTGCGCGGGGCCAACAACCAGCGCATCCGTGACATGGGCCACGATAAGCTGCCGGTTTACGGTATCGGCCGGGAGCAGAGTCACGAGCACTGGGTGAGCGTGATCCGCCAACTGATTCACCTTGGGCTGGTGACGCAGAATATCGCCCAGCACTCCGCACTGCAGCTGACCGAAGCCGCACGACCGGTGCTGCGCGGCGAGGTGCCGCTGCAGCTTGCCGTACCGCGTATCGTGGCGCTGAAGCCGAAGGCGATGCAGAAATCCTTTGGCGGCAATTACGACCGCAAGCTGTTTGCCAAGCTGCGCAAATTGCGTAAAGCGATCGCCGACGAAGAGAATATCCCGCCATACGTGGTCTTCAACGACGCGACGCTGATCGAGATGGCGGAACAGTCGCCACTCACCGCCGGGGAGATGCTCAGCGTCAACGGCGTGGGGACGCGTAAACTTGAGCGCTTCGGTAAAGAATTCATGGCATTGATACGCGCTCATGTCGATGGTGATGATGAGTAGTCAGCCGCGGGAAAAGGTGCCAGAATAGTTTCCCTCTTCACTATTTTCCTGCGAGTTAACTATGCTGATGCTTTTCCTCACCGTGGCGCTGGTGCATATCATTGCGCTGATGAGCCCGGGGCCGGACTTTTTCTTTGTCTCACAAACGGCCATCAGCCGCTCGCGCAGAGAGGCGATGATGGGTGTGCTGGGGATCACCTGCGGCGTCATGATCTGGGCGGGGGTTGCCCTGCTCGGCCTGAACCTGATCCTCGCGCAGATGGCGTGGCTGCATAACATCATCATGGTCGGTGGCGGCCTGTATCTGTGCTGGATGGGCTACCAGATGCTGCGCGGCGCGCTGAAAAAAGAGGCGGTGGCCTCGGCGGAGCCGCAGGTGGAGCTGGCCCGCAGCGGACGCAGCTTCGTGAAGGGACTGCTGACCAATCTGGCGAATCCGAAAGCGATCATCTACTTCGGCTCGGTGTTCTCGCTGTTCGTGGGTGACAGCGTCGGCGCTGGTGCGCGCTGGGGTATTTTCCTGCTGATTATCGTCGAGACGCTGGCCTGGTTTATGGTGGTTGCCAGCCTGTTCGCCCTGCCGGGGATGCGCCGCGGCTATCAGCGGATGGCGAAGTGGATCGATGGTATCGCCGGTACGCTGTTTGCGGGCTTCGGCATCCACCTGATTATCTCGCGTTAACCGGTATGCTGTTTCCCACCCGGCTGTTTCCGGGTGGGAAAGTGTCAGTGGCGAAGCCGCTGCAGCTCATCCTCAGCCAGACCGGTCATTTCCATAATAGCTGCGTCATCAATACCACGTTTGCGCATTGCTTCGGCAACCTGCAGCAAGGCCTGGTGTTTACCTTCTTTTATGCCCTGCTGTACGCCTTTCTCCATACCTTCTGCAAGCCATGTTTCCGCCAGCGTCATCAGTAATCCTCCATGCTGCGGCACGCGCTGTGCCAGTCCGTACAAGAGTGTCCGAGTATCCTCGGCATCTCCTGCCTGAGCCATATAGTTTACCAATACGGTGATTTGTTGTCCGCTCATCTGCTCCAGCAGTAAGAGATGGGTCAACTTATCCAGCAATTGCGCCATATCGCGCTGGCGGATGTGCTTTTGCACCAGCGTCAGGGCTGCCATGCTGCGGTGCTGCATGATGTCGTCGTCGGGGATCACCGTGATATCGACCAGCGGAAACGCCCCGCTATAGAGCTGGCGGGCGGTCTCAGGATCGGCAAAATTATCCAGCCAGCGCATCGACCAGGGATAGGGGCTGCGTCGTCCCTGATAAAAGAGAATAGGGATAACCAGAGGCAGCGTTTTATGGCCGCTCTCCAGGTGCCGCTGCATGGCGGCGACAGCATAGCGCATTAAGCGAAAGGCCATCAGCTTATCAGGTGCGCTCTGGTGCTCGATCAGAACATGGACATAGCCCGCACCGCGGGTGGTTTCCAGCGAATAAAGGATATCGCTGTAGTAAGGCCTGAGATCGTCTTCGAGAAAGCTGCCGGATTCCAGACGCAGGGTATCCAGTTTGCAGATCTGTATTAACGACGAAGGCAGGTGGAGCTCGATAAAATCGCGCGCCGTCTCTACCCGCGAGAGAAAGGTTTTAAATACCGCATCATGAGGAGTCGCCGTTTCCGCCATCGCCGTTCATCCGTGAATCACGTATCTGGCGGCATCCTGACACGGTGGGTTCAACGCCGACAGCGGGTAAAAAAATTAATTACCCGCTTTGCGTGTCGGCTCGTGCAGAGAGTGCGCGTTTTTCGCCCGGCAAACCTCTCTTTGCGAGCGAGATTCCATGATTCAGGCGTGACGGGCGGAGGCGAGCAGCGCCCCGACCAGCATAAACAGCGAACCAAAGACTTTGTTCAGCGCCTTCATCTGCTTTGGCCCTTTGATCCATGCTGAAATGCGCTGCGCCAGGGTCGCATAGCCAATCATCACAATGATATCGACGACAATGGTGGTGACGCCCAGAACAAGATACTGCATCACCTGCGGCTGGTGCGGCAGGATAAACTGCGGAAACAGGGCGGCCAGAAACACAATGCTTTTGGGGTTGGTGAGATTCACGAACACCGCGCGCTGGAACAGTTTGCCGCGCGTCTGCGCCTTCGCCAGCGTATTCAGGTCGATCGCCCCCGCCGCCCGCCATTGCTGGATCCCCAGCCAGATAAGATAAGCCGCGCCGGCCCATTTCAGCACTTCAAAGGCCAGCACCGAGCGGGAGAAAAGGGTGCCGAGACCAACACCAACCAGCACGATATGAATAACCAGCCCGGTCTGCAAACCGGCAATCGACGCCGCCGCGCCGCGGTAACCGTGGTTAATGGAGGTGGTCATGGTATTAATCGCTCCGGAACCTGGTGACAGGCTGAGAATGATTGATGTCAGCAGGTAGGCGAACCACCACTCAATGGTCATGAGAAACTCCCTGATTGTCTGTTTTTATGCCACAATACGCTATTGTGTCAGCATTGTGTGATACACGGCAAAAAAACGATTTTCAGCGGTTAACAGGGGTGTAAACCCGATGTTTGGGCAGAAAAAGGACTGGGAAACACGAGAAAACGCGTTTGCGGCCTTTAGTATGGGGCCGCTGACGGATTTCTGGCGACAGCGCGAAGAGGCTGAATTTAAAGGCGTCGATGATGTACCGGTACGCTTTGTTCGCTTCTGCGCGCAAAATAACGATCGTCTGGTGCTGATTTGCCCCGGGCGCATTGAAAGCTACGTGAAGTATGCCGAAGTCGCCTACGATCTCTTTCACAGCGGCTTTGACGTGATGATCATCGATCATCGCGGCCAGGGACGCTCGGGCCGCCTGCTCTCTGATACCCACCGCGGACACGTCGTCAACTTCAGCGACTATGTCGATGACCTGGCGGCGCTCTGGCAGCAGCAGGTGGTCCCCGGACACTGGCGAAAACGGTTTATCCTCGCTCACTCTATGGGCGGGGCGATTGCCACGCTTTTTCTGCAACGTTACCAGGCGCATTGCGATGCGATTGCGCTCTGCGCGCCGATGTTCGGGATTATCATTCGATTGCCGGACTGGATGGTGCGCCATATTCTCGACTGGGCTGAGGGCCATCAGCGCATTCGCGAAGAGTATGCCATCGGTACCGGGCGCTGGCGGGCGCTGCCTTTTGCCGTTAACGTGCTGACGCACAGTCGACAACGCTATAGTCGCAACCTGCGCTTCTATGCCGATGAACCGCGACTGCAGGTTGGCGGCCCGACCTGGCACTGGGTGCGTGAGGGCATGCTGGCCAGCGACGAAGTGCTGGCGAATGTGGAAAAAGATACCGCCCCGACGCTGCTTTTACAGGCAGAGGAGGAGCGGGTGGTCGATAATCTGATGCACGACCGCTATTGTGAATTACGGGCCGCTGCCGGCCATCCCTGTGAGGGCGGTAAACCGCTCGTCATTGAAGGGGCATATCATGAGATCCTTTTTGAAAAGGACGCTATGCGCTCAGTCGCGCTCAATGCCATCGTCGAGTTTTTCAATCGACATACTTAATCCGACGATAACGCTCGTCGCCCTGCTTAGAGGTTAACTTTTTTATGTACCAGGTTGTTGCGTCTGATTTAGACGGCACGCTGCTTTCCCCCGATCATTTCCTGACCCCGTATGCCAAAGAGACGCTGAAATTGCTCACCGCCCGTGGGATCAATTTCGTCTTCGCCACCGGCCGTCACTACATCGACGTCGGGCAGATCCGCGATAATCTCGGCATCCGGTCGTACATGATCACCTCTAACGGCGCCCGGGTTCACGATAGCGATGGTCAGCAAATCTTTGCCCATAACCTCGACCGCGATATTGCCGCCGACCTGTTTGAGATCGTGCGTAACGACCCGAAAATCGTCACTAACGTCTATCGGGAAGACGAGTGGTATATGAACCGCCATCGTCCGGAAGAGATGCGCTTCTTCAAGGAGGCGGTGTTTAACTACAAGCTGTATGAGCCGGGCGAACTGGATCCGCAGGGGATCAGCAAAGTATTCTTTACCTGCGAGGATCACGAGCATCTGCTGCCGCTGGAGCAGGCGATGAACGCCCGCTGGGGCGATCGCGTGAACGTCAGCTTCTCCACCTTAACCTGCCTGGAAGTCATGGCGGGTGGGGTATCGAAGGGGCATGCGCTGGAGGCGGTGGCGAAAATGCTCGGTTACACTCTTGCCGATTGCATCGCCTTCGGCGACGGTATGAACGACGCTGAGATGCTGTCGATGGCCGGCAAAGGCTGCATCATGGCCAACGCCCATCAACGGCTGAAGGATCTGCATCCGGAACTGGAAGTGATCGGCAGTAACGCCGACGATGCGGTCCCGCACTACCTGCGTAAGCTATACCTCGACTGAAAAAGATTGACGACTGGCGAATAACTGTCCAGTCGTCAACCTGACTCTTCGCTACAATGCCTGTTCTTTATCCAACGAGACGACCATTGTGGCGCTGTTAATTATCACCACTATCCTGTGGGCCTTTTCTTTTAGCCTGATTGGCGAATACCTGGCCGGTAGCGTCGACAGCTATTTTTCGGTGCTGATGCGTGTGGGCCTGGCGGCGCTGGTGTTCCTGCCTTTCCTGCGCACGCGCGGCCAGTCTCCGCGCACGATCGTGCTCTATATGCTGGTGGGCGCGATGCAGCTTGGCATCATGTATCTGCTGGCTTTCCGCGCCTATCTCTATCTGACGGTTTCGGAATTTCTGCTGTTTACCGTGTTTACCCCGCTGTATATCACGCTGATCTACGACCTGCTCAGCGGACGTAAGCTGCGCTGGGGCTATCTGCTGAGTGCTGCGCTGGCGGTGCTGGGGGCGGCGATTATCCGCTATGACAAAGTCAGCGATCATTTCTGGACCGGGCTGTTACTGGTGCAGTTGTCAAACCTCTGCTTCGCTATCGGCATGGTGGGTTACAAGCGCCTGATGGAGGTACGTCCGATGCCGCAGCACAATGCCTTTGCCTGGTTTTATGTCGGGGCCTTTATCGTGGCGGTGGCAGCGTGGTTTATGCTGGGCAACCCCCAGAAGCTGCCGACCACCACGCTGCAGTGGAGCGTGCTGGTGTGGCTCGGCGTGGTGGCTTCCGGGCTGGGTTACTTTATGTGGAACTATGGCGCCACGCAGGTGGATGCCGGCACGCTGGGGATCATGAATAACGTCCATGTCCCCGCGGGTCTACTGGTAAACCTCGCCATCTGGCAGGAGCAGCCGCACTGGCCGAGCTTTATTAGCGGAGCGTTGGTGATCCTGGCCTCGCTGTGGGTCCATCGCCGCTGGGTCGCTCCGCACTCCGGACAAACGGCAGATGATCGCAGGCGTGGTTCCGCGCAGAGCGAATAAACGCTTCGGTGACCGGTTGACGCTGTTCGCCATCGCGGACGGCCGCGTACAACCGGCTCCATAATCCCTCACCCAGGGTTTTGGTGACCACCAGACCCTGGCGTTCAAAGCTTTCCACCACCCAGTGCGGCAGCGCGGCGATGCCCATCCTTGCGGCCACCATCTGGATCAGCAACAGCGTGTTATCGACGCTTTTCAGCTGGGGACTGATGCCGGCCGGCTGCAGGAAATGGCGCCAGATGTCGAGGCGCCCGCGCTGCACGGGATAAATCAGCAGTGTTTCCGCGGCCAGGTCCTCTGGCGTAATCAGCGTCTTCGTGGCTAACGGGTGCTCGGGCGCCAGCACCAGACGCACCTCATAATCAAACATCGGCGAGTAGTGCAGACCGCTGCGCGGCAGGATATCGGAGGTCATCACCAGATCCAGTTCGCCCTGCTGCAGCGCAGGCTGCGGGTCGAAGGTCACTCCGGAATGGAAGTCGACCTCCACGTGCGGCCAGCGGGCGCGGAAATTCTCCAGCGCCGGCGTCAGCCACTGAATACAGCTGTGACATTCGATAGCCAGGCGCAGCCGGGTCTGCTGTGGTTCGTTACAGTCCTGCAGGGCGCGAGCGATCTGCGGCAGCACCTGATTGGCCAACTGCAGCAGAATTTCCCCTTGCGGCGTGAAGCGTAGTGGCTGGCTTTTACGCACAAACAAACGGAAGCCAAGGCGCTGTTCCAGATCGCTGAACTGGTGAGACAAGGCGGACTGGGTCTGGTGCAGGGCCGCTGCCGCACCCGCCAGTGAACCGCTGTTCCGCAACGCTTGCAGCGTTTTCAGATGTTTAATTTCGATCATGAAAGTCCTTCACTTCGCCATGAGCAATTTGCGCTTGAGGAATATACAGTAACTGTCAATTATGGATGTGTAAACATCTGGACGTCTAAAACTCGTCATATTTCGACTTGCAGATGCGTTGGCTGCCTCGCTTACCCCAGTCACTTACTTCAGTAAGCTCCTGGGGATGCGCATCGTTGCCGCCTTCCTGCAAGCCGAACTATTTAGAGTTTTTCTTCAGATTCAATGAAATAAGAGAGGAACAAAAATGACAATTATTAACCACACCCTCGGTTTTCCTCGCGTTGGCCTGCGCCGCGAGCTGAAAAAAGCGCAAGAGAGCTACTGGGCGGGCAACGCCACTCGCGAGGAACTGCTGACAGTAGGCCGTGAGCTGCGTGCCCGCCACTGGGAGCAGCAGAAACAGGCGGGCGTTGATCTGCTGCCGGTGGGGGATTTCGCCTGGTACGACCATGTTCTGACTACCAGCCTGCTGCTTGGCAACGTGCCGGCTCGTCATCAGAACAAAGACGGATCCATCGATATCGATACCCTGTTCCGCATTGGCCGCGGCCGTGCGCCGACTGGCGAACCGGCCGCCGCTGCGGAAATGACCAAATGGTTTAACACCAACTATCACTACATGGTGCCGGAGTTCGTGAAGGGCCAGCAGTTCAAACTGACCTGGACCCAACTGCTGGATGAAGTAGACGAAGCGCTGGCGCTGGGCCACAAGATCAAGCCCGTGCTGCTGGGGCCGGTAACGTACCTGTGGCTGGGTAAAGTGAAAGGTGAACCGTTTGACCGTCTGAGCCTGCTGAATGACATCCTGCCGGTTTACCAGCAGGTGCTGGCCGAACTGGCGAAGCGCGGCATCGAGTGGGTGCAGATTGATGAACCGGCGCTGGTGCTGGAGCTGCCGCCAGCGTGGCTGGAGGCCTTTAAACCGGCTTATGACGCCCTGCAGGGCCAGGTGAAACTGCTGCTGACCACCTATTTTGAAGGCATTAGTGACAATCTCGCGACCATTGCTGCGCTACCGGTCCAGGGGCTGCACGTCGATCTGGTGCACGGCAAAGATGATGTTGCCGAGCTGCACAACCGCCTGCCGGCCGACTGGCTGCTGTCTGCGGGTCTGATCAATGGGCGCAACGTCTGGCGCGCCGATCTCACCGAAAAGTATGCGCAAATTAAAGACCTCGTCGGTAAACGCGACCTCTGGGTCGCGTCATCCTGTTCTCTGCTGCATAGCCCGATCGATCTGAGCGTGGAGACGCGCCTTGATGCGGAAGTGAAGAGCTGGTTTGCCTTCGCGCTGCAGAAATGCGGCGAGCTGGCGCTGCTGCGCGATGCGCTGAACAGCGGCGATACGGCGGCGATTACCGAGTGGAGCGCGCCAATCCAGGCCCGTCGCCATTCGACCCGCGTGCACAACGCGGAAGTGGAAAAACGGCTGGCGGCGATCACCGCTCAGGACAGCCAGCGTGCCAGCCCCTATGAGGTTCGCGCGCAGGCACAGCGCCAGCGCTTTAACCTGCCGAAATGGCCGACCACCACCATCGGGTCATTCCCGCAAACGACGGAGATCCGCGGTCTGCGCCTGGACTTCAAAAAGGGCAACCTTGACGCCAGTCATTATCGGACGGGGATTGCGGAACATATTAAGCAGGCGATCGTCGAGCAGGAGCGGTTAGGTTTAGACGTACTGGTGCACGGAGAAGCCGAGCGGAACGACATGGTGGAATACTTCGGTGAACATCTGGACGGTTTTATCTTCACGCAAAACGGCTGGGTGCAGAGCTATGGTTCCCGTTGCGTGAAGCCGCCGGTGGTGATCGGCGACGTCAGCCGTCCGCAGGCGATCACCGTCGACTGGGCGAAGTACGCGCAGTCGCTGACCGACAAGCCAGTGAAAGGGATGCTCACTGGACCGGTGACCATTCTGTGCTGGTCCTTCCCGCGGGAAGATGTCAGCCGTGAAACCATCGCGAAACAGATTGCGCTGGCCCTGCGTGATGAAGTGGCGGATCTGGAAGCGGCGGGGATCGGCATCATCCAGATTGATGAGCCGGCGCTGCGCGAAGGGTTACCGCTGAAGCGCAGCGACTGGGATTCCTATCTGCAGTGGGGTGTGGAAGCCTTCCGCCTTAATGCTGCGGTCGCCAAAGACGACACGCAGATCCACACCCACATGTGCTATTGCGAGTTCAACGACATCATGGACTCCATTGCCGCGCTGGATGCCGACGTGATCACCATTGAAACCTCGCGGTCCGATATGGAGCTGCTGGAGTCGTTCGAAGCGTTCGAGTATCCCAATGAGATCGGGCCGGGGGTATATGATATTCACTCGCCGAACGTGCCGAGCGTGGAGTGGATAGAAGCGCTGCTGGCAAAAGCCGCGCAGCGTATCCCGGCGGAGCGGCTGTGGGTTAACCCGGACTGCGGCCTGAAAACTCGCGGCTGGCCGGAAACCCGCGCCGCGCTGGCGAATATGGTGCAAGCGGCGCAGAATCTGCGCGAATCCGCCTGATAGTCAGGCGAAAAATAATAAGGAGGCATTTGCCTCCTTTTTTTGCATCGGGTGATTACCCTTTTTTACCGCCATACTGGGCAAACCACGCGAGCATGCGCTGCCAGCCGTCTTTGGCTGACTCTTCATGATAGCTGGCGCGATAGTCGGCGTTAAAGGCATGATCGGCTTCGGGATAGACCACGATTTCCGCTGTGGCGTTGGCCGCCCGCAGCGCCTGACGCATGGTCTCGATGGTGTCCTGTGGAATACTGGCGTCTTTAGCGCCGTACAGACCAAGCACCGGGGCGTTGAGATCGACCGCGATATCTACCGGATGCTTCGGTGAATTCAGCGATTTTTCTCCCACCAGCTTGCCGTACCAGGCCACGCCTGCCTTCAGTTGCGGGTTATGCGCGGCATACAGCCAGGTAATGCGTCCGCCCCAGCAGAAGCCGGTGATTAGCAGACGATGGGCATCGCCGCCGTGGCGCGCCGCCCAGCTGGCGACATGGTCGAGATCCGCCAGCACCTGCGCGTCCGGCACCTTGGTAACCAGCTCTTTGAACAGGGTCGGGATATCGTGGTACTCATTCGGATCGCCCTGACGGAAGTACAATTCAGGCGCAATAGCCAGATAGCCTTCCTGCGCCAGGCGGCGACAAAGATCGCGAATATGTTCATGCACGCCGAAAATTTCCTGTACCACGATAACGATCGGCAGCGGACCGTCGGCATTTTTCGGGCGGGCGTGGTAGGCCGGCATGTTTTCACCCTGAGAGGGAATAGACGTCTCTCCGGCGATAATATGCTCTTCCGGCGTATGAACGGCGGTGGCGGCGTGTGGTGAAGCTGCAGGTGCGAATCCAGGTTGCTTGGTGGTGGTCATGGTATTCTCCGTACCCTTATTTATTAGCGCATCAATAACTATAGACCCTTTACCTTTAGTTCGGGCGGTAATAAAGCACAGTGCCTGAAAGCGGCTATCTTTTGTTCTGTGACGATGAATATAACTTGTTAATGTGATGTGTATCACTATTTACTGAAAAACAACTGCAATCATTATTGGTCTTGGTGACTATCATCACAAAATGTTGCCAGGGGCTTCTGTACAGTACCGTTTTGCTTCTGCTGATAATTCGACCCACAGAGGAGTTTTTTATGTCCAAGTCTGATGTTTTTCATCTCGGCCTCACCAAGAACGATTTACAAGGGGCTACGCTGGCTATCGTCCCTGGCGATCCGGAGCGTGTGGAAAAGATCGCCGCGCTGATGGATAAGCCGGTCAAGCTGGCATCCCACCGCGAATTTACCTCCTGGCGCGCGGAGCTGGACGGCAAGCCGGTGATCGTCTGCTCTACCGGCATCGGCGGCCCGTCGACTTCTATCGCCGTGGAAGAGCTGGCGCAGCTGGGCGTGCGTACCTTCCTGCGTATCGGCACCACCGGCGCGATTCAACCGCACATTAACGTTGGCGATGTGCTGGTTACGACCGCTTCCGTTCGCCTGGACGGCGCCAGCCTGCACTTCGCGCCGATGGAGTTCCCGGCCGTCGCAGACTTCGCCTGCACCACCGCGCTGGTGGAAGCGGCGAAATCTATTGGTGCCACCACCCATATCGGCGTGACCGCCTCTTCGGATACCTTCTACCCAGGCCAGGAGCGTTACGACACCTTCTCCGGCCGCGTGGTGAGCCGCTTCAAGGGCTCAATGGAAGAGTGGCAGGCAATGGGCGTGATGAACTATGAAATGGAATCCGCCACGCTGCTGACCATGTGCGCCAGCCAGGGCCTGCGTGCCGGGATGGTCGCCGGGGTTATTGTGAACCGTACCCAGCAAGAGATCCCTAACGCCGAAACCATGAAGCAAACCGAAAGCCACGCGGTCAAAATCGTCGTGGAAGCGGCGCGTCGTCTGCTGTAATTCAACCCCTTCTCTGTCAGGCCGGATCCTCCGGCCTTTCTTTTTTGCGTTGCTCCTCGCAGGAAATCCCTTTTAAACTGGACGTTTGTACAGCACAATTCTATTTTGTGCCATCAGGTTATCGCAGGGGGCGTCGTGGATCTCTCAATCATTATCAGCGCGGTTATCGCACTGGCTGCCGGGTTAATGGTCGGCTGGCTGGCAACCAAAGCGCGCGCCGACCAAATCCGGGCCGATCTCATTGAGGAGCGGCGAGAGCTGGATATTGAGCTGAGCGCCGCCCGTCAGCAGCTGGTGCAGGAGGCCCACTGGCGTGAGGAGTGCGAGCTGCTGAACAATGAGCTGCGCAGTCTGCGGGATATCAATACCTCGCTGGAGGCCGATCTGCGTGAGGTCACCACCCGGCTCGAATCCACCCAGCTGCATGCGGAAGATAAGATCCGTCAGATGGTTAACAGCGAGCAGCGCCTGAGCGAGCAGTTTGAAAACCTCGCCAACCGTATTTTCGAACACAGCAACCGGCGCGTCGATGAGCAAAACCGCCTGAGTCTGCATGGTCTGCTGACCCCGCTGCGCGAACAGCTCGACGGGTTCCGCCGCCAGGTGCAGGAGAGCTTTGGCCAGGAGGCGCGGGAAAGGCACACCCTGGCGCATGAGATCCGCAATCTTCAGCAGCTGAACGCGCAGATGGCGCAGGAGGCACTGAACCTGACGAAAGCGCTGAAAGGTGATAACAAAACCCAGGGCAACTGGGGGGAAGTGGTCTTAACCCGCGTGCTGGAGGCTTCCGGCCTGCGCGAAGGCTATGAGTACCAGACCCAGGTCAGTATCGAGACCGATAACCGCTCGCGGATGCAGCCGGACGTCATTGTCCGCCTGCCGCAGGGCAAGGACGTGGTGATAGACGCCAAAATGACCCTGGTCGCCTATGAGCGCTATTTCAACGCCGAAGACGACTACACCCGCGAAGTCGCGCTGCAGGAACATCTTGCCTCGGTGCGAAACCATATTCGCCTGCTGGGACGCAAGGATTATCAACAACTGCCGGGGCTGCGCTCTCTCGACTACGTGCTGATGTTTATTCCCGTCGAGCCGGCGTTCCTGGTGGCCATCGACCGTCAGCCCGAGCTCATCAGCGAGGCGTTGCAAAATAATATCATGCTGGTCAGCCCGACGACGCTGCTGGTAGCCCTGCGTACTATCGCCAATCTGTGGCGCTATGAGCATCAGAGCCGCAACGCGCAGAAGATCGCCGAGCGGGCGGGGCGCCTTTACGACAAAATGCGCCTGTTTGTGGATGATATGTCCGCCATCGGCCAGAGTCTGGATAAGGCGCAAGAGAACTATCGCCAGGCGATGAAAAAGCTCGCTTCCGGGCGCGGGAACCTGCTGGCCCAGGCGGAAGCCTTTCGCGGCCTGGGGGTGGAGGTGAAGCGCGGGATAAATCCTGATTTAGTCGAACAAGCCACTGCCCAGGACGATGAATATCGTCTTGAAGACGAGGATAACCTCCCGGAAAATGACGCATTTTCAGCCGACTCTGCCGAGGCGTTACATAATCGGGAGGCGGCTCCGCCACGTTGAAACGTATGGGAAATGCGCTGAATCTGATACACTCAGTGAACATTTTCTTGAAAAGCAAGCAGGCATAGAGATGGTTGAGGATTCACAAGAAACGACGCACTTTGGCTTTCAGACGGTCGCTAAAGAGCAGAAACAGGACATGGTGGCGCATGTATTCCATTCTGTCGCGGCAAAGTATGATGTGATGAACGACTTGATGTCGTTTGGTATCCATCGTTTGTGGAAGCGTTTCACCATCGACTGCAGCGGCGTACGTCGCGGGCAGACCGTGCTGGATCTGGCAGGGGGGACCGGCGATTTGACGGCCAAGTTCTCCCGTCTGGTAGGAGAAACCGGCCGCGTCATGCTTGCTGATATCAATGATTCCATGCTCAAAATGGGCCGCGAAAAGCTGCGTAATATCGGCATCGTGGGCAACGTTGAGTATGTTCAGGCCAACGCGGAAGCCCTGCCGTTTGCTGATAACACCTTTGACTGCATCACCATCTCTTTCGGTCTGCGTAACGTTACCGATAAAGAAAAAGCGCTGCGTTCGATGTACCGCGTGCTGAAGCCAGGCGGACGTCTGCTGGTGCTGGAGTTTTCTAAACCGATTATCGAACCGCTCAGCAAAGCCTACGACGCTTACTCCTTCCATATCCTGCCGAAGGTGGGGGAACTGGTGGCAAAAGACGGCGACAGCTATCGCTACCTGGCAGAATCTATCCGTATGCACCCGGATCAGGAAACCCTGAAAGGGATGATGCAGGATGCAGGTTTTGAAAGTGTCGACTACCACAACCTGACGGCGGGTATCGTTGCCTTGCATCGCGGTTACAAGTTCTGACAGGAGGGACGCTATGCCTTTCACACCCCTGGTGACCGCTAGCATTGAGACGGCGCTGAATACTTTTCTCTGGCGTGACAAGGCGCTAAAACCCGCTCGTCAGCGCCTGCTGGGTAAGGTATTGCGAGTTCAACTGCAGGACTTCTCCACCCCGATCGTACTAGCGTTCAGCGAACGCCAGGTTGATGTCCTGAGCGCCTGGGAGGGAGAGGCCGACTGCACTGTGATTACCCGGCTCAGCGTGCTGCCCAAACTGCGTAATCGTCAGCAGCTCACGGCGCTTATCCGTAGCGGAGATCTGGAAGTGCAGGGCGATCTGCAGGTGGTGCAGAATATGGTCTCCCTGTGCGATCTGGCGGAGTTCGATCCCGCTGAACTGCTGGCGCCTTATACTGGCGATATCGTGGCTGAAGGCGTTGGCAAAGTCCTCCGCGGCGGCGCTCAGTTTTTACTGAAAGGCGCGCAGCGCCAGCAGCGCTATGTCGCAGAAGCGATCACTGAAGAGTGGCGACTGGCACCGGGGCCGCTGGAGCTGGCATGGTTTGCGGAAGAAACGACGGCTATTGAACGCGCGCTGGCCGCACTGGAAAAACGGCTGGAAACGCTGGAGGGCAAATGACGCCAGGAGAATTACGGCGCCTGTATTTCATCATCCACACCTTTTTGAGCTACGGGCTCGATGAGCTCATCCCCAAAATTCGTCTCACGCTGCCGCTGCGTATCTGGCGGCGGATGCTGTTCTGGATGCCAAATCGTCATCAAGACCAACCCCTTGGCACTCGTCTGCGCCTGGCGCTTCAGGAGCTGGGGCCGGTGTGGATTAAATTTGGCCAGATGCTTTCCACCCGCCGGGATCTCTTCCCGCCGCATATTGCCGATCAGCTGGCGCTGTTGCAGGACCGCGTAGCGCCCTTTGAAGGAAAGCTCGCGCAGCAGCAGATAGAGAAAGCGATGGGGGGCCTGCCGGTGGAAGCCTGGTTTGATGATTTCTCCGTAGAGCCGTTAGCCTCGGCGTCCATCGCCCAGGTGCATACCGCACGTCTGAAAGAGAATGGCAAAGAGGTGGTGATCAAGGTTATCCGCCCGGATATTTTGCCGATCATTAAAGCGGACATGAAGCTCATCTACCGCCTGGCGCGCTGGGTACCGCGTCTACTGCCTGACGGCCGCCGTCTGCGCCCGCAGGAGGTGGTTCGCGAATATGAAAAAACGCTGCTGGACGAGCTGAACCTGTTGCGGGAATCCGCCAACGCCATTCAGCTGCGGCGTAATTTCGAAGATAGTCCGATGCTGTACGTGCCGGAGGTGTACCCCGACTACTGCAGCGAAAGCATGATGGTGATGGAGCGCATCTACGGTATCCCGGTGTCCGACGTGGAGGCGCTGGAGGCCCAGGGGACCAACATGCAGCTGCTGGCGGAGCGGGGCGTGCAGGTCTTCTTTACCCAGGTGTTCCGCGACAGCTTCTTTCATGCCGATATGCACCCTGGCAACATATTCGTCAGCTACGAGCACCCGGAAGATCCGCAGTATATCGGCATCGACTGCGGTATTGTCGGCTCGCTGAACAAAGAAGATAAGCGCTATCTGGCGGAAAACTTTATCGCCTTCTTTAACCGCGATTATCGTAAGGTGGCTGAGCTGCACGTCGATTCCGGTTGGGTACCGCCCGATACGAATGTCGAAGAGTTTGAGTTCGCGATCCGCACGGTCTGCGAGCCGATCTTTGAGAAGCCGCTGGCGGAGATCTCCTTCGGCCACGTGCTGCTTAATCTGTTCAATACCGCGCGGCGTTTCAATATGGAAGTCCAGCCGCAGCTCGTTTTACTACAGAAGACATTACTTTACGTAGAAGGGGTAGGCCGGCAGCTCTATCCTCAGTTAGACTTGTGGAAAACGGCGAAGCCTTTCCTCGAGTCGTGGATCAAAGATCAGGTCGGCATTCCGGCGCTGGTGCGCGCGTTTAAAGACAAAGCGCCGTTCTGGATCGAAAGAATGCCTGAAATACCTGAGCTGGTGTATCAGAGCCTGCAGCAGAGCAAACAGCTGCAGACCAGCGTCGATACCATCGTGCGGGATATGCATGTGCGTCATGTGCGCCAGGGCCAATCCCGTTATCTGTTTGGTATAGGCGCGGTTTTATTGCTCAGTGGTACGCTGCTCTTTATCCATCGCCCTGAGTGGGGAATGATGCCCGGCTGGTTGATGGCCGGCGGTGTGGTGACCTGGCTGATTGGCTGGCGGAAAACCCACTGATCGGTTCGCCTCTTCATGACGCAGGCTTATTTGCGCAAAATCATGCCAGTCGCCTGACGAAGAGGCGGCTCGCAGGATGGCGTGTATAATGCGTCCACATAATTCATCATCTGTCATAGGGGAACGTGTATGGGTGGTATCAGTATTTGGCAGTTATTAATTGTTGTCGTCATCGTAGTTCTGCTTTTTGGGACGAAGAAGCTGAGCTCACTGGGGTCAGACTTAGGGGCATCTATCAAAGGCTTTAAAAAAGCCATGAGTGATGATGATAAACCCGAAAAGTCGGCGCCAGACGCAGATTTCACGGCGAAAACCATCGCCGATAAACAGGATGATGCAAAAAAAGACGAGACAAAACGCCACGACAAAGAGCAGGTGTAACTCGTGTTCGATATTGGTTTTAGTGAACTACTGCTGGTGTTTGTGATTGGCCTCATTGTTCTGGGGCCACAGCGGCTTCCCGTCGCGGTTAAAACGGTGGTTGGCTGGATCCGTACGCTACGCTCGCTGGCGACCACGGTACAAAATGAGCTGGCCCAGGAGCTAAAACTGCAGGAGTTCCAGGAGAGCCTCAAGAAGGTGGAAAAGGCCAGCCTGAATAACCTGACGCCGGAGCTGAAAGCCTCCATGGATGAACTGCGCGAGGCCGCGGAGTCGATGAAGCGCTCCTATAGCGCCCACGATCCTGAAAAGGCCAGCGACGAAGCCAATACCATCCTTAATCCGGTGGTGAAAGGCAGTGAAGCGCAGCGCCAGGACGTCACGCCGGCGACGGCAGAACATCAGGCCAGCGCTCCGGCTCATGCGCCGGATCCTGTCGCCGATGAGCAACCCGCTTCACCGGCTGAACTTCCGGCAGAGAAAACATCCGCTACGGCGGCAGCCCCTCATTCTTCCCCCGCATCGAGTGATAAACCGTAAACATGGGCGTAGACGATACACAACCGCTAATTTCGCATCTGATTGAGCTGCGCAAGCGTCTGCTCAACAGCATCATTGCTATCCTGGTGATCTTCCTGGCGCTGGTCTATTTCGCCAATGATATCTACCAGCTGGTCTCGGCCCCGCTTATCAGCAAGATGCCGGTAGGCGCGACGATGATCGCCACTGATGTCGCTTCACCTTTCTTTACGCCGATAAAGCTGACCTTCATGGTGTCGGTGATCCTGTCAGTGCCGATTATTCTTTACCAGGTATGGGCCTTCGTCGCGCCGGCGCTGTATAAGCACGAGCGCCGGCTGGTGGTGCCTTTACTGGTATCCAGTACGCTGCTGTTCTATATCGGCATGGCTTTCGCTTATTTTGTCGTGTTTCCGCTGGCGTTCGGCTTCCTGACCCATGCTGCCCCAGAGGGGGTGCTGGTCTCGACCGATATCCGCAGCTATCTCGACTTCGTGATGGCGCTGTTTATGGCTTTCGGGGTCTCTTTTGAGGTACCGGTCGCCATTGTGCTGCTCTGCTGGATGGGCGTTACTACGCCGGAAGAACTGCGCAAAAAACGGCCGTATGTGCTGGTGGGCGCCTTCGTGGTGGGCATGCTGCTGACACCGCCGGACGTATTCTCGCAGACGCTGCTGGCCATTCCGATGTACTGTCTGTTTGAAGTCGGGGTGTTCTTCGCCCGCTTCTACACCGGGAAGCGCCTGACGCGTGATGACGACGCTGCGGCCGAAGCTGAAGCCGCGGAGCACAGAGAAGAGTAATACCGCCAACCGCCCGTCAGGGCGGTTGTCATATGGGAGCGATCATGTTTGATATCGGCGTTAATCTCACCAGTTCGCAGTTTTCCCGCGACCATGATGAGGTGGTGGCGCGCGCCCGGGCGGCGGGGGTTCACGGCATGCTGCTGACCGGCACAAATTTGCCGGAGAGCCAGCAGGCCCAGAGAATGGCGAGCCATTATTCCGGTTGCTGGTCCACGGCAGGGGTTCATCCCCATGACGGCAGCAGCTGGTCGCCAGCGGTCGCCGAGGCGATTTATACCCTCGCCCGCGAGCCACAGGTGGTGGCGATAGGTGAGTGCGGTCTGGATTTCAACCGTAATTTCTCCACGCCGCAGGAGCAGGAGGCAGCGTTCAGCGCCCAGCTGGCGCTGGCCGCTGAGCTGTCGATGCCGGTGTTTTTACACTGCCGCGACGCCCACGACCGGTTTCTGGCGTTGCTTAAACCCTGGCTTGAGAAGATCCCGGGCGCGGTGCTGCACTGCTTTACCGGCAGCCGCAGCGAGGTGCAGGAATGCCTGGATCTGGGCCTGTTTATCGGTATTACCGGTTGGGTATGCGATGAGCGGCGGGGACTGGAGCTGCGCGAGCTGCTGCCGGCGATCCCGGCGGAACGTCTGCTGCTGGAGACCGATGCGCCTTATCTGCTGCCTCGCGACCTCAAGCCGAGACCGGCCTCGCGGCGTAACGAGCCCGCGTATTTGCCGCATATCCTGGCCAGCGTCGCGAGCTGGCGGGGCGAAGAGACGCAATGGCTGGAGGCGCAAACGGACGCAAACGTCAGGACGCTGTTTGGCATCGACGTTAACGGCGTTTAGATTTTCTGGAAGTCGGTATTTTTAACGCTCTGCAGGACTTGCTTATTCAGCAGGTTTAACAGCAACATAGAACGAGCTTCGCCGTCCGGCTCGGTGAAGATAGCCTGTAAGCCTTCGAACGCGCCGTCGGTGATTAGCACGCTATCGCCCTCATGCGGCGTTTCCGGGTCGGTAATGCCTTCTGGTTTGTAGATAGAGAGCTGATGAATCACCGCCGAGGGAACGACAGCGGGCAGGGCGCCAAAGCGCACGAAGTTGTTAACCCCGCGGGTGGCGCTGATGGTAGTGGTATGAATCACCTCTGGATCGAACTCAATAAACAGGTAGTTCGGGAACAGCGGTTCGCTGACCATGGTGCGTTTACCGCGAATGATTTTTTCCAGCGCAATCGTCGGCATCAGGCAGTTAACTGACTGACGTTCCAGATGTTCCTGGGCTCGTTGTAGCTGCCCACGTTTGCAATACAGTAAGTACCAGGCTTGCATAATGACTCATTCCACTTCTAATAACGGCAAGCATAACAAATGGCTGGTGTAATCGCGAAAGCCATTATAATTGAAATCCAAATTTCAGCGTTCTTTCACGCTAATTTAACAAAATTACAGCATCGCGCCGTCGAACACCGTATAATTAGCCGCCTGTAGAGAGGTCAATAACACTTTCATGAAATACCACGATCTTCGCGACTTTCTGACACTCCTGGAACAACAGGGCGAACTAAAACGTATCACTCTGCCGGTCGATCCTCATCTGGAAATCACCGAAATTGCCGACCGGACCCTGCGTGCCGGTGGCCCGGCGCTGCTGTTTGAAAACCCGAAAGGCTACTCGATGCCGGTGCTGTGCAATCTGTTTGGCACGCCGCGTCGTGTGGCGCTAGGGATGGGCCAGGAAGACGTCAGTTCGCTACGGGAAGTCGGGAAGCTATTGGCCTTTCTGAAAGAGCCGGAGCCGCCAAAAGGCTTCCGCGATCTGTTTGATAAGCTGCCGCAGTTCAAGCAAGTGCTGAATATGCCGACCAAACGCCTGCGCGGTGCGCCCTGCCAACAAAAAATCATCCAGGGCGATGACGTCGACCTGAATAAAATCCCGATTATGACCTGCTGGCCTGAAGATGCCGCGCCGCTGATCACCTGGGGGCTGACGGTGACCCGAGGCCCGCACAAGGAGCGGCAAAATCTGGGTATTTATCGCCAGCAGCTGATCGGCAAAAATAAACTCATCATGCGGTGGTTGTCTCACCGCGGCGGCGCCCTGGATTTCCAGGAGTGGTGCGCGGCGCATCCTGGCGAGCGTTTCCCTGTATCCGTGGCGCTTGGCGCCGATCCGGCGACCATTCTGGGCGCGGTGACGCCGGTGCCCGATACCCTGTCGGAATATGCTTTCGCAGGCTTGCTGCGCGGCACCAAGACCGAAGTGGTGAAGTGCGTTTCCAATGACCTTGAAGTCCCGGCCAGCGCGGAAATTGTGCTCGAAGGTTACATTGAGGCCGGTGAGATGGCGCCGGAAGGCCCGTATGGCGATCATACTGGCTACTACAATGAAGTGGATAGCTTCCCGGTGTTTACGGTAACCCACATTACCCAGCGCGAAGACGCGATTTATCATTCGACCTATACCGGTCGTCCGCCGGATGAACCTGCGGTGCTGGGCGTGGCGCTGAACGAAGTCTTTGTGCCCATTCTGCAAAAGCAGTTCCCGGAAATCGTCGACTTTTATCTGCCGCCGGAAGGGTGTTCTTATCGCCTGGCGGTGGTGACCATGAAAAAACAGTACGCGGGCCATGCCAAGCGCGTGATGATGGGCGTCTGGTCATTCCTGCGCCAGTTCATGTATACCAAATTCGTGATCGTATGCGATGACGACGTCAACGCACGCGACTGGAACGACGTGATTTGGGCGATTACTACCCGTATGGACCCGGCTCGTGATACGGTACTGGTAGAAAATACGCCAATAGATTATCTGGATTTTGCCTCGCCGGTTTCCGGCCTGGGTTCAAAAATGGGGCTGGATGCCACAAATAAATGGCCTGGCGAAACCCAGCGTGAATGGGGTCGTCCAATCAAAAAAGATCCTCAGGTGACGGCGCGCATCGACGCCATCTGGGATGAACTGGCCATCTTTAAATAACAGTAAGCGGGGCTAACGCCGCTGTTTTGCTCTATAGACCCGACAGAGGGGACGCATGACAACCTTAAGCTGTAAAGTGACCTCAGTGGAGGCGATTACCGATACCGTGTATCGCGTTCGATTAGTACCGGAAGCGGCATTCTCTTTCCGCGCTGGCCAGTATCTGATGGTGGTAATGGACGAGCGCGATAAGCGTCCGTTCTCTATGGCTTCCACGCCGTCAGAGCACGAGTTTATCGAGCTGCATATCGGTGCTTCTGAACTCAATCTGTATGCGATGGCGGTGATGGATCGCATTCTGAAAGAGCGTGAAATTGAGGTTGATATTCCGCATGGCGAAGCGTGGCTGCGCGATGACGAAGATCGCCCGCTGATTCTGATCGCCGGCGGCACCGGTTTCTCTTATGTGCGTTCTATTCTGTTAACCGCGCTGGCGCGTAACCCGGATCGCGATATCGCCATTTATTGGGGCGGCCGCGAGGCTAAGCATTTGTACGATCTGGCCGAGCTGGAAGCGTTAAGCATCAAGCATCCGAATCTGCGCATCGAGCCGGTGGTCGAGCAACCGGAAGAAGGGTGGCGCGGTCGTTCCGGTACGGTACTGACTGCCGTGCTGCAGGATTACGGCACGCTGGCCGAGCATGATATCTACATTGCCGGTCGTTTTGAGATGGCCAAGATTGCCCGCGACCTGTTCTGCAACGAACGCGGCGCGCGTGAAGATCGCCTGTTTGGCGATGCGTTTGCGTTTATCTGAAAATAAAAAACCCGCCCCTGACAGGCGGGAAGAACGGCAACTAAACCTGCTCTCTTCGCCATTGCTGCCTGCTTCTGGTCGCAATGGCGTTGAGATAACCCTTCGATTAAATCCGCTCAAACACAGTGGCAATACCCTGACCTAAACCGATACACATGGTCGCCAGACCGAACTGAGCGTCTTTGCGTTCCATCTGATTGATCAACGTGGTGCTAATGCGCGCCCCGGAGCAGCCCAGCGGATGTCCGAGCGCGATCGCGCCGCCGTTGAGGTTGATCTTCTCGTCAATCTGCTCCATTAAGCCCAGATCTTTAATACACGGCAGGATCTGCGCGGCAAACGCTTCATTCATTTCAAAGACGTCGATATCGCTGGTGGATAAGCCCGCTTTTTTCAGCGCCAGCTTTGAGGCCGGAACCGGGCCATAACCCATAATGGACGGGTCGCAGCCGACCACCGCCATCGAACGGACGCGGGCGCGTGGCTTCAGCCCCAGCTCGCGGGCGCGGCTTTCGCTCATCAGCAGCATTGCCGCCGCGCCGTCAGAAAGGGCGGAAGAGGTGCCTGCCGTTACCGTGCCGGTCACCGGATCAAATGCCGGTCTCAGCGCCGCCAGCGCTTCGACGGTGGTTTCCGGGCGGATCACTTCGTCATAGTTAAAAGACTTCAGTACGCCATCGGCATCGTGGCCACCGGTCGGGATAATCTCGGCTTTGAAGGCGCCTGATTGCGTCGCCGCCCAGGCGCGAGCGTGAGAGCGTGCGGCGAACTGATCCTGCATTTCGCGGCTGATGCCGTGCAGACGCGCCAGCATTTCCGCGGTCAGCCCCATCATGCCGGCGGCTTTCGCCACATTACGGCTGAGGCCCGGATGGAAATCGACACCGTGGCTCATTGGCACATGGCCCATGTGCTCAACGCCGCCAATCAGGCAGACGCTGGCATCGCCGGTCATGATCATACGGGCCGCATCGTGCAGCGCCTGCATGGAGGAACCGCACAGACGGTTAACCGTCGTCGCCGGTACCGAGTGCGGGATTTCTGCCAGCAGCGCGGCGTTACGCGCAATGTTGAAACCCTGCTCCAGCGTTTGTTGCACGCAGCCCCAGTAAATATCGTCAATCGCGCTCGCCTCAAGCGACGGGTTACGCGAAAGCAGGCTACGCATCAGGTGCGCGGAGAGGTCTTCCGCACGCACGTTGCGAAAGGCGCCGCCCTTCGAACGGCCCATCGGGGTGCGAATTGCATCGACAATGACAACCTGTTCCATTGTGACTCCTTAAGCCGTTTTCAGAGCGCCAACCGGACGGGCTGGCTCTACCTGGGGATAATACGCTTCGTTATGGCGCGCTTTGTCACGCAGACCGGCTGGCACTTCATACAGCGGGCCAAGGTGCTGGTATTGCTGTGCCATATCGAGATACTTCGCGCTGCCGATGGTGTCCAGCCAGCGGAATGCGCCGCCGTGGAACGGAGGGAAGCCCAGGCCGTATACCAGCGCCATATCCGCTTCCGCCGGGCTGGCGATAATGCCTTCTTCCAGGCAGCGGACGACTTCGTTAACCATCGGGATCATCATGCGGGCGATAATCTCTTCATCGCTGAAATCGTGCTTCGGCTGGCTGACGTCGGCCAGCAGGCCGTCGACGGCAGCGTCTTCTTCTTTCTTCGGCTTACCTTTGCTGTCTTCTTTATAACGCCAGAAACCGAGGCCGTTCTTCTGGCCGAAACGGTTGGCGTCAAACAGGGCGTCGATGGCGTCGCGATAATCTTTCTGCATCCGCTGCGGGAAGCCCGCCGCCATCACGGCCTGAGCATGGTGGGCGGTATCGATGCCGACCACGTCCAGCAGATAGGCCGGGCCCATTGGCCAGCCAAACTGTTTTTCCATCACTTTGTCGACTTTGCGGAAATCCGCCCCGTCGCGCAGCAGCTGGCTGAAGCCGGCGAAGTAGGGGAACAGCACGCGATTAACGAAGAAGCCGGGACAATCATTGACCACGATCGGCGTTTTGCCCATTTTGCTGGCCCAGGCCACAACTTTGGCAATGGTCTTATCCGAGGTTTTTTCGCCGCGGATCACTTCAACCAGCGGCATGCGATGCACCGGGTTAAAGAAGTGCATACCGCAGAAGTTTTCCGGGCGTTGCAGAACGCTGGCCAGTTCGCTGATGGGGATTGTTGAGGTGTTGGATGCCAGCACGGTATCCGGGCGCACTTTTGCCTCGGTTTCGGCCAGCACCGCTTTCTTCACTTTCGGGTTTTCGACCACCGCTTCAACAACCACGTCGACGCGATCAAAACCGCTGTATTCCAGGGTTGGCTGAATGGTGCTGATCACTCCGGTCAGCTTCAGACCGTCGATTTTGCCGCGTTCCAGCTGTTTATTCAGCAGTTTCGCCGCTTCGGTCATGCCCAGGGTCAGCGATTTGTCGCTAATGTCTTTCATCACCACCGGCACGCCTTTCCAGGCCGACTGGTATGCGATACCGCCGCCCATAATGCCAGCGCCCAGGACAGCAGCATGCTTCGGCGTCTCGACATCTTTGGTCAACTTTTTCGCTTTCGCTTTGACGTACTGGTCGTTCAGGAAGATACCAACCAGCGCGCGGGCCTCATTGGTATGGGCCAGCGGGACAAAGCTTTTATTTTCCAGCACCAGGGCTTCTTCACGACCAAGACGTGCGGCGGCTTCAATGGTTTTCACCGCGGTGATCGGCGCCGGGTAATGTTTCCCGGCAGTTTGTGCGACCATGCCTTTGGCAATCGTGAAGCTCATGGTAGCTTCAATTTTGCTGAGCTTCAGCGGCTCTAGTTTCGGCTGACGTTTTGCTTTCCAGTCCAGATCGCCATTAATCGCCTGACGCAGGATCGCCAGCGCGCCGTCACGCAGTTTTTCCGCTGCGACCACACCATCCACCAGGCCGATTTTCAGCGCCTGATCGGCGCCGACGTCTTTCCCGGCGGCAATAATTTCCAGCGCGCTATCGGCGCCGAGCAAGCGTGGCAGACGCACAGAACCGCCGAAGCCCGGCATAATGCCAAGCTTGGTTTCCGGCAGACCGATACGCAGATCCGGCGTCGCCAGGCGGTAATCGGTCGCCAGGACGCATTCACAACCGCCGCCCAGCGCGTAACCATTGACGGCAGAGATCGTCGGGACGGGAAGATCTTCCAGACGATTGAAAACGCTGTTAGCAAAATGCAACCACTGGCTTAACTGCTCCTCAGGGACCAGGAACAGCGAGAGGAATTCGGTGATATCCGCGCCGACGATAAACGCCGCTTTTTCAGAGCGCAGCAGCAGACCTTTGAGATCGTTTTGTTTTTCCAGTACGTCCAGCGCGTGACCGAGGCTGGCTACGGTTGCGGTATCAAGCTTGTTGACCGAACCTGGGGCATCGAACACCAGTTCGGCGATGCCATCTTCCAGCCAGTCGAGGTACAGGGTGTCGCCTTTGTAGAGCATGTCAGTCTCCTGAATCCAGCAATATGATCTGGTCATACCAGATGAAACGGAGTGTGGAATTTATGTTAAAGAATTGCAAATTACTCTTTAAATAATTGCTGGTCGGATCACATCCGGCGGAAATCACCCGCACGCAGGGTGATGTGCTAAGATGCGGAGTATCACGATCCCATAAAAGCAAAGGATGAAAGATGGAATCCCTGTCCGCGCTCTATAAAAATCATATTGTTACCCTACAAGAACGTACCCGCGACGTGCTGGCCCGTTTTCAGATGGATGCGCTGCTGATTCACTCCGGTGAGCTGGTTAACGTCTTCCTTGACGACCACCCGTACCCGTTCAAGGTCAATCCGCAGTTCAAAGCCTGGGTGCCAGTGACGCAGGTGCCTAACTGCTGGCTGCTGGTGGATGGCGTTAACAAACCGAAGCTGTGGTTCTATCTGCCGGTCGATTACTGGCACAACGTCGAGCCGCTACCGACCGCATTCTGGACCGAAGAAGTTGACGTCATTGCTCTGCCGAAGGCCGATGGCATCGGCAGCCAGCTACCTGCCGCTCGCGGTAATATCGGTTATATTGGGCCGGTACCGGAGCGCGCGCTGGGGCTGGGTATCGCTGCGGATAAGATCAACCCGAAAGGGGTTATCGATTACCTGCACTACTATCGGGCTTACAAAACGGATTACGAGCTGGCCTGTATGCGTGAAGCGCAGAAATCGGCGGTCAATGGTCATCGCGCGGCCTATGAAGCTTTCCAGTCCGGGATGAGCGAATTCGATATCAACCAGGCCTATCTCACCGCCACTGGTCACCGCGATACCGACGTGCCTTACAGCAACATTGTCGCGCTGAATGAGCATGCCTCCGTCCTGCACTACACCAAACTGGATCATCGCGCCCCGGCGGAGATGCGCAGCTTCCTGCTCGACGCTGGCGCAGAATATAACGGCTATGCCGCGGATCTGACGCGAACCTGGGCGGCGCACGGCGACAACGACTTTGCCCATCTGATCAAAGACGTTAATGACGAGCAGCTGGCGCTGATTAGCACCATGAAGGCCGGGACTCGTTATGTTGATTACCATATCCAGTTCCATCAGCGCATCGCAAAGCTACTGCGTAAACACCAGTTGGTTACCGACATAAGCGAAGAGGCGATGGTGGAGAATGACCTGACCGGGCCGTTTATGCCGCACGGGATTGGCCATCCGCTGGGTCTGCAGGTGCATGATGTCGCTGGCTTTATGCAGGATGACACCGGTACGCATCTGGCGGCGCCGTCGAAATACCCGTATCTGCGCTGCACCCGTATTATCGAGCCGCGCATGGTGCTGACTATTGAACCCGGCATCTACTTCATCGAGTCGTTACTGGCGCCGTGGCGTGAAGGCCCGTTCAGCAAGCACTTCAACTGGCAGAAAATTGACGCCATGAAGCCGTTTGGCGGGATCCGTATCGAAGATAACGTGGTGGTTCACGAAAACAGCATTGAAAATATGACGCGCGATCTGAAGCTGGCGTAATGGAAAGCTGGTTAATCCCGGCGGCGCCGGTTACCGTCGTTGAGGAGATTAAAAAAAGCCGTTTTATCACGCTGTTGGCGCATACCGACGGCGTGGCGGCGGCAAAAGCGTTTGTCGAGTCCGTCAGAGCGGATCACCCTGATGCCCGCCACCACTGCGTGGCGTGGGTCGCCGGGCCGCCTGATGATTCGCAACAGCTGGGGTTTTCTGACGATGGCGAACCGGCGGGGACGGCGGGTAAACCGATGCTGGCGCAACTGATGGGGTGCGGCGTGGGTGAGATAACCGCTGTCGTCGTGCGCTACTACGGTGGTATCCTGCTGGGCACTGGCGGCCTGGTGAAAGCCTATGGCGGCGGTGTTCATCAGGCGCTGGCGCAGCTGACGACGCAGCGCAAGACACCGTTAACAGCATATACTTTGCAATGTGAGTATGGGCAACTGGCCGGTATCGAAGCGCTGCTCGCCCAATTCTCCGGGAAGGTAGTCGAAAGCGAATATCTGGCGTCGGTTCGGCTGCGCGTGGCGCTTCCCCGGGCCGAAGTGGCGGCTTTTTCAGCAAAACTGGCTGATTTTAGTCGCGGTTCATTGCAATTACTGAAGATTGACGAATAATCCCCTCTGTTTTTTTGCCTATCAAAGGAAGCGCCAGAGATGCATTTTCGCGCCATAACCCGAATCGTTGGACTGTTGGTCATCTTATTTTCGGGGACGATGATCGTTCCGGGATTAGTGGCCCTGATATATCGCGATGGCGCGGGGCGGGCCTTCACGCAAACCTTTTTTGTTGCGCTGGCGATTGGCTCCATGCTGTGGTGGCCGAATCGTAAACAAAAAGGCGAACTGAAATCCCGCGAAGGGTTTCTGATTGTGGTGCTGTTCTGGACCGTGCTGGGGAGCGTGGGGGCCTTGCCCTTTATTTTCGCCGAGCAGCCGAACCTGACGGTGACCGATGCCTTCTTCGAGTCATTTTCCGGCCTGACGACGACCGGAGCGACCACCCTGGTGGGTTTGGACTCATTACCTCATGCAATCCTCTTTTACCGGCAGATGCTGCAATGGTTCGGCGGCATGGGGATCATTGTGCTGGCGGTGGCGATTCTGCCTATCCTCGGCGTAGGGGGGATGCAGCTCTACCGCGCGGAAATGCCCGGTCCGTTGAAAGACAACAAGATGCGCCCGCGTATCGCCGAGACGGCGAAGACGCTGTGGCTAATCTATGTGTTATTGACGATAGCCTGCGCATTGGCGCTCTGGTTTGCCGGTATGCCGGCGTTCGATGCGATTGGGCACAGCTTTGCCACTATCGCCATCGGCGGTTTCTCGACTCACGATGCCAGCGTCGGCTATTTCAATAGCCCGATGATTAACTCTATCATCGCGATCTTTTTGCTGATCTCTGGCTGTAACTACGGTCTGCATTTTTCGTTATTGAGCGGACGCAGCCTGAAGGTGTACTGGCGCGACCCAGAATTTCGCATGTTCATTGGCGTCCAGTTGACGCTGGTCATCATCTGTACGCTGGTGCTATGGCTTCATAACGTGTATGGGTCGGTGCTGACGACGCTGAATCAGGCATTTTTCCAGGTGGTGTCGATGGCGACCACCGCGGGATTCACTACCGATAGCATTGCGCGCTGGCCGCTATTCCTGCCGGTGTTGCTGCTCTGCTCCGCATTTATCGGCGGCTGTGCCGGTTCCACGGGCGGTGGCTTAAAGGTGATCCGTATCCTGTTGCTGTTTAAGCAGGGCAACCGTGAGCTTAAGCGTCTGGTACACCCGAATGCGGTTTATAGCATCAAGTTAGGTAACCGCGCCTTGCCGGAACGTATTCTTGAAGCCGTGTGGGGGTTCTTCTCCGCCTATGCGCTGGTCTTTATCATTAGTATGTTGGCTATTATCGCCACCGGGGTGGATGATTTCTCTGCCTTCGCCTCCGTGGTGGCGACGTTGAACAACCTCGGGCCTGGGCTTGGCGTTGTCGCGGACAACTTTGCCACTATGAACCCGGTCGCGAAATGGATCCTGATTGCTAATATGCTGTTTGGTCGTCTGGAAGTGTTCACCTTACTGGTGCTCTTTACTCCCACTTTCTGGCGCGAATAACAGGAGTGCTCGTGAAAACTTTAATACTCTTCTCCACCCGCGACGGGCAGACCCGTGAAATCGCTTCGTTTCTGGCCTCCGAGCTGAAAGAGCTGGGCATCGACGCGGACACCTTGAACCTGAACCGTACCGATGTCGTCGAATGGCATCACTACGATCGGGTGGTCATCGGCGCGTCGATTCGCTACGGGCACTTTCATCCGGCGGTGGACCGCTTTGTGAAAAAGCATCTGGCATCATTGCAGGCGCTGCCGGGAGCATTCTTCTCTGTTAACCTGGTGGCGCGTAAACCCGAGAAGCGCACGCCGCAGACCAACAGCTATACGCGTAAGTTTCTGCTGAACTCGCCGTGGCAGCCGCAGAGCTGCGCGGTATTTGCCGGCGCGCTGCGCTACCCGCGCTACAGCTGGTACGATCGGTTTATGATCCGCCTGATTATGAAAATGACCGGGGGGGAAACGGATACCCGCAAAGAAGTGGTCTATACCGACTGGCAACAGGTATCCCGGTTTGCTCGGGAAATCGCACAAATGGCGCGCAAATAGCGCGTAAAACTCGCGTTGTGATGGAAAATCGAGCGAACGAAAAGTTTTTTTGAATTTCCCCTTGTCACCTCAGAATTACTCCCTATAATGCGCCTCCACTGACACGGAACAACGGCAAGCAAGCCGCCGGGTCAGCGGGGTTCCGGTGAGAACCTCGCAGAGAAAAGCAAAAATAAATGCTTGACTCTGAAGCGGGAAGGCGTAATATGCACACCCCGCGCCGCAGTGAAAAACGAAGCGGCACTGCTCTTTAACAATTTATCAGACAATCTGTGTGGGCACTCAAAGTGACATGGATTCTTAATGTCTTCGGACAATAAATGAATACCAAGTCTCTGAGTGAACATACGTAATTCATTACGAAGTTTAATTCACGAGCATCAAACTTAAATTGAAGAGTTTGATCATGGCTCAGATTGAACGCTGGCGGCAGGCCTAACACATGCAAGTCGAGCGGTAGCACAGAGAGCTTGCTCTCGGGTGACGAGCGGCGGACGGGTGAGTAATGTCTGGGAAACTGCCTGATGGAGGGGGATAACTACTGGAAACGGTAGCTAATACCGCATAACGTCGCAAGACCAAAGTGGGGGACCTTCGGGCCTCATGCCATCAGATGTGCCCAGATGGGATTAGCTGGTAGGTGGGGTAACGGCTCACCTAGGCGACGATCCCTAGCTGGTCTGAGAGGATGACCAGCCACACTGGAACTGAGACACGGTCCAGACTCCTACGGGAGGCAGCAGTGGGGAATATTGCACAATGGGCGCAAGCCTGATGCAGCCATGCCGCGTGTGTGAAGAAGGCCTTCGGGTTGTAAAGCACTTTCAGCGGGGAGGAAGGCGGTGAGGTTAATAACCTCATCGATTGACGTTACCCGCAGAAGAAGCACCGGCTAACTCCGTGCCAGCAGCCGCGGTAATACGGAGGGTGCAAGCGTTAATCGGAATTACTGGGCGTAAAGCGCACGCAGGCGGTCTGTCAAGTCGGATGTGAAATCCCCGGGCTCAACCTGGGAACTGCATTCGAAACTGGCAGGCTAGAGTCTTGTAGAGGGGGGTAGAATTCCAGGTGTAGCGGTGAAATGCGTAGAGATCTGGAGGAATACCGGTGGCGAAGGCGGCCCCCTGGACAAAGACTGACGCTCAGGTGCGAAAGCGTGGGGAGCAAACAGGATTAGATACCCTGGTAGTCCACGCTGTAAACGATGTCGATTTGGAGGTTGTGCCCTTGAGGCGTGGCTTCCGGAGCTAACGCGTTAAATCGACCGCCTGGGGAGTACGGCCGCAAGGTTAAAACTCAAATGAATTGACGGGGGCCCGCACAAGCGGTGGAGCATGTGGTTTAATTCGATGCAACGCGAAGAACCTTACCTGGTCTTGACATCCACAGAACTTTCCAGAGATGGATTGGTGCCTTCGGGAACTGTGAGACAGGTGCTGCATGGCTGTCGTCAGCTCGTGTTGTGAAATGTTGGGTTAAGTCCCGCAACGAGCGCAACCCTTATCCTTTGTTGCCAGCGGTTAGGCCGGGAACTCAAAGGAGACTGCCAGTGATAAACTGGAGGAAGGTGGGGATGACGTCAAGTCATCATGGCCCTTACGACCAGGGCTACACACGTGCTACAATGGCATATACAAAGAGAAGCGACCTCGCGAGAGCAAGCGGACCTCATAAAGTATGTCGTAGTCCGGATTGGAGTCTGCAACTCGACTCCATGAAGTCGGAATCGCTAGTAATCGTAGATCAGAATGCTACGGTGAATACGTTCCCGGGCCTTGTACACACCGCCCGTCACACCATGGGAGTGGGTTGCAAAAGAAGTAGGTAGCTTAACCTTCGGGAGGGCGCTTACCACTTTGTGATTCATGACTGGGGTGAAGTCGTAACAAGGTAACCGTAGGGGAACCTGCGGTTGGATCACCTCCTTACCTTAAAGAACCTGCCTTTGTAGTGTCCACACAGATTGTCTGATGAAAAACAGCAGTAAAAACCTCTACAGGCTTGTAGCTCAGGTGGTTAGAGCGCACCCCTGATAAGGGTGAGGTCGGTGGTTCAAGTCCACTCAGGCCTACCAAATTTGCGAAGCAAATTTGAAGAGGTTGCAAACGATGGGGCTATAGCTCAGCTGGGAGAGCGCCTGCTTTGCACGCAGGAGGTCTGCGGTTCGATCCCGCATAGCTCCACCATCTTTACTGCAAACACAAGAAAACTTCAGAGTGAACCTGAAAAGGTGCACTGCGAAGTTTTGCTCTTTAAAAATCTGGATCAAGCTGAAAATTGAAACGACACACAGCTAATGTGTGTTCGAGTCTCTCAAATTTTCGCAATCAGAAGTGAAACATCTTCGGGTTGTGAGGTTAAGCGACTAAGCGTACACGGTGGATGCCCTGGCAGTCAGAGGCGATGAAGGACGTGCTAATCTGCGAAAAGCGTCGGTAAGGTGATATGAACCGTTATAACCGGCGATGTCCGAATGGGGAAACCCAGTGTGATTCGTCACACTATCGTTAACTGAATACATAGGTTAACGAGGCGAACCGGGGGAACTGAAACATCTAAGTACCCCGAGGAAAAGAAATCAACCGAGATTCCCCCAGTAGCGGCGAGCGAACGGGGAGCAGCCCAGAGTCTGAATCAGCTTGTGTGTTAGTGGAACGGTCTGGAAAGTCCGACGGTACAGGGTGATAGTCCCGTACACCAAAATGCACAGGTTGTGAACTCGAAGAGTAGGGCGGGACACGTGGTATCCTGTCTGAATATGGGGGGACCATCCTCCAAGGCTAAATACTCCTGACTGACCGATAGTGAACCAGTACCGTGAGGGAAAGGCGAAAAGAACCCCGGCGAGGGGAGTGAAAAAGAACCTGAAACCGTGTACGTACAAGCAGTGGGAGCACCTTTATGGTGTGACTGCGTACCTTTTGTATAATGGGTCAGCGACTTATATTCTGTAGCAAGGTTAACCGTATAGGGGAGCCGCAGGGAAACCGAGTCTTAACTGGGCGTTAAGTTGCAGGGTATAGACCCGAAACCCGGTGATCTAGCCATGGGCAGGTTGAAGGTTGGGTAACACTAACTGGAGGACCGAACCGACTAATGTTGAAAAATTAGCGGATGACTTGTGGCTGGGGGTGAAAGGCCAATCAAACCGGGAGATAGCTGGTTCTCCCCGAAAGCTATTTAGGTAGCGCCTCGTGAACTCATCTTCGGGGGTAGAGCACTGTTTCGGCTAGGGGGTCATCCCGACTTACCAACCCGATGCAAACTACGAATACCGAAGAATGTTATCACGGGAGACACACGGCGGGTGCTAACGTCCGTCGTGAAGAGGGAAACAACCCAGACCGCCAGCTAAGGTCCCAAAGTCATGGTTAAGTGGGAAACGATGTGGGAAGGCACAGACAGCCAGGATGTTGGCTTAGAAGCAGCCATCATTTAAAGAAAGCGTAATAGCTCACTGGTCGAGTCGGCCTGCGCGGAAGATGTAACGGGGCTAAACCATGCACCGAAGCTGCGGCAGCGACACTATGTGTTGTTGGGTAGGGGAGCGTTCTGTAAGCCTGCGAAGGTGGCCTGTGAGGGCTGCTGGAGGTATCAGAAGTGCGAATGCTGACATAAGTAACGATAAAGCGGGTGAAAAGCCCGCTCGCCGGAAGACCAAGGGTTCCTGTCCAACGTTAATCGGGGCAGGGTGAGTCGACCCCTAAGGCGAGGCCGAAAGGCGTAGTCGATGGGAAACAGGTTAATATTCCTGTACTTGGTGTTACTGCGAAGGGGGGACGGAGAAGGCTATGTTAGCCGGGCGACGGTTGTCCCGGTTTAAGCATGTAGGCGGAGGTTCCAGGTAAATCCGGTACCTTTTAACGCTGAGGTGTGATGACGAGGCACTACGGTGCTGAAGTAACAAATGCCCTGCTTCCAGGAAAAGCCTCTAAGCATCAGGTAACATTGAATCGTACCCCAAACCGACACAGGTGGTCAGGTAGAGAATACCAAGGCGCTTGAGAGAACTCGGGTGAAGGAACTAGGCAAAATGGTGCCGTAACTTCGGGAGAAGGCACGCTGGTGTGTAGGTGAAGTCCCTGCGGATGGAGCTGAGACCAGTCGAAGATACCAGCTGGCTGCAACTGTTTATTAAAAACACAGCACTGTGCAAACACGAAAGTGGACGTATACGGTGTGACGCCTGCCCGGTGCCGGAAGGTTAATTGATGGGGTTATCCGTAAGGAGAAGCTCTTGATCGAAGCCCCGGTAAACGGCGGCCGTAACTATAACGGTCCTAAGGTAGCGAAATTCCTTGTCGGGTAAGTTCCGACCTGCACGAATGGCGTAATGATGGCCAGGCTGTCTCCACCCGAGACTCAGTGAAATTGAACTCGCTGTGAAGATGCAGTGTACCCGCGGCAAGACGGAAAGACCCCGTGAACCTTTACTATAGCTTGACACTGAACATTGAGCCTTGATGTGTAGGATAGGTGGGAGGCTTTGAAGCGTGGACGCCAGTCTGCGTGGAGCCAACCTTGAAATACCACCCTTTAATGTTTGATGTTCTAACGTAGGCCCCTTATCGGGGTTGCGGACAGTGTCTGGTGGGTAGTTTGACTGGGGCGGTCTCCTCCCAAAGAGTAACGGAGGAGCACGAAGGTTAGCTAATCCTGGTCGGACATCAGGAGGTTAGTGCAATGGCATAAGCTAGCTTGACTGCGAGCGTGACGGCGCGAGCAGGTGCGAAAGCAGGTCATAGTGATCCGGTGGTTCTGAATGGAAGGGCCATCGCTCAACGGATAAAAGGTACTCCGGGGATAACAGGCTGATACCGCCCAAGAGTTCATATCGACGGCGGTGTTTGGCACCTCGATGTCGGCTCATCACATCCTGGGGCTGAAGTAGGTCCCAAGGGTATGGCTGTTCGCCATTTAAAGTGGTACGCGAGCTGGGTTTAGAACGTCGTGAGACAGTTCGGTCCCTATCTGCCGTGGGCGCTGGAGAATTGAGGGGGGCTGCTCCTAGTACGAGAGGACCGGAGTGGACGCATCACTGGTGTTCGGGTTGTCATGCCAATGGCACTGCCCGGTAGCTAAATGCGGAAGAGATAAGTGCTGAAAGCATCTAAGCACGAAACTTGCCCCGAGATGAGTTCTCCCTGAGACTTTAAGTCTCCTGAAGGAACGTTAAAGACGATGACGTTGATAGGCCGGGTGTGTAAGCGCAGCGATGCGTTGAGCTAACCGGTACTAATGAACCGTGAGGCTTAACCTTACAACGCCGAAGCTGTTTTGGCGGAATTGAGAGAATTTTCAGCTCTGATACAGATTACTCGATGCGTCGTTAAGACGTGTTGAAAACAGAATTTGCCTGGCGGCGATAGCGCGGTGGTCCCACCTGACCCCATGCCGAACTCAGAAGTGAAACGCCGTAGCGCCGATGGTAGTGTGGGGTCTCCCCATGTGAGAGTAGGGAACTGCCAGGCATCAAATAAAGCAGAAAGCTCAGTCGAAAGACTGAGCTTTTTGTTTTGTCTGTTGTCTGTCGGTGAGCGCTCTCCGGAGCAGGACAAATCCGCCGGGAGCGGATTTGAACGTTGCGCAGCAACGGCCCGGAGGGTGGCGGGCAGGACGCCCGCCATAAACTGCCAGGCATCAAACAAGTGAAGAGCCCATCCTGCCGGATGGGCTTTTTGCGTTTCAGTGGTCCGGCAACCGTGCCGGTATGTCTCCCCGGTGGCGCTGCGCTTACCGGGGCTACGGATTCGCACCCGCCCTGCACGACCTGTAGCCCGGACCGGTACACCGCATCATTACCGGTAACGCCCCCAATGTCACTGCCCCTGCAATCAGGCAAGCCTTCCCCCGCCAGATACGGTAAACTAACGCCGATTTTGCATCAGGAAGCCACTATGAACCACTCCCTCAAACCCTGGAATACCTTTGGCATTGAGCGCTCCGCCAGGACGATTGTACGCGCCGAAACTGAGCAGCAGTTATTAAGCGCCTGGCAAACTGCTGTCGCGGCAGGCGAACCCACGCTGATCCTTGGGGAAGGTAGTAATGTCCTGTTTCTGAACGACTATGCCGGTACGGTGATCCTCAACCGAATTATGGGGATCGAGGTGAGCGAAACGCCGGAAGCCTGGTGCTTGCACGTCGGCGCCGGCGAAAACTGGCATCAATTGGTGCAGTTCACGCTACAGCATGCGATGCCAGGTCTGGAAAATTTGGCATTGATCCCTGGCTGCGCAGGATCTTCGCCGATCCAGAATATTGGCGCCTACGGTGTCGAGCTCCAGCGGGTTTGCAACTATGTGGACTGCATTGAGCTGGAAACGGGTCGTAAGCAGCGTCTTTCAGCGGCGGAATGCCGTTTCGGCTACCGTGACAGTATCTTTAAACATGAATACCAGGATCGCTACGCCATCGTCGCGATTGGTTTAACGTTAGCGAAAGCATGGCAGCCTGTACTGAGTTACGGTGATTTAACGCGTCTTGATCCACAGACCGTCACCCCGCAGCAGGTATTCGATTCCGTTTGTCATATGCGAATGACTAAGTTGCCGGATCCCAGGATTAACGGCAATGCCGGAAGTTTCTTTAAGAATCCGATCGTCAGCGCTCAGGTTGCTGAAGCGCTGCTGGCGCAATTCCCCCAGGCGCCGCATTATCCGCAGGCAAACGGCACCGTCAAGCTGGCCGCGGGCTGGTTAATCGATCAATGTCAGCTCAAAGGGCAACGCATTGGCGGCGCGGCCGTCCATCGACAACAGGCCCTGGTACTCATTAATGAAGATCGAGCGACCAGCGAGGACGTGGTAAAACTAGCCCATTACGTTCGCCAGCAGGTGGGTAAGAAATTCGATGTATGGCTTCAGCCCGAGGTGCGCTTCATTGGAACGCATGGTGAAGTCAACGCAGAGGAGAGCATTGCGTGAAAGACCATACTATTCCCTTAACGTTGATTTCTATCCTGGCTGATGGCGAGTTCCACTCAGGTGAACAGCTTGGTGAGCAGTTAGGTATGAGCCGGGCGGCGATTAATAAGCATATCCAGACCTTACGCGACTGGGGCGTCGATGTGTTTACAGTGCCAGGCAAGGGTTACAGCCTGCCGGAGCCCATTCATCTGTTGGATGAGAAAAAGATTTCCCAACAGATTGAACATGGCCGAGTGACGGTTCTCCCCGTGATTGACTCCACTAACCAGTATTTACTGGACAGGCTTGATGAGCTGACATCCGGGGATGCCTGTGTGGCTGAATATCAGCAGGCAGGGCGAGGACGGCGAGGTAGAAAATGGTTCTCGCCCTTTGGCGCCAATCTTTATCTCTCGATGTACTGGCGCCTGGAGCAGGGGCCGGCGGCGGCTATTGGACTCAGCCTGGTGATTGGTATCGTGATCGCTGAAGTTCTGCAGCAGCTCGGGGCCGATCAGGTTCGTGTGAAATGGCCAAACGATATTTACCTGCAAGATCGTAAACTGTCAGGGATCCTCGTGGAACTGACCGGGAAAACGGGTGATGCTGCACAAATCGTTAGTGGCGCGGGTATCAATCTTGTGATGCGTCGCGTGGAGTCTGACGTGGTCAATCAGGGGTGGATAAGCCTTCAGGAGGCGGGGGTTGTCATCGACCGCAACCTCCTCGCCGCGCGCCTGATTAAAGAGCTACGTCTGGGCCTGGAACTGTTCGAGCAGGAAGGGTTAGCGCCCTATCTGCCGCGCTGGGAGAAACTGGATAACTTTATTCATCGCCCGGTAAAACTCATTATCGGTGATAAAGAAATCTATGGAATTTCCCGTGGCATTGATGCGCAAGGCGCACTATTGCTGGAACAGGATGGGGTGATAAAAGCCTGGGTTGGCGGTGAAATATCATTGCGCAGCGCAGAATAAAAAAGGGAGCTTCGGCTCCCTTTGCTTTATTTACGTAAGCGTACTTGATTCACAGAATGATTGGCGCTTTTGGTCATGATCAGGCTGGCACGTTCGCGGGTTGGAAGGATGTTTTCTTTAAGATTCATTAAGTTAATCTCGTTCCATAGCGAGGTGGCAATATCCACCGCCTCTTCCTTCGACAGCTTAGCGTAATTGTGGAAGTAGGAGTCAGGATCGGTAAACGCCCCTTCTCGGAATTTGAGAAAACGGTTGATATACCAGCTTTTCAGTAATTCTTCCGGTGCATCGACATAAATAGAAAAATCGACAAAATCGGATACAAATACATGATGAGGATCGTGCGGATAATCCATTCCACTTTGCAGAACGTTGAGTCCCTCAAGAATTAAAATATCCGGCTGCGCGACGGTTTTATCGCCGTCGGGAATAACATCATAAATCAGATGGGAATAAACCGGCGCGGTTGCCTGCGGTACACCTGATTTAAGATCGGAGACAAACTTCACCAGTCGATGCATATCATAGGACTGCGGGAAGCCTTTCTTCTTCATTAATCCGCGTTCTTTCAATACTGAGTTAGGGTGCAAAAAACCGTCAGTAGTGATGAGTTCAACATGGCGGTGCTCCGGCCAACGGCTAAGCAAGGCCTGCAGTACACGCGCGGTGGTGCTTTTCCCCACCGCAACGCTGCCAGCGATGCTGATGATATAGGGAATGCGTTGACCGTTGGTGCCAAGAAATTGTTCGAGAACAGCCTGACGACGCAGGTTAGAACTGATATAGAAGTTGAGCAAACGCGACAGCGGCAAATAGATCTCGGCAACCTCTTCCAGAGAGAGATCTTCGTTGATGCCTTTTAACCGCGTGATTTCATCCTCGGTTAACGTCATCGGGACAGAATCACGAAGTGCAGCCCATTGGTGGCGGTTAAATTGTAGGTACGGTGTCATTAACGTCTGCTCTTTTTGGCTCATAAGCATGTTCTTACCATCGCCGTATACGTTGAAACGGCGATGCTTCACACGAGTTAATCAGGACAATGGGCAGGAGGGTAACACCAGATTGCCGGGAATAATAAGAAAAAAACTCATTGAATGCTGCTTTCTCGCGCCAGCATCACAAGAGAGGAATAAGTTTCTTATTCGTAGTAAACCAGCAGGATAGTGCTAACGGCCCGTTACCTTTCTGTCAGTCGTCCGCATACATCCTGGGCATCAGCGGGTGACTGGAACCGCTCCTGATGAGCTGGATTGCTGGCGAATATTTGCACTGCCCTGTTTGAAATTACACCGTTTTTTCGTGTAAGAGCACAAAATGTGAGCAAGAGAACGTTTTATGCAAATTTTTAGTTGCATGAACTCGCTCCTCTCCCTAGAATGCGCGCTACTTGATGCCGACTTAGCTCAGTAGGTAGAGCAACTGACTTGTAATCAGTAGGTCACCAGTTCGATTCCGGTAGTCGGCACCATAACAATTTGGGTGGGGTTCCCGAGCGGCCAAAGGGAGCAGACTGTAAATCTGCCGTCATCGACTTCGAAGGTTCGAATCCTTCCCCCACCACCACTTTCTGGCGACGCTTTGCGTAGCCGGAGTTGGTTGGGTAAACTAATCAGCTCAATACTAAAGAGAGCAGTCTCTTTAGTATTACAGAAAGAACTGGGTAGCCGAGTTTCAGGATGCGGGCATCGTATAATGGCTATTACCTCAGCCTTCCAAGCTGATGATGCGGGTTCGATTCCCGCTGCCCGCTCCAGACGTGCTGATATGGCTCAGTTGGTAGAGCGCACCCTTGGTAAGGGTGAGGTCCCCAGTTCGACTCTGGGTATCAGCACCACTTCTTTTCTCTCCTTCCCTGTTTCTCTTCTGTTATTTTCATTCAACAAGTCGGGCATGTTGCCTGGTTGATGTGGTGATATCACCGATTTATCCGTGTCTTAGAGGGACAATCGATGTCTAAAGAAAAGTTTGAACGTACAAAACCGCACGTTAACGTCGGTACTATCGGCCACGTTGACCATGGTAAAACAACGCTGACCGCTGCCATCACTACCGTTCTGGCTAAAACCTACGGTGGTTCTGCTCGTGCATTCGACCAGATCGATAACGCACCGGAAGAAAAAGCTCGTGGTATCACCATCAACACCTCTCACGTTGAATATGACACCCCGACTCGCCACTACGCGCACGTAGACTGCCCGGGCCACGCCGACTATGTTAAAAACATGATCACCGGTGCTGCGCAGATGGACGGCGCGATCCTGGTTGTTGCTGCGACTGACGGCCCGATGCCGCAGACTCGTGAGCACATCCTGCTGGGTCGTCAGGTAGGCGTTCCGTACATCATCGTGTTCCTGAACAAATGCGACATGGTTGATGACGAAGAGCTGCTGGAACTGGTTGAGATGGAAGTTCGTGAACTGCTGTCTCAGTACGATTTCCCGGGCGACGACACCCCGATCGTTCGTGGTTCTGCTCTGAAAGCGCTGGAAGGCGACGCAGAGTGGGAAGCGAAAATCATCGAACTGGCTGGCCACCTGGATACCTATATCCCGGAACCAGAGCGTGCGATTGACAAGCCGTTCCTGCTGCCGATCGAAGACGTATTCTCTATCTCCGGTCGTGGTACCGTTGTTACCGGTCGTGTAGAGCGCGGTATCATCAAAGTCGGTGAAGAAGTTGAAATCGTTGGTATCAAAGAAACCGCGAAGACCACCTGTACTGGCGTTGAAATGTTCCGCAAACTGCTGGACGAAGGCCGTGCTGGTGAGAACGTTGGTGTTCTGCTGCGTGGTATCAAACGTGAAGAAATCGAACGTGGTCAGGTACTGGCTAAGCCGGGCAGCATCAAGCCGCACACCAAGTTCGAATCTGAAGTGTACATCCTGTCCAAAGACGAAGGCGGCCGTCATACTCCGTTCTTCAAAGGCTACCGTCCGCAGTTCTACTTCCGTACTACTGACGTGACTGGCACCATCGAACTGCCGGAAGGCGTAGAGATGGTTATGCCGGGCGACAACATCAAAATGGTTGTTACCCTGATCCACCCGATCGCGATGGACGATGGTCTGCGTTTCGCAATCCGTGAAGGCGGTCGTACCGTTGGCGCGGGCGTGGTTGCTAAAGTTCTCGGCTAATCGCTGATAACATTTGACGCAATGCGCAATAAAAGGGCATCATTTGATGCCCTTTTTGCACGCTTTCATACCAGAACCTGGCTCATCAGTGATTTTTTTTGTCATAATCATTGCTGAGACAGGCTCTGAAGAGGGCGTTTATACACCAAACCATTCGAGCGGTAGCGCGACGGCAAGTCAGCGTTCTCCTTTGCAATAGCAGGGAAGAGGCGCCAGAACCGCCAGCGTTGAAGCAGTTTGAACGCGTTCAGTGTATAATCCGAAACTTAATTTCGGTTTGGATCGCCTCGCCCCCGCGGGGTGAAATTGTTTGTAGAATACTTCTGACAGGTTGGTTTATGAGTGCGAATACCGAAGCTCAAGGGAGCGGGCGCGGCCTGGAAACGATGAAGTGGATTATCGTTGCCGTGCTGCTGATCGTGGCGATCGTGGGCAACTTCCTTTATCGCGACATTATGCTGGCGGTGCGTGCGCTGGCCGTGGTTATTCTTATTGCTGCTGCCGGTGGCGTCGCGCTGTTGACGACGAAAGGTAAGGCGACCGTTGCTTTTGCTCGCGAAGCGCGAACTGAAGTGCGTAAAGTGATTTGGCCGACTCGCCAGGAAACGCTGCATACTACGCTGATTGTTGCTGCCGTGACTGCAGTAATGTCACTGATCCTGTGGGGACTGGATGGTATTCTGGTTCGCCTGGTCTCCTTTATCACTGGCCTGAGGTTCTGAGATGTCTGAAGCTCCTAAAAAGCGCTGGTACGTCGTTCAGGCGTTTTCCGGTTTTGAAGGTCGCGTAGCTACTTCGCTGCGTGAACATATCAAATTACACAACATGGAAGAGTTGTTTGGCGAAGTCATGGTTCCAACCGAAGAAGTGGTTGAAATCCGTGGCGGCCAGCGTCGCAAAAGCGAACGTAAATTCTTCCCAGGCTACGTTCTGGTTCAAATGGTCATGAACGACGCGAGCTGGCACCTGGTGCGCAGCGTACCGCGTGTGATGGGCTTCATCGGCGGTACTTCCGACCGTCCGGCGCCGATCAGCGACAAAGAAGTCGATGCCATCATGAACCGCCTGCAGCAGGTTGGCGATAAGCCGCGTCCGAAAACGCTGTTTGAGCCGGGCGAAATGGTTCGTGTCAACGATGGTCCGTTCGCTGACTTTAACGGCGTCGTTGAAGAAGTGGACTATGAGAAGTCCCGCCTGAAAGTTTCTGTTTCTATCTTCGGTCGTGCGACGCCGGTAGAACTGGACTTCGGTCAGGTTGAGAAGGCGTAAGCCGGCGATCAAAAAAGCAGCGATTTAATCGTTGCATAGGGCGCGAAATTGGCATACAATTTCGCGCCTTTTGTTTTTATGGGCCTGGCCCGTAAAACGATGTTTAATCACGGGGAGCTTCTCTGAAGCGTTAATACCCAATTTGAGGATTTAAGAATGGCTAAGAAAGTACAAGCCTACGTCAAGCTGCAGGTTGCAGCTGGTATGGCAAACCCGAGTCCGCCGGTTGGTCCAGCACTGGGTCAGCAGGGCGTTAACATCATGGAATTCTGCAAAGCGTTCAACGCAAAAACTGAATCCATGGAAAAAGGTCTGCCAATCCCGGTTGTTATCACCGTTTACGCTGACCGTTCTTTCACTTTCGTTACCAAAACCCCGCCGGCAGCAGTTCTGCTGAAAAAAGCGGCTGGTATCAAGTCCGGCTCTGGTAAGCCGAACAAAGATAAAGTGGGTAAAATTTCCCGCGCTCAGCTGCAGGAAATCGCGCAGACCAAAGCTGCCGACATGACTGGTGCCGACATTGAAGCGATGACTCGCTCCATCGAAGGTACTGCACGTTCCATGGGCCTGGTAGTGGAGGACTAAGAAATGGCTAAACTGACCAAGCGCATGTCCGTGATCCGTGACAAAGTTGATGCAACTAAACAGTATGACATCAACGAAGCCATCTCTCTGCTGAAAGAACTGGCTACTGCTAAGTTCGTTGAAAGCGTTGACGTTGCTGTAAACCTGGGCATCGATGCTCGTAAATCTGACCAGAACGTACGTGGTGCAACTGTACTGCCGCACGGTACTGGCCGTTCTGTTCGCGTTGCCGTATTTGCCCAGGGCGCAAACGCTGAAGCTGCTAAAGCTGCAGGCGCTGAGCTGGTAGGTATGGAAGATCTGGCTGACCAGATCAAGAAAGGCGAAATGAACTTTGACGTTGTTATTGCTTCCCCGGATGCAATGCGCGTTGTTGGCCAGCTGGGCCAGGTTCTGGGTCCGCGCGGCCTGATGCCAAACCCGAAAGTGGGTACCGTAACCCCTAACGTTGCTGAAGCGGTTAAGAACGCTAAAGCAGGTCAGGTTCGTTATCGTAACGACAAAAACGGCATCATCCACACCACCATCGGTAAAGTGGACTTTGACGCTGACAAACTGAAAGAAAACCTGGAAGCTCTGCTGGTTGCGCTGAAAAAAGCAAAACCGACTCAGGCGAAAGGCGTGTACATCAAGAAAGTTAGCATCTCCACCACCATGGGTGCAGGTGTTGCAGTAGATCAGGCTGGCCTGAACGCTTCTGCAAACTAATGCCTTTACGTGGGCGGTGATTTTGTCTACAATCTTACCCCCACGATTCTGTCAATAAGACAGACGCTATGCGAGTCATTTGAATTGCAGCAAGGCAGCAATCGAGTGAATCACCGGGAGTGTAGTTAACTACATGACCGGTGTGAACGAGAGCAGCTAACGCCGCTGCGGTTCGAAGGACGAAGTCATAGGAAGAATTTGTTCGTTGGAGCCTGGCCTATCCAGGCCTCCGTCGAAGACCGCAGGTGTTTCGCAAGAAACTTAATCCCCTGCGTAGACGGTGACAGAACGCTAAGATTATTTTTGGATACTCTGGCTTGTTTCTGCTCACCGTATTTAGACGCTCTTTTCGTTGAATTGAGTGAAGTGAGTTCCAGAGCATAAGCTCTGGCAAACATCCAGGAGCAAAGCTAATGGCTTTAAATCTTCAAGACAAACAAGCGATTGTTGCTGAAGTCAGCGAAGTAGCCAAAGGCGCGCTGTCTGCAGTAGTTGCGGATTCCCGTGGCGTAACTGTAGATAAAATGACTGAACTGCGTAAAGCAGGTCGTGAAGCTGGCGTATACATGCGTGTTGTTCGTAACACCCTGCTGCGCCGCGTCGTTGAAGGTACTCAGTTCGAGTGCCTGAAAGACACGTTTGTTGGTCCGACCCTGATTGCATACTCTATGGAACACCCGGGCGCTGCTGCTCGTCTGTTCAAAGAGTTCGCGAAAGCGAATGCAAAATTTGAGGTCAAAGCCGCTGCCTTTGAAGGTGAGCTGATCCCGGCGTCGCAGATCGACCGCCTGGCAACTCTGCCGACCTACGAAGAAGCAATTGCACGCCTGATGGCAACCATGAAAGAAGCTTCGGCTGGCAAACTGGTTCGTACTCTGGCTGCTGTACGCGATGCGAAAGAAGCTGCTTAATCGCAGTTATCTTTATAAAGCATTCGCTTACGTATAAACTTATTCTGATATTCAGGAACAATTTAAATGTCTATCACTAAAGATCAAATCATTGAAGCAGTATCCGCTATGTCCGTAATGGACGTTGTTGAGCTGATCTCTGCAATGGAAGAAAAATTCGGTGTTTCCGCTGCTGCTGCTGTAGCTGTAGCTGCTGGCCCGGTTGAAGCTGCTGAAGAAAAAACTGAATTCGACGTAATTCTGAAAGCTGCTGGCGCTAACAAAGTTGCTGTTATCAAAGCAGTACGTGGCGCAACTGGCCTGGGTCTGAAAGAAGCTAAAGACCTGGTAGAATCTGCTCCGGCTGCACTGAAAGAAGGCATCAGCAAAGACGACGCTGAAGCTCTGAAAAAATCTCTGGAAGAAGCTGGCGCTGAAGTTGAAGTTAAATAAGCCAACCCTTCCGGTTGCAGCCTGAGAAATCAGGCTGAGGCTGGTGACTTTTTAGTCACCAGCCTTTTTGCGCTGTAAGGCGCCAGTAGCATTTCACACTGTTTGACTGCTGGTTTGCCTGACAATGCTTGTTTCTATCGACGACTTAATATACTGCGACAGGTTAGGGTTCCTGGGCTGTGTAAATCGCAACGAAATGGTTTAAGCGTGATAGCAACAGGTATTGCGGAAAGTGTTCCATTTTCCGGTCAACAAAATAGTGTTGCATAAAAAACTGCCTTACTTAGGCAGACGGGTCGACTTGTCAGCGAGCTGAGGAACCCTATGGTTTACTCCTATACCGAGAAAAAACGTATTCGTAAGGATTTTGGTAAACGTCCACAAGTTCTGGACATACCTTATCTCCTTTCTATCCAGCTTGATTCGTTCCAGAAGTTTATCGAGCAAGATCCTGAAGGGCAGTATGGTCTGGAAGCAGCCTTCCGTTCCGTATTCCCGATTCAGAGCTACAGCGGTAATTCAGAGCTGCAATACGTCAGCTACCGTCTGGGCGAACCTGTTTTTGATGTTAAAGAATGTCAGATCCGTGGCGTGACTTATTCTGCACCGCTGCGCGTAAAACTGCGTCTGGTGATCTACGAGCGCGAAGCGCCGGAAGGCACCGTTAAAGACATCAAAGAACAAGAAGTCTACATGGGCGAAATCCCGCTCATGACCGACAACGGTACCTTTGTTATCAACGGTACCGAGCGTGTTATCGTTTCTCAGCTGCACCGTAGCCCGGGCGTCTTCTTTGACAGTGACAAAGGTAAGACCCACTCCTCCGGTAAGGTCCTGTATAACGCACGTATCATCCCTTACCGCGGTTCCTGGCTGGACTTCGAATTCGACCCGAAAGACAACCTGTTCGTTCGTATCGACCGTCGTCGTAAACTGCCGGCAACCATCATTCTGCGCGCGCTGAATTACACCACTGAGCAGATCCTTGACCTGTTCTTCGAGAAAGTGGTCTTTGAAATTCGCGACAACAAGCTGCAGATGGAGCTGGTACCGGAGCGTCTGCGCGGTGAAACCGCCTCCTTCGATATCGAAGCCAACGGTAAAGTGTACGTTGAGAAAGGCCGTCGTATTACTGCGCGCCACATTCGCCAGCTGGAAAAAGACGATATCAAACATATCGAAGTTCCGGTTGAGTACATCGCGGGTAAAGTTGCTTCTAAAGACTACATCGACGAAGCGACCGGCGAACTGATCTGCCCGGCGAACATGGAGCTGAGCCTGGATCTGCTGGCTAAACTGAGCCAGTCCGGCCACAAGCGTATCGAAACGCTGTTCACCAACGATCTGGACCACGGTCCGTACATTTCTGAAACGGTACGCGTCGACCCGACCAACGATCGTCTGAGCGCGCTGGTAGAAATCTACCGCATGATGCGCCCTGGTGAGCCGCCGACTCGCGAAGCGGCTGAAAGCCTGTTTGAGAACCTGTTCTTCTCCGAAGACCGCTACGATCTGTCCGCGGTTGGTCGTATGAAGTTCAACCGTTCTCTGCTGCGCGACGAAATCGAAGGTTCCGGTATCCTGAGCAAAGACGACATCATCGAAGTGATGAAGAAGCTCATCGATATCCGTAACGGTAAAGGCGAAGTCGATGATATCGACCACCTCGGCAACCGTCGTATCCGTTCCGTTGGCGAAATGGCGGAAAACCAGTTCCGCGTTGGCCTGGTACGTGTAGAGCGTGCGGTTAAAGAGCGTCTGTCTCTGGGCGATCTGGATACCCTGATGCCTCAGGATATGATCAACGCCAAGCCGATTTCCGCAGCAGTGAAAGAGTTCTTTGGTTCCAGCCAGCTGTCCCAGTTTATGGACCAGAACAACCCGCTGTCTGAGATTACGCACAAACGTCGTATCTCCGCACTCGGCCCAGGCGGTCTGACCCGTGAACGCGCAGGCTTCGAAGTTCGAGACGTACACCCGACGCACTACGGTCGCGTATGTCCAATCGAAACGCCTGAAGGTCCGAACATCGGTCTGATCAACTCCCTGTCCGTGTACGCACAGACTAACGAATACGGTTTCCTTGAGACCCCGTATCGTAAAGTGACCGACGGTGTGGTTACCGATGAAATTCACTACCTGTCTGCTATCGAAGAAGGCAACTACGTTATTGCTCAGGCGAACTCCAACCTGGATGAAAACGGCCACTTCGTAGAAGACCTGGTTACCTGCCGTAGCAAAGGCGAATCCAGCTTGTTCAGCCGCGACCAGGTTGACTACATGGACGTATCCACCCAGCAGGTGGTATCCGTCGGTGCGTCCCTGATCCCGTTCCTGGAGCACGATGACGCCAACCGTGCATTGATGGGTGCGAACATGCAACGTCAGGCGGTTCCGACTCTGCGCGCTGATAAGCCGCTGGTTGGTACCGGTATGGAACGTGCTGTTGCCGTTGACTCCGGTGTTACTGCGGTGGCTAAACGTGGCGGTACCGTTCAGTACGTGGATGCTTCCCGTATCGTTATCAAAGTTAACGAAGACGAGATGTACCCGGGCGAAGCAGGTATCGACATCTATAACCTGACCAAGTACACCCGTTCTAACCAGAACACCTGCATCAACCAGATGCCTTGCGTGTCCCTGGGCGAACCCATTGAGCGCGGCGACGTGCTGGCCGACGGCCCGTCCACCGACCTTGGTGAACTGGCGCTGGGTCAGAACATGCGCGTAGCGTTCATGCCGTGGAACGGCTACAACTTCGAAGACTCCATCCTCGTCTCCGAGCGTGTTGTCCAGGAAGACCGTTTCACCACCATCCACATTCAGGAACTGGCGTGCGTGTCCCGTGACACCAAGCTGGGGCCGGAAGAGATCACCGCTGACATCCCGAACGTGGGTGAAGCTGCGCTCTCTAAACTGGATGAGTCCGGTATCGTTTATATCGGCGCGGAAGTGACCGGCGGCGACATTCTGGTTGGTAAGGTAACGCCGAAAGGTGAAACCCAGCTGACGCCGGAAGAGAAACTGCTGCGTGCGATCTTCGGTGAGAAAGCGTCTGACGTTAAAGACTCTTCTCTGCGCGTACCGAACGGTGTCTCTGGTACCGTTATCGACGTTCAGGTCTTTACCCGTGATGGCGTAGAAAAAGACAAACGTGCGCTGGAAATCGAAGAGATGCAGCTGAAGCAGGCGAAGAAAGACCTGTCTGAAGAACTGCAGATCCTCGAAGCCGGTCTGTTCAGTCGTATCTACGCGGTGCTGGTCTCCGGTGGCGTTGAAGCTGAGAAGCTCGACAAACTGCCGCGCGATCGCTGGCTGGAACTGGGCCTGACCGACGAAGAGAAACAGAATCAGCTGGAGCAACTGGCTGAGCAGTATGACGAACTGAAACACGAGTTCGAGAAAAAACTCGAAGCGAAACGCCGTAAAATCACCCAAGGCGACGATCTGGCACCGGGTGTGCTGAAGATTGTTAAGGTATACCTGGCCGTTAAACGCCGTATCCAGCCTGGTGATAAGATGGCAGGCCGTCACGGTAACAAGGGTGTTATCTCTAAGATCAACCCGATCGAAGATATGCCGCACGATGCTAACGGTACGCCGGTAGATATCGTACTGAACCCGCTGGGCGTACCGTCTCGTATGAACATCGGTCAGATCCTGGAAACTCACCTGGGTATGGCTGCGAAAGGCATCGGCGATAAGATCAACGCCATGCTGAAACAGCAGCAAGAAGTCGCGAAACTGCGCGAATTCATCCAGCGTGCTTACGATCTGGGCGCTGACGTTCGCCAGAAAGTTGACCTGAATACCTTCAGCGATGAAGAAGTTCTGCGTCTGGCTGAAAACCTGCGTAAAGGCATGCCGATCGCAACGCCGGTATTCGACGGTGCGAAAGAAGCTGAAATCAAAGAGCTGCTGCAGCTGGGCGACCTGCCGACTTCCGGTCAGATCACCCTGTTTGACGGCCGCACCGGTGAACAGTTCGAACGTCCGGTAACCGTGGGTTACATGTACATGCTGAAACTGAACCACCTGGTCGACGACAAAATGCACGCTCGTTCCACCGGTTCCTACAGCCTGGTTACTCAGCAGCCGCTGGGTGGTAAGGCGCAGTTCGGTGGTCAGCGCTTCGGTGAGATGGAAGTGTGGGCGCTGGAAGCTTATGGCGCGGCCTACACCCTGCAGGAAATGCTCACCGTTAAGTCTGATGACGTGAACGGTCGTACCAAGATGTATAAAAACATCGTGGACGGCAACCACCAGATGGAACCGGGCATGCCGGAATCCTTCAACGTACTGTTGAAAGAAATCCGCTCGCTGGGCATCAACATCGAACTGGAAGACGAGTAACTCTCGCTCAAACAGGTCACTGGTGCCGGGATAAAACCCGGCGCCAGATTGTGCTAACTCCGACGGGAGCAAATCCGTGAAAGACTTATTAAAGTTTCTGAAAGCGCAAACTAAAACCGAAGAGTTTGATGCGATCAAAATTGCTCTGGCATCGCCAGACATGATCCGTTCATGGTCTTTCGGTGAAGTTAAAAAGCCGGAAACCATTAACTACCGTACGTTCAAGCCTGAGCGTGACGGTCTGTTCTGTGCTCGTATTTTCGGGCCAGTAAAAGACTATGAGTGCCTGTGCGGTAAGTACAAGCGCCTGAAACACCGCGGTGTGATCTGTGAGAAGTGCGGCGTTGAAGTGACCCAGACTAAAGTGCGTCGTGAGCGCATGGGCCACATCGAGCTGGCATGCCCGACGGCGCACATCTGGTTCCTGAAATCGCTGCCGTCCCGTATCGGCCTGCTGCTGGATATGCCGCTGCGCGATATCGAACGTGTACTGTACTTCGAATCCTACGTGGTTATCGAAGGTGGCATGACCAACCTCGAACGCAACCAGATTCTGACTGAAGAGCAGTACCTGGATGCGCTGGAAGAGTTCGGTGACGAATTCGACGCGAAAATGGGTGCGGAAGCGATCCAGGCGCTGCTGCGCAATATGGATCTGGAGCAGGAATGCGAACAGCTGCGTGAAGAGCTGAACGAAACCAACTCCGAAACCAAGCGTAAAAAGCTGACCAAGCGCATTAAACTGCTGGAAGCGTTCGTTCAGTCTGGCAACAAGCCGGAATGGATGATCCTGACCGTTCTGCCGGTTCTGCCGCCAGATCTGCGTCCGCTGGTTCCGCTCGATGGCGGCCGTTTTGCGACTTCTGACCTGAACGATCTGTATCGTCGCGTCATTAACCGTAACAACCGTCTGAAACGTCTGCTGGATCTGGCTGCGCCGGACATCATCGTACGCAACGAAAAACGTATGCTGCAGGAAGCGGTTGACGCCCTGCTGGATAACGGCCGTCGCGGTCGTGCGATCACCGGTTCTAACAAACGTCCTCTGAAATCTTTGGCCGATATGATCAAAGGTAAACAGGGTCGTTTCCGTCAGAACCTGCTCGGTAAGCGTGTTGACTACTCCGGTCGTTCTGTTATCACCGTAGGTCCATACCTGCGTCTGCATCAGTGCGGTCTGCCGAAGAAAATGGCGCTGGAGCTGTTCAAACCGTTCATTTACGGCAAGCTGGAACTGCGTGGCCTGGCCACCACCATCAAAGCCGCTAAGAAAATGGTTGAGCGCGAAGAAGCCGTTGTTTGGGATATCCTGGACGAAGTTATCCGCGAACACCCGGTACTGCTGAACCGTGCGCCAACGCTGCACCGTTTAGGTATCCAGGCATTCGAACCGGTTCTGATCGAAGGTAAAGCTATTCAGCTGCACCCGCTGGTTTGTGCTGCCTATAACGCCGACTTCGATGGCGACCAGATGGCTGTTCACGTACCGCTGACGCTGGAAGCCCAGCTGGAAGCGCGTGCGCTGATGATGTCTACCAACAACATCCTGTCCCCGGCGAACGGCGAACCAATCATCGTTCCGTCTCAGGACGTTGTACTGGGTCTGTACTACATGACCCGTGACTGTGTTAACGCCAAAGGCGAAGGCATGGTGCTGACTGGCCCGAAAGAAGCGGAGCGTATTTATCGCGCCGGTCTGGCCTCTCTGCATGCGCGCGTTAAAGTGCGTATCACTGAATACGAAAAAGACGAGAATGGTGAATTCGTCGCGAAGACTAGCCTGAAAGACACGACCGTTGGCCGTGCCATTCTGTGGATGATCGTACCGAAAGGTCTGCCGTTCTCTATCGTGAACCAGGCGCTCGGTAAGAAAGCGATCTCCAAGATGCTGAACACCTGTTACCGTATTCTGGGCCTGAAACCGACCGTTATTTTTGCGGACCAGACGATGTACACCGGCTTTGCTTATGCAGCGCGTTCAGGTGCATCCGTTGGTATCGATGACATGGTCATCCCGGAGAAAAAATACGAAATCATCAGCGAAGCGGAAGCGGAAGTTGCTGAGATTCAGGAACAGTTCCAGTCTGGTCTGGTCACCGCGGGCGAGCGCTACAACAAAGTTATCGATATCTGGGCTGCGGCGAACGATCGTGTATCCAAAGCGATGATGGATAACCTGCAAACCGAAACCGTGATTAACCGTGACGGTCAGGAAGAGCAGCAGGTTTCCTTCAACAGCATCTACATGATGGCCGACTCCGGTGCGCGTGGTTCTGCGGCACAGATTCGTCAGCTGGCTGGTATGCGTGGTCTGATGGCGAAGCCGGATGGCTCGATCATCGAAACGCCGATCACCGCGAACTTCCGTGAAGGTCTGAACGTACTCCAGTACTTCATCTCCACCCACGGTGCGCGTAAAGGTCTGGCGGATACCGCACTGAAGACAGCGAACTCCGGTTACCTGACTCGTCGTCTGGTTGACGTTGCCCAGGACCTGGTCGTCACTGAAGACGACTGCGGCACCCTGGAAGGCATCACCATGACGCCGGTTATCGAAGGTGGCGACGTTAAAGAGCCGCTGCGCGATCGCGTACTGGGTCGTGTGACTGCTGAAGACGTTCTGAAGCCGGGTACCGCGGACATTCTGGTTCCACGCAACACGCTGCTGCATGAGCACTGGTGTGACCTGCTGGAAGAGAACTCCGTTGACTCCGTCAAAGTTCGTTCCGTTGTATCCTGTGACACCGACTTTGGTGTATGTGCGCACTGCTATGGTCGTGACCTGGCGCGTGGCCACCTCATCAACAAAGGTGAGGCTATCGGCGTTATCGCGGCACAGTCCATCGGTGAGCCGGGTACACAGCTGACGATGCGTACGTTCCACATCGGTGGTGCGGCATCTCGTGCGGCTGCTGAATCCAGCATCCAGGTGAAAAACAAAGGTAGCATCCGTCTGAGCAACGCGAAGTCGGTTGTGAACTCCAGCGGTAAACTGGTTATCACCTCGCGTAACACCGAGCTGAAACTGATCGACGAATTCGGTCGTACCAAAGAAAGCTATAAAGTGCCTTACGGCTCCGTTATGGCGAAAGGCGATGGCGAACAGGTTGCCGGCGGTGAAACCGTTGCAAACTGGGATCCGCATACCATGCCGGTTATCACCGAAGTGAGTGGTTTCGTCCGCTTCACTGACATGATCGACGGCCAGACCATTACTCGTCAGACCGACGAGCTGACCGGTCTGTCTTCGCTGGTGGTTCTGGATTCCGCAGAACGTACCTCCGGTGGTAAAGATCTGCGTCCGGCGCTGAAAATTGTTGATGCTCAGGGCAACGACGTTCTGATCCCAGGCACCGATATGCCTGCTCAGTACTTCCTGCCGGGTAAAGCGATTGTTCAGCTGGAAGATGGCGTACAGATCAGCTCTGGTGACACCCTGGCGCGTGTTCCGCAGGAATCCGGCGGTACCAAGGACATCACCGGTGGTCTGCCGCGCGTTGCGGACCTGTTCGAAGCACGTCGTCCGAAAGAGCCGGCAATCCTGGCTGAAATCAGCGGCATCATTTCCTTCGGTAAAGAAACCAAAGGGAAACGTCGTCTGGTTATCACCCCGGTAGACGGTAGCGAACCGTACGAAGAGATGATTCCGAAATGGCGTCAGCTGAACGTGTTCGAAGGTGAACGTGTAGAACGTGGTGACGTGGTTTCCGACGGTCCGGAAGCACCGCACGACATTCTGCGTCTTCGTGGCGTGCACGCGGTAACGCGTTACATCACCAACGAAGTGCAGGACGTTTACCGTCTGCAAGGCGTTAAGATTAACGATAAGCACATTGAAGTTATCGTTCGTCAGATGCTGCGTAAAGCGACCATCGAAAGTGCTGGTAGCTCCGACTTCCTCGAAGGCGAGCAGGTTGAATACTCCCGCGTTAAGATCGCTAACCGCGAGCTTGAAGCGAATGGCAAAGTGGCGGCAACCTATTCCCGCGACCTGCTGGGTATCACCAAAGCGTCTCTGGCAACCGAGTCCTTCATCTCCGCGGCCTCGTTCCAGGAGACCACTCGCGTGCTGACCGAAGCAGCCGTTGCGGGCAAACGCGACGAACTGCGCGGTCTGAAAGAGAACGTCATCGTGGGTCGTCTGATCCCGGCGGGTACCGGCTATGCGTACCACCAGGATCGTATGCGCCGTCGCGCAGCGGGCGAACAGCCAGCTGCCCCGCAGGTGAGCGTAGAAGAAGCGTCTGCCAACCTGGCAGAACTGCTGAACGCAGGCCTGGGCGGTTCTGACAACGATTAATCGTTGATGCACTGCTAAAAAGCCGGTCAGGTTTCCTGACCGGCTTTTTTATTGTTTGTTCGCCGCCTCACCCTCTTCTTTAATTACATTTACGACATATTAACGCCGCATATTTTTAGCAATTAATTCATATAAAATATCCATCCCCCGTTCACTGGAAAAACCTTTGTTTATATATGGGTAAAAGTTCTACTCATATCAAAAAACAATCAATTCAAAGGCGATATATTCAAAATACCTAATGAATCATGGGATTACTTCTGCTGCTTTATCTTCGGAGCTACGGCTCTGGAGAGGGATCGCCGCATCTCATGCTTCTCCCGATAAGACGCAGAAATAATACCGGCAGGCAGGTGTTGGTCATTTCTTTTGGTCTGAGTGGACAGGCTCTGGGGGCTGCATGGAATTTGCGATACAACTCATTATTATCTTAATTTGTCTGTTTTATGGTGCCCGAAAAGGCGGTATTGCGCTGGGCCTGTTGGGCGGCATCGGTTTGGTTATCCTTGTTTTTGTGTTCCATCTCCAGCCGGGTAAACCGCCGGTTGATGTGATGTTAGTCATCATTGCCGTTGTGGCCGCTTCGGCGACGCTACAGGCGTCGGGCGGGCTGGATGTTATGTTACAGATTGCCGAGAAGCTGCTGCGGCGCAACCCGAAATATGTCTCGATCGTCGCGCCTTTCGTCACCTGCACGCTGACCATTCTCTGCGGTACCGGACACGTGGTGTACACGATCCTGCCGATTATCTACGATGTCGCCATTAAGAATAACATTCGTCCGGAGCGTCCAATGGCGGCCAGCTCCATAGGCGCCCAGATGGGGATCATCGCCAGCCCGGTCTCGGTAGCAGTGGTGTCGCTGGTGGCGATGCTGGGGAATTTTACCTTTAACGGTAAACACCTGGAATTTCTCGACCTGCTGGCGATAACCATTCCGTCCACGCTGTTGGGGATCCTGGCGATTGGTATCTTCAGCTGGTTCCGTGGCAAAGATCTGGATAAAGACGAAGCCTTCCAGGCGTTTATTGCGGTACCGGAAAATCGCCATTATGTCTATGGCGATACGGCGACGCTGCTGGATAAAAAGCTGCCGACCAGCAACTGGATTGCGATGTGGATCTTTCTGGCCTCCATCGCCGTGGTGGCCTTGCTCGGCGCGTTTTCCGAACTGCGTCCGGCCTTCGACGGTAAGCCGCTGTCGATGGTGCTGGTGATCCAGATGTTCATGCTGCTCTCCGGGGCATTAATCATCATCATTACCAAAACCAACCCGGCGTCGATTTCTAAAAATGAGGTTTTCCGTTCGGGGATGATCGCTATCGTCGCGGTATACGGCATCGCGTGGATGGCGGAGACTATGTTCGGCGCGCATATGACCGAGATTAAAGGTGTGCTCGGGGAGATGGTGAAGGAGTACCCGTGGGCTTACGCCATCGTACTGCTGCTGGTTTCGAAGTTTGTGAACTCTCAGGCGGCAGCGCTGGCGGCGATTGTTCCGGTGGCGCTGGCCATCGGCGTCGACCCGGCCTATATCGTGGCTTCCGCGCCGGCCTGCTATGGCTACTATATTCTGCCGACCTACCCAAGCGATCTGGCGGCGATCCAGTTCGACCGCTCAGGGACCACCCATATCGGCCGCTTTGTCATTAACCATAGCTTCATCCTGCCCGGGCTCATCGGCGTCGGTGTCTCCTGCGTGTTTGGCTGGGTATTCGCCGCGATGTATGGTTTTCTTTGAGAGGGGACGGGCGCCGGCAGCGGCGCCCGTTAAATCCGCGAGATTACTGCGCGAGCGGCAGACGACGATAGAGTTCAATCATATCGGTCGCCAGATCCTGAATGACCATGGCGTTCATCAGGTGGTCCTGAGAGTGAACGGTGATCAGGTTGACCGGCAGCTTACCGGTGCCTTCATCCAGGCCGATGAGCTGGGTCTGGATTTTATGCGCATGTTTGACGAACTCATGGGACTCGGCCATGGCCTGCTCGGCTGCCGCAAAGTCACCTTTCCGTGCTAACTGGAGAGCAGTGAGCGCCGCGCTACGTGCGGAACCGGCATTAACCAACAGCTCCATGATGATCGTTTCTAAATCTTCCATCGATTACTCCAGCATCTTCAGGGCTTTATCCAGAACGGCATCGCCTTTCATCATGCCGTAGTCCATCATATCGATCACCGCGACTTTCTTGCCGAATGGATCGGCCAGCGCCTGCAGTTTCGCCTGCTCATATTTCACCTGCGGGCCGAGCAAAATAATGTCGGCGGCGGCCAGGTTATCTTTAAACTCGGCGACCGGGACGGCCTTGATAGAAACCTCAACACCTTTTTTCTGCGCGGCATCTTGCATACGCTGAACCAGCATGCTGGTGGACATACCGGCGGCACAGCACAAAACGATATTCTTCATAGTCAGTGGCCCTTGTGTTCCGTGATGTCTTATCTTTATCGCGGCCCTGGCGATGCGACAACCGCTTTACCGTGATTGTGTGTAAGTCATCACACAAAAATTGAAACCGGTTTCATTTTTGCCGATAAAAATAAAAAAGCCCACCGAAGTGGGCGGCCGCGTCCTGTTGTCTCACGCGCGGAGGATGCGGTTTTTACCTTGTTGCTTGGCTTTGTAAAGTGCCTCATCGACGCTCACCACCAGCTTATCCAGCGGCTCCATATTCCATTCCCCCAGTCCGGCGCTAAAGGTGACCGTCAGGCCATCTTCGCGCCAGGTACGCCGTTCGACGTTGACCCGCCATGTTTCCAGTAGCGTTCGGGCGTTATCGATGTGTTCGGCAGGAAAGACCACCGCGAACTCTTCACCGCCGTAGCGATAAAGGGAAATCTCCAGCGGCTGGAGGACCTGCAGCCCCTCGCGGGCGACGTTGCGCAGGACGATATCGCCGTTGAGGTGTCCCCAGGTGTCGTTGATCGATTTGAAGTTATCGATATCGACCAGGGCAAGGGCGAAAGGTTGGTGATCGTTCATCAGCGCGGCGATATCGCTGTCGAAGGCGCGGCGGTTTTTGCAGCCAGTGAGGGCGTCGATGGTGGCCTGGCGAACGTAGGTCAGTTCACGCTGTTTGTTGGTTTCAATGGCTTTACTCAGCATTGCCTCAAGGCGCGGAGCGCGTTTGACGTCGCCGGTTTTAATCGCATTGATGATATTCATCAGCACGGTACGGGAAGCATGACGCAGATAAAGGCCGAACAAGAGGATGATAATCGCCGCGAGTGAGAAACCGCCGATCACTAAGTTTGTCTCATGGCGCGTCAGATTGATCAGGGTGGCGTTATCGACACGGTAAATCACGAACCAGTCGGGATTGGTAAAGGAGTAGTAGTAATACCAGGTATCGCTCCTGACATCGTAAAGCTGCCCCTCTCCGCTGGTCATTTTATCCATCAGTTCGTCGCTGACGAAGGGTTTAAACAGCGCGCCCGGGTCGGAGTGCAGGACAACTTTGCCATCCCGCTGCACCACAAAAAATTCCCCCTGTACGGGGGCGACCATCTGCCGTAGCGCGAACCCCATGGAGGTGAGATCTAGATGAAAAGCCAGGCTGCCCTTGAGTTTACCCTCCGGAGTAATGATGGGTTTGAAAATGGTAATCGTCGGATGGTGGGTGAAAAAGTCCATATACGGGCTGGTGTAGTGGCTGAAGGTGCTGGCTTCTGCCTGTTTGATAAACCAGGGCCGCGTTTTGGGGTCGAAAGCCAGGCTGTCTTCATTTTTCAGTACTTCCGGGGCGCGCAGATAGTGGCCCTCGGTATCCGCCAGCGAGATGGATGAGACGCTTGGCATCATGTTCTGTAACTGCATTAGCGTGGTTAACCCTTTCTCCGGATCAACGTTCACCGCGCGGTTCAGTTCGTCATTACGGGCAAAGAAGGTGGCCGCGCGGCCGAGGATAAAATCATTTTCCCGCAGCAGCGTTTCCGTATAGTTGATGGCCAGGTTGTGGGTAAAGTTGCGGTTAATATCGTGATAATCTTCGAGAAAATCTTTCCGCTGTGCCAGGGTTACAAAAGTAGCAATCAGCATGAAACTGAGCAAAATGCCGGCAAACCCCACGACGATTGGTGTCGTAAAAGAGAGTTTTCTGTTGTGTAGCGCCATGAATCGTTAATCGTCCCGGATGTATAAACCAAGGGTCCGAACGCAGCTTGTGTCAGCGAGCCTGCCGATCGAATCAGTTAACTATTGCTCAATTATAACTCTGAGGCCTTCATCTATCGTGATTTATATTCGTCGATAATGAACCGGCCCTCGCGCAGCGCGGAGAGGCAGGGCGAAAATGAGGAAGAAAACGTTCGCCCTGGTCAGCGTCCGCTGCTGACCCGGGCAGAATAGAAAAACGGCGGCAATCGGGCGACTCCCCATTTTTCATCTCTCGTGCAGGCACGCAAAATAATCAGCGGCTTGCAACATACTTCATGATGATTGCGAGGCGCGTCCCAGCCAGCTGTCCCAGTCTTTCCATACCGGCTGCAGGCCACGGGCGGCTAGCGCGCTGGCGACCTCTTCAGGGCGGCGATCGTCATGTGGGGCAAATTGCTCGAGCTCCGGATGATCGTCGGCGTAGCCGCCGGGCTGCGTTTTAGAGAAGGCGCTGACGTTATTGATCGCCAGCGGGATCACCCGGTCGCGGAACCAGGGTGATTCACGGGTTGAAAGCGACAGCTCAACCTCCGGCGCCAGCAGGCGGAAGGCGCAAATGGTCTGCACCAGCTGGCGCTCATTCATCAGCGAAGCTGGTTCAATACCGCCGGCGCAGGGACGCAGGCGCGGGAAGGAGACCGAGTAGCGGCTGCGCCAGTAGCGCTGCTGCAGCCACAGCAGGTGCTCGGCGACCATAAAGCAGTCCACCCGCCAGCTGTCGGAAAGACCAATCAACGCGCCGAGGCCGATCTTATCGATCCCCGCCTCGCCCAGGCGATCCGGTGTATCCAGCCGCCAGAAGAAATCCTGTTTTTTCCCTTTCAGATGGTGCTGGGCATACATGCTTTCATGGTAGGTCTCCTGATAGACCATTACCCCGTCGAGCCCCAGCGTTTTCAGCTCGGCATACTCTTCGGTCGCCAGCGGCTGCACCTCCATATGCAGCGAGGCAAACTGGCTGCGGATAGCCGGCAGGTGCTGGCGGAAATAATCCATTCCCACCTTGCCCTGATGTTCGCCGGTCACCAGCAGCAGATGCTCAAAGCCCAGGTCGCGGATCGCGGCGCACTCGCGGGCAATCTCGGCGGCATCCAGCGTCTTGCGCTTAATGCGATTGCTCATTGAGAAGCCGCAGTAGGTGCAGTCATTGGCGCACAGGTTGGAGAGATACAGTGGTACGTAAAAGCTGACGGTATTGCCGAAGCGCTGCCGGGTGAGCCGCTGCGCGCGCTGGGCCAGCGGTTCAAGATAGTTGGCCGCCGCCGGTGAAAGCAGGGCCATCATGTCGTCACGGGTGAGCTGTTTGGCCGCCAGCGCCCGTTCGACGTCGGCGGCGGTTTTGCTGTTGATGCGCAGGCGGATGTCGTCCCACTCCAGCTCCCGCCAGCGATCGCTGAAGGTTTTCATGCCAGCGCCTCCAGGAATCCGGTCAGCGGGCTGGTGGCCTGCGCCTGCGTACTGCGTGCCCCCGGTCCGGCCTGACGCGCCAGTAATCCGGCATCGACTGCCATACGGAAGGCGCGGGCCATGGTCACGGGGTCGTCGGCGACGGCAATGGCGGTATTGACCAGCACCGCATCTGCGCCCATCTCCAGCGCCTGCGCCGCATGGCTCGGCACGCCAATTCCGGCATCGACCACCACCGGTACCGCCGCCTGCTCGATAATAATCTCCAGCATGGCTTTGGTTTCCAGCCCCTGATTGGAGCCGATCGGCGCGCCCAGCGGCATCACCGCCGCGCAGCCAACCTCTTCCAGCCGTTTACACAGCACCGGATCGGCGCCGCAGTAGGGCAGGACGACGAACCCTTCGCGCACCAGCAGCTCCGCTGCCTTCAGGGTTTCAATCGGGTCAGGCAGCAGCCAGCGGGCATCCGGGTGGATCTCCAGCTTCAGCCAGTGGGTGCCCAGGGCTTCCCGCGCCAGGCGGGCGGCAAACACCGCCTCTTCCGCCGTCTTGGCGCCTGAGGTATTCGGCAGCAGGTTAACGCCCGCCGCCAGCAGCGGCGCGAGAATCGCGTCATTGTTCTGGCGTAAATCGACGCGCTTCATCGCCAGCGTCACCAGCTGGCTTCCCGAGGCGCGAATCGCCTCAACCATCACCTCCGGGGCGGCGAATTTGCCGGTACCGGTAAAAAGATGGGATTCAAACGTTTTGTCTGCAATACGTAACATGTCAGCCTCCAGCGATAACCTGAAAAAGCAGGATCCGATCGCCTTCCTGTAAGAGATGATCTTCCCACCGGTCGCGCGGCAGGATGTGTTGATTAAGCGCCAGCGCAACGCCCGGCTGCAGCTGTTCGAGCTGGGTCAGCAGGGCGCTGACGCTGAGATTGTCGGCACATGCCAGCGGCTCGTCGTTAAACCAAATCTGCATGCCGCCCTCCGCACACCGGGCAATTCCGGGAGCGCTGTAGCGCCAGATTACGCCAGTTGCTGGTGCGGGCGTCGAACAGCCGCAGGGTATTACGCGGCGTCGTCATGCCGCTGATCAGCTTAATCGCCTCCAGCGCCTGCAGCGTGCCCATCATGCCGACGACCGGGCCGACGATCCCCGCGGTGCGGCAGTTGCGCTGCGGTTCGTCGCTATCCGGCCACAGGCAGCGATAGCAGCCCTGCGTCCAGGGGGGCGTCAATACCATCAACTGACCGCCGAAGCCGACGGCGCTGGCGGTCACTAACGGGGTGTCGAGGGCCACACAGGCGGCGTTGATTGCCTGGCGGGTCACCATGTTATCGGTGCAGTCCAGCACCACGTCCGCTTTCGCCACCTCAGCGCGCAGCGCCTCGCCGCTCAGACGTTGCTGGAGCGCAACCAGTTTGATCTGCGGGTTTAGCTGACTGAGCCGGGTCTTTGCCGCCGCGGCTTTTGGCCGGTCGATATCTTCGCTGGTGAACAGGATCTGCCGCTGCAGGTTGCTGAGATGCACGGCGTCGTCATCGGCCAGGGTCAGCGTCCCGACGCCCGCTCCGGCAAGATAGAGCGCCGCCGGGGAGCCCAGCCCGCCAAGGCCGATAATCAGCACCCGGCTGGCTAACAGTTTCTGCTGCCCCTCGATGGCAATATCCTCCAGCAGCATCTGGCGGCTATAGCGCATAAAGTCGTGATCATTCATCGCCTGCTCCCGCCAGCGCCAGCAGCTGGTCTGTTGCTGCCCGCCAGTCCGCCGCCTGGGTAATAGCGCTGACTACCGCGATGCTGCCGACGCCGGTCGCCAGTACGCCCGGCGCTTTTTCCAGACTGATGCCGCCGATCGCGACGGTGGGGTAATCCGCCAGGCGTTGAATATGTCTGGCTAGCTGGTCGAGGCCCTGCGGCGCGGAAGGCATCTGTTTGGTTTGCGTCGGGAAGACGTGGCCCAGCGCGATGTAAGAGGGGCGCGCCGCCAGCGCGACATCAATTTCCATATTGTCGTGAGTGGAGACGCCGAGACGCAGTCCGGCTTTGCGGATAGCGCTCAGATCGGTGGTTTCCAGATCTTCTTGCCCCAGGTGTACCCCGTAGGCCTGATGCTTAATCGCCAGCTGCCAGTAATCGTTAATGAACAACCGGGCGTGATAGCGGCGGCCAAGGGCGATGGCGGCGATCACGTCATCCTCCACGTCGCTGTCACGTTGGTCTTTGATGCGCAGTTGAAGAGTACGCACTCCCGCCTCCAGCAGGCGCTCAATCCACGCCACGCTGTCAACCACCGGGTAGAGTCCAAGACGAAATGGGACGGGTGGAAAATCAGGTTGATACATCAGGCTTCCTCCTGTTTCAGGTAGATTTCGCCGCCACGGGCGCGGAAGTGATGCGACATATCGGCCATGCCAGCTTCGATATTTTGCTTCGCGGCGTAGTCGCGGACTTCCTGGGTGATTTTCATCGAACAGAATTTCGGCCCGCACATGGAGCAGAAATGGGCGACCTTGCCGGACTCCTGCGGCAGGGTTTCATCGTGATAGGCCCGCGCGGTGAAGGGGTCGAGCGCGAGGTTGAACTGGTCTTCCCAGCGGAATTCGAAACGCGCTTTGGACATCGCGTTGTCGCGGATCTGCGCCCCGGGGTGGCCTTTCGCGAGGTCGGCGGCGTGGGCGGCGATTTTGTAGGTAATCAGCCCCTGTTTCACATCCTCTTTGTTGGGCAGGCCGAGATGCTCTTTTGGCGTGACGTAGCACAGCATCGCGCAGCCAAACCAGCCAATCATTGCCGCGCCGATACCGGAAGTGAAATGGTCGTAGCCCGGCGCGATGTCGGTGGTGAGCGGGCCTAAGGTGTAGAATGGCGCTTCGTGGCAATGCTCCAGCTCTTCGGTCATATTGCGGCGGATCATCTGCATCGGCACGTGGCCGGGGCCTTCAATCATCACCTGCACGTCATACTCCCAGGCGATTTTCGTCAGTTCGCCCAGCGTATGCAGCTCGGCGAACTGCGCCTCGTCGTTGGCGTCCTGGATCGAGCCGGGGCGCAGACCATCGCCGAGGGACAGCGACACGTCATAGGCGGCGCAGATTTCACAGATTTCGCGGAAGTGCTGGTAGAGGAAGTTTTCCTGATGATGCGACAGGCACCACTTGGCCATGATGGAACCACCGCGCGACACGATACCTGTCAGGCGCTTCGCGGTCATCGGCACGTAGCGCAGCAGTACGCCGGCGTGAATCGTGAAGTAGTCGACGCCCTGTTCGGCCTGTTCCAGCAGGGTATCGCGGAAGGCTTCCCAGGTCAGGTTCTCGGCAATGCCGTTGACCTTCTCCAGCGCCTGGTAAATCGGGACGGTACCAATCGGCACCGGGCTGTTGCGCAGGATCCACTCGCGGGTCTCGTGGATATAGCGGCCGGTGGAGAGGTCCATCACCGTGTCGGCGCCCCAGCGGGTTGACCAGACCAGTTTTTCCACCTCCTCTTCGATGGAAGAGGTCACCGCCGAGTTGCCGATATTGGCATTCACTTTCACCAGGAAATTGCGGCCGATAATCATCGGCTCAGATTCCGGGTGGTTGATGTTGGCGGGGATGATGGCGCGTCCGGCGGCAACTTCATCGCGGACGAACTCGGGGGTAATGTTTTCCGGCAGGCGGGCACCGAAGCCTTCCCCGGCATGCTGCTGGCGCAGAACCTCGCTGCGGATACGTTCGCGACCCATGTTTTCGCGAATGGCGATGAACTCCATCTCCGGGGTGACGATCCCCTGGCGGGCGTAGTGCAGTTGGGTAACGCATTTCCCGGCGACGGCGCGTTTGGGCGTCAGCAGGCCGCTGAAGCGCAGCTCATCGAGACCGTCATCGGCCAGCCGCGCTTTGGTATAGGCCGAGCTGCGTTCGCTGAGCGGAGCGCAGTCGTTACGCGCGTCGATCCACGGCTGGCGCAGCTTTGCCAGCCCCTGGCGGACATCAATGCCAATATCCGGGTCGCCATAAGGGCCGGAGGTGTCATATACCGGGATCGGTTCATTGGCTTCGTACCGGGGGTTATCTTTATCGCCGCCGACGAGGGTCGGGCTGAGCTCAATTTCACGCATCGGGACGCGGATATCCGCTTGTGAGCCGTGAACGTAGATGCGGCGTGAATTGGGAAAAGCGGTACCTGCCAGCGTATCAATGAATCGCTGCGCGTGCTCGCGTTGTTCCCGACGGGTGAGTTTGGTAGTAGACATAGCGCATTCCAGTTAAAAAAGGAGATGGCTTGTCAGACGACGGATGGAGTAACAGATGCGACCGATCCAGAACGGACAGGTGCGACCAGCAGTTTACTCTTGTTCCCTTCGCAGGTATTAGCCTGATCAGGTTCCGCGGATCCCGAATTAACGGTCTCAGCCTTTTCCACTTTAGCCAGCGCATGGAAAATAGGCACTCCGACAAGATGACGTCCCCTCCGGAGAGGGGGAACGGAGGTAAACTACTCGTTAATTGCGCACAACTCAAGCGGTCGGCGCAATATTATCGCGCACGTCGTTGCTCAGATTATGCGCGACGGCGAGGGCGATCAGTTTATCCTCCAGCGCGAAACGTGCTTCCAGCGACTCGCCGATATCCGACAGCGCCTGCTGAAATTCAAGGTAGTTATCGTGATCGATAGCGTTTTCGAGGCAGGTATCGTAGTAGTCCATCATCTGCTGGGTATTGGCTTCCAGCTGTGGATAAAGCCGGGTGGCGGCTAAAAGTGGGGTATCGCCTTCCATTTCGCCAATAATGCGTTCATAAATACTAAAATGACCGGATGAGAGGTAATCCACCAGACTTTGGCAAAAGTCATCCAGCGCCTTTTCGTTTAGCCGCATAAATGACTCTTTGCCCGGTTTCAGGCCAACCAGATTGTAGTAAGCCACGAGCAGATGCTTACGCACTTGTAGCCAGCGATCGACCAGTTCATTACTACCGCCAACGCGCTCCGTCAGATTTTCCAGCTGGTTTAGCATGATTGACTCCGCTAGTTTTGATTTAAATCTGCTCACCAAAATGTAAATATAATGTTAACAACATGCCAGTGAAGCAAAGGTAGTGCAATAGATATGGATCGTATTATTGAAAAATTAGATCGCGGCTGGTGGGTTGTCAGTCACGAACAAAAATTATGGTTGCCTGGTGGAGAATTACCACATGGCGAAGCGGTTAATTTCGATCTTGTCGGACAGCATGCGCTGCATATTGGCGAGTGGCAGGGCGAGTCCGTCTGGATGGTGCGCCAGGATCGCCGCCATGACATGGGATCGTTACGCCAGGTTCTGGATCAGGATCCGGGTCTCTTCCAGCTGGCGGGGCGAGGGATCCAGCTCGCCGAATTTTATCGATCGCATAAATTTTGCGGCTACTGTGGCCATCCGATGCATGCCAGCAAAAGCGAATGGGCGATGCTGTGCAGCCACTGCCGTGAACGCTATTACCCGCAAATTGCCCCCTGCATTATCGTCGCTATCCGTCGCGATGATTCGATCCTGTTGGCGCAACATACCCGCCATCGTAACGGCGTGCACACCGTGCTGGCCGGGTTTGTCGAAGTGGGTGAAACCCTTGAGCAGGCAGTGGCCCGCGAGGTGATGGAGGAGAGCGGCATCAAGGTGAAAAACCTGCGCTATGTGACCTCTCAGCCGTGGCCGTTCCCGCAGTCGCTGATGACCGCCTTTATGGCGGATTACGCGGATGGCGATATCGTGGTCGACAAAAAAGAGCTGCTGACCGCGGACTGGTACCGCTATGACAATCTACCGCTCCTGCCACCGCCGGGCACGGTGGCGCGTCGGCTTATCGAAGATACGGTGGCGATGTGTCGGGCAGAGTTCGAGTGACATGTTACACTGGGCGCATCAACGCTAAAGGAATGTAAAAATGACCGAACTGAAAAACGATCGTTACCTGCGCGCGCTGCTGCGTCAGCCGGTTGATGTCACCCCGGTGTGGATGATGCGCCAGGCGGGCCGCTATTTACCGGAGTACAAAGCCACCCGTGCGCAAGCGGGCGACTTTATGTCGCTGTGTAAAAATGCCGAGCTGGCCTGCGAAGTGACGCTCCAGCCGCTGCGCCGTTACCCGCTGGATGCGGCGATCCTCTTTTCGGACATCCTGACGATCCCGGACGCCATGGGTCTGGGGCTGTACTTTGAAGCTGGCGAAGGTCCGCGCTTCACCTCGCCGATAAAAAGCAAAGCCGACGTCGACAAGCTGCCAATCCCGGATCCGGAGCAGGAACTGGGCTATGTCATGAACGCCGTGCGTACCATTCGCCGCGAACTGAAAGGCGAAGTGCCGCTGATCGGCTTCTCCGGTAGCCCCTGGACGCTGGCGACCTATATGGTGGAAGGCGGCAGCAGCAAAGCGTTCACTGTGATCAAAAAGATGATGTACGCCGAACCGCAGGCGCTGCATGCGCTGCTGGAGAAGCTGGCGAAGAGCGTCACCCTGTACCTCAACGCGCAGATCAAAGCCGGCGCGCAGTCGGTGATGATTTTCGACACCTGGGGCGGGGTGCTGACCGGTCGCGACTATCAGCAGTTCTCGCTCTACTACATGCATAAAATTGTCGATGGCCTGCTGCGGGAGAACGAAGGCCGCCGCGTGCCGGTGACCCTGTTCACCAAAGGCGGTGGCCAGTGGCTGGAAGCGATGGCGGAGACCGGCTGTGATGCGCTGGGACTCGACTGGACCACCGATATCGCCGATGCTCGCCGTCGCGTAGGTCACAAAGTGGCGCTCCAGGGCAATATGGACCCGTCGATGCTGTATGCGCCAGCCCCGCGTATTGAAGAGGAAGTGGCGACTATTCTCGCCGGCTTCGGCCAGGGCGAAGGCCATGTCTTTAACCTTGGTCACGGCATCCATCAGGATGTCGACCCGCAGCATGCGGGCGTCTTTGTTGAGGCGGTGCATCGTCTTTCCACACCCTATCATCAATAGGAGATAAGCCGTATGGATTTAGCCGCGCTACGTACCCAACAACAACAGTTAGCCGCGTCGGTCGAGCGAGCGGATCGACTGGATCGCGACCCGCCGGCGTTGATCGGCGGCGCGGATGTCGGGTTTGAGCAGGAAGGGGAAGTGACCCGGGCTGCGATGGTGCTGCTGACCTGGCCTGAGCTTGAGCTGGTGGAGTATCAGGTGGCGCGCGTCGCCACCACCATGCCCTATATTCCCGGCTTTCTCTCATTTCGCGAAACACCTGCGCTGCTGGCGGCGTGGGAGCAGCTTTCGCAAAAACCGGACCTGCTCTTCGTCGACGGCCACGGTATCTCCCATCCCCGGCGGCTCGGCGTCGCCAGCCATTTTGGTCTGATGATTGACGTGCCGACCATCGGGGTGGCGAAAAAACGGCTGTGCGGAAAAATCGGCGAACTGGGTGATGAGCCCGGCGCACTGGCCCCGCTGATGGATAAAAATGAGCAACTGGCCTGGGTCTGGCGCAGCAAAGTGCGCTGCAACCCGCTGTTTATTAGCTCCGGTCACCGGGTGGGCATGGACAGCGCCTTAATGTGGGTTGAGCGCTGCATGCGAGGCTATCGTCTCCCCGAGCCGACGCGCTGGGCCGATGCGGTGGCGTCCCGTCGTCCGTCGTTTGTGCGTTGGCAAGCAAATCACGGCTGATTCAGGTACACTGCGCCTAATTTCTGACTTCGAGAATTCATCATGTTACAAAACCCGATTCACCTGCGCCTGGAGAAGCTGGAAAGCTGGCAGCATGTCACTTTTATGGCCTGCCTGTGCGAGCGTATGTACCCTAACTACGCCATGTTCTGCAAGCAAACCGAGTTCGGCGACGGCCAGCTGTACCGTCGTATCCTGGACCTGATCTGGGAAACGCTGACGGTTAAAGATGCGAAGGTGAATTTCGACAGTCAGCTGGAGAAGCTGGAAGAGGCCATCCCGGCGGCAGATGATTTCGACCTGTACGGTGTTTACCCGGCTATAGACGCCTGCGTGGCGTTGAGCGAACTGATCCATTCGCGTCTGAGCGGTGAAACACTTGAGCACGCGATTGAGGTGAGCAAGACATCCATCACCAGCGTGGCGATGCTGGAAATGACCCAGGCCGGTCGCGAAATGACCGATGAAGAGCTGAAAGCGAACCCGGCGGTAGAGCAGGAATGGGATATTCAGTGGGAAATTTTCCGCCTGCTGGCCGACTGCGAAGAGCGTGACCTTGAGCTGATAAAAGGTCTGCGCGCGGACCTGCGTGAGGCCGGTGAGAGCAATATTGGTATAAATTTTCAGCAGTGAGACCAGAAAACGTGATTTACCGCCTGAATTGTAGCGTCTGAAGGCTTCCATTCCGCCCCCCGTCTGGTCTACATTTGGAGGGCGAAAAAAAGTGGCTATCGGTGCGTGTATGCAGGAGGGTGCTTTTTTGGCATTTCCGTCGCACTCGATGCTTAGCAAGCGATAAACACATTGTAAGGATAACTTATGAACAAGACTCAACTGATTGATGTAATTGCGGACAAAGCTGACCTGTCCAAAGCACAGGCTAAAGCTGCCCTGGAATCTACCCTGGCTGCAATTACTGAGTCTCTGAAAGAAGGTGATGCTGTTCAACTGGTTGGTTTCGGTACCTTCAAAGTGAACCACCGCGCTGAGCGTACTGGCCGCAACCCGCAGACCGGTAAAGAGATCAAAATCGCTGCAGCTAACGTGCCGGCATTTGTTTCTGGCAAAGCACTGAAAGACGCAGTTAAGTAAGACCGCGTGGCAGTGAACAGTTTTATCGAAGGGGCTATTAAGCCCCTTTTGTCTGTCTGGCGCCGGCCTCTGGCGCTGGCGGGCATCCTGTTGCTGACTGCCTGCAGCCACGACGCCTCGCTTCCACCGTTTACCGCCAGCGGTTATGCGGATAATCAGGGGGCGATGCGTATCTGGCGTAAAGATTCAGGTGATGAAGTCCATCTTCTCGCCGCTTTCAGCCCGTGGCGTCACGGGGATACCTCGACCAGTGAATATCGCTGGCAGGGCGATCAATTGACGTTTATCGAACTCAATGTCTACGGTAAGCCGCCGGAACATATTCGCGCCCGCTTCGACGCGCAGGGCGATCTCAGCTTTATGCAGCGGGAAGTCGACGGGCAGAAGCAACAGCTCTCCAGCGACCAGGTCGCACTGTATCGTTATCGCGCCGAGCAGATCCGCCAGACCAGCGATGCTCTCCGGCAGGGACGCGTCGTCCTGCGTCAGGGGCGCTGGAACGCTGCCGCGCATACCGTGTTGACCTGTGAAGGTCAGACGGTTAAGCCTGACCTCGATAGCCGGGCCCTGGCGCATATTGAACATCGCCAGAGTCATTCCTCCGCCGCGGTGAGCATCGCCTGGCTGGAGGCGTCTGAAGGCTCTCAACTATTGCTGGTCGCCAATGAAAACTTCTGCACCTGGCAGCCGACAGAAAAAAGCTTCTAACGATTACCAGTGGTTCATGCCCCTATGACCACCGCCGTTACCGCGGCAGCCGTTGTATCCCATTCCTGCGCCACGGGGAACGCCCGCCTCAGCCAGGGCGACATCAAACTTCACCCGCTGCTGATCCAGCTTCTGGCGTAAGCCTTCCATCTCCTGAGCGACAGCTTCAATCTTTCCACTGTCCGGCTTTTGCGTCGTGAGCAGCGCATTGTACTCATAGCGTTTGGACTGCAGCTGCTGGCGCAGGGCGCTGGTTTGCGCAGCGTAATCGTTATGCAGCTTTTGCGCGGTAGCCTGCTGCTCCTGGGTCAGCTGGCTGTAACGCTGATTGCCCATCCCGGTGTTATTGCCCCAGTGATGGTTGGCCCAGGCCGCGTTGCTGCCAAAGGTCAGTACGGCAAGGGTGACGAGGGTGAGAGGTAAGTTACGGTTCCGTTTCATGGCATTATCTCCTGTGTGGTTTCTCTCGTTATTGCATCTTCCATGCCAGCCTGAAAAAGCCCGCCCGTACGGGCCTGCCGGAGGAGCCGATGGGGAAGGTGAGTAAAAATGACTCGTTCCTGGCGGATCAGGTGGGTCATTTTTACTCGCTAAACCGCAGGCGATATGTTTGAGAACAGGATTGACGGCGTGGGAAAATGGCATGATTTCTGCTGAAGGATCCTGCAGAAAGCGAAAAAGAGATGACAAGGACTCACCGATGAAGATCAAACCTTTCTCCCGGCACGCCACTGCGGACGCCCTGAGCTGGCTGCTGACCGGCACAATGGTGCTGTTGGTCATGCTGTTCTCCGTAATGATCGTCCGCGACTATGGTCGTGAGACGACCGCCGCCCGACAAACCATTGAGGAGAAGGGGAGCGTGCTGATCCGCGCGCTGGAGTCTGGCACGCGCGTCGGGATGGGGATGCGTATGCATCATGCGCAACTGCAGGCCCTGCTGGAAGAGATGGCCTGGCAACCCGGAGTGCTGTGGTTCGCGGTGACCGATGAAAACGGTAAAATCATCGCCCATAGCGATCCGCAACAGGTGGATAACGCGCTGTACAGTCCGGCGCAGATGCGCGAACTCCACGTGAGCGAACAGGCCCGCTGGCGCCGGCTTAACGAACCGCAGCCGGCACTGGAGATCTATCGCCAGTTCCGCCCGCTCAATCCTGCTCGCGGCCATCATATGGGGATGATGAATCGCGGCAACAGCGCGCTGGCTCAGCCCACTGTCCCGCAGGTGATTTTTATCGCCTTTGATAGCCGCGAGCTGGATGCGGCGCAGGCCCGCGGCCAGCGTAACATGATGATCATGCTGGGTGCCGCGGCGCTGGTCATCGCGGCGACGATCCTCGCTCAGTTCTGGTTCCGCCGCTATCGTCGCTCACGCCAGCAGCTGCTGGAGGCGATGGCCCGCAAAGAAAAGCTGGTGGCGCTTGGCCATCTGGCGGCGGGTGTCGCGCATGAGATCCGCAATCCGCTCTCTTCGATTAAAGGGCTGGCGAAGTATTTTGCCGAACGCACTCCCCCAGGCGGCGAAGCGCAGCAATTAGCCCAGGTGATGGCGAAAGAAGCCGACCGCCTGAACCGGGTGGTCAGCGAGCTGCTGGAGCTGGTCCGGCCCGCGCATTTAAATTACCAGCCGGTGGATATCAACGCGCTTATCCGGCACTCATTGCAGCTGGTAAGCCAGGATGCGCAGAGTCGCGGGATCGCGCTGCAATTTACTCCGCGCCCTGAGTTAACCACGATCAACGCCGATGCTGACCGCCTGAACCAGGTGCTGTTGAACCTGTACCTGAACGCGATGCAGGCGATTGGCCGTGATGGCGTCATTCACGTATCGGCAAGCGAAGCCGATCGTCAGCGGGTGAAAATCGTCGTCACGGATAGCGGTAAGGGGATGAGCGATGAAGAGCTGCAGGCCATCTTCACACCGTATTTCACCACCAAGGCGGACGGCACGGGGCTGGGGCTGGCGGTGGTACAGAATATTATCGAACAACATGGCGGGACAATCCGCGCCGAAAGCCAGCCGGGGGCCGGAGCGATATTTACGCTTTGGTTACCGGTGGAGGCTCAACGGAGGGAAGATGAGCAGCGATAAAGTACAGATTCTGGTTGTCGATGATGACGTCAGCCACTGCACGATCCTGCAGGCGCTGCTACGCGGCTGGGGCTATCAGGTGGCATTAGCTCACAACGGCCTGCAGGCGCTGGAGCAGATCCATCACCAGGTCTTCGACCTGGTGCTGTGCGATATCCGTATGGCGGAGCTGGACGGTATCGCGACGTTAAAAGAGATAAAAGCCTATAACCCGGCGATACCGGTGCTGATCATGACGGCGTTTTCCAGCGTCGGCACGGCGGTGGAGGCCATTAAGTCCGGGGCGCTGGATTATCTGGTCAAACCGCTGGATTTTGACACCCTACAGCAGACGCTGGTTCAGGCGCTGGCACACACCCGGCAGAGCGAGGGCGATTTCAGCGGCGCGACAGAATTACGATGGGGAATGATTGGCGATAGCCCGGCAATGCAGGCGCTTATCAACAATATTACGCTGGTGGCGCCCTCGGATGCGACGGTGCTGATCTGCGGCGAATCGGGAACCGGTAAAGAACTGGTGGCGCGCGCCATTCACGCCTGCAGCGAACGCCGCGAGAAGCCGCTGGTGACGCTAAACTGCGCGGCGCTGAATGAGTCGCTGCTGGAGTCCGAGCTGTTCGGTCATGAAAAAGGGGCGTTTACCGGGGCGGATCGGCGGCGGGAAGGGCGTTTTGTCGAGGCGGATGGCGGCACGCTGTTCCTTGATGAAATTGGTGATATCTCACCGCTGATGCAGGTGCGTCTGCTGCGGGCGATTCAGGAACGCGAGGTGCAGCGCGTTGGCAGTAACCAGACGCTTGCCGTTGATGTGCGGCTGATTGCCGCTACCCATCGTAATCTGGCGGAGGAGGTGAGCGCCGGGCGCTTTCGCCAGGATCTCTATTATCGCCTGAACGTCGTGACCATTGATATGCCGCCGCTGCGTCAGCGCCGGGAAGACATTCCTCTACTGGCGCAACACTTTCTTAAGCGCTATGCCGAACGCAATCGCAAAACGGTGCAGGGGTTTACGCCGCAGGCGATGGATCTGCTGATCCACTACCCCTGGCCGGGTAATATCCGTGAACTGGAAAACGCGGTGGAGCGGGCGGTGGTGCTGCTGACCGGAAACTATATCTCCGAACGAGAACTGCCGCTGGCGATAGCGGGCACGCCGTTGCCGTCGGGTGGTAGCGAGAACGCGCTGATTCAGCCGTTAGTGGAAGTTGAAAAAGAGGTGATTCTGGCGGCGCTGGAAAAAACGGGCGGCAACAAAACTGAAGCCGCCCGTCAGTTAGGCATTACGCGGAAAACGCTGCTGGCAAAACTTAGCCGTTAGCTTTTTCACGTTCGATGGCGCGCCAGCCGATATCGTTACGGCTAAAGCTGCCGTCCCAGCGAATATCGGTCAGCAGTTGATAGGCGCGCTGCTGCGCCTGCGCCACGGTTTCACCCAGCGCGGTCACGCACAGCACGCGCCCGCCGTTGGTGACGACGCGCTGGTCGTCTGCCAGTTTGGTGCCGGCATGGAAGACTTTACCATCTGCCGCTTCCTGCTGCGGCAGGCCGAAGATCTCATCACCCGTGTTGTAATTGCCCGGATAGCCGCCGGCGGCAACCACCACACCCAGCGACGCGCGGTCATCCCACTCGGAGGTTTTCTCGTCCAGTTTGCCCGCGCAGGCGGCGAGGCACAGATCTACCAGGTCGGACTTCATGCGCAGCATGATCGGCTGGGTTTCCGGATCGCCAAAGCGGCAGTTGAACTCAATTACCTTCGGGTTACCCTGTTTGTCGATCATCAGACCGGCATACAGAAAACCGGTATAGGTATTGCCTTCAGCGGCCATGCCTTTCACGGTTGGCCAGATAATCCGCTCCATGGTGCGCTGATGGACTTCATCAGTCACGACCGGCGCCGGAGAATAAGCGCCCATCCCACCGGTGTTCGGGCCGGTATCGCCGTTGCCGACGCGTTTGTGATCCTGGCTGGTGGCCATCGGCAGGACGTGCTCGCCGTCGACCATCACAATAAAGCTGGCCTCTTCGCCATCGAGGAACTCTTCAATCACGATACGGTGGCCAGCATCGCCAAAGGCGTTGCCGGCCAGCATATCTTCGACTGCCGCTTCGGCTTCCTCAAGGGTCATCGCCACGATAACGCCTTTACCTGCCGCCAGACCGTCGGCTTTGATGACGATCGGCGCGCCTTTCTCCCGCAGATAAGCCAGCGCAGGCTCGACCTCGGTGAAGTTCTGGTATTCCGCCGTCGGGATATGATGACGGGCGAGGAAATCTTTGGTGAAGGCTTTTGAGCCTTCCAGCTGCGCGGCGCCTTCGGTTGGCCCAAAGATGGTCAGCCCTGCGGCACGAAACGCGTCAACCACGCCAATGACCAGCGGCGCTTCCGGGCCAACGATGGTCAGATCGATGTTCTCATCCTGCGCAAAGCGAAGCAGCGCCGGAATATCGGTGACGCCGATGGCGACGTTTTGCAGCGCCGGCTCCAGGGCGGTACCCGCGTTGCCCGGCGCGACATAGACGGTATCAACCAGCGGCGACTGGGCCGCTTTCCAGGCCAGCGCGTGTTCGCGCCCGCCGTTGCCGATTACTAATACTTTCATCTGCTGCTCCGTGAATTAATGGCGGAAGTGGCGCATGTCGGTGAAGATCATGGCGATACCATGTTCGTCCGCGGCGGCAATCACTTCTTCGTCGCGGATAGAGCCGCCCGGCTGGATCACACAGGTGATGCCTACTGCGGCTGCGGCATCAATGCCGTCGCGGAACGGGAAGAAGGCGTCAGAGGCCATGGCGGAGCCTTTCACTTCCAGACCTTCGTCACCGGCTTTAATCCCGGCAATTTTCGCTGAGTAGACGCGGCTCATCTGACCGGCGCCTATGCCGATGGTCATGTTGTCTTTGGCATAGACGATGGCGTTGGATTTAACGAATTTCGCCACTTTCCAGCAGAACAGCGCATCGCGCAGTTCCTGCTCGCTCGGCTGACGTTTGCTGACCACGCGCAGTTCGCCCGCAGTGACCATGCCGAGATCGCGGTCCTGAACCAGCAGGCCGCCATTGACACGTTTGAAATCGAGGCCGGCAACGCGAGTATCCCACTGGCCACAGACCAGTACGCGGACGTTCTGTTTCGCGGCGGTGATCTTCAGCGCTTCTTCGCTGGCGGACGGCGCGATGATCACTTCGACGAACTGGCGAGAGATGATCGCCTGCGCGGTTTCTGCATCCAGCTCGCGGTTAAAGGCGATGATGCCGCCGAACGCGGAGGTTGGGTCAGTTTTATAGGCGCGATCGTAGGCGTCGAGAATCGAGTCGCTGACGGCAACGCCGCATGGGTTAGCGTGCTTAACGATCACGCAGGCTGGCTCATTGAACTCTTTCACGCACTCCAGCGCCGCATCGGTATCGGCAATGTTGTTATAGGAGAGCGCTTTGCCCTGCAGCTGAGTGGCGGTCGCCACGGAAGCTTCTTTGACATTCTCTTCTATATAGAAGGCAGCCTGCTGGTGGCTGTTTTCGCCGTAGCGCATATCCTGCTTCTTAATGAAGTTCAGATTCAGGGTGCGTGGGAAGCGGCCAGCGGCTTCTTTGCTTTCGCCGTGATAGGCCGGAACCATGCTGCCGAAGTAGTTAGCGATCATGCTGTCGTAAGCTGCGGTGTGTTCGAAGGCTTTAATGGCGAGGTCGAAGCGGGTGTTCAGCGTCAGGGAGCCTTCGTTGGCGTCCATCTCATTAATGATGGCGTCGTAGTCGCTGCTCTTCACTACGATAGCGACGTCTTTATGGTTCTTCGCTGCGGAGCGCACCATGGTTGGGCCGCCGATATCAATGTTTTCCACCGCGTCTTCCAGCGAGCATCCTTCACGAGCGACGGTCTGGGCAAACGGGTAAAGGTTAACGACCACCATATCGATAGGCGCAATACCGTGCTGCTGCATGATACCGTCATCCTGACCGCGACGACCGAGGATGCCGCCGTGTACTTTCGGATGCAGGGTCTTCACGCGTCCATCCATCATTTCCGGGAAACCGGTGTAGTCAGAGACTTCGGTAACCGGCAGGCCTTTATCTGCCAGCAAGCGGGCGGTGCCGCCGGTGGACAGCAGCTCGACACCACGAGCGGAAAGCGCCTGCGCGAATTCGACGATACCGGCCTTGTCAGAAACACTGAGCAGAGCGCGGCGGACTGGACGACGTTGTTGCATGGTATTAAATCCCCAGGATTTGAACATTACAGAGAGCGTTAGGTGAGTTTTTGCCTAAAAACTCACCTAACGCACCCAACCGGGCATCCGTGTCATAGCGCGGCATTGTAACGAAAACGTTTGCGCAACGCTCGCGAATTTTTATCTTTCTCTTTCAGGCACCGTTTCTTCTTTATATAGAAGCTGACCCACCGGGCTTTTGTCGCCCTTTCATCGCGCTTCTGTGGATAATTCTGTGTGTAAAAGGGTATAAAGCGGGGTTTTGCTGGGGAATGCAGCAATCAGTCATTTTTCTGCCATTTTTCTATTGCAGGCGCTCGAGAACTCCCTATAATGCGCCTCCATCGACACGGCAGATGTGAATCACTTCACACAAACAGCCGGTTCGGTTGAAGAGAAAAATCCTGAAATTCAGGGTTGACTCTGAAAGAGGAAAGCGTAATATACGCCACCTCGCGACAGAGCGCTAAAGCGCGTCGCAACTGCTCTTTAACAATTTATCAGACAATCTGTGTGGGCACTCAAAGTGACATGGATTCTTAACGTCCTCGGACGAAAAATGAATACCAAGTCTCTGAGTGAACATACGTAATTCATTACGAAGTTTAATTCACGAGCATCAAACTTAAATTGAAGAGTTTGATCATGGCTCAGATTGAACGCTGGCGGCAGGCCTAACACATGCAAGTCGAGCGGTAGCACAGAGAGCTTGCTCTCGGGTGACGAGCGGCGGACGGGTGAGTAATGTCTGGGAAACTGCCTGATGGAGGGGGATAACTACTGGAAACGGTAGCTAATACCGCATAATGTCGCAAGACCAAAGTGGGGGACCTTCGGGCCTCATGCCATCAGATGTGCCCAGATGGGATTAGCTGGTAGGTGGGGTAACGGCTCACCTAGGCGACGATCCCTAGCTGGTCTGAGAGGATGACCAGCCACACTGGAACTGAGACACGGTCCAGACTCCTACGGGAGGCAGCAGTGGGGAATATTGCACAATGGGCGCAAGCCTGATGCAGCCATGCCGCGTGTGTGAAGAAGGCCTTCGGGTTGTAAAGCACTTTCAGCGGGGAGGAAGGCGGTGAGGTTAATAACCTCACCGATTGACGTTACCCGCAGAAGAAGCACCGGCTAACTCCGTGCCAGCAGCCGCGGTAATACGGAGGGTGCAAGCGTTAATCGGAATTACTGGGCGTAAAGCGCACGCAGGCGGTCTGTCAAGTCGGATGTGAAATCCCCGGGCTCAACCTGGGAACTGCATTCGAAACTGGCAGGCTAGAGTCTTGTAGAGGGGGGTAGAATTCCAGGTGTAGCGGTGAAATGCGTAGAGATCTGGAGGAATACCGGTGGCGAAGGCGGCCCCCTGGACAAAGACTGACGCTCAGGTGCGAAAGCGTGGGGAGCAAACAGGATTAGATACCCTGGTAGTCCACGCTGTAAACGATGTCGATTTGGAGGTTGTGCCCTTGAGGCGTGGCTTCCGGAGCTAACGCGTTAAATCGACCGCCTGGGGAGTACGGCCGCAAGGTTAAAACTCAAATGAATTGACGGGGGCCCGCACAAGCGGTGGAGCATGTGGTTTAATTCGATGCAACGCGAAGAACCTTACCTGGTCTTGACATCCACAGAACTTTCCAGAGATGGATTGGTGCCTTCGGGAACTGTGAGACAGGTGCTGCATGGCTGTCGTCAGCTCGTGTTGTGAAATGTTGGGTTAAGTCCCGCAACGAGCGCAACCCTTATCCTTTGTTGCCAGCGGTCCGGCCGGGAACTCAAAGGAGACTGCCAGTGATAAACTGGAGGAAGGTGGGGATGACGTCAAGTCATCATGGCCCTTACGACCAGGGCTACACACGTGCTACAATGGCATATACAAAGAGAAGCGACCTCGCGAGAGCAAGCGGACCTCATAAAGTATGTCGTAGTCCGGATTGGAGTCTGCAACTCGACTCCATGAAGTCGGAATCGCTAGTAATCGTAGATCAGAATGCTACGGTGAATACGTTCCCGGGCCTTGTACACACCGCCCGTCACACCATGGGAGTGGGTTGCAAAAGAAGTAGGTAGCTTAACCTTCGGGAGGGCGCTTACCACTTTGTGATTCATGACTGGGGTGAAGTCGTAACAAGGTAACCGTAGGGGAACCTGCGGTTGGATCACCTCCTTACCTTAAAGAACCTGCCTTTGTAGTGCTCACACAGATTGTCTGATGAAAGTAAAGAAGCAAGGCGTCTTGCGATTGAGACTTCAGTGTCCCCTTCGTCTAGAGGCCCAGGACACCGCCCTTTCACGGCGGTAACAGGGGTTCGAATCCCCTAGGGGACGCCACTTGCTGGTTCGTGAGTGAAAGACGCGTGCCGATGTATCTCAAAACTCATCTTCGGGTGACGTTTGAGATATTTGCTCTTTAAAAATCTGGATCAAGCTGAAAATTGAAACGACACATCTTTAATGGTGTGTTCGAGTCTCTCAAATTTTCGCGACACGATGGTGTTTTACGAAACATCTTCGGGTTGTGAGGTTAAGCGACTAAGCGTACACGGTGGATGCCCTGGCAGTCAGAGGCGATGAAGGACGTGCTAATCTGCGAAAAGCGTCGGTAAGGTGATATGAACCGTTACAGCCGGCGATGTCCGAATGGGGAAACCCAGTGCAATTCGTTGCACTATCGTTAACTGAATACATAGGTTAACGAGGCGAACCGGGGGAACTGAAACATCTAAGTACCCCGAGGAAAAGAAATCAACCGAGATTCCCCCAGTAGCGGCGAGCGAACGGGGAGCAGCCCAGAGTCTGAATCAGCTTGTGTGTTAGTGGAACGGTCTGGAAAGTCCGACGGTACAGGGTGATAGTCCCGTACACCAAAATACACAGGTTGTGAACTCGAAGAGTAGGGCGGGACACGTGGTATCCTGTCTGAATATGGGGGGACCATCCTCCAAGGCTAAATACTCCTGACTGACCGATAGTGAACCAGTACCGTGAGGGAAAGGCGAAAAGAACCCCGGCGAGGGGAGTGAAAAAGAACCTGAAACCGTGTACGTACAAGCAGTGGGAGCACCTTCGGGTGTGACTGCGTACCTTTTGTATAATGGGTCAGCGACTTATATTCTGTAGCAAGGTTAACCGTATAGGGGAGCCGCAGGGAAACCGAGTCTTAACTGGGCGTTAAGTTGCAGGGTATAGACCCGAAACCCGGTGATCTAGCCATGGGCAGGTTGAAGGTTGGGTAACACTAACTGGAGGACCGAACCGACTAATGTTGAAAAATTAGCGGATGACTTGTGGCTGGGGGTGAAAGGCCAATCAAACCGGGAGATAGCTGGTTCTCCCCGAAAGCTATTTAGGTAGCGCCTCGTGAATTCATCTTCGGGGGTAGAGCACTGTTTCGGCTAGGGGGTCATCCCGACTTACCAACCCGATGCAAACTACGAATACCGAAGAATGTTATCACGGGAGACACACGGCGGGTGCTAACGTCCGTCGTGAAGAGGGAAACAACCCAGACCGCCAGCTAAGGTCCCAAAGTCATGGTTAAGTGGGAAACGATGTGGGAAGGCACAGACAGCCAGGATGTTGGCTTAGAAGCAGCCATCATTTAAAGAAAGCGTAATAGCTCACTGGTCGAGTCGGCCTGCGCGGAAGATGTAACGGGGCTAAACCATGCACCGAAGCTGCGGCAGCGACACTATGTGTTGTTGGGTAGGGGAGCGTTCTGTAAGCCTGCGAAGGTGACCTGTGAGGGTTGCTGGAGGTATCAGAAGTGCGAATGCTGACATAAGTAACGATAAAGCGGGTGAAAAGCCCGCTCGCCGGAAGACCAAGGGTTCCTGTCCAACGTTAATCGGGGCAGGGTGAGTCGACCCCTAAGGCGAGGCCGAAAGGCGTAGTCGATGGGAAACAGGTTAATATTCCTGTACTTGGTGTTACTGCGAAGGGGGGACGGAGAAGGCTATGTTAGCCGGGCGACGGTTGTCCCGGTTTAAGCATGTAGGCGGAGGTTCCAGGTAAATCCGGTACCTTTTAACGCTGAGGTGTGATGACGAGGCACTACGGTGCTGAAGTAACAAATGCCCTGCTTCCAGGAAAAGCCTCTAAGCATCAGGTAACATTAAATCGTACCCCAAACCGACACAGGTGGTCAGGTAGAGAATACCAAGGCGCTTGAGAGAACTCGGGTGAAGGAACTAGGCAAAATGGTGCCGTAACTTCGGGAGAAGGCACGCTGGTGTGTAGGTGAAGTCCCTGCGGATGGAGCTGAGACCAGTCGAAGATACCAGCTGGCTGCAACTGTTTATTAAAAACACAGCACTGTGCAAACACGAAAGTGGACGTATACGGTGTGACGCCTGCCCGGTGCCGGAAGGTTAATTGATGGGGTTATCCGTAAGGAGAAGCTCTTGATCGAAGCCCCGGTAAACGGCGGCCGTAACTATAACGGTCCTAAGGTAGCGAAATTCCTTGTCGGGTAAGTTCCGACCTGCACGAATGGCGTAATGATGGCCAGGCTGTCTCCACCCGAGACTCAGTGAAATTGAACTCGCTGTGAAGATGCAGTGTACCCGCGGCAAGACGGAAAGACCCCGTGAACCTTTACTATAGCTTGACACTGAACATTGAGCCTTGATGTGTAGGATAGGTGGGAGGCTTTGAAGCGTGGACGCCAGTCTGCGTGGAGCCAACCTTGAAATACCACCCTTTAATGTTTGATGTTCTAACGTAGGCCCCTGACCGGGGTTGCGGACAGTGTCTGGTGGGTAGTTTGACTGGGGCGGTCTCCTCCCAAAGAGTAACGGAGGAGCACGAAGGTTAGCTAATCCTGGTCGGACATCAGGAGGTTAGTGCAATGGCATAAGCTAGCTTGACTGCGAGCGTGACGGCGCGAGCAGGTGCGAAAGCAGGTCATAGTGATCCGGTGGTTCTGAATGGAAGGGCCATCGCTCAACGGATAAAAGGTACTCCGGGGATAACAGGCTGATACCGCCCAAGAGTTCATATCGACGGCGGTGTTTGGCACCTCGATGTCGGCTCATCACATCCTGGGGCTGAAGTAGGTCCCAAGGGTATGGCTGTTCGCCATTTAAAGTGGTACGCGAGCTGGGTTTAGAACGTCGTGAGACAGTTCGGTCCCTATCTGCCGTGGGCGCTGGAGAATTGAGGGGGGCTGCTCCTAGTACGAGAGGACCGGAGTGGACGCATCACTGGTGTTCGGGTTGTCATGCCAATGGCACTGCCCGGTAGCTAAATGCGGAAGAGATAAGTGCTGAAAGCATCTAAGCACGAAACTTGCCCCGAGATGAGTTCTCCCTGAGACTATAAGTCTCCTGAAGGAACGTTGAAGACGATGACGTTGATAGGCCGGGTGTGTAAGCGCAGCGATGCGTTGAGCTAACCGGTACTAATGAACCGTGAGGCTTAACCTTACAACGCCGAAGCTGTTTTGGCGGATTTGAGAGAATTTTCAGCTTAGATTCAGAGTTGAGTACGCAATAATTTGCGCAGCAGCAAGGCGACAAGCGAAGTAAAGGAAGGAGCATACTGAAGTATGTGACTGACTTTACGAGCGCAGGCAACGCGGCTGATGCGATAAAGAATTGCGTACTGATCACAAAGAATTTGCCTGGCGGCACTAGCGCGGTGGTCCCACCTGACCCCATGCCGAACTCAGAAGTGAAACGCCGTAGCGCCGATGGTAGTGTGGGGTCTCCCCATGTGAGAGTAGGGAACTGCCAGGCATCAAACAAAGCAGAAAGCTCAGTCGAAAGACTGAGCTTTTTGTTTTTGCGTTTTAACAAGAACCCCGTCCCGAAAGGTGCGGGGTTTTTTGCTGTGTGGGTATGTCTCCCCGGTGGCGCTGCGCTTACCGGGGCTACGGATTCGCACCCGCCCTGCACGACCTGTAGCCCGGACAAGGTGCGCAGCACCGCCTCCGGGGAGGTCCCTGTCTAAGGGTCAGCAGTTGCGACGTCAATCTTAGTCTGCTTCAGCCTGCTGCTCATGTATCAAATTCAATAACGGATACGGTTGCCCCAGATCGTCCGTCTCAGAACGCCCTGTCACGTTAAAACCCATCCTCTGATAAAACCCGACCGCTTGTTCATTCTGCTCATTCACATTCGTCGTCAGCTTTGGCGTTAACGACAGGGCATGCTCAATCAGCAATTTCCCCACGCCGCAGCCGCGGACATCCGGATCGACGAACAGCGCATCCATATGCTCTCCGGTAAGCAGCATAAAGGCGATCGGCTGGTCCTGGGTGTTAGCCGCCACCCACAGCGGAGCCTCCGGTAAAAATGCGCGTACCATCTCCTCCAGCTCCTTTCGATACGCTTTTGACAGAAAATCGTGCGTGGCGTCGACCGACCGACACCATATCGCAATCAGTTTATCCCCTTCATCTGGCCGGGAACGGCGGATGCTAATAACCATAGTTTCTCCTTTTCTTCATTCTTATATTCTAACTCAATGCGCGCCGTGAAATTTTCTCACCGTGAACATGCAGACTCGACATTCACCCGATTCCTGGTTATCTTCAGCTATCTGGATGTCTAAACGTTTATACGTATGCTATGAGGTAATACAGTTATGCCAATTCGGGTGCAGGACGAGCTACCAGCCGTCAGTTTCTTGCGCAATGAAAACGTCTTTGTGATGACGACAACACGTGCAACGACTCAGGAAATTCGCCCCCTGAAGGTGTTAATCCTCAACCTGATGCCGAAGAAAATCGAGACGGAAAATCAGTTCCTGCGTCTGCTGTCGAACTCTCCGCTGCAGGTGGACATCCAGTTGTTGCGTATTGATGCGCGTGAGTCGCGTAATACGCCGGCGGAGCATCTGAATAACTTTTACTGCAATTTCGATGAGATCTGCGATCAGAATTTTGATGGCCTGATTGTCACCGGTGCCCCCTTAGGCCTGGTTGAGTTTAACGATGTTGCTTACTGGCCACAGATCAAACAGGTGCTGGAGTGGGCGAAGGATCACGTCACCTCCACGTTGTTCGTCTGTTGGGCGGTTCAGGCCGCGCTGAATATTCTGTACGGCATTCCGAAGCAGACCCGCGCCGAAAAGATTTCTGGCGTTTATGAACACCATATTCTGCATCCACACGCCTTACTGACCCGCGGTTTCGACGACTCTTTCCTGGCCCCGCACTCACGCTATGCTGATTTTCCGGCGGGACTTATCCGCGACTACACCGATCTCGAGATCCTCGCGGAGACGGAAGAGGGCGATGCGTATTTGTTTGCCAGCAAAGATAAGCGCATCGCCTTTGTTACCGGCCACCCGGAGTACGATGCCAATACCCTGGCAAGCGAATATTTCCGCGATGTGGAAGCCGGTTTGAATCCAGAGGTTCCTTACAACTATTTTCCGCAAAACGACCCGCAGAACAAACCGCGCGCCACCTGGCGGAGCCACGGCAATCTGCTGTTTGCTAACTGGCTTAACTATTATGTCTACCAGATTACACCATACGATCTGCGCCATATGAATCCTACACTGGAGTAATACTCTACACGAAACGATCCTAAAGCGTTTCAGCACTTTGCCTCTGGCACCTTCGGGTGCCTTTTTTATTTCCGAAATTCACTTCATGCTCGATGATAACTTTAATTCCATTGTTATCAATATGTTAAGTCTGTTTTAAAATTAAAATGGAAATTGTTTTTGATTTTGGAAATTAATTGAGTAGTCTTAATTGTGCTGAGCGAAAACTACACAACGATCTCTCGCTCGCTTCCAGCGGATCAACCAAGAGGAACAGCACAATGACGCAGCAGGCGACAATCACCGATGAACTGGCCTTTAGTCAGCCCTATGGCGAGCAGGAGAAGCAGATCTTAACGCCTGAGGCGGTAGAATTTCTGACGGAACTGGTGAGCCGCTTTGCGCCGGCGCGTAATAAGCTACTGGCCGCGCGTCAGCAGCAGCAGCAGGCCATTGATCAAGGTGTACTTCCTGACTTTATTTCGGAAACCGCTTCCATTAGAAATGGAAACTGGACCATCCGCGGTATCCCGGCGGATTTGCAGGATCGCCGTGTTGAAATCACCGGTCCCGTTGAACGCAAAATGGTCATTAACGCGATGAATGCCAACGTCAAAGTCTTTATGGCGGACTTTGAGGATTCGCTGGCGCCTGACTGGCGTAAAGTCATTGATGGCCAAATTAACCTGCGTGATGCCGTGAACGGGACTATTAGCTACACCAACGAGGCCGGCAAAATCTACCAGCTGCAGCCCAATCCCGCTGTGCTGGTATGCCGTGTGCGCGGCCTGCACCTGCCGGAAAAGCACGTCACCTGGCGTAATGAGGCCATCCCCGGCAGTCTGTTCGATTTTGTGCTCTATTTTTTTCATAACTACCAGGCGCTGCTGGCGAAGGGGAGCGGTCCCTACTTCTATCTGCCAAAAACCCAGGCCTGGCAGGAGGCGGCATGGTGGAACGATGTCTTTAGCTTTACGGAAGATCGCTTTGACCTGCCGCGCGGCACCATCAAGGCCACGCTGCTGATTGAGACGCTGCCAGCGGTGTTCCAGATGGATGAGATCCTGCATGCGCTGCGCGACCATATTGTTGGCCTGAACTGTGGCCGTTGGGACTACATCTTCAGCTATATCAAAACGCTGAAAAACCATCCGGACCGCGTGTTGCCTGACCGTCAGGTGGTGACGATGGATAAACCGTTCCTCAGCGCCTACTCACGGTTGTTGATTAAGACCTGCCACAAACGCGGTGCGTTTGCGATGGGCGGCATGGCGGCGTTTATCCCGAGCAAAGATGCCGAACGTAACCGTCAGGTGCTGAGCAAAGTCACCGCCGATAAAGAGCTGGAGGCGAACAATGGTCACGATGGCACCTGGATTGCCCACCCGGGGCTGGCGGATACCGCTATGGCGGTGTTTAACCGCGTACTGGGCGATAAGCCGAATCAGCTCTCGGTCACCCGGAGCGCGGATGCGCCAATTACCGCCGAACAGCTGCTGGCCCCCTGCGAGGGCGAGCGCACGGAAGCCGGGATGCGCGCCAACATTCGCGTGGCGGTGCAGTACATCGAAGCCTGGATCTCCGGCAACGGTTGCGTCCCGATTTATGGCCTGATGGAAGACGCCGCGACGGCCGAGATCTCGCGCACCTCTATCTGGCAGTGGATCCATCATCAGAAAACCCTGAACGACGGCACCCCGGTCACGAAGGCGCTGTTCCGCCAGTGGCTGGCGGAAGAGCTGATGGTGATTCAGGAGGAGCTGGGAGAGCACCGTTTCAGCCACGGCCGCTTTGACGATGCGGCGCGACTGATGGAGCAGATCACCACCTCCGACGAGCTAATTGATTTTCTGACATTACCGGGCTACCGCCTGCTGGCCTGATCGCCAGATGGTGTGGTTCGCCATTTAGTCCTTCACCAATGCGCCTGGGGAGCCAGGAAATTATATGGAGCATCTGCACATGAAAACCCGTACCCAACAAATCGAAGAATTAAATAAAGAGTGGACGAACCCGCGCTGGGAAGGCATTACCCGCCCGTACAGCGCGGAAGAGGTGGTGAAGTTACGCGGCTCGGTGAATCCGGAATGCACGCTGGCGCAGCTTGGCGCGGCGAAAATGTGGCGTCTGCTGCACGGTGAGGCGAAAAAAGGGTACGTCAACAGTCTCGGCGCGCTGACCGGCGGCCAGGCTTTGCAGCAGGCGAAGGCGGGTATCGAAGCCATTTATCTCTCCGGCTGGCAGGTGGCGGCGGATGCTAACCTGGCGTCCAGCATGTATCCGGATCAATCGCTGTATCCGGCCAACTCGGTACCGGCGGTGGTGGATCGGATCAACAACACTTTCCGTCGTGCCGATCAGATCCAGTGGTCGGTCGGGATTGAACCGAACGATCCGCGTTATATCGACTACTTCCTGCCGATCGTGGCGGATGCGGAGGCCGGTTTTGGCGGCGTCCTTAACGCCTTTGAGCTGATGAAATCGATGATTGAAGCCGGTGCAGCGGCGGTTCATTTCGAAGATCAGCTGGCGTCAGTGAAGAAGTGCGGTCATATGGGCGGTAAAGTGCTGGTCCCGACCCAGGAGGCGATTCAGAAGCTGGTGGCGGCGCGTCTGGCAGCCGACGTGATGGGGGTCCCGACGCTGGTGATCGCCCGTACCGATGCCGATGCGGCCGATTTAATTACCTCTGACTGCGATCCGTACGATCGTGAGTTTATTACCGGGGATCGCACCAGCGAAGGGTTCTTCCGCACCCACGCCGGGATCGAGCAGGCGATCAGTCGCGGGCTGGCTTATGCGCCGTATGCGGATCTGGTGTGGTGCGAAACGTCGAAACCGGATCTTGAGCAGGCGCGCCGCTTTGCTGAGGCTATCCATGCGCGTTTCCCTGGCAAACTGCTGGCCTATAACTGCTCGCCGTCGTTTAACTGGAAGAAAAATCTCGATGATAAAACCATCGCCAGCTTCCAGCAGCAGCTGTCGGACATGGGATACAAATACCAGTTTATTACCCTCGCCGGGATCCACAGCATGTGGTTCAACATGTTCGACCTCGCCCATGCCTACGCTCAGGGTGAGGGGATGCGCCACTATGTTGAGAAAGTGCAGCAGCCGGAATTCGCTGCCGCGCCGGAAGGCTATAGCTTCGTCTCGCACCAGCAGGAGGTGGGCACTGGCTACTTCGACAAAGTCACTACCATTATCCAGGGCGGCGCCTCATCGGTGACGGCGCTGACCGGCTCGACCGAAGAAGATCAGTTTTGAGCCATGCCCGGCGGCGCGACGCTGGCCGGGCCTGGGAAGGGATGCAGGCCGGATAAGCGAGCGCGCCATCCGGCATGACGTGGTGCCGGATGGGGGAAAGCGATGACGCGTGGCCTGGAACTACTGATTGCCCAAACCATTTTACAGGGATTCGACGCCCAGTACGGGCGTTTCCTGGAGGTGACCTCCGGCGCGCAGCAGCGCTTTGAACAGGCTGACTGGCACGCCGTACAGCAGGCGATGAAGCAGCGTATCCATCTCTACGATCACCACGTTGGCCTGGTGGTAGAGCAGCTGCGCTGCATTACCGAAGGGAAAAGTACCGACGTCGATTTTCTTTTGCGGGTGAAACAGCAGTACACCCAACTGTTGCCGGATTACCCTCGCTTTGAAATTGCCGAGAGCTTTTTCAATTCGGTCTACTGCCGACTGTTTGACCACCGCTCGCTGACCCCCGAGCGGCTCTTTATTTTCAGTTCGCAGCCCGAGCGTCCCTTTCGCACCCTACCGCGACCGCTGGCGAAAGATTTCTTTCCGGAACGCGGCTGGTCGCACCTGCTGGGCAAAGTACTGTCCGATTTGCCGCTGCGGCTGCCGTGGCAGAACAAAGCGCGGGACATCGGCTATATCATTGCCAGTCTGCAGGAGGCGCTGGGGGAGGAACTGCTCGCCACCTGTCATCTGCAGGTCGCCAATGAACTGTTCTACCGGAATAAAGCCGCCTGGCTGGTGGGCAAACTGGTCATGCCGATGGCGACGCTGCCTTTTTTGCTGCCGATCCACCGCAGCGATGAGGGTGAGCTGTTTGTTGACACCTGCCTGACCACCCATGCCGAAGCAAGCATCGTTTTTGGCTTCGCGCGTTCCTATTTTATGGTTTATGCGCCGTTGCCCGGCGCTCTGGTGGAATGGCTGCGTGAGATCCTGCCGGGCAAAACGACGGCCGAGCTGTACATGGCGATTGGCTGTCAGAAGCACGCCAAAACCGAAAGCTATCGCGAATATTTACACTACATTACTCGCTGCGATGAGCAGTTTATTGAAGCGCCGGGCATTCGCGGGATGGTGATGCTGGTGTTTACCCTGCCGGGGTTTGACCGGGTGTTTAAGGTGATCAAAGACCGCTTCGCGCCGCAGAAAGAGGTGACCGCCGCCCACGTGCGCGCCTGCTATCAGCTGGTAAAGGAACACGACCGCGTCGGGCGGATGGCGGATACCCAGGAGTTTGAAAATTTCGTGCTGGATAAACGGCAAATCGCGCCGGGGCTGCTGGCGCTGTTGCAGGCGGAAGCGGGGAACAAACTTACCGATCTCGGCGACCGCATCGTCATCAGTCATCTCTATATTGAACGGCGAATGGTGCCGCTCAACCTGTGGCTGGAGCAGGTTAACGGCCAGGCATTGCGTGATGCGGTAGAAGAGTATGGTAATGCTATCCGCCAGCTGGCCGCCGCCAACATCTTTCCCGGCGATATGCTGTTTAAAAACTTCGGCGTCACCCGCCACGGCCGGGTGGTGTTCTACGACTATGACGAAATTTGCTATATGACAGAGGTAAATTTCCGCCAGATCCCGCCGCCGCGCTATCCGGAAGATGAGCTGGCCAGCGAGCCGTGGTACAGCGTTTCGCCGGGGGATGTGTTTCCGGAGGAGTTCCGCCACTGGCTGTGCGCCGACCCGCGCGTTGGGCCGCTGTTTGAGGAGATGCATGCCGACCTGCTGCGCGCGGACTACTGGCGCGAGCTGCAGACGCGGATTAAAAACGGCCATGTGGAAGATGTTTACGCCTACCGGCGCAAGCAGCGTTTTAGCGTGCGCTATGGCGCTGACAGTAGGCCGGATAAGGTGTTTACGCCGCCATCCGGCAGGGTGCGCCGATCTGCCTGATGGCGCTACGCTTATCAGGCCTACTTAAAATGCCCCTGTGGGGCATTTTTTTATTTAACCCCGCCATACGCCAGCGTCACTTCCTTCGCCGCTTTGATCACCAGCGCGCCCAGCTCGGTCACCCGGTCATCGGTCATGCGTGAAATCGGCCCGGAGATGGAGATTGCCGCGAACGGTTCGCGATGTTCATCATAAATGCAGGCGGCGACGCAGCGCAGGCCGAGCGCGTGCTCCTCGTCATCGAAAGAGTAGCCCCGCTTGCGGGTCTGCGCTAAATCTTCCTTCAGATGCAGCGGCGAGACCAGCGTGGCATGCGTATAGGCATGCAGCCCTTTACGGTGCAGCAGGCTGGTGACCTGCTCTTCGCTTAATTGCGAGAGAAACGCCTTCCCGGCGCCGGAGGCGTGCATCGGCAGCTTACCGCCGATCGGCGCCGACATACGCATCAGCTGGGTGCACTGCACCTGGTCGATAATGATCGCCTGGTGGTCGCTCTGGTCAAGCACCGCCAGATTCACCGTTTCACCGGAATCTTCCATCAGCTGGCGCAGGATCGGGTGGACAATCGCCAGCAGATTGCGGCTTTGCAGAAAGCTGCTGCCCACCACGAAGGCATGCGCCCCGACGGCCCAGTGGCCCAGCTCGCCGACCTGGCGGACGAAACCCAGCTGCTGCATGGTGGTCAGCAGGCGGTGGGTGGTGGAGTTGGGCAGACCCGCCTGCTGCGCCAGCTCGGTCAGCGCGACGCTGCTGTGAGACTCGGCAATCCATTCGAGCAATTTCAGGCCGCGGGTCAGCGACTGAACCTGACCGCCAGCCTGCTGGGCGGTGGCAGCCGCGGGTTTTCTGCCGCGTTTCGCGGGAACGGGGGTAGTGGCCATCGCGGACTCCTTTTTCTGTATCGTGGAAATGATTTTCGTTTTATTTGGCGATAATGCAATCACAACCGGACTCATCGGAGGAGTGAAGCTGAACATGTCTCATATTGCCTGTTGTTGTCTTTTCCGCTCCGGTGGTTTATGCCAGTATGGTTTGTTGGCTATTTGGCCTGAGTTGAGCGTTGTCGGGAGCAAGTGTGAGCAGCAAAGTTGAGCAACTGCATCAGCAGTTAAAAGAACGTATTCTGGTTCTGGATGGGGGCATGGGCACCATGATCCAGGGCTATCGTCTGAGTGAGCAGGACTTTCGCGGTGAGCGCTTTGCTGACTGGCCGTGCGACCTGAAAGGCAACAACGACCTGCTGGTGCTCAGCAAGCCCGAGGTGATCCGCGAGATCCACGACGCCTACTTCGAGGCCGGTGCGGATATCATTGAGACCAACACCTTTAACTCGACGACCATCGCGATGGCGGATTACCAGATGGAATCCCTGTCGGCCGAGATCAACTTTGCCGCGGCGAAGCTGGCCCGCGCCAGCGCCGACGCCTGGACGGCCCGCACGCCGGAAAAACCGCGCTACGTCGCGGGCGTGCTTGGCCCGACCAACCGTACCGCCTCTATTTCGCCTGATGTGAACGATCCGGCGTTCCGTAATATTACCTTTGACCAGCTGGTGGCCGCCTATCGCGAATCCACCCGGGCGCTGGTGGAAGGTGGCGTGGATCTGATCCTGATTGAAACGGTATTTGATACTCTGAACGCCAAAGCGGCCATCTATGCGGTGAAAGAGGAGCTGGAGGCGCTGGGCGTTGACCTGCCGCTGATGATCTCCGGCACCATCACCGATGCGTCCGGCCGCACGCTTTCCGGACAGACCACCGAAGCCTTTTATAACTCGCTGCGTCACGCCGAAGCCTTATCGTTTGGTCTGAACTGCGCCCTCGGGCCGGACGAACTGCGGCAGTATGTCCAGGAGCTGTCGCGCATCGCCGAATGCTACGTCACGGCGCACCCGAACGCCGGTCTGCCCAACGCCTTCGGTGAATACGATCTGGATGCCGACACCATGGCGACGCAAATTCGCGAATGGGCGGAAGCCGGTTTCCTCAATATCGTCGGCGGCTGCTGCGGTACGACCCCGGAGCATATTGCCGCTATGAGCCGGGCGGTGGCCGGTTTACCGCCGCGCCAGTTGCCGGAACTGCCGGTGGCCTGCCGCCTCGCCGGCCTGGAGCCGCTGAACATCGGCGACGACAGCCTGTTCGTTAACGTCGGCGAACGTACCAACGTCACCGGCTCGGCGAAATTTAAGCGCTTGATCAAAGAAGAGAAGTACAGCGAAGCGCTGGACGTTGCCCGTCAGCAGGTCGAAAGCGGCGCGCAGATTATCGATATCAACATGGATGAGGGGATGCTCGACGCGGAAGCGGCGATGGTGCGCTTCCTCAACCTGATTGCCGGCGAGCCGGACATTGCCCGCGTGCCGATCATGATCGACTCCTCCAAGTGGGAAGTCATTGAAAAGGGTCTGAAATGCATTCAGGGCAAAGGCATTGTTAACTCGATTTCGATGAAAGAGGGCGTCGAACCCTTTATCCACCATGCGAAGCTGGTTCGCCGCTATGGCGCCGCGGTAGTGGTGATGGCCTTTGACGAAGTCGGCCAGGCCGACACCCGCGAACGCAAAATTGAGATTTGCCGTCGCGCTTACAAAATTCTTACCGAAGAGGTCGGCTTCCCGCCAGAAGATATCATCTTTGACCCCAATATATTTGCGGTAGCGACCGGTATCGAAGAGCACAACAACTATGCGCAGGACTTTATCGGCGCCTGTGAAGACATTAAGCGCGAGCTGCCGCATGCGCTGATCTCCGGCGGCGTCTCCAACGTGTCTTTCTCGTTCCGCGGTAATGACCCGGTACGTGAGGCGATCCACGCCGTGTTCCTCTACTATGCGATCCGTAACGGCATGGATATGGGGATCGTCAACGCCGGCCAGCTGGCGATTTACGACGATCTGCCGGGCGAGCTGCGCGACGCGGTCGAAGATGTGATCCTTAACCGCCGCGATGACAGTACCGAACGGTTACTTGAGCTGGCGGAAAAATATCGCGGCAGCAAAGCGGACGACGGCGCGAATGCTCAGCAGGCGGAATGGCGCAGCTGGGACGTGAAAAAGCGTCTCGAATATTCGCTGGTGAAGGGCATTACCGAATTTATCGAACAGGACACCGAAGAGGCGCGTCAGCAGGCTGCCCGCCCGATTGAGGTGATTGAAGGGCCGCTGATGGACGGCATGAACGTGGTCGGCGACCTGTTCGGCGAAGGTAAAATGTTCCTGCCGCAGGTGGTGAAATCCGCTCGCGTGATGAAACAGGCGGTGGCCTACCTCGAACCTTATATCGAAGCCAGCAAAGAACAGGGCTCCAGTAACGGCAAAATGGTGATTGCCACCGTAAAAGGCGACGTTCACGACATCGGTAAAAACATTGTCGGCGTGGTGCTGCAGTGCAATAACTACGAAATTATCGATCTTGGCGTGATGGTCCCGGCGGATAAAATTCTCAAAACCGCCAAAGAGGTCAATGCGGATCTGATCGGCCTTTCCGGGCTGATTACCCCGTCACTGGACGAGATGGTTAACGTGGCGAAAGAGATGGAGCGCCAGGGCTTTACCATCCCGCTGCTGATCGGTGGCGCGACTACCTCGAAAGCGCATACGGCGGTGAAAATCGAGCAGAACTACAGTGGCCCGACCGTTTACGTACAGAACGCCTCGCGCACCGTCGGGGTGGTGGCTGCGCTGCTCTCGGATACGCAGCGCGATGATTTTGTCGCCCGCACGCGTAAAGAGTATGAGACCGTGCGTATTCAGCATGGGCGTAAAAAACCGCGCACGCCGCCGGTGACCCTGGCCGCCGCGCGGGAAAACGATCTGGCCTTCGACTGGGAGAGCTACACGCCGCCGGTGGCCCATCGCCTGGGGGTACAGGAGGTGGAAGCGAGCATCGAGACGCTGCGCAACTACATCGACTGGACGCCGTTCTTCATGACCTGGTCGCTGGCGGGTAAATACCCGCGGATTCTGGAAGATGAAGTGGTGGGCGAAGAGGCACAGCGCCTGTTCAAAGACGCCAACGATTTGTTAGATAAACTCAGCGCAGAGAAAACCCTGAACCCGCGCGGCGTGGTCGGGTTGTTCCCGGCCAACCGCGTGGGCGACGATATTGAAATTTATCGCGATGAAACCCGCACCCACGTGCTGATGGTGAGCCATCATCTGCGCCAGCAGACGGAGAAGGTCGGCTTCGCGAACTACTGCCTCGCCGATTTTGTCGCGCCGAAGCTGAGCGGCAAGGCGGACTACATCGGCGCCTTTGCCGTGACCGGCGGCCTGGAAGAGGACGCGCTGGCGGACGCCTATGAAGCGCAGCATGATGACTATAACAAGATCATGATCAAGGCCATCGCCGATCGTCTGGCGGAAGCCTTCGCCGAGTATCTGCACGAGAAAGTGCGTAAGGTCTACTGGGGGTATGCGGCCAATGAGAACCTCAGCAATGAGGAACTTATTCGCGAGAATTACCAGGGGATCCGTCCGGCGCCGGGGTATCCGGCCTGTCCGGAGCACACCGAAAAAGGCACCATCTGGCAGCTGCTGGACGTCGAAGCCCATACCGGCATGAAGCTGACCGAATCGTTCGCCATGTGGCCGGGGGCATCGGTTTCCGGCTGGTACTTCAGCCATCCGGACAGCAAGTACTTCGCCGTGGCGCAGATCCAGCGCGACCAGGTCGAAGACTACGCGCTGCGTAAAGGGATGACCCCGGCGGAAGTCGAGCGCTGGTTAGCGCCTAATCTGGGCTATGATGCCGACTAAATCGTCACCTTTCCTTACAACAAACAAGGCGCTCTGTGAGCGCCTTGTCTCTTTATTGAGGTTAACCCCTTATACTGAGAGAGGTTCCTGATCTTCGGAAAACCTATAACGATAAGGAGAAGCTGATTCCGTGTTAACTCTGCTACACCTGTTGTCCGCGGTTGCTCTGCTGGTGTGGGGCACGCATATTGTGCGTACCGGGGTGATGCGCGTCTATGGCGCTCGCCTGCGTACCGTTCTCAGTAGCAGCGTAGAGAAAAAGCCGCTCGCCTTCTGCGCGGGTCTTGGCGTCACTGCGCTGGTGCAAAGCAGCAATGCCACCACCATGCTGGTGACCTCGTTTGTCGCCCAGGATCTGGTGGGCCTGACGCCAGCGCTGGTAATGGTGCTGGGGGCCGACGTCGGGACGGCGCTGATGGCGAGGGTGCTGACCTTCGACCTGTCGTGGCTATCGCCGCTACTCATTTTTATCGGGGTGATCTTCTTCCTTGGCCGCAAGCAAACCCGCGCCGGGCAGCTGGGGCGAGTGGGGATTGGTCTGGGGCTGATCCTGCTGGCCCTGGAGCTGATTGTGCAGGCCGTGAACCCCATCACCCAGGCCAACGGCGTGCAGGTGATTTTCGCCTCGCTGACCGGCGATATCATGCTGGATGCCTTAATTGGCGCCGTATTCGCGATCATCAGCTACTCCAGCCTGGCGGCGGTGCTGCTGACGGCGACGCTGACCGCGGCGGGAGCAATCTCCTTCCCGGTGGCGCTGTGCCTGGTAATTGGCGCCAACCTGGGCTCCGGGCTGTTGGCGATGCTCAACAACAGCGCGGCAAACGCGGCGGCGCGCCGCGTGGCGCTGGGTAGCCTGCTGTTTAAGCTGGTGGGGAGCCTGATTATTCTGCCATTTGTCCATCCGCTGGCCGCGGCGATGCACAAGCTGCCGTTGGCGGAGTCTGAGCTGGTTATCTACTTCCACGTCTTTTATAACCTGCTGCGCTGCATCGCGATGGTGCCCTTTGCCGGACCGATGGCGAAGCTGTGCCAGCGTATGATCCGCGATGAGCCCGAGCTGGATAACCAGCTGAAACCCAAGCATCTTGACCCGTCGGCGCTGGATACGCCAGCGCTGGCGCTGGCCAATGCCGCGCGCGAGACGCTGCGCATTGGAGATGCGATGGAGCAGATGCTGGGGAGCCTGCATAAAGTGATGCATGGCGAACCGCGTCAGGAGAAAGAGCTACGTCGTATGGCGGACGATATCAACGTGCTCTACACCGCCATTAAGCTCTATCTGGCGCGAATGCCAAAGGATGAGCTGGCGGAGGAGGAGTCCCGGCGCTGGGCGGAAATCATTGAGATGTCGCTAAACCTCGAGCAGGCGTCCGATATCGTCGAGCGGATGGGCAGCGAGATCGCCGATAAATCGCTGGCGGCGCGGCGCGCCTTCTCGGTGGAAGGGTTAAAGGAGCTGGATGCGCTGTACGATCTGTTGCTCAGCAATCTGCAGCTGGCGATGTCGGTCTTCTTCTCCAGCGATGTACCCAGCGCCCGCCGTCTGCGGCGCAGCAAACACCGGTTCCGCATTCTTAACCGCCGTTACTCGCATGCGCACGTTGACCGTCTGCATCAGCAGAACGTGCAGAGTATCGAAACCAGTACGTTGCACCTGGCGCTGCTGGGGGATATGAAGCGTCTGAACAGCCTGTTCTGCTCAGTGGCTTACAGCGTGATGGAGCAGCCGGATGAAGACGACGAACGGGATGACTACTGAGACGGATTATTTTTCCGTCTATGTCGCTTCTTTTCTGGCGAGGTAGCCCTCCCGGGACGTGGCTGACGCCTTCCCGGGAGGGACATCCTAGCTTCTGGCAAACGCCGAGGCTTCTGCCACCAGCGCGTTATCCGGTCGTACGCCGGTATAAAGGGCGAACTGCTCGACAGCTTGCAGGGCAATGACTTCCGCACCGCTGATGGTTTGCTTACCCCGTTGTTGCGCCAGGCGGATCAGCGGAGTTTCCGCCGGCAACGCGACCACGTCAAACACGACGCTGGCCTGGGCCACCATGGCCTTGCTGAACGCCAGCGTGTTACTTTCCGCTCCCCCTGCCATGCCCAGCGGTGTGACATTGACCAGAATCTCGGCTGCGATCCCTTCCGGCAGGGGCTGCCACTGAAAGCCATACTGTTTTGCCAGCGCCAGGCCGCGCTGGCGATTGCGGGCCGCAATGATCACGTCGCGGAAACCGGCATCACGGAAGGCGGCAATGACGGCTTTCCCCATGCCGCCGCTACCCTGAATCATCACTCTGGCGTTGGTATCGAGCCGATGGCTGGCGATCAGGCTTTTGACCGCGATGTAATCGGTGTTTAGCCCGGTTAACTTCCCGTCGTCATTGACGATGGTGTTGACGGAGTCGATGACTTTTGCTGACGGATCGATCGCGTCAAGAAACGGTATGCAGCTCTCTTTAAACGGCATGGAGACCGCACAGCCGCGGATACCCAATGCGCGAACCCCTTTTACCGCCGCCTCAATATCCTTAGTCGTAAAGGCTTTGTAGAGGTAGTTCAATCCCAGCTTGTCATACAGATAGTTATGAAAGCGGGTGCCGAAGTTGCCGGGGCGACCCGCCAGGGAGATGCACAGCAGCGTATCGCGGTTAATCATGCGTAATATCCTCCGCGTGGGCCAGCAGATACGCTTCAGCCTCCTGGGACCAGATCCCATGGTGACGCGCCACAATCGCTGCCAGTTCGGGATCGGCGATCTCGCCCAGCGGCGTGAGCGGGAAGGCTTTTCCGGTATACACCAGCTTTTTTCCCCCGCCGACGGCAGGCAGATCGAGGGTGGTTTCGCCCGCGGCGTTCAGGCCGAGAATATGGGTGACCACTTTCGCCGTCTGGACCTTTTTCGCCTGCATCAGCGCCACCGCGGCGCGCATATCGTCAGTATTACCGCCGGAGGTGCCGACGTAGTGGGTAAAGGCGTAGTGCACGTCGTAGAAGTTGATCGGGGCGCTGAATTGCTTATCCTGGGGGCCAGCAAAGAAATTCAGGCAGCCGTCCGGGGCCAGCAACGAGGAGGCCAGGGTGATCAGCTGTTCGTTTGGCACAAACACGAAGATATCGTCGAAGCCATGGCCGCCGCTGAGCGCCAGCAGCGTATCGCGACTGGCCTCATGGCCGTCGAGGTAGTGGATCAGCGTCTGCGGCTCAGAGGGGTAATGACGGCGGGCGTAGCTGAGCTTCGGCTTATTGGTATCGGTCACTACCAGTAGTGAAGGATTGATGGGGCCGTGCAGCGCATAGTCGATAGCCAGCAGCCCCATCGGCCCCGTCCCGCCCAGGATCAGAGTGCGTCCCTGAGGACGGATCCCCATCACGTGGTTGTAACTCCCCTCCTGCAGATGATAATTGGCGTTGAAAGCGCCAATGACGCAGGAGAGCGGCTCCACCAGCGATCCTTCAAACCAGGTATCCCCCTCCCAGGTGAGCAGGCAATCCTGCGCCATCACCTCATTGGGGATCACCACATGGGTGGCTTCGCCACCGATCCATGGGAATGAGTAGCCGGGGCAGTCGGGTCGGTCGGGCAACTGCAGGTTGGCCTGAATCACGTAGCGCTGCCCTGGCTGAAACTTATGCTGCCACTTTTTACCGACGGCAAGGATTTCGCCGCAGAATTCATGACCGATAATAATGGGCCTGGTGGCCACATCATCTGGCACCTTTTTATGATCGGCACCCTGATTGGCCTCTTTCCATGAGGAAAGACACAGGCTGTCCGTGACCACCCGGGCGAGGATCTCATCGTCCTGCATCGCCGGGAGGGTAAAGGTTTCCAGGCGCAGGTCTCGTTTGCCATACAGGCGCAGGGCCGTTGTTGTTTGCATAAACCACCTCATCCCCTTCATCTTTCGGGGCTATGTTGTTGACGTCACCCCGGCATCGCCGGGGCGGAATAATCAGGACAGAAAGCCGAGGGCGTTGCCGATAATGCCTAAGCCGAAAAGGGCGAAAATCAGCCAGACCGGATTCACTTTCTTGTTCAGCAGACGCACCATCAGTAGCGTCAGGCCCAGCGCCAGCAGGCCGGGGCAGAGCTGATCGAGGATGTTCTGGACGGTCATCGTGACGGTGGCGCCGTCTGCACCGGGCGTTTGGGACACCACCAGCGGCACATTGATGGTGGTCCATTTGGTCACCAGCACCCCCATGACAAACAGGCCGAGAATGGAGGCGCCTTCGGTCAGCTTCTGCAACAGGTTACCGCCCATATCGCTGACGATATTGACCCCTTTACGGAAGCCCAGTTGCAGGCCGTACCACTTCATTGCCAGCCGCACTGCATTGAAAATAAAGAAAAATAACAAAGGTCCCAGAATATTGCCGGAGAGGGCCAGCGAGGCGCCAAGGGCCGCGGTAATCGGCCGCAGCGTGCCCCAGACCAGCGGGTCGCCGACGCCGGCCAGCGGGCCCATCAGACCCACTTTGATGCCGTTGATAGCGCCATCGTCAATGGCCGCGCCGTTAGCCCGGGCCTCCTCCATGGCGGCGGTGACGCCGATCACCGGGCCACACACCGCCGGCGTGGTATTAAAGAACACCAGATGACGCTTCAGCGCCGCGACCTGATCGGCTTTGAGCGGATACAGGCGTTTGATCGCCGGGATCATGTCGTAGCAAAATCCCAGGCCATGAATACGTTCGAAGTTAAAGGAGGCCTGCTGGAGGTTGGAGCGGAGAAACATGCTCACCAGGTCGCCTTGCGTGATTTTTTTCTGTTCCATTTTCGGCTCCATTAGTCGTCAAGCTGGTCAAGGGCGGGGGCAGAGGGGGCAGTGGAGGCGGCGGGTTCAGCCTTACGCCACTGTGGATTGAGCTGGATGTAGATCAGCGCGATGATGACGCCCACGCCGCCGAAGGCCAGCAGGCTGAAGTCGAGATAACCCCCGGCGAGAAAACCGAGGAAAAAGAAGGGCATCAGGTACTTCACGCCCATCATTCGCAGCACCATCGCGTAGCCCACGACGACAATGAAACCACCGGCAATCTGCAGGCCGCGGGTGACGAATTCCGGGATCGCGCTGAGCATACTGCTGACCATGTCCGCGCTAACGAACAGCGAGACCACCAGCGCCGGGATTGCCACGCGCAGTGCCTGCACCCCCAGTGCGGAGACATGCAGCAGGTCGATGGTGCGAAAGCGCGCCTCCTCGGCCGCTTTGTCCGCGGCGTGCTGGAACACCACGGTAATGGTACGGGCGAAAACGGTCAGCACCTGCCCGGCGGCGGCCACCGGCAGAGCAATGGCGATACCGGTGGCAATGCTCTGGTGGCCCACAATCACCAGAATGGCGGAGATAATGCTGGCCAGCGCCGAATCTGGCGACTGCGCTGCCCCCACGTTCATCCAGCCGAGGGCGATCAGCTCCAGCGTACCGCCGAGCATAACCCCGGTTTTTAAATCGCCCAGGATGAGGCCAATCACGGTACAGGCGATAAGGGGCCGATGGGTCTGAAATTCATCCAGCACGCTGCCCATTCCGGCAATACAGGAAAAAATAAATATGGCTATTATCTGTAGGGTACTAATTTCCATAATTTTTGACCTTTAAGGTGTGAGTCATCCTGCCTGCTACGGCATATCACAACAGGCGCTATTTTTTATTCGCAGAAAGCTGTTTCGTTAATTTTGTCGAGAATATTGACTGACGGATCTGATGCGACCACGCGTAAATCGAGTTTTACGCCCAGTTTATCGAGTTCACGGAATGCCTGAATATCCTGCGGATCCAAAGAAACGGCTTTGGTTAGCTGTTTTTTACCGGGTCGCCAGGCCATGCCACCAATATTTAACGTGGCGATCTGCACGCCCTGGCGCACCATCGTTAAAACATCGTGTGGATTGGTAAATAAATAAAAGACGGTCTCGTCCTGATATTGCGGGTTATGATAGACCGCAACCGCTTTTTCCAGACTGACAACGTTTACCTTCATGCCTGGCGGAGCCGCCTGGCGCAACAGGGTCCGGCGAACCTCATCGTTAAATACATCGTCATTGCAGATAATTATCCGCTGGGCGTTGGCGACTTTTGACCACACGGTGGTGACCTGGCCATGAATCAGTCGGTCATCAATACGGGCGAGGGTAATTTGCATCAGAACTCCTCCTCAACGGTTTCTGGCTGCTGCCAGACCACACAGCACTGACTGGCGATGGCCTGCAGATGCTGGCATAAGTCATCGGCGCTCAGGGTATGCTGGTTATCCACCAGCTCGAGCGCCAGCGGCAGCGACAGGCCGCTAATCACCCGGATCTGCGGGTGACGCATTGCCAGCCCAGCTGCGGCATTCCATGGGCTTCCGCACTGCAAATCTACCGCGATTACCCACTCCTCATCGGTGTGGGCGCTTACTAACTTTTCCAGGTTAATGGCGATATCCGCCGCGTTTTCGCCGGGGACAAACGCGACGGCGCTGACGTTAACCTCGCCGTAGACCATGCATACCGAATCAAGCATGGCCCCGGCCAGCTGGCCGTGGGCGCAGAAGATAGCGTGAACCATACTGCCTCCTTACCCGCGCGTTTTTCCGCCGGCAATGTTAGTGGTGACTCCGGTGATGTAGCTGGCGCGCGCTGACAAGAGATAGCAAACAAAATCAGCCACTTCCGAGAGCTTTCCTGCCCGCCCGATGGGAATGGCGTTTTTGGTATATCCCTCGCGAAGTTGCTCGACGGTGATATTGCGCGTCCAGGCCAGCGCCTCTTCATATTCCGGTGTCCGCAGACCGGTTTTTTCGAGGATCCCCGGCGCAACGCCGACCACGCGGATCCCATATTTACCCAATTCTTTGGACCAGGAGCGGGTAAAGCTGTTGAGCGCGGCCTTGGTCGCGGCGTAGCAGCTTTGACCTTCAGAGCCTTCCAGGCCGCTCTCCGAAGAGACATTGACAATCACACCGGCGCGCTGTTTGACCATTTGACGCGCCACCGCCTGCGACATGAAAAACACCCCTTTCTGGTTGATATTGACCATTTTTTCAAAAGCGGCTTCGTTTAATTCATAGCGGCCGGCCGGTGCTTTTTCGTCGACTAATAAACGCGGGAAATTCACGCCAGCGTTATTGACCAAACCATCGATACGCGACCAGCGCTGAATAATGGCATCGATAGTCTGTTGCACCTCTGTCGCGCTGGAAATATCCGTCGGCCAGAAGTGATAATTATCGCCATTGTGATGACGATCGCCGCCATGAATATCAATCATCTGGACATGAGCACCTTGTGATAATAATTCATCGACAATGGCCAGCCCAATTCCCGAGGCGCCGCCGGTCACGATAATGACGTTATCTTTTAAATTTAACCAGGTATTCATTATTCACTCCCATTTCTTTAGATAAAGGGATCCCCCGCAGCGGGTGCTGCGTGAAATCATATCCTGTGTGTTATTTCAGTAATAACTCAGCCGTTTCTCTGTTTGTCACCAGACAATTAATATAGCGTCCGTGCAATGCGCCAAGAATGCCAGAGTATTTCTCTTCCCCCATGGCGATGCCGATGGAATAGCGAGCCTGGCGCAGCTTCGCCATTTCGATCGACAGGGTTTTTTCGCTCATATTGGTATCGACTAACCCGCCGTTAATATCGTAGAAACGCGAACAGATATCCCCGGCGACGTGGCGGGCGTTGAGATCGTCGCTCTCTTCGCTGCCGTAGAAGGCGTGCCAGTTTGCGCCGTCGCGAATGGCCGGTGAACCAATACCCACCAGCGCCACATCCAGGCTGTCCCAGTAGGATGAGATGGTTTTAAAGTGCTGGGACTGCATGATGCCGTTGCGGATCAGCGGGTTATCCAGCAGGGCTGGAAAATCGGCAAGGTGGGATTCCGCTTTCAGTCTGGCTGCCGCGCCGTAGGTTAAGGTGTTCACATGGTAGCGGCTCTCCAGTTTACCGGAAGGCCCGCCGATGATGGGGACGCAGATCACCTGGCGTGACTGGCTGGCCTGCGGCAGGTTCTCCACCAGCGAACGCACGGCGCGGCCCCATGAAAAACCGATGATATCGCCTGGCTCCAGCAACCGATCGACAAGCAGGGCGCCATGCTGGCCCATCGCACTCAGCTGTTCTTCTTCCAGCAGCCCATCGCTGCTGGCAACCACCGCCTCTTTCAGGCCAAATTTTTGCTTGAGCTGTTGCTCGAGCCACAGGTTTTCATTGTAGTCATAGTTGATGGCGATGGTAACAATGCCCTGCTCGCGGCCGCGCTTCAGCAGGCGACTGATGGTGGTGCGATAGATCCCCAGCTCGCGAGCGATTTGCGCCTGAGTCATATCCTGCTCGTAATAGAGCTGGGCGATTTTGACAATCAACCGGATATCATCGCTGTTTTCCATGGTCATCTGCAGGCTCCTGCACATTTGTGCAAATCGCGGGTTTGTGCTGTTGATCTGATATAACCCTATTAGAGCCACCGTTTAAAGCGATTTTCTTTTATTTCATCACCCTAATCTGGCGAATAATCTTGCACATTTGCGTTATCAATAGCGGGTTGTTGGCACCTTTGTGCATTGCACGCTAAATCGCTGATTCTGTGATATTTCATCATGCAAAGTTGCCAGGCGTTGAGCGGGACACTTTTGTGAAAAAAGGCGTAGTCGATCACACCTTGCGCCGGAGGGCGCAAAGGCACATCTTTTTTCTCGCCCACAAGGTAGGGTATATTTCGCTTTTACAGGAGAATCTATGCTGCCCGACTCATCAACCCGATTAAATAAATACATCAGCGAAAGCGGCATCTGCTCGCGTCGCGAAGCGGACCGCTTTATTGAACAAGGCAACGTCTTTATCAATGGCAAGCGCGCCACCATTGGCGATCAGGTGAAGCCTGGTGACCTGGTCAAAGTGAACGGACGGTTGATTGAGCCGCGTGAAGCGGATGATCTGGTGCTGATTGCGCTGAATAAGCCGGTCGGTATTGTGAGCACCACCGAAGATGGCGAACGCGACAATATTGTCGACTTCGTCAACCACAGCAAGCGTATCTTCCCTATTGGCCGTCTGGATAAAGATTCTCAGGGGCTGATCTTCCTCACCAACCACGGTGATCTGGTGAACAAGATCCTGCGTGCCGGCAACGACCATGAAAAAGAGTATCTGGTGACGGTCGATAAGCCAGTGACCGATGAGTTCATTCGCGGGATGGGCGCGGGGGTGCCGATTCTCGGGACGGTGACGAAAAAATGTAAAGTGAAGAAAGAGGCGCCGTTCGTTTTCCGCATCACTCTGGTGCAGGGGCTGAATCGCCAGATCCGTCGTATGTGCGAGCACTTTGGCTATGAAGTGACGAAGCTTGAGCGTACGCGGATTATGAACGTGAGCCTGACGGGGATCCCCTTGGGGGAATGGCGTGATCTAACCGATGACGAGTTGATCGACCTGTTCAAGCTGATTGAAAACTCCTCTTCCGAAGCGAAGCCGAAAGCCAGGCCGAAGGCCAAAGCGGCGACTCCCGGCATCAAGCGCCCGGTGGTGAAGATGGAAAATAGCAACGATAAGGGCCGCCCGGCTGCTAACGGGAAACGTTTCACCCAGCCGGGACGTAAAAAGAAAGGGCGTTAACGCCTGCCGCGGGTCGGCGTATTCGCCGACCAGGAAAAGGTCGCTTCCTTATCCGTTTTATAAGCCTGCTGTTTTTTCACCTGGCGGGCTTTCTTCGCTTCCGCTTCACGCTGCGCCATCAGCTTATCGATATATTCCTTTTTCACGCTGTTCGTTTCCGCATTGCTCAGCGGGCGGCCATGCGCAATGCGCGCGCGGTCAAGCAGCGTTTTCAATTCGCGCTGTTCGCGCTCGGTCATCTCTTTTTGTGTAATACGGGGGAGTGCCATGGTGGTGCCCTCAGTCAGACCAGAGCACCCAGTGTACGGCAATCAGCGCAAAATAGAACGCATCCGGAAAGCGCCTCGCAGAATATTTCCCTCGTTCGTGACCAGTGCGCGGGTCTGGCTTAGGGTAATGGCACGTCTACCGTCCAATGACGACAAATTTTGGGTGGGTGATGTATAAAATTTTATACAAGGATGTGATATGCTCAATCAGCAACAGAGATTAAGGCGTATCGTCTGGATGGGCTCTTCCTTTGACGATCTGCGCCAGTTTCCTGAGGACGTCCGCAGAGATGCCGGATTCCAGCTTTATCGTTTACAGTCGGGTTTAGAGGCTGCGGACTGGAAAGCGATGCCTCAACTGGGGCGGGGCGTTGAAGAAATCCGCCTGCGCCACTTTTCCGGTGCATATCGGGTAATTTATCTGGCCCGTTTTGCAGAGGCGATATATGTCCTGCACTGTTTTAACAAAAAGACGCGGCGTACCGCCGAACACGAAAAACAGATTGTCAGAAACCGTTTGCAGGTAATACAGCAGGAACACAGGAGTCATAAATGAATCGTAAGAGGGTGGATGGTATTCGTCATGTGACCTCTGAAGAGAGCAATATATTCAGTGAACTGGGCTTTGATGATGCTGACGCAGAGCAGCTTCGGGGACAAGCGGAAAAAGAAGTTGAGCAGTTGATGGCGCTTAAACGACAGTTAATGCAGGAAATCGCTGAGTGGATAGATGAACATCAATTGAAGCAGGCCGATGCTGCCGCGAAGTTGAGCATTTCGCGCCCGCGTATTTCAGATGTGGTCAATCAGAAAACCAGTAAGTTTACCCTGGATGCGTTAGTCATGATGTTAATGAAGTTAGGTAAACCAGTACGTTTGCAGATTGGATAACGCACACGCCCGGGCCTGCGCCCGGACGTATCACGCTCAGCGCTTGTCGGCTTTTTTGGCGATAGGCTTTCCTGACCAGTACCCGGCCAGCAGCGAACCGGACAGGTTATGCCAGACGGAGAACAGCGCGCCTGGCAGCGCCGCCAGCGGGCCGAAGTAAATTTTACCCAGCGCGGCCGCCAGGCCAGAGTTCTGCATCCCCACCTCGATCGCCAGCGTACGGCAGGTGGATTCATCAAAACCAAACAGACGTCCGCCCCAGTAGCCGCCAAGCAGGCCAATGGTGTTATGCAGGATCACCGCGATAATCACCACCAGGCCGACGGAGGCGATATGGGCGGCGGAACCCGCCACCACCGCGCTGATGATCGCCAGTATGCATACCATCGAGAAAGCGGGCAGGAACGGCTCTACCGCTTTCACCACCTTCGGCAGCAGATGATGGACAATCAGTCCCAGCGCGATGGGGATGACCACAATCTGCAGAATGCTGAGCAACATGCCCATGACGTCGACCTGAATATGCGCGTCGACGTACAGACGGGTGAGCAGCGGTGTCGCCACGACGCCGACGAGGGTGGAGACCGAGGAGATGGTCACCGACAGCGCCACATCCCCTTTGGCAAGAAAGATCATCACGTTGGAGGCGGTCCCGCTGGCGACGCTGCCGACCAGCACCATCCCGGCGGAAAGCTCCGGCGGCATATGAAACAGCAGCGCCAGCAGCCAGGCGGCGAGCGGCATCACCAGATAATGGAGAAAGATCCCTGCAGCGACCGGCGCCGGGCGCGACAGGACGCGTTTGAAATCCTCCAGCTTCAGATGCACACCCATACCGAACATGATCAGCATCAGCAGGGTGGTGACCCATGGGCCAATTGGGGTGAAGGTGGTGGGAGTGTAATAGGCCAGAACGGAGAGCAGCAGTGCCCATAACGGGAACAGCCGCGTCAGAGTTGCGAGCATGTTGTGTTCCTTGCGATACGCGAACCGGGCCGCGCCATCCCGATGGGGCGGCGAGCAGGTCCGCTGGTTGTGTTGATGTTGTTATAAAAAAGCCGGGTTCGAGCCCGGCTATAGGTATTGTTTATCGTGCTAAGAAATTTTACTCAAACAAATTATGATGCAGCTTCTGCACCACCTTCTCCGCATCGGCGCCAGGCACCAGGAAGCAGAGGTTATGGCTGGAGGCGCCATAGCAAATCATGCGGATATTAAACGGCTCGAGGACGCCAAAGACCTCTTTGCCGACGCCGCAGGCTTTCGACAGCTCATTGCCAATCAGGGCCACCAGCGCCAGGTCTTCCTCCACTTCCACGCGGCACAGCGAGGAGAGTTCAGTCAGCAGCGCCTGGGTCAGCAGGGTATCGCCTGCAGAGGTTGAGCCGGTGGTATCCATGGTCAGGGCCACGCTCACTTCGGAGGTGGTGATCAAATCGACTGAGATGTTATGGCGCGCCAGAATGCCGAATACCTCGGCGAGGAAGCCGCGGGAGTGCAGCATATTCAGGCTGTGCAGCGTCAGCAGCGTCTGGCGGCGACGCAGCGCCAGCGCGCGGAACAGCGGCGGGTTCTCGGTGGTTTTACACACCAGCGTACCGCCCGCTTTAGGCTCTTTACTGGAGCCGACAAACACCGGGATATCGCTGCGCACAGCGGGCAGCAGGGTCGCCGGGTGCAGCACTTTGGCGCCAAAGGTGGCCATTTCCGCTGCCTCTTCAAAGGCGATGACGTCGATGCGTTTCGCCGCTGGCGCCACGCGCGGATCGGTCGTATAGATCCCGGGCACATCGGTCCAGATATCGACGCGGGTGGCATTCAGCGCTTCGCCGAGCAGAGCGGCGGTATAATCGCTACCGCCGCGGCCGAGGGTGGTGGTGCGGCCTTTCGCTTCGCTGCCGATAAAGCCCTGCGTCACCACCAGGCCTTCCGCCAGGCGCGGCGCCAGCTGCTGCTGGGTCAGTTCGGCGACGGCGGCGATGTCCGGTTCGGCGCGGCCAAAGCGATCGTTAGTGCGCAGCACTTTACGGGCGTCAAACCACTGCGCCTGAATACCGCGTTCACGCAGAATTTCTACAAACAGCAGGGTGGACATCAGTTCGCCATGGCTGACCAGTTCGTCGGTCAGGGCGGTCGAGGAGGCGAGCGCGGCGGCTTCCGCCAGCGTGGTGATATTTTCCAGCAGGCGCTCAATCTCTTCGCGGATCACGTTGGGATAGCGCAAACGCTCCAGAATATTGAACTGGATCTGGCGCAGAGCATCCAGCTGGGAAAAACGTTCGGTGGGTTCCAGCCCTCCCGCTAAGGCCACCAGAATGTTGGTCACGCCGGCGGAGGCGGAGAGCACAACAATACGGGTATTGGCATCGAGCAGCGCCACATCGATGCTGCGGTTCATAGCGTCAAAATCGGCAACGCTGGTGCCGCCAAATTTGGCGACGACTAGATCTGTCATAACAACCTCGTGTCAGGGGGCCTGACTTATTAAAACGATTCCTGAACACCGATCGTGGCAGGGGCTGGACGCCGCCGGATCGCAACAAAATGTCTTAATAAGCCAGGCCAAATTATTCAGCCATGGCACAAGGGAAGAGCGATAAACAGGGTGGCGCAGAGTGATAAACAACTACGATGTCACCCAGAAGTGCTCCACCTTGTAGACCCGACTCACCGCTCTGGGCGCTGAGGTGTTCGGGTATGAAACGCCCGACTGCGAACGTTTCTGGTGACAACCCAGGGGATTCAGCCCCTGTGGCCGGTGAGGAGCGTGACCAGACGCTCTTTCACCTCGGCGTTGCTCCCCCTCACGTATTTTCCCCGGACTGGTTCCTCCAATACGGTTACCTGGGCAACGCACCTCTTCTGGCAATTACCGACGTCTTTCACCTGGCCGGGGGAACAGGGACATTATATCCCCCGCGAATACCCTTTCGCTGTAGCGTGAAATGCGCGAGCAATAGATACCTACCAATACGTAAGCACTGCGGATATATAAAGGCTTAACACCAGCTATGTCAACGCTGCGGTTATGCGGATTTTTCATGCCCCTGCGGCTAACAGAAAAAAGCCTTATGATAGCTATACTAATGGGGCTTTTTACTCCGTTTTGACCCGATTCCTGACCGGCGTCAGGGACAAGTCACAAAAATCATCACAATTTTCCGTCACCGGCGCTACAATCGACCGAAGTCACAATCTCAAATCAGAAGAGTATTGCTAATGAAAAACATCAACCCAACGCAGACCTCTGCCTGGCAGGCATTACAGAAACACTTCGACGAAATGAAAGATGTCACTATCAGCGAGCTGTTCGCCAAAGATAGCGACCGTTTTTCTAAGTTTTCCGCGACGTTCGACGATCTGATGCTGGTGGACTTCTCCAAAAACCGCATCACCGAAGAGACGCTGGCTAAACTGCAGGATCTGGCGAAAGAGACCGATCTGGCAGGCGCCATTAAATCGATGTTCTCCGGCGAAAAGATCAACCGTACCGAAGACCGTGCGGTACTGCACGTCGCGCTGCGCAACCGCAGCAATACGCCGATTGTGGTTGATGGCAAAGATGTGATGCCGGAAGTGAACGCTGTGCTGGAGAAGATGAAAACCTTCTCAGAAGCGATTATCTCCGGTAGCTGGAAAGGCTATACCGGCAAACCGATCACCGACGTGGTTAACATTGGTATCGGCGGTTCCGACCTCGGTCCGTTCATGGTCACCGAAGCGCTGCGTCCGTACAAAAACCACCTCAACATGCACTTTGTCTCCAACGTCGATGGCACCCACATCGCCGAAGTGCTGAAGAACGTGGATCCGGAAACGACCCTGTTCCTGGTGGCGTCCAAGACCTTCACCACCCAGGAGACCATGACCAACGCCCACAGCGCGCGCGACTGGTTCCTGGCGACCGCGGGCGACGACAAGCACGTGGCTAAACACTTCGCCGCGCTCTCTACCAACGCGAAAGCGGTTGGCGAGTTCGGCATCGACACCGCCAACATGTTTGAATTCTGGGACTGGGTTGGCGGCCGCTACTCCCTGTGGTCGGCGATTGGCCTGTCCATCATTCTCTCCGTGGGCTTCGACAACTTCGTTGAGCTGCTGTCCGGCGCGCATGCGATGGATAAACACTTCTCCACCACCCCGGCGGAGAAAAACCTGCCGGTGCTGCTGGCGCTGATCGGTATCTGGTACAACAACTTCTTCGGAGCAGAAACCGAAGCGATTCTGCCGTACGACCAGTACATGCACCGTTTTGCCGCCTACTTCCAGCAGGGCAACATGGAGTCCAACGGTAAGTATGTTGACCGTAACGGCCACGCGGTAGACTACCAGACTGGCCCGATCATCTGGGGTGAGCCGGGCACCAACGGTCAGCACGCGTTCTACCAGCTGATCCACCAGGGCACCAAAATGGTACCGTGCGATTTCATCGCCCCAGCTATCACCCACAACCCGCTGTCCGACCATCATCCGAAGCTGCTGTCCAACTTCTTCGCTCAGACCGAGGCCCTGGCTTTCGGTAAATCCCGTGAAGTGGTCGAGCAGGAATACCGCGATCAGGGTAAAGATCCGGCGACCCTGGAGCACGTGGTGCCGTTCAAAGTGTTTGAAGGCAACCGTCCGACGAACTCCATCCTGCTGCGTGAAATCACCCCGTTCAGCCTGGGGGCGTTGATTGCCCTGTATGAACACAAGATCTTCACCCAGGGGGCGATCCTCAACATCTTCACCTTCGACCAGTGGGGCGTTGAACTGGGCAAACAGCTGGCTAACCGCATCCTGCCGGAGCTGAAAGACGGCAGCGAAGTTAGCAGCCACGACAGCTCGACTAACGGCCTGATTAACCGTTATAAAGCCTGGCGCGCATAATCTTGCGCAGCTAAGACGCAATGCCGACCCTTAGGTCGGCATTTTTTTTACAGCCGCCGCAGCAGCCTCGCCGGATTTCCCGCCCACACCCCTTTCTCGGTAATGGACTTCGTCACCACGCTGCCCGCGCCAATCACCACGCCGTCGCAGATGCTGACGGCCAGAATCGTGGCGCCACTGCCGATCGACACGTCATCGCCAATCTCAATTCGCCCCCAGCTGGCGCGGTCGGCGTTTGGTTTACCCTCGCGAAACAGGTCGTTGGCAAACATCACGCCGTGACCGATAAAGCAGCGCTGGCCAATGGTGACGTACTCGCAGATAAAAGTATGGGACTGAATTTTACTGTTCGCGCCAATGCGGGTATTCCCCTGGATCTCAACGAACGGCCCGACGAAGACGTTATCGCCAAGGACACAGTCGTACAGGTTGGCGGGCAGGTAGATCACCACGTTCTCACCGCTGGTGACGTTGCGGATCGCCGTTTCCCGAAGGGTATGCATAGTGCCTCTCAGATCGGTTTGGCCAGAATATGTAAGGTGCTTTGCTGGCTGGCGGAATGAAATGCGACATCTTTCACGTGCTGCATCCCCTGACGTTCGTAAAAGCGGCGCGCAGCGGGGTTATCGGCGAGCACTTCCAGCCACAGCCAGCGTTCACCGGCCGCTTTTGCTCTCGCCTCGACGGCGCGAAATATCTGCTCGCCGTAGCGTCGGCCCGTTGTGTCAGGCAGCAGATAGAGCTTATGCAACAGCGTACCGGACGGACCTTCAGGACTTATCGCCTGACGACAGGCGTATTTCGCAAAGCCGACAGGGTGGGGGGCTTCAGCAATCAACCAACAGCACTGGGAATCGGTCAGGCTGCGTTGCAGCGAGGCCAGGGAATACTCTTGTTGCAGGTAGCACGCCAGCTCGTCGGCGTTATGCCAGAGGTGAGCAAAGTGATGGCGATAGCTGGCATTGCCCATTTCATTGAGTAAAGCCGCATCCTCTGCGCGTGCGGTACGAATCTTCAGCATGGTTGTTTCCTTTTTAACCCGTCCGTCTGGGCTGTGATTGTTACATCTTCGCCGGTGGTGGCAAAAAGTTAGCGAATAATGTCGATCTGGATCACATTTTTGCGTTATACAGGTCTCAAAGAAGCATAATGATGAGGGGTATTTATGTCGTCGGTTTATCGTCCGCTGGTGAATTTTATCGCCACCGCGATGCAAACGGTTTTGAATCTTGGGCTGCTGTGCCTGGGGATTATTTTGATCGTCTTCCTCGGGAAAGAGACGCTGCATCTGGCCGATGTCCTCTTTACCCCGGAGCCGACCAGTAAGTACCGGCTGGTGGAAGGTCTGGTGGTCTACTTCCTCTACTTCGAGTTTATCGCGCTGATCGTCAAGTATTTTCAGTCGGGGTTCCACTTCCCGCTGCGCTATTTCGTCTATATCGGCATCACCGCGATTGTGCGCCTGATTATCATCGACCATGAGTCGCCGATGGCGGTGCTGATTTACTCCGCGGCGATCCTGATTCTGGTGATTACGCTCTGGCTGTGTAACTCCAATCGCCTGAAACGCGAATAAAAAAAAGCGGCCTCCAGGGCCGCTGACCAACAGTCACAAATAAAATTTATGTAGGGTCCAGTTGAGGATAGCAGTGGCATTGGCCTTACTTTTTCAGCTGAGGGCGACGGCGACAATACCCGGTTGGGGTCGTGTATTGCGGCTAGACCGTCGGCCCTCATCTGAAATTTGGGGCCGGTGTTACAAAAAAACTTAACCTTTCACCCCACCCGCCGTCAGGCCGTTAACCAGCCAGCGCTGCGCCAGCAGGAAGACGACCGTGATCGGGATGGCGGAGAGCACCGCCGCAGCGGCGAAGTCGCCCCACAGATAGTTCTGCGGGTTGAGATACTGTTGCATACCTACCGCCAGGGTATAGCTGTTCACATCGCGCAGCAGCAGCGAGGCGACGGGCACTTCGGTGATGGCCGCGATGAACGACAGAATAAACACCACCGCCAGAATCGGCACCGACAGCGGCAGCAGCACGAGGCGGAAAGCCTGCCATGGGGTCGCGCCATCCAGCGCCGCCGCTTCTTCCAGCGAACCATCGATGGTTTCGAAGTAGCCTTTAATCGTCCAGACGTGCAGCGCGATACCGCCCATATAAGCGAAGATCACGCCGCCGTGGGTGTTGAGGCCGACGAACGGGATGTACTGGCCCAGGCGATCAAACAACGCATACAGAGCCACCAGCGACAGCACCGCCGGGAACATCTGGAAAATCAGCATCCCTTTCAGCAGCGTCGCTTTCCCCGGGAAGCGCATACGGGCAAAAGCGTAGGCGCAGGTGGTGGAGAGGGCGACGATACCGATCGCGGTAATGCCGGCGACCTTAATCGAGTTCCACAGCCACAGCAGCACCGGGAACGGCGGCGGCGTGACGCGGCCATCGGCGTGTTCGACGCTGAAGCCTAACGCCAGACGCCAGTGTTCCCAGGAGATGGTATCCGGGATCAGGCTGCCGGTGGCGAAGTTACCCTCGCGCAGCGAGATGGCGATAACCATCAGCAGCGGAAACATAATCGCCGCGATAAAAATCAGTAGCAGGAGATGCGTAGTAAAGAGACGCAGCTTTTGAGATTTGGGTTGGACCATAGCCATTATCGTTATCTCCCTTAATCAAACTTCATGCGCGTGGCTTTCAGATTCACAATCGCTAACGCGCCAACCAGCAGGAAGATAAGCGTTGCGATAGCCGCCGCCAGGCCGAAGTCCTGACCGCCGCCGCCTTCAAAGGCGATGCGATAGGTGTAGCTCACCAGCAGGTCGGTATAACCGGCCGGGGTGGTGGTGCCGAGACGGTCCGGACCACCGTTGGTCAACAGCTGAATCAGCACGAAGTTGTTAAAGTTAAAGGCGAAGCTGGCGATCATCAGCGGTGTCAGCGGTTTGATCAGCAGCGGCAGCGTAATTTTAAAGAAGTTCTGGAACGGACCGGCGCCATCCATCGCCGACGCTTCGTACAGATCGTCCGGAATCGCCTTCAGCAACCCCATGCACAGGATCATCATGTACGGATAGCCCAGCCAGGTATTGACGATGATGATCATGGTACGCGCGGTGGTCGGGTCGCTAAACCAGGCCGGCTTAATGCCGAACAGCGCGCTGAGCATCATATTGATTTCACCAAAGCTCTGGTTGAACAGCCCTTTGAAAATCAGAATCGAAATAAACGACGGTACGGCATACGGCAGAATCAACAGGACGCGGTAAATTGCTTTGCCTTTCAGCGCTTCCCACTGCACCAGACAAGCCAGCACCATTCCCACGGCCACGGTCAAAATCACCGTCAGCACCGAGAACACCACGGTCCAGACGAAAATAGCGAAGAACGGTTTCTGGATACCTTCGTCCTGGAAGACGCGAGTGAAGTTATCCCAGCCGATCGTCACGGTGTAGCCCGGGCTCAGCTTTTCAGTGCCCCAGCTGCCGTCGGCGTTAATCGCCTGGTAGAAGCCTACGTCATTGTTCGGGCGGTATTTAACGTGGGTCTGATTGTTGGTCAGCACCCCATCTTCGCTAAGCGTATACAGCGGTTGAGTGCCAGAGAACTGACGCAGCGAGCTCATGATCACTTTGCTGTCATCCGGCAGCACCGCGGTCAGTTGGTTCAGCGCGGTGCGGTTCTGGGTAATGACGCGCAGGCTGACGCGCTCGCCTTCCGGCAGGGCATCGGTTTCTTTTAACGCCAGCTTCTGCTCACCGCCGAATTTAAAAGCGTCGGAAAGGTAGTTTTTACCGCTCTCGCCGTCGGTCAGGGCCAGTTTCCACTCGTCCCCCGCCGGGATCAGCGTGAAGTTATAGGCTTTGCCAGCCTGGAAAGAGCGATCCATCAGCACCTGCTGCGCACGTTCAAAGGTCAGCTGGTTGGTGCTGCTGTAGTTAGTGAAGGCGATGGCAATGGTACAGATCAGCGGAAACAGGACGAACAGACCCATGCCGGCGAGGCCGGGATAGACATAGCGCCAGGCATAAGCCTTGCGATTAGCGAAAATATACAGGCCAACTGAGCTTAAAATCAGCGTCATGATGGCGAACAGGTACTCCCCCTGGGCGTACATCAAAACAACAAGGTAACCCACCAGCAGGCATAGTAAGCCAATCACAGACCATGTGAGTTGCGGACTTTGCCACCAGTGTTTCTTTTTAACGGCATCCATGGGGATCATCCTCTACAGCGGTGAAAACTTATTTGTCAGGCGGCGCTTCGCTTACCTGACCTACGGTCCGAGCCGCAGTGGTAGGGCGGGTAAGCGCAAGCGCCACCCGCCGTTTTCTTACTTGGTGATACGGCTCTGTGCATCCTTCAGTGCAGCATCGACCGTCTGGCGACCGCTGGCGGCGTTGATTACCGCGGTACGAACGGCATACCAGAAGGCAGACATCTGCGGGATGTTAGGCATGATTTCGCCATTCTGGGCGTTCGCCATGGTGGCGGCGATGCGCGGATCTTTTTCCAGTTTCTCCTGGAAGGATTTCAGCGCGACAGCACCCAGCGGTTTGTCGTTGTTAACCGCTTCCAGACCCTGATCGGTCATCAGGTAGTTTTCGAGGAACTCTTTCGCCAGCTCTTTGTTCGGGCTGGCGGCGTTGATACCGGCGCTCAGCACGCCAACGAACGGTTTCGATGGTTTGCCTTTAAAGGTCGGCAGCAGGGCGACGCCGTAATTAACCTTGCTCTTATCAATGTTAGACCACGCCCACGGACCGTTGATGGTCATGGCGGTTTCGCCTTTGTTGAAGGCGGCTTCCGCGATGGAGTAATCCGTGTCGGCATTCATGTGCTTGTTCTTGATCAGGTCAACCAGGAAGGTGAGACCCGCTTTCGCGCCTGCGCTGTCTACGCCGACGTTTTTCACGTCATATTTGCCGTTTTCAAACTTGAAGGCGTACCCGCCGTCGGCAGCGATCAGCGGCCAGGTGAAGTACGGTTCTTGCAGGTTGAACATCAGCGCGCTCTTACCTTTCGCTTTCAGCGCTTTATCCAGCGCCGGGATCTCTTCCCAGGTTTTCGGCGGGTTCGGCACCAGGTCCTTGTTATAAATCAGGGACAGGGCTTCAACCGCCACCGGATAGGCGATCAGTTTGCCGTTAAAGCGCACGGCATCCCAGGTGAAGGGATAGAGTTTGTCCTGGAACGCTTTGTCCGGGGTGATTTCAGCCAGCAGGCCGGACTGCGCGTAGCCGCCGAAACGGTCATGCGCCCAGAAGATGATGTCCGGGCCGTCGCCGGTCGCCGCAACCTGCGGGAACTTCTCTTCCAGCTTGTCCGGATGCTCTACGGAAACTTTAATGCCGGTGTCTTTTTCAAACTTTTTACCCACTTCAGCGAGGCCGTTATAGCCTTTGTCGCCGTTAATCCAGATAACCAGCTTACCTTCTTCAATTTTTGCGAGGGCAGAGGCGGAAAACATCATCGTGGTCAGTGCTGACAGCGCGAGGATGCGAGCGCCAGTTTTGATTTTCATATACCCGTCCTATTTGGTGATGTACTCGTGGATACACTTCGGTGGCTTAACGATGATGAGTTTCCTTTTTTAACAACCCCTTTCCATCCTCCCTAGGTCTACGCCCCACCCGCTGGTTGTGTGATCTCCATTGCAAAAACGGCCGTATTGCGTCCTGGAGCACAGAAAAAAGTGCCCAATTTTGTCGTCCCCATCACGAAATCACGCTGCGTCCGCCATCCCCCGCGGCGAGAGGCAATCTCTCATCCTCCCATCTCCTCCCCCATAAAAAAGCCGGGGGGTGGAGGATTTGCCAGCCTAAGGAATGCCGCATAGTCGACCCATCTTGAATGTGTCTTTAAGTGACAGGTTGTAACGAAGGGAGAAGGGCATGGCGAGCGTACAGCTGCGAAATGTAACGAAAGCCTGGGGCGACGTGGTGGTATCTAAAGATATCAATCTCGAGATCCAGGATGGGGAGTTCGTCGTGTTTGTTGGACCGTCGGGCTGCGGCAAATCCACCCTGCTGCGTATGATTGCCGGACTGGAAACCGTCACCAGCGGCGATCTGTTTATTGGCGATACCCGGATGAACGACGTGCCGCCAGCCGAACGTGGCATCGGCATGGTATTCCAGTCATATGCGCTTTATCCCCATCTTTCCGTTGCCGAAAATATGTCTTTCGGCCTCAAGCTGGCCGGCGCGAAAAAAGAGGTTATTAACCAGCGTGTGACTCAGGTGGCTGAGGTCTTACAGCTGGCGCATCTCCTGGAGCGTAAACCGAAAGCGCTTTCCGGTGGTCAGCGCCAGCGTGTGGCGATCGGTCGTACGCTGGTGGCAGAGCCAAGCGTCTTCCTGCTGGATGAACCGCTCTCTAACCTGGATGCCGCCCTGCGCGTCCAGATGCGTATCGAGATCTCCCGTCTGCATAAGCGACTGGCCCGCACCATGATTTATGTCACCCACGATCAGGTGGAAGCGATGACCCTCGCCGACAAGATCGTGGTTCTGGACGCCGGCCGTGTGGCGCAGGTCGGGAAACCGCTGGAGCTCTATCACTATCCGGCTGACCGCTTCGTTGCTGGCTTTATCGGTTCGCCGAAGATGAACTTCCTGCCGGTCAAAGTCACGGCGACGGCTATCGATCAGGTGCAGGTAGAACTGCCGAACCGTCAGCAAGTCTGGCTGCCGGTGGACAGCGCCAACGTTCAGGTGGGCGCCAACATGTCCTTAGGTATCCGCCCGGAGCATTTACTGCCCAGCGATATCGCCGATGTGACCCTCGAAGGCGAGGTTCAGGTCGTCGAACAGCTCGGTCATGAAACGCAAATTCATATCCAGATCCCCGCCATCCGTCAGAACCTGGTTTACCGCCAGAACGACGTGGTGTTGGTAGAAGAAGGAGCCACATTCGCCATCGGTTTGCCGCCAGAACGTTGCCACTTATTCCGTGAGGATGGCACCGCTTGTCGTCGGCTGCATAAAGAGCCGGGCGTGTAAGGCTTCCCATTAAAAAAAGGCGCGAACCCGGCAGGCGGTACACCGGCGAAGCGTTCAAAGAAAAGCAATGATCTCAGGAGATAGAATGATGATTACTCTGCGCAAACTTCCTCTGGCGGTCGCCGTCGCAGCAGGCGTAATGTCTGCTCAGGCGCTGGCTGTCGATTTCCATGGCTACGCGCGTTCCGGCATTGGCTGGACCGGCAGCGGCGGCGAGCAACAGTGCTTCAAAGCGACCGGTGCTCAAAGTAAATACCGTCTTGGTAACGAATGTGAAACCTATGCGGAACTGAAGCTGGGCCAGGAACTGTGGAAAGAAGGGGATAAGAGTTTTTATTTCGATACTAACGTTGCCTATTCCGTGAATCAGGAAGATGACTGGGAAAGCACCTCTCCGGCGTTCCGTGAAGCCAACATCCAGGGTAAAAACCTGATCGACTGGCTGCCGGGCTCCACGCTGTGGGCGGGTAAACGCTTCTATCAGCGTCATGACGTTCACATGATCGACTTCTACTACTGGGATATCTCCGGCCCGGGTGCAGGTCTGGAAAACGTTGACCTTGGCTTCGGTAAGCTCTCTCTGGCCGCTACCCGTAACTCAGAAAGCGGCGGTTCTTATACCTTCTCCAGCGATGACACCAAAAAATATGCAGCGAAAACGGCCAACGACGTCTTTGACATCCGTCTGGCGGGCCTGGAAACCAACCCGGGCGGCGTGCTGGAGTTAGGCGTCGATTACGGCCGTGCGAACCCGCAGGATGACTACCGCCTGGAAGACGGCGCGTCGAAAGACGGCTGGATGTGGACCGGTGAACATACTCAGTCCATCTGGGGCGGCTTCAACAAGTTTGTCGTTCAGTACGCGACCGACGCAATGACCTCCTGGAACAGCGGCCACTCTCAAGGGACCAGCATCGATAACAACGGCAGCATGATCCGCGTTCTGGATCACGGTGCGATGGACTTCAACGATGACTGGGGCCTGATGTACGTGGCGATGTACCAGGACGTGGACCTGGACAGCAAAAACGGTTCGACCTGGTACACCGTGGGTGTCCGTCCGATGTACAAATGGACGCCGATCATGAGCACCCAGCTGGAAATCGGTTACGACAACGTGAAATCCCAGCGTACCAGCGAAAACAACAACCAGTACAAAATTACTCTGGCTCAACAGTGGCAGGCAGGCAACAGCGTCTGGTCTCGTCCGGCTATCCGTATTTTCGCAACCTACGCGAAGTGGGATGAAAACTGGGGTTACAGCAACGCCTCCGGTCTGCAGACCAAAGACAGCAGCGGAAGCGGCATGTACACCTCCAGCCGCGGTGACGACAGCGAAGTTACCTTCGGTGCCCAGATGGAAGTGTGGTGGTAATACCGTCCGCAGGACGGGTGTAACCTGGGAGGGGCGTCAGCCCCTCCTGACTATTCAGGGTTAGCGCGCTATTGCCTGGCTACCGCTAAACCGATGCTATCCAAGGTGAGAAGAATGAAAATGAAGAAAACTCTCGTCGCTCTGTGTTTATCCGCAGGGATGTTGGCATGCGTGCCGGGGATGAGCCTTGCCGATGTTAACTTTGTACCGCAAAACACCAGCGCCGCTCCGTCTATTCCTGCCAGCGCGCTGCAGCAGCTGATCTGGACGCCTGCCGATCAATCAAAGACGCAGAGCGTTGATTTAACCACCGGCGGTCAACGCCTGGATGTCCCGGGGATCGTCGGACCGGTCGCCGCCTGGAGCGTACCGGCCAATATCGGTGAGCTGACCCTGACGCTCGACAGCGAACTTAACAAACATAAGCAGATTTTTGCGCCGAACGTGCTGATTCTGGATCAGAACATGACGCCAGCGGCGTTCTTCCCCAGCAACTACTTTACCTATCAGCAGCCGGGCGTCATGACCGCTGACCGCCTGGGCGGCGTGATGCGCCTGACCCCGGCGCTGGGCCAGCAAAAACTCTATGTGCTGGTGTTTACCACTGAAAAAGATCTCCAGCAGACCACGACCCTGCTGGATCCGGCGAAAGCCTATGCCAAAGGCGCCGGCAATGCGGCCCCGGATATCCCGGATCCGATCGCTAAACATACCACCGATGGCGTGCTGAAGCTGAAAGTGAAAACCAATAGCACCTCCAGCGTGCTGGTGGGCCCGCTGTTCGGCTCCTCCGGCCCGGGTCCGGTCACCGTAGGCAATACCGCCGCGCCGGTGGCCGCGCCAGCCGCCGCTGCTGCTGCTGCACCGGCAGCCAAAAGCGAACCGATGCTCAGCGATACCGAAACCTACTTCAACAACGGTATTAAGCAGGCGGTGAAACAAGGTGACATCGACAAAGCCCTGAAATTGATGAACGAAGCTGAGCGCCTCGGCTCGAAATCCGCTCGTTCCACCTTTATCAGCAGTGTAAAAGGCAAGGGGTAATCGTCTCCCCACAATGCTGATGTTTAGGCACAGCCTTTAGGTGCATCCTTCGGGATGCACCTTTTTTTGCACGCGCGGCAGCCTGTTGCATGGCTGTTGCGTGAATGATCGTATATTGACGTTTGCCCGCCACCAACCGCCTATTCTGCGATACAATGCTTTCACGTTATGTACCGGAGAATCAGGCATGTCCCATCCTGCGCTTACGCGACTGCGTGCGCTGCGCTATTTTGCCGTTATGCCATCCCTGGCGCCGCCCCTGAGTGACTGGCTGCTGCTGGAGGACTCAATGACCCAGCGCTTTGAGCAACAAGGAAAGCAGGTCACCGTGACCCTGATTAACGAAGGGTATATTGAGCGTGAGGCGCTGACTGACGAAGCGGCGCTGCTACCTGACGAGCCGCGCTACTGGCTGCGGGAGATTATACTCAATGCCGATGGCGAACCCTGGCTGGCCGGGCGCACGGTGGTGCCGGAGTCGACACTGTGTGGTCCGGAGCTGGCGCTACAGCAGCTCGGGCAGATCCCGCTGGGCCGATACCTGTTCACGTCGTCGACATTAACCCGCGATTTTATTGAAATTGGTCGCGATGCAGCGCTGTGGGGGCGTCGTTCCCGCCTGCGGCTGAGCGGCAAACCCCTGCTGCTGACCGAGCTGTTTTTGCCTGCGTCGCCGTTGTACTAAGAGGAAGAAAAAATGGAGTGGAGTCTGTCGCAGAATAAGCTGTTGGCGTTTCATCGCCTGATGCGCACTGACAAACCGATCGGCGCTTTGCTGCTGCTGTGGCCGACGCTGTGGGCGCTGTGGGTGGCCTCGCCGGGCGTCCCGCCGCTGTGGATCCTGGCGGTATTCGTCGCCGGCGTCTGGCTGATGCGCGCCGCCGGCTGCGTGGTGAATGACTATGCCGATCGAAAATTTGATGGTCACGTAAAGCGTACCGCCCGTCGTCCGCTACCGAGCGGCGACGTTACCGAGAAAGAGGCGCGAACGCTGTTTATCGTTCTGGTGTTGCTCTCCTTCCTGCTGGTGCTCACCCTCAACACCATGACCATTCTGCTGTCGGTCGCGGCGCTGGCCCTGGCGTGGGTCTACCCGTTTATGAAGCGCTACACTCATCTGCCGCAGGTGGTGCTGGGGGCCGCCTTTGGCTGGTCGATCCCGATGGCCTTCTCGGCCGTTAGCGAATCGCTGCCGCTGAGCTGTTGGCTGATGTTCCTCGCCAACATTCTGTGGGCGGTGGCCTACGATACCCAGTATGCGATGGTGGATCGCGATGACGACGTGAAGATCGGCATCAAGTCCACGGCGATCCTGTTCGGCGAAAACGATCGTCTGATTATCGGTATCCTGCAGGTGGCCGTGCTGGCGCTGATGGGCGCGGTGGGCTGGCTGAATGGGCTGGGCTGGGAATACTACTGGTCGTTGTTTGTCGCGGCAGGTCTGTTTGGCTGGCAGCAGAAGCTTATCTTCAATCGCGAGCGCGATAACTGCTTCAAAGCGTTTATGAACAATAACTACGTCGGGCTGGTACTATTCCTGGGCCTGGCGATGAGCTACCTGTAATCCCCTGTCCGCTTCCCCCCGGTGTATCGGGGGGAAGCGAGGGCAGAAAACACCGCGTTACGCGTCATCCTGCGTGACGCTTTCAATCGTCAGCCGCACATCCGACGTAATCAAGTCCGCCAGCATCCGATAAACCTTCAGCGTCTCTTCCGGCTCGGCATCGCCGGTGTCGCTAATGTAGCCTTCATCGCGCAGGGTCAGCACCAGGGTGCTGAACACCGCTTTGTCGAAGAACTCCGGCGCGTTAATGCCATGCAGCACCGACAGGCGCTGGGCCACGGTACGACTCTCTTTTTCCAGCGAACTGCGGTTGATCGACGGGTTGGCGCTCAGCAGCCAGAAGGTAATGGCATAGCGCTGCAGCGTCTCGCGCGCGCCAGCGGCCAGCAGTTGCAGGGAGCGAGAGTGCGACGGATTGAGGCTCATCACCTCGCCATCGACGACGATCAGCTCCTGACGCAGCATCTCGGCAATCAACGCATCCACCACCCCGGCCAGCTCTGCTTTCTCCCAGCGCAGGAACAGCTCGGCCTTGAGGAACGGATACAGCGTTTCGACATGGCGCAGCACTTCGGTGCGGCTGAGCTGACGATGCTGAGTCACCAGGGCGGCTAACAGCGACGGTATCACCAGCATATGGGCAATGTTGTTGCGATAGTAGGTCATCAGCACCGCCTGCTCGCGCGGCAGGATGATGATATCGCCGATGGTGTCCTTCTCCACTTCGAACTTGTTCATTTGCAGCGCGTGGTCGATAAGCTCGCTGGCCGAAGCGGAAGGTGTCGTCGCATCTGGCGAATAGGGCACATTGCGCAGCAGCGCGAGGTAGCACTCCAGCTGTTGGGTGAGCTGCTCCCGGGTCAGTGAACGCTGACGCGAGGCCAGCAGCGCCGTGCAGCACAGGTTCATGGCGTTGGCCGCGCCGGCGTTGTTGATGCGCACCATCAGGTCAGCGGCGATGTTGTTCACCGTTGGCGTCAGCCAGGAAGGGCGGATGGCTTCGATCGGGTCGATGGCTTCCCGCCACTCCGGCACATGGTGGTTAAGGTAGGTCATCAGCGGCAGTGGTTCGCCGAAGTTGACATAGCCCTGGCCAAGGTTGCGCAGCTTGCTCAAGCCACGCACCATCTGCGGCAGGCTCTCTTTCTCTTTGGTGGCGCCGCGCAGCTCTTTAGCGTAGGTGCCTACTTCCATCACGTGTTCATAGCCGATGTAGATAGGCACCAGAGTGATCGGCCGGGTGCCGCCGCGCAGCATCGCCTGGATGGTCATCGACAGCGTACCGGTCTTCGGATCGAGCAGACGGCCGGTACGGGAGCGGCCGCCTTCGACGAAATACTCGACGGAATAGCCGCGGCTGAACAGCTCGCCAAGATATTCGCGGAACACCGTGGAGTAGAGCTTGTTGCCCTTAAAGGTGCGGCGGATGAAGAACGCGCCCAGGCGGCGGAAGATCGGCCCGGCTGGCCAGAAGTTAAGGTTGATGCCCGCCGCGATATGCGGTGGCACCAGGCCCTGATGATACAGGACGTAGGAGAGCAGCAGATAGTCCATGTGGCTGCGGTGGCAGGGGACATAGACAATCTCATGGCCGTCGTGAGCCAGCTGGCGCACGCGCTCGGCGTTATGCACGTTGATCCCCTGGTACAGGCGGTTCCAGGTGAAGCCGAGAATGCGGTCGGTCAGGCGGATCATCTCGTACGAGAAGTTCGCGGCAATCTCTTCCATCAGCGCGATAGCGTTCTGCTGAGCCTTCTCATGCGAAATTTTCTTGCTGCGCGCTTCGTCTTCCACCGCGCGGGCAATCGCTTTCGAGGCCAGCAGTTTATTAAACAGATCCTGGCGGGCCGGCAGACGCGGGCCGACGGCGGCCAGGCGCTGGCGGGCAAAGTGCATCCGGGCGACGCGAGCCAGCTTCTGGGCGATGATCTTATCGGTACCGTGCTCATCCGCCATGCGACGCAGCGACACGGAAGGCGAGAAACGCACGAAACTGTCGCGGCCGAGCCAGGAGACGGCGAAAAATTTCTGAATGCCGTTCAGCATCCGCAGCGGCGGATTGACTTCTCCTTTCTCACGACCCGGCGAGCGGCCGAACATGACCGAAACCGGCACCATTTGCACATCGAGGTCCGGATGGTTGCGGTGCAGATCGAGGTAGTCGTGGAACAGCTTGATGGACTCTTCTTTTGGCGTGTAATAGGTAAACACGCGCGGCCCACCGTGGATGAATACGTAACGCGGCAGCAGCGCGCCGTCGATCTCCAGCGGTTCAAGCGGGTCGGGTAAATCATGCGCCAGGCATTGGGCGCGCAGCGTCAGCAGGTCCGCCTTGGAATTATAGGGCAGGACGTACATGACCGGACGCGAGGTATCGAGTCCTAATTCCTGGGCAGGCTCTGCCGGAATAGACTTGCTTTTTACCAGCACCCGTAATGGTAAATTCAGTAATTTATAGTAAATTCGTTGCCAGCCGGACATAAACGATGTGAAGCCTCTGGTTAATCATGCAAATGCGCGGCAAGAATAACAGAAAGTGGGCAAAATTTCCGTTACCACGCGGCAAACGCGTACACTCATCGACGTCATTTACGTAAAAAGGTTTTGTGATGGCCAATAATACCACCGGGTTAACCCGAATCATTAAGGCGGCAGGTTACTCCTGGAAAGGATTTCGCGCAGCGTGGATCAACGAGGCCGCGTTTCGTCAGGAAGGTATCGCCGCCATCGTGGCCGTCGCGATAGCCTGCTGGCTGGACGTCGACGCCATTACCCGCGTATTGCTGATTGGGTCGGTCCTGCTAGTGATGATAGTCGAAATTCTCAACAGCGCGATTGAGGCGGTCGTGGACCGTATAGGCTCGGAATATCATGAGCTTTCAGGGCGCGCCAAAGACATGGGATCGGCGGCGGTCCTGCTGGCGATTATCATCGCACTGATCACCTGGGGAACGCTGCTGTGGAGCCATTATCATTAACGTTCTTCGCTAAGCCTCGCAAAATATAAACAATCTGCCGATTTTTGTGTGCCATGTGGTTCCAAAATCACCGGTAGCTGTATATACTCACAGCATAACTGTATATACACCCAGGGGGCGGAATGAAAGCGTTAACGACCAGGCAGCAAGAGGTGTTTGATCTCATTCGGGATCATATCAGCCAGACGGGCATGCCGCCGACGCGTGCGGAAATTGCTCAGCGCTTGGGGTTCCGTTCCCCAAACGCGGCGGAAGAACACCTGAAAGCGCTGGCGCGTAAAGGCGCGATCGAGATCGTCTCCGGTGCTTCTCGCGGTATCCGCCTGCTGACGGAAGAAGAACATGGCCTGCCGCTGATCGGCCGCGTCGCCGCCGGCGAGCCGCTGCTGGCGCAGCAGCACATTGAGGGGCACTATCAGGTCGACCCGTCGATGTTTAAACCCAACGCGGATTTCCTGCTGCGCGTCAGCGGCATGTCGATGAAAGACATCGGTATCCTTGATGGCGATCTGCTGGCGGTCCACAAAACCCAGGACGTGCGTAACGGCCAGGTGGTGGTAGCGCGCATTGACGACGAAGTGACGGTGAAGCGCCTGAAAAAGCAGGGTAACGTCGTCGAACTGTTGCCGGAAAACAGCGAATTTACCCCTATCGTTGTCGATCTGCGTCAGCAGAGTTTTACCATTGAGGGTCTGGCCGTTGGCGTGATCCGTAATGGAGAATGGCTGTAACGCCTGCCCCTGCGCAGCGTCATCTGATGCATGACGCTGCGACGTTTGTCCTCAATCAGGTCTCCGAACATGCTGCTCAACGCTGCCGATAAAGCGCTGTGGCGCCTTGCGATCCCGATGATTTTCTCCAATATCACCGTCCCGCTGCTGGGGCTGGTGGATACCGCGGTGATCGGCCATCTTGACAGCCCGGTATACCTCGGCGGCGTCGCGGTTGGGGCGACGGCTACCAGTTTCCTCTTCATGCTGCTGCTGTTTTTGCGCATGAGCACCACCGGGCTCACCGCTCAGGCCTGGGGTGCCAAAGATCCGCTGCGACTGGCGCGGGCGCTGGTGCAGCCGCTGGCCCTGGCGCTGGGCGCCGGGGTTCTCATCATCCTGTTTCGCCTGCCGCTGATTAACCTCGCTCTGCATATTGTTGGCGGCAGTGAGGCGGTGCTTGAGCAGGCACGGCGGTTCCTTGAAATTCGCTGGCTCAGCGCCCCCGCTTCGCTGGCCAACCTGGTGCTGCTCGGCTGGCTGCTGGGAGTCCAGTACGCACGGGCGCCGGTGATTCTGCTGGTGGTCGGTAATCTGTTGAATATTGTGCTCGACCTGTGGCTGGTGATGGGCCTGCGGATGAACGTCCAGGGGGCTGCGCTGGCCACGGTCACCGCGGAGTACGCCACTCTCATTATTGGCCTGATGATGGCGAAGCGGGTGCTGACGCTGCGCGGCGTGTCGCTGGCAATGCTGAAAAACGCCTGGCGCGGGGATCTGCGCCGTCTGCTGGCGTTGAATCGGGACATCATGCTGCGTTCCCTGCTGCTACAGCTGTGCTTTGGCGCGCTGACCGTGTACGGCGCGCGTCTGGGCAGCGACATTGTGGCGGTCAATGCGGTACTGATGACCATGCTGACCTTTACCGCCTATGCGCTGGATGGTTTTGCCTATGCCGTGGAGGCCCACTCCGGCCAGGCCTACGGCGCGCGCGACGGCAGCCAGCTGCTGGAAGTCTGGCGGGCGGCCTGCCGGCAGTCTGGCATGGTGGCGCTGGCGTTTGCCCTGATTTATAGCCTGGCGGGGGAGTACATCATCGCGTTGTTAACCTCGCTGCCTTCTCTGCAGCAGCTGGCCGATCGCTATCTGATCTGGCAGGCCATCCTGCCGGTGGTGGGCGTCTGGTGCTATCTGCTGGACGGCATGTTTATCGGCGCCACACGCGGCGCGGAGATGCGGAACAGCATGGCGGTCGCCGCGGCGGGGTTTGCTGTAACGCTGCTTTCGGTCCCGCTGCTCGGTAACCACGGTCTGTGGCTGGCGCTGGCGGTGTTCCTCGCCCTGCGCGGCCTGTCTCTGGCGCTGATCTGGCGTCGCCACTGGCGACACGGCACCTGGTTTAGCTAGTCATTGCCGTTCATCACGGCCATCTATGAATTCCCGCGGTTGCGCGCCGCTTACCGGGGCAACTCAGTAGCCCGGCTCAGCGTAGCGCAAGCCGGGAAAATCGCCTCAGCCTTACCCATCGGTATGATGGTTAAAAATTCCGAATAACGAATCGGTACCAGCATTCTCATCTATAGTTAATACCATGTCCGGTACAAAACGGGCTGTAAACCCACCGAATGATGAGGACGTTATCATGAATAAAGACGAAATCGGCGGTAACTGGAAACAGTTGAAAGGTAAAGCCAAGGAACAGTGGGGCAAACTTACCGATGATGATATGACCGTGATCGAAGGTAAGCGCGATCAGCTGGTCGGTAAAATTCAGGAACGGTACGGCTATGCGAAGGATCAGGCTGAGAAAGAAGTCTCAGACTGGGAGCATAAAAACGACTACCGCTGGTAGCGTTCCGTGGCTCAAAGAATAAAGCATTTGTGTTAGTGCCTGTCTGAATGGCGTAAGGATGCGCCGTTAACCCTGTTTCCCGCTGCGGCTGACGCTCAGCGGGCTTTCTTTTTCAGCTGAATGGAATGGTCGTGCTGGCAGTGTCCCGGCGTGCTGCAGGCTTCGACTTCCACGCAGTCTGCACAAAGGCCGTGAGCTTCAATCACGTTGTGGCGCAGGGCAAAGCCCATTCTGGCCGCTAACGTATGCATGATATCTTCCACCCCTTCCGCCGCCTCTTCCTTCACCACGCCACAGCGGTCACAGATAAACATGGCTGAGCTATGGGTCGGCTGGTCAAAGAGATGGCACAGCACATAGCTGTTGGTCGATTCAACCTTATGAACAAAGCCCTGCTCGAGTAAAAACTCCAGCGCGCGGTAAACCGTCGGCGGTTTAGCCTGCGGCTCTTTGTCACGCAGGAGATCCAGCAGATCGTAGGCGCTGATCGCCCCTTGTTGCAGGCTCATCAGGCGCAACACCTCCAGACGCTGTGGGGTCAGGCGTACGCCGCGCTGCGCGCATAGCTTTTCAGCATGCGCTAACATCTCTTGCGAAGGGGTCTTATCCATGAGCATCCTCGGGTTGCGTGAATTTGAATCTGTTACTTTATCACGTTCCTCAGAAAACACCGAGAGCCGGCAGGTGATACGGGTCATACTTCAGATTGTCGGTACCTGCGCCAGTTCCGGGTGCTGGCCGCTGACTTTCGTGCAGACTACGCCTTAGTCGATCGCTAAAACCGTCCTGCCCGATTTAATCGCAACACGCATGACCCTGGGTATGCTATATCTGAAGTGTCTCATTTTCGGGAGAAAACGATGAAACGACCTGATTGCATTCGCCACTGGCGCGAACTGGAAGGGCCCGACGATGCCACTTATCCCGACAGCCCGGAGCGTTTTTCGATTGGCGCGCCGCTGGGGCGCGGTTTACGTCTCAACCGGCTGGGGATCCACCACGAGCGACTGCCGCCCGGGCGGCGCACCTCGTACCCGCACGCGGAGAGCGATGAGGAAGAGTTCATCTACGTGCTGGAGGGCTATCCGGAAGTGTGGATAAACGGCTATCTCTGGAAGCTGGAGCCAGGGGACAGCGTGGGTTTTCCCGCGGGTACCGGTATCTGCCACACTTTTCTCAATAACACCGAGCAGGAGGTTCGTCTGCTGGTGGTGGGCGAGGCCAACAAGAAATACAACCGCATCTATTATCCGCTCAATCCAGGCTATGCCGCGACGCGCCAGGATCGCTGGGTTGACCATCCGCCGCAATTCTTCGGTCCACACGACGGCAAGCCGCGGAAAAAGTAATCGACCCGGGGAAGGGGCGAAGCGCGGCGCACTATGCGCCTGTGGTTTATCTTTGTGCTATAGTAGCGCCCCTTTTTACCCGGATGCTTATTTATTCGCCATGATGCCTGAATCAACGTCACCTGTTTTCCCTGCTCACCGCTTCTCCATCGCGCCGATGCTCGACTGGACTGACCGACACTGCCGCTACTTCCTGCGGCTGCTGTCGCGGCATACGCTGCTGTATACCGAAATGGTGACCACGGGGGCGATTATTCACGGCAAAGGTGACTATCTGGCCTATAGCGAAGAAGAGCACCCGGTTGCTCTGCAGCTCGGCGGCAGCGATCCGCAGGCCCTGGCGCAGTGCGCGAAGCTGGCTGAAGCGCGTGGCTACGATGAGATCAATCTCAACGTCGGCTGCCCCTCCGACCGCGTGCAGAATGGGATGTTTGGCGCCTGTCTGATGGGCAATGCGCCACTGGTGGCCGACTGCATCAAGGCGATGCGCGATGTGGTGTCGATTCCGGTCACGGTGAAAACCCGTATCGGGATTGACGATCAGGATAGCTATGAGTTTCTGTGCGATTTCATTGAGACGGTCTCCGGCAAGGGCGAGTGTGAGATGTTTATTATTCACGCCCGCAAAGCCTGGCTCTCCGGCCTGAGCCCAAAAGAGAACCGCGAGATCCCGCCGCTGGATTACCCCCGCGTCTGGCAGCTGAAGCGCGACTTTCCCCACCTGACGATGGCGATTAACGGCGGGATCAAATCGCTGGACGAAGCCAGACTGCAGCTTGAGCATATGGATGGGGTGATGGTCGGGCGTGAGGCCTATCAGAACCCGGGTATTCTGGCCTCGGTCGACCGCGAAATTTTCGGCATCGCCGGCGCGGATGCCGATCCGGTGGCGGTGGTGCGAGCCATGTACCCGTATATTGAGCGCGAGCTCAGCAATGGCACCTATCTGGGCCATATTACCCGCCATATGCTGGGGCTGTTTCAGGGCATCCCCGGCGCTCGCCAGTGGCGTCGCTACCTGAGCGAGAACGCGCATAAAGCCGGCGCCGATATTGCGGTGCTGGAGCATGCGCTGAAGCTGGTGGCCGATAAACGTTAATTTCTGACGAAAACCTGGTGAAATTGACCACGCCTCGCGCACTGACGCGGGGCGTTTTCTTTTAAAGTCAAATGTTTATGTTTGGCATGCTTTTTGTAATACCTGCAGAGTGAAGTATTCATTCGTTGGGGAGAGAACCATGCTGGAACTGCTATTTGTCATTGGATTTTTTGTCATGCTGTTGGTGACCGGCGTATCGCTGCTGGGGATTATCGCGGCTATCGTGGCCGCTACCGCGCTGATGTTCGTCGGCGGGTTGTTTGCCTTGATGATCAAATTACTGCCGTGGCTGCTGCTGGCCGTGGTGGTGGTGTGGATTATTCGGGCGCTGAAATCCCCGAACGGAAACGCTTATCGCGACAATAACCGTTGGCGTTACTAAGGTATTGAGGGGTCTGTCACAACCTGAACAATTTTGCAGACAACCGCGTAGGCATTACTGAGCAAATCTGTCACTATTAGCGCGTTAACGAATTCATCGCGCTGTACCCTACATACAGCCGAACTAAAAAAAAGTAAGGGCTTCCCAGGTGGAAGCCCTAAACTTTTGTCCCTTTGTCCGCTTACGGCAGCAGCAGACTAGACCCCTGAGTTACCCGGCTTTCCAGAACTTCATGCGCCCGACGGGCCTCGGTCAGCGGATAGGTCTGACTCTCGGGCACGTCCACTTTGATTACCCCACTGGCGATCAGTGAAAACAGTTCACTGCAGGCTTCCGCCAGCTCTTCCCGGTTGGTGATATAGCCCTGCAGCGATGGGCGGGTGACGTACAGAGAACCTTTCTGATTCAGGATCCCCAGATTGACGCCGGTCACCGGGCCGGAGGAGTTGCCAAAGCTGACCATCAGGCCGCGTCGCTGCAGGCAGTCCAGAGAGGCTTCCCAGGTATCTTTCCCCACCGAGTCGTAGACCACGGCCACTTTCTTACCGTCGGTAAGCGCCTTGAGTCGCTCCACGATTTGCTCTTCGCGATAGTTAATTACCTGCCAGGCGCCAGCCTCTTTGGCACGCTGCGCTTTCTGCGCGCTGCCGACGGTGCCGATAAGTTTCGCGCCCAGCGCTTTCGCCCACTGACAGGCAATCAGCCCCACGCCGCCGGCGGCCGCGTGAAACAGGAATACTTCATTAGGCTTAATTTCATAGGTTTTGCGCAGCAGATACCACACCGTCAATCCTTTCAGGAACGATGCCGCGGCCTGTTCGAAAGAGATGGCGTCCGGCAGGACCGCGGCTTTGTCGGCCAGCACATTGTGTACCGTGCTGTAGGCGCCGAGCGCCGACTGCGCGTACACCACCCGATCGCCTACCTTAATGTGCGTTACCCCATGGCCAACTTTACTGACGACGCCGGCTGCCTCGGTGCCCAGACCGCTCGGCAGCGATGGTGGCGGATAGAGGCCGCTACGAACATAGGTGTCGATATAGTTGATACCGATGGCTTTGTTTTCGACCTGAATTTCATGTTCCGCAGGATCGCGGGGCGTGAACTCAACCGCCTGAAGCACCTCCGGCCCGCCGTGTTTTGAAAATTCGATGCGTGTTGCCATGTTCGCTCCTGTGTTGTTCTGAGATTATCCAGTAAGCTTAACAGCCTGCGGCGGCAGCGACGGATTTTCTTATCCGCCTCAGGCCTGCCACGCTTAATGGGTTCTTTAGCGGCAATGGCTTTCTCGCTATACTGTCACGCTCTTTTCCGTATCGGTGAAATGTTAGGCTATGGCAGGAAATAAACCCTTCAACAAACCACAGACAGAAACCCGCGAACGCGATCCGCAGCTCGCCGGGCTGAAAGTCCCGCCGCACTCGATTGAAGCGGAGCAGTCGGTGTTGGGCGGTTTAATGCTGGATAACGAGCGCTGGGACGACGTCGCCGAACGCGTGGTGTCGGAAGATTTCTATACTCGTCCGCATCGTCATATCTTTACCGAGATGGCGCGTCTGCAGGAGTCAGGTAGCCCGATTGACCTGATCACCCTTGCGGAGTCGCTGGAGCGTCAGGGGCAGCTGGACAGCGTCGGCGGCTTCGCCTACCTGGCCGAACTGTCCAAAAACACGCCCAGCGCGGCGAACATCAGCGCCTATGCTGACATCGTGCGCGAACGCGCGGTGGTGCGCGAGATGATTTCGGTGGCCAACGAGATCGCCGAAGCCGGCTTCGACCCGCAGGGGCGAACCAGCGAAGATCTGCTCGATCTCGCCGAATCCCGGGTTTTCAAAATCGCCGAAAGCCGGGCCAATAAAGACGAAGGGCCGAAAAACATCGCCGATGTGCTTGATGCCACCGTCGCCCGTATCGAACAGCTGTTCCAGCAGCCGCATGACGGTGTCACCGGGGTGAATACCGGCTACGACGACCTCAACAAAAAGACCGCTGGCCTGCAGCCGTCGGATCTGATTATCGTCGCCGCCCGTCCGTCGATGGGTAAAACGACCTTCGCGATGAACCTCGTGGAAAACGCGGCAATGCTGCAGGATAAGCCGGTACTCATCTTCAGTCTTGAGATGCCCTCGGAACAGATCATGATGCGTTCTCTGGCCTCGCTGTCGCGCGTCGATCAGACCCGCATTCGTACCGGTCAACTGGACGATGAAGACTGGGCGCGGATCTCCGGCACCATGGGCATCCTGCTGGAAAAACGCAATATCTATATCGATGACTCCTCCGGCTTGACGCCGACGGAAGTGCGCTCCCGCGCGCGGCGTATCGCCCGTGAGCACGGCGGCATCGGACTTATCATGATCGACTACCTGCAGCTGATGCGCGTGCCGTCGCTCTCCGACAACCGTACCCTTGAGATCGCCGAAATCTCCCGCTCGCTGAAGGCGCTGGCGAAAGAGCTGCAGGTGCCGGTGGTGGCGCTGTCGCAGCTGAACCGCTCGCTGGAACAGCGCGCCGATAAACGCCCGGTCAACTCCGACCTGCGTGAGTCCGGATCCATTGAACAGGATGCCGACTTGATCATGTTCATTTACCGTGATGAGGTTTATCACGAGAACAGCGATCTTAAAGGCATCGCGGAAATTATCATTGGTAAACAACGTAACGGCCCGATCGGCACCGTGCGACTGACCTTTAACGGCCAGTGGTCGCGTTTCGATAATTATGCCGGCCCTCAGTATGACGATGAGTAAAACTCTGTCTGTCTTTTTTTAAGGAATTCAAATGCAAGCGGCAACTGTAGTTATCAACCGCCGCGCTCTGCGACACAACCTGCAACGTCTGCGTGACCTGGCGCCTGCCAGCAAACTGGTTGCGGTGGTGAAAGCGAACGCCTACGGACACGGCCTCCTTGAGACCGCGCGAACGCTGACCGACGCCGACGCCTTTGGCGTCGCCCGCCTGGAAGAGGCGCTGCGCCTGCGAGCAGGAGGCATCGCCCAGCCGATCCTCCTGCTGGAAGGCTTTTTTGCTGCGGAAGACCTGGCGGTGATCGCCGCCCAGCGCCTGCATACGGCGGTGCATAGCCCCGAACAGCTGGCGGCGCTGGAGCAAGCCGATCTCCCCGAGCCGGTAACCGTGTGGATGAAGCTGGATACCGGCATGCATCGCTTAGGGGTGCGCCCGGAGGAAGCCGAGGCGTTTTATCAGCGTCTGAGCCAGTGTAAAAACGTCCGCCAGCCGGTGAACGTGGTGAGCCATTTCGCCCGCGCCGATGAGCCGACCTGCGGCGCCACCGAACGCCAGCTGGATATCTTCACCACCTTTACCGAAGGCAAACCGGGGCTGCGCTCTATCGCCGCCTCGGGCGGCATTCTGCTGTGGCCGCAATCGCATTACGACTGGGTGCGCCCCGGGATTATCCTGTATGGCGTGTCGCCGCTGGACGATCGCTCCACCGGGAAAGATTTTGGCTGCCAGCCGGTGATGACCCTGACGTCCAGCCTGATTGCGGTGCGCGAGCATAAAGCAGGGGAGCCCGTCGGCTACGGCGGCACCTGGATCAGCGAACGCGATACCCGTCTCGGCGTGGTGGCGATGGGCTATGGCGACGGTTATCCGCGCGCCGCGCCGTCGGGCACGCCGGTGCTGGTCAATGGCCGGGAAGTGCCGATTGTCGGCCGGGTAGCGATGGATATGATCTGCGTTGACCTCGGACCGCAGGCCCAGGATAAAGCCGGCGACGCGGTAGTGCTGTGGGGAGAGGGACTCCCGGTAGAGCGCATCGCCGAGATAACGAAAGTGAGTGCTTACGAACTTATTACGCGACTGACCTCCCGCGTCGCCATGAAATACCTCGACTAAGCACCAGCCGTACCGGATAACCCTGATGTTATCCGGTACGCCATCGGCACAGCCGCGAGCGAAAAAGCGGTTTATGCCACCTCGCGGTCATTTTCCCCTCAACATCCTCTCGACCTGTCGTCATATCCGGTTTATTGTGTAAGAACCTGCCCTATGTAAACCTGGAGATACATCGCGTGTTTCAAAAAGTTGACGCCTACGCCGGCGACCCTATTCTTTCTCTGATGGAACGCTTCAAAGAAGATCCGCGAAGCGACAAAGTCAACCTGAGTATCGGGCTGTACTACAACGATGACGGCATTATCCCGCAGCTGCAGGCGGTGGCGGAAGCGGAAGCACGCCTGAACGCCGGGCCGCATGGCGCCTCGCTGTATCTGCCGATGGAAGGGTTGAGCGGCTACCGTCAGGCGATTGCGCCGCTGCTGTTTGGCGCAGAGCATACCGCGCTTAAGCAAAACCGCATTGCCTCCATTCAGACGGTCGGCGGTTCGGGCGCGCTGAAGGTCGGGGCCGACTTCCTCAAACGCTACTTTCCGGAGTCTCATGTCTGGGTCAGCGATCCGACCTGGGAAAACCACATCGCCATTTTTGAAGGGGCTGGCTTCGAAGTAAGTACTTACCCCTGGTTTGACAAAGCCACCAACGGCGTGCGCTTTGAGGACCTGCTGGCGACGCTGCAAACGCTGCCGGCGCGCGATATTGTGCTGCTGCACCCTTGCTGCCACAACCCGACCGGCGCCGACCTGACGCCAGCCCAGTGGGACCGCGTGGTTGAGGTATTACAAGCGCGTCAGCTGATCCCCTTCCTCGACATCGCCTACCAGGGCTTTGGCGGGGGGCTGGAAGAGGATGCTTACGCCATTCGCGCCATCGCCAGCGCCGGGATGCCGATGCTGGTCAGCAACTCGTTCTCCAAGATTTTCTCCCTGTACGGGGAGCGTGTCGGCGGCCTGTCAGTGGTCTGTGAAGACAGCGAAACTGCAGGCCGCGTGCTGGGTCAGCTGAAGGCCACCGTGCGCCGCAACTACTCCAGCCCGCCAAGCTTTGGCGCGCAGGTGGTGGCGACGGTGCTGAACGATGCAGCTCTGAAAGCCACCTGGCAGGCGGAAGTGGACGCCATGCGCGCGCACATCCTGACCATGCGCCAGGCGCTGGTCGACGCGCTGCAGCAGGTTGCTCCGGGCAGCAAGGTGGATTACCTGCTTAAGCAGCGCGGGATGTTCAGCTACACCGGCTTCAGCGCAGCGCAGGTCGATCGTCTGCGCGACGAGTTTGGCGTCTACCTGATTGCCAGCGGTCGTATGTGCGTGGCAGGGTTAAACTCACGTAATGTTCAGCAGGTGGCGAAAGCCTTTGCTGCGGTGATGTAAGCCGCTCTCCAGTGGGTTGCCGCTGCCGGTCAACGGGCAGCGGCAACCTCCTCTCTGATTGTGATCATCCTCTTTTTCTATGACATCTACGCGAAAAAGGCTTTTCATCCACGCGATCGGCGGGTAAGGTCGGGGCGTTGCTAAGCATGCACATTATTAAAAATAATAATGATTGATAGATTTAGGGATAAATATGCGCAAACTTACTCTCGCCTTTGCGGCGGCTTCTCTTTTGTTCACGCTGAACAGCGCCGTTGTGGCGCGCGCCTCCACGCCACAGCCGCTGTGGGTGGGCACCAATGTGGCCCAGCTGGCCGAGCAGGCGCCGATCCACTGGGTTTCGGTGGCGCAAATCGAGAACAGCCTGCTGGGGCGGCCGCCGATGGCCGTCGGTTTTGATATCGATGACACCGTCCTCTTCTCCAGTCCGGGCTTCTGGCGCGGGCAAAAAACTTTCTCCCCCGGCAGTGAGGATTACCTGAAAAACCCGCAGTTCTGGGAAAAAATGAACAACGGCTGGGATGAATTCAGCATGCCGAAAGAGGTGGCGCGCCAGCTGATTGCGATGCATGTGAAGCGTGGGGACAGCATTTGGTTCGTCACCGGCCGCAGCCAGACCAAAACAGAAACCGTTTCTAAAACCCTGCAGGATGATTTTCTCATTCCGGCCGCCAATATGAATCCGGTGATTTTCGCCGGTGATAAGCCTGGCCAGAACACCAAGACCCAGTGGCTGCAGGCGAAGCAGATAAAGGTTTTCTACGGCGATTCGGATAACGACATCACCGCTGCCCGTGAGGCCGGCGCCCGTGGGATCCGCGTGCTGCGGGCCGCCAACTCCTCCTATAAGCCGCTGCCGATGGCCGGGGCGCTGGGCGAAGAAGTGATCGTCAATTCCGAATACTGACGATCGCCTGAACGCGATAAACGGCAGCGGTAGCGCTGCCGTTTTTTTATGCAAAATCAGGGGTGGAAGGTTTTACCTTTTCACGTATTGCTGCACACTTAGAAGGATTCATTCGCAAAAGGAGTCGATGATGTGGTATCAGCAAACCCTGACGCTTGGGCCAAAATCCCGCGGTTTTCATCTGGTCACCGATGAGGTCCTCGGTCAGATTCGCGGGCTGTCCGGGGTGAAGGTTGGCCTGCTGCACCTCCTGCTCCAGCATACTTCCGCTTCCCTGACGCTCAACGAAAACTGCGATCCCACCGTCCGCTATGACATGGAGCAGTATTTTCTCAACGCCGTGCCGGACAATGCGCCGTACGAACATGATTATGAAGGTCCTGACGATATGCCTTCGCACATCAAATCATCGATGCTTGGCGTGTCGCTGATGCTGCCGGTCGAGGACGGGCGCGTCAGGCTGGGAACCTGGCAGGGCATCTGGCTGGGGGAGCATCGGATACACGGCGGTTCGCGGCACATCGTTGCGACGCTCATGGGGGAATAAAAGATGACAATTTCGGAGTTATTGCAGTACTGCATGGCGAAACCGGGAGCGGAGCAGAGCGTCCATAGCGACTGGAAAGCCACGCAGATCAAAGTCTCGGACGTGCTGTTTGCCATGGTGAAGGAAGTGGAGGACCAGCGGCCGGCGGTCGCGCTGAAAGCGAGCCCGGAACTGGCGGAGCTGCTGCGAGAGCAGCATCGCGATGTCCGGCCCAGCAAGCATCTCAATAAAGCGCACTGGAGCACCGTCTTTCTGGATGGCTCGCTGCCGGATTCGCAAATCTACTACCTGGTCGATGCATCTTACCAGCAGGCGGTGAAAATGCTGCCGGAGTCGGTCCGGCAGCAGCTATCCCGCTAATTATTTCAGCATCGGCTTCAGGAAGCGCGCGGTGTGCGAGGCTTCGCACTCGGCGACGGTCTCAGGTGTACCGGAGACCAGTATTTCGCCGCCGCCGCTACCGCCTTCCGGACCCAGATCGACAATCCAGTCGGCAGTTTTAATCACATCGAGGTTATGCTCAATCACCACGATGGTATTGCCCTGATCGCGCAGCTGATGCAGCACTTCCAGCAACTGCTGAATATCGGCGAAGTGCAGACCCGTGGTCGGCTCATCGAGGATATACAGCGTCTGGCCGGTACCGCGTTTGGAGAGTTCGCGCGCCAGCTTCACGCGCTGCGCCTCGCCGCCGGACAGCGTCGTCGCCGACTGGCCGAGACGGATATAGGTCAGGCCGACGTCCATCAGGGTTTGCAGCTTACGCGCCAGCGCCGGTACGGCATCAAAGAATTCACGCGCCTCTTCAATGGTCATATCCAGCACTTCGTGGATGGTCTTACCCTTGTACTTAATCTCCAGCGTTTCGCGGTTATAGCGTTTGCCTTTGCACTGGTCGCACGGCACATAGATATCCGGCAGGAAGTGCATCTCAACCTTAATGACGCCATCACCCTGGCAGGCTTCACAGCGCCCGCCGCGAACGTTAAAACTAAAGCGCCCTGGCGTATAGCCGCGTGAACGTGATTCCGGCACCCCGGCGAACAGTTCGCGCACCGGCGTAAACACCCCGGTATAGGTCGCCGGGTTGGAGCGCGGCGTACGGCCGATCGGGCTCTGGTCGATATCGATCACTTTATCGAAGTGCTCCAGCCCCTGGATATCGCGATACGGCGCCGGTTCGGCGATGGTCGCGCCGTTAAGCTGGCGCTGAGCAATCGGGAACAGGGTGTCGTTAATCAGCGTCGATTTACCCGAGCCGGAAACGCCGGTAATGCAGGTAAACAGACCGACCGGCAGGGTCAGCGTCACATCCTTCAGGTTGTTGCCGCGCGCGCCGGTCAGTTTCAGCACTTTTTCCGGATTGGCGGGTACGCGCTGTTTCGGCACTTCGATTTTGCGCTTACCGCTCATGAACTGCCCGGTGAGGGATTCTGGTACCGCCATAATGGCGTCCAGTGGCCCTTCGGCCACCACCTGGCCGCCGTGGACCCCAGCGCCAGGGCCGATATCGATCACATGGTCGGCGGCGCGAATCGCGTCTTCGTCATGCTCAACGACGATCACCGTGTTGCCTAAATTACGCAGATGGATCAGGGTACCCAGCAGGCGTTCGTTATCGCGCTGGTGCAGGCCGATAGAAGGCTCATCCAGCACGTACATCACACCAACCAGCCCGGCGCCAATCTGGCTCGCCAGACGGATACGCTGGGCTTCGCCGCCGGAGAGCGTTTCCGCCGAACGGGAAAGCGTCAGATAGTTCAGACCGACGTTGACAAGGAACTTCAGGCGATCGCCGATCTCTTTCAGCACTTTCTCAGCGATTTGCGCCCGCTGGCCGGAGAGCTTCAGGTTGTTGAAGAAGTCCATCGCGTGGCCGATGCTCATATCGGAAATGGTCGGCAGCGGGGTGTTCTCTACAAACACGTGGCGCGCTTCACGACGCAGCCGCGTGCCGTCACAGCTGGCGCATGGGCGGTTGCTGATGAATTTCGCCAGCTCTTCGCGCACGGCGCTGGATTCCGTCTCTTTGTAACGGCGCTCCATATTGTGCAGCACGCCTTCGAACGGGTGACGACGTACCGAGGTGTCGCCGCGATCGTTCATGTATTTGAATTCAATATTCTCTTTACCGGAACCGTACAGGACCACTTTCTGCACGCTGGCGCTGAGGGTGCCCCACGGCGCTTCGACGTCGAATTTATAGTGCTCCGCCAGCGACTTCAGCATCTGGAAGTAGTAGAAGTTGCGGCGATCCCAGCCGCGGATGGCGCCGCCCGCCAGCGACAGCTCCGGATTCTGCACCACGCGGTCGGGATCGAAATATTGCTGAACGCCGAGGCCGTCGCAGGTCGGGCAGGCGCCCGCCGGGTTGTTGAAGGAGAACAGGCGCGGCTCCAGCTCGCGCATGCTATAGCCGCAGATCGGGCAGGCGAAGTTAGCGGAAAACAGCAGTTCTTCCGCTTTTTCATCATCCATATTGGCCACAATGGCGGTACCGCCGGAGAGCTCCAGCGCGGTTTCGAACGACTCGGCCAGGCGCTGCGCCAGATCGTCGCGCACCTTAAAGCGGTCGATGACCACCTCGATGGTGTGCTTCTTCTGCAGCTCCAGCTTCGGCGGATCCGAAAGATCGCAGACTTCGCCGTCGATCCGCGCGCGGATGTAGCCCTGGCTGGCGAGGTTTTCCAGGGTTTTGGTGTGCTCGCCTTTACGCTCTTTAATAATGGGCGCCAGCAGCATCAGGCGCAGGCCTTCCGGCTGCGCGAGGACGTTATCGACCATCTGGCTGACGGTTTGCGCCGCCAGCGGCACGTCGTGATCCGGACAGCGCGGTTCACCGACGCGGGCGTACAGCAGACGCAGGTAGTCGTGAATTTCGGTAATGGTACCCACCGTCGAACGGGGGTTGTGAGAGGTTGATTTCTGTTCGATGGAAATCGCCGGCGACAGCCCTTCGATATGGTCGACGTCCGGCTTCTCCATCAGCGACAGGAACTGTCGCGCATAGGCGGAGAGCGATTCGACGTAGCGACGCTGGCCTTCGGCATACAGGGTGTCGAAAGCGAGTGAAGATTTGCCAGACCCGGAAAGCCCGGTGACGACAATGAGTTTGTCGCGCGGGATAACGAGGTTGATGTTTTTGAGATTATGGGTGCGGGCGCCCCGAACTTCGATCTTATCCATTCACCTTTCCCGGTAGGTAGATACACGGATTGCCTGGTTTGCTTGAAGGACAAACGGCAGAAACGGCTAATTATGACACAATTTAACCTGAATGAATATACAGTATCGGAATGCAAATTCAGGGGGAGTGTGCAACAATGTCTTGTACGAGTGCTATCTCTGGAATCAGCCTCGCAGCTATCAAAATGCTACGTGGAAATGGTACACTCGCGCGTTTAAACTATTAAGAAACGTATTCAGGAGACACGAACATGGCCAGCAGAGGCGTAAACAAGGTGATTCTCGTCGGTAATCTGGGGCAGGACCCGGAAGTACGCTACATGCCAAGTGGCGGCGCTGTCGCCAACTTCACGCTGGCAACTTCCGAATCCTGGCGTGACAAGCAGACCGGCGAAATGAAAGAGCAGACCGAGTGGCACCGCGTTGTGCTGTTCGGCAAACTGGCGGAAGTCGCTGGCGAGTATCTGCGCAAAGGCTCTCAGGTATATATCGAAGGCCAGCTGCGTACCCGCAAGTGGACCGATCAATCCGGTCAGGAGAAATACACCACCGAAGTCGTGGTTAACGTTGGCGGCACCATGCAGATGCTGGGCGGCCGTCAGGGTGGCGGCGCGCCGGCAGGCGGCGGCCAGCAGCAGGGCGGTTGGGGTCAGCCTCAGCAGCCGCAGGGCGGCAACCAGTTCAGCGGCGGCGCACAGTCCCGTCCGCAGCAGCAGGCCCCGGCAGCGCCTTCTTCTAACGAACCGCCGATGGACTTCGACGACGACATCCCGTTTTAAGGCTTGCCTTAAACGCGTTGCCTGCGCCGTAAAATACAAAAAGCCCCGGTTTCGCCGGGGCTTTTTCTTTATCCTTTCAGCATTTTTTCTGCGCCACCGTGTCAGAACCGGTTTTTAACCTGCGGCGACGAGCGTTTCAGGCAGAGGGCGCCTGAGCGGTCTCCGGCGTCGCCACGCTGGGCTGCGGTTTCACTGGCTCTGCTGCTGGCTCCTGTCGCGGCGCGGCCGTCGCTTTCTGTTTGCGGGCCATATCATCGACGATCAGCCGATAGGCGATGTAATACTTATAGATATTACTGACGTAGGTGACCGTCTCGGCGCCAATTTTTTCTGCCGCCAGATTTTCGACATTACCGAACCAGACGTTCGGGTCAAATCCTCGCTGTTTAGTCATGGTGCGCAGGCGGGCGATACGCGCCGGACCCGCGTTATAGGAGGCAAAGGCAAACAGCGCCTTATCGAGCCGGGTCATGGGCTCATCAGCATAGTAGCGATCTATCATCCAGCGCATGTATTTCACGCCAGCATGGATGTTGGGATCCAGCTGTTTAATATCGCCCACTTTCAGCTCTTTTCCGGTGCTGGGCATCACCTGCATTACCCCGACGGCGCCGACGTGGCTTCGCACCGACTGGTTCAGTCGCGATTCCTGGTACCCCTGGGCCGCCATCAGCAGCCAGTCGACATCGTAGCGATCGCCATATTTGCGGAAGACTTCCACCATGGCGAGGAACTTGCGCCTTTCCTTACTCGCGGCGGCATTTTTGACATATTTGGCATTTTTCAGGTAACGCAGCAGGAGGGTATTACCCAGCGTGGTGCCCTGACGATTCTTTTTGACGAAGTTGTTTAGCACCGCCAGCAGCTGCGGGCTGTCTTTGCGTACCGCCCAGGCAATGTTGCCGCCGTCGCGCAGCACCACGTTGTCATGGATCTGAATTTTCGGAAACACCTGTTTCCAGAAAACGGCTTTGTGTTGATCGACGACGATCAGCGGAATCAGCCCGGCGTTGAGCATTTCCAGCAGATCTTCATCCTCCAGCGCTTCCGGCGCTGCCTCCAGGATAACCGGCGGCCGCGACTCACTGGCAAATCGGGCATTCAGCGCCTGCAGACTCTCGTAATAGCTGGAGGAGCGGCGAACAAAGACGGTTTGGCCGGAGAGCTGCTCCAGGCTGTCGATCTTCGGCGATGCCGGCCCGGAGATCAGTAATTCTTTCACGTTGCTGTAGAGCGGCTGGGCGAAATCGACCTGGGCTTCCCGCGAGGGCGTGATGGTCAGATTGGCAGCCGCAATATCGCCTTTACCTTCATTAAGCGCGATAAAGAGATTATCCCGGCTGACCGGCACAAAAACGATATGCAGCTTCAGGTGGCGCTGTTTGAGCTTTTTATCCTTCGCCAACTGCTTATTCAGATCGTTTTCCAGCGCCATAAAGATATCGTGGGTTGCTCCGCGCTGAGTGCCTTTATCAATAAAAAAGAAGGTCTTGCTGTAGGTGGTTAATACCCGAATGGTGCGCCGCTCGGTCATGCCGGGCAGATCGCCTTTCCATGGCTGCAGCATATCGTCGATGTGGATCGACAGCGTATTGTCTTCGGTTGCGACTGGCGGCGCTTTTTCCGCCTCCGCCGCAAGCAGGATAGGGGCGAATAACAGCGCCGCGAGGCAGGTGAGCCAGGCGATAAACAGGCGTGATAGCAAGTTGGCGTTCATGGAGGAACACTCCGCAGGGGGATGTGATTATTTTAGCAGAACGGCTGCCGTTAGCCGGGCACGACAAGGGCGTAAAAAACATAACGATGCCGACAAATAGTCTTCTCCCATTCTATCGCTTGCTATTAATGTGCTTTTATCTTTACTTTAACTATGGAGATAATATGGCGGAAATGTGTTTTTTTAATGATAAATAGAAAATGATGATGATATTTTTATTTTATTCTTCTCCATTTGTTTTGTTGTAACCGTTTGATTATTTGTGTTTATTTTATTTTTCTCCGATATTGATTATTATCATCTTGATAATGAATCTCATTTTTATTACCGTAGCACAGCACATTACTCTTATTATTCGCTGTCTGGATTACGCTATCAAAGAATAGCGCGCAGCGCTTTTTCTCTAATGATGAAACAGGGCACTTAATTTTATTATGCCTCATGCTGTTTTCTTATTCCCATGACTATCGGGAAGGGGCTGACCTACGCCAAAATCTGGCGAGGCGCAGAGGCGAGTATTTTATCCCATTGTTTTTTCAATTGGGGAAGGCGTTATGCCCGACAGCAACAGAAAACAGGGCATATTCTATGAAATACACGTCTCACTTCCCGCTGGGGATCGTCATTCCTTTGCTCGCCTGTAGCGTGCCGCTGCAGGCGGCAGAGAATATGACAGAACAATCGACGCGCGATAAGAGCACCCCAACGGCCGAAAACCAGGAGGAAACGATGGTGGTGACCGCTGCCAGGCAGAACCTGCAGGCACCGGGCGTGTCGACCATTACCGCAGAGGAGATTCGCAAACATCCCCCCGCCCGCGATGTATCGGAGTTAATTCGTACGCAACCTGGGGTAAACCTGACCGGCAACTCCACCAGTGGTCAGCGCGGCAACAACCGGCAAATTGATATCCGTGGCATGGGGCCCGAGAATACGCTGGTGCTGGTCGATGGTAAACCGGTGACCAGCCGTAACTCGGTGCGGTATGGATGGCGCGGCGATCGTGACTCCCGCGGCGATACCAGTTGGGTGCCAGCGGAGATGATCGATCATATCGATGTGATCCGCGGCCCGGCGGCGGCGCGCTATGGTAATGGCGCGATGGGCGGGGTCGTCAACATCGTGACCAAACCGACCACGCCAGAATGGCACGGGTCGTGGAATACCTATATGAATGCTCCGCAGCACCGTAAAGAAGGGGCGACGAAACGTACCAACTTTAGCCTCAATGGTCCACTGTCGGACAGTGTCAGCTTCAATCTCTGGGGTAATCTGAGTAAAACCCAGGCTGATGCTCAGGACATTAACGCCGGGCATGAAGCGGAGCGTACCGGTTCCTACGCCGGTTCTTATCCCGCCGGACGTGAAGGGGTGGTGAACAAAGATATTCACAGTAAGCTACGCTGGGAGTTCGCCCCGATGCAGGCCCTGGAGTTTGAGGCCGGCTACAGCCGCCAGGGCAACCTCTATGCCGGCGACACGCAAAACACCAATACCAGTACGTTGGTGAAGAGTATGTACGGGAAAGAGACCAACCGTCTCTACCGGCAAACTTACGGCGTCACATGGACCGGCGGCTGGGATAATGGCGTGACCAGCAACAGCTATGCCCAGTACGAACACACCCGTAACTCGCGAATGAATGAAGGGCTGGCGGGCGGTACGGAAGGGATCTTCTCCAGTAGCGAGTTTTCAGATATCGATCTGGCCGATGTCCTGCTACATAGCGAAGTGAATATTCCGTTTACGCTGGGGGTCGATCAGAATCTGACGCTGGGCACCGAATGGAATCAGCAGCGGATGAAAGATGGCGTATCGACAACCCAGGCGCTCTCTTACGGGACTATCGACGGTGTGTCGGCTACCGGTCGTAGCCCGTACTCCAGCGCCGAGATCTTCTCGCTGTTTACCGAAGATAATATGGCGCTAACGGACAGTACCATGCTGACACCCGCCCTGCGCTTCGATCACCACAGCATCGTCGGCAATAACTGGAGCCCCTCACTGAACCTCTCCCAGGAGTTGACGGATGACTGGACGCTGAAGCTGGGCATTGCCCGCGCTTACAAGGCACCTAACCTCTACCAGTTGAACCCGAACTATATTCTCTACAGCAACGGTCAAGGCTGTTATGCCAGTAGTTCCGCCTGCTATCTGATGGGGAATAGCGACCTGAAAGCGGAGACCAGCGTTAATAAAGAGATTGGTCTTGAGTACAAGCATGATGGCTATCAGGCGGGAATCACCTGGTTCCGTAACGACTATCACAACAAGATTGAGTCAGGGTACGCGGCGGTGGGCACCGCCAGCAACGGCACCACCAATATCTATCAGTGGGAAAACGTACCAAAGGCGTTAGTGGAAGGCCTGGAAGGAACGCTGAATCTTCCGGTGGGGGAGACGGTTAACTGGAGCAATAACCTGACATGGATGCTGCAGAGCAAGAATAAGACGACAGGCGACCGGCTGTCAGTGATCCCGCAGTTTACCCTGAACTCGACTTTGAGCTGGCAGGTTCGTGAAGATCTCTCCCTGCAGAGCACCTTTACCTGGTATGGTCGACAGAAACCAAAACGCTTTAATTATAAGGGCGAGGCGGTCAGCGGCAGCGAACTAAACGAAGTCAGCCCATACAGCATTGTCGGCCTCAGTGCGACCTGGGATGTGAACAAAAATCTGAGCTTCACCAGCGGGATAGATAACCTGTTTGATATTCGCCACTACCGGGCAGGGAATGCGCAAACGACCGGCAACGCGACGACGGGGGCTTATCTGTATGGCGCGGGTGCGGAGACCTATAACGAGTCGGGGCGGACCTTCTTTATGAGCGTTAATACTCATTTCTGATGATGCTGATGAGGAGTAAACCGGGTGCAGCGCGACCCGGTTTTTTTATTTCAGATGAGAGCGGAGGAGGCGGTTATAAATCGTGACAAAATCTTCACGCCCTCTACATTATTAGCTCAACATATCCTTTTATACTGATTTCCGTCGCGCAAGGTCGTTGATCCCGACCGGGTTCGATAATAGCATCCTGCTATTTCCCTTCTGTAATATCCCCTGTCCCCCTTCCATTCCCAACCGCAGCGATGCGGAGGAGGGGGACCTCCTTATTTTTGCCGCGTGATCTGATAGCGATACTGAGTGGGTGTGAGCGCATAATATTTTTTGAAGGTACGATTAAACGCACTGAGATCGTCATAACCGACCATCATACAAATATCGACGATTCGGTAACCAGGCGTCGTCAGCAATAAACGGCAACACAGCGACATGCGCTGCTGGCGGATATATTCCATGGGCGAACGATCAAAATAATGGCGGAAGAGTCGAAATAAATGCCAGGGGGAATAACCAGAGATATCGCTCAGATCGTCGACGGTCAGTTTCTTATCCAGATTATTATCGATCCACAAGAGCAGGTCGTTTAATACCGATTGCTGGAGCGTTTTGCTACGCATGATTGCGGCTAATCCCATAACGAATGGCTCCTCAGCGAGGAGCCTTGGGGTTTATTGAACAGTGAGTTCGCCGTGGCGAACCTGATAATTTTTTTGATTATCAGGGCCAATATAGTCGCTGGCGGGTTTTGCCAGCTGCAGATGACCAAACGCGGTTGATTGCTCTGCATGATAATTTTCGCCGTCATTCACGTCGCCGTGCCCGTTATAACGGGCAATGGCCGGAAAGGGGTACGCCGGGCGAGTCGCGATAACGGCTGGGGCGGCGTCAGCGAAAGGCTGACTGACTTTCTGCACGCCGTGAAACTGCGTTTGGGCATCTGGTTTTTCTGTCATCGGCGGCAGGCTGGTGGCGGTTGGCGCCCGTTTTCCGGCCATGATCTCTTGCGGCGCGATGCCTTCCTCGGTCCAGCGCATCAGCGGGGTAAGGAGATCAATTTGATCGTAACCTTCGCCATTACCGCAATGGGCTACCCCAGGCAGCAGGAATAACCGCAGGAAGGTATCCGTTGCGGCATGGCCCATCTCTGCTTCTACGCCGCGGTAATAGGCGATAGAAAAGGCTGGGCTGACGGAGTCATCGGCCAGACCGTGCCACAGGATAAGCTTGCCGCCGCGCTGTTGATAGGCATGAAGATTGGTATTTGCCGCGTTATAGAGCGGTGCCAGTTGAGCGACGGCGTCAAAATTCTGCTGGTTCAGTGGGAAATCCCGCATCGATTGGATCTTCTGTTTTCCTCCCGGCAGGAGCACGGATTGCAGAGCCGGCAGTACCATCATTTCCGACATCGAGTGGCCGGTCGGGGTCTCGGGCACCGGCCAGCGTAGCTCGGAGCCCAGCGGCAGACCGCCAGCGACAAACTGGGCGCCGTGGCTGTCGTAAGCGCCGCGGTAGAGTTTTTTCACCACCTCGATCTCTTCCTGCGTCAGGCAGGTAGAACGGTCCTGAGCATCGGCAGGACAGCGGGGGAGCCATGACTCAGAGAACTGACAGGCATACGGATTTTGCAGGATACCATCCTGCACGCCGGAAAGCGTCGGGCAGTGAGCCAGCACGGCCTGGTGAATCAGAGGAAGGCGATCTTTCAGCAGGATAGCGGTACCGTCCGGACGCTGATTGGCGGCCACATTCCAGCCGTGGAAGAAGGAATTCTGAAACTGGAAAAAGGCCGCAGGCGCGCCAGCGCTGATACCGTCAAAATCTTGCGGAAAGCGCTGTGCTTCCATCAATGCTTCGCGACCGCCGTCTGAGCAGCCCATAAAGTACGCGTACTTTGGTTGCTGGCGGTAAAGCGTCTGAATCACCGCTTTGGTCAGCACGGCGGTCAGGTGGTTGGCGCGCCAGGCAAAATCGATGCGCTTTTGCGGATCCTCGGCCCATGAAGCATCCATCATACTGCCATGGTGCCCCATATCGGTTGCTGCCACCACAAACTCGCCGTTCATTGCCGGCAGGCAGCCGCTGGCATTCGACAGACTCAGGTTAATACTCCCGCACAGTCCGCCGCAGCCGACCTGCAAGAAACGTTGACTCCAGCGTTGGGTCGGCAGGGCAATCTGCACGCCAATCTGGGGGGCGATAGTGGCGCTCACCTTGCACCAGCTTCCCTGCGCGGAGGTTTGCATTTCAGTGTGGTTGATAGTGACCTTTGCGCCAACGGCGGCGCTGAAGTCGGTCGCGCTCAGCGCATCGCATGTTAGCGCGGGGAGAACCATCGGCAGACTGGCGGCAGCCTGCGTGGGTGAAGCGAACGATAACCCAAAGAGGGTGCAGAGGATGACGGGTAAGATCGTCTTGAGTAAGCGTGTCATACGCAGTTCCCTGTTGCTAATGATGGGAGGCGGCAGGATGGCGAAGCCTATGCCTCACCTTCCCTGGCGAGGCGCCACTGCTTGGCTATTGTAGATAACGATAGACTTTCCTTGATGCCTTGATAAGGCGACCCTACTGTATTCTGCTATTTTGAGGAAAATATGGAGATGTTCGTTAACGGCCTTTGGCAGTGTATACGGGGTAGAATGTTGTGATATCAGTTGCATAATTTATTCAATTTCTCTTCATTATATCTGCTGGGTTTCAGGATATTTTTCTCCCTGTTCCTGGTGATCCCAGAGAGCATCATTCCTAACGAGAATTTTCCCCCTTTTCATTAACAAGAAAGGGGGCTTTTTTAATAAAAAAACGTTCAGGTAAATCTAAATATAGCCCTGGTGTTGGCCATTAGAACCACGGCGTTCAGCAAAAGTTCCATCATTAAATATATTTTTAAAGATGATTTAACATCCTTTTTTTCTCCATTTTATCGCCATAATTGCATGTAATTCTGCGCCTCGCTCAGGTTATTTTCTGTCGCACATTTTAGAGATGCATCCTGAACAAATAAGCTCAACGCCAGCAGAATACTGCTATTGCTCATTATCTCGTAGACGACACATTCATGTTAAAAAAGACTCATATCATCAGCGGATTATTGATCGCCCCTTTAACGTTATATGCCGCAACATCATATCAAGTTGATGATATCCGTTTTGAAGGGCTACAGCGCGTGACCGTCGGGGCAGCGCTATTAAGTATGCCATTGCACGCGGGAGATGCGGTGACGCCAGAAGATGTCAGCGAGGCTGTGCGCGCGCTGTATGCGAGCGGCAATTTCGAGAATGTCCAGATCCTGCGCGATGGGAAAACGCTGGTGGTGCAGGTTAAGGAACGGCCCACTATTGCCAGCGTCAGTTTTTCCGGGAATAAGTCAGTGAAGGATGATGCGCTAAAGGAAAATCTCACCGCGTCCGGTATTTCTGCAGGTAGCGCACTGGACAGAAATTCGCTTAGCGAAATAGAAAAAGGGTTACAGGATTTCTATTACAGTGCGGGGAAATACAGTGCGCAGGTTCACGCGGTGGTGACCCCGTTACCGCGTAATCGCGTTGACTTAACGTTCGTCTTTCAGGAAGGCATCTCGGCGAAAATCGCACAAATAAACATTATCGGTAATCAGGCGTTTCGGGAAGAGACGCTCCTGGACCAGCTTCAGCTACGCGATAATGTGCCGTGGTGGAACGTGGTAGCCGATAAAAAATACCAGAAGCAGAAGCTGGAAGCCGATCTGGAAACGCTGCGCAGTTTTTATCTCGATCGCGGCTATGCGCGCTTTGCTATCGAGTCCACGCAGGTCAGTATGACGCCAGATAAAAAATCCCTGTATATCACTATCGCCCTCAATGAAGGCGAACGTTATCGGGTCGACCGAACTCAGGTGACAGGCGACCTGGCGCAGCATGGCCCAGAGATCGAGGCCCTTGCCCAGCCGCTGGCGGGGGCATGGTACAGCGGGGCGCAAGTCACCACAGTTGAAAATGAGATCAAAAAGCGTTTCGGTAAGTATGGTTATGCCTGGCCGCAGGTGACGACCACGCCGGAAATCGATGATGCGCATCACCGCGTGGCGCTGCATATTCAGGTCAACGCGGGCCGCCGCTACTCGGTACGCCAGATCCGATTTTCCGGTAACGACACCTCCCGGGACGCGGTGCTGCGTCGTGAAATGCGCCAAATGGAAGGGGCGTGGCTCAACAACGAAAAAGTCGAACAAGGGAAAGTACGTCTTGACCGAACGGGTTTTTTTGAGAACGTTGAACAGCAGATCGTTCCGGTCAGTGGGACGGCAGATCAGGTCGATGTGGTCTACAAGGTGAAGGAGCGCAACACCGGCTCATTTAACGTGGGCCTGGGATTTGGTACGGACAGCGGCGTGAGCTATCAGCTTGGCGTGACTCAGGATAACTGGCTGGGAACGGGTAATAGCGTTAGCTTCAACGGGACGCGCAACAGCTACCAGTCTTATCTTGAACTGGGGGCGACGAACCCGTGGTTTACCGTCGATGGCATCAGCCTGGGCGGAAAGATTTTTTATAACAGCTATGATGCTTCCGATGCGGATGCCGGGAGCTATAACCAGCAGAGCTATGGCTTAGGCAGTACGCTGGGGTTTCCCATTAGCGAAAATAACTCCCTGAACCTGGGACTGGATTATGTTCATAATCGCCTGACCAATATGGATCCGGAGCTGACGACCTGGCGCTACCTCAGCTCCCGGGGAATCGAGCCCAGCGTGGTGACGAAAGATGGCGACAGCGGCGCGAAATATAGCGCCAACGACTATTTTGTGAGTCTTGGATGGGGATATAACGATCTCGATCGCGGCTTCTTCCCGCGTGCGGGAAACAAGAGCAGTCTTAGCGGTAAAGTGACCCTCCCCGGTTCGGATAATAGCTACTACAAGCTCTCATTTGACACCGCCCAGTATCTGCCGCTGAGCGAGAATAAGCGCTGGGTCTGGATGGAACGTTTGCGTGCAGGCTATGCCGGTGGGTTAGACGGCAAAAGTGTACCGTTCTACGATAACTTTTACGCCGGCGGCTCGTCGTCAGTGCGCGGCTTCTCTTCTAACACCATTGGGCCTAAAGCGGCCTATTACCGCTGCAATGGTAGCGAAAGCAGCTATAGCGCCTGCCCGCTGGACGCCTCATCTGATGCGGTCGGCGGGAATGCCATGGCGGTGCTGAACAGCGAATTTATCATTCCAACCCCCTTTGTGAATGATAAGTACGCCGATAGCTTGCGAACCTCGCTGTTTGTTGATGCCGGGACGGTCTGGAGCACATCCTGGCAGAACACCGCGCAGACGCTGGCGGCAGGGATCCCTGATTACGGCGATCCGGGTCATATTCGTCTCTCCGCGGGGATTGCCGTGCAGTGGATGTCTCCCCTCGGTCCACTGGTCTTCTCCTGGGCAGAGCCATTTAAAAAGTATGATGGCGATAAAGCAGAACAGTTTCAGTTTAATATTGGCAAAACCTGGTAAAAACGCAGGCAGGTCCAACGGGCCTGCCTGCCGTGTGGATCAGGGTTGCACCACTTTCCAGATGGTATATTTCTCTTCTCCCGGCTTTACCGCCTGAGCGAAGTGTTGGTTCAAATGGCTGGCGGTGAACATTACCGCGCCATCCGGGCCGATAGTCGGCGTATCGGGCCAGTACACGCGATCGTCAGCGGCCAGCAGGGTGAACCGCCCGCTCTGCGGGCGATAACGGACAATACCGTTATGGGTCACATCGGTGATATAGAGTGCGCCATGCTTATCGACCACGATCCCATCGCTATTCCCGCCGACCTCACCCGCGGTACGGATGGCCGCGGCGAGCTGGCGTTCGTTCATCGCGGGATCGCGCAGCGCGGCGGTGGCGATGGTCCGCGCCGTGGTACCGGTGGTGACCGTCCAGTAGAGGGTTTCCTGGTCCGGTGACAGCGCAATACCATTGATACCAAGCATAATGGGGTTGCCCGGCCAGACCGTTTCCCCATGTGAAACCACCTGCAGACCGGCAACCGGCATCAACGCCGGGTGCTGGTTCAGTACCCGGCGGACCGTCCCACGGTTAGCATCCGCGACGATCAGTCCGGTCTGATTGTCCGGCGCGCTGCGCAGGCCGCTGTCGGCGATATACGCCACCCGGCGCGCCTCATCGACCACAATATCGTTGAGGAAGCTTCCTTCCCGGTCGGCGACGCTGTCGAGCGGAATACGCTGCACCAGATGACCGTCGCTGAGCGCATAGATCATGATTTTTTGCGCCCCCGGCGGCGCCGTCTTTTCCCCTGCGACAAAGCCCTGATCTAACGCCCATAGCCAGCCGTTGCGGTTATCGACGTAAAAGCCCAGCACATTGCGCAGGTGCGTGCGGGGATCGGCGCTGATGCTGTTGGCCGCGGTGGACGGAAAGGCGGTGAGTCGTGCCGGGCCGCTCAGGGACTTGGTATCGAGCAGGCTGAGCGTGGCGGGCGCCTGGGTCGAAATCAGACGTGGGGTGCTAACAAATGCCCGACCGGCGGCGTCAAAGTGCAATCCTGCGATGGGCGCATTGACGGAATGCGCATCGACGCGCTGCTGCCAGGTGACCCCGGTATAACTGCGCCATAGCGCCAGATGGGCAGGGGCGTCAGGCCCGGCCGCCAGTGCGGTCTGCCCCAGGGACAGCAGGCCGAGAACGAAGAGTGAAAAACGATGCATCATGGTCTCCAGAAAGCAGTAAAAAAGAGGGGCAGATGGCCCGGTTAAGCCTCGGTAAACGATTTTATTAAATCCCTTCGGGAAGATAAGATGCCTGGAATGACAATCATTTGTTCTCTGGAGAACCAAATGGCCCGGCGGTTTGATTATCTTGCGGATGTAGAAGTCTTTCTGGCGGTGGCCGAGCGCGGGTCGTTTACCGCCGGCGCGGTGGCGCTGTCGTCGACGCCGTCGGTGTTAAGCCGGGCCGTCACCCGTCTTGAAACGCGTCTGGGGTGCCAGCTGCTGCGCCGCTCCACCCGTCGGATCAGCCTGACCGAGGCCGGAAGCGCCTATCTGAGTCAGGTCCGCCAGGCGTTTGAGGTGCTGGATAATGCCGAACGGGAGACGCAGGGGCAAAAAGGGGCGTTATCCGGGCGCGTTAAATTGAGCGCCCCCACCACCTGGGGACACTATCGTTTGCCCGCCCGGCTGGCGTTGTACCGTCAGTTGCACCCCGACGTACAGATTGAGCTGAATATTACCAACCGTAATGTCGATATTATCGCTGAGGGCTTCGATCTGGTGGTGCGCCAGGGACATTTACCCGACAGCGGCCTGGTGGCAAAAAAGCTGGAGGATGCGGCGCTATGTCTGGTGGCCTCGCCGGCCTATTTACGCTCGACAGCGAGACCGCTGAGTAAAATAGCCGATTTGCGCCATCATTCATGCCTGACATTTATTATGCCGGCAACGGGAAAAGTCGCCGAATGGGTATTTCGTGAGGATGGCCAGGATATCAGCTGGCTACCGACGTCATCTCTGCATGTCTCCGATGATGTGCTCGGGGTGGTCTCGCTGGCCCTGCAGGGGGCGGGGATCTGTCAGAGCTATGCGTTTATTGTGCAGGAGGCGATCGCGCGCGGGGAGCTGGTTCCTGTTCTTCCGGCGTTCGCCGGACGTTCACGGCCTTTCTCGGTGCTTTACCCGCCGCATAAAAGCCAGTCAGCCGCTGCCCGGGCATTAATTACTCTGCTGACCATGCCTGCCGAGGCGCTGGCGACGCTGTGCGCGACATTACCTGATGCCTATGACTGAGGGCTCATCCACAAGGACTAAGACGTTTTGTCAATTATGTTTATATTATCTTATTTTTTATTATATTTTCTTTTCTGTGGTTAATTTATTTCTTTTTTTATAGAGGTTAACCATTAATCTCTTGATGAAAAATTAAGGTTACCGATAATGGGTTATGTTGTTAGGAATTGTCTTAAGTCACATAATTGTCAGGTGTGCTTGCAGTTTATAATAATGGATGCTATCACTATATAAGATAATAATTTGTAGCATCTTTTATAAGGAAGGAATATGAAATGGACTATTCTTAATACTCTCATCTGCCCGCAATCCGGCATCGCCTTTTCGGCAATATCCAGCCTGCGTTTCTTAAAATTTATTATGTGGTACGAGGCCGATGTGATACTGCTGCCCGGCGAGTCGATGAAGCTCTATTCCTCGAGAGTTTTAATTAATGACCAGTATCATTCATTAAAAATCTACAATATTACGGTGTACGACGAGGCGCAGTGGGAGAAATTACGCGAACGGCCATCTTGCCCGTATCAGGCTGGCGGCAAGCAGTCTGACTCCTGTTTTTTCCAGTCCTTTTGCGCGATTAAGCGCTGCCCGAATAATATTCCGCGCGGTGAACCCTGGCGTTAGCCCGAGAAAGCCGCCGGTCGGCTACCGGCGGCGCGATGTTATTTGACCAGCAGGGCGGCCATTCGTGGCTGGACGCTTGCGCAGCCGGCGAGGACGAGGTTGCCTTGCCGCAGCCCTTCATTGGCGAGAAATGCATTGCACGTTCCGCCCGCCTCCTCAATCAACAGCATGCCCGCCAGCGCGTCCCAGCTGTTCATATGCGCTTCAAAATAGCCATGGATCTGACCGGCAGCGACATGCGCCAGCATCAGGGCGCCTGCGCCAAAACGGCGATACTCCAGGCCGGCGTCGAGCAGCGTGTCGATGGCCCGGGCATAGTCGCTGGCCGGGGCGCGGCTGGAGCGCCCCATGCCGATCACCACCGCGTCGGGATCCGGTTCACGCAGCGTCAGGCGACGACCGTTGAGAAACGCCCCTTCGCCGCGGCCGGCGAAGAAAAACTCATTGCGATCGGGGGCGTAGATGATGCCGAACGAGAGTTCGCCCTGGCACACTCTCGCCAGTGAGATGCACCAGTAATCCATGCCAAGGATAAAGTTGGTGGTGCCATCCACGGGGTCAAGCACCCAGACGGTGTGCTCATCGCCTTCGAAACCGCTCTCTTCACCGAGGAAACCCTCCTGCGGAAAGTGCGCCTTCAGCCACCCTTTAATCTCCTGTTCTACCGCGAGATCTGCTTGCGAAACAAAGTCCTGGCGCGATTTTTTATCGACCTGCAATCCCGCATCGCGCAGCGCCTGGGCGTGGGCGCCTGCCTGGCGAATCAAGGCGCATAATGACTCTCGTTGTGCTTCCGTCATGGTCTTGCTCTCAGATAATAAAGGGCGACGTGCGCCGGTGAATTAATGTCACCTCCACCCAGGTGGTGCGTGAAGGTTGTAAAGGGTCGACGGTGCGCTCCTGCAGCCGGGCGAGGGTCTGGCGGGAGATCGCCGCCACATCCTGATGTAGCGTGGTGAGCTGGTAGCTATATTGCGCGGTCGGCGGCGTGTTATCAAAACCAATCAACTGATAATCCTCAGGCGCCTGTTTGCCGCGCTGGCGCATTCCATCGAGAAAGCCACAGGCAATCTGGGCGTTAGCGCAGAAGATCCCCTCCAGCGCCTCGTCGGCGAGCGCCGCGGCCTGAAACCCGCCCGTATAGCCCTCTTCCGGGCAGGCGAGGATCGCCAGATTGCGTTCGACGTCCACTCCGCGCGCCTGCAGTGCCCGGCTGAATGCTTCCCCACGCATGCGCCCGGCCCAGGTGGAAGGTGAGTGGTTGAGCCAGCCAAACCGCCGGCAGCCGCTGCGCAGCAGCTGGTCGGCCGCCAGTTCGGCGCCGGCGACGTTGTCAGAGCAGACATAATCCACCCCGGGTATCGTCGGCTGGCGGTTTATGCCCACTACCGGGATATGCTGCTGGACGCACTCATTCACCAACGCCTCCGGCGGCTGGCCGGAGGTGACGATAACGCCTGAGACGCGAAACTGCGTGAAACGGCGCAGGGTGTGCGCCAGGTCCTGCTCGCTGTGGATCTCGCTCACCAGCGCCTGAAAGCCCTGGCGCTGGATCTCGTTGAGCAGGGCATCAAGCAGGGCGCTGCGAAAAGGATCGCTGATGCGTGAGACGATCACGCCGATTAAGTGGCTGCGCTGGCGATTGAGCCCCTGGGCAAGAAAGTTAACCTGGTACCCCAGCTCTTCGGCGGCGCGCAGCACCCGCGCCCGGGCGTCGGGAGAGATGCTGCCGTTGCTGCTCAGCGCGCGTGACACCACCGCCCGCGAGACGCCGGCCAGTCTGGCCACATCCTGGGCGGTGACGCTGGGTTTACGTGGGCTCATAGGGCATGCGCCTCGTCGGCGAATGCGGGACGCGGCAGCGTAAAGTGGTCCCCATCCTGCGACACGAATAATCCCTGCCACGGCTGACAGGCTTGCTTCAGCGCCGACAGGGCGGCGTCCTCGCAGTGATAGAGCCCCAGCGCCGGGAGCTTCAGCGTTCTGAACAGCATCAGGCAGGAGGGGAAATCGCCATGAGAAGCATCGTCGTCAAGGGCCGCCACTGAGGCACACTCCTGAAACGCCAGCCCGGCGCCGGCCATCAGGGCTATCGAGTCGGCGGTTGGCCGGCCATCGCCGCTGTAAAACAGCGTCTGCCCGGCAATGGTGATGCGGATGGCGCGATTACTCAGCTCATGCTGGGTGGCGGCGGTGCGGATCTGCCAGTCCTGCCACGTCCAGGCTTCGCGGCATTCCTGCCAGTCGATGGTGAAACCAGGGTCCGCCTGAGGCCAGTTCGCCAGCGCGGCCAGCTGCATGAGCACCGGCTGCTGCGCTGGCTGGCAGTAGATAATCAGCGGCTTCTGACGGGAGCCACTTTTCCAGTAATTCAGCAGCGCCGTCAGACCGGTACAGTGATCCGGATGGACGTGGGTGAAGTAGATTGCGTCAATATCATTGACCCCACCGCCGCGCTGCCAGAGTGCGCGGGGAACGGTGGGGCCGCAGTCGATTAACCACTGTTTGTTGTCCGCGTCGATCACCCGCAGCGCGGAGGTATTTTGCGTGCAGGAAAAGGCGCTCCCGCAGCCAAGCACATCTATTTTCATTGACCCTCGCCAAAATTTTTTGCCGCTTAATTAAATTGTCATAAATACCCGACAAAGTAGGCTCACATCATGTCGAGTTAACGTTGCATTTTTTTTACAGCCAAATGAACACGTGTTCACCTTGCTAAAAAAATGCCGCAGCAGCGCTTTCAGGTAGCGAATATGAGTTATTTACAGATCACCGGCCTTAAAATTAGTTATGGCGATAACGTGGTTTTACATAATATCGATCTGGCGGTCGAGCAAGGGGAAATGATTGCCCTGCTGGGTCCGTCGGGATGCGGAAAAACCACGCTGCTGAACGCGCTCTGCGGCTTTATTCCGGTGCAAAGCGGCGAGATGGCGATTGCCAGTCGAACGATCACCCATCTTGCGCCGGAGCAGCGCAATATCACCATGGTGTTTCAAAGCTACGCCCTGTGGCCGCACCTGACGGTAGCGCGCAATATCGGCTATGGCCTGAAACTGCGCAAATGGCGCGGGGCGGATATCGCGCGGCGGGTGGCGGAGCTGCTGCGAATAGTGAATCTTGAGGGACTTGGCGAGGTGAAAGTGACCGAACTGTCGGGCGGTCAGCGGCAGCGGGTGGCGCTGGCGAGAGCCCTGGCCATAGAGCCCCAGGTGCTGGTGCTGGATGAGCCGTTATCTAATCTGGATGCCAAAGTGCGCCTGAATGTGCGCCATGAAATTAAATCTCTGCAAAAGAGACTGGGTTTCACGTCATTAATTGTCACCCACGATCAGCAGGAAGCCTTAGTGATGGCGGACCGCATTGCGGTATTAAATCAGGGGCGTATTGAACAAACTGGCACCCCGGAACAAATATATCAACGTCCCGCGACGCCCTTCGTCGCTGATTTTATGGGCGCCGATAATAAAATAACCTCCGGTGAATTATCCGCTGCCGCAATATCCGGTTTATCCGCCGCTCAGCAGGAGGAAAAAGTTATTTATTTTCGCAGCGCCGATGCCGCGCTCGCTGAATTAACGCAGCCTGCGCCGCAGGAGGGACTTGCTCTGGAGGGCGTGGTGGAGCAAAGCGCGTTTCTGGGCAATCTGTATCGCCACAGCGTGCGCTGTCATGACCGCCTGCTACTGGCCGATGCCGCGCAGTGCTGGCCGACAAAAAGCCGCGTTCGGCTCCATGTGCCAACGCCGGCCCTGCATATTTTTCCTTTACCACTATCACAGTGATATCAGCGTGTTCATTCTGGGGACAATCCATGTTGACTAAGACGAAAGCAGCGATCGTAACGACCCTCTTCCTGAGCCTTGGCGCACAGGCCGACACCATTCTGAATGTCGCCACCGCGGGCGATCAGAATATGGTGGATTATGTAAAAACCTGGCTGGGGCCAAAATTTGAAGCCGCTCATCCCGGCGTCAAGGTGCGGGTGATCGGTACCGGCCCCGGCGACGCCGGGTCGAATAAAATTAGCGAGAAGCTAACGGCCCAGCAGGAGAGCGGCGCGCAGCAGTGGGATATCGACGTCGCGGTAGTGCACCAGAAGGCGGGCGGTGAGCAGGTGGAAAAGGGATTACTGCAAAAATACCGTCAGGATATTCAGACCGGCGGCATGGTGAGTTCGCCGAGCGCCACTCAGGCGCTGGGCGTTAACGTCGACGGATACGTCATGCCGATGTTCTTAAGCCAGACCGCTATCGCCTGGAACAGCGATCTGCTCAGTACCCCACCGGCGTCGTATGACGAGCTGGTGGCCTGGACGCAGAAACATCCGCAGGCTTTTGGCTATAACGGCATCAAGAACGGCATGTCCGGCGTCAGCTTTGTGGTGGGCTGGATCTACGCCTACGGGACCGACGCCCAGCGTCTCTCCGCCGGGCCCTATGATAAAAGCGTCGAAAAAGGCTGGCAGCAGGCCTATGAGAAGCTGAAGGCGTTCAATAAAAACGTAACTTTTACCCCGGGCAACGCCGGGACGCTCGATATGCTGAGCCGGGGGGAAATCGCCATGGGCCCGGTGTGGGTCGATATGTTCTATAGCTGGAAAGATCAGGGCAAGCTGCCGCCCTCGATCAAGCTTGCTTTACTGGCGCCGGGTATGCCGGGTCAGCCGATGTATTACGTCATCCCGGCGAAGGCGGCGAATCCGCAGCTGGCGCGCGACTTTATCGCGCTGGCCACCAGTCCGGAAGTGCAGGCGCAGGGGATCGTTAAGCAGTTTAACTGGTATCCGGGCATCGACGCCGGGCAGGTGAAGCCGAAGCTGGATACGGCGACCTGGCAAAAGCTGTTTGCCGAAATCTCGCCGGAAGCGCTGGCAAAGTATGGCAAAAGCTTCCCGATCGCTCCCTATTTTGACGACATCAAAGAGGGTTACGAAAGCCAGGTGGCCAACTAACGCCTTCTCCCGCCCGGGTTGTCGGCCCGGGCGCTTTCTTGTGCTGACGCCAGGTGCATTATGTCCAGTTCATTAAAATATCTGCTGCTGGTTGCTCCGGCGGCGCTGATGATCGCGATCCTGTTTTTGTATCCGCTGGGGTTTTCGCTGGTCTCGGCGTTTACCGCGCCGGGACAGCCGTTCACGCTCGATCACTTCCGCAAGGTCTATGCGCTTTACGCCAGTGATGTGCTCTTTTCGCTGATTATCGTACTGGTCTCAGTGGCGCTGTTAGCGCTGATCGCCATTACTCTGTCGGCAGTGATTGCGCTGTCACCGTGCCGACCCGTTGTTCGTCTGCTGGGTTTTTTGTATCGCTTACCGCTGTTTATTCCGTTTATTGTCGTCGCCCAGATGATGCGCACTTTTCTCGCCAAAAATGGCCTGATGAACAATGCGCTGGTGGCGGCCGACCTGGTCACACCGCTGGAGACGCTCTCCTGGCTGGGATGGAAAGGGATAGTGATCACCTTTGTCTGGAAGCAACTGGCCTTTGCCACGCTGCTGATCTGCGGGGCGATGGCGGCGCTGGAGTCGTCGCAGATCCTTGCTGCGCGTAACCTTGGCGCCTCCCGGCCGCGGATCCTGTTCGATATCATGCTGCCGCAGGTCCTGCCGACCATCGGCGTGGCGCTGGTGCTGTCGACGGTGACCATGATGTCGGTGCTGTCGGTACCGTTGATGATCGGCGTCGGAACGCCGACGATGCTGACGGTGGATATGGCGTTTCGCGTGAATTCCTATGGCGATTACGCGGTGGCGAATGCGCTGGGTGTGGTGTCGCTGGCGATCTGCGGCGCGCTGTCGTGGTTTTACCTGCGCCACAGCCTGCAGCAAAAAGGAGGGGAATCATGAAAGCGCTGACTCTCGCCTCATCCCCGTCATGGTGGATAAAAGGGCGCCGTAAAGTGCGCGCCAGCCTGGCGCTGCAGACCCTGCTGCTGCTGTTTATGCTGCTGGCGATGTTTGGCCCGTTGCTGAACCTGTTGATCTGGACCGTAGCGGAAAGCTGGTATTTTCCCCATTCGCTGCCCAGTCAGTGGGGGTTGAAGTACTGGTATCAGGTTTTCAATCCATACAGCGATGTGTCCGGTTCGCTGTTAACCAGCGTGTTGATCGCCCTGTTATCGGTGGGGGTCTGTTTGCTGATTTCCGTCCCCGCCGGCTATGCGCTTTCCCGGCGGAAAATGCCGCTGCGGGTGCTGTTTATGCTGCTGTTTCTCATCCCGCAGGCCTTTCCCAACCTGACGGTATACATGAATGTTGCCCGATTGTTTTATCAGTGGGGATTGAACGGCAGTATCGCGGGGGTGGTGCTGGTGCATAGCGTCCACGGCCTGATGTATTCGGTGTGGATCTGTGTGGCAGCCTTCTCATCCATCGACCCGCTGCTGGCGCGGGCGTCGCGTAACCTTGGCGCCGGACCGGTGTATACCTTCTGGCACATTGTGCTGCCGCAGGCGGCGCCGGGGATCGTTGCCGCCAGCATCTTCGTTTTTCTGGAGTCGCTGGATGAGTTTACCGGCACCTTCTTTGTCGGCGCGCCGGATATCACCACGCTGCCGCTACTGCTCTATAACGCCAGCATGTCGGGTAACTATCAGGTCTCGTCGATTACGGCGCTGATTTTGCTGGTGCCATCGCTGCTCTTTATGGTGGTGATCCATAAATTTATGCGCCCGGAGATGATGGCGAAACTGGGGAAGTAAGGACCGTAGAAAACGAAAAAGCTTCCCGGTGGGAAGCTTTTTAACCTCAGGTCATCATCATTGGCCATTCTGGCGGCGTCTGACTCATGACCTCAATCATCACATCTTTGATATTACCCCAGATTTTTGCGATATCGATCAGGGTGATGCCCAGCAAACCGGTGGCGAACCAGCAGGCGGCGGCAAGGCCGAGGCAGCTGCAGATCACTGCCAGACCGGCATAATCGCTTTTCCGTAACTGGATATTCAACGAGCTGGCGAGAAACATCAGTACCGCGCTCACCAGGGGCCAGCGCAACAAAACGACACTGGTAGTAATGGAAGCCATTAACCTATCCTCAAAGAAAGTCGGGGAGCCATGGATGACCTGGCGCGACTGACGATGGCATAGCGCTCTGGTCTCGACTGGCAAACTAGAGAGTGATGAAACGTCATTTCTGTTTCATCAACTTGTGTGAACTATATCACACTTGATGCTTTATTCGCCAGCCAAAAAATGAGCTTTCGCTGCGCTGAATAAGCTTTGATTTTGTGTGGATATAGGTAAGCAAAACCCGATTATCTTATTTTCATTCTCTTGCTAATGATTATTATTCTGCGGGTTTTATTACCAGTTCCTGTTTATTACACGGAGAAACCGAGTCAGATGCGCGTCTATTCTTAATCTGACGAGAATATCTTTCGAATACCTGATAAATAAGTATTATTCAACACCACCAGCTGAAAAGCTGACGCCCTGAAGGGCTGGCAGATATCTGCTGATGTCTATCGCAGTCGCGATTGCTAACGTGTTCGGGCTACCTTAATTAAGGCATATCGCATGGATGAAAGCGTAAATGGCTGACAGTGCGCCGCATAAGGCGCTCAGACTTGTCGGAATGGGGCTGGTTATTTTATTGCCGGTGATGTTGGCATTGTGGTTTGCCCAGCTGCGGGCCAAAGCCGAAACCATTGATCAATTGCACTCATTTTCGCAGCTGGCGCTGCAAAAAACAGAAATGGTCATCCGGGAAGCGGATCAGGCGCGGTTTAAAGCCAGCCAGTATCGTGGTGAGCTATGCTCAGCGGAGCACCAGCGTTATTTACTGCATATTGTTCGCGGTCTGCTGTATGTAGAAGATCTGATCTACGCCAACGGTCAGCGCTTTATCTGTTCAACGTCCGCTCATCCCGAGACCGGCTGGCGGATGCCCGCGGCGAATTACACCAAAAAGCCGGATGTGGCGATTTACTACTATCGGGATACGCCGTTTTACCCGGGCTTTGCCATGAATTATATGCAGAAGGGGCCCTATGTGGTGGTGGTCAACCCCTACTCGTTCAGCTCGGTGATTGCCAGCGACCGCGATTTAGCCTATGGCGTTTTCGATACTAAAACCAACCTCTTTTTCTCGCTGAGTAATAATGTTGAGCCCGCCGAACTCCAGGCGTTAATTCGCGAAGGCGATGCTTTTTTTAATCAGAATGGTCGGGTGTATACGATAGCCCGCTCCGCTATCCGGCCGATCGCGGTCATCATGTCCACCTCCCGGGCCAGCTACTACCACAACTTCTGTGACCAGGCGAGCCTGACGCTGCCGCTGGGGATCATTTGCAGTATTTTACTGGTGCTGGTGTGGACACGAACCCGCCGCCAGTATCACTCGCCGCGCAATATGCTACAGCGGGCTCTGAGCTGCCGCCAGCTGCGGCTGCACTACCAGCCGATTATCGATATTAAAAATAACCGCTGCGTCGGGGCGGAGGCGCTACTGCGATGGCCGGGGTTTGATGGCCCGGTGATGAACCCGGCGGAGTTTATCCCGCTGGCGGAAAATGAAGGCATGATTGCCCAGATCACGGACTACGTGGTGGATGAGCTGTTTTATGAAATGGGTGAGTTTCTTGCCAGCCATCCGCAGCTGTATGTGGCGATCAATCTCTCTGCGTCCGATTTCCACTCGGCGCGGCTGATTTCACAGATCAGTGAGAAAGCGCACAGCTATGCGGTCTGCATCGGACAGATCAAAATCGAAGTGACCGAGCGCGGGTTTATCGACGTGGCGAAAACGACGCCGGTGATCCAGGCGTTCCGCGAAGCAGGCTATGAGATTGCGATCGATGATTTCGGTACCGGCTACTCGAATCTGCATAATCTGCACGCGCTGAATGTCGATATCCTCAAAATCGATAAAACCTTCGTTGATACGCTGACCACCAACAACACCAGCCATCTGATCGCTGAGCACATCATTGAGATGGCGCGCGGGCTGCGTTTAAAAACTATCGCGGAAGGGGTGGAGACCCCGGAGCAGGTAAGCTGGCTCTACAAGCGCGGCGTGCAATTTTGTCAGGGCTGGCTGTTTGCGAAAGCCATGCCGGCGCGGGAGTTTATGCAGTGGTTAGCGAATGCTCCCACGCCCATAAGCAGGCCTCAGCCGCCGCGTCACGCGGAGATCTGATGGCGGTAGTCGCTGGGAGTGCGGTCGAACTCGCGGCGGAACACCCGGGAGAAGGTTTGCTGCGAGACGTAGCCCAGATCCATCGCGATATCAAAGATAGGTCGCTGAGTGGTTCGCAACGCTTCCGCCGCCAGCAGCAGGCGGCGCTGACGAATATAATCACCCAGCGTCTGATGCATTACGGTACGGAACATCCGCTGCAGATACCATTTCGAGTATCCTGACTTTCTGGCGACTATATCAATGTTAAGTGGTTGATCGATATGTTCATCAATCCATTCAATCAGTGTTTGAATAATATCCTGATGGGACATAAAGCGGCCTCTCTCAATTCTCGATTCGTCGTTTTGTCTGCGGGCGAGTATAATTCCTCAAGTTAACTTGAGGTAAAGCGCTTTATGGAAAAGAAATCACCCCGCATCAAAATGCTGCTGACGCCCGGGGAAGTGGCAAAACGAACCGGCGTGGCGGTCTCGGCTCTCCATTTTTATGAGAGTAAAGGCCTGATCCATAGCCAGCGGAATGCCGGCAACCAGCGGCGCTACCGGCGCGATGTCCTGCGCGCGGTGGCGATTATCAAAATTGCGCAACGCATCGGCATCCCGCTGGCGACCATCGGCGACGCGTTTGGCGTACTGCCGGAAGGGCACAACCTCAGCGCAAAAGAGTGGAAGATGCTGTCATCGCAGTGGCGTGAGGAGCTGGACCGGCGTATTCATACCCTGACGGCGTTGCGCGACCAGCTCGACGGCTGTATCGGCTGCGGCTGTTTATCACGGCGCGACTGCCCGCTGCGCAACCCGGGCGATAAGCTGGGGGAAGAGGGGACCGGCGCCCGGCTGCTGGAAGAGGAATAATAAAACTAAAGCGCCACAACTGGGCGCTTTAGTTGTTTTCCGGTCTTTGTCTTTCGCATTATCTCGCTGGTTCACGAGAGGGTTTCCCCCGACATCGACGTCCCTCAGTATTGCGCAATCTGTTGATGGAGGTTCCGGTTTGCGTCGACACTTTAACTATGGCAGCTGCCGTCATTTTTTCCTCACTATTTTGCCGAAATTTTCCCGGCAATGAGCGCCTGTTCCTATAGTTAATTTGAACAAACCACGGGAGAGGCCCATGCTGACGGTACACCATCTTAATCAATCACGATCGCAACGCGTACTGTGGGCACTGGAAGAGCTGCAGCTGCCTTATCAGATAGTCCGCTATCAGCGGGAAAAGTCGATGCTGGCGCCGGCGGCGCTGAAGAAAGTCCATCCGTTGGGGAAATCGCCGGTGCTGGAAGACAACGGCTATGTGCTGGCGGAGTCCGGGGCCATTCTCGAGTATTTGCAGGAGACCTGGGACAGCGGCGGGCTGCTGAAGCCGCAGGCGATAGAGGACAAACTGCAGTACCGCTTCTGGCTGCACTATGCCGAAGGCTCGCTGATGCCGCTGCTGTTAATGAAGCTGGTGTTCGCCAGCCTGGGTAAACCCCCTGTGCCCTTTGGCGTCCGCTCGCTGGGCGCCCTGCTGGGCAAGGGCATTCAGAAAGCGTGGCTGGATCCCCAGCTGGCCACCCATGCGCGGTTTATTGACGACCATCTTGCCACGCGGCCATGGTTTGCCGGCGAGCGTCTAAGTATGGCCGATATCCAGATGAGCTTCCCGGTGATGGCGCTGTTGGCGCGCGGTGGCGTGCATGACCTTGTCCATATTGAGGCCTGGCGACAGCGGGTGGAGCAGCGTCCGGCCTGGCAGCGGGCCATCGAGCGCGGCGGTCCCTTCACCTTACCCGGCGCCTGAGGTATCAGCGGATCCGATGACGCCGACAAATGAAAGCAACTCACTAAAAATTTGTTAGCGGATTGCGCATAGACGATAACGTTTGCGCATCGTCTGGTTATTTTCTGCTCGTCATAAGCGAAATTTAGCGAAATACGATAAACATCGGTTGAAAAGGGTTATCTAAAGGCCGGATAATCGTTTGCCTTTCTGTTTTGCTCCCTCTTTTTTCTGCTATCCAGGGGGAGGAGATAAGGTTGACACACCGTAGTGTATGCGCGGAGTTAAACGTTTGCTTTTTTGCAGCCCCCCTGGCGCTGCGATTCGGTACAAGGAGATCGCGTTTAACTGGCAGTGGAGGGTCCACCACGCATATCAACGAACAATAAAAATTTTCAGGGGAAGTTTTCTATGTCTACGCCTTCAGCGCGTACCGGCGGTTCATTAGACGCCTGGTTTAAAATTTCGGCGCGCGGTAGCACCGTGCGTCAGGAGATTGTTGCAGGTCTTACTACCTTTCTGGCGATGGTTTACTCCGTCATCGTGGTGCCGGGCATGCTCGGTAAAGCGGGCTTCCCGCCGGCCGCGGTGTTTGTCTCGACCTGTCTGGTGGCGGGCGTTGGCTCGCTGGTGATGGGGTTATGGGCAAATCTGCCGATGGCTATCGGCTGCGCCATTTCGTTGACCGCCTTCACCGCCTTTAGCCTGGTGCTGGGGCAGCAGATCAGTATTCCGGTGGCCCTCGGCGCAGTATTCCTGATGGGTGTCCTGTTCACGGTGATTTCCGCGACCGGCATCCGCAGCTGGATCTTGCGCAACCTGCCGCAGGGCGTGGCGCATGGTACCGGGATCGGGATTGGCCTGTTCCTGCTGCTGATCGCCGCCAACGGCGTTGGTCTGGTGATCAAAAATCCGCTGGACGGTCTGCCGGTGGCGCTGGGCAAATTTGCCAGCTTCCCGGTGGTGATGTCGCTGATTGGCCTCGCGGTGATCATTGGTCTGGAAAAAATGAAGGTGCCGGGCGGTATTCTGCTGACCATTATTGGCGTGTCGATTGTGGGCCTGATTTTCGATCCGAACGTCCATTTCTCCGGTATTTTCGCCATGCCATCCCTGAGCGATGATAAAGGCAACTCGCTGATCGGCAGCCTCGACATCATCGGCGCGCTGAACCCGGTCGTGCTGCCCAGCGTGCTGGCGCTGGTGATGACGGCGGTCTTTGACGCCACCGGTACTATCCGCGCGGTGGCCGGCCAGGCAAACCTGCTGGACAAAGACGGACAGATCATCAACGGCGGTAAAGCGTTGACCACCGACTCCCTGAGCAGCGTCTTCTCCGGTTTAGTTGGCGCGGCGCCAGCGGCAGTGTATATCGAATCGGCGGCGGGTACCGCGGCTGGCGGTAAAACCGGTCTGACCGCGGTGACGGTCGGTGTCCTGTTCCTGCTGATCCTGTTCCTCTCCCCGCTCTCTTATCTGGTACCGGCCTACGCGACCGCGCCGGCGCTGATGTACGTCGGCCTGCTGATGCTGAGCAACGTGGCAAAAATCGATTTCAACGACTTCGTTGACGCGATGGCTGGCCTGATCACCGCGGTGTTTATCGTGCTGACCTGTAACATCGTGACCGGCATCATGATCGGTTTCGCTACCCTGGTGATTGGCCGTCTGGTCTCCGGCGAGTGGCGCAAGCTGAACCTCGGTACGGTAATTATCGCCGTGGCGCTGGTGGCGTTTTACGCGGGCGGTTGGGCGATTTAAACCCTTCGTGCTCCTCACGGGCGGCTCAGGCCGCCCGTTTTATTTTTAAGCCACATCCTGTTTCCATTTGCGTTAATCTGGGTAGCGTATGATTCACAGGCACGACGCCTCACAGGTATAAAAGAAAACGCAGCAAACAGGGAACACATGGAAATATTCTTTACCATCCTCATCATGACCCTCGTGGTCTCACTGTCCGGGGTAGTGACGCGTGTACTGCCCTTTCAGGTTCCACTCCCACTGATGCAAATCGCCATTGGCGCGCTTCTGGCATGGCCGACCTTCGGTTTGCACGTTGAATTTGATCCAGAGCTGTTTCTGGTCCTGTTTATCCCGCCGCTGCTGTTCGCCGACGGCTGGAAAACGCCGACCCGTGAGTTTATTGAACACGGGCGGGAGATCCTTGGTCTGGCGCTGGCGCTGGTGGTCGTGACGGTGGTCGGCATCGGCTTTCTGATCTACTGGATTGTGCCTGGCATTCCGCTGATCCCGGCGTTCGCGCTGGCGGCCGTACTCTCGCCGACCGATGCCGTGGCGCTCTCCGGCATCGTCGGGGAAGGGCGGATACCGAAAAAAATCATGGGCATTCTGCAGGGGGAGGCGTTAATGAACGACGCCTCTGGTCTGGTTTCGCTCAAGTTTGCCGTCGCGGTGGCGATGGGCACTATGGTCTTCACCGTTGGCGGCGCGACCGTAGAATTTCTGAAGGTGGCGATCGGCGGCGTGCTGGCCGGGTTTGTGGTGAGCTGGTCGTATGGCCGTTCGATGCGTTTCCTCAGCCGCTGGGGCGGGGATGAACCCGCCACGCAGATTGTCCTGCTGTTCCTGCTGCCGTTTGCCTCCTATCTGATTGCCGAACATATCGGTGTCTCCGGTATCCTGGCGGCGGTGGCGGCGGGGATGACCATCACCCGTTCCGGCGTGATGCGTACCGCGCCGTTGGCCATGCGTCTGCGCGCCAACAGCACCTGGGCGATGCTGGAATTTGTCTTCAACGGCATGGTCTTCCTGCTGTTGGGCCTACAGCTGCCGGATATCCTCTCCAGCTCGCTGGTGGCGGCGGAAGCTGACCCCAACGTCGAGACCTGGATGCTGTTTACCGACATCATCCTGATCTATGCCGCGCTGATGCTGGTGCGTTTTGGCTGGCTGTGGTCGATGCGTAAGCTTAGTCAGCGCTTCCTGAAGAAGAAACCGATGGAGTTTGGCTCCTGGACCACCCGCGAGCTGCTGATCTCCTCTGTGGCCGGGGTGCGCGGGGCGATTACCCTCGCCGGTGTGCTCTCGATTCCGCTGTTGCTGCCGGACGGGAATGTTTTCCCGGCGCGCTATGAGCTGATTTTCCTCGCCGCCGGGGTGATCCTGTTCTCGCTGTTCGTCGGGGTGATAGCGCTGCCGATCCTGCTGCGCCACATTGAATCCAGTGACAACGTGCAGCAGCGGAAAGAGGAACGGCTGGCGCGCGCAGCGACGGCAGACGTGGCGATTGTGGCGATCCAGAAGATGGAAGAGCGCCTGGCGGCGGATACCAAAGAGAATATCGATAATCAGCTGCTGACCGAAGTCAGTTCGCGGGTGATCGGTAACCTGCGCCGGCGCGCCGATGGTCGTAACGACGTGGAGACCTCTATGCTGGAGGAGAGTCTGGAGCGTCGCTTCCGCCTGGCGGCGCTGCGCTCCGAGCGTGGAGAGCTGTATCACCTGCGCGCCACCCGGCAGATCAGTAACGAGACGCTGCAGAAGCTGCTGCACGATCTCGACCTGCTGGAAGCGCTGTTAATCGAAGATCAATAACCTTTAGTCCGGATAGCGCGACGCTTATTCGGGCTACTGGCGAGACTGCAGTAAATGTGTCGCCCCGGTAAGCGTTAGCGCGACCGGGGGAAACCCGGGCAGCGGCGCAAGCGCCTGACCCGGGTTACCCATTCCTCTGTGAAATGCGTTGTCACCAGGGAATTATTCCAGCCAGAACGCTTTACTGCACGCCAGCCAGGCCTCAGCGCTGCGCGACATATACACGCCCTCCCGCCAAATCATCCCCAGCTCCCAGCGCAGCTCGCTTTGCAATGGGATCCAGCAAAAGTTCTGCGGGTCGAGACGCTGGCAAATCGGCTCGGGCAGGATCGCCACGCCAATGCCGGCCTGCACCATCGCGGCGAGAAAATCCCACTGGCCGCTGCGCACCGCGATACGCGGCTTTACGTCATGCTCGGCAAACAGGCGCATCAGCTGCTGGCTGAGGGCAAATTCTTCGTTGTAGATGACCAGCGGATACGCCGCCAGCTCGGCCGGCGAGAGCGAGGTCACGCCCTCCCACGGCGCGGTTCTTGGCGTCAGGACGCACAGCGGGTGGTTGAACAACGGCAGGGTGGTGAGGTGGCTACCCTCTTCGATGGGCAGGGCGGTCATCGCCATATCGAGCTCGCCGTTGCTGACCGCCTGCTGGACCGTCAGGCCGCCAAACTCGGCGATTTTCAGCTCGACGCCCGGGTAGCGCTCGCGGAAGCGGCTGATCGGCTCCGCCATCAGCATTCCGACCATCGGTGGAATGCCAAGCCGCAGCACCCCTTTATGCAGGTGGTTGATATCGCTCAGTTCTGACTCCAGCTGGCTGAACTCGCCAAGGATCGCCTGGCCGCGTTCAAAAACAACGCGCCCGGTATCGGTGAGCAGCAGTTTACGGCCATCGCGGATCAACAGCGTGCAGTTCAGTTCATCTTCGAGATTTTTGAGCATCTTGCTGATGGTGGGCTGTGTGACGAACAGCTTTTCCGCCGCGCGAGTAAAACTCTGCTGACGAACCACTTCAACGAAATAGCGCAGCGTTCGGATATCCATAATTATTCCCTGAGACTATACCTGCGATGATTTTAATTCATTTCTGTCCGCTTCGGCGGCTCTCTATACTGCACCCCTGACTTCTTTTTTTCAGGAATATCGCTCATGGCCTTCGCGCCAGCTCGCGTTGCCCCCGCCGTGGCGCAGCGTCTTCAAATCCCGCTGCAGGTGCTTCTTTATGTCGGGTTATTTATTTTTGCGCAATATCTGGTGAACAGGTGGCAGGTACCCCTGCCGGCTAACCTGGTCGGCATGGTGATGCTCCTGCTGCTGATCGTCTGCCGGGTGATCCCCCTGAGCTGGGTTCGCGCCGGCGCCCGCTGGCTGCTGGCGGAGATGCTGCTGTTTTTCGTCCCGGCGGTGGTCGCGGTGGTCAATTATACCCAGCTGCTGATGGTTGATGGCTGGCGGATTTTCCTGGTGATCGCCTTAAGCACGCTGATGGTGCTCGGCGCGACGGCCTGGGTCGTCGACAGGGTTTACCGTTACGAAGTGAGCCGGCTAAAAAAATGAATGATGTCATGCTGAGCGTCCTGTGTCTGGTGGCGACGCTGGGTCTCTATTACGCCAATAAAAGACTGTATCGCCGTTTTCATAAACTGCCGCTGATGCCGCTGGTGTTCACGCCGATCCTGCTGGTGCTGATCCTGGTGCTGGGCCATATCTCTTATCAGAGCTATATGGGAGAGACCCACTGGCTGCTGTGGCTGCTGGGCCCCGCCACTATCGCCTTTGCCGTCCCGGTCTATGAAAATGTCGCGGTGATCAAACGCCACTGGATGTCGCTCAGCGCCGGGGTGGTAACGGCGGTGGTGGTGGCGGTGACCAGCTCCGTATGGCTGGCGCGCGGATTGATGTTGTCTGATGAAATCCAGCGCAGCCTGGCGGTGCGCTCGGTGACCACGCCCTTTGCGCTGGCGGCGGCGAAACCGCTCGGTGGTCAGCCCGATCTGGTGGCGCTGTTTGTGGTGATCACCGGCGTCTTTGGCATGGCGGTGGGGGATATGCTGTTTTTACGCCTGGCTATCCGGGAAGGGATGGCGAAAGGAGCCGGGTTCGGCGCGGCTTCCCATGGTGCCGGGACGGCGCGCTCCTATGAGCTGGGCCAGCAGGAGGGCGTGGTGGCCAGCCTGGTGATGATGCTGTCTGGCGTAGTGGTGGTGCTGGCGGCGCCGTTAGTGCGCTGGCTGCTGTTTTAGCGTTCTCGTGTAACCGGTTGTTATGAAATATTGAGGGGCGGAATAGTTGTGAACTATTTTCGCCCCTTTTTGTTTATGCCGGTTATTGGTCATCAGAAAAGATTAAGGCAATTCTTATTACCATCCTCTCTTTGTAACTAAATATTTCATAATCAATAGTGATCTAATTATATTGCGAATGATGTATAGGCTTTTTATTATCTCTAAGAATTTTATAAGTTTGTATCGCTATGATTTCAAAGGAACTTCATTTTATTTTTCTCATTTTTTAAGGCGATTTGTTTAAAAATCAATTTTTACATTAATAATTGAGCTTTTACCCTCTGTTCGTTATTCTTTTTACGCGGGCTTGTATTATTGAATGGATTCAAATGCTGGTCGTTTATTTATGTATAATATTAATTATCATAAATCATATGTCACGTAAATGTGTATGTGACGCCGCGCGGATGCAAATTCATTCTCTAATATATCTGCATAAAACAATTGACGGACTGATTGTCGTTTATAATGGATATGGGAATAAATATGAAGATGAGTAAAAAAATTCTGGCTGGTGCCCTGATTTTCTCTGCCTGCAGCGTGCTGTCTACCGTTGCTCAGGCCGATAACACCATTACTTTTAATGGTGTTGTTTCCGATACGACCTGTACGGCGACCATTGACGGCGGCGTAACGGCTATTGATATGGGCACCACCTCAGTGGCAGATCTGAAAGCGTATACCTTCGGCGCTGCCAAGAACTTCTCCTTTAGCTTAGCCGATTGCCCGACCGCGGAAGACGGTGGCAACAGCATCGCTCGCGTCACTTTTGGCGGTGTTTCCGATACCGCGAACAGCGATTATTTTAAAAACCAGGCGACTGATGAGCCGGCAACCGGTGTTGCTGTGGCGCTTTTCGACGAAGCGGGTAAGGTAATGAAGAATAATGAAGAGGGTTCGGATGTCGATATTTCTTCCGGTGCCGCAACCATTCCATTCACCGTTAAAATGGTGAAGTCGGGTGATACCGATCCGACGAAAGGTACCGTTCAGACAACTGTGACTTATAACGTGACTTATTATTAATTCGGCGTTTTGTTGAATGGAGAAAGGGGAATCGTCTGCTATTCCCCTTTAATTAAACGTATGAGATATCCTTTTTTTGTGGTCGGTTTTTTGCTGTCTTCCTCTATTGCGCAAGCCAGCGTGGTCGTGGGCGGCACGCGTCTGGTGTTTGATGGTGCGAAAAACAACGCCGTCATCACGGTTGAGAATAAAGATCAGAGCAGCAATATCGTCCAGTCCTGGCTCTCGGTGGTGGATGCCGCGTCGCCAGCCAAAGACGCGTTTATTATTACGCCGCCGCTGTTCCGTCTCAAAGCCGGAGAGAAAGGATTCGTGCGCGTTGTCCGCTCAGGAAAAAAATTACCCGACGATCGCGAGTCGATGTTTTGGCTCAATATCAAAGGGATCCCGGCAACGGAATATGTCCCGGATAAAAATGTGGTGCAGTTTGCCATCAACTCGAAAATAAAATTGATTTATCGACCTGCCGCGTTAAAAGGCAATACACCGGAATCGTATGCCGAAAAATTACAGTGGGGAAAAGCGGGGGACTCGGTGACGGTAAAAAATAACTCACCGCTGTATATGAATTTTTCCCAGGTTAGCCTTAACGGAAAAAATATTTCTGGCGCATGGTTTGCTGCCCCATTTTCTACTTTAAAAATACCCGTGCAGAGTACCCTGTCCGCGACAGGGAAAAAAGAGATCACATGGAGCGTGATTAATGATTATGGTATGTCAGGGAAGAAATATACCGCTATCATTCAGTAGCGTTGAGCTACTGTTTTCAACCAAAAGTATCTGCGTCGCTATTGTTTTGTGCCTGAGTACCTTGTCTTCTCGCGCTGAGGCCGGTGAATATTTCAACCCGAATTTACTCGAAGTCGCCGAGGATCCTGCGGCTTCGGTGGATCTGTCCTATTTTTCGCAAGATGGCGTACCGCCGGGCACCTATCATCTGGATGTTTACATCAATGATAAGTATGTCAGTTCAGAATCGCTGACCTTTCAGGAAATTGGCCATGACGCAGGCGCGACCGCTTCTCCCTGTCTTTCCGCGGAGTATCTGAATTCGTGGTTGATTAATACCACCGCCTATCCCCAGCTGTTCGCGGCAGGGGAAACCTGCGCCCGGCTGTCGGCGATCCCCGGGATGACATTTTCGGTGTCTCTTGCCCAACAGCGAATCGATTTTACCGTGCCGCAGGCCGCGATGCTGAATCGCCCAAGAGACTATATACCGGAGAGCCAGTGGCAGCAGGGGATCAACGCCGGTCTTCTCAACTATAGTGTCACCGGGCAGCGCAATGCGCCGCGGCATAATGGCGCGACCGTAGACAGCCAGTTTGTTAGCTTGCAGCCTGGGGTGAATCTGGGGCCATGGCGTCTGCGCAACTACAGCACCTATAGCCACAGCGACAACAGCAGCCGCTGGGAGTCGGTTTACTCGTACCTTGCCCGCGATATTCACACCCTGCGCAGTCAACTGGTGGTCGGTAATACCTATACCTCTTCCGGCATCTTCGACAGTGTGAGCTTTACCGGCCTGCAGCTCAGTTCGGACAAAGAGATGCTGCCGGATAGCCTGCATGGCTTCGCGCCGACGATTCGAGGGATCGCGCGCACCACCGCGGAGGTCTCGGTTTATCAGAATGGTTACAGCATTTATAAAACCACCGTCGCTCCCGGCGCCTTTGAGATTAACGATCTGTATGCCACCGGCAGCGCCGGCGATCTGTACGTCACCGTTAAAGAGTCTGACGGCAGCGAGCAAAACTTTGTGGTGCCTTTTGCCTCGCTGGCGGTCCTGCAGCGTGAGGGCCAGCTGGACTATGCGCTGAGCAGCGGCAGGACGCGCTCAGGCAGCTCCGACGATAAAGAATACAACTTTATTCAGTCTTCCCTGGCCTATGGCGCCACCAGTAACTTTACTCTCTATACCGGCTTTCAGCAGGCGGAAGATAAATACACCAACCTGCTGTTAGGCGCTGGCTTTAACCTTGGCACCATCGGCGCGCTGTCGTTTGACGGCTCTCAGTCGTGGGCCGACGTGAAAACCAGCGATACGGCCTCGTCAACCCGCAAAGAACAGGGGCAATCGTATCGCGTCCGCTTCAGCAAAAGCTTTCTGCAGACGGGCACCAGCTTTTCCGTGGCCGGCTATCGCTACTCCACCGCGGGATACTATTCGTTTCAGGATTTTGTCGATAACGCCTCCACGCAGCGCGACTGCTGTACGCAGAGCGGCAGAACGAAAGGCCGGTTTGACGCTTCGCTGTCGCAGACGCTGTTCGGCTATGGTTCGCTCTCGCTTTCGCTGGTCAATGAAACCTATTGGGACAGCTCGCGCATGGAGTCGGTAGGCGTGGGCTATAGCGGGTCGATTGGCAGGGCCTCCTACTTTATTAACTATTCCTATAACCGCAATGTGCAAAGCACCGATGACAGCGGCAATAACCGGCCGGCCAGCGATACCATCGTCTCCCTGACGCTAAGCATCCCGCTTGGCGAGACGCTCTCGGCGAATTACACCTTGAACCATGGTCGGCATAACGACACCACGCACAGCGTGGGGCTCAATGGCTCGGCGTTCGAGGATCGTTCTCTCAACTGGAGCCTCCAGGAGGGTTACAACACCCAGGATAAGAGCACCTCCGGCAACCTCAGCGTCAATTATCAGGGCTCAAAAGGCGATGTCGCCGGCGGCTATGGCTACGACCACTACAGCAATCACTACAATTATTCGCTGCGCGGCGGCATGGTTGCCCACGCGGGCGGGCTCACGCTGTCGCGCTTTCTGGGTGAGAGTGCTGCGCTGGTCGAAACGCCCGGCGTCAGCGATGTGCGGGTGCAGGGCCAGACCAACGTGACGACGGATGCCGCCGGGTATGCCGTCGTACCGTATGTTCGCCCTTACCATCGCAACAGCCTGGCGCTGGATGAACAGCAGATGGCTGGCGCCGAGGTGGATAACGTCGCCAGAACGGTGGTCCCAACGCGCAATGCAATCGTCAAAGTGCAGTATGACACCCGAATTGGCTATAAGGCGATGCTCACCCTGCGTACTCGCAACGGTGTTGTGCCTTTCGGCGCGCTGGTGACACTTGATAATGATCGCGCCAGCGCGGCGCGCAGCAATATTGTCGGCGATGAGGGGCAGGTGTATCTCACGGGGCTGCAGAAAAAAGGCCAGCTGTTAGCGCGCTGGGGGGAGAAAAGCAGTGAGCAGTGCACCGTTCATTACGACTTCTCCAGCATGGCTCTTGGCGACGATATTCTGTTCTATCAGGCCGAATGCCGGTAATGGATGCAGGTTTTCAACATGGAAGAAGGGGCTGATATGAATATGCGAGACGGCAGCACAAGGGGCATCCTGGTGGCCAGCCTTTTGCTGCTCTCCCTTCCGGCGCTGGCTTATGAAGGCAGCAGCACGGTCAATTTTAACGTCACGGGCACCATCGAAGCGCCTTCCTGCGAGGTGGCCGTGGAACCGTCGAACAGTATCGATTTAGGCACCGTCTCCTCGCAGACGTTCTCCGGAAATGCCGGGTCGAGCGGCGCCAGCGTGCCGGTTAAGCTGGTCTTTTCCAGTTGTTCCGCCGATGCGTCGGCGGTAACCATCGCATTTAGCGGAGCAAAATTCGATAACACTTACACCTCGGTTTATAAAAACTTCCGCACAGGCAGCGACGGGGCCAGCGGCGTCGGTATGCAACTTCTCACTCTTGCCGATCAGCAGCCCCTCGGGCCTGGCGACCAGTATCTTTATACCTTTGGTGGCCGTGCCGACGTCCATATCTTCAATATGGTAGCACGCATGTTTTCGCCCTATGGCCAGGTAAGGCCGGGGATTGTCGGCTTTACCGCCACGTTCGATGTGGCTTACAAATAACGTTTCGACAGGGATGGGTATGAAAAAACTGATCTTCTTGTTCATGCTGGTACTGTGTCCCCTCTATAGCTGGGCGGCCTGCACGGGAACCAACTATGGCGATGTCTCGATGACTAACTTGCCGGAAAAGATTCTGGTCAACGCCGGGAGCTACACCGCGGGCACCGTGCTGTATGACTCGGGGAAAATTACCCGCGCGCAAACGGAGCTGATTAACTGCGAGGGAAGCACCTACGCGGTGTTTGCCTGGTCCTCGAACAATGCCGGGGCGCTGATAGGGGATAATATCTATGCCACCTCGGTGCAGGGGATTGGCCTCCGCGTCAAGGTGTGGCTCAATATCAGCGGTGAATATGACGGTGATACCGATGATTTCAGCCCCGACTCGCAGGTGCATTATATCGGCGATGTGAATTACTATCTCGGTAAGCCCACCGGCCTGTTTGATTATTATGCCTCGACCCATTACACCCCGGCATATCAGCTGCAGCTGGTGGCCACCGGCGGCGCTATCGCCAGCAACAGTCAATTATCGTTCAGCGATCCGGTGGCTACGGTTTCGGCGAAGGATAGTAAGGCGACGCTCTCCATTTCCCGGCTGCACATCAGCGGCACCACCAGCATCCAGATGATCCCGATGGGGTGTATTGTCGGTAGCAATAATCTCAGTTTTGCCATGGGCAGCATCAATGCCAGCGAGTTCAACACCGCGACGAAGGTGGGGAACGCGCGGCAGTCCCTGACCCTTGCCTGCGAGCCGGGAACCAACGTTTCGATGCGTGTGGCGGCGGCGCAAGCGAGTGGGGATAACCCTGGCAACACGGTGATAGCCTTAACGGCAGAGGAGAATGTTGCCACCGGGGTGGGGGTTCAGTTGAATATGAATGGCGAAGCGCTGCCGTTAAATACCGATATCAGCCTCTATACTTCGAGCCGCACGACGGTGACCAACAGCGGCGCGGACGCCAGCTATAGCTATTTCACCAACCCCGACAGCCCAGGCGGGGCCGCGGCCATGCAGACGCTTGCCTTATCCACTAACTATTACAAGACGGGGAGCGCGGTGACCGCGGGTTCGGCAAACGCCACCGGGGTGATCACCTTAACCTATAACTAAGAGGTCGGGGGTGAGCCCCTTCTCCGGACGGCGCCGGGGAAGGGGAGAGAACGATTAATGCGCCTGGCCGCGTTCGATACCGATCCCGGTTTGTGAACGGATAAACTGGGCGCGGAACTGCTCGCGCTCGCGCATCCCTTCCGGTGAGTTATCGGTGGCGGAGAAGACCCAGATACCGATGAACGCGATGGCGATGGAGAACAGCGCCGGATATTCATACGGGAACAGCGCTTTCTCATGGCCGAGGATCTGCACCCAAATGGTCGGGCCGAGGATCATCAGAATGACCGCAGTCAGCAGGCCCAGCCAGCCGCCGACCATCGCGCCGCGGGTGGTCAGCTTCGACCAGTACATCGACAGCAGAATAATCGGGAAGTTACAGCTGGCGGCAATGGAGAAGGCCAGGCCGACCATGAAAGCGATGTTCTGATTTTCAAACAGAATACCCAGCAGAATGGCCACCACCCCGAGGATCAGCACGGTGATCTTGGAGACCTTCAGCTCCTGACGCTCGGTCGCGCCCTTGCGGAAGACGTTGGCGTACAGGTCGTGCGACACCGCTGAGGCGCCGGCGAGCGTCAGGCCAGCCACCACCGCCAGGATAGTGGCGAAAGCGACCGCGGAGATAAAGCCGAGGAACAGATTGCCCCCCACCGCATCCGCCAGATGTACCGCCGCCATGTTATTGCCGCCGATAAGCTGTCCGGCCGCGTCTTTAAACGCCGGGTTCGCGCCGACCAGCATGATGGCGCCGAAGCCGATAATAAAGGTCAGGATATAGAAATAGCCCATAAAACCGGTGGCGTAGAAGACGCTTTTACGCGCTTCTTTGGCATCGCTCACGGTAAAGAAGCGCATCAGAATATGCGGCAGGCCGGCGGTACCGAACATCAGACCCAGACCCAGAGAGAGCGCGGATATCGGATCTTTCACCAGTCCGCCGGGACTCATAATCGCCGCCCCTTTCGGATGGACGGCCATCGCCTCGGTAAACAGGTTATTGAAGCTGAAGCCGACGTGCTTCATGACCATAAAGGCCATAAAGCTGGCGCCGCACAGCAGCAGAACCGCTTTAATAATCTGCACCCAGGTGGTTGCCAGCATGCCGCCGAACAGGACATAGAGCACCATCAGCACGCCAACCAGCACCACGGCGACATGGTAATTGAGGCCGAACAGCAGCTGGATCAGCTTGCCGGCGCCCACCATCTGCGCGATCAGATACAGCGCCACCACCACCAGCGATCCGCAGGCGGAGAGGGTGCGGATCGGCCCCTGCTTCAGGCGGTATGAAGCGACGTCAGCAAAGGTATAGCGGCCAAGGTTGCGCAGTCGTTCGGCAATCAGAAACAGGATAATCGGCCAGCCGACGAGAAAGCCCAGCGAGTAGATCAGGCCGTCGTAGCCTGAGGTATACACCAGCGCGGAAATACCGAGGAACGACGCTGCCGACATAAAGTCGCCGGCAATCGCCAGCCCGTTCTGGAAGCCAGTAATATTGCCGCCGGCGGTATAATAATCGCTGCGCGAACGTACCCGTTTTGAGGCCCAGTAGGTGATGTAAAGCGTCAGGGCGACGAAAATCAGGAACATGACAATCGCCTGCCAGTTGGTCGGCTGGCGCTGTACCGCGCCGGTAATGGCGTCTGCCGCGTGAGCGCCGAGGGGCAGCAGCGTGGCGGCGAGCGCCGTCAGGACTCTCTTGATCATGCTTTTACCTCGTTGAGAACGCTCTTGGTCAAACGGTCGAATTCACCATTGGCCCGCCAGACATAAATACCGGTCAGGATAAACGAAATGACGATCACGCCAATGCCGAGCGGGATCCCGCGGGTGACGCTGGTACCGGCGTGCAGCGGAGTGCCGAGCCAGCCGGGCGCGAAGGCGATAAGCAAAATAAAGCCCACGTAGATCACTAACATAATCACTGACAGAATGGCGGCAAACCGTTGCCGTGATGCAACTAACTCCCTGAAATGCGCACTATTTTCTATCCGCTGACAAAGTTGTTCATTCATCTTAGCGTCTCCAGAGGTCTCCCTTTCGTCATCCACTCAGCGGACGCTGGCGACAGCAACCCCTCCGGCGATGGCGCCGGGATACGGTTTGCTGACGGCGTTCCTGCGAGTGGAATCCTGGGGGAGGGACTTATTTTTATCCTCTCCCCGGCGGGGGAGAGGGTGTAGGGAATCGGTCCTTGCTTACGATGGCATCGTTATGGTCTGCTTCTCTTCGAGCAGTTTTTCCACGACGCCAGGATCGGCGAGCGTCGAGGTATCGCCGAGGTTGCTGGTGTCGCCCGCGGCAATCTTACGCAGAATGCGACGCATGATTTTGCCCGAGCGGGTTTTCGGTAGCGAATCGGTCCAGTGCAGCACATCCGGCGTCGCCAGCGGGCCGATCTCTTTGCGCACCCAGTTACGCACTTCGGCATACAGCTCCGGCGTTGGTTCTTCGCCGTGATTGAGCGTCACGTAGGCGTAGATGGCCTGGCCTTTGATGTTGTGCGGGATCCCCACCACCGCCGCTTCAGCGATTTTCGGGTGCGACACCAGCGCGGATTCAATTTCCGCGGTACCCAGACGGTGGCCGGAGACGTTCAGCACGTCATCCACGCGGCCAGTGATCCAGTAGTAACCATCTTCATCGCGACGCGCGCCATCGCCGCTAAAGTACATATTTTTGAAGGTGGAGAAGTAGGTTTGCTCAAAGCGCTCATGGTCACCGAACAGGGTACGCGCCTGGCCGGGCCAGGAGTCGGCGATGGCAAGATTGCCCTCGGTGGCGCCATCCAGCGGCAGGCCTTCGTTATCCACCAGCACCGGCTGGACGCCGAAGAACGGACGCGTCGCGGAGCCGGCCTTCAGCTCGATTGCGCCCGGCAGCGGGGTGATCATAAAGCCGCCGGTTTCGGTCTGCCACCAGGTGTCCATCACCGGGCACTTCTCGTTACCGATCTTCTTCCAGTACCACTCCCAGGCTTCCGGGTTAATCGGTTCGCCGACCGAGCCGAGAATGCGCAGCGAGGAACGGTCTGTGCCTTCGATAGCTTTGTCGCCTTCCGCCATCAGGGCGCGGATAGCCGTCGGGGCGGTATAGAGAATGCTGACCTTATGCTTATCGACGACCTGGCACATACGCGCCGGGGTTGGCCAGTTCGGTACCCCTTCGAACATCAGGGTGGTGGCGCCGCAGGCCAGCGGACCATACAGCAGATAGCTGTGGCCGGTGACCCAGCCCACATCGGCGGTGCACCAGTAAATATCGCCCGGATGGTAGTCGAAAACGTATTTAAAGGTGGTGGCCGCGTAGACCAGGTAGCCGCCGGTGGTGTGCAGCACCCCTTTCGGTTTACCGGTGGAGCCAGAGGTATAGAGGATGAACAGCGGATCTTCGGCGTTCATCTCGACGGGCCGGTGCTCGGCGCTGGCGTTCGCCATCAGGTCGCTCCACCACAGGTCGCGGCCTTCCTGCCAGTCGATTTTGCCGCCGGTACGTTTCAGGACCACGACATGCTCAATACTGTTGACGTTCGGGTTTTTCAGCGCGTCATCAACGTTTTTCTTCAGCGGGATGGCGCGACCAGCGCGCAGCCCTTCGTCAGCGGTGATCACCAGGCGCGAGCTGGAGTCGATAATGCGTCCGGCCACCGCCTCCGGCGAGAAGCCGCCGAAAATCACTGAGTGGATGGCGCCGATGCGGGCGCAGGCCAGCATCGCCACCGCGGCTTCCGGCACCATCGGCATATAAATGGCGACCACATCGCCTTTTTTAATCCCAAGGTCGAGCAGCACATTGGCGAAGCGGCACACGTCCGCATGCAGTTCACGGTAGGTGATGTGCTTGCTCTGGCTGGCGTCGTCGCCTTCCCAGATGATGGCGGTTTGATCGCCGCGCTCGGCGAGATGGCGGTCGAGGCAGTTGGCGGCGAGGTTCAGGGTGCCATCTTCATACCATTTGATGGAAATATTACCCGGCGCGAAAGAGGTGTTCTTCACGCGGGTATAGGGGCGTATCCAGTCAAGGATCTTGCCCTGCTCGCTCCAAAATGTATCAGGGTCGGTTATGGATTGTTGGTACTGCGCCTTGTACTGTTCCGGGTTAATCAGGCAACGTTCCGCGATATTAGCGGGAATAGGGTGTTTGTGTATTTGGCTCATGGCTTTTTTTCTCCTTTGAACTTGTTAAATATATGTCAAACAAACGTTAATAGTAGGGGTTTTGACAGCTTTGTTTGTTAATTGGGGGGCAGATCACGCAATGATTCAACTGAGTGAAATTTCATCAAATGAAACTTTGAAGTGAAATAATTACGTAAATGAATTTATAGAAACGGAAGGTGTGAAATATTTTTTATTACAAATACTTATGCATTGTAACTGGGGAAAATTCGTGACTTTATGCAGAAAACCAGAAGAAAGCCCTATTCTTAAAGGCTTGCGCAGCATGCCGTGCAAATGATACTGATATTGCGCGTTAAATAACCCCACAAAGCAACGCAACACAATTCATACCCCCTGCAGTGGGTACCATGACGAAAAGGAATGGTGCCTTTCATTGAGGAAGTCAGTAGTGAAGAAAACGAAAAAAGTCAGTCTGGCCTGGCAAATCTTGCTAGCCCTGGTGCTGGGTATCCTTCTGGGCAGTTATCTGCATTACCACGCCGAAAGTCGCGATTGGTTGATTAGCAATTTGCTGACGCCGGCGGGCGATATCTTTATCCATCTGATTAAAATGATCGTGGTCCCGATTGTCATTTCGACCCTGGTGGTCGGGATTGCCGGCGTGGGCGATGCCAAGCAGTTAGGCCGGATCGGCGCCAAAACCATTATCTATTTCGAAGTGATCACCACGGTGGCGATCGTGCTGGGTATCACCCTGGCCAACGTCTTTCAGCCGGGGACCGGCATTGATATGTCACAGCTGGCGGCGGTTGATATTTCGAAATATCAGAGCACGACTGCCGAGGTGCAAAGCCATGCGCATGGCCTGATGGGCACTATCCTGTCGCTGGTCCCGACCAACATCGTGGCGTCGATGGCGAAAGGCGATATGCTGCCGATTATCTTCTTCTCGGTGCTGTTTGGTTTGGGGCTCTCCTCGCTGCCGGCGACCCACCGTGAGCCGCTGGTGACGGTCTTCCGCTCCATCTCCGAAACCATGTTTAAAGTCACCCACATGGTGATGCGCTATGCGCCGATCGGGGTGTTCGCCCTGATTTCGGTGACCGTCGCCACCTTTGGTTTCGCCTCGCTGTGGCCGCTGGCCAAGCTGGTACTGCTGGTTTACTTCGCGATCCTGTTCTTCGCGCTGGTGGTGCTGGGGATTGTCGCGCGTCTGTGTGGCCTGAGCATCTGGATCCTGATCCGTATCCTGAAAGATGAGCTGATTCTGGCCTACTCCACCGCCAGCTCGGAGAGCGTGCTGCCGCGCATTATCGAGAAGATGGAAGCCTATGGCGCGCCGGCGTCGATCACCAGCTTTGTGGTGCCGACCGGTTATTCCTTTAACCTCGATGGTTCAACGCTGTATCAGAGCATCGCGGCGATCTTTATCGCCCAGCTGTACGGTATCGACCTCTCTATCTGGCAGGAGATCACCCTGGTGCTGACCTTAATGGTGACCTCGAAAGGGATCGCTGGCGTGCCGGGCGTCTCCTTCGTGGTGCTGCTGGCAACCCTGGGTAGCGTGGGGATCCCGCTGGAAGGCCTCGCCTTTATCGCCGGTGTCGACCGTATTCTCGACATGGCGCGTACCGCGCTGAACGTGGTGGGCAATGCGCTGGCGGTGCTGGTTATCGCCAAATGGGAGCATAAGTTCGACCGCAAAAAAGCGCTGGCGTATGAACGCGAAGTGCTGGGCAAGTTTGATAAAACCGCCCAATAAAACACAAAGCCCGGCGCGAACGCCGGGCTTTTTCTTATCCTTTACTGATCCGGTCAAACTCTTCGCAGCCGGTATCAAACCCCTCCAGGCAGCTGACGTTAAGCCAGTGCAGCGCCTTCTGCTTATTCGGTTCGATAAAGCCTTTCTCTCCCTGCTGGAACATCATCCCGGCCCAGTATTCGGCATAGCCGGTCCGTGAGAGCGCCGAGCTGCCTTTGAAGTATTCGCTCGCTTTCACATCATCTTCCGGGCCGTGCACGCCGCTGGCGTAGATCAGCCCCAGCAGCATCTGGGCGTCCACCGCTGCATCGCTTTCGCTATCCCGGGCGGCATCCTGCAGCAGCGTGATGGCGTGCGCCACATCGGTGGGGCCAGCCTGACGGTTCACCAGCACCCGCGCCAGAACGATCTCCCCGGATTTACTGCCGACCTTGACGGCTTTTTCCGCCAGCTGGCGGGCCTGCGGATAGTCCGCCTGCTGAGGGTTGCGAATTTTGAGCTGCGCCAGCAGCGCCAGTGCATCGCCATCGCCCTGGGCGGCGGCCTTCTGCGCCCAGTATTCGGCTTTCTCATAATCGCCGGAGCTGACCCAGGTATCGGCAAGGTAATATTGCGCGCGTCGATCGCCGGCTTCCGCCTGCTGTTGATACTGGCTGCCCGGTTCGGTGGCGACCGCTGCGCCGCTGGTGAAAACCAGTAAAAATAAAAAGAGGTATTTCATTTGTATTTATTATCAGCAAGGAACATAGCGCGCAGTATAAAGGGAGGCGAAAAAGAAGAAAATGGCGGGAATTAGCGGGGTAAATATCCGGAGAAGGCGCAACGCGCCGCCTCCGGGGAAAATCCCCGGTGGCGCTAACGCTTACCGGGGCTACAGCGTTGTGCGATTTGGTAGCCCGGAGAAGGCGCAATGCGCCGCCTCCGGAGAAAATCCCCGGTGGCGCTAACGCTTACCGGGGCTACAGCGTTGTGCGATTTGGTAGCCCGGAGAAGGCGCAATGCGCCGCCTCCGGGGAAAATCCCCGGTATCGCTAACGCTTACCGGGGCTACAGCGTTGTGCGATTTGGTAGCCCGGAGAAGGCGCAATGCGCCGCCTCCGGGGAAAATCCCCGGTAGCGCTACCGCTTACCGGGGCTACAGCGTTGTGCGATTTGGTAGCCCGGAGAAGGCGCAATGCGCCGCCTCCGGGGAAAATCCCCGGTGGCGCTAACGCTTACCGGGGCTACAGCGTTGTGCGATTTGGTAGCCCGGAGAAGGCGCAATGCGCCGCCTCCGGGGAAAATCCCCGGTGGCGCTAACGCTTACCGGGGCTACAGCGTTGTGCGATTTGGTAGCCCGGAGAAGGCGCAATGCGCCGCCTCCGGGGAAAATCCCCGGTAGCGCTACCGCTTACCGGGGCTACTCAATGGTACAAAGGTTCGAACCTTAACCCATCGCGCTTTCGCGCAGGCGGGCTTTCAGCTTGTTGTACTCATCGATCACGTACTGTTCCGCCGCGCGCTGATCGGCAATCCGCTCAACGTTGACCGCGCAGTACTTGTACTCCGGCGTTTTGGTTATCGGACTCAGGTTCTCTGAGACCAGCTCGTTACAGGCACCGATCCACCACTGGTAGGTCATATACACCGCGCCTTTGTTCGGCCGGTCGCTGACCTGCGCGCGGGTGATGATCCGACCCTTACGCGAATTCACCCACACCAGCGCTTCATCTTCGATGCCTAACCGTTCGGCGTCGGCGGTGTTGATTTGCGCATAGCCAGGTTCATCCGCCAGTGCCGCCAGCGCCGCGCAGTTACCGGTCATTGAACGACACGAGTAGTGGCCGACTTCGCGCACTGTCGACAGCACCATTGGGTACTCGTCGGTGAGCTTATCGATCGGCGCGACCCAGTCGCAGGTGAAGAACTGCGCCAGCCCGTTCGGGGTATCGAACTTCTCTTTAAACAGATACGACGTCCCCTGGTCGGCGTCGGACTCATCGCGGCATGGCCACATGACGTAGCCGAGTTCGCCCATTTTCTCATAGGTGGCGCCGTAGAAGTCCGGGCACAGATGCCGCAACTCATCCCAGATCTCCTGGGTATTGTTGTAGTGCATCGGATAGCCCATCCGGGTGGCGATTTCGCTGATGATCTGCCAGTCGGTTTTCAGGTCCCACTTCGGCTCCACGGCTTTAAAGAAGCGCTGGAAGCCGCGGTCCGCTGCGGTATACACGCCTTCGTGCTCGCCCCACGATGTGGACGGCAGGATGACGTCGGCCGCGGAGGCGGTTTTGGTCATGAAAATGTCCTGGACGATAACCAGTTCCAGATCGTCGAACGCTTTGCGGACCGCCGAGAGTTCGGCATCGGTCTGCAGCGGATCCTCACCCATGATGTACGCTGCCCGCACTTCACCGTGCGCCGCGCGATGCGGCAGCTCGCTGATGCGATAGCCGGTATGTTCCGGCAGGCTGTCGACGCCCCAGGCTTTGGCGAACTTCTCGCGGTTCTCCGGGAATTTGACGTACTGGTAGCCCGGATAGGTATCCGGCAGCGCGCCCATGTCGCAGGCCCCCTGGACGTTGTTCTGGCCGCGTACCGGGTTGACGCCGACGCTCGGCTTGCCGAGGTTGCCGGTGAGGATCGCCAGGCTGGTCAGCGACCGGACCGTCTCCACGCCCTGATAGAACTGGGTGACGCCCATGCCCCACAGGATGGCGGCGGATTTGGCGCTGGCGTACATCCGGGCGCAGGCGCGGATCTCCTGGGCGCTAACCCCGGTGATCGCTTCCACCGACTCCGGCGTATAGCCTTCAACGATTTTGCGATACTCCTCGAAGCCCTCGGAACGGCTGGCGACGAAGGATTTATCGTACAGATCCTCTTCAATAATCACGTGGCCAATGGCGTTGAGCAGCGCGATATTCGAGCCGTTCTTCAGCGCAATGTGCATGTCGGCGATGCGCGCGGTTTCAATTTTGCGCGGGTCGCAGACGATGATTTTCGCCCCGTTGCGTTTGGCGTTAATGACGTGATTCGCCACGATAGGGTGGGAATCCGCCGGGTTGTAACCGAAGATAAACACCAGATCGGTGTTATCAATCTCCGTGATGGCATTACTCATGGCGCCGTTACCGACCGACTGGTGCAGACCTGCAACCGAAGGGCCGTGTCAGACGCGAGCGCAGCAGTCGACGTTATTGGTACCAATAACGGCGCGCGCGAATTTTTGCATCACATAGTTGGTTTCATTACCGGTGCCGCGGGAGGAGCCGGTGGTTTGGATCGCATCCGGGCCATATTTGGCTTTAATGGCGCTGAGGCGAGTGGCGACGTAATCCAGCGCCTCATCCCAGGAGACAGCTTCCAGCTTGCCGCCACGTTGACGACGGATCATGGGGGTTTTCAGGCGCGGCGTCAGGATCTGGGTATCGTTAATAAAGTCCCAGCCATAATAGCCCTTCAGGCACAGGGTTCCCTGGTTGGTTTTCCCCTGCGCCGCTTCAGCCCGAACGATTTTGCCGTTATCGACCACCAGGTTGATTTTGCAACCTGATGCGCAATACGGGCAAACCGTGACGACTTTTTTCATCGGTCTTGCTCCAGTTATTCAATGGGCGCGTTTGCGCTATCGCGCCGTCACTATGCATCTTCTATGCCATATTTTCATTGTGGATATTCCTTGATGATACGCGGCTTTTTTGGGCGAAATGCTGACGAAAAACAGCCTGTCGACAGATTTGACGTGTCGATACGCCGGAGATGTGACGGCGCTTGAAAAAATGTCACCGGGAGAGGAATTTGTCGGCGCAGGCTTGCAGAATCGATCAGACTGACACTAATTCCCCGCGGGCAGAGGCAAAGATGAAACCAGTCATTTTGGTGGTGGATGACGACATAGCGATGGGCGAACTGCTCAGCGATGTGCTTGGCGCGCACGCGTTTGAAGTATTGGTCTGCCAGACCGGCGGCGACGCGCTGGCGAGGGTGGCGCAGCGGGCAGACATCGCGCTGGTTTTGCTGGATATGATCCTGCCGGATACCCATGGTCTGCAGGTGCTTCAGCAGCTGCAGCGCACGCGGCCTGAGTTGCCGGTGGTGATGCTGTCTGGTCTGGGCAGTGAGTCTGATGTAGTGGTTGGCCTGGAGATGGGCGCCGATGATTACATCGCCAAACCTTTCAGCTCGCGGGTGGTGGTCGCCCGGGTGAAAGCGGTACTGCGACGCAGCGGGGCGCTGGCCGGCGAGACGTCGGGCGTCGGCAGCGGCCTGACGTTTAACGGCTGGCGGCTGGATACCACGCGCTGCGAACTGTATAACCCGCAGCAGCAGGCGATCCCGCTGACCCAGGGAGAATATGGCCTGCTGCTGGCGCTGGCGCAGAACGCGCGCCGGGTATTGAATCGCGAACAGCTGCTGGCGCTGACTCATAATGAAAGCACTGAGGTGTTCGACCGGACCATCGACGTGCTGATCATGCGCCTGCGCCGCAAAATCGAGTTAAACCCGCATCAGCCGACGTTGATTAAAACCCTGCGCGGTCTGGGCTATGTCTTTTCCGCCGATGTGACCCACAGCGATAAGGCGGCGTAGGGCGAGGTGCTGCCAACCTGCTCTTGACTTTATTTAGCGCGGCGAGTTTACTTTTTTTATTAAAGTGACACCTTGGGTTAATCTATGCCATCAAAATTAAACTGGCTGCTGCAAAACAGTGCTCCCGGAGATGTGATCCTTCAGTCCTGGTTAAGCCGGCATGCCATCTCTCCCTCTCTGGCCTTTAAATACACGCAAAGTGGCTGGTTAAAAAAACGAGGCAACGGCGTATACGCGCGTGCGGGACGTGAGCCGGAGTGGAACGATGCATTAGCATGTTTGCAAAATCAGCTAGCCGCTCCGGTGTATGTCGCGGGGCTCAGTAGCTTAGTCTGGCAGGGTCGTTCACACTATCTACAGCTCAAACAAAACCAGTGCTGGTTGAGTATGGAAAATAAAGCGCTGCTGCCAAAATGGTTCAGGGAATTCCCGGGTGTGGAGTGGATAGTCATATCGGGGCAAAAACTGCCGGTGCTGGATGATAAATACCGCGTAATGCTTGATGTAAAAGGGAAAAGACTCACCGGCAGTGCGCCGGAACTGGCTGCTTACGAGTTGTTGAGCGCGGTACCGGGGACCCTCTCATTTAACCACGCGGCAGAGCTTTTCCAGGGACTGGTTAATCTTAATCCTCGTAAAGTAGAGTATCTGCTTTCTGTCAGCCAGTCCGTGCAGACCAAGCGTTTGTATCTCTTTTTCGCCAGTTTTTACGAGCATGGTTGGCTCAGACGAATCGATAGCCAAAAAATCGATCTGGGTGCGGGTAAGCGGCAAATCGTGGTAAATGGCAAGTTCAATGCTCAATATCAAATCACTGTGCCTGAACGCTTTCAAAAGGAATAAAAAATATGGATATACAGGCGCCCTATTATCGGCAGGTTGCTCTGTTAATGCAGGTTTTACCCTATGTTGCCGTCGAACGGGAATTTGCTCTGAAAGGTGGCACGGCAATCAATCTCTTTATCCGTGATTTCCCACGATTATCGGTGGATATCGACCTCGCCTGGGTGCCCCTGGAAAGCAGAACGATCGCTTTACCTCATATACGGGATGCGCTTGCACGTATTGCCGCTAATCTGCAACAACAGGCAGGTATGAACGCTGTATTACAAGCTAATCGTTCCGATGAGATGCGTGTCGTTGTTACTACCGATAGCGCACAAATAAAGATAGAGGTCTCACCGGTCGCACGGGGAACATTATATCCACCACAGGAGCGAGAGGTGGTGGGGGCGGTAGAGGACGTTTTTGGCTATGCCAGCCTTCCGGTGGTTTCGTTGCCCGATCTCTACGGTGGAAAATTATGCGCGGCGCTGGATCGCCAGCATCCCAGAGATTTTTATGATGTGAAATTACTTCTTGATGCGCAGGAGCTTAACCGTCCCATTTTCAATGGGTTTATCGCGTATTTACTTAGCCATAATCGGCCTCTGGCTGAAGTGCTTAGTCCTCGCTGGAAAGATATTGCTGAACCCTTTTACCGTGAATTCAGCGGGATGACATTTGAGACGATAGCCCTGGAGGAACTGACAGCAGTCCCCTACAGGATGATTGATGCGTTAAAATCCTGTTTCACGCAACAGGATGTCGATTTTTTGCTGTCATTTAAACGAGGCGAACCAGACTGGCGTTTAGCGCCGGAAACGCGTATTCAGGATTTGCCTGCCGTGCAGTGGAAATTGCGCAATATTCATCAGATGCCAGCGATAAAACGCGCTGAGTCATTAGATAAACTGGAAAAGGTGTTGGCCGAGTGGCGCAGTTAGTCATCTGGCCCGGGCTTGTTGAACTCAGCGTAAAACAGGCGTGATTTGAATAAACCGTATCCCTTTTCTCGCCATGATACGTCGTTCTCCTGTGGCATCGCCCTGATAGCGGGATCTGCCCAGTCTAACCATTCTGCAACTGAATAAACGCCTGCAGCTCAGGGAGCGTTTTGGCGCCGTCGATCGCGTTGGCAGCCTGCAGGCTGGCGCGGGCGCAGGCGTGGGCCAGCTGCAGACTGTCGGTTAACGGCCAGCGTTCGTGACTGCCATACAGCAGGCCGGCGCAGAAGGCATCTCCCGCGCCGACGCTGCCGATAATCTCCTCCGGCGGCAGCCGCCATGACGGTACCCAGCGCCCGGCTTCCGTGCGGGATACGCCCCATGCGCCCTCCGGACAATGGATCACCACCCGCTGGCGCACGCCGGCGTCAAGTAATGCGCTGGCGGCGCGGGCGATATTAGCGACGTGCGGCTCACCGTTGGGCAGACGGATTTCCAGCCCGCTAAACTCGCTGGCCTCCAGCTCATTGATGGTCAGGTAGTCGAGATGCGCCAGCGCCGGCAGGACCCGCGGGCGGTAGTGCGGATCGCCTTTGCGCGACACCAGGTCGAGGGACACTTCATAGCCTCGATCGCGCATCTGCGCCAGCAGTCGCGCGCTGCGGGTGCCGAACGCCTCGTCGGGCCGATCAAGGCTTTCGAGCAGCAGCAGATAGCCGAGATGAAAAATCTTCAGCGGCGTATCCAGCGGCTCAAAGGCCGGGAGGTCAAGCAGTCGGTTGGCGCCGGGAGAGTGAAAGAAGGTGCGCTGGCCGTCGGCGTCGGTCATCACCTGGGTCATCGAGGTGGGTGCGGAGCTGGTGCGCTGCACGAGCTGGCGATTGATATGGTACTGATCGAGCATGGCGGTAATGTAGTCGCCGTCGTTATCCTCGCCAATCAGGCCAACCGCCTGCAGCGGCAGTCCGGCATGCATTTTAGCCAGGGTCAGCAGGACATTCAGCGGGGCGCCGCCGGTGGCGCGTTCACTATGGACAATTTCCACCAGCCAGCCGCGCTCCGGCCACTGCCTGATCTGGTGGACATGATCGACCAGCATGTTGCCTGCGGCAATAATCCCTTTACGTTCCATGATCGCTACTCCGCGCCGTCATACTCGTTAAGCGTAGCGCACAATCGGCGGAACGATTGTGCGCCGGGTTGCGCTTATTTCACGGTCCAGCCTTTGTAAGAGCTGACGTTGTTTTTGTCGATCATCGTCACCGGGATTAGCACTGGCGCGGTCGGCGCCGGTTTGCCCTGTAGGATGTCGTAGCCAATCTCCACCGCCTTCGCCGCCATGACCTGCGGATCCTGCGCCGGCGTCGCGACGAACAGGGAGTTCTTACGCTTCAGCGCCTCTTCGCCGTCCGGGCTGCCGTCGACGCCCACGATGAAGAACTCGCTACGCTGCGCCTGTTTCGCCGCCAGATCGGCGCCAATCGCCGTCGGATCGTTGATCGCGAACACGCCGTCAATCTTCGGATTGGCCGCCAGCAGGGAGGTCATCACCTCCAGGCCGCCTTCCCGGCTGCCTTTAGCGTTCTGGTTGGAGGAGAGGATTTTTATATCCGGGTGTTTTTTGAACTCCGTTTCGCAGCCTTCGACGCGGTTTTGTACCGCAGATACCGGCGGCCCGTTGATGATCACCACGCTGCCTTTGTTGTTCAGGCGGTCGCTAATGTATTTACAGGCCAGCTCGCCCGCCTGGGTGTTATCGGAGGTAATGGTGGCGTCGGCGCCTTCGGCGGCGACGTCAACCGCCACCACCACGATCCCGGCCTCTTTGGCCCGCTTCACCGCCGGGCCAATGCCCTTCGAATCGGCGGCGTTGAGGATGATCATATCGACTTTGGCGGCGATAAAGTTATCGATCTGCGCCACCTGCTGGCCCAAATCGTAGCCGCTGGAGACCAGCGTCACTTTGACATTATCTCCCGCCAGCTTGCGGGCCTCCAGCTCCGCCCCTTTGGTGATCTGCACAAAGAACGGGTTGGCAAGGTCGCCCACTGTCACGCCAATCGCTTTCAGTTCTTTGGCCGACGCAAAGGGGGAGGCGGCCAGCAGCGCGCCAGCACACAGCGCGGTCACTATCGGTTTTAAACGCATTCGCTTTTCCTCGCAGGTAAGATGGTGTTGTTATGCACTTTGATGGTGTCGGGTACGGTATTTGTCGATCAGCACCGCAATGATGATCACCGCCCCTTTGATCACCAGTTGCCAGAAGTAGGAGACCCCCATCAGGGTCATGCCGTTATTGAGGGTGGCGATAATCAGCGCCCCCACCAGCGTACCGGTGATGGTGCCGATACCACCGACGAAGCTGGTGCCGCCGAGAATGACCGCGGCGATGGCATCCAGTTCGTAGCCGACGCCGAGGTTGCCGTTGGCGCTGTATAACCGCGAGGCGCTCATCACCCCGCCAAGACCGGAGAGCAGGCCGCTCATGCCGTAGACAAACAGCAGCACCAGCCAGACTTTGATGCCGGTCAGCCGCGCCGCCTGCATGTTGCCGCCCACCGCGTAGATATGCACCCCAAGGGTAGTGCGGCGCAGGATAAACCAGCACACCGCGATAACCGCCAGGGCGATGACCACCAGCCACGGCACCGGGCCGAGGTAGTCATTGCCGATCCACTCAAAGCTGATATCGGAGTTGATCACCGTGGTGCCGTCGGCCAGCAGATAGGCGGCGCCTCGCAGCGCCGTGTAGGTGCCGAGGGTGACGATAAACGGCGGTAGCCCGGCGAAGGCGACCAGCGCGCCGTTGAACAGCCCAAGCAGCAGGCCGAGCATCAGCGCCGCCGGAATCGACAGCAACGCCAGCTCCGGGATCAGCGACACCACCATTGCCGCCACCGCGGTGGTGCCGAGAATGGAGCCAACGGAGAGGTCAATGCCGCCGGTAAGAATGATGAAGGTCATTCCCGCCGCCAGCACAATGTTGATCGAGGCCTGGCGGGTGATATTCAGCAGATTGCTTTCCGTGAAAAAGTTGGGGGCGATAAAGCCGAAAACGGCGACGATCAGGATGAGGATCGGCAGAATGCCGACGGTCTGCATCAGGTCGCCCATCAACATTTTTTTCGCCGAAGCGGATTTCGCGACCGGCGCGGAGGTCTCTTTCGGTATGCTCATAGTTGCCCTGCCTTAAGGTGAGAATCGTTCACGCCGGTGGCCAGCGTCATGATACTTTCCTGGCTGATATCGCCGGCCTGTAACTCGCCGGCGATAGCGCCCTCGCGCATCACATAGACCCGGTCGCTCATGCCCACCACTTCGGGCAGTTCGCTGGAGATCATCAGAATGGCGACGCCCTGGCGCGCCATGTCGTTCATGATGCGGTAAATCTCGCTTTTCGCGCCGACGTCGACGCCGCGGGTGGGTTCATCGAGGATCAGAATGCGCGGGCCAATCGCCACCCAGCGTGAAATCAATAATTTCTGCTGGTTGCCGCCGGACAGTCCGCCGGCGCGCACCTGGGCGTGCGGCACGCGGATGTTAAGCAACTGGATGGCGTCATCGGAGATGGTTTGCGCCTTCCGGCGGTTGAGCATCCCCCAGTTCGCGTCGCGTTCCAGCGTCGCCATGGTGATGTTTTCCTGGGCTGCCAGTTCGAGAAACAACCCCTGTTCTTTGCGGTTTTCGGTCAGAAAGCCGATCCCGAGGTCGATGGCTTCGCGCGGCGAGTGGATCACCACCGGCTCGCCGTCGATCTCAATCACCCCGCCAGTGGCTTTGCGCACGCCGAAGATCAGCTGCGCCAGTTCGGACCGCCCGGCGCCGACCAGTCCGGCGAGGCCGACGATTTCGCCAGCATGCACCACGAGGCTGCTGGGCTTAACCTTGCCGCCATCGGTCAGATCCTCGACCCGCAGGCGCGGCTGGCCGCGGGGAATGTCGCGTTCTTTATTGAACAGATCGCTGAGCGGGCGGCCGACCATCATGCGCACCAACTCCGGCGCGTTGAGCTTGTCGCGCACCAGGCTGCCGACATACTGCCCGTCGCGCAGGACGCTGACGCGGTCGGAGAGCTCATACACTTCCGCCATGCGGTGGCTGATATAGATAATCGCCATCCCCTCATCGCGCAGGCGCAGGATGAGCTCGAACAGGCGCTGGGTTTCCCGCGAGGAGAGGGCGGCGGTGGGTTCATCCATCACCAGAATGCGGCTTTGACGGTGGAGCGCCCGGGCGATCTCCACCTGCTGCTGTTCGGCGATGGTCAGGGTCATCACCCGGTCGCTGGCTTTGAACTGGGCGCCGAGACGGTCGATCACCGCCTGCGCCTGGCTGAGCATGGCTTTGCGCTGCACCAGGCCACCGCGCGCCAGCTCGCTGCCGAGGAAAATGTTTTCCGCGACGGTCAGGTTCGGCGCCAGCTGCATCTCCTGATAGATCAACGTGATCCCAGCGGCCAGCGCGTCCTTGGGGCCGCGGATGGTTTGCGGTTTTCCGTCGATCAGGATCTCGCCGCTGGTGGCGGTATAGGCGCCGGCAAGGATCTTCATCAGCGTGCTTTTTCCGGCGCCGTTTTCTCCCATCAGGGCATGGATCTCCCCTGGCCAGACCGTCAGGTCGACGCCCTTCAGCGCGTAGAATTTGCCAAAAGCTTTGGCGATATGGCGCATTTCCAGTACCGGGGTGGCGGTCATCGCGGCGCTCCTGTCTATGAGAACAATAGCTGCAGTCCACCACCGGAAAATAAATGCAGAATGTCAGAATCCATTCATATTTGTCATAGTGATAAATAGTTAACCGCGATCACAGTTACGCGGCGTCATTTTCTGCACCGTCACGCCTATATGCCGACCTATCCTTCACTGGAGTTGCTATGACCGCTCGCCGACACCCGTTTTTCACCAGCGCCCGTGGCCGCCTGCTCTCCTTTAATCTATTGATGGGCGTGGTCACCCTGTTGGTGAGCGGCGTGGCGGTGTTCGGCTTTCACCACGCCAGCCAGCTGCAGGAGCAGGTGCAGCGCCAGACTCTCAACGACATGCGCGGCAGTATGGATCTGGCGCGGGACACGGCGAATGTCGCCACGGCGGCGGTGCGCCTGTCGCAGGTGGTGGGGGCGCTGGAGTACAAAAGCGAAGCGGAACGGCTGCTGGCGACGCAGCAGGCGCTGAAGCACTCGCTGGCCCAGCTGGCGGCGGCCCCGCTGGCGCAGCAGGAGCAGGCGCGGGTGGCCAATATTATTCGACGCAGCAACGCGCTGCAGCAGAGCGTGGCGGAGATGCTGGAGCGCGGCCAGCGCCGCCATCTGCAGCGCAATGCGCTGCTGAGTTCGCTTTACCAGAATCAGAGCAATCTGCGCCATCTCGCCGATCTTAACGATCGCGGCGGGGATAAGGCGATCGATCCGCGCCGGCTGGCCGAGATGGACCGGCTGATCGTGGCCGCGATCCATACCGTTACGCCGCGGTCGATCGTTCTGCAGCTCGACCAGCTGCGCGGCGACCTGCCGGCAGGCAGCGCCGATCCCGCGCTGGCGTTTTTCCTGCCCGACGTCACCCGGGAACTGGCGACGCTGGCCCCGCTGTCGGCCCAGCTGGAGGAGAGCGACCTGACGATCAGCTGGTACATGTACCACATCAAAGCGCTGGTCGCGTTGCTTAACGAGGATATCAATCAGTACGTGACCCGGGTGGCGGAAGCCTCAGAGCAGCGGGCAGCGCAGAGCCATCGGGAGCTGCGCTCCATCAGCATGTTTATTCTGCTTTCCGCGCTGCTGGCGCTGGCGATCACCGGCTGCGCCGGGTGGTATATCTACCGTAACCTTGGCTCGAACCTGACCGCCATCTCCCTGGCGATGTCGCGGCTGGCTCAGGGGGAGCCGAACGTCTCGGTGCCGGCCCTGCAGCGGCGCGATGAGCTGGGCGAGCTGGCGCGAGCCTTTAACGTTTTCGCCCGCAATACGGCGTCGCTGGAGCACACCACCCGGCTGCTGAAAGAGAAGACCACCCAGATGGAGATCGATCGGATTAAGCGCCAGGAGCTGGAAGAGGCGCTGCTGCACAGCCAGAAGATGAAGGCCGTCGGCCAGTTGACCGGGGGGCTGGCGCATGACTTTAACAACCTGCTGGCGGTGATCATCGGCAGCCTCGAGCTGGTGGAACCGGACGCACGCGATGCGCCGCGCCTCTCCAGGGCGCTGAAGGCGGCGGAGCGTGGGGCGCTTCTGACTCAGCGGCTGCTGGCCTTTTCGCGCAAACAGGCGCTGCATCCCCAGGCGGTGGCGATGGCGCCGCTGCTGGAGAACCTCAGCGAGCTGATGCGTCACTCCCTGCCAGCGACCTTAAGTCTGGAGATTGAGGCGCAGTCGCCGGCGTGGCCGGCATGGATAGACGTTGGCCAGCTGGAAAACGCCCTGATCAATCTGGTGATGAACGCCCGCGACGCCATGGCCGGGCGCGACGGGGTTATCAAAATACGCACATGGAATCAGCGGGTCACCCGCAGCAGCGGTCAGCGGCAGGATATGGTGGCCCTGGAGGTGATCGATCATGGCAGCGGGATGTCGCAGGCGGTGAAAGCCCGGGTGTTTGAACCGTTCTTCACCACCAAAGCCACCGGCAGCGGCAGCGGTCTGGGACTGTCGATGGTGTATGGTTTTGTGCGCCAGTCGGGCGGCCGGGTGGCGCTGGAGAGCGCGCCGGGGCAGGGGACGACGGTGCGGCTGCAGCTGCCGCGGGCGATGACCGAGGTTGAGACGACGGTGGCGCCAGCGGAGGACGAGCCGCTGCCGGCGGGAGAACGGCTGGCGCTGGTGCTGGAAGATGAAGAAGATGTACGCCAGACGCTGTGTGAACAGCTGCATCAGTTGGGCTGGCTGACGCTGGAGACGCCGAGTGGCGAAGAGGCGCTGCAGCTGCTGGAGGCGTCGCCGGATATCGCTCTGTTGATTAGCGATCTGATGCTGCCCGGCGCGCTGAGCGGCGCCGACGTGATCCATACCGCCCGACGCCGCTTTCCGGCGCTGCCGGTGCTGCTGATCAGCGGCCAGGATTTGCGTCCGGCGCAGAATCCGGCCCTGCCGGAAGTAGAGTGGCTGCGTAAGCCGTTTACCCGCGCCCAGCTGGCGCAGGCGCTGAGCGCGGCGTACGCGAGGATTTGAGATTCCTCCGCTACTCGGGGGTTGTACGCTTGATTAAGGTAGCGGCAGGACTCTGACGAGATTGGCCCCGATGAAACGTTACGCAACCGCACTGCTCTTTTGCACCCTGTCGCTGACCAGCCTGGCCGCTCGCGCCGATATTATCGATGACGCGATCGGCAATATTCAGCAAGCCATTAACGACGCCTATAACCCGGGTAGCAACCGCTCCGATGACGACGACAGATACGATGATGATGGCCGGTATGATGACGGGCGCTATCAGGGGAGCCGTCAGCAGAGCCGCGACAGCCAGCGTCAGTATGACGATCGACAACGGCAACTGGACGATCGCCGCCGCCAGCTTGACGAACGCCAGCGCCAGCTCGATCAGGATCGTCGCCAGTTAGAAAGCGACCAGCGTCGTCTGGATGATAGCTACTGATCGCTCCGCAACGGACCTGCACTTAATCCAGCACGATTTCCATCCCGTCATATCCCGCTTCGAAACCTGTCGGCAGCGGGTTATCCATCATCCAGACATCTAACTGGTGGCTGATATGGGTGAGGATCACCCGCGGACAGCCAATCACCTGGTTAAGGTGGCGGACGGTGTTTAGATCGTTGTGGTTACGCGGGGTCTGCGCGCGCGGCTCATGACTGCAATCAATGATCATCGCCTGCGGGCGGTTGTTGAGTAAAAACTTCAGCGTCTTGTCCGGCAGCCCGGCGGTATCCGAGAGCCAGGCCACCCGGCTGTGGGCCGACTCCAGCAGATAACCGAAGGTGAGCTTCGAGTGGTTGAGCGGCAGGGGCGTTACCCGCAACCCCTGCAGGTCAAACACCACAAACGGCGTGACGGTATGGCTAAAATCGAGCAGGCCGGGGTGCTTGAGCAGATCGTCGCAGCCGGCGTCGTCCGGCGGGCCATAGACCGGGATCGACGCGCCGACTCCCCAGCGCAGCGGAAACAGCCCCTGCACATGATCCAGATGGTAGTGGGTCAGCAGCACCTGCTGAAAACTACCGGCGGGATGATGTTCCATCAGATCCGGTCGTCCGGCATCAAGCAGCGTCACGGCGCTGTTGAACGTGACCACGCCGCTACAGGGGCGGCGTCGGTGGCTCTCCTCGCGGCGGGCGCGGCGGCAGGCCGCGCAGTCGCAACCGAAGACGGGCACCAGCTGGGCGCCGCCGGTGCCGGTTAAACGGATTGTCAGGCTCATCGTGTCACCTTTCACTCATACCGGCTGATCCTCTACGCGTGCCACGTGGCTGCGCAGCAGGCGGAAGAAATCGTCAACCGATTGTCGAAGACTCCCGTCATTATTCAACGTCAGGCAATTGTCCGGCTTATAGCGCGCGGCGCGATCCAGACGCTGGGCGATTTCCAGTGCGTTTTCCCGGCCGCGCTGCTCCAGCCGCTGGCGGAGCACCGGCGGCGAGACGGCGAGACAGATCGGCACCAGCACCTCGCCGTAGCGTTCCCGGGCCAGCGCCAGGTGGGCGCGGGAGCCGTTGGCCACCACGTCAAAGCCAGCGTGCAGCCACAGGTCGATCTCCACGCCAATGCCATAGTAAGTATTGTTGGCGTGCCAGCTGAGAGCAAAAAGATGCTGCTCGGCGCGGGTAAAAAATTCATGTTCGCTGAGGGCGATATGATTCTCGCTGCCCGCGTTAAACGGGCGGGTAATGTAACGATGGGCCACCAGCAGCTGCGGGTGCTCGCGCTCGCGCAGCGCCGCCAGCAGGCTGTCTTTACCGGAGCCAGAGGGGCCCACCAGCCAAATCAGTTTTCCCGGCATTAAAAGACCCTCGTTCCCTGGCGCCAGACATGGTCGATGTGCACATGCTCGCCGCGACGGCGCGCCAGCACCAGGTCGGCGCGTTTCCCCTCGGCGATGACGCCGCGATCGTCAAGGCCCAGCGCCTGCGCCGGATGCTTGCTGACCAGACGGATCGCCTGCGCCAGGGTGAAGGCGTTATCCTCGGCGTCGGCGATGCGGAAAGCGGCATCCAGCAGGCTGGCGGGGTAATAGTCAGACGAGAGAATGTCCAGCAAACCACTGCTCGCCAGCTGGTGCGCCGCGATGTTGCCAGAGTGGGAACCGCCGCGCACGATATTGGGGGCGCCCATCAGGACGTGCATCCCATGCTGACGTGAAGCCTGCGCTGCGGCCAGCGTGGTGGGAAACTCGGCGATGACGCTACCTAACTGACGGGATTCGGCCACATGCGCCTCGGTGGCGTCGTCGTGGCTGGCGAGGGCGATACGACGGGCGCGGCACATGGCGGCGATGGTCTGACGATTCGGCTGCGACCAGGTGGCGGCCAGGGCCATCTGCTCGGCTTCAAAACGGTCCATTTCGTCGTGAGTGAGATGGTATTTGCCCTGATAGTAATCGCGGTACTTGCTGCGATCGGCGTACTGACGCTGGCCTGGCGAGTGGTCCATCAGAGAGACCATGCTCACCGACTCGCGGTCAATCAGCTTTTCAAACAGCGGCAGCGTGGTGTGATGCGGCAGCTCGCAGCGCAGGTGCAGGCGATGCTCGGCGCGGTTGAGGCCGCGCTTTTGCGTCTCTTCCACCGCATTGACCATCTTCTCCAGATTCTCAAGACGATCGCCGCCATCACGCACGTCGCCAATCGCCACGGCGTCGAGCACGGTGGTGATGCCGCTGGCGACCATCATGGCGTCATGGCTGCTCATCGCCGAGTGGGCCGGCCAGTCCACCTTCGGTCGCGGGGTAAAGAACTTGTCGAGGTTATCGGTATGCAGTTCGATAAGGCCCGGCAGCAGCCAGCCGCCTTCCCCATCCAGCGCCTGCGGCAGCCGACTCTGGCTTTCGGCGAAAGCGAGGATGCGACCGTGCTGGACTTCCAGTGAACCGTGGACCACGTCGTCGTCGAGAACCAGTTTTACGTTATTGATAATCATGCTGTCATTCCCATGGGGTGCAGTCGGTCGGCGACCTGACGGCGTACCCCTTCGTCATGGAAAATCCCCACGATGGCCGCGCCGCGCGCTTTGGCATCGTGGATCAGGTTGACCACGGCAGCACTGTTTTTGGCATCCAGTGAGGCGGTGGGCTCATCAAGGAGCAGAATCGGATAGTCGACCGCAAAGCCGCGGGCGATGTTGACCCGCTGCTGCTCGCCGCCTGAAAAGGTCGACGGCGCAAGGTGCCACAGGCGTTCCGGAACGTTGAGGCGGGTCAGGAGCTGGGCGGCTTTCGCGGCGCTCGCTTCACGCGGCGTCCCAAGGTCGAGCAGCGGCTGCATCACCACCTCCAGCGCTGAAATGCGCGGGATCACCCGCAGAAACTGGCTGACCCAGCCGATGGTGGTTTTGCGCACTTCCAGTACCTTGCGTGGGGTGGCGGTGACCAGATCCACCCATTCCTCGCCGTGGCGGATGTGGATATGGCCGCTGTCCGGCAGATAATTGGCATACAGCGAACGCAGCAACGTCGATTTGCCGCTGCCGGAGTGACCGTGGAGTACCACGCACTCCCCGGCGTTAACGGTCAGCGAGGCGTCGGCCAGCACCGGCAGGCGCACGCCGTGCTGTTGGTGCAGAACAAAGGTTTTATGGATGTTTTCAACGCGGATCATGTTAGCCCTCGCGGGGTTGGGTTGCCGGGTGGCGCTTCGCTTACCCGGCCTACGAATAACGCACCTGTAGGCCGGGTAAGGCGCAGCCGCCACCCGGCAAAACAGCATCAATTCTGCAACACCGACGACACCAGTAGCTGGGTGTAAGGATGATGCGGATCGTCGAGCACCCGGTCGGTTAAGCCACTCTCGACTACCTGGCCCTGCTTCATCACCAGCAGACGGTTCGCCAGCAGACGGGCGACGCCGAGATCGTGGGTAACAATCACCACCGCCAGATTCAGCTCCACCGCCAGGCCGCGCAGCAGATCAAGCAGCCGCGCCTGCACGGACACATCCAGCCCGCCGGTGGGTTCATCCATAAACACCAGCTTCGGCTGGGTAACCAGATTGCGGGCGATCTGCAGACGCTGCTGCATGCCGCCGGAAAAGGTAGTGGGCAGGTCGTCGATGCGTGAGGGCGGGATCTCCACCTCCTGCAGCCACTTTTCGGCGGTGGCGCGAATGTTGCCGTAGTGGCGGGCGCCGGTGGCCATCAGCCGTTCGCCGATGTTGCCCCCGGCGGAGACCTGGCGACGCAGGCCGTCCATCGGGTGCTGATGCACCACGCCCCATTCGGTACGTAGCAGGCGGCGGCGTTCGGCTTCGCTCATGGCATACAGCGAGCGCTGCTGGTACAGCACCTCACCCTGCTGCGGCGTCAGGCGGGCAGAGATCGCCTTCAGCAGGGTGGTTTTACCGGAGCCGGATTCCCCGACGATGCCGAGAACTTCTCCCGGCCACAGTTCGAAGGAGACATCGCGAAAACCTTTGTCCGGGGCGTAGAGATGGGTCAGGTTATTCACAGCAAGTAATGGCTGGCTCATTTTTTCTGCCCCTCGCTCTGCTGGCGGCAATAGTCGGTATCGGAGCAGACAAACATCCGCTGGCCGCTGTCATCCAGTACCACTTCGTCGAGGTAGCTGTGGCGCGAGCCGCAGATGGCGCAGGGCTCATCCCACTCCTGCACGGTAAATGGATGGTCATCGAAATCGAGACTTTCCACCGGGGTATAGGGCGGCACCGCGTAGATCCGCTTTTCGCGCCCGGCGCCGAACAGCTGCAGCGCCGGCATCATGTGCATTTTCGGGTTATCGAATTTCGGGATCGGCGAAGGGTCCATCACGTAGCGGCCATTGACCTTCACCGGGTAGGCGTAGGTGGTGGCGATATGGCCGAAGCGGGCGATATCTTCATACAGTTTCACCTGCATGACGCCGTACTCTTCCAGCGCGTGCATGGTGCGGGTTTCGGTTTCGCGCGGCTCGATAAAGCGCAGCGGCTCCGGGATCGGCACTTGATAGATCAGGATCTGATCCTCCACCAGCGGCGTCTCCGGGATCCGGTGGCGGGTCTGGATCAGGGTGGCGTCTTCGGTACGCTCGGTGGTGGCGACACCGGTGACGCGCTTAAAGAACTGACGAATCGACACCGCGTTGGTGGTGTCATCCGCGCCCTGGTCAATCACCTTCAGCACGTCGTTCTCGCCGATGACGCTGGCGGTCAGCTGGATGCCGCCGGTGCCCCAGCCGTAGGGCATTGGCATTTCGCGACCGCCGAACGGCACCTGGTAGCCGGGAATGGCCACCGCTTTGAGGATCGCCCGGCGGATCATGCGCTTGGTTTGCTCGTCGAGATAAGCAAAGTTATAGCCAGTCAGTGGGTTAGCCACGTTCGTTCTCCCGTTGCAGGCGTTTCAACAGCGCCAGTTCGGCCTGGAAATCGACATAGTGCGGTAGTTTCAGATGCGAGACGAAGCCGGCCGCTTCGACGTTATCGGCATGGGCCAGCACAAACTCTTCATCCTGAGCCGGGCCAGCAATCTCTTCGTCATAGTCTGGCGCCTGCAGGGCGCGGTCGACGAGGGCCATGGCCATTGCTTTGCGCTCGCTCATGCCGAAGGTCAGACCGTAGCCGCGGGTGAAGTGCGGCGGCTCATCCTGCGGGGCGACGAAGCCGTTGACCATTTCGCATTCGGTGAGCAGCAGCTCGCCAATATTGACGCTAAAGCCCAGCTCTTCCGGCACGATTTCCACCTGCACGTAGCCGCTGCGGATCTCGCCGGCAAACGGATGGTTGCGGCCATAGCCGCGCTGGGTCGAATAGGCCAGCGCCAGCAGGTAACCTTCATCGCCGCGCATCAGTTGCTGCAGGCGCGAGGAACGCGAGCAGGGGTAGACCGGCGGGGTACGGGTGATATCGTCGGGCGGCGTGCCGCGATCTTCCTCGGCCTTCGCCAGCCCTTGCTGCGTGAGCAGGCTAAAGACGTGCGGCGTCGGCTCTGCTTCGCCATCGGCTTGCTGCACAGACGGCGCTTCGCCGTTGGCCAGCAGGGTAAAATCGAGCAGGCGATGGGTGTAGTCGTAGGTGGGGCCCAGCAGCTGGCCGCCGGGAATGTCTTTGTACACTGCGGAGATGCGGCGTTCGAGGCGCATCTCCGCAGTGTTAATCGGTTCGCTGACCGCCAGCCGCGGCAGGGTGGTGCGGTAGGCGCGCAGCAGGAAGATCGCTTCGACGTTATCACCGCTGGCCTGCTTGAGCGCCAGCGCCGCCAGTTCGCGGTCGGCGATGCCGCCCTCGGTCATCACCCGGTCCACCGCCAGGTTGAGCTGGTCGCCTATCTGATCAACGCTCAGTTCGGGAAGCCGTCCATCGCCCCGCCGTTTCTGTTCCTGTAAGGCGTGAGCGGCGAGGATCGCCTTCTCGCCGCCCTTGACGGCTACATACATTTAGCAAACCTCCACGTGGGTGGTGCGCGGGATCGCCAGCAGGCGCTCGCCGCAGGTGAGGATCAGGTCGATGCCCAGCGGGAACGGATGCGGGCGTTCAGTTAATTCGTCGATGATGCAGTCCGGCAGCTGCGGCGCAATCATTCGCTCTTCGGCAATGCCTGCCCCGGTCAGGCGCAGCATGCGTCCGCCGCTGAGGCTGGCGAGCTGAACAATCAGCGTGACGCCGGTTTCCGGAGCAGTGACGGTGCCAGCGGAAAGGACGTTGAGCTGCTCGGCGCTGATGCCGTCATTGGCGACGGCAAAAACCGCCTGCTGCGGCTGATCCACCAGCGGCGCGCCGGTATGAAAGCGCAGATTCTGTCCCACCAGATCGTTATGCAGAGCGCTGGCGAGCCAGACCGGCGTTTCATGATCGGCAAGGGTCAACAGCAGGCTGGTGGAGGCCACGTTCAATGGCTGCCAGCCGTGCTGAAGCTGCTGCAGGGAGACAATCACCCCCGGCTCGCTCATCGCTTTCAGCAGGCGACGAAAACTGTGTTGGGCATCCTGCACAGCCAGGGTAAAAGCGGGTTGTAAGGTCATGCGTTATCTCCGCGAACCAGGGTAAAGAAGTCGACCCGGCTGGCGTTGACTTCGGCGCGTCGGGCTTCAATGCGCGCGCTGCGTAGCGCTTCCAGCGGGGTTATCAGGGTTTCCATTAACGTATGAAAATGGCGAGGCGACTGCAGCAGGGCGTCGATGGCCGCGCAGCGTTCGGCATGCGGGCGGTCGCGGCCTAAGATCCAGCTGTAGCCGAGCGTCCCGTCGGCCAGACGTACCGCCGCGCGGGTGAGCGTGGCGTCGCCGGCAAAGAAACGGTCGCCGATGCCACCCATGCGGGCCTGGAGCTGTACCAGCCCGGTTTCCGGGGTGCGAATCAATTCATACGCCGGCGCCAGCTGCAGGGACTGCATGCGCGCCAGAAGATCTTGCGGTTCACTGTGGGCCAGCACGGACATCCAGCGCTGGCGGGTGGCGGTATCGAAGTGCATTCAGTGCTCCATGGTAAATTCAATCATGTCGGCGCGGGTCAGGCTGACGGAGTATTCGATGGGGGTCTGCTCGCCCTGGCGGCTGTTGAGGGTGCGTACGCAGAGCAGCGGCGCCATGTTGGGGATCTCCAGCAGCTTGCTCTCTTTCGCCTGCGCGCGGCGGGCGCTGATTTTGGTGCGTGCCCGGGTCAGTTTGACGTCGAGTTCATCGCGCAGCAGGTCGTGCAGCGATCCGTGGCTGAAGGTTTGCAATACCGGCCAGAAGCGCAGGTCGGCGAAGTAGTGGTCGATCAGGCACAGGGCGACGCCATTGACCCGGCGCAGGGTGCGCAGGTGGATGATGTTCTCGCCCTCATTGATGTCAAAGGCCTCGGCAACATGCGCGCTGGCGGGGCGCAACACCGACAGCAGCTTTTCGCTGGTGGGATCGCTGCCCTGTTCCAGCAGGTTCTGGCTGAACCGCGCCTGAGCATTAAGCGGGTAATCGATCGGCCGCATCAGCACCAGCACGCCGACGCCCTGACGGCGCTGGACCCAGCCGCGTTCAACCAGCTGGTCGATAGCCCGGCGCAGGGTATGGCGGTTAACGTCGAAGCGCGTCGCCAGCTGCTGTTCGGCGGGCAGATAGTCGCCGCAGCGATAGTGGTGGCGCAGCTCCTGCTCAAGTCGGGCGGCGATTTCCTGATAGCGCGTGGGATAACTGGTCGGATGTCTGGACAGGTGCATAGTCATCAAGCCTCACACAGCATAGGCGAGGAGGTCCCTCGCGTTGTGGGCCGATCCTGACCGGTTTATGTTGCATTTCGGTTAAGTGATGATGACCAAAGGATGAAGAGTTGGTGCCAGACGGATGACAGGGCGGCCGGGCCGCCCTGGCGGGGTCAGCCTTGTTTGACCACGTTGATCATCCAGGGGACGCCAAAGCGGTCGACGACTTTGCCGAAGCCGTGGGCCCAGAACGTTTCCTGCCAGGCCATCTCAATGCGCCCGCCGACGGCCAGCGCGTCGAACCAGCGCTGGCCTTCAGCGACATCGCTGGGATCGAGGACGAGGGTGAAGCCGGCGTAATGCACATCGGGCCCGAAGGCGCTGTCGCTCAGCATCAGCTCGCCATTATTGATGCGCAGGCTGGCGTGGGCGATGGCATCATCTGCCATCTTCTGGCCAGACGGGCAGCCGTCTGACGCTTCTTGCGCCGGGGGCGGCATTTCGCCAAAGGTCATTTTAAACATCAGCTCCGCGCCCAGCGTCTGCTGATAGAAGGCGATTGCCTCGGCGCAGTTGCCTGCAAAGGCAAGGTAGGGACTTAAGGACATGGTGAATACCTCAGTGACCGTAACCCGTAAAGCGTAGTCGCCGGGGACGCTGTTGAGCCAGACGGCAGCGCGAAAATGTGTAGCGGCATAGCGGCGAAATGGTCAGTGAAAATAGCGGGGACTGAGGCGGAAAATAACAGGTTGCACAGGGAGCGGGTGGGGCACGATGATATCGGGAGCGGCGACGGTGGTGCAGGAAAATAATGACGCCGCCCTCCCGGAAATAAATCAGTTCTTTTTGACGAATTCCGACTTGAGCTTCATCGGACCAAAACCGTCAATTTTGCAGTCAATATTGTGATCGCCTTCGACCAGACGGATATTCTTCACTTTGGTGCCGATTTTCAGCATCGAAGAGCTGCCTTTTACCTTCAGATCTTTCACGACGGTAACGCTATCGCCATCGGCCAGTAAATTGCCATTGGCATCTTTAACGATCAGAACGTCGCTCTCTTCTGTCGCCTCGGCAGGGTTCCACTCATGGGCACATTCCGGGCAGATGTACATGCCGTTATCTTCATAAGTGTAAGTCGAATCGCATTTTGGGCAGTGTGGCAGTTGCATGACGTTCCTCATGATGTCGTCGGAAAACAGGACGTTGGTCCTCTAAACAGCGGCTGATAGCCGAAAGTGTGGCTGATTATAGCGCAATCACCCACTTTTGTCGGGTGTTTTTTTAGTAAAAATTACCCACCACCTTATTCGGGTAAAAGCAGAATAACCGCCAAAATTATCCGCCAGAGGATAAGGGGGAATGAGGAAATAATTTTTGCGAGCAGCCAGTAAAATGAACTTATTTATTTTCGGACACTCTGTAATAGGGCGGTAAATTTATGTGAAGTTGATCGCAGATATAAACGCTGTTAGGGTAAAAAAGGGGAGCAGGTCAATTTCATCGGGTATCACGATCGGCCGCTCTATTTATTCACCAGTAGCCAGAGCAGGCGTCAACAGGTTCGGTTGTACATTCTGTCAGCAGACAGTGCAGGCAAACCTGCTACGCTTGAAATGAGGAGCACAGCAATTCACCGCTCCTGACGCACGATACGAATGGCCTTGTCATTCGGCGATGATGCGTGTACTCAAGGCGGAGTAGCAGAGGAAAAATATGCTTAAAAGGAAAAAAATAAAGCCCATCACCCTTAAGGATGTGACCATCATCGATGATGGTAAACTGAAAAAGGCGATCACCGCGGCCTCCCTGGGTAACGCGATGGAGTGGTTCGATTTCGGCGTCTATGGCTTTGTGGCCTACGCCTTAGGTAAAGTCTTCTTCCCCGATGCCAACCCAAGCGTGCAGATGATTGCCGCACTGGGTACCTTCTCCGTTCCATTTTTAATTCGTCCGTTAGGCGGCCTGTTTTTCGGGATGCTGGGCGATAAATATGGTCGGCAGAAAATCCTCGCAATAACCATCGTGATCATGTCGATAAGTACTTTCTGTATCGGCCTGATTCCGTCGTATGCCACGATAGGCATCTGGGCGCCGATCCTGCTGCTGCTGTGTAAAATGGCGCAAGGCTTCTCGGTCGGCGGTGAATATACCGGGGCATCGATCTTCGTCGCGGAATATTCTCCTGACCGTAAACGCGGCTTTATGGGCAGCTGGCTGGACTTTGGCTCCATCGCCGGGTTTGTGATGGGGGCCGGCGTGGTGGTTCTCATCTCCAGCGTGGTGGGGGAACAGAACTTTCTCGACTGGGGTTGGCGTATCCCGTTCTTCCTGGCGCTGCCGTTAGGCATCATCGGTCTCTATCTGCGCCATGCGCTGGAAGAGACCCCGGCGTTCCAGCAGCATGTGGACACCATGGAGCAGGGCGACCGTGAAGGACTGCAGGACGGGCCGAAGGTCTCTTTTAAAGAGATTGCCACCAAGCACTGGCGTAGCCTGCTGACCTGTATTGGTCTGGTGATTTCCACCAACGTGACCTATTACATGCTGCTGACCTATATGCCGAGCTACCTGTCGCATAACCTGCACTACTCGGAAGATCATGGGGTGCTGATCATCATCGCCATCATGGTCGGGATGCTATTTGTGCAGCCGGTTATCGGTATGCTCAGCGACCGCTTTGGCCGTCGTCCGTTCATCCTGATTGGTAGCGTGGCGCTGTTTGCCCTGGCGATCCCGGCCTTCATTATGATTAACAGCAACGTGATTGGCCTGATTTTCGCTGGTCTGCTGCTGCTGGCGGTCGTGCTGAACTGCTTTATCGGGGTGATGGCCTCCTCGTTGCCGGCGATGTTCCCGACGCACATCCGCTTCAGCGCCCTGGCCAGCGCCTTTAACATCTCGGTGCTGGTTGCTGGTCTGACGCCAACCCTGGCGGCGTGGCTGGTGGAAACCACTCAGAACCTGATGATGCCGGCGTACTACCTGATGGTCATCGCGGTGGTGGGGATGGCGACGGGTCTGTCGATGAAAGAGACGGCTAACCGCCCGCTGAAAGGGGCGACCCCGGCGGCGTCGGATATCCAGGAAGCGAAAGAAATCCTTGGCGAGCACTACGATAACATCGAACAAAAAATCGAAGATATCGATCAGGAGATCGCCGATCTGCAGGCAAAACGGTCGCGTCTGGTGCAGCAGCATCCGCGTATCAACGACTAACCGTTTTCACTGTTAATCATGCCGCCTGGGGAGACCCCGGCGGCATTTTTTATGCCTCCGGCAAGGCCAGCCCGTGACGTCGCTGCTGGCTAAGTTTACGGTACTGCTGCGGCGGCATGCCCACGTAGCGGGTAAAGGTGCTGTAGAAGCGGCTGCTGGAGCGGAACCCGGCGGTAAGGGCAATATCCAGGATGGTCTTGTCGGTATCGCTCAGCAGCGCCCGCACATGATTGATACGCATGGCGGTAATATACTGCTTCATGGTCTGCTGCATCACCCGCTGAAAGACCCCCATCGCGTAGTTCGGGTTGAGCTTCACGTGCTCGGCAACGGCATTGACGGTCAGCGCCTGGTCGTAGTGGGCGGCGATAAACTCCAGCATCTGGCTGACATAAAACTGCGCGTGGCGCTGTTCTTGTGGGTGCGCGAGGTTTTGTTGACCAGAATCGGCTGCCAGCCGGAGAGGCTCAGCCGCTTGAGCATCAGGGCGATTTCATCGATCGCCAGCTGGCGAATCTGTTCATTGTCGTGGTTCAGCTCCTGCTGCCAGCGGCGCACTTCAAAGGCGCTTAACTGCTGCGCGGCGAGGGACTTAATTACCATTCCATGGGTGACGTGGTTGATAAGCTCCCGGTCCAACGGCCACGACAGAAACAGATGCATCGGCAGGTTGAATATCGCCATCTGCTGGCAATCGCCGGGGCGGGTCAACTGATGCGGCGTACAGGCCCAGAAGAGGGTGATATAGCCTTTCTCAATGCGCACCACTTCGTTATTAATCAAATACTCTACATCGCCGTCGAACGGCACGTTGACCTCCACCTGGCCGTGCCAGTGGCTGGTGGGCATGGCGTGCGGCGGGCGCAGTTCGATATCCATACGCTGATACTCGGAGTAGAGCGCCAGCGGGCTGCGGCTCTGCTTTTCGTCGCTGCTGCACATAAAGGGATCGGGGGGCAGGGAAGTAAAGCGGTGTTCCATGATTAACCTATTCCTGGATTGTCAGAGTGGCTGCATTTTTCGCCAGAACTGACTACAGCTTAGCGGAATAACCGGCCCGTTTTCTCTACTTTTAAGTCGATCTATTGCCAAAAACTCAGATTTTGTGGCGCTTAATGGCCGATCTGAGTTTACGGGAATGCTCCGGCGGGAACAGGGCAGCGTAACGCTGAACGACGTGCCACTCTGCAAGTGTTCAATGACCTGATGGAGAGTGCGTGATGACCGCCCCAAAAATTACTTTTATCGGCGCCGGTTCGACGGTGTTCGTCAAAAATATTCTCGGTGATGTTTTCCAGCGCCCGGCGCTGAAATCGGCGCATATCGCGCTGATGGATATCGATGAAACCCGGCTGGAAGAGTCGCATATCGTGGTGCGCAAGCTGATGGATTCGGTGGGCGCGAACGGCGAAATCAGCTGCCATCGCGATCGTAAAACCGCCCTGCAGGGCGCCGATTTCGTTGTGGTCGCTTTCCAGATTGGCGGCTATGAGCCCTGTACGGTCACCGATTTTGCCGTCTGCAAGCGCCACGGCCTGGAGCAGACCATTGCCGATACGCTGGGGCCGGGAGGCATTATGCGCGCGCTGCGCACCATCCCGCACCTGTGGGCTATCTGCGACGATATGACCGAGGTCTGCCCGGACGCCACCCTGCTTAACTACGTCAACCCGATGGCGATGAATACCTGGGCCATGTACGCCCGCTACCCGCATATCAAGCAGGTTGGCCTCTGCCATTCGGTACAGGGGACGGCGGAAGAGCTGGCGCGCGACCTCGATCTCGATCCGGCGGATTTACGCTACCGCTGCGCGGGAATCAACCATATGGCGTTCTATCTGTCGCTGGAGAAAAAGCTCGCGGATGGCAGCTACGGCAGTCTCTATCCCGACCTGCTGCAGGCCTACGCCGAGGGCCGGGCGCCGAAGCCTAACCTGCACGGCAACCCGCGTTGCGAAAACATCGTCCGCTACGAAATGTTCAAAAAGCTGGGCTACTTTGTCACCGAATCGTCGGAGCATTTCGCGGAATATACGCCATGGTTTATCAAGCCGGGCCGCGATGACCTTATCGCTCACTATAAAGTGCCGCTGGATGAATACCCTAAACGCTGCGTCGAGCAGCTGGCCAACTGGCATCAGGAGCTGGAGAGCTATCAGCGCGGCGAGCGCATAGAGGTGAAACCATCCCGCGAGTATGCCAGCACCATCATGAACGCCATCTGGACCGGCGAGCCAAGCGTGGTGTACGGCAATGTGCGCAACGATAGTCTCATCGACAACCTGCCGCAGGGTTGCTGCGTGGAAGTGGCTTGCCTGGTGGACGCCAACGGTATTCAGCCGACCAAAGTGGGCGCGCTGCCGGCGCATCTGGCGGCGCTGATGCAGACAAACATCAACGTACAAACGCTGCTGACGCAGGCGATCCTCAATGAAGACCGGGATTACGTCTATTACGCCACGATGATGGATCCGCACACCGCCGCGGTGCTGGGGATCGAAGAGATCTACGCGCTGGTGGACGATCTGATCGCCAGCCATGGCGACTGGCTGCCGGCCTGGCTGCACCGTTAATCTTCTCATGCCGCCGGGACAACGACCCCGGCGGTGCCTGTCACGCTCTATCAAACGCTGAAGGAGGCGCTGGCGACAGCGACCTGGACCCTATGAGTATTTCAATGACAACAAAGCTCAGCTACGGATTTGGTGCCTTTGGTAAAGATTTCGCTATCGGTATCGTCTACATGTATCTGATGTATTACTACACCGATATTGTTGGCCTGTCGGTTGGGGTGGTTGGCACCTTGTTCCTGGTGGCAAGGATCCTCGATGCGATAGCCGATCCGATCATGGGATGGATCGTCAACTGTACGCGATCGCGATGGGGGAAGTTTAAACCGTGGATCCTGATCGGCACGATAACCAACTCGGTGGTGCTGTATATGCTGTTCAGCGCCCATCACTTCAGCGGCGGGGCCCTACTGGCGTGGGTGTGGCTGACCTATCTGCTGTGGGGCTTCACCTATACCATCATGGATGTGCCGTTCTGGTCGCTGGTGCCGACCATTACCCTCGATAAACGTGAACGCGAACAGCTGGTACCTTATCCGCGTTTTTTCGCCAGTCTGGCGGGATTCGTTACGGCCGGCGTCACGCTGCCGTTCGTCAGCGCCGTGGGCGGCGCCGACCGCGGTTTTGGTTTCCAGATGTTTACCCTGGTGCTGATCGCCTTCTTCGTCGTTTCCACCCTGGTCACCCTGCGTAACGTCCATGAGGTTTACTCCTCCGACAGTGGTTTGAGCGAAGATTCCAGCCATCTCTCACTGCGCCAGATGGTGGCGCTTATCTATAAAAACGATCAGCTGGCCTGCCTGTTAGGCATGGCGCTGGCCTATAACAAGGCGGCGAATATTATCGCCGGCTTTGCCATTTACTACTTTACCTACGTGATTGGCAGCGCGGAGATGTTCCCGTATTACATGTCCTACGCGGGGGCGGCGAATTTGCTGACGCTGATCCTGTTCCCACGACTGGTGAAAGGGCTGTCGCGGCGCATTCTGTGGGCAGGAGCATCGATCATGCCGGTGCTGGGCTGCGGCGTGCTGTTGCTGATGGCGCTGAGCGGCGTTTACAACATCGCGCTGATTTCGCTGGCCGGGGTGCTGTTGAATATCGGCACCGCGCTGTTCTGGGTGCTGCAGGTTATTATGGTGGCCGATACCGTCGACTATGGCGAATATACGATGAATATCCGCTGCGAAAGCATCGCCTACTCGGTACAGACGCTGGTGGTGAAAGCGGGCTCGGCGTTTGCGGCCTGGTTTATTGCCATCGTGCTCGGTATCATCGGCTACGTGCCGAATGTTGTGCAGTCATCTCACACGCTGCTGGGGATGCAGGCGATTATGATTGCGCTGCCGACGCTCTTTTTCGCCCTGACGCTGTTTCTCTATTTCCGTTATTACAAACTGAATGGCGATATGTTGCGCCGTATTCAGATTCACCTGCTGGATAAATATCGCCGGGTACCGGAAAATGTCGTCGAGCCGGAACGGCCGATTGTGGTACCCAACCAGGTGTAAAAAGCGTGCGAAAACCGCTGAGGAAAGAGGGGAGGGATGCTCTCTTTTTGTACAAGAACAGTGTCTGAAACAGACAGAAAGAGAGAAACTGTATTTCTCTATTTTGTCTCATTTATTTCTCTTTCAGGGCGCATTGAACTGTTCGTTTCTCCATTTGTTCTCAAATAAAACTCGGAATTGTCTCTTTTTCGTGCTCTTGCGCGGCTTTTTAACTCTTGCTACTCTTTTTGGGTCTTACATTTTTCTCTTATTTGTCTCAGTGATGGAGCAATGCGATGCGCATTTTTATCGATGATGGTTCAACCAATATCAAAATGCTGTGGGAGCAAGATGGCGAAACTTTCACCCATATCAGCCCCAACAGTTTCAAACGCGGCTGGTCTGCCACCTTCGGTTCCGGGAAGCCTTTTAACTACACCGTGGATGATGAAAAGTACTCATTCGACCTGATCACTCCCGATGCGCTCCCCACCAATAACATTGACTGGCAATATAGCCCGTTGAACTCCATCGCTGTCCATCACGCGCTGCTGACCAGCGGTCTTGAGCCGCAGGATGTCGAGATTGTGGTCACCCTGCCGCTGACCGAATTTTACGACGAAGATGCGCAATATCGCCTCGACAATATTGAGCGCAAGAAAAAGAGCCTGCTGCGCGACGTTAAACTGAACAAAGGCGTGGTGTTCAATATCACGAAAGTTACCGTGCGTCCGGAATCCATTCCTGCGGGGATCAGCCTGTGCGATGAACTGAAACCGTCGCATTCGGTGCTGATTATCGACCTCGGCGGCACCACGCTGGATATTTCAATGGTCGCCGGGCAGATGACCTCGGTTTCGCGCATTTACGGCGATCCGAAGCTGGGCGTGTCGCTGGTGACCGATGCCGTTAAGCTGGCGCTGGCCCGGGCGAATACCGACACTTCCAGCTATAACGTTGACCAGATAATCATCAACCGCCACGACGAAGAATACCTGACCGACAACATCAACGATCCGGATGCGGTTTCTGAGGTGAAGAAGGTGATCAATAACAGCATCGAACGTCTGACCACCCGCGTCCTGACGGCGATTGATAGCTTTAAAGGCTATTCGCACGCCATCGTGATTGGTGGCGGCGCGCCGCTGGTGGCCGATGCGATTCGTGAACGTATGGGGCTGCGCGAGGACCGTTTCGTGGTGGCTGAAGAGCCGCAGTTTGCCCTGGTGCGTGGTCTGAAAATTATTGGTTAAGGAGCGTCTATGACTCTGGATCGCAGAAAAGTGCTGATTTACCTGCGCCCGGATATCAGCGCCAGCGAGCGCTTCGCGGACGCAAAAATTGAGGCCCACCACCGTGGCGACCGCGGCGATATGTCGCGTACGGCGCTGCTGGCGGGGCTGGCGTTAGGGGAAGTCGATAGCCGCCTGCCGTCGATGCTGGCGGCGCTGCTGGCGGAAGATACTAAACCGGAAACGCTGCGTAAGATGCTGGCTTCGTTCCTTGAGATCCAGCCGGCCTCTTCCGCCCCGGCATCCGCGCCAGCGGCGGCTCCAGCTAAGGCGCCGGAGCCACCCGCGCCGGTCAGCGAGAGCGTCTCCGCGCGTAATCTCGCCGGTTCGTTACCGGATTAAGCGCTATTCCCGGTTTGCGCTATTCGGGAAACTCCCCGGCTTGCGCTGCGCTTAGCCGGGCTACTGTTTGCACTGCCCGGTAGCCCGGGTAAGGCGGAACGCCGCGACCCGGGAAATTCCGCTTAGTTTGTAGGCCGGATAAGGCGTAGCCGCCACCCGGCATACAGGCGGCTCCCTGGCTGTGGCCATGCCCGGCGGCGCTAGTCCGGTAGCCCGGGTAAGGCGGAACGCCGCGACCCGGGAAATTCCCCGGCTTGCGCTGTGCTTAGCCGGGCTACTGTTTGCACCGTCCGGTAGCCCGGGTAAGGCGGAACGCCGCGACCCGGGGAACTCCCCGGCTTTCGGCTGCGCTTAGCCGGGCTACTGTTTGCACTGTCCGGTAGCCCGGGTAAGGCGGAACGCCGCGACCCGGGAAATTCCCCGGCTTGCGCTGTGCTTAGTTTGTAGGCCGGATAAGGCGTAGCCGCCATCCGGCACGAAGGCGGAACGCTGCCACCCGGGATGTCGCCCTATCCGTGGGCGAGGAAGCGGGCCAGGCGCTGCTGCAGCAGGCGATTTTCGCGAGTCAGCCGCGCGTTTTCATCCAGCAGGGTCAGCGCCACCGCGATCCCCGGCCAGTCCAGCTCCAGCTCGTTACGCAGGCGCACCGCGCGATGGACAATCGTCACCGCGCTGTCGTCGAATAGCCAGGTTTCCGCCTGCGGCTGGTGCGGTTCAATCATCCCCAAGCCGACGATCTCCGTCAGCTCCTCTTCCGATACCCCGGTACGCAGGCACAATTCGGTAATGGTAAACGTCACTGTTACTGTAGCCATCAGGCTTTCCCCCATGTCTTACGCGGATCGAAGCTGGCTTCGGCGGCGGCCAATTGTTGCCAGAGCTCACGCGCTTTTTCATCTGGTTTTGGCGGCATGACAATTTTGATGACGGCGAACAAATCGCCAGTGTGGGTTTTGCTCACCAGCCCTTTGCCCTTGATACGCAGTCGCTGCCCTGCCTGACTGCCCGGCGGCACCGTCAGCAGAATGCTCTCTTTCAGGGTGGGCACCGTGACTTTCGCGCCCAGCGCGGCCTCCCATGGCGCCAGCGGCAGGACGATCTCCAGGTTATGGCCGACAATATCGAATAGCGGATGCGGAGCGATGTGGATAACCAGCCACAGATCGCCGTTCGGGCCGCCGTTTTCGCCCGGCGTTCCCTGGCCTTTCAGACGGATACGCTGACCATCGACTACCCCGGCGGGGATCTTCACATTCAGCGTTTTCGGCGTTTCACTTTCGATCATGCCAAACACGTTGTACACCGGCAGGTTATAGCTGATGGTGCGGGTCTGCTCGGCCAGCGTCTCTTCAAGGAACACCGCCACTTCGATCTCCAGATCGTGGCCGCGTGCGGCATGCTGACGGCGACGCTGATGCGCCTGCTGGCCAAACATGGAGGAGAAGATGTCGTCGAAATCTTGCTGGCTGTAGCTCTGCTCGTGTGTCTGCTGCTGGCGACCGAAGCCGGGATCGTTGCGATGCTGCCAGAGCTGATCGTATTCGGCGCGCCGCTGCTCATCTTTCAGGACTTCCCAGGCTTCGGCGAGATCCTTGAATTTGGCTTCGGCATCGCTTTCTTTACTGACGTCGGGGTGATATTTGCGCGCCAGGCGGCGGTAGGCGGTCTTGATAGTTTTCAGATCGTCGGTTGGTTGCACCCCGAGAATGGCATAATAATCCTTCAATTCCATGATTTTATCTCATCTATGCTCAGTGCGGTGGTTACATATTCCCTGGAACAGGCGTCAGTATAAAGCGTAGGGCAAATGCGCCCTGAAGGGGAAGAAAAGTGGCGGAAACTTGACGCCGTCGGGGTCGGCGGCGTCGTGGGCGAGGCTACTCTTTCGCCTGCGGCCGTGGGCGGCGGCGCCATCCTTCAAACAGCACCAGCAGCGCGCCGACGGCGCCAGCCACGCGCGCGGTGCCGTCCCCGGCGGCGGGAAACAGTTGCTGAATGGTGGGATCGCTGACCAGCATTGAGCCGGCAATCCAGCCGATGAGCATTCCGCCCAACAGCACCACGGCGGGAAAGCGGGTGAGCAGGACCAGGACCAGTTTACTGCCCGCGACGATAATCGGAATGCTGATCGCCACGCCGAGGGCGACCAGCGCAATGTGCCCTTTCCCCGCCGCAGCGACCGCCAACACATTATCCAGCGACATGATCACATCGGCGACGGTGATGGTGATCGCGGTGCGCCACAGGCTCGCGGAGCTGCCGACCACGCTCTCTTCTTCCTCATTACTCACCAGCTTCATACCAATCCACAGCAGGAGCAACGCGCCGACTATTTTCAGCCACGGCAGCGACAGGAGATACAGGGCGAGCGCCAGCAGCAGCACGCGCGCCAGGATCGCCCCCACGGTACCGATGATGATCGCTTTGGTGCGCTTTTGTGGCGGCAGTTTGCGGCAAGCCATGGCTATCACCACGGCGTTATCGCCGCCCAGCAGTAAATCGATGGCGACAATCTGCAGCATAATCACCGCCATGTCCCATTGTTGGAGTAACGCATTCATTTCGAGAGAAACCACCTGAAAAAAGAGCAAGAAAAACCGCTGCGCAGGGTACTCCGCCTGGGGCGCATTGACCACTGACGCAGACCCACGCCGTCGCGCGGGAAAAGCGTGCCTGAAAAATAAAGTTACGAATCAACGCGCCGTTGGGCAAGGCTTCGGCGAAAAAGGGTGATATTTTGTCACCCAGACTCACCTGCCGTTCACTTATCGCAAGGATCCCCACTATGTCTGGCCACAAGAAATACCTCTCTGTCGCCCTGCTGAGCGCTGTCTTACTGCCGGCGATGGCCTCTGCCGCTGACGCGCCGGCGACTTTCACCCCGGAACAGGAGGCGAAAATCGGCAAAATCGCCGCCGACTACCTGGTCGCCCACCCGGAAGTCCTCCTGCAGGCGAGCCAGAAATTGCAGCAAATACAGGCTGAACAGCAGGCCAGCGCGGCCACTCAGGCAGTGCTGAAAAACGCGGCTGTATTGACCCAGGATAAAAATACCCCGACCTACGGCCCGGCCAACGGCAAAGTCACGGTGATCGAATTCTTCGACTACCAGTGCGTGTACTGCAGCCGTCTGGCGCCGGTGATGGAGCAGGTGATTAAAGCGCACCCGCAGACCCGTTTCGCCTTTAAAGAGTGGCCGATTTTCGGCGGCCGCTGGGAAAGCTCGCTGGAGGCGGCAAAAACCGGCCTGCAGATCTATCAGCAGAAAGGGGCGGATGCCTATCTGGCCTACCATAACGGGATTTACGCTACCGGCCATAACGAAGGTAAGCTGACGACGGCGGATATCCAGCAGCAGGCGAAGAAAGCCGGCTTTGATGCGAAGAAGGCCACCGACGTCGAACCGGTGCTGCAGAGCATTAACGATCTGGCGCAGGAGATTGGTCTGAGCGGCACGCCGGGCGTGATCGTGATGCCGACCACCGGCGCCACGGAAGCCAGCATCACCGTCTTCCCGGGGCTGGCGGATCAGGCCTCGCTGGAAGCCGCCATCAAAAAAGCCGGCGGCTGATCCACGGCGTCGTAACCCATACAGGCCGCCGACGGCGGCCTTGCTCTCATGCGCGATCGCTCTCTTCCTGCGGCGGCGGTAACGCGTGGCTTTTTAAATCAATAATCTGCCCGATTTGATCGTGGTAAACGGTGAGCAAATTATAGCGGCTCATCTCCGAGATAATCTGCGGCGCAACGTTAAAGCTGCTCGCCAGCTCATCATGTCGCAGGGTGAGCACCGCGGTATGATGCCGGGTGCGAGCGCGGCGCCGGTTGTAATGATACCAGAGGATCAACAGCCAGCCGTTCAGTGCGGCAATCAGCAGATACACCAGCGCCGTATTCAGTGAAGCCATCAGCGACTCCCAGCGCGGAGAGGGCGGCGCGATGAACTGCATCAGCAAATTGGCGTACAGAAAGAACAGAAAACCGAGCCAGGCCAGCAGCGTTAAACCGGCGTCGACCAGCCGGGGCAGCACACGGTGTTCGGTTAAGATGAGCGTATTTTCATTCATCACAGGCTTCCTTTTCCCCGGTCCGGACTCACCCAGCGCGCGCGGGAACGTTGACGTTTCACCATCACTTTCGGAAAAGCGACCAGCGTGGTCAGCAGGCCGATCATCCAGTAGACCATCGGGAACCAGATCACCCAGAACAGTGATTTGGCGACCTTTTTCTCGTAGCGTCGCTCGATATACAGACTGGCGACGAACTGCAGCAGGCACATCACGCCAAGCAGCATGCCGGTGAACTCCGGCGGAAACAGGCTGTGCACCGCCAGATTGTCAGGCAGCGGCATCAGGCGGCTGAGGATAAACAGCAGAATGGTAACCGCGTAGGCAAAGGCCCACAGCGTGGAGCAGGCATACTCCAGAAACAGCGGCCACATCCGATGATGCTCCCAGTGAAACAGGCGACGGAGGTTGACCAGAAAAACCTCCGCGCCGCCCTGCGCCCAGCGCAGACGCTGCTTCCATAACCCTTTGAGGGTCTCCGGCATCAGGATCCAGCACAGCGCCCGCGGCTCGAAAAAGATGTCCCAGTGGCGGAGCTGAAGCTTCCAGCTGATATCAATATCTTCGGTGATCATATCCGGGCTCCAGTAGCCGACGTCCGCCAGCGCCTGGCGCCGGAAGGCGGCAATCACACCGGAGACGGTAAAGACCCGGCCATAGATCCGCTGCGTCCGCTTGATAAGCCCAATGATCGACGAGAACTCACCCACCTGAATGCGGCCGATCAGCGTGGATCGGGTGCGGATCCGCGGATTGCCGGTGACCGCCCCGACGTGCGGATAGTGGATCAACGGCGCGACCAGCCAGGCCGCGGTATCCCGGTCCAGCAGGGCGTCGCCATCGATGCAGACCAGCAGATCGCCGCGGGCGGCGGCGGCGCCTGCTTTGAGCGCTACCGCTTTTCCCTGATTGGCGGCAAGGTGGATCACCCGCAGCCTCGGCTCCTCCTGCGCCAGCTGCTGGAGCACCTGGGCGGTGTTGTCCGAAGAGCCGTCGTTAATGGCGATCACTTCGAGATTGGCGTAACGCTGGGCCAGCGCCGCGCTGATGGTTTCCCGAGCGTTTTTCTCCTCGTTAAAACAAGGGATCAGGATCGAAATCAGCGGATTGCCCGGCAGCGTCGGCGGCGGGGTATCCTCCCCCCACGGCCAGTGGCGTTCCAGCTGAAACCAGAAATAAAGGCCCCCGGTGATCCACAGCACTGACATAAACAGCGGCCAGAAGAAGACAAAGTCGAGGATAAGCTCGCCGGTAAATACCGCTGCGACGCCTAACGGCAGCCCGAATACGAGGCATAAAATGCACAATGCGATAATGCGATCAGTCATGGTCAGGGTACCACCAGGAAGAAAATTGCGGCCTGATACGGGAGATATCAGGCTGGTTGTTAATAAAATCGTCAGGGTAGTAGCCGTAGTTTTTGACGCCGTTCAGCCGCAGCAAACGCATCCAGTCCGCCAGCTGCTGGTCGGGAATGGCGTTTTGCTGGCGTCGGTTCCAGTCTCGGGCCTGCAGTTCAAAGATGGTTTTCTTCAGCGCGCCCGGGTGGCTGGCGACGGCCTGGACCAGCCGCGTCAGCCAGGCCTGGCTGGCGTCAATCGGTACGGACTCCATCAGCGGCATCGCCATGGGTACCGTCCAGTCATAGGCGGCAAGGAAGTCATCCAGATTCTGCGCGAACCAGGCTTCGCTCTGCGGCTCCAGGATCGGCAGGGCGAAGAGATTACGCGCCGTTTTCACCTGCGGGCCGCGGATGGCCTGCACCGCCTGGCGTAGATCCAGAGTGAAGCGGGTCAGGGTTTGGCTTTTGAAACGCATCCATGCCTGGCGCTCTTGCGGACGTTGGGGCACCGGGCCGGCATCGTGCCCCAGACCCGTCTGCCGCCAGGCGGCGACCGCCTCCGGGCTCACGTCTTCAAAATCGGTCAGCACGGCGTCATCGTGAAACAGAATCCCGCTGAAGCTGGCGTGCCGGGCCAGATCTTCGTAGATGTCGGTGATCTGCTGGCGAACCCGGGGATCCCAGGGCGACAGGCGAACGTACGGCTGGCGGGCAAGTAACGCCTTCCCGGTTTGCGGATCCCAGCGCTGAACGCGCGGCAGATCGGACGAGAGATCGAAGGCCAGCACCGGCATCCAGGCATAGACCTTCACCCCGCCGCGGGTCTGCAACTGCCAGGAGACGAAGTTAAACAGGTCGGCGCGCATCGGCAGCCAGCGGTTGGGGAAATAGAGCGACTTGACCGTGCCGTCGCCTTGCGGGTCGGAAAAGGCCTGCAGAAAGACATGGCTGATTTTCATGTCATAGACGCGCTGCACCAGCTTATCGATATTTTTCGCCTGCTGGACGGGATTGGGGTCATAGACATAGTCCAGATCCACATGCATCACCCGAACAGGATCGGCTTCCTGAATCTGGGTTACGGCGTTGGCAAAGGCCTTGATCGACGGGTTACCGGCGATCAGCATGCGCGGAATATTGTCCAGATCTTTCACATTGCCCAGGCCGTCGTTCAGCGTAAACGCCAGCTGATACCCCTGCTGTTTGGCGATAGCCAGGGTGCTGCCGCTGGCGGCGCCATAGGGCCACACCCAGGCGCGCGGCGCTTTCCCGGCGACCTCGTGGATTTTCGCCGTCACTTTCTGCACGTCATCGGCCATGCGCCGGGTAAACTGCGCGTCGCTTTCATAGCGGCCGGTGGTTTTATCCCAGCCGCGGTTGGCGGCGGCGGGCTCGCGGCTGCCCTGCGGATTGGCCGGCAGACCGTAGTGCGAGGCCCAGGTGTGCGCGCCGATCTCCACCAGCGGCGAGCGGCTGAGCTCGCGCACCATCTCCCAGGTAGCGAAGCGCTCGCGCGGCGTCATCAGGCCGCCAAAATTAACGGGCTGGCCAGCGGGAGTGTCCACCCAGCTGCCCACCGGCGCCCACAGCGCCGGAACATTCCAGGCTTTAAGTAGCGGCCAGACGCGGGTGTAAAAGCTGCTATAGCCATCGTCGAAGCTGAGAAGAAAAGCCTTGGCCGGCAGCGGCTTAACGCCATGGTGTGCATCGAGAATGTCCTGGACGCTCACCGCATGGTAGCCGTGATGCAGCAGCCAGGCGATCTGTTCGTTGAGCGCACTGGTGCGCACTGAAAGATAACGCTGGTCGGCGGCATCGTCTTCGACGTCATGGTAGGCCAGCACCAGAAAGCGATCCGCCGGCCAGGGTTGATTGGCCTCCGGTTGGGGGCGCTGCTGCGGGGCGAGGAAGGGGACTTCCTCAGCACGCACGCTGAAGATAAGGCACAGCCAGACGAGAAGCATCAGGCCGTTGCGCAGGGTCGTGTTCAGCATGGTCATCCTTAAAACCGTATATTTGCATCAAGAGTGATGGCGAGGTTGTTTTCGCGTTTACCGTCGTAGGGGCGTTTGTCCCAGTTCAGCATCACCCCGGTGTCGACGACGTTGTTCCAGCGCAGGCGCTGCCCATAACCCAGCACCGTGATCGCCCCGGCGGCGTGATTTTTTTGCCAGTAGCTGCCGCCGCCGGCGAGCAGCTGCTGGCTCCAGACGGTGTCATAGCGCTGGTAAAGCGTGTGATCGACGGCCAGCGCCGCGGTGGCGGCGAGGTCCCGTGCCGGACTGTAGTAGGCGGTGTCGGTGCGGCTATTGGCGCTGGCCGACAGACCGGGCTGCAGATCCAGCGTTAACCACGGCGTCTGCCAGAGGCGCTCTTTACCGGAGAGGGTGTACTCCTGGCGGCGGTTGCGATCGGTAAACCGGCTGGCGGCCACGCTGACGCGGTATTCCCGGCGTTCGTTTTGATACCAGCGCAGCCAGCCTTCGCCGCGGTTGGCGCTGACGCCGTTGCGTAACGCGCGCAGCGGAGTCTGCTGCGAAATCCGCTCCAGTTCGCCGCCCAGCTGCCAGCGATCGCTGACGTCGTGGGCGGCGGAAAGGCGGACGCCGGGCTTGTTCTCGCCGTGAAAATTGACGCTGGAGAGTTCAAGCTCGCCCCAGTAGTCGCGCGGGCGCCATTCAACGCCGGCGAACAGCTGGCGACGGCTGCCTTTCCCCTCTTCAAAATTGCCTTCAGCGAAGCGGTGCCCGCCGAACAACCGCCAGCTGTCGGCTAGCGGCGGGCTGTAGATCGCCGTCTCAAAACTGAGGTCGTGGGTGCCGCTCACCGGGTTGTCGGAGTGCAGCCCTTTGCCAACGCTCAGGCGAAGGTCGGAAAGATGATGGACCTCGCGCGCTCTGGCCAGGCGCTGGGTATTCAGATCCCGTGGCGAGCGGGCGACGACGTCGTCAGTCAGCAGATCCATTTGCCGCCACTCCTGCAGATCGAGGGCGACCCAGGCCTGCTGGCGCTCCAGCTGCAGGCTGGCGGGTTCCAGAGATTCCGCTGCTTTTAGCTGGCTTTCGGCGGCTCGCGGTAGCCCTCTGTCCTGCAGAAGGGCGGCATAATCTATCTGCAGGCCCTGATTGCCGGGGGCCGTTGCCGCCAGGCGCTGCATCCGGGCTTCGGCCTGCGGCAGGGCGTTGGTGGCCGCTAAATAGTGCACGTTAAGCGACTGTGCGGTGAGCCAGTCGTCATTCGGCTGCGGCGTCGGCGAACCGTAGAGACGACGGATGTAGGGTGCATTCCGGGTGAGGCGGGCGACATACTGTTGCGCCGCCGGGTACTGACCGGTGTCCAGCAGGGCGTAGAAAAGCTCGTGTTCCTCATTCTGTTGGCTTGTCAGCCACGAGGGATGCTGGTGAATAAGCGTCAGCGCAGGCTCAATTTGCTTAAGGGCGATATAAGAGGAGATGACCCAGCCGATGGCCCAGTCGGGAACGGTCTGCTGCTGCGCGATGAGATTTTGGTATTCACGGATGACCTGCGCGTAATCTGCATTGGCGTACAGCGCACCCAGACGATCAATGCGCGCCCGGATGATGTCGGACGCAGCCTGTGGGTCGGGGTGCCAGGCGGCAATCATCGCGTCATACTGCGTGAGCGCCGTGCGGGCCAGCGCGTAACGCGCGTTTTCTTCGCGGGAAGGGGTATCGGCAAGGCGCACCAGTTCGGCGGCGGCGTTCAACTGCAGATTGCGCTTTTCCGCAGGCGTCAGTTCGACGCTATTCGCCAGGCCGAGAGCAGGGGAATCGATCCGGTTGCGGGTCAGGGTCGCCATCAGGCTGGCCAGCGCGGCTTTGTTTTGCGGTTCGCGATCGAGGATCTGCGTGTCCACCAACAGCTGGTCCCAGCTTTTGCCAAGCCGCAGGTAGACATAAGAGAGCGTCTGCAGGTGGGCAACGCTCGCCTGCTCCGCTACCAGGCGACGCGCTTCGCTGAGCGCCTCGCCGTCCTTGCGGGCATCGGCCAGCGTTTTGATATAGCCGATACGATAATCGTCACTGTCAGGGGCCTGGCTGAGAGCCTGCTGCCAGAGGGTGAGCGAGGCTTGCCACTGTTTCTGGTTACGCAGGGCCTGTGCCGCCGCGGCGGTACCGCGTGCGGGAAGCGGCATATAAACCTGATAGCGTCGCCAGACTTTCACCACTTCATCGTCCTGGCCGGCCCAGAGAGCTACCTGCAGCCAGTCCGCCACCTGAGAAGGGGTTAAGGCATGCCGCAGCTGGTACTGCTGAAGATAAGAGAGAAAGGGGGCGTACTGGCCTTGACGCGCTTGCAGGATCTGCTGGTCATAGAGCGAATCTGCTCCCTGAACCAGCGCCGGGAAGAGCAAAAGCAAGCCGATTGACAGCGAGAGTTTCGTGTTGCGATTAAACAATAACGTATTTGAATAAGGTGATCTTTCCATTTCTATTTGCCATATGTTCATCAAGAATCCATTGCACAACACGACCGTCCTTTGACGGTGAGTTAAAGGATGAGGATGGTCCCATTTAGCTGACTGGCACTGCGGGTGAATGACTTATTGCAAAGTAATAAACATATCTCCTGCTGATAATTGAATGGATAATTTATACCCGATACGGCAGCGGATAAATATGGATAAATGATGAGCTGCGTTTTAAGATAATTCTGTAAAACCGACTTAATTCGAGCGGCGTTGTTGAAGTTGATTTCTTTAACTTACTGAAATAAATAAAAAAGAAAGAGGGTTGGAATTTTGTTTCAAAATTGATGTGCTGCTTATATTGTGAAGGGGTTGGTGTTTTTCACTGGATATTTAAGATGATTTCTGACAAAAATTCTCAATGCCAAAAAAAGCATCTTTTCTGTGGATTTTTTTTATTTATAATTAATCCGTTTATTTTCCATCAGAACGCAAGGAGGGTTTTCACAGCCAGAGTCAGATGCCGCGCTAATGAAAAATCACAGGTCTCGTTATTTTTACCGCCATGCGAAGCGTCCAAAGGGGGAAGGAAAACGTCTGGTTGACGAGAATTTGTTGATTAAATGTTAAAGGGACGATTTGTGGCAACTTCAATGATATTGGTTACTCAGGATTACTATCTTTTTCAAGGGGTTAAGAATTTCTTTCCTGATATCATTCAGTTAGATTCTAGCGGAAAAACGATTTTAGATAATGAGGTTGATGAGGTCTCTCTGCTGGTTGATAGCCGTTCGCCGCTTTGTCATTACGATTACCTGGTGATGGAGGCGGCACAATCCAGAAAGCGAATATGTTGTATCGTCCTCGATATGCGCCATCGGGAAGAGCATTTACTGAGTCTGAAATCGTTTTTAAACATGTCATTATCACCCGCCGATATGGCGACATTATTTGGGCTTTTTCTGGAGATGAAGAGCAAGCGGCTGACCAAAGAGTGGTTTGACGATCTGCGCTTAAGTTTGTCTGAACAGTTAATGCTACGTTTGCTTGGGGCGGGTATGACCATGGAGGAGGTGGCGGTGAATCTGAATACCTCGGTAAAAAGCCTTTACCGGAAGCGCACTGCGCTTTATGAGCGACTGGGGTTAGATAATTTTAATGAAGCCTGCTTATTTATCTTCAGAAATAAACTGCTGGAGCACTCCGTTAGGTCGCCATGAGGCTTGGTTGTACAGGGAGTGGATGACATCGCAAGGTATTTGATAACGGAAATATAATAAATTAAATAGCTATTGATAGGTACAACCGTCGATACCATCCGGTATCCATGGCGGCATTCGACATATAATTCCGGAGCTCTTTGGAAGTAATTACCGCGAATGCGGTTTGCTATGCACAGCGATTATTATAATGAATATATTCCTTGCGCTGCACAGGAATAGTTTTGTCATAAATTAACTCTACCATGGTATTCCGGCTCAGGTGTCGGAATACCATGGGATATCGTGAAAGCATCAGAGGAGCGAGGTGGATGAGAATAAGGGACAGTATTGCTGAACGGTTAGAGGCGAGTGGGCTCTACCGTCGGGCGGCATCCAGATGGATTGAGGTGATGCAGCGCTGCCTGAACGATGATGACAGAGAGTGGATCCGTCACCATCGTAATCAGTGTCTGAAAAAGGCGCAACGTCCGCCAGCGCCGAAAGAGGAGTTTGCCGACCTCCACCAGGCGGCCAAAGAGACGCAATATCGCATGGGTATCGCGAAGCCCTATGGCGAAGCGTTCAGGCTGCCCGGCAAAGGGAAAACGGCCGCCGAGTAATCCCTTTCTTCATGGCGTTTGCCTGACGGCTTCGTCTTATCCGGCCTGCGTTTGCGCAGGCGTTTCCTCATCCCCCAGGCCCGTGCAAGCGCAGCGCCGCCGGGTGATATACATCAGAGGCCGTACCCGCGGTTGTGCCGGATGGCGGCATAAATGCCTTATCCGGCCAACGAGTCCTTTCGCAGGCTCAAACAGCGTAGGCCCGCGCAAGCGCAGCGCCACCGGGCGATACACATCAGACGCCGTACCCGCGGTTGTGCCGGATGGCGGCATAAATGCCTTATCCGGCCTACGGGTCCCCCCGCAGGCTCAAACAGCGTAGGCCCGCGCAAGCGCAGCGCCGCCGGGTAGGGGATCATAGAGTGGAGTTCGATGGAGAGTCCGGATGCAGAAAAGCAAAAACCCGCCTTTTGGGCGGGTTCTTTAAATAGTGGTGCCCGGACTCGGACTAACGCCGCAGGCGTTGAACAGCGCGCTTGTCGCGCTGGCCCCGAAGGGGTGAGCCGCTGTGCGGCGAATAATCGAACGGAGTTCGATGAAGAGTCCGGATGCAGAAAAGCAAAAACCCGCCTTTTGGGCGGGTTCTTTAAATAGTGGTGCCCGGACTCGGACTAACGCCGCAGGCGTTGAACAGCGCGCTTGTCGCGCTGGCCCCGAAGGGGTGAGCCGCTGTGCGGCGAATAATCGAACGCAGTTCGATGAAGAGTCCGGATGTAGAAAAGCAAAAACCCGCCTTTTGGGCGGGTTCTTTAAATAGTGGTGCCCGGACTCGGAATCGAACCAAGGACACGGGGATTTTCAATCCCCTGCTCTACCGACTGAGCTATCCGGGCAACGGGGCGCATTAAACCGTAATCCGCCCACCCCGTCAACCAAATTTCTTAAATTACTTATCGATTGCTTATCTTTACGGCAATTCTGCGTTCAAAGGCGCGTTTTGACTTAACTTCACTGCATGCCGTTATCACCCTCCCGGGTTTTCCAGCCGCTGGTAATGGCGATTACGTGGCGCAACCCGGAGATAATATAATCGCCAATGACCTCTTCATCCTCGCGCGGGGAGCTCAGCGTAATTTCCGCATCCACGCCGTGGCGATAGGCGCCATGGTGGCTAAAAATAGTGCCGATATAGCACTTCCCGTTCAGCCAGACCGGAATATAGGCCACTGTCTCATAGATATAGTTGATGGCGACGCCGCTGTAGTAGTTATCCGCCTCGTCGGCGGAGGTGCCCGGTGGGATGGGGCAGATCGGCGCATCGTTGTCGCTGACGGGTTTGTCTTTCAGCAGGCTGCCCTGCATGACCTCCAGCGAACGCAGCAGATCCGCTTTATCGCTGTCGCTGAGGGGTGGGGTTAACGGCTGGTCTTTCTCCGGGGAGCGGATGCTGTTCAGCGTATAGCGATAGCGAACCGTCACCGCGGGCGTCTGGCTCGCAGTGCTGAACGGGCGCAGCAGGTAGAGATTATCTTCGCCAAACTGGCCGTTGTACCACAGGGCATACACCTGACCGTTGATTTTGACCCAGTGGTTCCATTGGTTAGCCCCGCGGCCATTGATAGAAAAGAGGGCGCCGGGCACCCCGGCATCGAAATCATCGCCGTTATCACTGTCGCTGCCGTCGACAGCGGCAAAGTCATTATCGCCGCGCCGGAGCACCCCGGTGTAGCTGAAGAGCCCGGTGCCGCCCACGTAGCTGTCGATGATCAGGTCGCGTTTGCCGTCGCCGTCGAGGTCGATAAGGGTAAAGCTGACTTTGCCGTTTTCTGAATCCGCGCTAATCGAGGAGCGCAGAAACGCCTGCCACTCGTCATCGCTGATATCCGGGGAAGGTTTGCTGGTCGAAACCAGGGTGTCATCGGCGTAGGTGAGCGTGAAGTCGGTAATATGGCCGGTTAACGGAAACTGCTCGGCGACCTTATTCAGCGACAATTCTGGATCGCTTTTTTGCGCTTTCAGCACTGCGTTATACAGCGTGCGCAGGGCGAGGTTATCCGCCTCTTTCTGCTGCCTGGGGATCACCTGGCTGACAAAGGTCGGCAGCATCCAGGTGCCGCCGGGGGTGATTTCCCGACACATACCGGTGCTGTACTTCAGGCTGGGGGTAAAGGTTTTACCGTCCCAGACGCGGGTTTCGCCGGTTAGGCAGTCGGCAATGCCCCGTTCTTTGTGCAAAAAGACGATAGTGCCGTTGGCGTAGCTCGAGGCCTCGGTGGTCAGCAACCGTGGCCTGTTCAGCTGGGCGTTATCGACCAGCCACAGCGCATAGCCGTCGTTATAGGGCGCTCGCCAGCAGAGCGCCTGCACCAGAGAATGGGTTTTATCCAGCGCGGTCAGCGTGATCTGGCGCTCTGCCGCCGGGATGGCCGGGTTCTGCCAGTCGTCACAGCGCTGGTTCAGCAGCGGCGTCAGGGAGGGCAGCAGCTTCTGGCGCTGAAGTATGCTCAGCGCCACCGGCTGCGCGTTATGGATCACCGGGGCGGCGATAATCTCCGGGGCGGCAGTGGCTGGCAAAATGGCATCGTCGCCGGCATCGCCTTTATCCAGCAGCGCGTCGGCGGTGCCAGTGCGTCGCTGAAACGCATCCATTTTACCCAGCACCTCGCGGCTGCCGGCGCTGGAAAGCGGCAGGTGCTGGCCGTTAAGGGTGAATTCGATTTTGCGCTGATTCGTCAACGCCTGTAGCAGGGCGGCAGTCTGATCGCTGTCCAGACGGAAGTGGCTGTCGTCCTGGGCGTCCAGCGCGCCAAGATCCCGGTCGTCGATCAGCAGGCTGGCGGTGGAGTCGGCGGGGATATCGTGCTCGATTTGCGCAAAGGTGGCCGTGGCGGCGAGGCGCTGTTCGCTGCCGGCGTTGCGGGTCAACAGCACGCTGACCTCGCCCATGCGGACGCCGTAACCCGCCGCCCGGCAGGTGCCAGTGTTATCGCAGGCGAGCTCCCAGTCTTTTTGCGTAAAGGAAAAACCTTGCAGGGGAGCCGCCAGCAGAGGTGTGGAGCACAGCCCCAGCCAGGCAGCCCAGAAGAACGCGCGCATATCAATCCCTGTCAGCAATCAGTGAGGGGGAAATTATAGGCGCGACGTGGCGGTTAGGATATCAGAATCAGGTTAAGGCGCCGCCCATACGACACTGGGCGAAGCGCAGAATATCTTCTGCCAGCCGCCGGGCCGTATCCACATCCGTCTGGCTACGCTTGATCAGCAGACGGCTCAGGCAGCCCTCGACGATCAGCTCCATCTGTTTAGCGACCATTTCCGGGTCATCCACCTCCAACTGAGTCAGCAGCTCATGAGTATAGGCCAGCGAAGCCTGCTTCTGCTGTTCCGCCAGCTGGTGAATGGGGTGCTGGGGATCGGGATAGAAGGTGCAGGCGGCGATAAACAGACAGCCGGGGTAGCGGTGGTTGCTAACGCAGGTGGTGAGTGCGGCATAGCGTGCCAGCAGCTTTTGCTCTGCGCTTAAGGTGTCGTCCAGCAGCAACTGTCGGCGCCAGGCATCCACCTGCTGGCTCAGATAGCGAAGCGCGTCGTACAGCAGTGCCTCGCGATCGGGCCAGAAGCGTTTCAGGTCGCTCGTCGGACAGGACACGCGCTCAGCGACCATCTCCAGCGACGTGTTGGCGATACCTTCAATTTCAAGAATTTTAATGGCTTCTGCCAGGACGTCTTCACGTAGCACGGTGTTCTCCTCCATCTTTCCTCCTAAAGTGTCGCTCACGCTTGCCAATCGCGCAAATGGGCGCTGAATGCCGCGGCATCCATAAAGCCGGTGACTCGCCGCTCAGGCTGTTCCTGACCCTCAGCGTTGAAGAACAGGATCGTCGGCAGACCGAGCACCTGCAGGTGTTTCAGCAGCGCGACGTCTTGCGGGCTGTTCTTCGTCACATCAATCTGTAATAACACGGTGCCTTTCAGCGCCTGCTGCACGTCAGGTGAACTAAAGGTGTATTTTTCAAACTCTTTGCACGCCACGCACCAGTCGGCGTAAAGATCGAGCATCACCGGTTGGCCTTTTGCCTGCGCCAGCGCCTGGTTAAGCTCGGCAACCGAGTTGACGCGGGTGAACGTCAGATGCGCCTGCTGCTCGACTGCCGGGGCGCCAAATGCCCAGTCCTGCAGGGGCCGCGCGCTGACCAGCGCGGCAGCAAGCAGGATGATTTGTACCAGCCGCATCCACGGTCGGGTAGCGCCCAGCGAGGTGATAAACGCCCAGCTGAAGAAGGCGACACCGAGCATTGACCACAGACGTAATCCCCACGGGTCGCCGACAATGCGCTCCAGCAGGAAAACGGGCAGAGCCAGGATCACGAACCCGAAGGCGGTCTTCACATGGCTCATCCACGGGCCGCTCTTCGGCAGCAGACGGTTGCCAAATACGGTGACGAGGATCAATGGCAGGCCCATGCCCAGCGCGTAGAGGTACAGCGTGCCGCCGCCCAGCCACAGATTACCGCTCTGGGCGATATACAACAGGATGGCGCTCAGCGGCGCGGTGGTGCATGGGGAGCAGATCAGTCCGGCAATGGCGCCCATCGCGAAAACGCCACCGGGCGAGCCGCCCTGGCGCTTATTGCTGAGCAGCACCAGCCGCGTCTGCAGCGAGGAGGGCAACTGGAGCGTGAACAGGCCGAACATGGAGAGCGCCAGCAGAATAAATACCACCGACAGTCCCGCCAGGACATACGGGTGCTGCAGGGCCGCCTGGAACTGCAGACCGGCGGCGGCCACCACCAGCCCCAGCGCGGTGTAGGTTAAGGCCATCCCCTGGACGTAAATAAAGGCCAGCAGCAGGGCGCGCGCGGTGGAAAGCCGCTGCTTTCCGCCCAGCACAATGCCGGAAATCAGCGGGTACATCGGCAGCACGCAGGGGGTGAAGGCGATACCAATACCTATCAGCAGCGCCCACAGCGCCGTAAAGGGCAGGCGGGCAGGCGTGTCTGCAGGCGGCACTGCGGCAGGCGCAGGTGATGTGGCGAGCTCCGGGGCCGGTCGCGGCTCAACCGGCAGCGGCGGGTTGAACGCCGGACGGCTGCTCGTCGACGGCATGGGCTCGATGGCGGTTGCCTGGCCGTCGGCAGAAGTCGCCAGCACTGCGCTCAGCGGGATCACTTTGGTTTCCGGTGGATAACAGAATCCGGCATCGGCGCAGCCCTGCCAGGTGACGGTGAGGGAGGCGTCTTTCTTCGCCTGCTTCACCGTGACCGGCACGGTCAGGCGCTGGCGGAAAATCTCGCTTTTGCCGTAAAACTCATCTTGATGCCACTCTCCTGCCGGGAGCGCCGGTTCGTCGATCGTCGCCCCGGCGGCGCGAAAGGTAAACTGTTGACGATAAAGATAGTAACCATCCTTGATTTGCCAGCTCAGGTTGACATCGTGCTGTTGCTGCTGAAAGTCAAAGGCGAAGGCCTGGTCAGCAGACACGAAGTTCGAGCGCCCCGGCGCGTCGAATAACCCGGCGGTGGCTGACGTGCTGCACAGCAGCAGGATCAGCGTAATGATGCGGTAAGCCATGAGAGGTAATCGTTGTCTCCATGAATGACGGGTAGAACCAGCAGTTCAGGGGTTTGATACGGGTGGTGAGACTTCAGGCAATCCAGCAGCGCCTGCTGATGGGCAAGGTCGGTTTTGAGCAGCATCTGAACTTCATACTCCTGCTCGAGTTTCCCTTCCCAGTAATAGAGCGAGGTGGCGCCCGGCAGCAGCGTGGCACAGGCGGCCAGCTTGTCCGCCAGCGCTTTTGCCGCCAGATCCTGGGCGGTCGCTTCATCCGGCGCGGTACAGAGCACAACAACAGCATCAGGCGTAGTCATCATGAACCTCGTATCAGCGAAAAGAGGCACTATAGCACGCAAGATGCGGGGATATTAGCGTCACGATCGGGGGTAGGGGAGGGAAACGGGCAGCGGGCCCGCGCGGGGCCCGCTGCCAGCGGTATTTACAGCATAATCCCGCCAAAGATAAAGCCCAGGATCACGCACAGCGTGATAGCGATAACGCCGGGGATCAGGAAGGCGTGGTTAAAGACGTATTTGCCGATGCGCGTCGAGCCGGTGTCGTCCATCTCCACCGCCGCCAGCAGGGTCGGATAGGTTGGCAGGACGAACAGTGCCGAGACGGCGGCAAACGAGGCGATCGCCGTCAGCGGGCTGACGCCGAGCAGCAGCGCGGCGGGCATCAGCGCCTTGGTGGTGGCTGCCTGTGAGTAGAGCAGCGTGGCGGCGAAGAACAGCACCACCGCCAGCAGCCATGGGTAATTGTGCAGCAGGTCGCCGGCCACGGCCTGGATATCGCTGATGTGCGCTTTAACGAAGGTATCGCCCAGCCAGGCGACGCCGAGGACGCAGACGCAGGCGCTCATCCCGGATTTAAAGGTGCTGGCGTTGAGCACTTCGCCAGTGTCGATTTTGCAGGTGATGCTAATCAGGGTGGCGATGGTCAGCATAAACACCACGATCGCTTCGTTACGCGGCAGCACCGGGTTCTTAATCAGGCCGACGGTATCGCTGATGGCCGTGGCGTAGAACATCACCGCCACGATGCCGATCAAAAACAGGAGGACAGAGCGTTTGGCGTGCGGCTTCAGCTCAAACACCTGGCTGCCGCGCAGTCTAACTTCCCCCTTGGCCAGCCGCTCCTGGTAAATGGGATCGTCTTTCAGTTCGCAGCCGAGGAAGTTGCAAACAATCGCGGTGAGCATTACCGCCAGCAGGGTGACCGGAATACAGATGGCCAGCAGCGTCAGGTAGCTAACGCCCAGCGGCTCAAGGATCCCGGCAAAGAACACCACCGCCGCGGAGATAGGCGAGGCGGTGATCGCTATCTGAGAGGCCACGACCGCAATCGACAGCGGACGAGATGGGCGAATGCCTTGCTCTTTGGCCACTTCGGTGATCACCGGCAGCGTGGAGAAGGCGGTATGGCCGGTGCCGGCGAGTACGGTCATAAACCAGGTCACCAGCGGGGCAAGGAAGGTAATGTACTTCGGGTGGCGGCGCAGCATCCGTTCGGCGAGGCTGACCAGGTAATCCATCCCGCCGGCGACCTGCATGGCGGCGATAGCGGCGATGACCGCCATGATGATTTCAATAACGTCGAAGGGGATCGCACCCGGTTTGATTTGAAAAATAAGCGTCAGGACAAGGACGCCAAGGCCACCGGCAAAGCCGATACCAATGCCGCCGAGCCTGGCGCCGAGATAAATCGCCAGCAGGACAATAACCAGTTCTGCACCAAACATATATGCCTTCCTTGTTTTTTAACAAGTTGATATTGGATTGTTGTATTTTAGTAAAACTAAAAAGCAAAAAAGGCATGTCATCGCTGACATGCCTTTCAATGACTAACCGGAAAGATTACTGTTCGCTTTCATCGGTATAACGCTTCGCTTTATAAGCAGGATGCATCAGGTTTTGCGCGGAGAAAATATCATCCAGCTCCGCTGCCGTCAGCAGCCCACGCTCCAGCACCACTTCCCGCACGCTCTTGCCGGTTTCGGCGCAGATCTTGCCGACGATATCGCCATTGTGGTGGCCGATAAACGGGTTGAGGTAGGTGACGATGCCGATTGAGTTGTAGACGTAGCCTTCACATACCGCTTTATTGGCGGTGATGCCGTTAACGCATTTCTCCAGCAGGTTGTAGCAGGCGTTGGTCAGGATATGTATGGATTCGAACATCGCCTGGCCGATCACCGGCTCCATCACGTTCAGCTGCAGCTGCCCGGCTTCGGAGGCCATGGTCACCGTGGTGTCGTTGCCGATGACTTTAAAGCAGACCTGGTTGACCACCTCCGGCACTACCGGGTTAACCTTCGCCGGCATAATAGAGGAACCCGCCTGCAGCTCCGGCAGGTTGATTTCGTTGAGGCCTGCGCGTGGACCGGAAGAGAGCAGGCGCAGGTCGTTACAGATCTTGGACAGTTTCACCGCCAGGCGTTTTAGCGAGCTGTGAACCATGACGTACGCCCCGCAGTCCGAGGTGGCTTCAATCAGATCTTCCGCCGGAACGACCGGTAAGTTGCTCACTTCCGCCAGCTTCTGCACCGCCAGCTGTTGATAGCCGTCCGGGGTGTTGAGGCGTGTACCGATGGCGGTGGCGCCGAGGTTCACCTCCAGCAGCAGCTCCGCAGTGCGCAGAATACTTTTGGTCTCTTCATTAAGCAGCACATTGAAGGCATGGAACTCCTGGCCGAGGGTCATCGGCACCGCGTCCTGCAGCTGGGTGCGGCCCATTTTGAGAATGTCCTGGAACTCCACGGCTTTCGCCTGGAAGCCTTCGCCCAGCTGTTTAATCGCATCGATTAACTTCAGGATGGAGGCATACACCGCGATGCGGAATCCGGTCGGGTAGGCATCGTTGGTGGACTGGCATTTGTTGACGTGATCGTTTGGGTTCAGGTACTGGTATTCGCCTTTCTGATGGCCCATCAGCTCGAGGCCGATGTTCGCCAGGACTTCGTTGGTGTTCATGTTTACGGAGGTGCCGGCCCCGCCCTGGAAGACATCGACCGGGAACTGGTCCATGCATTTGCCGTTATTGAGGACTTCGTCACAGGCGGCGATAATCGCATTTGCCGCGCTTTTGGGAATGGTCTGCAGCTCCTTGTTCGCCAGCGCGGCGGCTTTCTTCACCATCACCATGCCGCGCACGAATTCTGGTATGTCGCTGATTTTGCTGTTGCTAATGTAGAAGTTTTCAATCGCTCGCAGAGTATGAACGCCGTAGTAAGCGTCCGCGGGAACTTCCCTGGTGCCCAACAGATCTTCTTCGATACGAATGTTGTTTAACATGTGAACCTTCTTTTCAAGCTGCCAATGAATTCACCAAATACACAGAATATCCAGGATTCAGTATATTTTCTGGCCGACGATTATTTCCTTAACCGGCCTGGTGCCCAAGATCATATGCTGATGATAGCGAATATCAGTAAGCTTGATCACTTATTACATCGCGGGTGTGAGAAGATTTATTAATCTGTGAAATGGGTCACCGCTTTCCTATTGCTGGAAAAAATAAGCATTTCCGCTGATTGAAAAGCCGCGCAGCATCCCCATCTTAGTGGGATGCGATCAGCAAATTGATGATTACGGGGGCTGAGCTCAGCGCCCGTTAGATGAAGGAGACGCCGGTGCGTTGGATTCCGTTTATTGCCTTTTTTCTTTACGTTTACATTGAGATATCGATCTTTATTCAGGTCGCGCACGTGCTGGGCGTCTTTATGACCCTAATCCTGGTGATCTTTAGCTCGGTGGTAGGGATGTCGCTGGTGCGTAACCAGGGCTTCAAAAATTTCCTGCTGATGCAGCAGAAGATGGCCGCAGGCGAGAGCCCGGCGGCGGAGATGATCAAGAGCGTTTCACTGATTATTGCCGGTCTGCTGCTGTTGCTCCCGGGGTTCTTTACCGACTTCCTTGGCCTGCTGCTGTTACTGCCGCCGGTGCAGAAGCACCTGACGATGAAGCTGATGCCGCATCTGCGCTTCAGCCGGATGCCGGGCGGCGGCTTTAGCGCCGGAACTGGCGGCGGTGAGACCTTCGAAGGGGAATTCCAGCGTAAGGATGAGCAGCGCGATCGTCTGGACCATAAGGACGATCCCCGCGATTAATACACGCCCGGCCCGGTCAGCAGATGCGACCGGGCCGGTTTCTTTCCTGGCTTACACGCTACCTGTCGCCAGCTTGCGCCTGGGTAAAAACAGCCACAGCCCCGCCAGCATCACCAGCGCGTACAGACTCTTCCAGCCGACCATCGCCAGCAGCAGCAGACAGAGAATGCTGCCCACCACCGCCAATAGCCGATAGCGCCCGCGCAGCAAACGACAGCCTGCCAGCATGCACAGCAGATAGATCATGATGAAAATGCCGTTGGCATAGACGATCAGCGCGTCCAGATTGATATCGAGCAAATAGATACACAGGGTGCTGACCACGCAGGAGCCCAGCACGGCGTTGAGGGCATTGCGCGGGATCTGCCGTGGCGACAGCCGTGCGAGGTAGCTTTCGGGCTTATGCTGCGCCTGCGACCAGACCAGGCGGGCGAAGCTTTGAATATAGATGTTGAGGCTGGCGAAACAGGCGAGATAGCCGATGACGCAGGCCACCCACAGCGCTTCGACACCGAACAGACGGACCACGATGTTCGGTAGTGACGCCGCCGCCGCCATCTCCTCGCCAAAGGCGTGGAAGTGCAGCACCAGCACGGTACAGGCCCAGTAGACCGAACCGGCAAGCAGCAGGCCTATCATCAGCGCCCTGGGGAAGTCACGCTCGGGATGTTTAAACTCCGAGGCCAGGTGAGCAAAAGCTTCCAGACCGACAAAGCACCAGAACATGACCGATAGCGCGGAGAAGAGCTGACCATGGTCGATCTCCGTCAGGGCGGGGAAGGGGATCTGCGCCGAGCTTATCCCGCCACGCCACCAGACGGCGACGATCAGCGCCACAATCAGCACGGCAACCAGCGTCTGCAGGTTGGCGCTGGAGCTGGCGCCACGCGAACCGATCCACCAGACGATGGCCAGGGTGCCCAGCTCCGCCAACAGTAGCTGCGCATCATGCCAGCCGAACAGCGCCTGGCCGAAGCCGGTGGCGATGTGCAGCGCGGCGGGGAGTCCGACCGGGATAACGGATAAAAACAGCCAGCCGGTGACGCTGGCCAGACGTGGGCCAAATGCCATATCGACAAAGTGGGCCACGCCGGCCGCGCTGGGAAAATGGCGGCCCAGCAGGGCAAAGACGATGGCAATCGGGAAAACAAGGAGAATGAGCAGCGGCCATGCCCACAGACTGTTATCGCCAGCGACCAGCGCCGCCAGCGCCGGGACGGCGAAGACGCCGGTACCCAGCAATGAGGTGGAAAGTAATCCGACTCCCTGTCCCAGTCCCAACTCCTGTTTTAAACCACTCATGATTCCATCCTGCGCCAGTGAAAAAAAAGAGAGTATCACAATCGCTTTTCCTTATGACGCATTGGCCGATAGCGCTGCTTTTTGCGCGCTAGCGCAAAGGTAAAAATTTTTTTTGATTTTGCCCTTGAAGCGGGAAATGGCCACCCCCATCTCTCTCTGCACTAGCCGGTAAACCGCGTTCGGCCCGGCGTCACCCATAACTGATAATGACTTTCTCGAAGGAGAGCTATCAATGAGTATTCGTCCGTTACATGATCGTGTGATCGTCAAACGTAAAGAAGTTGAAACCAAATCTGCAGGCGGCATCGTTCTGACCGGTTCTGCGGCAGCTAAATCAACTCGTGGCGAAATCATCGCTGTCGGTAAAGGCCGCATTCTGGAAAACGGAACTGTGCAGCCGCTGGACGTTAAAGTTGGTGACATCGTGATTTTCAACGATGGCTACGGCGTGAAGTCTGAGAAGATCGACAACGAAGAAGTGCTGATCATGTCCGAAAGCGACATCCTGGCAATTGTTGAAGCGTAATTCGCACGACCCTGAACGAATTTGAGGAATAAAAGAAATGGCAGCAAAAGACGTAAAATTCGGTAACGACGCTCGTGTAAAAATGCTGCGCGGCGTAAACGTACTGGCAGATGCAGTTAAAGTGACCCTGGGCCCGAAAGGCCGCAACGTGGTTCTGGACAAATCCTTCGGCGCGCCGACCATCACTAAAGATGGCGTTTCCGTTGCTCGTGAAATCGAACTGGAAGACAAGTTCGAAAACATGGGTGCGCAGATGGTGAAAGAAGTTGCCTCTAAAGCGAACGACGCGGCAGGCGACGGTACCACCACCGCAACCGTGCTGGCTCAGGCTATCGTGAACGAAGGCCTGAAAGCTGTTGCAGCAGGCATGAACCCGATGGATCTGAAACGTGGTATCGACAAAGCTGTCATTGCCGCCGTTGAAGAACTGAAAGCGCTGTCCGTACCGTGCTCTGACTCTAAAGCGATTGCTCAGGTTGGTACCATCTCCGCTAACTCCGACGAAACCGTCGGTAAACTGATCGCGGAAGCGATGGATAAAGTCGGTAAAGAAGGCGTGATCACCGTTGAAGACGGTACCGGTCTGGAAGACGAACTGGACGTAGTTGAAGGTATGCAGTTCGACCGCGGCTACCTGTCTCCGTACTTCATCAACAAGCCGGACACCGGTGCCGTTGAGCTGGAAAGCCCGTTCATCCTGCTGGCTGACAAAAAAATCTCCAACATCCGCGAAATGCTGCCGGTTCTGGAAGCCGTAGCGAAAGCTGGCAAACCGCTGGTTATCATCGCTGAAGACGTTGAAGGCGAAGCGCTGGCGACCCTGGTGGTTAACACCATGCGCGGCATCGTTAAAGTGGCTGCGGTGAAAGCACCGGGCTTCGGCGACCGTCGTAAAGCCATGCTGCAGGATATCGCTACCCTGACTGGCGGTACCGTTATCTCTGAAGAGATCGGTATGGAGCTGGAAAAAGCGACTCTGGAAGATCTGGGCCAGGCGAAACGCGTGGTTATCAACAAAGACACCACCACCATCATCGATGGCGTTGGCGAAGAGTCTGCAATCCAGGGCCGTGTAGCTCAGATCCGTAAGCAGATCGAAGAAGCGACCTCCGATTACGACCGTGAAAAACTGCAGGAACGTGTCGCTAAACTGGCTGGCGGCGTGGCAGTAATCAAAGTCGGTGCGGCTACCGAAGTTGAAATGAAAGAGAAAAAAGCACGCGTCGACGACGCCCTGCACGCAACCCGTGCTGCGGTTGAAGAAGGCGTGGTGGCTGGCGGCGGCGTAGCGCTGGTTCGCGTTGCGGCGAAACTCGCTGGCCTGACCGGTCAGAACGAAGATCAGAACGTCGGTATCAAAGTTGCGCTGCGCGCAATGGAAGCACCGCTGCGTCAGATCGTGTCCAACGCCGGTGAAGAGCCGTCTGTTGTTGCTAACAACGTGAAAGCTGGCGACGGTAACTACGGTTACAACGCAGCAACTGAAGAATACGGCAACATGATCGACTTCGGTATCCTGGACCCAACCAAAGTGACCCGTTCTGCTCTGCAGTACGCGGCATCCGTGGCTGGTCTGATGATCACCACCGAGTGCATGGTGACCGACCTGCCGAAAGGCGACGCGCCTGACTTAGGTGCTGCTGGCGGTATGGGCGGCATGGGCGGTATGGGCGGCATGATGTAATCGTGCGCTCTACGGCATAAAAAAGCAGAAACCCCTGGCCAGCAATGGCTGGGGGTTTTTCTTTTGGCGCGCTTTTTAGTATAAGGCTTATACATAAAAATCATTTAAGCTGCATCAGAGCGGCAAGCACCTCCGTTTCGGGCGTGAACTGACAAGCGCGACCGGGGAGGGAATGAACGCGGCTCATGCCGACGCAGTTTGAAGGATGATAGATTTACATCCGGGCCAGTGCGTCCAGCTCATCGATCATGGGGAATAACATGCAGGTAAAATATTTAGCAGGGATTGTCGGCGCAGCCTTACTGTTGGCAGGTTGCAGTTCCAGCAATGAATTAACCTCTGCCGGCCAGAATGTGCGCTTCGTGCAGGAGAAGCCGGGCGCAGAGTGTCAGCTGTTAGGGACCGCGACGGGTAAACAGAGCAACTGGCTCTCCGGCCAGAATGGCGATGAGGGTGGTTCCATGCGCGGTGCGGCAAACGCCCTGCGCAACCAGGCGGCAGCGATGGGCGGAAACGTGATTTACGGCGTCAGCAGCCCGACGCAGAACCTGCTGTCGAGCTTTGTACCTACCGACAGCGAAATGAACGGCCAGGTTTATAAGTGCCCGAACTGATGCGTGACGCCTCTCTCTGCGAGCGCGGAGAGAGGCGTGGTGTTATTTAATCCCTAAAGAGACTTTAGTTTCCTGATAGTAGTTTTTCAGGAATTTTAAGCCTTGTTCGGCCGATAACGTCTGTCCATCTTCGGCAGGGAGGTCATGCATAAACGTCCGTTTTATCTGATGCTTATCGTTATATCCGCGAAATTTAGGTATAAGGTGCATTATACGTAATGCAACATTTTGAATTTGCTGATCGTTAGCGTTGAGGTAGGTCTTGACGATACATCCGCATAGTAGTTTCTCACCATCATCGGTGTGGTAGCTAAACAGAATGGCGACATGATTGGGAAATAACGCCTTTCGCCATTCATCATGAGAATAGTGTTGATAATTCATGGTCGCGCTTTCATCAAGTTCGCAGTCGTAGAGCATAATAAAATCAAGGGTTCCGCTGAAATGAAGAATCGCTTCTTTATCACCGGAGTTTTGTAGTGCCTGAATCATTGCGCGTAATATGATCTCTGCCTGACCATTACTGAAGCGTAAGGTAACAATTTGCTCGCTTTGTAAAGCAGCGATGATGGTAAAGGTTTCACTATCTTTCTTTAAAGCGATTGACATGATGCGCTTTGCAGGATCGGGACATTCGACGTCTTCCTGTTGCATAACTGGTGACTGACTAATAAGAGCCTGGCTTTCCGCGATGAGAACAGTTTTATATTTTTCACCGTCTTTTTGCAGTCGCTCCATTACCGCCATTAGTCTATTCTGCGTAATTAATAAAAAATCACGAATGACCGTATGCTGCATTGTATAACATTCATCAATGCCATCACTATTGCGGACTTTGAGAACAATCGCTAATAAATGTCCTTCATGCATGATAGTTCCGGTATTGATGCCTTTAATGAGGTTATTCATTTTTCTCCTTCCTTGAGATTAACAATTATTTATGAATGTTTTTGCTTGAGAGATCGATGATTCTATCTGCTGAAGCAATTGTTGATGGCCGGTGTGCCACGATAATACGAGTAATACTTAACGATGATATGGACTGATTAATATAAGATTCATTAGCCAAATCCAGGTGACTGGTAGCTTCATCCATAAATAAAATATTTGGCTTACGATAAAGTGCACGAGCGATAAGCAGACGCTGTTTCTGTCCACCAGAGATCCCCAGGCCTAATTCCCCAACCAGGGTTTCGTATCCCATTGGCATCTTCATGATTTCATCATGAATGTTGCTGAGTTTGGCACAATGCATCACAAACTCCATGTCAGGGTTATCTTCAAAACTACAGATATTATCCGCAATTGAGCCAGAAAACAGGCGATCTTCCTGCAATACACAAGCTGTACTCATGCGATAGTTATTTAAACCAATTTTTGAGATATCTAAACCTTCAACAACGACTTCCCCATGAGTGGGGGTCAGAAGACCACACATCACTTTCAAGAGCGTCGTTTTGCCAATACCTGAGGGACCGACCAGCGCAATTGATTCGCCAGGTAGGACATTAATATTAAGATCGCTGAAAATTGGCTTGGTAAACGGATCATATTGATAGCTCAAGTTTTGAACGTTGAGGGCGACACCTCTATTCTCTTCAAATATACGCCTGGCCGGGAGTTCTTTTTCAGGCTCGGTGAAAACGATCTCAGAGAGACGTTCATTATGTAAAGAGAGCATGCGTAGCTGCATACTTAAGTCCACCAGGCTTGACGCTCGTTGCGAGAACTGGCCACGGAAGGCATTAAATGCCATAAACATCCCAAGCGTCATTTCGTTATCAATAACCATGACTGCCCCTAACCACAGGATAACGACCTGATCTATTGATGTAATTAAGGTGTTTATACCACCGAATAGCATATCGAAGCGTGTTTGTTTAATACCAGCATTACAGGCTTCAATATTGATGTTAAGCCAATGTTCCGAACGCCGCCCTTTAAGATCGAGAGCCTTGATTGTAGAGATGCCATACAATGATTCCATAAAATGTGAGCTGGAACGCGCGCCTTTTACAACCTGCTCTTCCGCCACTCGGCGATAGAACTGGTAAGTCGCCAGACGCATGATGGCGTAACACAGAGTAAACCCGATCACTACCCAGACCAACCATCCGCCATACAGCGTCAGCATGATGATTAAGCCAACAGTCATGATCAGGTCTATCAATCCGGAGATGATGCTGTTAGTAAACGTTGAGCGAATTGTATCTAATGAAGAAAAACGTGATTGAATATCACCCAGATGCCGCTTTTCAAAGAAAGAGAGTGGCAGGCTCATTAAATGATCAAATAGCGTAGTTTTCCATTGAATACTGGTTAAGGTGTTTAATGTTAATGAGGTCCATGCACGTAACATGCTGATGAACGTCCGAAATAACGTAAACATTACTAAACCGATGCAGATGACAGCTAAAAGGCTTTCATCGTGAGCAATAATTACATGGTCGGTTACCAGTTGGGTGCCAATGGGTAATAGCAGGTTGATTGCTTCAACAACAACCGAATAAGCAAAAATTTTAAGCAAAGCATTTTTTAGACCACTGATGTTTTTCATCAGGTCAATGAGGCGTAAGCGACTTTTTGCTTTTTCCTGCTGAAAGTTGTTATCAGGCCATAATTCAAGTGCAACGCCGGTAAAGTGATTTGACATTTCTTTTATGCCTATAACACGTTTACCCATTGCCGGATCGTGAATAATGAAACTATTTTTCTTGCGTTTTATTAGTACTACGTAATGATTTAAATCCCAATGTAAAATACAGGGTAGTTTCAATTGTTGGATTTCATCAAGATCAAGAGAAAGCGCGCGACTTTTGAGTTGCGCTTGTTCGGCCGTTTTGCTAAGTGATAATAGTGTTGCACCTTGCGTTGCGCTACCGAAACGATGACGAAAATTAAATAAATCAATTTCGAGACCATGGTAGCCACATATCATTGCCAGACATGCAATGCCACATTCTGAGCCTTCGGATTGCAATATAATAGGGGCTTTTCGACGTAACGAAAAATTTACGCGAGAAGTAATTTTGTCAAATAATTCGTTAATCATTGATCGGCCCATTTACACTGTGAGAGATTTTATAGAAAGGAGTAAACATCCACATATAAAGTGGTCGCTCTTCCAGGAAGACAGTTGCTTCTGCTTTTAGTCCGTTTGAAAGTGTTAAAACTTTATCGTTATAGCGAAATGAACTGTCTTCTATAGATACTAAGGCCTTATATAAAGTGATATCTTGTTGGTTAGCCGCATTACCAACGTTGTTATACTCTTGTAACTCTTGTCGAGAGGCAGGAACCGTTGAGATAGTCGCTACCTTACCAGGAAATTGTCCAAATTTATCTGAAGGAAAGGCTTCATAACGAATATTTATGGTGTCCCCAACCTTAATATAGGGAATACTATTGTTAGGTAGCCAAAGCATTAGATAATATTCAACATTCCCGATGGGCTTAATCTGTGCAAGGCTGCTGCCACGATCAACCATTTGACCGCTAGTCACTGCTAATGATTCTATTTTTCCGTCGGCAGTTGCTTTAATGATAGCATTGTCGTTTGCGCTAGACTCGACACGCTGATTTTTATAGTCATTGATTTGGTTCTTTTGGCTTGAGATCTGGTTATCAAAATCAGCAGATTTAGTCACCATATCGCTCTTAAGCTGTGTTAACTGCGTCTCCAGTTGCATTTTTTGGCTGGTAAGCGATTGGTAGGAACTCTGCTGTTGAAAATAAAGGTTATGCTGATAATTATACTGATCTTTAGTAATTAGCCCCTTTTTAAGATAGTCATCGTAGCTGGAAAGATTGGTACGCATCTTTTTCAGGCCAGCTTGAGTATTTGCCAACATACGCACGGTTTCATGTAGAGAAGATTCTACGCTGGTGAGCTGGTCATTTAGCGCATCAACAGTTTCTTTTTTGTTTTCGGTAATCTTCTGAATAATTTCTTTTGCATTACTGATTTTTTCATCGATCACCTCTGTCATAGCCAGACTAACGTTACCACTGGTGGTATGTCTGGAGACATCAAGTTCGTAGAGCGGAGTTCCTTTTTTTACAACATCACCGATGTTAACAAATTGCTTAACGACAAAACCCTGTTGCGGAGCAAAAACGTTGATGGAGTGCGGTAACGTGACGACTTCACCATACACATTAATGCGCTGGGTATAGTTAAAAAAAATCAGCATGAATATTAGGACGATTAAAAAGGTACACGCCAGCAGGGTAATTAGCCAGGCAGGCATCCCTGCCAACAGAAGTGCTTTGCCCTTCCAGTGATATTTTTTATATTCGATCGCTTCCTTGCGATAAATATTTTGTGCCATATGTGTCTACTTTTTTAATGGGAGAGAAAAGGCCCGAGGGCGGGCCTTATGAAGGGGGTCATTTATGTTTCCCAGAGTACAGACGTGGCGTTAAAAACCGCATATAACATGTCTTCAGTAATCTGGGAAGCGATATTGAGCCCCCTAAAGACGTCAGTGGTTAAGTCACCAACCAGACCAGCGGCCCAGCTGACGATATAGTATTTTGATTAAATTACCAAAATACTAAAGTACCGTTGAACCCTGCGTACAATACATCTTCGAAAATTTGGCAGACAGTATCGTAACCACCAAAAAGGCCTGCAGTTAGGCCACCGACCAGGCCAGCAATACCGCCGACGATGGCACCACCCAAGGCACCAATCAGACCGAAGCCTAACATACCGCCGGTATTTCCGCCGATGGCGGCGCCTGTTGCCATGCCGCCGAGTGTTCCGCCTACCCCACCGATAATCAGACCTGCACCTGCCTGAAAGAGATTGTTGGCGAGAGAGGTGATCGCACTCTGGGCAGAGCTAAAGTCCCAGATATATCCGGTGCCCCATCCTGGTGTATCAGCAGCACCAGAGACGCAATCCATTTCGACCATTGATAATTCTTTCATTGCGAATTCCTTTGCAATAAGAAAGTTATAAAAATCCTAAATTAGGATCTGCTTGGTTCGGTTTGCTTACCAGAGAACAAACGTACCATTGAAGGCCGCATACAGTACGTCTTCGGCAATTTGAAAAACGGTATCGAAACCGCCGAATAAGCCCGCAGTCAGACCACCGACCAGGCCAGCAATACCACCGACGATGGCACCACCCAAGGCACCAATCAGACCGAATCCGAGATTGCCGCCAGTATTGCCGCCGATGGCGGCGCCTGTTGCCATGCCGCCGAGTGTTCCGCCTACCCCACCGATAATCAGACCTGCACCTGCCTGAAAGAGATTGTTGGCGAGAGAGGTGATCGCACTCTGGGCAGAGCTAAAGTCCCAGATATATCCGGTGCCCCATCCTGGGGTATCAGCAGCACCAGAGACGTAATCCATTTCCATAATAGATAATTCTTTCATTATGATATCCTTCACATAATATTTTTCGATTCGTATGGTAGTTTTAGTATTTGTCTTGTATTACCAGAATACTAAGGTGCCATTAAAGCCAGCATAAAGTACGTCTTCTGCAATTTGCATAACGGTGTCAAAACCACCAAAAAGCCCTGCGGTCAGGCCACCAACCAGGCCAGCAATACCGCCGACAATGGCACCACCTAGAGCACCAATCAGACCGAAGCCTAACATACCGCCGGTATTTCCGCCGATGGCAGCACCTGTCGCCATACCGCCAAGTGTTCCGCCTACGCCACCAACAATCAGGCCTGCTCCAGCCTGAAAGAGGTTGTTGGCAAGGGAGATAATTGCGCTCTGGGTAGAACTAAAGTCCCAGGTATAGCCAGTACCCCACCCTGGGGTATCAGCAGCACCAGAGACATAACCCATTTCCATGATAGATAATTCTTTCATTTATTATTTCCTTTATGAGTTAAATGTAATCTCCGTTTTTCAGAGCCGGAGAAACGCTCCCTATAGCTATAGCTAATATAAATATTATTAGTACAGATATTCGTTTTCTGATGGCAGAGGAATGGACACTATCAGCAAATTATCTGCCATAAAATTTCCGCACAAATTAAGTGGTCCTGTATTCTCATGCAATGTGAATTAATAATTCATATTAAAAATTCATCACAAAACAAAACCCTCAACAATAGATGAGGGTTTTGTTATTACAGTTGCTTATCAATCCTGATCGATGGTTACCGTCATGCCCGTATTTGCCGTTCCTGGGCCGATATTGCCAACAGTGGTTGCAGCCTTATATCTGGCAGTCATTGGTAATGTGAGCTCCTTGTTACTTACGCTTGAACTGGTGTAAGTATAATCAGAAGAGAATTTAAGTAGGGTATTATTATTATCCCGGACCTCAACACCTACGTTCTGGGCTGCATTTGCGACTGTGGAATCAACATCCATAAAGCCGTCACTTGCACCAGACGTCATTCGCTCGAAGGAAATCTTCACCGGCGCATCGGTTGGGATGCCATCGGGGCAGTTAATCACCAGTTTGAAGTTTTTCACCGGACCGTAGCCGCCACTATTAAAGTCGCTCTTACTGATAGTCCCCATCTGTACTGTCTGGTTACGGTTTGAGTTACTTAAGGTACAACTTTTCGCCGTCCACCCTCCGGCAGGCCCATTGGCAATGTTAATTTCATAAAATTGCTTGGCACCGACAGAAGTGGCACGTGAATTAACCTTAGCAGTGACCAGCGTACCTGTTTTAAATTTTCCTTTATTAACAGTAGGAATTTCACCCGTTTTGATAATTTCTATTTTTACCGTACCGGTGGCATTGCTACCGCTCCATGAACCCATGGCAGGGCTTTGAGTGTAGGGGGCATACTGTGAACGATAGACAATGTCCGTAACACGGATGCCGATACCGGTTAGCCCTGTTTCATAAACTCCTGAAATAGCAGATTCTGTACTAAAATTAGATCCCATCGTTGACCCATACCACAGCGCCTGCGTTCCACAGTTAAAGGCGGCGGGATAATTTCGGGTATTTACCTGCTGTACTTTTAATACACTGCCTACTGGCGCATCGGGATCGATTTTAAGTGAATTAATAGTGATATTCACCTTATTGGCCGAAACAGAGCAGTCTGCCGCCTGAGCCTTGCCGATAGCCAGAGACGTAGCCGCGAGCAACAGGCTTATATGCAATATATTTTTTCTAGTAACTCTCATGCTCAATATCCTTTTATCGCATCCGATTAGCGGCAGACCGCTTGAGACTGTGTTATCCCTGCGTTCTGCGCAGCAGTTTGTAATGAGAATGCAGCAGTACACATCTGGGTCGATTTTTTACCCCACTGTACTTTCAACGAGCCAGTCTCTTGAAGTCCGGTTAGGTATACCATGCCATTATCGTTAACAATACTGCTATAATTTTCCTGCGCAGGGTCAGATACCGTGGCACCGAAAGGTAAAGGATTATTTAAAGTATCAACCAATCTAATTATTGCTCTTAATCCAACATTACCGCTAAAGTTTGCTCTGGATATGGCACCGCGGGTGGGGACAACTTTTTGACTTGTAATATCCATATCGACGTTGTCTGCAAAAGTTTCACTATCCAACATAACTTCATTATAACGATAAGGCGTCAGATACGGGACAATCGCATAGCCGCGGAAATCTGTTTTCACACCGGTTTCATTTAATATCCGGGTGTCTGTCACTCCTGGTGCTTTAACCAGGGCTGCAGTATCGCCTAATTGTTGGCCAAATGTTAATCCGTTCTCATGAAGAACAACGCTGCCTGATGCGCCATAGTTTACGCGCTGCGCATTGTGATCATAGTCATAGCTGCCAAAAACTTCTCCATAGGTTCCGCTATAATCCATACCGGCGCTGCCACTAGCATATTGTTCATTATCATAAGATTGCTGAACGTTCCAGCTTAAATTGTTATCAGCCAGGGTGGTGCCATTTAGCCCAACACTGTTAGTTGTTGAGCCTGGATTCCCTGTATTCATTGAGTATGTGACCCAGGTATTTGGTAACAAACTGCTAAATGGCAGACTTAAGGTTAGTGAAAATAATTTATCACTGTCGTAGTGTCGATTTGAGTCACCATTGATTTGTGAGGATCTATTGTATGAATAATTAAGTGAATAATTAACCAGTTTCCATGTATTGTTATAACCTACACTAAGTGAAGTATTCCGGCGATCTTCATTCCAGTAATCTTCAACTACACCATTGAGCGTTAATGATCCCAGTGAGCGTCCCATATTCTGGCTAATTGTCGCTTCTGTTCTATTGCGAACACGGTCGTATGAATAACTACCGCTATTGCGATAGCTGTTTAGCACATCACCTAACGTATTATAACCAGACGTTGAGTAGCGATAGCCTGCAATGGATAAGTTTGTCCCGATATCGGTTAAGTTTTTACTATAGCGTATGCGCCAGGACTGACCCGATGTTTTATCCTGATTTTTTAATGTTGACCACGCTTGTGTGACATCGACGGATACCGCACCAAAATCACCCATATTTTGTCCAATACCGACCGCAACAGACTGGTATTTTGAGGATGACTGAAAGCCTCCAAACGTGGTGGCACCATACGGTAAACCATAGCTGGCTGTGGCTTGTGTAAATGGAGTCTCGTCAACGGCACCATCGTAGGGGCGATATTGTCCAGAAGTGATACTGTATTTCAGACTGCCTTCACGACGCAGAACTGGCAGGGAAGCGTAAGGTACAACGAACTCTTGCCGACTACCATCTGATTCCTCTACGGTAACATAGAGGTCGCCACTACCACCGGTAGAGTACATATCAGAAATTTCAAAAGCCCCGGGACGCACATAGGATTGGTAGATTAAATATCCGTTTTGCTTAATTAATACTTTAGCATTTGTTCTGGCTATCCCGCGGACAACAGGAGCATATCCCTGAATACTATCGGCATCCATTTGGTCATCAGTAGCTAACTGAGCACCTGTAAAAGGCACACTATCAAAAATGTCTGCATTAGATGAGCTTTCGCCCATTGTTAATACGCTTTTAATTGTTGGAATATTGCGTTCTACATAGGTATAAACAGTATCCCAGTCTCCTGAGCTTGAATCACTGTCAGACTTGTTCCATGTGGTATAATTCCTCAAGCGCCACGGGCCCAGGTTGAGGCCTGGTTGCATGTTGAGATTATAGTTCTCTGTGTCGCTGATATTGGACCGGCGCGCGTAGCTGTTAGAACCGTTGAACTGATAATTCATCAACAAAGCAGTGATACCATCATCAAACTGGTCCGGGGATACATAACCACGAATAGCAGGACTCAGTGCGGCCTGTGGCAAGTTAAATCTTAATGTTTGCGTATTGAAAATAAATTCGTAAGTCGCTTCAGGAATCACAGAGATATCTGCACATCCGAGCGTGTTATCAATTAAGTTTGGAAATGAATCGGTTCTGATACCAAAAGCACGAAAATCTTTTACGCTTAAACATGGCTGGAGAGTGCTACTGTCCTTACCGCTGGAATTTGTTTTAGTGGTAAATTCAACATCACGGGTATCAATAAACGCATCATTAACAATGATATCAACACGATATTTACCGGGAGATTGCGAGTTTTCGTGCTCAAAAGCTGAGAGGTCTGGCACGCGATCCGAACCGTTCATACCGTTCAAAAATGCCGGGTTGAAAAAGTCTCGCGCAATGACATTTGAGCTCAAGCAAGTAAGACAGGCACTCATCAACGCAAGAGAATAGGTGGTGTATCTAAATTTAACAACCATCGCATAATCCTTTATATTAGCGAGTATCGCTTTATTTTTTTCCGTCTATGCACTTTTATAATGTGGTTTTATGTTCCGGCCCTATACCGCCTTGGTCGTTTATGATTTTCCAGATTACGGTCCCGCTTGATACGCCATTGGGGAGTGCATATTCATTACTTGAGAATGGCGCGAGTAATAGCGCATCCTTTACCAAGGAGTTATTAACTTTTACAGTAGAAAAATTCATATAGTAACCTGTAGGGTTTATGACTTTGAGTTTTCCTCCAGTTATTTGCCAGGTCAACTTTGTTGTAACATTTTCTGGTGTGTCATCGGCAAGTGCTTTTGGCCGATAAAATAGTTTCATCCGATTACGTACAGCGATTTGCAAAGTATTTTGCTTCGCATCTTCATCTGTCGCTGCCGGGATGGAGGTTACGTTAAAGTAAAAGAGAGATTCTCGATCTGCCGGCATCGCACTGCTTGCGTTGAAGATACGTAAAACACTCTTTTGTTGTGCATCAAGCCGGAAAAGTGGCGGCGTGATCATAAAATAACCGGCAGATGATTCAATGCTTCCTTTCTCAAGAAAGGTTTTTATCAAATACGGAAAGTTCTCTTTATTCTCGACTGTTATGTTTATCTCTTTTTTACCTTCCGGATAAACAAGACGAGTACCGCCAATCACAACTCCCGCTTGAGCGTTTGTAATATTAAAGATAACCGTTACTATTGACAGGAAAAATGATAGAAAAATACGCATAATTTTCTCTGCTTAAAAAGAGGATGTGCTCCCATTTATGGGAGCACAAATTACGTCTTAACTACTATTAATAGTTAATGGTAAAGGTAGCGCTAGAGTTTGCAGTACCAGCAGAGATGGTGGTTTCACGCTGGATATAAGCTGCTTTGAAGTTCAGCTCGGTAGAGCTACCGGTACCTACGTTCAGAGTGAACGGCTCAGACGGCTCACCCAGCTTCAGCGCATTGCCGCTTGGGTTAGACAGCAGGATCGCAACTCCAGACGCTGTGGAACCGCTGTCCAATGCCAGGTAGCTGTTATCGCCATTATAATAAGCGCCATCAAACTTCAGAGTTGCCTGAGTCGGAGTACCCGCTGGGCATTCGGTCAGGAAAATCTTCACATTAGTAGAGCCAGCGCCTTGTGCCGCAGTTGAACCTACGCCAGAGAAGCTGCTTACAGGTACAATGCCCAGATCAACGGTTTCGTTGCTGCCGCCAGTCAGGCTACCGATGTGCGTTTCGCAGGAAGCATCGGTGATAGTACCGGTGAACTGAACAGTACCATCAGCTGCCAGTGCATTGCAGGAGATGATTGACGCAGCTACGAATGCAGCGAGAAGCTTAGCATTTTTTTTCATTTTACAAGTCCATATAAATATAAAGTTACTTAGTCCTGCATAGATACCGATAATTAATTATTATCATGTGAATGACATATCATTTATTGATAATTTTGATAAATGTTTGAGGTGTGCTCGATATTTATCAATGCAATTGCCGGCTCTATGATATCGCTTGCCATAGCGAACCATGGGAAAGCGGGAGTAATTTAAAAGCATGGTGCAAAAAATGCTTGTGAATTCTTTATGAAATGCCTCTGAATTTAATGCTTTTATAGTAGATTGAGATGCTGCCATTATTTGAGGTGAATTTAATCTGAAAATGCGGGGGCTAAACAAGATAACTGTCGCATATTGATTTATCTCCTGTATTCTGTGTGGCGCCGGTCAATGTGAACTAAACTCGTTCCTTTTTGAAATGATAATGTTCATAGACCATGTTGGCTGAACTAATTAGAATTTATTATGGATAATGGTTTTTCGTGGGGCAGGGATATGGATAACGCTGCGTTATTTAATGGGTGTATGATTAATCATGAAGTTATCTTTAATGCAAATATGAATGAGCTGCGGCCGCTTTCAGGTGACGGAGAGTGTGTCAGCCTCAATGCGCCCACTGCCAGATGCTTGCTGTTACTCTTGCAGAATAGCGGTAAAGTGATTTCGCGGGATGAATTTCTGGCTGCTGTTTGGGAAACCCGGGGAGTGGTGGTGTCACAAAATACGTTCTATCAAAATATCTCTTTGCTGCGAAAATCATTGCTCAAAGCGGGGCTGTCGGCGGATATCATTATCACCGTCAGGCAAAAAGGGTTTAGCGTCGCGCCAGATACCCTGATCATCCCTCTCTCTGATGAAGAGTGCGAGAATATGAATCGGGCGACATTAACGCATTATCAAAATAATAAGGTTGCCGACGTTACTGCCGAGAGCAAAGGTCATTCTGACGATCACGTAGTTATTCCATTAACAGAAAGCTTAGCGATTCAGGGCAATGAGTTGATAGAGAATAAAGTGGAGATACCAGAAAAACAATCGGAACGATTACAGGTAACTTTTAAAATGCCCACCTGGTTAATCGCGCTGATTGTAGTGATGATTGTGATTAATATCGTGGTGCTGGTGGTGCTTCACCGTTAGCTTGTCGCAATAGGGGGTTATCACGTAATGCGATAGCTGACAGCTGACAGCTGACAGCTGACAGCTGACAGCTGATAGCTGTTTACCTAATCCTCTGGCAAGAAATGGCTTCACATGGTTTGTCTGCCAGAGCGTCCTGGCAGACAAGTGAATCTGACGTTTATCGCTGCTTCAGCCCTAAATCCAGCGGCGTCTTGCTGGGTTCCCCGCCGATCTCGCGCGCCAGCTTCGGCACCATGTAGCCGGAGATGAGGGTCAATAGTTCACGCATGATTTCACGGGCTTCATCATCGCTAACCATGAAGTGCGCCGCCCCTTGCACCCGATCCAGCACGTGCAGGTAGTAGGGCATTACCCCGGCGTCAAACAGCGCATTGCTGAGGTCGGCCAAGGTTTGCGCGTTGTCGTTCACCCCGCGCAGCAGCACGCTCTGGTTGAGCAACGTGACGCCCGCCTGACGCAGCATGGCCATCGCCGCGCGGAACACATCGTCAATTTCATTGGCGTGGTTGACGTGGTTAACCAGGATTACCTGCAGCGACGAACGCTGGAAGCGGCTGGCCAGCGTCTCGGTGATGCGCGCCGGGATCACAATTGGCAGGCGGCTGTGAATACGCAGACGCTTAACGTGCGGAATAGCTTCCAGCTGGGTCATCAGCCAGTCAAGCTCATGGTCCTTTGCCATCAGCGGGTCGCCGCCGGAGAAGATGATTTCATCAAGCTGCGGATGCGCTGCGATGTAGTCCATTGCCGTCTGCCAGTTGCGCCTGGTGCCCTGATTTTCGGCGTATGGGAAGTGGCGGCGGAAGCAGTAACGACAATTTACCGCACAACCGCCTTTCACCAGTAGCAGTGCCCGGTTGTGATATTTGTGCAACAAGCCGGGCACCACGCTGTGCTGTTCTTCCAGCGGATCGGTGGAGTATCCGGGGGCGACGATAAACTCTTCCTCGGCGGTAAGTACCTGACGAAGCAGCGGATCGTTAGGGTTGCCTTTCTCCATGCGGGCGATAAACGCGCGCGGGACGCGCAGCGGGAACAGGCGTCTGGCCTCGCGTCCGGCCAGCAGTTTTTCATCAGCGTCTACATTTAAAAGACGCAGCAGTTCATCAGGACTGGTCACAACATTGGCAAGTTGCGTTATCCAATCTTCTCTGGATGGGGTATTTAGGGTTACAATATGCGCCATTTTGTGGCTTAGCTACCAGTTAAACAATTTCAGAGGGCCTTATGGCGACTTACTATAGCAACGATTTTCGTGCTGGTCTTAAAATCATGTTAGATGGCGAACCTTATGCGGTAGAAGCCAGCGAATTCGTTAAACCAGGTAAAGGCCAGGCGTTTGCGCGCGTTAAACTGCGCCGCCTGCTGACTGGCACCCGTGTTGAGAAAACCTTCAAATCTACCGATTCGGCAGAAGGCGCGGACGTTGTCGATATGAACCTGACTTACCTGTATAACGACGGTGAGTTCTGGCACTTCATGAACAACGAAACTTTCGAACAGCTGTCTGCTGACGCGAAAGCGATCGGTGACAACGCTAAATGGCTGCTGGATCAAGCTGAGTGCATCGTTACCCTGTGGAACGGCCAGCCGATCGCGGTCACCCCGCCGAACTTCGTTGAGCTGGAAATCATTGAAACCGATCCAGGTCTGAAAGGCGACACCGCGGGTACTGGCGGTAAACCAGCGACCCTGTCTACTGGCGCCGTGGTTAAAGTTCCGCTGTTCGTCCAGATTGGCGAAGTGATCAAAGTGGATACTCGCTCTGGCGAATACGTATCCCGCGTGAAATAATTTCGCGTCATGATGACTGGCGCAGCCTCCGTGCTGCGCCGCTCTTTACGCACAGGTACGACGAACACGAGACATGAAGCGCAGCGTAAAACTTCTGGTGTTACTGTTTCTGAGCAGCGCGTTACTGGCTGGCTGCAACACCGCCCGCGGAGTGGGTGAAGATATTCAGGGCCTGGGCCACGCCATCTCTCACGCCGTGAGCTAAATTTCCTTCCGTTTTGCTAGTGGCGGTTGCCTCCTGGCGCGCCAGCTTCCTCCACGAATATTCCTTTTCTCTTAAAAATCGCAAAGATCCCTTCATCTGTGGACGTTTTGTCTATGCTTATAGGGCATGAAAACAAAACTGACACTAAGGATGACATTATGGTGAAAAAAACGATTGCAGCGTTCTTTACGGTTTTGGTCCTCTCTTCAGCACTGACTGCTTGTAACACTACGCGCGGAGTGGGTCAGGATATTTCAGAAGGCGGCAGCGCAATCTCTGGCGCGGCAACCAAAGCTCAGCAATAAACGCCGTCGACGGTACGGTTTTACGCCGTACCGTTCTTCACTTCCCCCATCCTGTTGGATATACTCACTGCGACTTTTCATCCACCTTACGGGACGACCCGTAAGCGTTTCTCATCCGGGGACGGCCCCAGCAAAGGAGCCTTATGTCCTGGATAGTCTTATTTATCGCTGGTCTGCTGGAAGTGGTATGGGCCGTCGGCCTGAAATATACCCATGGCTTTAGCCGGCTGGTTCCCAGCGTCATCACCATCGTGGCGATGGTCGTCAGCATGGCGCTGCTTTCGTGGGCGATGAAAACCCTGCCGGTGGGAACTGCTTACGCCGTCTGGACCGGAATCGGCGCTGTGGGCGCCGCCGTGACCGGTATTGTGCTGTTGGGTGAATCCGCCAGCGCTATGCGTATCGCCAGTCTCGTCTGCATCGTGGTCGGCATCATTGGCCTGAAGATTAGCGCGCACTAGTTGTAGCGCTGATTGACCCAGATCAGTTTGCTGACATCAAAGCCCTGCCGGGTAGCAATATCCAGCATCTGCTGCCTGACCTCCGGAGCGATGGTGGGTGCCCGCGCCAGTAACCAGAGATAGTCGCGATCGGGTCCGCAGACCAGCGCGTAACGATACTCCTTATCCAGGGCAATGACGTTATAGCTGCCGTAGAAAGGGCCGAAGAAGGAGATCTTCAGCGCGGCGCGGCTGGGCTCGCCGGTAAAGTACGCCACTCCATCCGTTTTCTGCCACATACCGCGGTCGGGGTTATAGCCTTTATTGACCACGTCCAGGCCGCCGTCATCGCGTGGGTGCCAGGCGATCGTGACCTTTTCCAGCCCGCTTTCAAAAGGGTGGTCAAAGCGGGCGATTTCATACCAGGTACCCAGATAGCGCTGAACGTCGAAGGGACTGACCACGGTGACGCCCGGCGGTGGGGTGGGCGTGCTGCAGGCGACAGACAGGAACGAGACGGCAATCGCGGTGATTATCGGCAGGATACGCATGGCATGCTCCTTGCTGGCTTTTAAGCTAAGTGTAGAGTCCAGCAGGGAAAAGGCGGCAAGATTTTTACATGAAGCGAGCCCGGTAGCAGAAATGCGACCGGGCTCTTGCAGGATCAGATAAACAGTACGCCAACGAGGGTGATGACGCTGAGGATTGCCGCCAGGCCGTAGAAGACCCACTTACCGTTGGGTACATGGATTTTCAGGTCGTGCATGGCGTGGTGAATACGGTGTAGACCGCACCACAGCGGCAGAACAATCATCAGAAAGATGAATGCGCGGCCGATAAAGCTTTGGGCAAAAGCCAGCACGCGCTCATAGCTGAAGGCGTCTGCCGGGGCGAGCCCCAGCGGCAGCAAGATGCCGACCAGCAGCACCATCACCGGCGCGACGATCGCGCCCCACATGCCGCCTGCGCCAAACAGCCCCCAGAATACGGGTTCATCGGAACGTTTCGGATTGGGATTAATCATCTCAGCCTCCTTACCAGAACAGGGCCACAAACAGGATCACCACAGTGACCACCGCCGTTACCACCCAGAGCCCTTTAATGACCGGCTCTGGCCCCATTTTTTCGCCTTTGATGATGACGTTGGCGGCTTTCGGCGCCAGCTCAAACCAGGTTTTGGTGTGCAGCAGCGCCGCCGCCAGGGTAATCAGATTGAGGATCACCACCACCGGGTTTTGCAGGAATCCGATATATCCCGCCCAGCTTTCGGCGCCGTGCTTGAGGGCAAACAGCCCGTAAATCAGCACAATGCTAAACCATACTGTCGGTACCGCTGTCCCTTCCCGCACCATGTAGAAGCGATAAAACGGCAGCTTTTTCCACCAGGTGGAGGTCATTGGCCGCACGTAGGGTTTGCGTTTCGTCGTCATAATGCACTCCTTAGCGTGGTTTCAGGGTGGCGATAAGAAAGTCTTTCGAGCTTTCCACCTTGCCCTGCTGGATCGCGGCCGCCGGGTCGACGTGCTTCGGACACACTTCCGAGCAGTAGCCCACGAAAGTACAGGTCCAGACGCCGTTCTGGCCGTTAAGCTGCGCCATACGTTCCTTTTTGCCGTGGTCGCGGCTGTCTTCGTTGTAGCGGTGGGCGAGGGTGATCGCCGCCGGGCCGATAAATTCCGGATTCAGGCCGAACTGCGGGCAGGCGGCATAGCACAGCCCGCAGTTGATGCAGCCGGAGAACTGATGGTATTTGGCCATCTGGGCTGGCGTCTGCTTGTTTGGCCCCTGGTCCGGCGTGCGGTTATTGCCGATGATATACGGCTTAATGGCCTCCAGACTTTCGATAAAGTGGGTCATATCCACCACCAGATCGCGTTCGATCGGGAAGTTGGCCAGCGCCTCAACTTTGATGCCTTTGGTGTAATCGCGCAGGAACGTTTTGCAGGCCAGCTTCGGCACTTTGTTGACCATCATGCCGCAGGAGCCGCAGATCGCCATCCGGCAGGACCAGCGGTAGCTCAGGTCTGGCGCCAGGTTGTCTTTGATGTAGCCCAGGGCGTCCAGCAGCGAGGTCTGCTCATCATAGGGCACGTCATAGAATGCGCTATGCGGTGCGGTGTCGACCTCCGGGTTGTAGCGCACCACTTCGACTTTCAGGTTTTTCATCTCAGCCATGGGTGGTCTCCTTCTTCTCAGCCGCTTCCGCTTCGGCGCCATAGACACGTTTTGCCGGTGGCAGCGTGGTGATCTTCACGTCGCCATATTCCAGACGGGTGGTGCCATCGGCCTCGCGGAAGGCGAGGGTGTGCTTGAGGAAGTTGACGTCGTCGCGCTCGGTACAGCCCTCATCCAGACGCTGGTGCGCACCGCGCGATTCTTTTCGGGCGATGGCCGAGTGCGCCATACATTCGGCAACGTTCAGGCCGTGTCCCAGTTCAATGGTGTACAGCAGGTCGGTGTTGAACACGCTGGAGTTGTCGGTAATGCGCACGCGCTTGAAGCGCTCCTGCAGCTCAGCCAGCTTATCGATAGTTTTCTGCATCAGCTCCGGCGTACGGTAGATGCCGCAGCCTTCCTCCATCGACAGCCCCATTTCGTCGCGGATTTTCGCCCAGTTTTCGTTACCTTCCTGGTTAACGAGATTTTTCAGCCGTTGCTCTACATCGGCGGCCTGTGCATCTAGTGCGGCACTATTTGCCTCAGTCGTCTGTGCGGCGCGCTGCATAGCCTGTTCCCCGGCCAGGCGGCCGAAGACCACCAGCTCGGCCAGCGAGTTGGAACCCAGACGGTTGGCGCCGTGCAGACCGACGGACGAGCATTCGCCCACGGCAAACAGCCCTTTGATCCGGGTTTCGCACTGCTGATCGGTTTCGATACCGCCCATGGTGTAGTGCGCGGTCGGGCGCACCGGGATCGGCTCTTTCACCGGGTCGACGCCGACGTAGGCTTTCGCCAGTTCACAGATAAACGGCAGACGCTCCAGCAGTTTTTTCTCGCCGAGGTGGCGGAGATCGAGGTAGACCACGTCGCCGCGCGGCGTCGGGATGGTGTTCCCTTTCCGCCATTCGTGCCAGAAGGCCTGGGACACTTTGTCGCGTGGACCCAGCTCCATATATTTGTTCTTCGGTTCGCCGAGCGGGGTTTCCGGGCCCATGCCGTAATCCTGCAGGTAGCGATAGCCGTTTTTGTTGACCAGAATCCCGCCTTCACCGCGGCAGCCTTCGGTCATCAGGATCCCGGAGCCCGGCAGGCCGGTCGGGTGATACTGAACAAATTCCATATCGCGCAGCGGCACGCCATGGCCCAGCGCCATACCCATACCATCACCAGTAACGATGCCGCCGTTGGTGTTGTAACGATAGACGCGCCCGGCGCCGCCGGTAGCCAGCACGACCGCGTTAGCGCGGATCTGCACCAGGGTGCCTTCCATCATATTCATCGCTACCAGGCCGCGGGCCTGCCCGTCATCGACCAGCAGGTCAAGGACGAAATGTTCATCAAAGCGCTGAATTTGGGGAAACTGAAGGGAGGTCTGGAAGAGAGTATGCAGCATGTGGAAGCCGGTTTTATCGGCGGCAAACCAGGTGCGTTCGATTTTCATCCCACCGAAGCGCCGGACGTTGACGCTGCCGTCGGGGCGGCGGCTCCACGGGCATCCCCACTGTTCCAGCTGGGTCATTTCCGTTGGGCAGTGATGAACGAAATAGTCGACGACATCCTGCTCGCACAGCCAGTCGCCTCCGGCGACGGTGTCGTGAAAATGATACTCAAAGCTATCGTGATCCTGGGCAACGGCTGCGGACCCCCCTTCTGCAGCGACCGTATGGCTGCGCATCGGATAGACTTTAGAAATCAGGGCGATTTTGGCATTGGGGTTGGCCTGGGCGGCGGCGATAGCGGCGCGTAGGCCTGCTCCGCCAGCACCAATTACGGCGAGATCGGCTTGAAAAGTTTGCACGACATTCCTCCAGTTTTAGTGTATTTCGCCGCCGGGCTGGCGAAAAAGTATCACTGCTCCTTTATAGGTACAGGAGTATAGCCGTAGGGTCAGTAAGGAAAATTGACGTGTTCGATTTTTTTATCGATATGTGCGGTTATTTATCAGTGATATTTATGCATTCAGGTTAACGATAGATTAATGGCATGTAATCTGCCGGGGATTGCACAAAATTTGTTTCACTCGCCGGTTGCGAGTAGACTTCGTGCCCTTAATTTGCAATCGGAGAAAGTACCATGAGCGAGACGGCAACCTGGCAGCCGAGCGCACCCATTCCCAATCTGTTGAAACGCGCGGCGGTGATGGCGGAAATCCGCCGTTTCTTTACCGATCGCGGCGTGCTGGAGGTGGAGACGCCTTGCATGAGTCAGGCGACGGTAACGGATATTCATTTGTTCCCGTTCGAAACCCGTTTCGTCGGCCCGGGCCATTCACAGGGACTCAATCTGTACCTGATGACCAGTCCGGAATACCATATGAAGCGCCTGCTGGCGGCGGGCTGCGGTCCGGTTTTCCAGTTGTGTCGCAGCTTTCGTAATGAAGAGATGGGCCGGCATCACAACCCGGAATTCACCATGCTGGAGTGGTATCGTCCGTGCTATGACATGTATCGCCTGATCAACGAGGTGGACGACCTGCTGCAGCAGGTTCTGGAGTGTCAGCCAGCGGAAAGCCTCTCCTATCAGCAGGCGTTCCAGCGTCATCTGGATATTGATCCGCTCTCTGCTGATAAAACGCAGTTGCGTGAAGTCGCGGCGAAGCTGGATTTAAGCAATATCGCCGATACTGAAGAAGATCGCGACACGCTGCTGCAACTGTTGTTCACCATGGGCGTGGAGCCGCACATCGGTAAAGATCGGCCGACGTTTATCTATCATTTCCCGGCCACCCAGGCCTCGTTAGCGCAGATCAGCCCGGAAGATCATCGGGTCGCCGAGCGCTTCGAGGTTTACTACAAAGGTATTGAGCTGGCGAATGGTTTCCACGAGCTGACCGATGCCCGCGAACAGCGTCTGCGATTCGAGCAGGACAACCGCAAACGCGCCGCGCGCGGCCTTCCGCAGCAGCCTATCGATAACAACCTGCTGGCGGCACTAGAGGCGGGCCTGCCGGACTGCTCCGGCGTGGCGCTGGGCGTTGACCGTGTGGTGATGCTGGCGCTGGGTGCCGAAAGCATCGGCGAGGTGATCGCCTTTACGGTCGACCGCGCCTGATGGCGCTGTCACCTCCTGCCGCCTGAGAGCGGGGGAGGTGACAGACCCGCCCTGACCGATCCTCCCTCACGCTATCCCGGTTTTCGCCCGAATACCCACAATCTCCTTCCGTGCTTTTGCTACTATCCGCGCTCATTTTTTGAGGCCAGGCGTTGCCTGTTGGGTGATGCCCTCGTTTGGATAGATTTATGCATCAACAATTCAAGAAGATGAGCCTGATTGGGCTGATTCTGATGATCTTCACTTCGGTGTTTGGCTTTGCCAACAGCCCGTCGGCGTTTTATCTGATGGGCTACAGCGCGATGCCGTTTTATCTTTTTTCCGCCCTCTTTTTCTTTATTCCGTTCGCGCTGATGATGGCGGAGATGGGCTCGGCTTATCGTCGCGAAGAGGGCGGGATCTATTCCTGGATGAACCACAGCGTCGGGCCGCGCTTTGCTTTCATCGGCACCTTTATGTGGTTTGCGTCGTACGTGGTGTGGATGGTGAGTACGGCGGCTAAAATTTGGGTGCCGTTATCCACCTTTTTGTTTGGCGCGGACAAAACCCAGACCTGGGCGCTGGCTAGCCTGACCCCGACGCAGACGGTGGGCATTCTGGCAGCCTGCTGGATGGGTGTCGTGACCTTTATTGCCGTCAAAGGGATCAATAAAATCGCCAAAATCACCGCCGTCGGCGGCATCGCGGTGATGGGGCTTAACCTGGTGCTACTGCTGGTGAGCGGGGCGATCCTCCTGCTCAACGGCGGCCATTTCGCCCAACCGTTAAACTTCACCTTTTCACCTAATCCCGGGTATCAGTCGGGCATGGCGATGCTGTCGTTTGTGGTATTTGCCATCTTTGCCTATGGCGGAATTGAGGCGGTCGGCGGCTTAGTGGATAAGACTGATAAGCCGGAAAAGAACTTTGCCAAAGGGATTATCATCGCGGCGATCGTTATCTCGGTCGGTTACTCGCTGGCGATTGTGCTGTGGGGCGTGAGCGCCAACTGGCAGCAGGTGCTTGGCGCGCGTTCGACCAACCTCGGCAACATCACCTATGTGCTGATGACCAGCCTTGGGACGACGCTCGGCCAGGCTCTGCACCTGACGCCAGAGTCGGCGGCCCTGACCGGAGTCTGGTTCGCCCGTATTACCGGCCTGTCGATGTTTCTCGCTTACACTGGCGCGTTCTTCACCCTCAGCTATTCTCCCCTGAAAGCGATTATCCAGGGCACGCCAAAAGCGCTCTGGCCGTCGGTGATGACCCGTCTCAACGTCAACGGCATGCCCGCCGCGGCGATGTGGCTGCAGTGTCTGCTGGTCGGGGTGTTTATCGTACTGGTATCGTTCGGTGGGGATAGCGCTTCCGCGTTTTATAACAAGCTGACGCTGATGGCCAATGTCTCCATGACCTTGCCCTATCTATTCCTGACCATCGCCTTCCCGTTCTTCAAGGCGAAAACGCATCTTGACCGACCGTTCGTGATTTTCAAAAACCGTTCGTCGACGCTGCTGGCGACCGGCGTGGTGTTGCTGGTGGTGACTTTCGCCAATATCTTCACCATTATCCAACCCGTCATCGACAGCGGGGACTGGAACAGTACCCTGTGGATGGTCGGTGGACCGATCTTCTTCTCACTGCTGGCGCTGGGGATCTACGAAAGCTACCGTCGGCGCATGGCGTCCGGCGCGCTGGTGATGGAGAGTTAAAGAACCTGCCCGGCGGTGCAGCCGGGCAGGGGATGGTTTACAGGCTACCAGCCGTACGGCGGCTGGTTTTTCCGGCCGAGGTCATGGTTTTACTGCTTTGCCTGCCGTCGATACTTTCCAAACGCATCTGGAACGGAGGGAACGGCATATCAATGCCATGTTCGCGGAAGCCCGCCAGGATCAGCTGATGCATCTCATGGCGCAGCGGCATGCGATGCCCCATCTCCGCGGCAAAAATACGCAGCTCGAAAATCTGGATCCCCTGCTGCAGGTCGACGAGAAACGCCTCCGGCGCCGGGGTATCGATGACCAGCGAGCAGCGATGCGCCGCGGCAATGAGAATTTTCGTGACCTCGTCGGTATCGGCGTCCACGGGGGCCGGCACTGTCAGCACCACGCGGGTGACTGAGTCCGACAGCGACCAGTTGATAAACTGTTCGGTGATGAAGGCCTTGTTCGGCACGATAATCTCTTTCCGGTCCCAGTCACTGATGGTGGTCGCACGGGTATTAATGCGGGTGATGCTGCCCGTCAGGTCGCGAATGGTGACTGTATCGCCGATGCGGATCGGCTTCTCAAACAGGATAATCAGGCCGGAGATAAAGTTGGCGAAGATCTCCTGCAGGCCAAACCCGAGACCCACACCCAGCGCGGCGACCAGCCACTGCAGCTTCGACCACTCAATACCGATCATCGAGAAGCCCACCAGCCCGCCGACGAGCATCAGCAGATATTTGGTGATGGTGGTGATGGCGTAGCCGGTGCCGGGCGTTAAATCGAGATGCTGGAGGATCGCCAGCTCCAGCAGCGCGGGCAGGTTGCGCACCAGCTGAGTGGTGATGATCAGCACCAGAATGGCAATCAACACCGCGCCAAGCGTGATCGGCTCAAGGCTTTCCACCCCTTGTACCGTCGAGGTCACGTCCCACAGCGAGATATTCTCAAGGAAGCCAAACGCCGAGTGAATTTCCGACCACAGCACGATGACCGACAGCAGCGCGATCAGCATCAGCAGGGAACGCACAAGCCGCAGCGACTGGGTACTGATGGCATCGAGATCGACCTCGCTGACCTCCGTCTCCACCGACCCCTCCGGACTGCTGACGTGAACGGGCTCATCTTCGCCGCGGGCGCGCTGGGCGAGAATTTCCGCGCGACGGTGGCGGGCCCGGTCGAAGGCCAGCCGGCGGCGCTGGATCAGCATCCAGCGGCGGATGATGTGATAGACCACCAGCAGCAGGAACCAGATGGCGACCGAGGTTTCCAGACGCGCAAGCAGCGCCTGGGCGGTGGCGAGGTAGCCGACGGCGGCCGCCAGCATGGCCACCAGCGGGGCGCCAAGCATCAGGTTCCACAGCAGGCGGTTCACCATATTGTCGCCATTCCCCTCTTTATCCAGATAGAGCGGAATACCGGCGTGCTTAAGGCTCAGGGTAACCACCGCCAGCGCGCCGCAGATCAACAGGAAGCACAGGCGGCCCAGCGAAGCGGAGAACTCGCGGTCGTTAAGATTATCAAACATGATCAGCGCCATAATCAGCGGCACAATCAGCCCGATGCTCATCAGGTAGTAGCGCATCGCTTTCGCCACGCGGTTACGCGGCCAGCCGAAGTGGGCGATAAACAGCCCGTTTGGCCGGGCGAAGGTGGCGCAGATCATCACCACCCACAGCAAAGGCACGGTCGCCGTGACCCCATCGCCTATCGCCACCGCCAGCGGGAAGGGCCAGGCGGACTGCAGGCCATAGCCGAGCGTCATCCACAGCACCGGCAGCGGCGAGGCCACCAGTATCGACCAGAAGACCGTGCGCAGCGTCAGCCAGAAGTGATCCTGGGTGACTTTCCCCACCCGGGCGCTGGAGCGCTCAAGGAAGCGGGTGAAATGGCGTCGGGAGCTGATGCTAAAGCCAACCAGCAGCAGGGCGGCAAACAGCGGCAGCAAGGTCTCTTTGCTGGTGAGCATCATCGCGCTGGCTTTGCCCAGCTCGCTGATGGTATCCAGGGAGATCAGACGCCGTAGATCCTGGACAATCTCCAGCGGCCAGGAGAAGCCGATGGGGCTGACGTCCGAAGTCCAGAACAGATAGCGGTGGGTCGCTTCGTTGATCTCTTTCAGCGCGTCTTCCAGCTGGCCGTTGGCGACCTTCAGCTTAGTGAGCTCCAGCATCAGAGTATCGCCGCCGCGCAGCAGCGAGTTCAGCAGCTCGTTCTGCGTGCGCAGCTGCGCCTGCAGGATCTTGTTCTGCTCGCTGGTCAGCGGTTGGCCGTCGGCCTGACGGATCTGCCGCAGCTGTGGTTGCTTACTGAGTAAATCTTCAAAGCGCAGACGCTGCACGCGCAACTGCGCCATTTCCGTATCCAGCTGCTGTGGGCGAGGGCGCTCCGGCAGTCGCGCCACCTGGGCGCGTAAGGCTTCACCCAGCAGGTTGGAAGAGCCCAGCCACTGCGATTGCTCGCGCAGGGTGTTTAACGCCTGGCGCACCTGCAGCGTTTGATTCGTCGCCTGCCGCTGCTGGGAGGCCACCAGATCCATGCGCTGCGCCTGCTGGTTCAGCGCCTGGGAGAGCTCCCGGTTGACCTTGAACTGCGCGGTGATGTCCGGCGGCAGGTTTTCACTGTTCTCCGCCAGCAGTTCGGTGCTCTCCAGCGCCTTTTCCGCCTCCCGCTGGCGCTGGCTGTTCTGTAAATTGCGCAGCGCCTGCAGATAGGCATCCAGTTGTTCGCTCTGCTTTTGCGCCAGCTCGGAACGGGCGCGCGACAGCTCCTGGCGGTTGTTGGCGGAAAGCTGGGCGAGGTCGAGTTCATCCACCAGCGCCTTCAGGCGCGCCGATTCCGCCTGCAGGGCAAGATTTTGCGCCTGGGCGAGAGCATTGTTGCCGGTTTGCGTGCCGATGCGGCGCTCAACCTCATTGAGCTGACGACGGGCATCGGTTTGCTGTTGCGGCAGCTGGTTCAGGGAGTCGGCGATTTCACGCGCGCGATCCTGCTCCTGCTGCGCCTGGCGGCTCGATTCCAGCAGCTGGCTGCTGACCTGCAGGATCTCCTGGTTCAGCGCATCGGCGGTCAGGCCGGTTGGCACCTGGCGCGGTTCTTCGCTCAGATTGTTGAGCTGGGAGCGCAGGCTTTGAAACAGTTTGGGGAAATTATCGATAACGTCCTGATACTGACGGGCGCGCTCGAGGGACGATTTTTGCTCCTCAAGCGCGTTCAGCGCGGACTGCAGAACTTCAACGGTTTCAGGCTGGGCGGGCTTTGCCGCCTTCGCCTGTTCCAGTTCCTGGGTTATCTGTTTAGCATCCGGGGCTGTCGCAGCGTACGCCCCGAAACTGAGGCTCAAGGCCAACAGGAAAGTGTATATCAGGCGCACGGCATAACCCTTTTTGCTGAAGAATTAACCTTGGTCTTGTGTATCGTCAACCAGCGGGCTGGCGCGGTGTTCGGCGCGGATCTCTTCTTCCGGTAACGGCGCGGGTTCAGCAGCGGTGCTGGCTTCCACGGCGGTCGCCAGCGGTTGGCCGATTTTAGTCACGGACAGGCTTTGCAGCGAGTCGACCAGCTTCACCTGGCCCGGGGCAAACAGGTTGATCACGGTGGAACCCAGTTTGAAGCGGCCCATCTCCTGGCCTTTCAGCAGGGCGACGGAGCCTTCGCTGTCACCCGCGGGCCAGGTCCAGCGTTTAATAATGCCTTCGCGCGGCGGGGTCACGGTGCCGGACCACACGGTTTCGATGCTGCCGACGATAGTCGCGCCCACCAGAATTTGCGCCATTGGGCCAAATTCAGTATCAAACAGGCAGATGACGCGCTCGTTACGGGCGAACAGGTTAGGCACATTCTGCGCCGTCAGATGGTTAACCGAGAACAGGTCGCCAGGAACGTAGATCATTTCGCGCAGGATGCCGTTGCACGGCATGTGCACGCGGTGATAGTCGCGCGGCGACAGATAGGTGGTGGCGAAGCTGCCGTTACGGAACAGGTCGGCCATTTGATAGTTGCCGGCCAGCAGGGCTTCCAGGCTGTAGTCATGACCTTTGGCCTGCAGGATTTTATCGTCTTCAATGGCGCCAAGCTGGCTGATCACGCCGTCTGCCGGCATCACCAGCACATTGGGGTCGGTATTCAGCGGGCGTACGTCGTCGCGCAGCGGACGCACAAAGAAATCGTTGAAGGTGCGATAAGCCGCGGTATCCGGCTTCTGCGCCTCTTTCATATCGACCTTGTAGTATTTCACGAACAGATCGATGACCAGTTTCGTCAACCAACCTGCGCGTTTGCTCGCACCCCAGCCTGCGAGGCGGGTGAGCCACAGTTTAGGCAGAATGTATTGCAGTGAAAGTTTAAGATCGTTTAACAAAGTAGCCTCCAGGCCATGATATGTCGTTCCTGACCCCGCCCGCGGGCGGGGTCCTGAAAAAAGGGGACGATTCTATACGTAAACCTCGCCAAATGGCATCCGCGTTAGTCGCAGTTTGACCGCGTCCTGGCAGAGCCTGACGTGATGCTCAGCTTAATGATCAGTCATCGGACGAGGAAAAGTTTTTACGCGTTTTTACCTGTACCTGCTCCATGCTTTCGAGGATGCGGTGGTAGTTCTCAAAACGGCTTTCGGCGATCTTGCCGTTCTCTACCGCTTCGCGAAGCGCACAGCCAGGATCGTTATCGTGTTTACAGTCGCGGTATTTGCAATGGCCTAAATAATCATGGAATTCGACAAAGCCATGGGTGATTTGTTCCGCTTCCAGATGCCAGAGGCCAAATTCACGAACGCCCGGCGAATCAATCACATCGCCGCCGTGCGGGAAGTGGTAGAGGCGCGCCGCGGTGGTGGTGTGCTGGCCTAAGCCGGAAACGTCCGAGACATCATTGGTGAGAATTTGATCCTCATTCAGCCCCAGCAGGGCATTCAGCAGACTCGATTTACCGACCCCGGACTGCCCGGCGAAAATGCTGATGCGGTCGGTCAGGGCCGCTTCCAGCGGCTTGAGACCGTCCTGAGTCCGGCTGGAGACCATGAGCACGCGGTAGCCGATATTGCGGTAGATGTCCATTTGCTCATTGACGAAGCGCAGGCCATCGTCATCCAGCAGATCGATTTTATTCAGGACGATCAACGGCTCGATATCCTGCGCCTCGCAGGCCACCAGATAGCGATCGATAATATTCAGCGACAGTTCAGGCAGGATCGCGGAAACCACCACGATCTGATCGATATTGGCGGCGATAGGCTTCACGCCGTCGTAAAAATCCGGACGCGTCAGGACGGAGGCGCGCTCGTGCACCGCTTCGACGATCCCTTTGACGTTTACGCCGTCGGCGGCGTCTTTACCCGGCCGCCAGACCACGCGGTCGCCGGTGACCAGCGAACGGATTGTCCGGCGAATGTTGCAGCGATGGACGCTGCCGTCAGCGGATTCGACGTCGGCATGCATACCAAAGCGACTGATGACAATGCCTTCCGACGTTTCGCCAAACAGGTTGTCATCGTAGTCGGCCTTCTCCGCAGTGGTTTTCAGGCGGCGCTGGTGGTTGGCGTTGACGCGGCGCTGCTGGCCTTTGGAGAGTTTATTTTTACTCAATCGAACTGGCTCCTGGTCGCCCTGATGGGGCAAAACCTCTATGATACACGCTATTTTAGATGAATATAGTCACGCAAGAAGGGTGGAAAATAGCATGAGTGCAAATGAAAACAACCTCATTTGGATCGATCTTGAGATGACAGGGCTGGATCCGGAGCGCGATCGCATTATCGAAATCGCCACCCTGGTGACCGATGCCAACCTGAACATTTTGGCTGAAGGGCCGACTATCGCCGTGCATCAGTCGGATGCTCAGCTGGCATTAATGGACGAGTGGAATGTGCGGACGCATACCGGCAGCGGACTGGTGGATCGCGTGAAGGCCAGCGCCGTCAGCGAGCACGATGCCGAACTGGCGACCATTGAGTTTCTTAAGCAGTGGGTGCCGGCAGGCAAGTCGCCGATCTGCGGCAACAGCATCGGCCAGGATCGTCGCTTCCTGTTTAAGTACATGCCGCAACTGGAAGCCTATTTCCACTACCGCTATCTGGACGTCAGCACGCTGAAAGAGCTGGCTCGCCGCTGGAAGCCGGAAATTCTCGACGGCTTTAAAAAGCAGGGCACCCATCAGGCGATGGACGATATCCGCGAGTCGGTTGCCGAGCTGGCCTACTATCGCGAGCATTTCATTAAGCTGTAAACCAATACCGGGCCTGGTGCGGCCCGGTACATCTTTCTGATTATTTAAACCACTTTTGCTGCATCTGCTGGAAGTCAGGCGTCGCCATGACCGCGGTCAGGGCATCGTTGATGGCATTCAGCAACTCCGGATCGTCTTTGCGCACCGCAATCGCATACTGCTTACCGTAATAAGCCGGGTCGGTGGCCCGCTCATCCATGATGGCGTAGTCAGGGTTCTCTTGTTGCCAGGCGTCAAGGGTGGCGAAGTCGCTCATGACGCCGGTTATTTCGCCGGCTTTCAGCGCGGCTAAAGCGCTGGCGACGTCGTCGTAAGGGATCGCCTGCACGGCCTTCTGCTTATCGCGCAGATAGTGCTGGTGCAGCGTGCCTTTCACCACGCCGATTTTTTTGGCTTTCAGATCGGCAAAGGTATGGGCGACATCTTTATTGACGATCACCACCCCGGAGAGGGCCTGGCGATAGGGGCGGCTAAAGGCGACCTGCTTCTCGCGCATTGGGATCACTTCCATACCGGCAATCACCGCATCAAACTTCTTAAAGCGCAATGCCGGGATCAGGGTATCGAAACGCTGCGCCGTAAACTGGCACTGCGCCTGCATCTGCTGGCACAGGGCGTGAGCGAGATCGATATCGAAGCCGACGGGCTGATTTTTGCCGTTGGCGGTGACAAACGGCGGATTGGCCGTGGTAGTGCCAAAATGGAGCGTCTCGGCTGACGCGGTTCCGATGGCCAGCGTGCTCAGCAGCAGGACGGTGAGGACTTTTCTCATGCTAATTCCCTGTTTGGCGTCGTGGTGGCCACGTTATACGTCGCGCCACCGCACTATGATGCGAGCGATTTTGCGTCATTCAGCCGGGCGGAAAAAGCAATTTTGCCCGTTATGACGCTTATTTATACAATTCAGCGGCGTAGGTGGCGAGAAAATGTCCATTTAAACAAAAAACGCAAAAAAGTGATCGTCAGGGGGTTGCAGGGGCATCGAATTCTCGTATAATACGCCTCCCGTAACGACGCAGAAATGCAAATTACGACGCCATCAAAATATGGCAAAAAAAAGCAGTAACGCGGGAATAGCTCAGTTGGTAGAGCACGACCTTGCCAAGGTCGGGGTCGCGAGTTCGAGTCTCGTTTCCCGCTCCAAAATTTGAAAGCACCATCCTGATCACAGGGTTTCAACTCGCAGATGCGAGGCGAAAGCCGAAGATTAAGCGGGAATAGCTCAGTTGGTAGAGCACGACCTTGCCAAGGTCGGGGTCGCGAGTTCGAGTCTCGTTTCCCGCTCCAAAATTTGAAAGACATACCACACCAGTCGCAGTATTCAGGTTGCTACACGGTAGCTTGAATGACGATGATTAAGCGGGAATAGCTCAGTTGGTAGAGCACGACCTTGCCAAGGTCGGGGTCGCGAGTTCGAGTCTCGTTTCCCGCTCCAAATTTTCTTCCATCTCTTATTTATCCACAGTGCAATCCAGCGCCGGGGATGATTTTCATTTGATATCACAGAAATACTGTGAACAGAGTTATCCACAGGTTGTCGTTCCGTCTTTGACGGCGTAAATGCTTCGCTTTGTAAATAGTATCTTTATATACCATTGAAATTTAACAATTAAATTTCATTTCGAAATGTTAATCCGATCACTTGACCTCGGTCTGCGCCTTGAAACGCAATGTGTTTTAGATTTTATTCACAGCCTGTGAATGAATCAGGCGTCGCGCGGCAAGCCTTTCTCTACTACCCTGACCAGACGTAATTTTTTCGGCAGTTGTACTTCGACGGCGTCGGCGTTCCGCTTGTTTATTTGCTCAGCGATAGCCCATTCGATGTGCTCGTCGAGAAGCGGGTGCTCACCCCGGCGACTCTCCAGCGCGCGAAGATGGGCTTCATCCCAGGGCGCATTGCCCAGCGCGACGGCGATATTGCGCAGCCAGCGCAGGTGGCCAATGCGACGAATCGCCGACCCTTCGGTTACCTTCAGAAACCACGCTTCGCTCCAGGCGAACAGCTCCACCAGCGGTGGCGCATGCAACGCTTTGCGTGGACTGAAATCCTCTTCATCGGTGAGCTGTGAGAAACGGTTCCACGGACAGATCAACTGACAATCATCACAACCGTAAATACGGTTGCCGATAAGCGGACGGAACTCCTCCGGGATAGAGCCTTCCAGTTCAATGGTGAGATAGGAGATGCAGCGCCGGGCGTCGACGGTGTAGGGCTCAACGATGGCGCCGGTGGGGCAGATGGTCATGCAGGCGACGCAGCGTCCGCACTCCTCCGCAACCGGGCTGTCGACCGGTAGAGGCAGATCGATCAGCAGTTCGCCGAGGAAAAAGAATGATCCCGCGTCGCGGCTTAAGATAAGTGAGTGCTTACCTGTCCAGCCAAGGCCCGCTTTTTCTGCGATTGGCCGCTCCAGGATAGGCGCGGAATCGACAAAAGGTCTAAAATTGAGCGAAGCACACTGTTCCTGAATCTTCTCCCCCAGTTTTTTCAGGCGATTACGTAGCAGCTTATGATAATCACGCCCGAGGGCATAACGGCTGACGTAACCCAGTGCGGGATCTTTCAGGGTGCGGGCAAAGGCGGCGTTGGCGGGCAGATAGTTCATCCGCACGCTGATGACGCGTAACGTACCGGGCAGCAGTTCGTGGGGACGGGCGCGCATCATACCGTGACGGGCCATCCACTCCATTTCGCCGTGGTATTGTTTATCCAGCCATGCCTGCAGTTTGGGTTCGCTGGCGCTGAGGTCGGTATCGGCGATCCCCACCTGCTGGAACCCAAGCTCTGTGCCCCACTGTTTGATTTGTTGCGCTAACTGAACGAGATCGAGGGGCTGTGACATGATGGACCATACAATGACGAAAAACCCTGACAGTATACCATACAACATTTGGCCTGCGGAGGCGCTGCGCCTGGCCGAACGAGAGGCGGCGGACAGCCTGGGGCTGACGCTGTTCGAACTGATGCAGCGCGCGGGCGAGGCGGCCTTTCAACTGGCCAGCCGCGCTTATCCCGCCAGCGCGCACTGGCTGATCCTCTGCGGACATGGTAACAACGGCGGCGACGGATATGTCGTCGCGCGTCTGGCACAGGCCGCGGGGCGGCGGGTGACGCTGCTGGCGGTAGAGAGTGACAGCCCGCTGCCGGAAGAGGCGCAGGCGGCGCGGGAGGCGTGGCTTAACGCCGGCGGCGTGATCCATGCGGCGACTATCCCGTGGCCCGACGATATCTCACTGATTATTGATGGCCTGCTCGGCACCGGTCTGCGCAGTGCGCCGCGCGATCCCGTCGCGGCGCTCATCCACCAGGCGAACCACCACCCGGCGCCGGTGGTGGCGCTGGATATCCCTTCCGGCCTGAATGCGCAGACCGGCGCGACGCCAGGTGCAGTGGTTCAGGCTGACCGCACCCTGACCTTTATCGCCCTCAAACCCGGGCTGCTGACCGGCAAGGCGCGGGATGTCGTCGGGCATCTCCATCATCATGCCCTTGGGCTCGAGCGCTGGCTCGCCGGGCAAAGTACTCCCCTGACGCGGTTTTGCGCCGCCCACCTCGCCGACTGGCTGCCGCCGCGGCGGGCCACCTCCCATAAGGGCGATCACGGCAAGCTGGTGATTGTCGGCGGCGATCGCGGCACGGCAGGCGCTATCCGTATGTGCGGTGAAGCGGCCCTACGCAGCGGTGCAGGGCTGGTGCGAGTGCTTACTCACCCGGAGAACGTGGCGCCCATTGTCACCGTGCGGCCGGAATTAATGGTAGATGAACTGACGCCCCAGACCCTGAAAGCCGCGCTGGAATGGGCTGATGTGGTGGCGATTGGCCCGGGTCTGGGGCAGCGCGAATGGGGGCGCAGCGCCCTGCGCACGGTGGAAAGTTTTAACAAACCGATGGTCTGGGACGCCGACGCGCTGAACCTGCTGGCATTCAATCCCGATAAACGTCACAATCGCGTGTTAACGCCGCACCCCGGCGAAGCGGCCCGTCTGCTGAACGTCAGCGTGGCAGAAATTGAAAGCGATCGCTTACTTTCTGCGCAGCGTCTGGTAAAACGGTATGGTGGCGTGGTTGTGCTGAAAGGCGCGGGCACGGTGGTGGCCAGTGAAAGCGGGGCGATGGGCATTATCGATGCCGGCAATGCCGGGATGGCCAGCGGCGGGATGGGCGATGTGCTTACCGGCATTATTGCCGCATTGTTAGGACAGCACCTGACGCCGTATGATGCAGCCTGTGCCGGGTGCGTCGCTCATGGCGACGCCGCCGACCGACTGGCCGCCCGCGAGGGCACCCGCGGCATGCTGGCGACCGATCTCTTTTCCACGCTCAGGCGTGTTGTTAACCCGGATGTGATTGACGTAGACCATGATTAACCGAGTGATTCCTTTACCCGATGAGCAGGCCACGCTGGCCCTTGGCGACCGCATCGCGCAGGCCTGTACCGGCGCCACCGTGATTTATCTGTATGGTGATTTAGGCGCGGGGAAAACGACCTTCAGCCGCGGCTTTTTGCAGGCGCTCGGTCACCGCGGCAATGTCAAAAGCCCAACCTATACCCTGGTGGAGCCGTATACCCTCGAGAATCTGATGGTATATCACTTCGATCTCTACCGACTGGCGGATCCTGAGGAGCTCGAATTTATGGGGATCCGTGATTATTTTGCCGACGATGCCATCTGCCTGGTGGAATGGCCGCAGCAAGGCGCAGGTGTCCTGCCTGACCCGGACGTTGAAATTCACCTTGATTACCAGGCACAAGGGCGTGAGGCGCGTATTACCGCGATCTCCTCACGGGGTGAATCTTTACTGGCGCGTTTAGCCATTTAGCCTGAAGGATGACGGGATGAAGTATCGCATAACCACCTGGCTTGCCGCTGCGCTAATGCTCTCGAGTCTTCACGCCACTGCGGCGAGTTTATCCGATATCCAGGTCTCCAACGGAGACCAGCAGGCCCGTATTACCCTAAGTTTTGTCGGTGAGCCGGAGTACTCCTTTACCCCACAGGGTAAACGTCTGGTCGCGCTGGATATCAAGCAGACCGGCGTATTGCAGGGACTACCGCTGCAGTTTAGCGGCAGCAACCTGGTGAAGAGTATTCGCGCCGGTACGCCGCAGGATACGCAGACGCTGCGTCTGCTGGTGGATTTGACGGAAGATGGTAAAACGCGAGCGGTGAAGCAGCAGAACGGGGCGAATTACACGGTGGTCTTTACCATCAACGCCGACGCACCGCCGCCACCGCCACCGCCGCCTGTGGTGGTGAAACGGGCTGACCCGCCGCCAGTGATGCCTTCCCGGACGGCGACGTCAGGGCGTAACCCGTTCAGCTCGTCGGGTCATGAACGGCAGACGGCGATGACCTCCTCCCAGCTGGCGATGACCAACAATCAGACCGTGACTCGCCCGGCGGCCCGTACGGTGTCGGCGGATGATAAGGTGATTATCGCCATCGATGCCGGACACGGCGGTCAGGATCCTGGCGCAATTGGTCCGAATGGCACCAAAGAGAAGAACGTCACTATCGCTATCGCGCGCAAGCTGCGGGCGTTACTGAACGCCGATCCGCAGTTTAAGCCGGTGCTGACCCGCGACGGAGATTACTTTATTTCGGTGATGGGCCGCTCTGACGTAGCGCGTAAGCAAAACGCCAACTTCCTCGTCTCTATCCATGCTGATGCCGCGCCAAACCGCGATGCGACCGGCGCCTCGGTGTGGGTGCTCTCGAACCGTCGCGCCAACAGCGAAATGGCCGGTTGGCTCGAGCAGCATGAGAAGCAGTCTGAACTGCTCGGCGGGGCAGGCGACGTGCTGGCGAACAGCCAGGCCGACCCCTACCTGAGCCAGGCGGTGCTGGATCTGCAGTTCGGTCATTCCCAGCGCGTCGGCTACGATGTGGCGACCAACGTGCTGAGCCAGCTGCAGCGCATTGGCAACCTGCACAAACGCCGCCCGGAGCATGCCAGCCTCGGTGTATTGCGCTCGCCGGATATCCCGTCGATCCTCGTGGAAACGGGCTTTATCAGTAACAACGGTGAAGAGCGGCTGCTGGGGAGCGATGATTACCAGGAGCAGATTGCGGAGGCGATTTATAACGGCCTGCGCAACTACTTTATGCAGCATCCGCTGCAGTCGGCGCCTCGCGGCGAGGCGGCGCAGACCGCCAGCGCCGCAGCGCCAGGCGGGATGTTGATTAACTAAGGAGCAGGGGATGCCGATTCAGGTTCTGCCGCCGCAGCTCGCCAACCAGATTGCCGCCGGCGAAGTGGTGGAGCGGCCCGCGTCGGTGGTGAAAGAGCTGGTTGAGAACAGTCTTGATGCTGGCGCTACGCGGATTGACATTGATATCGAACGCGGCGGCGCGAAGCTCATTCGCATCCGCGATAACGGCAGCGGCATCAAAAAAGACGAGCTGGCGTTGGCCCTGGCTCGTCATGCGACCAGTAAGATCGCCTCGCTTGACGATCTGGAGGCGATTATCAGCCTCGGCTTTCGCGGCGAAGCGCTGGCCAGTATCAGTTCGGTGGCGCGCTTAACGCTGACTTCGCGCACGGCGGAGCAGCAGGAAGCCTGGCAGGCTTATGCCGAAGGCCGCGATCAGGCGGTAACGGTGAAGCCGGCGGCGCACCCGGTCGGCACCACCCTGGAAGTCCTCGATCTGTTCTACAACACGCCGGCGCGGCGCAAATTTATGCGCACCGAAAAAACCGAGTTCGGCCACATTGACGAGGTGGTGCGCCGCATTGCGCTGGCGCGCTTCGACGTCACCATTAACCTCAACCATAACGGTAAGGTGATACGACAGTATCGGGCAGTGGCGCAGGATGGCCAGCGGGAGCGGCGGCTGGGAACCATTTGCGGCGCCGCTTTTCTCGAACATGCGCTGGCGATCGAGTGGCAGCATGGCGATCTGACCCTGCGCGGCTGGGTTGCCGATCCGCTCCATACCACCCCGGCGCTGGCGGAAATTCAGTACTGTTACGTCAACGGCCGGATGATGCGCGACCGGCTGATCAATCATGCTATCCGCCAGGCCTGTGAAGACAAGCTGGGCGCCGATCAGCAGCCGGCGTTTGTGCTGTATCTGGAGATCGATCCCCATCAGGTGGATGTGAACGTCCATCCGGCCAAGCATGAGGTGCGTTTCCATCAGTCTCGCCTGGTGCATGACTTTATCTACCAGGGCGTACTGAGCGTGCTGCAGCAACAGCTTGATGCGCCGCTGGCGGAAAAAGACGACCCGCCGACGCCGCGCCAGATGCCGGAGAACCGCATCGCCGCAGGCGGCAACCAGTTTGCTCGGCCGTCGGAAGCGCGTGAACCGGCAACCCGATTCAGCATGACATCATCGCGTGAGCCGGCTGCCTCCGGCGGCAGTTCGGGCGGCGCGAGCTGGCCGCATGCGCAGCCGGGTTACCAGAAGCAGCAGGGGGCGCTTTATCGTCAGTTGCTCGACACGCCCGCCGCTCCGCGACCCGCGCAGCCGTCCGCCGCCCCGGCGGAACTGGCTGGTCACAGTCAGAGTTTTGGCAGAGTGCTGACGATTGTCGGCGGCGATTGCGCGCTGCTGGAGCGCGAGGGCAGTCTGGCGCTGCTGTCGTTGACCGTTGCCGAGCGCTGGCTGCGCCAGGCGCAGTTGACGCCGGGTACGGAAGCGGTATGTGCCCAGCCGCTGCTGATCCCGTTGCGGTTAAAAGTCACGGAAGGGGAGAAGCGGGCGCTGGCCGCTGCGCAGTCGGCGCTGACGCAGTTGGGGATCGAGCTTCATACCGATGCCCTGCACGTGACGGTGCGCGCGGTCCCTTTACCCTTAAGACAACAAAATTTACAAATCTTGATTCCTGAACTGATAGGCTACCTGGCGCAGCAAAACGCATTCGACGTCGGCAACATCGCCCAATGGATGGCGCGTAATCTGACGAGCGAACAGGCGTCATGGAATATGGCGCAGGCGATTGCGCTGCTGGCGGACGTCGAACGTCTTTGCCCGCAGCTGGTGAAAACGCCGCCGGGTGGCCTGTTACAACCTGTAGATCTCCATTCGGCGATGAATGCCCTGAAAGATGAATGATGTAACCGAGGCGAGCCTGCCCAAGGCAATTTTTTTAATGGGCCCGACGGCCTCAGGTAAAACCGCGCTGGCGATAGCCTTACGTAAAGTTTTGCCAGTAGAGTTGATTAGTGTTGATTCCGCCCTCATTTATCGGGGAATGGATATTGGCACTGCCAAACCGGATGCCGCGGAGCTTAGCGCTGCGCCGCACCGGCTGCTGGATATTTTGGATCCCGCAGAAGCCTATTCCGCGGCTGATTTTCGCCGCGACGCGCTGGCGGCGATGGCCGATATTGTCGCCGCCGGGCGTATTCCGCTGTTAGTCGGCGGAACGATGTTGTATTTCAAAGCGTTGCTGGAAGGATTGTCGCCCTTACCGTCGGCTGACCCAGAGGTCAGAGCGCGGATTGAGCAGCAGGCCGCAGAGCAGGGGTGGAACGCGTTACATCAGCAATTACAGGAAATTGATCCCGTGGCTGCTGCGCGTATTCATCCAAATGATCCGCAAAGGCTTTCCCGGGCACTGGAAGTTTTTTTCATTTCGGGTAAAACTTTAACGGAACTGACGCAAACGTCAGGAGACGCTCTGCCATATCAGGTGCATCAGTTCGCCATCGCCCCGGCGAGCCGTGAACTGCTCCATCAACGCATAGAACAGCGTTTTCATCAGATGTTAGCTTCAGGTTTTGAAGCAGAAGTACGGGCGCTTTTTGCCCGCGGAGATTTGCATACGGATATGCCTTCCATCCGTTGTGTTGGATACCGCCAGATGTGGTCATACCTCAATGGCGAGATCCCTTATGATGAGATGGTTTATCGAGGTGTTTGCGCCACGAGACAGTTAGCCAAACGTCAGGTCACCTGGCTGCGCGGTTGGGAAGGTGTGCACTGGTTAGACAGTGAACAACCTGAACAAGCGCTCAACAAAGTATTACAGGTTGTTGGTGCGAGCCAGAACTGAACGTGTACAATTGAACGGTATCGTGCGTAATTTTTTTTAAGAATCGTAAGGTTCTGAGTACAAAACAAGCATACATATAAGGAAAAGAGAGAATGGCTAAGGGGCAATCTTTACAAGATCCGTTCCTGAACGCTTTGCGTCGGGAACGCGTTCCGGTTTCTATTTATTTGGTGAATGGTATCAAGCTGCAAGGGCAAATTGAGTCTTTCGATCAGTTCGTGATCCTGTTGAAGAACACGGTCAGCCAGATGGTCTATAAGCACGCAATTTCTACTGTTGTCCCGTCTCGCCCGGTGTCTCACCACAGCAATAATGCTGGCGGCGGTTCCAGTAACTATCACCACGGTGGTAGCGCGCAGGGCTCTTCTGCGCCGCAACAAGACAGCGACGACGCCGAATAAGGCCAGTGCTGTTTTTCCACGCCGGGGAGCCAGGTTTTCTGTGTTCCCCGCTGGTATTTTATAAGGGGTTTACGCTTGTTTGACCGTTATGACGCCGGTGAGCAGGCGGTACTGGTACACATCTATTTTTCGCAAGACAAAGATATGGAAGATCTCCAGGAGTTTGAAACTCTGGCCTCTTCCGCCGGTGTCGAAGCAATGCAGGTGATTACCGGTAGCCGTAAAGCACCGCACCCGAAGTATTTTGTTGGTGAAGGTAAGGCAGTCGAAATTGCGGAAGCCGTTAAAGCGACCGGCGCGTCGGTCGTGCTCTTCGATCATGCCCTGAGTCCGGCGCAAGAACGCAACCTGGAACGTCTGTGCGAATGCCGGGTTATCGATCGCACCGGTCTTATTTTAGATATTTTCGCCCAGCGCGCGCGCACCCATGAAGGGAAACTGCAGGTTGAGCTGGCGCAGTTGCGCCATATGGCAACCCGCCTCGTCCGCGGCTGGACCCACCTTGAAAGACAGAAAGGCGGGATTGGTTTGCGTGGCCCGGGTGAAACCCAGCTCGAAACCGACCGTCGTTTATTGCGTAACCGCATCATGCAGATCCTGTCGCGACTGGAAAAAGTTGAGAAACAGCGTGAGCAGGGGCGGCGGTCGCGCGCGAAAGCCGATATTCCAACCGTGTCGCTGGTGGGCTACACCAACGCCGGAAAATCAACGCTCTTTAACCAGATCACCGCTGCCGAGGTCTATGCCGCGAACCAGCTGTTCGCCACCCTGGACCCGACGCTGCGCCGCATTGACGTCCCTGACGTCGGCGAAACGGTACTGGCCGATACCGTCGGCTTTATTCGCCATCTGCCGCACGATCTGGTAGCCGCGTTTAAAGCGACGTTGCAGGAGACGCGTCAGGCGACGCTGCTGCTGCATGTGATTGACGCGGCGGATGTCCGTGTGCAGGAAAACATTGATGCGGTAAATACGGTTCTCGCTGAGATTGAAGCCGATGAGATCCCCGCGCTGATGGTGATGAACAAAATCGACATGCTTGACGATTTTGAGCCGCGCATCGATCGCGACGATGAAAATAAACCGATTCGGGTCTGGCTTTCAGCCCAGACCGGGGTTGGCGTACCACTGCTTTTTCAGGCATTAACGGAACGTCTTTCCGGTGAAGTGGCCCAGCATACGCTGCGCTTACCGCCGAAAGAAGGGCGACTGAGAAGCCGTTTCTATCAGCTTCAGGCGATAGAAAAAGAGTGGATGGAGGATGACGGCAGCGTGAGTCTGCAGGTGCGCATGCCGATCGTTGACTGGCGGCGCCTCTGTAAGCAAGAGCCAACGCTTGTTGACTATGTGGTTTAACCTTGCAGCTTGCCTGAAGATATTGACCCCTGTGGGGATATCAAAAACAAATATGGAGCATATACATGGCGTGGAATCAGCCCGGTAATAACGGACAGGACCGCGACCCGTGGGGGAGCAGCAAACCTGGCGGCAACTCTGAGGGAAATGGCAACAAAGGTGGTCGCGAGCAGGGGCCGCCGGATCTGGATGATATCTTCCGCAAGTTAAGTAAAAAACTTGGCGGGCTCGGCGGCGGCAAGGGCGGACTGGGCGGTGGTAATAACGCGCAGACCCCTCGCGGACCGATGGGCGGGCGTATTGTCGGCATCGTTGCCGCGGCGGCAGTGATTATCTGGGCGGCCAGCGGTTTTTATACCATTAAAGAAGCCGAACGCGGCGTCGTGACCCGTTTTGGTAAGTTCAGCCATCTGGTTGAGCCAGGCCTGAACTGGAAACCGACCTTTATCGATAACGTTCAGGCGGTGAACGTGGAGTCGGTACGTGAACTGGCCGCTTCCGGCGTCATGCTGACCTCTGACGAAAACGTCGTGCGCGTTGAGATGAACGTGCAGTACCGCGTCACCGATCCGGAACGCTATCTGTTTAGCGTTACCAGCGCGGATGACAGTCTGCGTCAGGCGACTGACAGCGCGCTGCGCGGCGTGATCGGCAAATACACCATGGATCGCATTCTGACCGAAGGTCGTACTGTGATCCGTAGCGATACCCAGCGCGAGCTGGAAGAGACTATCCGCCCGTACAACATGGGGATCACCCTGCTGGACGTCAACTTCCAGACGGCACGTCCGCCGGAAGAGGTGAAGGCGGCGTTTGACGATGCCATTGCCGCGCGTGAGAACGAGCAGCAGTACATCCGTGAAGCGGAAGCTTATACCAACGAAGTACAGCCGCGGGCGAATGGCCAGGCGCAGCGTATCCTTGAAGAGGCGCGTGCCTACAAGACCCAGACCGTCCTGGAAGCCCAGGGTGAAGTGGCTCGCTTTGCTAAGCTCCTGCCGGAATACAAAGCCGCGCCGGAAATTACCCGCGAGCGTCTGTATATCGAAACCATGGAAAAAGTGCTGAGCCACACCCGCAAAGTGCTGGTCAATGACAGCAAAAACGGCAATCTGATGGTTCTGCCGCTTGACCAGATGCTGAAAGGCGCCGCTGCGCCGGCAGCAAAGAGCGATAGCAGTGACGCCAGCGATCTGCTGCGTCTGCCACCTGCATCCAGCACAGGCAGCGCCAGCACCTCATCAACCTCGAGCTCAACCGGGGGTAGCATTATGGACCAACGCCGCGCTAACGCGCAGCGTAACGACTACCAGCGTCAGGGGGAATAACGATGCGTAAATCTGTTATCGCGATCATTGTCATCGTGCTGGTAGTGCTCTACATGTCAGTCTTTGTCGTAAAGGAAGGCGAGCGCGGGATTACGCTGCGTTTCGGTAAAGTTCTGCGCGACGACGAAAACAAGCCGCTGGTGTATGCGCCGGGCCTGCACTTCAAGATCCCGTTTATCGAATCGGTGAAGATGCTGGATGCGCGTATCCAGACCATGGACAACCAGGCTGACCGTTTTGTGACCAAAGAGAAAAAAGACCTGATCGTCGACTCCTATATCAAGTGGCGCATCAGTGACTTCAGCCGTTACTACCTGGCAACCGGCGGCGGCGACGTCTCCCAGGCCGAGGTGCTGCTGAAGCGTAAATTCTCTGACCGTCTGCGTTCTGAAATTGGTCGTCTGGATGTGAAAGACATCGTCACCGACTCCCGTGGCCGCCTGACGCTGGAAGTGCGCGATGCGCTGAACTCGGGTTCTGCTGGCACGGAAGACGAGGTCAGCACCCCGGCGGCTGATGACGCTATCGCCAAAGCCGCTGAGCGGGTGGAAGCGGAAACCAACGGCAAAGTGCAGGTGATCAACCCGAACAGTATGGCGGCGCTGGGTATCGAAGTTGTCGACGTGCGTATCAAACAGATCAACCTGCCGGCAGAAGTGTCGGAAGCGATTTATAACCGTATGCGCGCGGAGCGTGAAGCGGTTGCTCGTCGCCACCGTTCACAGGGTCAGGAAGAAGCTGAGAAACTGCGCGCGACCGCAGACTACGAAGTCACCAAGACGCTGGCGGAAGCCGAGCGCCAGGGTCGTATCCTGCGTGGTGAAGGCGATGCGGAATCGGCAAAACTGTTTGCCGACGCGTTCAGCCAGGATCCAGGCTTCTACTCCTTTATCCGTAGCCTGCGCGCCTATGAGAAGAGCTTCCAGAGCAACCAGGATGTGATGGTCCTGAGCCCGGACAGCGATTTCTTCCGCTATATGCGTTCACCGGATTCGGCGCGTAAATAAGCCGCAGAGGGTGTAAGCCTGAAGTGCTAACGCGAAAAGGCGCCTGTTTCAGGCGCCTTTTTTCATACTGCGGGGGCGTGAATTAGTTGCCGAGCAGTTTGTTCAGCAGGCCACCGATCACCGGCAGGTTCGCCAGCGCACTTTCGATGGTGCCACCGATAGTCGACCCAACGCTTTCGCCCAGGGTTTTGCCCAGGTCTGGCGCCAGGTCGGCCAGATTGAGGGTGCCAATCAGCGGCAGGTTGATGCTCAGGGCATCGGTACCCATCGTCCATGCGGCGGCGCCGACCTTGCTGCCTAAGGAAGCCAGGCCATCCTGTAACCAGCCTGCGCCGCTCACATTTTCGATTTCAAACGCGGTTAATTCTCTCATGATAATCTTCCTGATTATGTAGACGTACCGGGTTGTAGTACGCGACGGCATAGTTACAATTTAAAAAATATGCAGCAATACAATTAGTTGTGAATTTTGTTTCACCTTGCCAGTTCATAATGAAGATGAAATACGGGACAATATGAAATGAGTGAATGAATTCACCATGCTGGCCGATGACGCCCGCGAGGGCGACGATAATACTTTTCAATTAGGGTTGATAATGAACTCCACCATTTGGCTGGCGCTGGCGCTGGTTTTAGTACTCGAAGGGCTCGGCCCGCTGCTCTATCCTCGCGCCTGGCGCAAAATGGTCGCCAGCCTGAGCCAGTTACCGGATAATTTATTGCGCCGCTTTGGCGGCGGACTTGTGGTTGCAGGGATTGTGATCTACTACATGTTGAGGAAATCGATTGGCTGATCAAAAAGTGGTCGGATTTGCCTTATTTTGGATGCAAAAAGTGCTGTAACTCTGAAAAAGCGATGGTAGAATCCATTTTTAAGCAAACGGTGATTTTGAAAAATGGGTAACAACGTCGTCGTACTGGGCACCCAATGGGGTGACGAAGGTAAAGGGAAGATCGTCGATCTCCTGACAGAACGGGCTAAATATGTTGTGCGCTACCAGGGTGGCCATAACGCAGGCCATACTCTCGTAATCAACGGTGAAAAAACCGTCCTCCATCTTATTCCATCAGGTATTCTCCGTGAGAATGTAATCAGCATCATCGGTAACGGTGTTGTGCTGTCTCCGGCTGCGCTGATGAAAGAGATGAAAGGTCTGGAAGACCGTGGTATCCCTGTTCGTGAGCGTCTGCTGCTGTCCGAAGCCTGCCCGCTTATCCTCGACTATCACGTGGCGCTGGACGTCGCACGTGAGAAAGCACGCGGTGCGAAAGCTATCGGTACGACCGGTCGCGGTATCGGCCCGGCTTACGAAGATAAAGTTGCTCGTCGCGGTCTGCGCGTTGGCGACCTGTTTGATAAAGCCACCTTCGCTGACAAACTGAAAGAAGTGATGGAATATCACAACTTCCAGTTGGTGAACTTCTACAAAGCAGAAGCGGTTGACTACCAGAAAGTGCTGGACGATGTCATGGCGATTGCCGACATCCTCACCGGCATGGTCGTTGATGTTTCCGATCTGCTGGATCAGGCGCGTAAGCGCGGCGACTTCGTGATGTTCGAAGGCGCGCAGGGCACGCTGCTGGATATCGACCACGGTACCTATCCGTACGTAACTTCCTCTAACACCACCGCGGGTGGCGTGGCAACCGGTTCTGGCCTGGGTCCGCGTTATGTGGATTACGTACTGGGTATCATCAAAGCTTACTCGACTCGCGTAGGCGCGGGTCCGTTCCCGACCGAGCTGTTTGATGAAACTGGCGAGTTCCTCTGCAAGCAGGGTAACGAATTCGGCGCCACCACCGGTCGTCGTCGTCGTACCGGCTGGCTGGACGCGGTTGCAGTACGCCGCGCGGTGCAGATTAACTCCCTGTCCGGCTTCTGCCTGACTAAACTGGACGTCCTCGACGGCCTGAAAGAAGTGAAAATCTGCGTCGGCTACCGTATGCCGGACGGCCGTGAAGTGACCACCACTCCGCTGGCTGCCGACAACTGGGAAGGTATCGAGCCTATCTACGAAACCATGCCGGGCTGGTCCGAAACCACCTTTGGCGTGAAAGAGCGCAGCGGTCTGCCGCAGGCAGCGCTGAACTACATCGCTCGTATTGAAGAGCTGACCGGCGTGCCGGTGGATATCATCTCTACTGGTCCAGACCGTACCGAGACCATGATTCTGCGCGACCCGTTCGACGCGTAATCACTCTCAAGGGGCGCCGTTCGGGCGCCCTTGTTTTTGCTGTTCGCCCGCCCCATTTCAAATAAATTAGCGGCCTGAGCGCTGGCTGGTTTATCATCAATAATAATGATGTCGCTCGACATACCCTGTTTTCTTTTCCCTGAGGTTTATGTGCAGTTAACGAGTTTCACCGATTACGGATTACGCGCGCTGATTTATATGGCGTCGCTGCCGGAAGGACGCATGACCAGCATCTCGGAAGTGACCGAGGTCTATGGCGTCTCCCGTAATCATATGGTTAAAATAATCAATCAGTTAAGCCGCATGGGCTACGTGACTGCCGTGCGGGGGAAGAATGGGGGCATTCGCCTCGGTAAACCAGCAGGGCAGATCCGCGTGGGCGACGTGGTGCGCGACCTTGAACCCTTATCGCTGGTCAACTGCAGCAGCGAATTTTGCCACATTACACCAGCCTGTCGTCTGAAACAGGCGCTAGCTGAAGCCGCGCAGAGTTTTCTCAAGGAGCTGGATAACTATACGCTGGCTGATTTGGTTGAGAAGAATCAACCGCTTTATAAATTATTACTGGTGGAGTGACGCCACTCTGCCGGAGATGACAACGGAGGAACCGATATGTCACAAGATCCATTCCAGGAACGCGAAGCTGAGAAGTACGCGAATCCCATCCCGAGCCGGGAATTTATCCTCGAACATTTAACCAAACGGGAAAAGCCTGCCAGCCGCGATGAGCTGGCCATCGAGTTGAATATTGAGGGCGAAGAACAAATAGAAGCGCTGCGCCGCCGCCTGCGCGCGATGGAGCGCGACGGTCAGCTGGTCTTCACACGCCGCCAGTGCTATGCGCTGCCGGAGCGTCTTGATCTCCTCAAAGGTACCGTTATTGGCCACCGTGATGGCTATGGATTCCTGCGCGTTGAAGGGCGCAAGGACGATCTGTATCTGTCGTCAGAGCAGATGAAAACCTGTATTCACGGTGACCAGGTGCTGGCCCAGCCGCTGGGTGCGGACCGTAAGGGCCGCCGCGAGGCGCGCATCGTTCGTGTGCTGGTACCGAAAACCAGCCAGATTGTTGGCCGCTACTTCACCGACGCTGGCGTCGGCTTCGTCGTCCCGGACGACAGCCGCCTGAGTTTCGATATCCTGATCCCGCCTGAAGATATTATGGGCGCGCGGATGGGCTACGTGGTGGTGGTCGAACTGACCCAGCGCCCAACCCGCCGCACCAAAGCGGTCGGGAAAATCGTCGAAGTGCTGGGCGACAACATGGGCACCGGCATGGCCGTCGATATGGCGCTGCGTACCCATGAAATTCCTTACGTCTGGCCGCCGGCGGTGGAAAAACAAGTTTCCGGCCTCAAAGAGCAGGTGCCGGAAGAGGCGAAAGCCGGACGCGTCGATCTGCGCTCTCTGCCGCTGGTCACTATTGATGGCGAAGATGCCCGCGACTTCGATGACGCGGTGTACTGCGAGAAGAAACGCGGCGGCGGCTGGCGTCTGTGGGTGGCTATCGCCGACGTGAGCTACTATGTGCGCCCTGGTACGCCGCTGGACGGCGAAGCGCGTAGCCGCGGGACGTCGGTCTACTTCCCGTCGCAGGTGGTACCGATGCTGCCGGAAGTGCTGTCGAACGGCCTGTGCTCGCTGAACCCGCAGGTCGATCGCCTGTGTATGGTGTGCGAGATGACGATTTCGTCAAAAGGCCGCCTGACCGGCTTTAAGTTCTATGAAGCGGTGATGAGTTCACATGCTCGCCTGACCTACACCAAAGTGTGGCATATGCTGCAGGGCGATCAGGAGCTGCGCGAACACTACGCGCCGCTGGTGAAGCATATTGAAGAGCTGCATAACCTCTACAAAGTGCTGGAGAGCGCCCGCGAAGAGCGCGGCGGTATCTCATTTGAAAGTGAAGAAGCTAAATTCATCTTCAATGCCGAACGCCGTATTGAGCGTATCGAACAGACTCAGCGTAACGATGCGCATAAGCTGATTGAAGAGTGTATGATCCTGGCGAACATCTCCGCCGCGCGTTTCGTTGAGAAAGCGCAGGAGCCGGCACTGTTCCGTATCCACGATAAGCCAAGCACCGAAGCGATTACCTCGTTCCGTACCGTGCTGGCTGAGCTGGGACTGGAGCTGCCGGGCGGCAACAAGCCGGAGCCGCGCGATTACGCCGAACTGTTGACCTCCATTGCCGATCGTCCGGATGCCGAAATGCTGCAAACGATGCTCCTGCGCTCCATGAAGCAGGCGGTCTACGATCCGGAAAACCGTGGCCACTTTGGCCTGGCACTGCAGTCATACGCCCACTTCACCTCGCCGATTCGCCGCTACCCGGATCTGTCGCTCCACCGCGCCATCAAGTATCTGCTGGCAAAAGAGCAGGGACATAAAGGGAATAGCACCGAGACCGGCGGCTGGCACTACAGCATGGAAGAGATGCTCCAGCTGGGCCAGCACTGTTCGATGACCGAGCGCCGCGCCGACGAAGCGACGCGTGAAGTGTCCGACTGGCTGAAGTGCGACTTCATGCAGGATCAGGTGGGCAACACCTTCTCCGGTGTCATCGCCAGCGTGACCGGCTTTGGCTTCTTTGTCCGCCTGAACGATCTGTTTATCGATGGTCTGGTGCATGTCTCCTCCCTGGATAACGACTATTACCGTTTTGACCAGGTTGGCCAGCGGCTGATCGGCGAGTCCGGCGGCCAGACTTATCGTCTGGGCGACCGCGTGGAAGTCCGCGTGGAAGCCGTCAACATGGATGAGCGTAAGATTGATTTCAGCCTGATTTCCAGCGAGCGTGCGCCGCGTAATGTTGGCAAAACCGCCCGTGAGAAAGCGAAAAAGAGCACCTCTGGCAAACCGGGTGGCCGTCGCCGCCAGGTGGGTAAACAGGTGAACTTCGAGCCGGATAGCGCGTTCCGCAAAGAAAAAGACCAGGCTAAAGCGAAGCCCAAAGGCGAGAAGAAAGCGAAAAAACCGTCGGCGAAAACACAGAAAATCGCCGCCGCGACCAAAGCCAAGCGCGCGGCAAAGAAGAAAATCGCCGAGTGATTGACGTCCCTTCACTCCAGAAGTCTGCTGGCGCAGAACGGGGTGAAGGGGACGGATAACAGAACCTAAAACGAGTACATCAATGAGTGAAATGATTTACGGCATCCATGCGGTGCAGGCACTGCTGGAACGCGCACCTGAGCGTTTTCAGGAAGTTTATATTCTGAAAGGCCGTGAGGATAAGCGCCTGCTGCCGCTGATCCATGCCCTGGAAGCGCAGGGCGTGGTGATTCAGGTGGCCAACCGCCAGTTCCTCGATGAGAAGAGCGAAGGCGCGGTGCATCAGGGGATCATTGCCCGCGTGAAGCCAGGACGTCAGTATCAGGAGAACGATCTGCCGGATCTGCTGGCGCAGCACGATCAGCCGTTCCTGCTGATCCTCGACGGCGTAACCGATCCGCACAACCTCGGCGCCTGCCTGCGTAGCGCTGATGCCGCTGGTGTGCATGCGGTGATCGTGCCAAAAGATCGTTCCGCTCAGCTGAATGCGACGGCGAAGAAAGTGGCCTGCGGCGCGGCGGAGAACGTCCCGCTGATCCGCGTGACCAACCTGGCGCGTACCATGCGTCTGCTGCAGGAAGCGAACGTCTGGATCGTCGGGACCGCTGGCGAAGCCGACCATACGCTGTTCCAGAGCAAAATGACCGGCCCGATGGCGCTGGTGATGGGCGCTGAAGGTGAAGGTATGCGTCGTCTGACCCGCGAGCACTGCGATGAGCTGATCAGCATCCCGATGGCGGGTAGCGTCTCCTCGCTGAACGTCTCGGTGGCCACCGGCATCTGCCTGTTTGAAGCGGTGCGCCAGCGCAGCTAAGCTGAACCGTCGACGAATCCAAAAAAGCCATCCTCCGGGATGGCTTTTTTGTGACCGCTTTCGCGGGCGAGAATCCCCCTGGAAAACCATACTTATGGCTATCGCCATTGATGGAGGGAGACACGATGCACTGGCAAACGCACACCGTTTTTAATCAACCGACTCCGCTGAATAACAGCAATCTTTTCCTGTCCGATACCGCCCTACGAGAAGCGGTGGCTCGCGAAGGCGCTGGCTGGGATGGCGATTTGCTCGCCAGCATAGGCCAGCAGCTGGGGACCGCCGAATCGCTGGAGCTGGGACGCCTGGCCAACAGTAACCCGCCGGAGCTGCTGCGCTATGACGCCACCGGCGCCCGGCTGGACGACGTGCGCTTTCATCCCGCCTGGCACCTGCTGATGCAGGGGCTGTGTGCGAACCGGGTGCATAACCTCGCCTGGCAGGAGGATGCCCGCGAAGGCGCGTTTGTGGCGCGTGCCGCCCGCTTTCTGCTCCATGCCCAGGTGGAGGCCGGGACGTTGTGCCCGATTACCATGACCTTCGCCGCGACGCCCCTGCTGCAGCACGCCCTGCCCGCGCCCTTTCGCGACTGGCTGTCGCCGCTGCTGAGCGACCGTTACGATCCCCACCTCGCGCCTGGCGGCCAGAAGCGCGGCCTGCTGATCGGCATGGGGATGACCGAGAAGCAAGGGGGCTCCGATGTGCTGAGCAATACCACCCGAGCGGAGAAAACGGCGGAAGGGTTTTACCGGCTGGTGGGACACAAGTGGTTCTTCTCAGTGCCGCAGAGCGATGCCCACCTGGTGCTGGCCCAGGCCCCCGCGGGACTGTCGTGCTTCTTTGTGCCGCGTCTGCTGCCCGACGGGCAGCGCAACGGCGTGCGTCTTGAACGCTTAAAAGAGAAGCTTGGCAACCGCTCCAACGCCAGCAGTGAAGTGGAGTTTTATGATGCCTGCGGCTGGCTGGTGGGCGAAGAGGGCGACGGCGTGCGGCAGATCCTCAGGATGGGCGGCCTGACCCGCTTTGACTGCGCGCTGGGCAGCCATGCCCTGATGCGTCGCGCCTTCTCGGTGGCGCTGTATCACGCGCTACAGCGTCAGGCGTTTGGCAAAAACCTGGTCGATCAGCCGATGATGCGCCAGCTGCTGGGGCAAATGGCGCTGCGTCTGGAGGGGCAAACCGCGTTTCTGTTTCGCCTGGCTCGCGCCTGGGACCGTCGGGAGGATGCCCGGGAAAGCGCCTGGGCGCGCCTGTTTACGCCGGCGGCCAAGTTTGCCATCTGTAAGGCCGGCATCCCGTTTGTCGCCGAGGCGATGGAAGTGCTCGGCGGCATCGGCTATTGCGAGGAGAGCGAACTCCCGCGCCTCTACCGTGAGATGCCGGTCAACAGCATCTGGGAAGGTTCCGGCAACATTATGTGTCTCGATGTCATGCGGGTGCTCAGCAAGCAGCCGGCGGCGATGGAGCTGCTGGCGGCAGAGTGCGCGGAGGTGAAAGGACAGAATCGCCATCTCGACCGCGCGTGGCGTCAACTGCAGCAGCTGCTGAGACGGCCCGCCGAAGAGCAGGGGAGAGAGATTGCCCGGCTGGTCTATCGTCTTGGCGCGGGGGCGCAGATGCTGCGCCACGCTTCGCCGCCGCTGGCTGAAGCCTGGTGTCGGATGATGCTCGACACCCGCGGCGGCATGCGTCTTGATGCGCCGACCCTCGACGACCTGCTGCTGCGGGCCATGGGGCGCGGGCGCCAGGCGCCTCAGGCGTAGAGAATGGCCTGAACGCGCCAGCTGTCCGGCTGTTGTTCTTCGTACATCTGAATAATGCGATACCAGGAGGCGCCTTGCTCGTCCGCTTTGCGGGCAATGGCGTGCTCCACATCCTGTTGGCTGCCGGAAAGATTAGTGACGGAGATCAGACCGATTTCATTCAGGCCAGTGACGCAATCCGCGCTGGCGAATTCGGCTGACTGCGCGGACGTATTGGCCGTCGCAGCGGTAAACAGCAGGCTGGGTAGGGTAAAAGATCGTTTCATCGTCAGCTCCATTTCACGTAGTCCCAAGGGCAGTCCGTTGCTAACGTCCTGCCAGGTGGCTGGCCGAACGTTATTATGCACAGGAGAACGTGAATGGACGCAAAGCTGTGTAAAGCAGATTTAAAGACGCCGCCTCGTCATCGACGATAGAGGATCGCCTGCGAATACCACTGGCCGGGTACCATGGTGTCATCGATCATGATGATGACGTAGTAATCGGCTTTGGCCGCTTCTGCTTTGGCCTTCAGCGCCGCTTCGACATCCATCGGCGAACCGTACATCAGCACACTCACCGTGGCCATTTTCTGCAGGCCAGCCGTCTGGTTACGCTGGATCTCCTGCGGATGGGCGGTGGCGGGCGGCGGGGCTTCCGGCGTTCCCTGCAGGGCACTACACCCGCTGAGGACGATAGCCAGTAACCACGGTGAAAACCTGCGCATAACCATATCTCGTTTCCTGATAGTGATAGTGTAGTGGTAGCCTTAACAGGATTGCCGGGGAATGTTCCCGAACTGTTATCTCTGACGCGATTTTCGAATGAAAATGTTGTGAAAGCGTAACCGGGTTCTCAACATTATGAATCGTAGCAAACTGGGTTGCCCGGTGAATGAATTTTCCCATGACGCCTTACCACGATAGAGAAGGGAGACGATAAATGATTGCACTAGAAATGCGCAACCTCGGCGGCGGTGAAATTTTGCATGCCTGCCCGCAGGAGAGTCTGGATAAACCCTTGCCCTGTATCGTCTTTTATCATGGCTTTACCTCCTCGAAGCTGGTTTACAGCTACTTTGCGGTGGCGTTGGCCGAGGCGGGCTTCCGGGTGATCATGCCGGATGCGCCGGAGCATGGGGCGCGTTATCAGGGCGACGAAGCCGGGCGGATGCAGCGCTTCTGGCCGATCCTGCAGCAGAATTTCAGGGAGTTTCCCGCGTTGCGCGAGGCGATTATCGCCGAGGGATGGCTGGAGGGAGAGCGGCTGGCGGTGGCTGGCGCCTCGATGGGAGGGATGACGGCGCTGGGCATCATGACGCACCATCCCGAACTGAACAGCGTCGCTTGTCTGATGGGGTCGGGCTATTTTCGTTCGCTGTCGCAAACCCTGTTTCCCTCGCCTGGCTTTGATGCTGACAGTCTCCGCGAATGGGATGTCAGCCATCAGCTGGCGTCCCTTGCCCGGCGACCGCTGTTGCTCTGGCATGGGGACGCTGACGATGTGGTGCCGCCGGAAGAGACCTTCCGTCTTGAGCAGGCGCTGCGGCAAGGCGATCTTGCCGCCAGGCTGACCTGCCTCTGGCAAAAGGGCGTCCGCCATCGTATTACGCCAGAGGCGCTGGCCGCGACGGTCGCCTTTTTCCGCCAGCATCTTTAAACGCGGATCACGCTGACGCCCTGATCCTCAAGCTGTTTGAGGATTGCGGCATCAGCCTGTTTCCCGGTGATCACCACGTCAATTTGCCCGGCCTGGCTGAATAACATCCCGGCGCGCTCGCCGACCTTGCTGCTGTCGACCAGCACCGCCAGTTTGCCGACCACGTTGAGCATTTTCTGCTCGGCCATGGCGGTCAACATATCGGTTTTGTAGAGCCCTTCGGCGGTGAGTCCTTTGCCGCTGGTGAACATCCAGTGCCCGGCATACAGGCTGTTTTCGCTACCGTGGGGGCTGAGTGTGATGGCGTGGCTGCGGTTGTACTGTCCACCCATGATAATCACGCTGTCGTGCTCCTGGTCGATCAGGTAATTAGCCAGCGGCAGATAGTTGGTGATGATCTGCACCGGTTTACCGCACAGTTCCCGCCCCAGCAGAAAGGCGGTGGAGCCGCAGTTAATGACGATACTTTCCCCCGGCGCGATCAGCTGCGAAGCGGCGCGTGCGATACGCACTTTTTCATCCAGGTTTTGCGCCTGATGGATATTCATCGGCGTCCAGCGGGGGCGCTGCTCACTAATGGCTTCCGCGCCATTGCGAACCTTTTTCAGTTTGCCGCTTTCATCCAGCTTGTTGATATCACGTCGGGCGGTTGCGGGTGAGATCCCGAGCCGCGACATCACCTGCTCTACGGTAACAAACCCCGTTTGGGCGAGCAGATCCAGCAGAATTTGGTGCCTTTGCGCTTCCGTCATGAGCGAATCCGATTAAAAGTGAACGGCAAAGATGATATTTGAAATCATGTGAAAATACTAACCCTGAGACGGGGTATTTCCGGCAGGCAGTGCCTGCCGGAGGCGGCTTACAGGAAGGATTTGAACGGCAGGTCCGGCTCAATGGTGAAGCAGTCATCGAAGCCGCGCGGGTAGTGATATTCGAAATTGTCTTTATCCAGCGGCCAGGTAAATTTGCCGCCGACCTGCCAGATAAACGGCTTGAAGCCGTACTTCAGACGATCCTTTTTCATCTCCCACAGGACGCGGATCTCCTGCGGATCGGCCTGAAAGTTTGACCAGATATCATGGTGGAACGGGATCACCACTTTGGCGTTGAGCGACTCCGCCATACGCAGGATATCGGCGCTGGTCATTTTGTCGGTGATGCCGCGCGGGTTCTCGCCATACGAGCCGAGGGCGACGTCAATTTGATGCTCGTTGCCGTGCTTCGCGTAGTAGTTGGAGTAGTGGGAATCGCCGCTGTGGTAGAGATTGCCGCCCGGCGTTTTAAACAGATAGTTGACTGCGCGCTGGTCCATGCCGTCCGGCAGCACGCCGGCGGCTTTTTGATCCGCCGGGAGGGTGATCAGCGCTGTGCGATCAAACGCGTCGAGCGCGTGGATCTCAATGTCTTTGATCTTCACCACATCACCGGGCTTCATGACGATACAGCGCGCTTTCGGTACGCCCCAGCCGATCCACAGGTCGACACAGGTTTTCGGCCCAATAAAGGGCACATCGGCCGGGCAGTTCTGCATCACGGCGGCGGCGACGTTGACGTCAATATGATCGTTATGATCATGGGTCGCCAGTACTGCGTCAATCTGGCGAATGGCGAACGGATCGAGCACGAACGGGGTGGTGCGCAGGTTCGGCTGCAGTTTCTTCACCCCCGCCATCCGCTGCATTTGATGGCCGGTTTTCATCAGCGGATTGCCGTGGCTCTGTTTACCGGTGCCGCACCAGAAATCGACGCAGACGTTAGCCCCACCCTCGGATTTTAACCAGATGCCGGTACAGCCCAGCCACCACATGGCGAAGGTGCCTGGCGCAACCTGCTCTTGTTCAATCTCTTCATTCAGCCAGCTACCCCATTCCGGAAAAGTGTTCAGGATCCATGATTCTCGGGTGATGGTTTGGACTTTACTCATCGCGGTCTTCCTCATGCATTTTCAAAAGTGATCAGTATTTGATTGGTTTTGATTTATGTTGTCACTGTGTTTTCAAGATTGCAATCTCGTTTTCCTGCATTTTTGCGAGGCGTCGCGCATAATTTCCGGGCTCCATCCGCTCAAATTGACGTTAGATGTTGTTTTATCTATATGATTTAAAAATGTTTATTTGTGTGTCTACGTACATAATTGGTAATGACCAGAGTGAAAGTGAGGATTATTGCGGCGTACGTCACATTTAATCAAATTCAATCTTGTTGTGATTATTTTTGATTATTAGAGTGAGGGCGACGACAACTGCTGAGCGACATGCGCGTTCAAAGCCTTCCTCTTCTGGAGTGTGTTATGGAGATCCTCTACAACATCTTTACCGTCTTCTTTAATCAGGTCATGACCAATGCCCCGCTGCTGCTGGGTATCGTGACCTGCCTTGGCTATATCCTGTTGCGTAAAAGCGTCAGCGTGATTATCAAAGGTACGATCAAAACCATCATTGGTTTCATGCTGTTACAAGCCGGTTCCGGCATCCTCACCAGCACCTTTAAGCCGGTGGTGGCGAAAATGTCAGAGGTCTATGGCATCAATGGCGCGATTTCCGATACTTACGCCTCGATGATGGCGACCATCGACCGGATGGGCGAGGCCTACAGCTGGGTAGGGTATGCGGTGCTCCTGGCACTGGCGCTGAACATCTGTTACGTCCTGCTGCGCCGCATTACCGGTATCCGCACCATCATGCTGACTGGCCATATCATGTTTCAGCAGGCGGGGCTGATTGCGGTCTCGTTCTTCATCTTTGGTTACGGGATGTGGACGACCATTATCTGCACCGCGGTACTGGTCTCTCTGTACTGGGGGATCACCTCCAACATGATGTTCAAGCCTACCCAACTGGTCACCGACGGCTGCGGTTTTTCCATCGGTCACCAGCAGCAGTTTGCCTCGTGGATTGCTTACAAAGTGGCGCCGTATCTGGGGAAAAAAGAGGAGAGCGTCGAAGACCTCAAGCTGCCCGGCTGGCTGAATATCTTCCACGACAACATCGTCTCTACCGCGATTGTGATGACCATTTTCTTTGGCGCGATCCTGCTTTCCTTCGGTATTGATGTGGTGCAGGCGATGGCGGGCAAAACCCACTGGACGGTCTATATCCTGCAGACCGGTTTCTCCTTCGCGGTGGCCATTTTCATCATTACCCAGGGCGTGCGGATGTTCGTCGCCGAACTGTCCGAAGCCTTCAACGGCATCTCGCAACGCCTGATCCCCGGCGCGGTGCTGGCGATTGACTGCGCCGCGATCTACAGCTTTGCGCCGAATGCGGTGGTGTGGGGCTTTATGTGGGGCACCATCGGCCAGCTGATTGCCGTCGGCATTCTGGTCGGCATCGGCTCTTCAATTCTGATTATTCCAGGCTTTATCCCGATGTTCTTCTCCAACGCGACGATTGGCGTTTTTGCCAACCATTTCGGCGGCTGGCGTGCGGCGCTCAAGATCTGCCTGGTGATGGGCATGGTTGAAATTTTCGGCTGCGTATGGGCGGTGAAGCTCACCGGTATGAGCGCCTGGATGGGGATGGCGGACTGGTCGATTCTGGCGCCGCCGATGATGCAGGGCTTCGCCTCCATCGGGCTGGCGTTTATGGCCGTCATCATCCTGATTGCACTGGCTTATATGTTCTTCGCCGGCCGCGCGCTGCGTGCCGAGGAAGACGCGGAAAAACAACTGGCAGAGGCCTCTGCCCAATAAGGAGTTCTGATTATGACCGTACGTATTCTGGCTGTGTGTGGCAACGGGCAAGGCAGTTCCATGATCATGAAAATGAAGGTGGATCAGTTCCTGACGCAATCCAACATCGACCACACGGTAAACAGCTGCGCGGTAGGTGAATACAAAAGCGAACTGAACGGCGCGGATATCATCATCGCTTCAACCCATATCGCGGGGGAGATTACCGTCTCCGGCAATAAACACGTGGTGGGCGTACGCAATATGCTGTCGCCGGCGGATTTCGGCCCAAAACTGCTGGAGGTGATTAAAACTCACTTCCCGCAGGACGTGAAATAAGGAGCGGCCATGAAACTTCATGAATCGCTGGCGCAGAACCACTCCATTCGCCTGCAGGCGGAAGCGGAAACCTGGCAGGAGGCGGTAAAAATCGGCGTCGACCTGCTGGTGGCCGCCGACGTCGTGGAACCGCGCTATTACCAGGCCATTCTCGACGGCGTGGCCGAGCACGGCCCCTATTTTGTGATTGCCCCCGGGCTGGCGATGCCGCACGGGCGGCCGGAAGAGGGCGTCAAAAAAACCGGCTTTGCGCTGGTCACGCTAAAGAAACCGCTGATTTTCAACCATGAAGATAACGACCCGGTCGACATTCTGATCACCATGGCGGCGGTTGACGCCACCACCCACCAGGAGGTGGGCATCATGCAGATCGTTAACCTGTTTGACGATGAAGCCAATTTCGACCGTTTACGCGCCTGCCGTAGCGAGCAGGAAGTGCTGGATTTAATCAAAAACGCCACCGCGGCGGCTGTTTAAAAGGAACACCATCATGTCATTACCTATGTTACAGGTCGCTCTGGACAACCAAACGCTGGCCAGCGCCTATGAAACGACCCGCCTGATCGCCGAAGAGGTGGATATCATTGAAGTCGGCACTATTCTTTGCGTCGGCGAAGGGGTGCGTGCGGTGCGCGATCTGAAGGCGCTGTATCCGCATAAAATCGTGCTGGCGGACGCCAAAATTGCCGACGCCGGCAAGATCCTGTCGCGGATGTGCTTTGAAGCCAACGCCGACTGGGTCACGGTGATCTGCTGTGCCGATATCAATACCGCCAAAGGGGCGCTGGACGTCGCCAAAGAATTTAACGGCGATGTGCAAATTGAGCTGACCGGCTTCTGGACCTGGGAGCAGGCGCAGGCATGGCGCGAGGCGGGTATTCAGCAGGTGGTCTATCACCGCAGCCGCGACGCACAGGCGGCAGGCGTGGCGTGGAGCGAGGCGGATATCAGCGCGATTAAACGTTTGTCCGATATGGGCTTCAAAGTGACTGTCACCGGCGGTCTGGCGCTGGAAGACCTGCCGCTGTTCGCGGGTATCCCTATTCACGTCTTTATTGCCGGGCGCAGCATCCGCGATGCCGCCTCGCCGGTGGAAGCGGCGCGCCAGTTTAAACGCTCTATCGCCCAGCTGTGGGGTTAAGGAGCGGTTATGTTGGCGAAATCCATTCCGCTCGGCATCTATGAAAAAGCGCTCCCCGCCGGGGAGTGCTGGCTGGAGCGGCTGCAGCTGGCGAAGGCGCTGGGCTTTGATTTTGTGGAAATGTCTCTCGATGAAACGGACGTGCGCCTTGCGCGACTGGACTGGAGCCCCGAGCAGCGTCTGGCGCTGGTCAAGGCGGTGGCTGACACCGGCGTCCGGGTACCATCGATGTGCCTTAGCGCCCATCGCCGTTTTCCGCTGGGTAGTGAAGACGACGCGGTGCGTCATCAGGGGCTGGAAATTATGCGTAAAGCCATCCAGCTGGCGCAGGATGTGGGGATCCGGGTGATCCAGCTGGCAGGCTACGACGTCTATTACCAGCAGGCGAACGATGAGACGCGCCGCCGCTTTCGCGACGGCCTGAAACAGAGCGTCGAAATGGCCAGCCGTGCCCAGGTCACGCTGGCGATGGAGATCATGGATTACCCGCTGATGAACTCGATCAGTAAGGCCTTAGGCTACGCCCATTACCTGAATAATCCGTGGTTCCAGCTTTACCCTGATATCGGCAATCTGTCAGCGTGGGATAACGACGTCCAGATGGAACTGAAGGCGGGGAGCGGGCATATCGTGGCGGTACACGTCAAAGACACGAAACCTGGCGTCTTTAAAAACGTGCCGTTTGGCGAAGGGGTGGTCGATTTTGAACGCTGCTTCGAAACGCTCAAGCAGACCGGCTACTGCGGACCGTATCTGATTGAGATGTGGAGCGAAACCAGCGCTGATCCGCTGGCGGAGGTGGCGAAGGCACGTGACTGGGTGAAGGCGCGGATGGCCCGCGCGGGCCTGATGGAGGCGGCGTAATGCAACAACTGAAACAGCAGGTGTTCGAGGCCAATATGGATCTGCCGCGCTACGGTCTGGTGACCTTCACCTGGGGCAATGTCAGCGCCATTGACCGGCAGCGCGGGCTGGTGGCGATCAAGCCCAGCGGCGTCGCCTATGAGACCATGAAGGCGGACGATATGGTTGTCGTGGATCTTGAGGGCAACGTGGTGGAAGGGCTGTATCGCCCCTCCTCTGATACCGCCACCCATCTGGCGCTCTATCGTCGTTATCCCGACCTTGGCGGAGTGGTGCATACCCACTCGACGCATGCCACCGCCTGGGCGCAGGCGGGGCTGGCGATCCCGGCGCTCGGCACCACCCATGCGGACTACTTCTTCGGTGATATCCCCTGTACCCGGGCGCTTAGCGCACAGGAGGTGGACGAGGCTTACGAGCTGAACACCGGGCAGGTGATTATCGAAACGCTGGGCGCGTCGAATCCGCTGCATACGCCTGGGATCGTCGTCTATCAGCACGGGCCGTTTGCCTGGGGCAAAGACGCCCACGAGGCGGTACACAACGCGGTGGTAATGGAAGAAGTGGCGCGCATGGCGTGGATTGCCCGCGGGATTAATCCGCAGTTGCAGCCCATCGATAGCTGGCTGATGAATAAGCATTTTCAGCGTAAGCATGGGCCAAACGCCTACTATGGGCAAAAGTAGATAGCGCGCTCCGGGGCTTTCACCCCTCACGGTGAAGCAACTGGTCTGGCCCCGGAGCCGTTTTTTTAGCCCTGACGATAGGCCGACGGCATCACGCGCATGCCGATGAGCGTGACCATACAAATTATCGCGCCGGCGTAAAACGTCGAGGCGGCGCCGAAGGTTTCCCACAGTACCCCTGCGCCGGTACTGGCCAGCAGCAGCGCCAGGCCGCTCATCAGGTTGAACATACCGAATGCCGTACCGCGTAGTTCCGGCGGCGCGGTATGCGCAACCATCGCTGCCAGCAGGCCCTGGGTCATTCCCATATGAATCCCCCACAGCGCGACGCCGAGCAGTAGCGTACTCCAGTGGCCGCTGAGCGCCAGCACGATATCGGCGAGGATCAGCACCAGCAGTCCCCACTGCAGCAGTTTGCTGTGGCTCATGCTGTCTGAGAGTTTACCGAACGGGTAAGCCGTGAGGCTGTAGACCAGGTTCATCGCCACCATCACCAGCGGGATGGTAAACAGCGGGATCTCCATCTGCTGGGCGCGCAGCACCAGAAAGGCTTCGCTGAAGCGGGCGAGGGTGAAGATGCTGCCGATGGCGACTACCCACCAGTAGGCGGCGGAGAGCTTTTTCAGGTTTTCGCGCTTCAGCGGATTGCTGCGTTTGTGTGCGATGGCGGATTTTGGCTCCTGCAGGCCAAACCCGAGCAGGAGAATGGAGAGCACGGCGGGAATGACCGCCACCCAGAAAATAGCGTGAAAATCGTTGGCCCAGATAAACATCAGCAGCACCGCCAGCAGCGGGCCGAGAAAGGCGCCGACGGTATCCAGCGCCTGGCGGAGCCCGTAGGCGGCGCCGCGGATCTCCGGCGGGGTGACGTCGGCAACCAGCGCATCGCGCGGCGCGCCGCGAATACCTTTGCCTACGCGGTCAATCATGCGGGCGCTAAACACCACTCCGGCGGTGGGGGCGATGGCAAACAGCGGCTTACTGAGCGCGCCCAGGCCGTATCCCAGCAGCGCTAGTCCTTTGCGCTTGCCGACATAGTCGCTGATCACGCCGGAGAAGACTTTCAGGATCAGGGCGGTGGCTTCCGCCAGTCCCTCGATAAGACCGATAATTATCACGCTGGCGCCGAGGGTGGTGGCCATAAACAACGGTAAGAGGCTGTGGATCATCTCGGAGGAGACATCCATCAGCAGGCTGACGCCGCCGAGTACCCAAACGCCTTTGGGGATACGGCCTAAAGTGGCGAAACGCGGAACCATCAATCACTCCTGATTATCAAATGGCGAGTGGCTGATTAAATCAGGTTGCGATGGCGCTGATAAGTCGGTTTGTAAAATAATTCTCAATTGCGTTTAGGTGAAAACCTCGCTTCGCCCCTCGCGAAGAGAGGCGAAGAGTCGGGCAGGCGTTAGCGGTATATCACCGCGCTGGCGCGAAGCGGGCCGTTGGTTTCGGGTTCGTGCATCAGGATAGGCTGAAAGTATTTCGCCCCCTGCGCATCGCTCATCTGGCTAAGGGCCTGCTCGGCCTCGTGCTCAGTGGCCATGTTATGATTGATATAGATAACGCCGAGGCTCTGCACGTCGTCCATGTTGCGGGCCTGACGTTCGGTGATTTGGATAGCTGCCAGCGCGTTGGCGCTGAAGAAAAGCGCAGCCATCATGGCGATGATTTTCAGTTTCATATACTACGCTCCTGACTGACAGTCCTGACGCTGACTCGGGGGCTCTCCTGTGGTCGTTTGGCTCTGATATAAGTGTAATCGCTGCGCGTTCGTCGCATGGCGACCTTTTCTGATGCAGTCGTTCAAAAAAATGCCGCTTCCTTTATTGGTTAATTTTAAATCACCCACTTAGCGCCACTTGGCGCTTAGTGCGAATTATTTGTGCAAATCCGCTTGTGTTCCTGGGGGGGCGCCATTAGAATGACGCGTCAATTTTTCAGCCGCCCTTTAACACGTTCCTTGCCTCCATGGGCCGCGGCTGACCCAGACAGGAGGCTGAATAATCCGTAAGGAGCAATTCGATGCGTCATTACGAAATCGTTTTTATGGTCCATCCTGACCAGAGCGAACAGGTTCCGGGCATGATCGAACGTTACACTGGTGCAATCACTGCAGCAGCAGGTACGATCCACCGTCTGGAAGACTGGGGCCGCCGTCAGCTGGCTTATCCGATCAACAAACTGCACAAAGCTCACTACGTTCTGCTGAACGTTGAAGCGCCGCAGGAAGCGATCGATGAGCTGGAAACTAACTTCCGCTTCAACGACGCCGTTATCCGCAGCATGGTAATGCGTACTAAGCACGCTGTTACCGAAGCATCTCCGATGGTTAAAGCGAAAGACGAGCGCCGTGAGCGTCGCGAAGATTTCGCCAACGAAACCGCAGATGATTCTGAAGCTGGGGATTCTGAAGAGTAATCCTGATGACCAACCGTCTGGAGCTGTCCGGCATTATTTGCAGGACTCCACTTCGTAAGGTCAGCCCGTCAGGAATTCCTCACTGCCAGTTCGTGCTTGAGCATCGTTCAGTGCAGGAGGAAGCCGGTTTTCACCGGCAGGCATGGTGTCAAATGCCCGTTATTATTAGCGGTCACGAAAACCAGGCCATTACTCACAGTATAACGGTCGGTAGCGCAGTAACCGTTCGAGGGTTCATCTCTTGCCATAAGGCAAAGAACGGCTTGAGCAAAATGGTTCTGCATGCCGAGCAGATTGAATTGATAGATTCTGGAGACTAGCCATATGGCACGTTATTTCCGTCGTCGCAAGTTCTGCCGTTTCACCGCGGAAGGCGTTCAAGAGATCGACTATAAAGATATCGCTACGCTGAAAAACTACATCACCGAAAGCGGTAAGATTGTCCCGAGCCGTATCACCGGTACCCGTGCAAAATACCAGCGTCAGCTGGCTCGCGCTATCAAACGCGCTCGCTACCTGTCCCTGCTGCCGTACACTGATCGTCATCAGTAATCGGTCACGGTCCATTAATACGACTTTGAGAGGATAAGGTAATGCAAGTTATTCTGCTTGATAAAGTAGCAAACCTGGGTAGCCTGGGTGATCAGGTTAACGTTAAAGCGGGCTATGCTCGTAACTTCCTGGTCCCGCAGGGTAAAGCTGTTCCTGCTACCAAGAAAAACGTTGAATTCTTCGAAGCACGTCGCGCTGAACTGGAAGCCAAACTGGCTGACGTTCTGTCAGCTGCTGAAGCTCGTGCTGCGCAGATCAACGCCCTGGAATCCGTAACCATCGCGTCCAAAGCTGGCGACGAAGGTAAACTGTTCGGTTCCATCGGTACTCGCGACATCGCTGACGCTGTTACTGCAGCAGGCGTTAAAGTTGCTAAGAGCGAAGTTCGCCTGCCGAACGGCGTTCTGCGTAACGTTGGCGAGCACGAAGTGGACTTCCAGGTTCACAGCGAAGTATTCGCTAAAGTTATCATCAACGTGGTTGCTGAGTAATCGGCTTCTTACGTTCTGGTAACAACAAATCGCCGGCCTTGTGCCGGCGTTTTGCTTTTTAGCGCCCTTCATTTTGCGGCGGCGTAATGCTTGCTGTCGTCTTCTCCGCTATCGCGCACGCACAAAGCTGCCGTTCGACTGGCGGGTAAACAACACCTGCTGGCCGTTGCCGGTATCGATAGTGAGGCCGGTGACTACGCCGTTGGCGTTCTGCCGAATTTGCACCGTCTGTCCACTCTGCAACGTGCTTAATGGTTTGCCAGCGCCTTCAACCTGCGCCATCGCGTAGACGTCGGTGGCCGGCAGCCCATGATCGCGGAACAGCTGGGCCAGGGTTTTGCCTGACTCGATGCGATAGGTCCGCCACTGCTGCTCAATGCCCGGTGCGGACTGCTGCTGCGAGGATTGATACGGTTGGGAAGCAGGCTGCTGCGTCTGCGCCTGATCTGGCTGCTCGTCCTGAATCGGCTCCGGGGCGACGGGCGCCATCTGATCGGCATCGCTCACGGTCGGCGTATTGGTGATCGGCGGGAGCGGAACGGCCTGATTGCCGCCAGCTTGCGGCTGGGACTGCGACTGCAGATTCAGGTTTGCTTCACGGCTGGTGGAGGCCGGGTTTTGGCTATCGTCTGAGGGAAGCAGAATGCCGATGATAACCAACAGGAAGCCTGCGATGATACCCCGGCGGTGCATCGGGGGCAGCGGGTCCAGGAGGCGAAAATGATCCGGGGCGTGCCAGATCTTCGCCAGGGTAGATGTCAGTTCAAAGCGCCCGGGCATGGCTTTCCTCCTGCTCCGCATATTTTTATCCTGCATATGAGTATAGATGGCTAACGTCCTGATGACCGGAACAAAGTAAAGTTAACCTGCTGCCGCCTATTGTTTCTGTTTCGCTGAGATTTGTCATCATCCGCCGACAAAGTTTTACCCATTTCGCTATGGCTGTTATGCTTTCGCACGCTTTTCTCTTGATGTTTATCACCCAAAAAGGAACAAAGATGGCAACCCCAACTTTTGACACTATCGAAGCGCAGGCAAGTTACGGTATCGGCTTGCAGGTTGGACAACAGCTGAGCGAATCCGGCCTGCAGGGGCTGCTGCCGGAAGCGCTGGTAGCGGGTATCGCTGATGCGCTGGAAGGTAACCAGCCGCAGGTGCCGGTAGAAGCCGTTCACCGTGCGCTGCGTGAAATCCACGAGCGTGCTGACGCCGTACGCCGCGAACGTTTCCAGGCTATGGCCGCCGACGGCCAGAAATACCTCGATGAAAACCGCGAGAAAGAGGGTGTGAATAGCACCGAATCTGGTCTGCAGTTCCGCGTACTGACCCAGGGCGAAGGCCCGATCCCGGCACGTACCGATCGCGTACGCGTGCACTACACCGGTAAACTGATCGACGGCACCGTCTTCGACAGCTCCGTCGCCCGTGGTGAGCCAGCTGAATTCCCGGTGACCGGCGTGATCGGCGGCTGGATTGAAGCGCTGACCCTGATGCCGGTCGGTTCTAAATGGGAACTGACGATCCCGCACAACCTGGCCTACGGCGAACGCGGCGCTGGCGCGTCGATTCCTCCGTTCAGCACCCTGATCTTCGAAGTTGAACTGCTGGATATTATCTAAACAGCAGAGGCTTCCTCTTCCCTTAAGGCGGGGGAAGCCGCAAAAATAGCGTAAAATCCTTAAGTTAAAAATTAATTAGAATTATGTTTTGCATTCATCGCGTATGGGTGTATTTTTGTGAGCTATTTCGCGGTGGATGAGTGATATAACACTCACTTTAAACATAAAATTAACATTATATCTAAATCATAGTATTCATCCCTCCGATTCTTACCTAATATCGACTAGCCCTTGCTGGGGTTAATGACAGACGACGGGCCATCAGAGCCTGAACAACACAGACAGGTACAACAGGAAGAAATCACATGGTAGATCAGGTTAAAGTCGCTGCTATTGAGCAGGAGCCGACTGAACAATCGCTACGGCGAAATCTCACAAACCGACATATTCAGCTGATTGCGATTGGCGGGGCGATCGGCACTGGGTTATTTATGGGTTCTGGCAAAACTATCAGCCTTGCCGGGCCATCTATTATTTTTGTTTATATGATTATCGGTTTTATGCTGTTTTTCGTTATGCGAGCCATGGGCGAATTACTGCTGTCGAACCTCGAATATAAATCCTTCAGCGATTTTGCGGCCGATCTGCTGGGGCCGTGGGCGGGTTACTTTACCGGCTGGACCTATTGGTTCTGTTGGGTCGTCACCGGAATGGCGGACGTAGTGGCGATCACCGCCTACGCGCAGTTCTGGTTTCCCGGACTCTCCGACTGGGTCGCCTCGCTGGCGGTGATCCTGCTGCTGCTGGGCCTGAACCTGGCCACCGTCAAAATGTTTGGCGAAATGGAGTTCTGGTTCGCGATGATCAAAATCGTCGCCATTGTGGCGCTAATCGTCGTCGGCCTGGTGATGGTCATGATGCATTTCAAATCGCCGACCGGCGTCGAAGCCTCTTTCGCCCATCTGTGGAATGACGGCGGCTGGTTCCCGAAAGGGCTGAGCGGCTTCTTTGCCGGCTTCCAGATTGCGGTGTTCGCCTTCGTGGGGATTGAGCTGGTGGGGACCACCGCCGCCGAAACCAAAGACCCGGAGAAATCCCTGCCACGGGCGATTAACTCCATCCCGCTGCGTATCATTATGTTCTACGTCTTCGCGCTGATTGTGATTATGTCGGTGACGCCGTGGAGCTCCGTGGTGCCGAGCAAGAGCCCGTTCGTTGAGCTGTTCGTGCTGGTCGGCCTGCCGGCGGCGGCGAGCCTGATCAACTTTGTGGTGCTGACTTCCGCAGCCTCCTCGGCCAACAGCGGCGTGTTCTCTACCAGCCGTATGTTGTTCGGTCTGGCGCAGGATGGTCAGGCGCCGAAGATGTTCGCCAAGCTGTCGAAGCGTGCGGTGCCGGCGAAGGGTTTAACCTTCTCCTGCATGTGCCTGCTGGGCGGTGTGGTCATGCTGATGGTCAACCCGAGCGTGATTGCCGCGTTCACCATGATCACCACGGTGTCGGCGATCCTGTTTATGTTCGTCTGGACGATTATCCTCTGCTCTTATCTGGTCTACCGTAAAAAGCGCCCGCAGCTGCATGAGAAGTCCAAATACAAGATGCCGCTGGGCAAATTCATGTGCTGGGTGTGCATGGCCTTCTTCGTCTTCGTACTGGTGCTGTTGACCCTGGAAGATGATACCCGTGAAGCGCTGATGGTTACCCCGCTGTGGTTTGTTCTGCTGGGCGCGGGCTGGCTGTTTGCCGGCAAAAAACGTCTGGCGAAATAAAAAAGGCCACCCGGAGTGGCCAAAGTAAGACGGACAATGTCGAGGGCGCCTGCGGGCGCCTTTTTCTTTATTTTCCGGCAAGGGCGCGCGGGAACAGTACGTTATTTTCCAGACTGATGTGCTCAATCAGATCGTCAATCATCTCGTTGATACCGTTATACATCGCCTTCCAGGTGGTGCAGGCTTCCGGCGGCGGCGTCACGTTATGGGTGATGTGCTTAATGACCTCCAGCAGTTCACCCGCTTCATCGTGCTCGCTTTCCATTACGCTGATCGGCCCCCCGGCCTGGGCGCCCATCCCCTGTTTGATCATCGGGAACAGGATCTGCTCCTCTTTCATCATGTGGCTGGAGAGTTCCTGATGCAGCATGGTCAGGTATTTGGTCAGCCCTTTCGGCACGTTCGGTTTATCGGCATGCACACGTTCAACCTTGGTGGCCTGCAGGATCAGCTCCGGCAGCTGTTCGCGGTGCCGGTCGTGATAGCGGACGATGATGTGGTCAATAATCTCCGGGAGGGGCGCCGCGCGCCAGTCGCGGGAAAGAGGCTGCTCGGCCAGTTTCGCCAGCTCGGCTTCAATCACCGCGACATCCAGCGCTTTCCGCGATGCGGCGCGCGCCAGGGTCTGTTTGCCGCCGCAGCAGTAATCCATATCGTATTGACGGAACAGGGCGGAGGCGCGCGGGATGGTCAGCGCCAGCTCGCCTAAAGGTTGGTCACGGAAAGCCATAGCAGTTACCTCGTCATCAGGAATATAAGATGTATTTTAAATGCATCTTTTTGGCGAGGGAATACCCCTTAAGGAGGCCTGGCTACTTTTTTTCGTCCGTCAGCGGCTGCAGCATCGGTTTTTCCGGTCTGGCGCGTACGGCGGAGACCACGCCGAGCACCAGCAACAGGATCCCGCTCAGGGTCAGCAGCGGCGGTAAACTTTGCCGCAGCAGGAAGGTATACAGCAGCCCGGCCAGAGTTTCGAAGACGATCAGCGGCCCGAGGATCACCGTCGGCAGCCGCTGGCTGGCGATATTCCAGCACAGCGCGCCGACCCATGAGCAGAGCACCGCGATGGCCAGCATCAGCGTAATGAACACCGCCGGGCGCGGGCCGAAGGGCAGGGGAAACCCGGCCTGCTGGCCGTGCAGCCAGGCGCAGGCGGCGAGATAGCCGGCCAGCGAAACCGGAAGCGTGACCAGTGCCTGAGCGGTAGCCCACATCATCGGCGGCTGATGCGGATTTTCCCGCAACCAGCGGGCGTTGCGCAGGGCATACCAGGCCCAGCAGGCCACCGATCCCAGCGCCAGCGCGATGCCGGAGCCGTAGCGCCACGGGCTAAAATCAGGCAGCCCCTGGCGCAGTTCTGCGACGTTAACGCAGATCAGGCCCACGGCGATGCAGACCAGCGCCGGAAACAGACGCCGCCACGGCAGCTTTCCGTCGCGTTGGCTGTAGAGCAGATTGGCGAAGACCGGCAAGACCACCGGCAGCGTGCCGATAATCATGGTGGAGACCGGCGCCCCGGTGCGCTGAATGGCGCTGGCCAGGCAGACGTAATAGATAAGATTCCCCATCATCGTCAGGCCCAGCGCGGTCCACCAGTCGTTCCGGCTCAGCTGGCGCAAACGCGCGCGTCCGAGCCACGCCAGCGGCAGGGCGATCAGGCCCAGCGCCAGATAGCGTCCCATTGACTGCAGCATCGCCGGGTACTCTGGCACCAGCAAAGGCCCGACAAAAATTAATCCCCACATCAGCCCCGCCAGCAGGGCGTACAGCACACCACTAATCATCATTGCATCCGTTGTCATCACAGTTGTCTGCAGTGTAGAAGGGGGCCGGGCAGGAATATTGTATGAGATTGCGCATTAGCGCCTGGCGACCTGCTTCTGATAGCGCACCGGCGTAATGCCGTAACGCAGGGTGAAGGCGCGGGTCAGGTGGGACTGGTCGGTGAGGCCGACGGCTATCGCCACTTCGGCGGCGGGCATACCGTGGGTGAGAAATGCCTTGGCGCGCCACAGACGGATGGCCATCAGCATCTGATGGGGTGTCACGTGATAGTGGGCTTTAAACTGGCGCTGAAAGTGGTACGGGCTAAGCGCCGCCACCTGCGCCAGCTCGTCGAGGGTGATGGGGCGCATATAGTTATCGTGCAGGTAGTCGCGCACGCGGTCGAAGCGATGCCCGGCCTCACCCTGCGCAGAGGCATGGTGGGCCAGAGGGCGGAAGGCGTCGATGAGGTCGAGCAGCATTCCCTGCTGGGCCAGCGGATCGTCGCTATGCCACAGGCCATAAATCAGCTGGCCAATCTGTCGGGAACGCAGGGGATCCTCGCGGACCACCTCGCTGAACCACCAGTCGCGTACCCCGGTGATGGCTTCCAGACGGTCCGGCTCCAGATAAATCATCCGGTAGCGCCAGCCGTCAGCGGTTTCCGCTTCGCCGGTATGCAGCTCGTCGGGATTCATGGTGACAATGGCGTTCGCGGCGGCGATATGCTGGCTGCCGCGGTAGCGAAAGCGTTCAGCGCCTTGCTCAATCACGCCGATGCCGAAGGCTTCGTGGGTATGGGGTTCAAAGGCGTAGCGGGAGATATGGGCGTGGTAGAGCTCCACCCCGGGCAGCTGTTCGAGATGGCGAAAGCGCGCGCGGTCTTTTTCATCACTAAATTGGGGTGGTACGCCCTGCATGCCTGCCTCCCGACGGTTATCCCTTCAATATGAGAGAGGAACCGCCGGGACGCAACCGCAAAAGCTGAGAGGGGTGGTTACAGAATGCCTTTCACGCTTTCAGCAAGGGAGGTGGTCGGACGGCCGATCAGCGTACTCAGGGTGCGGCTGTCGTCAAACAGCCCGCCTTTCGACGCGCCGACATCGGAATCCGCCAGCATATCCGCCAGACCCGCCGGCAGACCGACGCTTTTCAGCGCGGCGGCGAAATCGGCTTCGCTGAGGTTTTGGTAGACCACGTTTTTTCCGCTTTGCGTGCTCAGCTCAGCAGCCAGGTCGCTCAGCGTCCAGGCGTTATCACCCGCCAGTTCGTAAATATTCCCTTCATGGCCTTCACCAGCGATAACGCGGGCGGCAGCGGCGGCATAATCCGCGCGGGTGGCGGAGGCAATTTTACCCTCGCCGGCGGCACCGATAAACACGCCATGCTCCAGCGCCGGCGGTGCGCTGGCCAGATAGTTTTCGGTATACCAGCCATTGCGCAGCAGGGCGTAAGCGATACCAGAGTCGGCCAGCATCTGCTCGGTTTCAATATGCTCTGCGGCCAGGCCCAGCGGCGAGGTGTCGGCGTGCAGCAGGCTGGTGTAGGCGATGAATGTCACCCCAGCGGCTTTGGCGGCGTTGATGACGTTGCGGTGCTGAACGGCGCGCTGACCGACTTCGCTGGAGGAGATTAACAGCAGTTTATCCACGCCCTGCAGCGCGGCGGTCAGTGCCGCTTCGTCGCTATAGTCGGCCTGACGGACAACGACGCCCTGCTGGCTGAGGGACTGGGCTTTGGCCGGGTTGCGGACAATCGCCACAATCTGGCTGGCAGGGACGGTTTTTAACAGGTCTTGCAGAACGTAGTGGCCAAGCTGGCCGGTGGCACCGGTAAGGGCGATCATGGGTCTTCTCCTTCGTGTTTAGTGGCAGTTGTGGTAAGCTAACACCTTAACTAACTTTTAGTAAGTACGCACAAAAAGGTAAGTGTGAAAATGGCCGAACCGACGCTGAGCGAGAAACTGCGCAACGGCAACCTGTTTGCGGAACAGTGCCCGTCGCGCGATGTGCTTAAACATGTCACCAGTCGCTGGGGCGTGTTGATTCTGGTGGCGCTGCGCGAGGGGACCCATCGCTTCAGCGATCTGCGCCGCAAAATGGGCGGGGTCAGCGAAAAGATGCTGGCGCAGTCGCTGCAGGCCCTGGAGCAGGATGGTTTTATCGACCGCGTCTCTTATCCGGTGGTACCGCCACACGTTGAATATAGCCTGACGCCGCTCGGCCTGCAGGTGAGCGAGAAAGTGGCGGCGCTGGCGGACTGGATCGAGAGCAATCTGCCTGCGGTGTTGGCTAACCACGGGGAGTGAAAATGTATCACTCCCTGTAGCCCCGCCACCGGGGAGATATTCCCGGATAACGGCTGGCGCCTTATCCGGGCTACCCGTCAGCCCCGGTTTGTAGCCCCGGTAAGCGCAGCGCCGCCGGGGAGATGTACCCGGATAGCGGCTGGCGCCTTATCCGGGCTACCCGTCAGCCCCGGTTTGTAGCCCCGGTAAGCGCAGCGCCGCCGGGGAGATGTACCCGGATAGCGGCTGGCGCCTTATCCGGGCTACCCGTCAGCTCCGGTTTGTAGCCCCGGTAAGCGCAGCGCCACCGGGGAGATATTCCCGGATAGCGGCTGGCGTCTTATCCGGGCTACCAGCCAGCCCCGGTTTGTAGCCCCGGTAAGCGCAGCGCCATCGGGGAGATATTCCCGGATAGCGGCTGGCGCCTTATCCGGATTACCCGTCAGCCCCGGTTTGTAGCCCCGGTAAGCGCAGCGCCACCGGGGAGATATTCCCGGATAGCGGCTGGCGCCTTATCCGGGCTACCCGTCAGCTCCGGTTTGTAGCCCCGGTAAGCGCAGCGCCGCCGGGGAGATGTACCCGGATAGCGGCTGGCGCCTTATCCGGGCTACCCGTCAGCTCCGGTTTGTAGCCCCGGTAAGCGCAGCGCCACCGGGGAGATATTCCCGGATAGCGGCTGGCGCCTTACCCGGGCTACCCGTCAGCTCCGGTTTGTAGCCCCGGTAAGCGCAGCGGCACCGGGGAGATGTACCCGGATAGCGGCTGGCGCCTTATCCGGGCTACCCGTCAGCTCCGGTTTGTAGCCCCGGTAAGCGCAGCGCCACCGGGGAGATGTACCCGGATAGCGGCTGGCGCCTTATCCTGGCTACTCGTCAGATCCGGTTTGTAGCCCCGGTAAGCGCAGCGCCACCGGGGAGATATTCCCGGATAGCGGCTGGCGTCTTATCCGGGCTACCAGCCAGCCCCGGTTTGTAGCCCCGGTAAGCGCAGCGCCACCGGGGAACAGGCATTACTTGCTCAAATCCAGCTGATAAATGGCGAAGCCGATATCATCGGTGGCCACCTGGCGCATTGGATACTGTGCTTTCTCTTTGATAAACGCCGCGGCTTTGTCGCCTGGCGAGGTCTCAAAACGAATATCCAACGGCGTGTTGCTGTGGATCGGCGCCAGACGCCAGTTGTTATCCGCCGCCGGATGGATCGCGCCATCCTTCTTCGATTGCGCGCCTATCCACGCCGCCAGCACTGAACGGTTTTCATCCGGTGAGGCAAAGGCGATATGGCTCTCACCGGTGCCGGCGAATTTGCCGCCGTAAGCGCGATAGTTATTGGTCGCGACCAGGAAAGTGGCCTGCGGATCGACAGGTTTACCGTTAAAGGTCAGGTGCTTAATACGCTCTGCCTGCGGATGGATCATCTGACATTCGCCGTCGTAGCGGGCCGGCTGGGTGACGTCAATCTGGTAGTTCACCCCGTCAATGACGTCGAAGTTATAGGTGCGGAAGCCGTCCCAGTTGATCAGCGACTGCGGCTTGCTGCTGGCGGGATCGATCTGGTTAAACTGTCCGGCGGAGCACTCCAGCCACTCCTTGACCTCTTTCCCACTGACCTTCATCACCACCAGGGTGTTGGGGTAGAGATAGAGGTCGGCGGCATTGCGGAAGGTGAGCTGACCTTTCTCCACTTCGACAAAGCTCGCCGGATCGTTTTTACGTCCGCCGACTTTAAACGGCGCGGCGGCGGAGAGCACCGGCAGCTTCGCCAGATCCGGGTCGCCCTGAATATAGTGTTCTACATAGGCTTTCTGCGCCATGTTGACCACCTGCACCGTCGGGTCGTCCTGCACCAGCGCCAGATAGCTGTACATGTTGTCGGCGGACTTGCCGATCGGCTTGCTGACGAATTCGCGAGTGGCGTCGTGGTCGGCTTTCAGCACCGCCACCAGCTTGCCGTCTTCGGCCGCCAGCGATTTCTTCGCCACCGCGTCATAGATTGGCCGCGCTTCCGCTCTATTCTGAGTTACCTGCCATTTGCCGCTGTCGTTGTTCAGCACCAGATCAACCACCCCGAGATGATCGCCCCACATTCCCGGCATCACTGCCGGTATGCCGTTCAGCGTCCCTTTGGCGATATCCGCGCCTTTGATGTTGGCGAAGTCTTTACCCGGGAACACCGCGTGGGCATGGCCGAACATAATGGCGTCCACGCCGGGCACCTGGCTTAAGTAGTAGACCGAGTTTTCGGCCATCGCCTGATACGGGTCGGCGGAGAGGCCGGAGTGCGCGACCACGACCACCACATCAGCGCCTTTCGACCGCATCTCCGGGATATATTTGCGCGCGGTTTCGGTAATGTCGTTGACCGTCACTTTACCGCTGAGATTGGCTTTATCCCAGGTCATGATCTGCGGCGGCACAAAGCCGATATAGCCGATGCGCAGGGTGTGGGATTGACCGTCGCTGTCCACGACCCGGGTATCCTGGATCAGGTACGGCGTAAACATCGGTTTGCCAGTTTTGGCATCGATGATATTGGCGTTCACGTAGGGGAATTTCGCCCCGGCCAGCGCCTTATGCAGGAAGTCGAGGCCATAATTAAATTCATGGTTGCCCAGGTTGCCGACGGCGTAATTCAGGGTATTCATCGCCTTATACACCGGATGCACATCGCCTTCTTTCAACCCTTTCGCGGCCATATAGTCGCCTAACGGGCTCCCCTGGATAACATCCCCGTTATCCACCAGCACGCTGTTTTTCGCTTCTGCCCGCGCCTGTTCGATCAGGCTGGCGGTACGCACCAGGCCGAATTTCTCCGTGGCGGCATCTTTGTAATAGTCAAAGTCCATCATATTGCTGTGCAGATCGGTGGTTTCCATGATCCGCAGGTCGACCGTCGCGGCGTTGACGCTGGCGGCGATCAGCGTGGCCAGGAGCGTTGCGCTAAACTTAATCATCAGAGGCGTCCTTTTTTTATGAGCGATAGCACAGTAGAAAATGTATTTATATTCTGTTGCTTACAGAAATGTGAATCTTGCCAGAAAAGCGGGCAGAGAAACCGCCATCGTTATCACAGATAGCGGAACTCGCGGTGATGCGATATAAATAAAACAACGAGTTAACGCCACTGTAACCAGACGAGGTGGAGAATGTTAGAACAAGTATGTCAGCTTGCACGGAACGCGGGCGATGCCATCATGGAAGTCTACGATGGAAACCAGCCGATCAACGTCGCCAGCAAGAAAGATGATTCTCCGGTCACGGCGGCGGATATCGCAGCGCACAACGTCATCATCAGCGGTCTGAAAGCGCTGGATCCTGACACCCCGGTTCTTTCCGAGGAGGACCCGCCGGCCTGGGAGGTACGTCAGCACTGGCAGCGCTACTGGCTGGTCGACCCGCTGGACGGCACCAAAGAGTTTATTAAGCGTAACGGCGAATTCACCGTCAATATCGCGCTGATCGAAAACGGCAAGCCGACACTGGGCGTGGTTTATGCGCCGGTGATGAAGGTGATGTACAGCGCGGAAAAAGGCAAAGCGTGGAAAGAAGAGTGCGGGGTGCGCAAGCAGATCCAGGTCCGCGATGCCCGTCCGCCGCTGGTGGTGATCAGTCGCTCTCACGGTAACGATCCGGAGCTGCAGGAGTATCTTGAGCAACTGGGCGAGCATCAAACCACTTCTATCGGATCTTCGCTGAAGTTCTGCCTGGTGGCGGAGGGTCAGGCCCAGCTCTATCCGCGCTTCGGGCCGACCAGCACCTGGGACACTGCCGCCGGCCACGCGGTCGCGGTGGCCGCCGGGGCGCATGTTCACGACTGGCAGGGCAAAACCCTCGACTACACGCCGCGTGAATCCTTCCTCAACCCCGGCTTCCGGGTCTCTATTTATTAAGCAATTTATGCAGCAGGTCGATGACCTGCTGCACCTCCTGCTGGGTCAGCGCACCGTCTTTGGCCCACTTTACGCGCCCGTCCTTATCCAGCACCACGATCGCGGAACTCTTCTCGTCCAGTTGCCAGGCTTTACGCACCAGCCCGTTGCTGTCGACGATAAACTGCGACCATGGAAAAAGCTTTTTATTACTCTCAATGCTGTTGCGCACGAACATGCCGGTGCCCGGAATGGCATCGTCGGTGTTAACGATGGTGGTAGTCTGGTAACGATCGTGCGGGAAACCTGCCGCTTTAATCGCCTCGATCAGGTTGGCATTTTTCTCTTTGGCTGACGAGCGACCGGCAATGTGCTGGATAACTCGCACTTTTCCCACCAGCTGCGAGCTGTTCCAGTTTTTATAGCTAAACTTATCCTTATCCAGAATGAGTTCTCCCCGATCCGCGACGCCGACCGGCGCCACACGCTGGCCGTCGACGAAGTTATGCGCTGTGGCCAGCAGCGGGAGAAGCAGTAACGAGGCGGCCAGTATGCTACGTAGGGTCATGCGTAATCCTTAATCATTTTTATGCAGGTGATCCGACCACTTGGTCTCGTTTAATCATAAGTGCGATTGGCGGCGATTACCCGCAATGAGGATGCCAGTTTGCGTGTTGACGCACAAATTAGTAGAAAAACGGCGACTTATACTTACTTCATCGTATGTCCGAAACGAAAATTCTGAATTATTGTCATCAAACGGTAAATAAACTTATACACACTGGGTCCCTCTGAGATTCTGGACTATAGTTTTAGGGCATTAAAATTTGCGCTCCCGATACGTGGGCTAACTGTGGCACCACAGGAGCGTAACCCTGGCAGGAGAGAAGAATGAAAATTTTCCAACGCTACAATCCGCTGCAAGTGGCGAAGTACGTGAAGATCCTGTTTCGTGGACGGTTGTACATCAAGGACGTTGGCGCATTTGAATTTGATAAGGGCAAAATCCTTATCCCGAAGGTCAAGGACAAGCTGCATCTGTCAGTGATGTCCGAAGTCAATCGTCAGGTGTTGCGTCTGCAAACTGAGATGGCATAACCTGAAACGTAGCAGTACGTAGTAGGTAAAAGACGGCTCCCGATGGGAGCCGTTGATGTTTTTAGCCCTTCATTTCCGCATAGCGTTTCCGATATTCGCCCGGTGGGATGCCGTTATGTTTACGAAAAAGGCGGGTGAAATAGACCGGATCGCTGTAACCCACCGATAAAGCAATTTTGTTTAGTGGGAGCGAGGTGCTCTGAATAAGCCACCTGGCGCGGTTGATGCGCTGTGTTTCCCGCCACGCATAGACCGTTTGCCCCAGTTCATTTTTGAAAAGGTGCGCCAGACGTGAAGGGGAGATAAACACCATCGCCGCCAGGGTCTCGATTTTTACCTCCTGCGCAATATGGGCGTTAAGATAGTCGCAGATGGCGTTAATCCGTGGGTCGTGGGCATGGCGATTGCTAATGGGCTGCTGCTGAAAACAGCGGAGAATTAATCTCTCCAGCGCGTTCATTGCCAGCGCTTCTGACAGCGGTACGGACGCAGAGTGGTGGCGTATCACTTCGTAGAACAGATCGCGCAGCTGCTGGAGCTGGTCGGGATCGTTAATGGTTGTTTTGCCGATACCGTGGGTGGTTTGGTCCCACTTTAGCCAGTCTATCCAGTAGGGGCGGGGGATAAAGTAGATCCACAGATGGTCCCAGTACTCGCTGTGTTCGTCCCTGCCGTAATGATGGGGCACGCCGGGAGGAAACAGCAACAGATCGTTTTCCCGGCACAGCAGGAAGCCATCGCCCGCTTTCGCCCGCGCCTGGCCGCGCAGGGTCAGATTAATGATGTAACCTTTCATCCCCTGCGGGCGATTAATGTAATAGTCCAGCGTGGAGCCGCGGGTAATCGGCGTGAAGCCTGCGACGACCCAGGCATTGAAGGTAAAGGTCTTCATCAATGGCGAGAAATTGAGTAGCTCATTGATATCCAGTTCCATTCTCTCTCCCACCTGAGCGCCGCCGCGTCGTTAGCTTTCGATGATAGTAAATTCCCAGGCCCTGAGGCGCAACGGCTGGCCGACGTCTACAGCCTCCCCGCTCAGCAGCGCGGTACCCGCGGTCTCGCTGACAACATCCAGCGCCTCGCCGGAGTAATTGAACAGGAAGTGGATAGTATTTCCGGCACGGTTACGCATCTTTTTAACCACTAACGGATAGCGATAGGCGGAAGTTCGCGAGTTCAGCGTGAGGTCCGCCGTCAGGACATCAAACAGCTGGCTAATCAGGCGCTTCTGCGGCAGGAAGCCAACGTACAGGGCGCGTCCCTGACCGTAATCCGTCGCCGTTGCGGCGGCATATTCGCCCCATGCCGGATGCTGATAGCGCAGCAGTGTGCGGGTTCCGCCATCGGGCGTCAGCAATTCCATCCACAGCTCAGCCTGATTATCATTGCGGCAATCAATCTCTGCGCTGCATGAGCTTACCGTCGTCCCTTCCGGCAGGGTGAACTGGCTGTAGCTGACGCCGCAGCTCTGGCGCAAAATCCCCGGCTGCGCGCTGTTGCGCACCTTGACATTTTCATCGCTAAAGCCTGATTTAAAGCCGATCAGCGCTCTGCCGCCCCGGGCGATATAGTCGTTAATCCGTGTTAGCAGGCCATCATCGGCGGCGTACAGACCAGGAACGAGCAGTACCCGGTAGCGCGAGGTTTCCTCGTTCACATCGTGGATGATGTCGAGGCTGATATTGTGGTCATACAGCGCATCGTGGAAGCGGCGGAAGATATCGTTATAAATGTTGCCCTCGGCATCGCCGGGACGGAAGTGATTGAGGGCGTCCATCGCCTCATTGCTTATTAGCAACGCGACGTCATTTTCGGCCTTCAGCTCCGCCAGCTGCGGCGACAGGCGGGCGAAATCGGCGCCGATGGTGGTGGCTTCCTGCCAGGTTGGGTTGCGCGAGAAGTCGTGGCTGAGCAGCCCCTTCCAGTAGGTTTCGAAGGCGTTATGAATCGAATGCCAGTGCCAGTAGGAGACCATGGCGGCGCCGGAGGCGATATGGCTGAATGCCTGCAGGCGTAGCTGGCCCGGGAAGGGGGTCCACTGGGCGAAGCCCTGAGCCTGGGTTTCCAGTACGAAGTAGTTCTGACCCGGCTTAAGCGAGCGGGTGATGGCGCCGCCAAAGGCGATTTCCCGCCCGGTCAGGTGCGCCTGGCTCGGGTGATAGATATCGACGCCGGCGATATCCAGCGCCTGCGCCGCCGCAAAATGGTCGACCCGCGGCTGCACGCCGTAAGAGTAACCGCGCCATTCGAAATCGAAGTTGTGGGTGACGAACTGGTGCGGCTGGGCGTATTCCCGAACGATGGCCGCCTGCCAGGCCAGATACTCGGTGACCTGCTGACGCTGATAGCGGGAGAAGGCGCAGGCGAGGCTGGCGTTGATGGTGTTTTCCACCGGCGGAAAATCCTGCCAGCGGTCAATGCGGTTGCTCCAGTAATCCAGACCGAAATCGTGATTCAGCTGCCGGAGGTCAGGATATTTCTCCTGCAGGCTGCGCACGAAGCCCTCCTGCATATAGCGGCCAATATTGTCGTAATGCTTGGTTTCGTTATCCAGTTGCCAGCCGATAATCGCCGGATGGTGCTGCACATGGGCCATCAGCGTGCGGATAATTTTTTCGGCATAGCGGCGAAAGGTCGGATTGACGATATCCATGATCTGCCGCGGGCCATATTTTTGCTGCCCCGCGACGGTGGTGACCAGAATATCGGGATGTTTCGCCGCCAGCCAGGCCGGTACCGCATAGGTCGGCGTCCCGACGATGACCGCAATGCCGGCCTCATGCATCGCCTCCAGCACCCGGTCGATATGGTAGAAATTGTACTGGCCCTCTTCAGGCTCCAGCGTACTCCAGGTGGACTCGGCAATACGCACCACGTTAATGCCGGTTTCGCGCATTAAGGCGATATCCTTAGCCAGCCGATCTTCCGGCATATATTCATCGTAATACGCCACGCCATAAAATAAATGAGACATACACACTACCTCCTGACATTAATTCGCGGGCACCGGTTGTGAAGCGAAGACACGCGCTTTATCCAGCGTAATAAAAGAAATGAGCGTGAAGCACAGAGCGATACCGCCGAGTACGATATAACTGCTGGTAAAGCCCATGCTCTGGTACATATGGCCGATACCGGTCGAGAGAAAAATAGAGCTAAAGCTTTTCGAAAACTGGAAGCCAATTAAGTAAACAGTCGCTGACAGCAGAGGGTTAAAGTTAGCGGTAATATATTTTAGCGCCGCGACGAGGAGCACCGAGCTTTCAAAGCCGTGGAGGAGTTTAATCAGGCTGATGGATACCGGGCCAATAGCCCATGCGGAGCCGATAATGCGCAAGCTCATAATCAGCCCGCAGTATAACAGCGCATTTTTCGGGCCGATTTTATTCACAAACCATGGCGCAAAGAACATCACGATAGCATCAAGGAAAATCTGACCCGTGGTTAAATAACCGAAGACTTCTGCACCCCGGGCTTTACTCTCAAAGAAATGGCTGTAATAGATAGCGAACTGCTGGTCATAGGTTTCATAGACCGCCCCGACGCCAATGACATAGAGGGCGAAGAACCAGAATTTTTTAATTTTTAACAGCGAGACGGCATCGCGGAGGGTAACCGGCGAGGCTTTGCCAGACAGCAATCCCTGCTGCGGGTGGGCGCTGATCTGCATTTTCCAGACAATGACCAGCAGGCAGACGCCTGCGCCGCTGGCCAACCAGAAAATCATATTCTGATCAATGCCGTAGAGTTTTCCTGCCGCAAAGGTGCCGATCGCGGCGCCGATGCCGCCGAACATCCGCGCCCGGCCAAATTCGAAACTGGAGGCGCGGCTGACTTTATCAATGTAGGCTTCGCAAACCCCGCAGCCTGCGCCGTAGGCCATGCCAATATAAAGGCCGCCAGCCAGCGCGCCGAGGAACACATTTATTTTTAACAGGGGAGCAAAGACATAGATCCAATAAGGGGCGAATAACGTGATTATAATCGCCAGCATCCACATCAGATTTTTACGATATACCAGTTTATCGGAGATGAAGCCGAATAACGGCTGAACGCAGACGGCGACAATAGCGGTAAAGGAATAGACCAGGCCGACGTCCGTATAATTGATGCCGATGGTTTCCGTTAACCACAGTGATAAATAGGGGTAGCAGCATCCCCAGCCTATAAAGAAGAACAGGAAAAACAGACAGCTGATAAAGTAATTTTTATTTGACGTTATCATGGTAACCCTCGCTTCCTTTATTCAGGAATATGATCGTGTAGACGCGGGCAACGTTACCTTTTTGCGTGGCGAGGAGTCATGAACGTTCCGCTATCGAGCAGGAGTAATCTGCTATCGGCAGAGGGGCGTGAGCCGCTTCACATTCGGGACATAAAAAAAGGGCGGATGGTTATCCGCCCTTGAGAGAGAAAAGGTCAGGCTCAGGCGTTCTGGCTTTCCGCCGCTTCGGCCTGCTTGGGCACCAGCACCGTTGGCTTGTTATCGATACGGGTCACCAGCAGCTGGTCGATCCGGTAGTTATCGATATCCACGACCTCAAACTTATACCCGGAGAACTTCACCGCGTCGGTGCGTTTCGGGATTTTACGCAGCATAAACATCATAAAGCCGCCGATGGTCTCGTAATTCCCGGACTGCGGGAACTCGTCGATATCCAGCACACGCATCACGTCATCAATCGGCGTACCGCCATCGATCAGCCACGAGTTTTCATCGCGGGCGACAATCTGCTCTTCCAGCCCCTGGCCGACGAGGTCGCCCATCAGGGTGGTCATGACGTCGTTGAGGGTGATGATCCCGACCACCAGCGCGTATTCATTCATGATCACCGCGAAATCTTCGCCGGCGGTTTTGAAGCTTTCCAGCGCTTCTGACAGGGTCAGGGTATCCGGCACGATCAGCGTGTTGCGGATCTGCACGCCGCCGGTCAGGACCAGGCTCTGGTTGGCCAGTACGCGGTTCAGCAGATCTTTTGAATCGACGTAACCGATAATGTGGTCGATATCTTCATTACAGACGAGGAATTTCGAGTGCGGATGTTCGGCCACTTTATTTTTCAGGCTCTGCTCGTCTTCGTGTAAATCAAACCAAATGACGTTTTCGCGCGAGGTCATGGAGGAAGGAACGGTACGGGACTCCAGCTCGAACACGTTCTCAATCAGCTCGTGCTCCTGCTTGCGCAGCACCCCGGCCAGCGCGCCGGCTTCAACGACGGCATAGATATCGTCGGAAGTAATATCGTCTTTACGCACCATCGGCAGTTTGAAGATGCGGAAGATCATGTTGGCCATGCCGTTAAACAACCACACCAGCGGGCGGAAGACTAACAGGCAGAAGCGCATCGGGTTGATGATGCGCAGAGCCACGGTTTCGGGCGCAATCATACCGATGCGTTTCGGAGTCAGGTCAGCAAACAGGATGAACAAGCTGGTGACCAGGGTAAAAGAGATGATGAAGCTCAGCTGCTCGGACAGCTCCGGCGACATATACCCGCTGAGCAGGCTATGAAACGCCGGGGAGAAGGCCGCGTCGCCCACGATACCGCCAAGAATGGCGACGGCATTGAGGCCGATTTGCACGACGGTAAAGAAGGTGCCCGGGTTCTCCTGCATCTTCAGCACGCGCTGTGCGTTGACGTTGCCTTCATCGGCCAGCAGTTTCAGTTTGATTTTACGTGAGGCGGCCAGTGAGATTTCCGATATCGAAAAAAAGGCACTGACGGCTATCAGACAGAGTATTACTAAAATACTGTTTAACATATCTTTTCTGACCGTTGAGGTCAGATCCTCGGAAGGGAAGTTGATCGAACTATAAGGAAGCTACTTGAACACCCGCCCACAGGCGCGGGCTGGCAATTTCAGAAGGTAGTATAGCGTAACAGTCAGCAAAATCGCCAGAGCATTGATTAATCATTGTTAATTACGCGGTTATCTCTCCGCCACGCGTCAGCGTAAACGCGTACTTATGATGACAGGTGCGTCGCAGGATAATTCCCGCAACAAGAGCGACTCATCTGCAGGTGAAAGGGAAGTCGATGATCCGCTAATAAAGGGAGCGGAGTCGATCACAGAAATTCATCTGCCATGATAATAGCGGATGAAAATTTGTGATGAGAATAGCATCGGTATTTTTACCGTCTTGACCATTCGTATTTAGTAATAGAAATATATCTGTAATTGAAAACGATACCGCAAACGATTTCACATTGGTTTAGATAATATATAGATACCGTCATATTCTTTTCCGTTTCATTTCAAGATGATTAATTTTAGGGATAAAATATGCATACAAAAACCGCTTTTATTATGTGTTGCGTTCTTGGCATTCCTGCAGCCGGCCACGCGCTGACCTTTGATGTCAGGGGAGGATATCGGGCGGGAAGCCACTCTTACGAGTCCCGCTATAAGGTCAGCCAGGGGTGGGAAACAGGCTGGTGGGCGAGTATGGAGATGGATAACAAAAACAACAAAAATAACCATCAGGGCAACCAGGGTACCGACAGAGCTGATGGTTCCCACTCCTTTGGCGACAGCACGGTCGATTATAATGAAATAGAGGTTAACTATAGCTGGCCATTCGCTGAAAAATGGGCCTTGCAGCCTGGCGGCATCTATCACTGGAGCAGCAAAGGCACTCAGCTACGGCCTTATCTGCGCGTTAATTATAAAGCCACGCCCGACCTTACCTTTGGGCTGCGTTATCGCTATGACTACAACACTTATGAAACGGCCAATAGTGCCGGTGAGTCGCATCGGGATAGCGTCAATCGTCTGGATTTATATGTTGCCTATAAATTTAATGCGAAATGGAGCGCCTTATATCAAGGCACGGTCTATCGCCACGTCAATGACGACTATAAGTATAAAAATGATAAGCCTTCGGCGACAGAAAATGCGCTCACGCTACGCTATAAATGGAATGACTGGTTTAGTCCCTATATCGAATATGATTATCTCGGGAAACAGGGCTACCATGACGGCCAAAATAAAATCTCAGAATCACGGTATCGTATTGGCATGACGTTTACGCTATAACCCTCCCCCCGACGAGCAAGAATCAATATCGGCTAACATTAGCTGGCATAATATTAAATACTGCCCCGGCCCTGTCACGTCCTTTGGGCCGGGAACCTTCGCCGCTTAGCGATAAGGCCGCGTGGAAGCGCGCGGGATCAGCGTCGGCAGAGAATAGCGCTGAGGATTTTCCACATGGTTGCTTAACAGTAACTCGACAGCATGGCTGGCAAGCTGATCAAGCGGCGTTTTTACCGAGGTTAAGGGGATCGGCAGACGGCTGACCAAAGGAATGTCGTTATAACCCACCAGAGAAACGTCTCGGCCTATCTCCAGTCCGAGTCGATGTGCCGCCGCCATCACGCCGATCGCCAGGTCATCATTGACGGCGAAAATGGCGCTGGGGCGCGCAGGACTATTCAGTATTTCATAACCGGCGTTTTCACCGGCCACAATGGTAAAATCGGAATCTCGCCACCACTGGGGATTCACCTCGGCCTGCGCTTCCTGCATGGCACGCAGGAAACCCTTTTGCCGGTTTAAGGTGCTTGATGAAAAATTCGGCCCGGCAATGATGCCGATTTCCCGGTGCCCTAAATCCAGTAAATGGCGGGTCGCCAGATAACCTCCCAGTTCGTCATCACCAATGGCCGATGGGCTTATACCGTCGGTACGTAGCGCCAGAACATGGTTGATCTGTTTTTCCCGTAGCTGCTGGGGCAGGCGATCGCCCAGGCGGCAGGTGGAAAGGATCAGGCCGTCCACCCGGCGGTCTAACAGAGATTGCGTGGCGCGCTCTTCCGTTTCTGGATCGTTGCCACAGGTGGCCACTACCGTGAAATACCCATGGCGCGCAGCGGCCTGAGAGACGGCTTCATAGAACATCGCCGTCACGGTATCAGTCAATCTGGGCACCAGAACGCCTATCGTGCCGGTATCGCCCCGGCGCAGACTTGACGCCACGTAGTCACGTCGATAACCCAGCTGCTTCGCCGCTTCGCGTATTTTTTCAGCGGAAGGGCTGCGGGACGGGGGGAGACGTTCATCCAGCACGCGTGAAACAGTTGAAACACTCACGCCTGCAGCGCGTGCCACATCCTGCATCGTGATCGTTCTTCCATTTTGCTCTGAAGATGACTGATTTCCCATGACCGATTCCCTGTTTAAATTCAGCTGAGATTGTATTCGTAGTTATTTCGCCCACGCAACTGAATTGGCGTGAGCGGTAACAGGCAATAATGTGGGAAATAGATCACGTAATGCAGATTGATAAACATTTAAGCCGCTCTTTTTTGTGATTCGAATTGCATTTATTCGCAGAGTACCCTTGATCTTGCGGAGTAAAGGGAAGACATTTCAATTCACTTGCAATCGTTCCTGCAATCGATTTCAAGAAGGGGATTTTATCATCTTTATTGTTGAAATGTGTAAGGAGTTAACATGAAAGCACTTGATTTGCGTGGTATTGTTCCAGCCCCCGTTACCCCTTTTACCCGCGATGGACGCATCGATCATCAAGCGATCAAACGCTTAGGTTCCTGGCTTGGCAGCGTGAAAGGCGTGAAAGGTCTGGTGGTGCTGGGACATGCCGGGGAAGGTACCTTCCTGACTCAGCAGGAGCAGGCCGATGTTATCCGTAGTTTTGTGGACTCGACCGAAGGCCGCGTGCCGGTTATCGCCGGTATTACCGGCGAAGGGACGGAAGTGGCGGCGCTGGAAGCACAGCGTGCCGTCGACGCTGGCGCCTCTGCTGGCCTGCTGTATCCCTCCCATGGCTGGCTGCGTTTTGGCTACCAAAAAGGGGCGCCGCAGGATCGTTATCGCGTGGTATACGAAGAGAGCGGCCTGCCGCTTATTCTGTTTCAGTATCCGGATGTCACGAAAGCCACCTATAACCTCGAAACGATGCTGGATATCTCCGCGCAACCGGGAGTCTTTGCGATGAAAAATGGCGTGCGGAATATGCGCCGCTGGGATACGGAAATTCCGGTGATTCGCCGCGAACGCCCTGATTTACAGATCCTCAGCTGTCATGATGAATATTTGCTGCATACCGCTTTTGATATTGATGGTTTCCTGGTGGGGTATGGCAATATTGCGCCGGAACTCCTGTTAGAGCTGCTGGAGGCCGGAAAAGCGCAGGATTATGTGAAGGCCAAAGCGGTTCACGATCGTCTGCTGCCGGTTACCAAGGCCGTTTATCACCGTGGCTCGCATATGGAAGGCACGGTCGCGCTGAAACATGCTCTGGTTGAACGTGGCATCCTGGAACACGCGACCGTTCGTTCACCGTTGTTACCGCTGGAACCCGGCGCGGAAGAAGAGATCAAAGCGGCTATCCGTGAAGCAGGTATTAAAAAAGCGGTTATTTAATTCATTATTTGTATGTTAAACCCGTATTCTTCATGAATACGGGTTGGTTTTACCAGGGACTATCCGGTTTTATTCAATATATAAGGTTGGCCATATAATATTCTGTAAAGATAATATAATGAGGCTGTCATGAATAATTTAGAAAAAACATCTTCCACTGTACCCGCACAAATAGAAAAACTTCCCTTCTCTCAATTAATTCGCCGTATTGGTCCGGGTATTGTTCTTACCGGGGTCGTTGTCGGTCCCGGCGCTATCACCACCGCGTCGATGTTAGGGGCGGACTATGGCTACTCTTTGTTATGGCTGCTGATCCCCATTGCCTTTATGGGGATCACGTTTATGTTGACGACCTATCGTATCTCGATGCTCACCGGAATGCCGTCAATCGAGGCGATACGTCACTATTACGGTAAAGTCGCCTCGGGGTTTGTGGGGGTGGCTACTTTTTTAGCCTGTCTTTTTTTTACCATGGGGAATATCTCGGGTACCGGGGCCGGCATGAACCTGGTTTTCGGCATTGACTGGAAACTCGGTGCGTTAATTATGATTGCGGTGATGATCTATTGCTATTTCTCTAAAGGCGTTTATTCCAAAGTCGAAAAAGGGATCACTATTTGTATTGTGGCAATGATTATCGCTTTTTATATTACCCTGGTAGGGACGGGGGGACCAGACTGGAAAGCCAGTGGCGAAGGGTTAACGCATTGGATGTTTCCTGCGGGGAGTTTAGTCACCGCCCTGGGCTTTATCAGTACCAATGCCTCCCTGACGACCGGGATCTACGGCACTTACCTTGGCAAAGAGAAAAAATGGAAAAAAGATGACCTCTTTAATGGCGTGATGGTGGCGGATACCGTCGCCCATATTATCGGTGTGCTGCTGATCAGCGGGGCGATTATTCTGGTGGGGGCCATCGTCCTTTTTCCGCAAGGGATATCAATCAATACGCCGACGCAGCTGGCCGATTTGTTAACGCCCAGTATGGGACGGGCGGCAAAATACATTATGGGTGTCGCCCTATTGGGGGCGGGTTTCTCATCTCTACTGGGGAATACTCAGCGTGGGGTTGTGCTGCTCAATTCCGGCTTCAATAAATCTACCGCGCTGGAGAGTAAAGCGGTCCAGTGGGGATCCATGGTGGTGCTGGTGGTGGCGGGGTTAATCTGCTTTAGCTTTGGCGGTTCGCCGGTGCAGTTAATTTACTTAGCGAATGTGGCAACGGCGGTATCCACGCCGGTCGCCGGCTTGTTTATTTGCCTGCTGCTGTGGCGAAAGGATATTAATAAAGGATACAAGGCGCCACGGTTATTACAAATATGCATGGCGATCAGCTATCTCTTTTGTTTGTTGCTCACTCTCGTTGCGCTGATAAATACCTTACCTAAGTTTATGTCCTCTCTTTCACCCCTGTTTTGAGGTGGGGTATGACTGATGCTGCGCGATTAAGCGAAGGCTGGAATCAGATGCGTCCCGGCATGGGCGTTGTGCAAGTACGTATAACAGAGGGAAAATAAAATGGAAGAGACTGTTTTACTGGATGTGCAGAGAATACAGACCTCCGAACAGAGCAGCATTATTCTTCACTCTGTCCAGGCGGTGGATTTAGTGAATCACCTGGTACCTGAGTTACACCTCCTCGATAGCCACAGCGAGCCATACAACGTCCAAAAAACAGTGGTTAACTGCCTTTATGCCGGACAGCAGCTTGCCAGAGAACGGCGGGTTGTTTTGCCATTATTGCCAGAGTCGCTCTATTTGCTGGGTGGGATGGTGATTGCTGCCGGGAAGACCATCGAGAAAAAAGAGGTTATTACCCATAATCGTCTGTGCGAAGAGGCCGGGAGGCTGCTGAAAGACGAGACGGTATGGGAGAGTATCGACATTATAAGAAGTGTTGCTCTGCCTGTTTACCGCCGGCTGGTGAAAGAGCAGCGCACCCACGTCGCCTCTTTATTACAGGCTCTGCTGCATATCCTTGCCTGGCGTAGCGAGAGTGGCTGGGCGCGGGACCAGGCGCAAAGAATACTATGGGCCGGGGGCGTGTTCGGAACGGCAGGCATCGATTCGCTAATCGCTTTCGATCGGGCATTGGCAGAGAAAGAGATGACGTTTCCGTCATTACGTGAATGGTTAACCGTGACGGCATTTCTGGCCCACTTCCCTGCGGGCCCGGTCTTTTCTGATTAACCACCACTCCCCGATAGCGCAATCGGGTTGTTACTGAGGCGGCAGGCACACGCCGATGCCGCCGATGCCGCAATAGCCGTGCGGGTTTTTATACAGATACTGCTGATGATCGTCTTCGGCATAGTAGAAGGGTTTGGCGGTAGCGATCTCGGTAGTGATGTGGCGAGTATCGTGCGCGTCGTTCATCGCCGCCTGGAAGCGGGCGAGGCTGGCCTTTGCCGCTGCCGTTTGTTCCGGCGTCAGCGGGTAAATCGCCGAACGGTACTGGGTACCGTGGTCGTTGCCCTGTCGCATGCCCTGCGCCGGATCGTGATTTTCCCAGAACACCTGTAATAACTGCTCATAGCTAATCACCTGCGGATCGTAAACCACGCGCACTGCTTCCGCGTGACCGGTCTGGCCGCTGCACACTTCGCGATAGGTCGGATTTGGCGTATAGCCGCCGGTATAGCCTGCGGCGGTGCTGTAAACCCCCGGCAATTGCCAGAACAGGCGCTCCACTCCCCAGAAGCAGCCCATGGCGAACAGCGCCACTTCCATCCCCGCCGGGACGTTGGTCATCGAGTGGCCGTTAACTGCGTGGAGCGTCGCCACTGGCATGGGGGTATTGCGTCCAGGCAGCGCATCCGCCTGGGCGACAAGATGCGTTTTATCAAATAGACTCACGGTTGGCCTCTCAATACAGAAATCGTCGTTAAGGTTGTAACGAAGCGTGTCTTTTAACACAATAAACACGCGTAATACGTCTAGATTAATACATAAGAATTATTTGGGTTATTGCCACTTTTTCAACCCTGGTTGTTAGGGTTTTGTTAAGCCGTGGAGCGGCGCCAGTGTTTCCTGTAGGGGGAAACAGGGAGATTCAGGAGAAAATGTGCTAAAAATCCGCCAGTTATGTATCACCAGCCTTTTGCTGGTCAGCGGGGTCGCCAGCGCAGCGAATGTGCGTTTGCAGGTTGAGGGATTATCCGGGGAGCTGGAGAGAAACGTTCGCGCCCAGCTTTCCACCATCCAGAGTGATGAGGTCACGCCGGATCGTCGCTTTCGCGCGCGCGTCGATGACGCCATTCGCGAAGGTCTGAAAGCGCTGGGTTATTACGAGCCGACGATTGAATTTGATTTACGTCCGCCGCCGAAAAGGGGGCGTCAGGTGCTGATCGCCAAAGTGACCCCGGGTGAACCGGTGCGCATTGGTGGAACCGAGGTCATTCTGCGCGGCGGCGCCCGTACCGATAGCGACTATCTGGCGCTGCTAAAAACGCGTCCGGCCATCGGGACGGTGCTGAACCATGGCGATTATGACGGTTTCAAGAGCTCGTTGACCCGCGTCGCCCTGCGCAAAGGCTACTTTGACAGCGAGTTCAACAAAAGCCAGCTCGGGGTCTCCCTTGACCGCCACCAGGCGTTCTGGGATATCGATTACGACAGCGGCGAGCGCTATCGCTTTGGTCACGTCACCTTCTCCGGATCGCAAATTCGCGATGAATACCTGCAAAACCTCGTGCCGTTTAAAGAGGGCGACTACTACACCTCGCAGGATCTGGCCGAGCTAAACCGCCGCCTGGCGGCGACCGGCTGGTTCAGTTCAGTCGTGGTGGCGCCTGATTTCGCTAAGTCACGGAAAACCAAGGTGCTGCCTCTGCAGGGCGTTGTTTCGCCACGCAAAGAGAACACCGTGGAAACCGGGGTTGGTTTTTCAACCGATGTCGGGCCGCGCGTGAAAGCCACGTGGAAAAAACCGTGGATGAACTCGTATGGCCACAGCCTGACCTCCAGCGTCAGCCTCTCCGCTCCGGAGCAGCAGTTCGACTTTACCTATAAAGTCCCGCTGTTGAAGAGCCCGCTCGAGCAGTACTATCTGATGCAGGGCGGCTTTAAGCGCACCGATCTTAATGACACCCAGGCCGACTCCACCACGCTTGGGGTATCGCGTTTCTGGGAGATGTCGAGCGGCTGGCAGCGGGCGATCAACCTGCGCTGGAGCCTGGACCACTTTACCCAGGCGAACGTCACCAACACCACCATGCTGATTTACCCTGGGGTCTCGGTGAACCGCACTCGCTCTCGCGGCGGTCTGATGCCCACCTGGGGCGATTCACAGCGCTACTCCGTGGACTACTCCAACACCATGTGGGGCTCGGACATCAACTTCATCGTGATGCAGGCCCAGGACGTCTGGATCCGTACCCTCTATGACCGCCACCGCTTTGTGGTGCGCGGCAACCTTGGCTGGATCGAAGCGGATAACTTTGACAAGGTGCCGCCGGATCTGCGCTTTTTCGCCGGGGGCGACCGCAGTATTCGCGGCTATAAATACAAATCTATCTCGCCGAAGGACGATGACGGCAAGCTGATCGGGGCCTCGAAGCTGGCGACCGGCTCGCTGGAGTATCAGTACAACGTCAGTGGTAAATGGTGGGGCGCCGTGTTTGTCGATAGCGGCGAAGCGGTCAGCGATATTCGCGAGAGCGATTTCAAAACCGGCGCCGGGGTGGGCGTGCGCTGGCAGTCGCCGGTGGGGCCGATCAAGCTGGATATCGCCCGGCCGATCGGCGACAAAGAAGAGCATGGTTTACAGTTTTACATCGGTCTGGGGCCTGAATTATGAGTTTATGGAAGAAAATAAGCCTCGGCGTCTTAATCGTGTTGGTGCTCCTGCTGGGCACCGTCGGGTTCCTGGTGGGGACGACCACCGGCTTGCATCTGGTGTTCAAAGCGGCGGATCGCTGGGTACCGGGGCTGGATATCGGCAAAGTCACCGGTGGCTGGCGTGATTTAACCCTCGATAATGTCCGCTACGAGCAGCCCGGGGTGGCGGTCACCGCCGGTCAGTTTCACCTCAGCGTCCGGTTGCGCTGCCTGTGGGACAGCAGCCTGTGCGTAAACGACATCGCGCTGCGCGATATTTACGTCGCCGTCGATACGAAGAAGATGCCGCCCGCCGCGCCGGTCGAGGAAGAAGACAGCGGGCCGCTGAATCTCTCCACCCCTTATCCGATCACCCTCAGCCGCGTCGCACTGCATAACGTCAACGTCAAAATCGACGATACCGTAGTGTCCGTGCGCGATTTTTCCACCGGCCTGAACTGGCAGGAGAAAAACCTGACCCTGACGCCGACCTCGCTGCAGGGGCTGCTAATCGCCCTGCCGAAGGTGGCGAAAGTGGCGCAGGAGCAGGTGGTCGAGCCGAAAATCGACAACCCGCAGCCGCAGGAAAAACCGCTCGGCGAGACGATGACCGACCTCTTCTCGCAGCCGGTGCTGCCGGCAATGACCGATGTCCATCTGCCGCTGAACCTCAATATTCAGGCGTTCCGCGGAGAACAACTACGCCTGACCGGCGATACCGACATCACCGTCTATAACCTGCTGCTGAAAGTCAGCAGTATCGACGGTCAGATGAAGCTCGACGCCCTCGATATCGACTCCGATCAGGGCAAGGTCAGCGCCTCGGGCCACGCGCAATTGCAGGATAACTGGCCGGTGGACATTACCCTCGCCGGAACGCTGAACGTTGACCCGATGAAAGGGGAGAAGGTGCAGCTGAAGGTGGGCGGCGAAGTGCGTAAAACGCTTAAGGTCGGGGTGGACTTAAGCGGGCCGGTCGCGGCCACGCTGCGCGCGGATGCGCAGCTGGCGGAGGCCGGGCTGCCGCTCAATATGGAGCTGAAGAGTAAGCAGCTCGCCTGGCCATTCAGCGGCGAGAAGCAGTTCCAGGCCGACGACGTCCAGCTGAAGTTTAGCGGCAAAATGACCGACTACGCGCTGGCCTTCTCTACGGCGGTGAAAGGCCAGTCGCTGCCGCCGGCGAAAATCACCCTCAACGCCAAAGGCAATGAGCGGCAGATTAATCTCGACAAGCTGACGGTCAACGCCCTGGAAGGGAAAACCGAGCTGAAGGCGCTCCTCGACTGGCAGCAGGCGATCAGCTGGCGCGGCGAGCTGACCCTCGATGGGATCAACACCGCCAAAGAGGTGCCGGACTGGCCGTCGAAGCTCAACGGCATGATCAAGACCCAGGGCAGCCTGTACGGCGGCAGCTGGCAGATGTCGGTGCCGGAGCTGAAAATTACCGGCAACGTGAAGCAGAACAAAGTGGATGTTTCGGGATCGCTGCAGGGTAACAGCTATCTGCAGTGGAAAATCCCGGGCCTGCACCTGGCGTTAGGCCCGAACAGCGCCGATATCAAAGGTGAGCTGGGGGTGAAGGATCTTAACCTCGACGCCACTATCGATGCTCCGCATCTGGATAATGCATTGCCGGGGCTTGGCGGAACGGCGAAGGGGCTGGTGAAAGTGCGCGGCACTGTCGATGCGCCGCAGCTTCTGGCCGACATCACCGCCCGGGCGCTGCGCTGGCAGGAACTGACGATCGCCCAGGTCAACGTCAAAGGGGACGTGAAATCCACCGATCAGATTGGCGGTAATCTGGATGTGCGGGTCGATCGCATTAGCCAGCCGGGGGTCAATATCAGTTTGGTGCAGCTCAATGCCAAAGGTACTGAGAAGCAGCATGAGCTGCGGCTGCGCGTGCAGGGCGATCCGGTTTCCGGCCAGCTGACGCTGGCAGGCAGCTTCGATCGTCAGGCCGAACGCTGGAGAGGCTCGCTGAGCGATACCCGCTTCCAGACGCCGGTAGGGCCGGTAGCGCTGACGCGCAGCATTGCGCTGGACTACCGCAACCAGGAGCAGAAAATCAGCATTGGGCCACACTGCTGGACCAACCCGAACGCCGAGCTTTGCGTCCCGCAGACCATCGACGCGGGCGCCAGCGGGCGGGCGCGAGTGAACCTCAACCGCTTCGATCTGGCGATGCTTAAGCCGTTTATGCCGGAGGCGACCCAGGCCAGCGGCGTCTTTACCGGTAATGCCGATGTGAGCTGGGACACCACCAAAGAGGGGCTGCCGCAGGGCAAAGTGACCCTCAGCGGGCGCAACGTCAAGGTGACCCAGGTGGTCAACGACGCGCCGCTGCCGGTGGCATTCGATACGCTGAACCTCAGCGCCGACCTGCATAACAATCGCGCCGAGCTGGGCTGGCTTATCCGCCTGACCAACAATGGTCAACTGGATGGGCAGGTGCAGGTCACCGACCCGCAGGGGCGGCGTAATCTCGGCGGCAACGTCAATATCAGCAACTTCTCGCTGGCGATGATCAACCCGATTTTCGCTCGCGGCGAAAAAGCCGAGGGGAGGCTCAACGCCCGTCTGCGTCTGGGCGGCAACGTGAAAAGCCCGCAGCTGTTCGGCCAGATGCAGCTGAGCGGGGTGGATATCGATGGCAACTTCATGCCGTTTGATATGCAGCCGAGCCAGCTGGCGATGAACTTCAACGGCACGCGCTCCACCCTGCAGGGGACGGTGAACACCCGCCAGGGGCAAATCGCTCTCAGCGGCAACGCCGACTGGACGCAGATCGATAACTGGCGGGCGCAGATTGCGGCGAAGGGCAGCCGGGTGCGGATCACGGTGCCGCCGATGGTGCGTCTCGATGTGTCGCCGGACGTGGTGTTTACCGCCACGCCGAGCCTGTTCAGCCTTGATGGCAAGGTGGATGTGCCCTGGGCGCGGATCGTGGTCAACGAGGTGCCAGAGAGCGCGGTTGGCGTCTCCTCTGATGAAGTGATGCTGGATAAAAACCTCAAGCCGATTAATCAGCAGAGCGCCGGTATCCCGATCAACAGCAACCTGACGATTCACGTCGGCAACAACGTGCGTCTGGAAGCCTTTGGTCTGAAAGCGCGTCTGACCGGTGATTTGAAAGTGGCGCAGGACAAGCAAGGCTTGGGCCTCAACGGGCAGATCAATATTCCGGACGGCCGCTTCCACGCCTATGGTCAGGATCTGATTGTTCGCAAAGGGGAGCTGCTGTTCTCCGGTCCGCCGGACCAGCCGCTGCTGAATATCGAAGCGATTCGTAACCCGGATGCTACCGAAGACGATGTGATCGCCGGCGTTCGCGTCACCGGCTCCGCCGATCAGCCGAAAGCGGAGATCTTCTCTGACCCGGTGATGTCCCAGCAGGAAGCGCTATCTTATCTGCTGCGCGGCCAGGGTTTGAGCAGCGGACAGAGCGATAGCGCCGCGATGACCTCAATGCTTATTGGAATGGGGGTTGCACAAAGTGGTCAGGTTGTGGGTAAAATCGGCGAGACGTTTGGCGTAAGCAATTTGGCGTTGGACACCGAAGGGGTAGGCGACTCTTCCCAGGTGGTGGTCAGCGGCTATGTACTGCCGGGTCTGCAGGTAAAATATGGGGTCGGTATTTTCGACTCCCTGGCGACGCTGACTTTACGTTATCGCCTGATGCCTAGGCTATATGTGGAAGCGGTGTCTGGCATTGACCAGGCGCTCGATTTGCTCTATCAGTTTGAGTTTTAGCAATGCGAATATTTGTTTACGGCAGTTTACGACGCAAACAAGGCAACAGCCACTGGATGACCAACGCCCAGTGGCTGGGCGCTCATAGTGTCAACGATTATCAGCTGTACAGCCTGGGCCACTATCCAGGCGCGGTGCCCGGCGAAGGCACAGTACATGGTGAAGTTTATCGTATTGATGCATCGACGCTGGCCGAACTGGATGCGCTACGCACGAAGGGGGGCGAGTATGCGCGCCACCTCATTCAGACGCCTTACGGCAGCGCATGGATGTATGTGTATCAACGTTCCGTTGAGGGATGTACGTTGATAGCGAACGGCAACTGGTTGGATCGCGACCAGTACTAACCACGACAACGCCACCTTCGGGTGGCGTTGTTTTTTCTGCTCCATGCCTTACCAGAGTGGCAGACGATCCTTCGCCAGCCACATCGCGGAAGCCAGCGTCGTCAGCGCGAGAAATAATAATCGTCGTGTGGGGGTGCTGAACATTACATGATCTCCTCGAGCGCGGTATGGCGGGCCACTCCCTGCAGGTAGCGCCGCATCGCCGAGCGCATCTTCCGCCAGTCAGCCACCCGGTGTGACAATAACCAGGCCGTCGGGCCAATCAGCTCTAGTACCGCCAGGATCCCGCCGAAACTGAGTAATAATAGGGACAGCATGTCCAGTGAATCCTGAACCTGCCACCAGACGCTCCGGCCTGACTGAAGGGCACTGATGAGTTCAACAGCGAGAAATAGCAGATACATCACCAGCGCGAGGCCGTAAAACAGGTAATAGAGCAGCGCCAGTTGTCGGCGACCTGGATAGAGTGGATGGTTTTTTATATAAGCCGCGCCGTCGCTGGCATTGTATAGCGCGTGGATCGCACGGCTGTCGCGCTCGTATACGGCGACGAGGCGATCGCCAATGGCGATAAACGGTGGCTGACGACGATAGAGAACGGGATGCAGCGCGAAATTGGCGCAGCCTGTCTGCCACCAGAAGGCCAGCGGCGCCGTGTCGCATTGTATCCCAACGCCATGGTATTCCCGCGTTGGGTTCCCCGCGAACCACTTCTTAAAAACGATATTGCTAATTTTTCCCGTCCGGACGGCATAGCGTTCCGGCAGGGCTTGCGTAAAAGGCATTGCCGTCTGGCGGAGGGCTTTCGCCGTTGCGGGTAGTGGCTGGCAAAAGGAAAAGTCGCGGCGGCGGGCCATTGCCATCTTCGCCAGCAGATCGCGCATGGCGGGGTGCCGTTTTAGCGCCGGGTGGAACAGTCGCTCATAGAGCCCTGTTAACAGTCCGATGAAGGCCAGGATCGCGATAATGCCGCAGCCGAACCTTCCCCATTCTGAGGTGCTCATCACGAGCGGGATAAGAGCGACGATGAGCGTCAGCAGGCTGATAATCAGCAGCGGACGGGCCCAGCGCGTTACCCGTTGACTGGGTTCAAGGAGCGTTTCGCCATCGCTGAGCCAGTGGATCCAGTAACAGCCGTTGTCCAGACGGCGGACGCCAAGGTGCAGAGGCTGATTGATCGTCAGGCGGTCAAAAAGCGCGGGGTCGTTAAAATAGCGTTTATCGGTATAAAAGACATGCTCGCCGGCGATAAGGCGCAGATATCCCTGTTTTTCACAGGCGGCGGTGGTGAAACCGGTATAGTTCAGAGTGAAATAGCGAACGCTTTTCACGGGACACCCTCCATGGTGTTATCGCGGCTATCCGTGCCGCAATCAGGCAGGGGATGACCCTGCCTGAGACAGAATTACTTCTGCTTTGCGCGCTCGAAAGAGGCAACGATTTCAGCTTTCGCCGCTTCCGCGTTGTCCCAACCGTCGACTTTAACCCACTTGCCTTTTTCCAGATCTTTGTAGTGCTCAAAGAAATGAGTGATCTGGGCTTTCAGCAGTTCCGGCAGATCGTTCACATCGTTGATGTGATCGTATTCTTTGCTCAGCTTGGTGTGCGGTACGGCAACCAGTTTCGCATCTTCACCGGATTCGTCGGTCATCTTCAGAACGCCAACCGGACGGCAGCGGATCACGGAGCCCGGCTGCAGCGGGTACGGCGTCGGGACCAGCACGTCAACCGGGTCACCGTCCAGGGACAGGGTGTGGTTGATGTAACCGTAGTTGCACGGATAGAACATTGCTGTGGACATGAAACGGTCAACGAACAGTGCACCGCTCTCTTTGTCGACTTCATATTTGATAGGATCTGCGTTCGCCGGGATTTCGATCACGACGTAGATGTCTTCCGGCAGATCTTTGCCCGCAGGTACGTTGAGTAAGCTCATGTCTGTTTCCTTTAAAATGTATGGCAAACAAGTGCTCGGTATTATAGCCAACTCACATCGAAAGTCTTCGCTTCTTTTTCCCGATATCGCCGCGGAGTGCTCCGAATTTTTCGCGTAATAATGACATGAAAATCCATAAACATAGCCACATCATGAATAAATTTATGTAACCGTTTTCATTGCATGTGATTGATTTATCAAACTGCTTAAAAAAACGTCATAAACCGCAACAGCCGCGCTCCCTGCGAAGCCTTATCGGCTCTCCGCTGGGCAGCGAGGCTATCATTAACATCTCATTTACTTTTTTGAAGTGTGATGTAACGCATTCAGTTACATCACCGATTGTCTATAGTTTGTCCGCAGGTGAGACTTTAACCAACAATAACCCTACGAGGATACCCTTATGTGGAAGCGCTTACTTCTTGTCACAGCAGTTTCCGCAGCTATGTCGTCTATGGCGATAGCTGCCCCGCTAACCGTAGGTTTTTCGCAGGTCGGTTCTGAATCCGGCTGGCGTGCGGCGGAAACCAGCGTCGCGAAAGAGGAGGCCGCCAAGCGCGGTATCACCCTGAAGATCGCTGATGGTCAGCAAAAACAGGAAAACCAGATCAAAGCAGTGCGCTCCTTTATCGCTCAGGGGGTCGACGCGATCTTCATTGCACCGGTGGTGGCCACCGGCTGGGAACCGGTGCTGAAAGAGGCGAAAGAGGCCAAGATCCCGGTCTTCCTTCTCGACCGTTCCATTGATGTTAAAGATAAAGATCTCTACATGACCACCGTGACCGCCAACAACGTGCTGGAAGGCCAGCTGATTGGCGACTGGCTGGTGAAAACCGTCGACGGTAAGCCGTGTAACGTCGTTGAACTGCAGGGCACCGTTGGGGCCAGCGTGGCCATCGATCGTAAGAAAGGGTTCGCCGACGCGATTGCCAAAGCGTCGAATATCAAAATTATCCGCTCTCAGTCCGGCGACTTCACCCGCAGCAAAGGGAAAGAGGTGATGGAGAGCTTTATCAAAGCTGAGAATAACGGCAAAAACATCTGCATGGTCTTCGCCCATAACGATGACATGGTAATCGGCGCCATCCAGGCCATTAAAGAGGCGGGTCTGAAGCCGGGCAAAGATATCCTCACGGGCTCCATCGACGGCGTGCCGGATATCTATAAAGCCATGATCGCTGGTGAAGCCAACGCCAGCGTCGAACTGACGCCAAATATGGCCGGCCCGGCGTTTGATGCGCTGGAGAAATACAAAAAAGACGGCACCCTGCCTGAGAAGCTGACCATTACCAAATCGACGCTGTATCTGCCGGATACGGCGAAAGAAGAGTTAGAGAAGAAGAAAAATATGGGCTACTGAGTGGGGAGCCCCTCATTCCATCCCTCTCCCCAGTGGGAGAGGGTAAAAAGCAGCGTTCCAGTAACCCCGGGAAGCCCAGCGCGACCCGGGGTAACCTGACATCATTTGAAGGTGACATCGATTATGAGCGCCGAGGCACACCAGGAGATCCTTCGTACCGAAGGACTCAGTAAATTCTTCCCCGGCGTTAAGGCGCTGGATAACGTCAACTTTAGCCTGCGGCGCGGCGAAATCATGGCCCTGTTGGGCGAAAACGGCGCCGGAAAATCGACGCTGATCAAAGCGCTTACCGGCGTTTACCATGCCGATCGCGGCACCATCTGGCTGGAAGGCCAGGCTATTTCGCCCAAAAATACCGCCCATGCCCAGCAGCTGGGGATTGGTACCGTCTACCAGGAAGTGAACCTTCTACCCAATATGTCGGTGGCGGATAACCTGTTCATCGGCCGTGAGCCGCGGCGGTTTGGCCTGCTGCGACGCAAAGAGATGGAGGCACGGGCGACGGCGCTGATGGCCTCCTACGGCTTTTCTCTCGACGTGCGCGAACCGCTGAACCGCTTTTCGGTGGCGATGCAGCAGATCGTCGCTATCTGTCGGGCCATCGACCTGTCGGCCAAAGTGCTGATCCTCGATGAGCCCACCGCCAGCCTCGATACCCAGGAGGTGGAGATGCTGTTCACCCTGATGCGCCAGCTCAGGGATAACGGCGTCAGTCTGATCTTCGTCACCCATTTTCTCGACCAGGTCTATGCGGTCAGCGATCGCATCACCGTGCTGCGCAACGGCAGTTTCGTCGGCTGCCGCGAGACCCGCGAACTGCCGCAGATTGAGCTGGTGAAAATGATGCTGGGTCGCGAACTGGACCACAATGCCCTGCAGCGGGCGGGCCGTACCCTGCTGAGCGATAAGCCGGTGGCGGCGTTTGAAGGCTACGGTAAAAAAGGCACCATCGCCCCGTTCGACCTGCAGGTCCGTCCGGGCGAAATTGTGGGCCTCGCCGGCCTGCTGGGTTCCGGACGCACGGAAACCGCCGAGGTGATCTTCGGTATTAAAACGGCGGACAGCGGGAAGGCGTGGATCAAAGGCAAACCGCAGACCCTGCGCTCCCCGCATCAGGCTTCCTGCCTCGGGATCGGCTTCTGTCCTGAAGATCGCAAAACCGACGGCATTATCGCCGCCGCTTCGGTGCGGGAAAATATCGTCCTTGCCCTGCAGGCGCAGCGCGGCTGGCTGCGGCCGATCCCCCGGCGTGAACAGAACGAGATCGCCGAGCGCTTTATTCGCCAGCTGGGGATCCGTACCCCGAGCGCGGAGCAGCCGATCGAGTTTCTCTCCGGCGGCAACCAGCAGAAGGTACTGCTCTCCCGCTGGTTACTGACCAAACCGCAGTTCCTGATCCTCGATGAGCCGACCCGCGGCATCGACGTCGGCGCCCATGCGGAAATTATTCGCCTGATTGAAACCCTCTGCGCCGATGGTCTGGCGCTGCTGGTTATCTCCTCTGAACTGGAGGAGCTGGTGGGTTACGCCGATCGGGTCATTATCATGCGCGATCGCCGACAGGTGGCGGAGATCCCGCTCGCCGAGCTCTCTGTACCGGCGATCATGAACGCTATTGCGGCATAAGGAGTAACTCATGATGCCTCGATCTCTTTCGCAAACCGGCCCGGAGAAGCGACGCTTCAGCTGGCCGAAGGGCACCCCGCAGATCATTGCCTTGCTGCTGGTGCTGCTGGTCGACAGCCTGGTCGCGCCCCATTTTTATCAGGTGGTGCTCCAGGATGGCCGCCTGTTTGGCAGCCCGATCGATATTCTTAACCGCGCCGCGCCGGTGGCGCTGCTGGCCATTGGCATGACGCTGGTGATCGCCACCGGCGGTATCGATCTGTCGGTGGGGGCGGTGATGGCGATTGCCGGCGCGACGGCCGCCTCGATGACCGTCGCCGGGCACAGCCTGGCGGTGGTGGTGCTGGCCTCACTGGGGGCCGGTGCGCTGGCCGGGCTGTGGAACGGTATCCTCGTGGCGATCCTTAAGATCCAACCTTTTGTGGCGACGTTGATCCTGATGGTGGCCGGGCGCGGGGTCGCGCAGTTAATCACCGCCGGACAGATCGTCACCTTTGATTCCCCGGCCCTGGCATGGCTCGGCAGCGGATCGTTTCTGCTGTTTCCAACGCCGGTGATCATCGCTGCCGCCACCCTGCTGTTGTTCTGGCTGTTTACCCGTAAAACGGCGCTGGGCATGTTTATCGAAGCGGTAGGGATCAACATCCGCGCGGCGAAAAACGCCGGTGTGAATACCCGCATCGTGGTGATGCTGGCCTATGTCCTGAGCGGCGTCTGCGCAGCGATTGCCGGGATCATCGTGGCGGCGGACATACGCGGCGCGGATGCGAATAACGCCGGGTTGTGGCTCGAACTGGACGCCATTCTGGCGGTGGTCATCGGCGGCGCCTCCCTGATGGGCGGGCGCTTCAACCTGCTGCTGTCGGTGGTGGGGGCGCTGATTATCCAGGGCATGAATACTGGCATTTTGCTTTCTGGCTTTCCGCCGGAGCTCAACCAGGTGGTGAAAGCGGTGGTGGTGCTGTGCGTACTGATTGTCCAGTCGCCGCGCTTTATCGGTTTACTGAAAGGGGTACGCGGCCATGATAAAACGTAATTTACCGTTGATGATCACCCTGGCGGTGTTTGTGCTGGGCTATCTCTACTGCCTGACGCAGTTCCCCGGCTTTGCCTCAACGCGGGTGATCTGCAATATCCTGACGGATAATGCCTTCCTCGGGATCATCGCCGTGGGCATGACCTTTGTGATCCTCTCCGGTGGGATCGATCTGTCGGTGGGGTCGGTGATCGCTTTTACCGGCGTCTTCCTCGCCAAAGCGATTGGCTTTTGGGGAATATCGCCGCTGGTGGCGTTTCCGCTGGTGCTGGTGATGGGCTGCGCCTTCGGTGCGTTTATGGGGCTGCTTATCGACGCGCTGAAGATCCCGGCTTTTATCATCACGCTTGCCGGCATGTTCTTCCTGCGCGGCGTCAGCTATCTGGTGTCGGAGGAGTCGATTCCGATTAACCATCCGGTCTACGACACCTTGTCCGGCCTGGCATGGACCATCCCCGGCGGCGGTCGTCTCAGCGCCATGGGGCTATTGATGCTGCTGGTGGTGGTGGCCGGTATTTTTGTCGCCCATCGCACCCGCTTTGGCAACCAGGTGTATGCCATCGGCGGCAACGCGACGTCGGCGAATTTAATGGGGATTTCGACTCGCAGCGCCACGATCCGTATCTATATGCTTTCCACCGGGCTGGCGACGCTGGCCGGGATCGTCTTTTCCATTTATACCCAGGCGGGCTATGCGCTGGCGGGCGTCGGCGTGGAGCTGGACGCGATTGCCTCGGTGGTGATCGGCGGTACGCTGCTCAGCGGCGGTGTTGGCACCGTGCTGGGAACGCTGTTCGGGGTGGCGATCCAGGGGCTGATTCAGACTTACATCAACTTCGATGGCACCCTCAGCTCATGGTGGACGAAAATTGCGATCGGTATTTTGCTGTTTATCTTTATCGCGCTGCAGCGTGGGCTGACGGTGCTGTGGGAAAATCGGCAGAATGCGGCGGTGACGCGGGTGAGCGGAGCGGGGAGTCGCTGACAGGGAACTCCCTTCCCGCAAGGCGGGAAGGGAGGGCAGGGATCAGGCGTCCGGGAATGCTTTAATGAAGTTCTCGACGTCTTCAACCATGTGGTTGTTACCGACAAAGAAGGAGCGGCGCTGGTGCAGGCTTTCCGGGATAATATCCAGAATACGCTCTTTACCGTCGCTGGCCTTACCGCCCGCCTGTTCGGCGAGGAAGGCCATCGGGTTGCATTCATACAGCAGGCGCAGCTTGCCGTCCGGGTGGCTGGCGGTGCTCGGATACAGGTAGATGCCGCCCTTCAGCAGGTTACGGTGGAAGTCCGCCACCAGCGAGCCGATATAGCGTGAGGTATAAGGACGCTGAGTCTCTTTGTCCTCTTCCTGGCAGTACTTAATGTACTTCTTCACGCCCTGCGGGAATTTGATGTAGTTGCCTTCGTTGATGGAGTAGGTATTGCCCTTCTCCGGGAAGCGCATGCGCTCCTGACACAGACAGAAGACGCCGAGGGACGGGTCGTAGGTGAAGGCGTGGACGCCGCAACCGGTGGTATATACCAGCATCGTCGAAGAGCCGTAGACCACATAGCCCGCGGCCACCTGCCTGTTACCCGGCTGCAGGAAGTCTTCTTCTGTCACCGGCGTGCCGACAGGCGTGACGCGGCGGTAGATAGAGAAGATCGTTCCGACAGAGACGTTAACGTCGATGTTAGAGGAGCCATCCAGAGGGTCCATCAGCACCACGTATTTGGCGTGTTCACACCCTTCGAAGACGACAATTTCATCTTCTTCTTCGGAGGCGATCCCGGCAACAATATCGCGTGCTCGCAGTGCGGCTTTTAATTTTTCATTAGCGAACAGATCGAGTTTTTGCTGAACCTCGCCCTGAACGTTTTCAGCACCGCTGGCACCCAGGATATCGACCAGACCGGCCTTGTTGATATCGCGGTGGATGATCTTGGCGCCCAACTTTATTGCTGACAACAAAGCAGTCAGCTCACCGGTGGCGTGGGAGAACTCGTGCTGCTTTTCAACAATAAACTCACCTAACGTTTTCATAACTCGTTCCCTGCATTTTTATGTTGAGTAAAACGAACGCAACAATCTTAACAAAGAATCAAAAAAGTGCGCACTGGTGAATCGCGCCAGCAAAATACAGATTCGCCTGAAATGCATTTCGCCAGGGCCCGGGATATGGGTAAAATGTGCCCCGGATAAGAGAAGGAAATGACGAATGCGCATTCATATTTTAGGAATCTGTGGCACGTTTATGGGGGGCCTGGCCATGCTGGCGCGCTCCCTCGGTCATGAGGTAACAGGGTCGGATGCTAACGTCTATCCGCCGATGAGCACCCTGCTGGAAAACCAGGGGATTGATTTAATTCAGGGTTATGACCCCAGCCAGCTGGATCCCCGGCCGGATCTGGTGATCATCGGTAATGCCATGACTCGCGGCAACCCGTGCGTTGAAGCGGTGCTGGAAAACAATATTCCGTATATGTCCGGCCCGCAGTGGCTGCACGACTTCGTGCTGCGCGATCGCTGGGTGCTGGCCGTCGCCGGGACCCACGGCAAAACCACCACCGCCGGGATGGCGACCTGGATCCTCGAAGCCTGCGGCTATAAACCGGGCTTCGTGATCGGTGGCGTACCGGGGAACTTTGATGTTTCCGCACGCCTGGGCGACAGCCCGTTCTTTGTGATTGAAGCCGACGAATATGACTGCGCCTTCTTCGACAAGCGCTCCAAGTTTGTTCACTACTGCCCGCGGACGCTGATCCTCAACAACCTTGAGTTCGACCACGCGGACATCTTTGACGACCTGAAGGCGATTCAGAAACAGTTCCACCATCTGGTGCGTATCGTGCCGGGCAAAGGCAAAATTATCCTGCCGGAGAACGACATCAACCTGAAGCAGGTGATGGCGATGGGCTGCTGGAGCGAGCAGGAGCTGGTGGGCGAGCAGGGCCACTGGCAGGCGAAGAAGCTGAACGCCGACGCCTCGCAGTGGGAAGTGCTGCTCGACGGCGAAAAGGTTGGTGAAGTGAAGTGGGCGCTGGTCGGCGAGCATAATATGCATAACGGCCTGATGGCGATTGCCGCGGCGCGTCACGTCGGCGTGCTGCCGGCGGATGCCGCGAACGCGCTGGGCAGCTTTATCAACGCCCGCCGTCGCCTGGAGCTGCGCGGCGAAGCCAACGGCGTTACCGTGTATGACGATTTCGCCCATCATCCGACGGCAATCCTCGCCACGCTGCAGGCGCTGCGCGGCAAAGTGGGCGGCACCGCGCGCATTCTCGCCGTGCTGGAGCCGCGCTCTAACACCATGAAAATGGGCGTCTGCAAAGACGATCTGGCGCCGTCTCTCGGTCGCGCTGATGAAGTGTTCCTCCTGCAGCCGCAGCATATTCCGTGGCAGGTGGCGGAAGTGGCGGAAGCCTGCGTCCAGCCGGCCCACTGGAGCGCCGACGTCGATACCCTGGCGGAGATGGTGGTCAAAACCGCCCACCCGGGCGACCATATCCTGGTGATGAGCAACGGCGGCTTCGGTGGCATTCATCAGAAGCTGCTGGATAAGCTGGCGCAAAAAGCGGCCGCGGCAGAATAAGCGCGAACGCCTCCGATCACTGCCCTCCGTGTGAGGGCAGTTTTGTTTTCGCTACCAGGGATTGTGCCATGCTGACCTGCGAAAGATTACGTTCTACCGACTCGCCCCATTTCGCCACGCTGGACGCGCTCTACGCGCGCGCCTTTCCGTGGCACGAGCAGCGCGAAAGCGACGCCAAACTTCAGGCGCTGAGCCACCCGCGCTACGCGCTGGAAGCGTGGTTCGATGAGGGCGTATTTATCGGCCTCAGCGGCTGCTGGCAGTTTGCCGGCTACGGTTATATCGAACATCTGGCGATCGACGATACGCTGCGCTCCCGCGGCTATGGTAAACAGCTGCTGGCGCAGATCCTGACGCGCGCGCCGCTGACCATTCTGGAAATCGATCCGCTAACCACGGCAATCGCTCATAAACGGCTGCGCTTTTATCAGTCGATGGGGTTTCATGCCAATGCGTGGGCGCATCATCACCCGAGCTATCATCAGGGCATCGCGGATCATGAGCTGCTGGTACTGAGCTACCCGCAGCCGATCGATGAGCGACAGTACCAGCAGTTTGCCCGGGATCTCGGGCGCGAGGTGATGGGGCGGGAGTAGCCCGGAACGGTGCGTCGCCCCGCTCCGGGAATTCACTGGTTCCAACCTTACTCTTTGGCGATTGGCGTCTCGTTCTCCGCGACTTTATTGTCGCCCTGAATCTGCGCGATTTTCTGCTCAACGGCGGCCACCTGGGCGCTGTCGTGCAGCAGGGTGTAGGTCAGATCAAACTGCGCGCTGGCGCCCGGCTGCAGCTGCTTCACGCGTTTTTGTTCGCGTTCAATGGTGACCGGATAGGCGTAGCTGGTGCCCGGTTCGATACCGGTGACGTAGCCCTGTTTGATGGTGTCGGTATTTTTCCATAGCGTCAGGACCGGCAGCTGACGGGTATCAAACTGAATGGAGGCCCCTTTATCGCCCGCTTTGTTGACCACCGCGGCCAGGGTCTGGTGATTTTCATCGGCCAGCGGCTGAATATTAAATACCATCTCGTCAAAATCTTTGGTCGGTCCCTGATAGGTCTGCCAGGTTTTTAACCCGCTCTTCGCGTAATCATTGAACGGGCTGATGCTGGACATCGGGGCGAGGAAGCGCGCGCCTTCTTCCAGAATCGGGGTGCCGAAGTTGCTGTGGTAGATAATCTGATAATCATGCGGATAGTCAGCATGGTTGGTTAAGACATCATGCAGGCTGAAGCTGTTGCTGCCCGGCACGTAGCGCAGTTCGGTCAGGGTCTGCAGATCGGCTTTTTTGAAGGTGCTCTCTTTCACCAGGCCGCGGATGCGGATTTCATACGGCGCGCTGTCAGCCACCTCGACTTCTACCCGCGAGGCCGGCGTGTTGCCCGCCTTGCCGTGCAGGGTATAAATCTGCCCGTCCGCGGTCACCGGATGGCCGGTCCATTCATAGCCGCAGCGGACCATCATCTCGTTGAATCCTTCCAGCCAGCCGAGTCCATTGCGGCTTTCCAGGTTGATAAACGCCGGGTTGACGACCTCTTTAACCGGCGAATCCCAGCCCATCCGGCTGCCGAAACCCTCAATACGCAGTAAGTTCATGCCACGGGTTGGGCTGAGAGTGATGGTCAGGCCGTCTTTACTGTGAATGGTGAGGATTTTGCTGCCTTCCTGCTTACCGCCGTGCAGGACTTTTTGCTCAATGCTGAACGCATGGTCTTTTACCTTCAGCTGATCGCTGCTGATCTGCCAGTTTCCTTTATCCATGCCCTCTTCAGCGTTCGTCAGCACCCATGTTTTTGCCGCGGCTGAGCCAGAAACCAGCAGGGCGATCGTCGTCAGAACCAATGTCTTTTTCATTTTTATTCCCTTTTTGCTGAATCGATTGTGTCATTGACGTGTGAAATCTACCGGCATGGGGGTGATTAAAATGTGAAGCGCCTCACCTGGTGAGAAAGTGGCCGTTTTTATGATGTTAAATGAGATGAAAGTCGTATTATTTTGCTAAGTAATGCGTATTTATCACCAGGATATGTGATCTATATTGTTTTTAGCTTTAACGATTCAGCTTGGCAACAAGGCAAAAAACAAATGTATCGTCGTGCGGATGAGGGGACTCATCCGATGCGACGGGAATCCCCCTGCTGGCGCAAGCCTTAGAACTGGGGTGAAGGTAGGCCGGATAAGGCGTTAGCCGCCATCCGGCACAATGACGGGAACGGAGTCTGGTACAGATTGCCCGGCGGCGCTGCGCTTGCGCGGGCCTACGAAACAGAGTAACCGGTTGATATATAGAGCTCCGTAGGCCAGATAAGGCGTAGCCGCCATCCGGCACAACGACGGGAACGGAGCATGGTACAGCTTGCCCGGCGGCGCTGCGCTTGCGCGGGCCTACGAAACAGAGTAACCGGTTGATATACAGGGCTCTGTAGGCCGAATAAGGCGTTAGCCGCCATCCGGCACAACGACGGGAACGGAGTCTGGTACAGATTGCCCGGCGGCGCTGCGCTTGCGCGGGCCTACGAAACAGATTAACCGGTTGATATACAGGGCTCTGTAGGCCGGATAAGGCGTTAGCCGTCATCCGGCACAACGACGGGAACGGAGTCTGGTACAGGTTGCCCGGCGGCGCTGTGCTTGCGCGGGCCTACGAAACAGAGTAACCGGTTGATATACAGGGCTCCGTAGCCCGGATAAGGCGCAACGCGCCGCCATCCGGGAGAATATTGCGGGCAAAAACAGCGGGACTTAGCCTTCGTTTTCCGCCAGTTCACGCAGATACTGGAAGATCAGGCGCGCCGATTTCGGCGGCTTGTTGCCTTCTTTCTCTTTCTTCGCATTGCGGATCAGCGAACGCAGCTGCTGACGGTCAGCATCTGGCCACAGGTTCAGCACTTCAGCGACAGCGTCATCCCCATCGTCAATCAGTCGGTCGCGGATCTGCTCCAGCTTGTGGAACAGCGCAACCTGCTGGTTGTGACGGTTTTTCAGCTTGTCCAGCGCCTGACGAATCGGATCGACATCGCGGTTGCGCAGCATCTTACCGATAAGCTGCAGCTGGCGGCGGCGACCCTCTTTTTTGATTCGCTGGGCGAGTTCGATGGCGTCGCGCAGGTCAGTATCCAGCGGAATTTTATCCAGCGCGTTTTTCCCCAGGTCAACGAGTTCCGCGCCAAGACGCTTCAGTTCTTCCGCGTCGCGCTTAATTTCACTCTTACTGACCCAGATGATTTCATCATCTTCATCTTCAACGTCATCACCGGGCACGTCGTCGAGCCAGTCTTCGGGCTGCTTTGTCATCTCAGGCTCCTTAAAAAAAGAGGCTAATGTTACCAGTTAAGGCGCGCACTGAAAAACGGTTCTCTGTTAGACTTCAGTTAACTCCTTCTTACATTATGGCATTAGCAATGAAAGTCATCTCTCAAGTTGCACAGCAGCGTAAGACGCTGGAAGAAGCCGTTACCACGGCACTGGAACTGGCGGCAGGTAAATCTGACGGTGCGGAAGTCTCCGTCAGCAAAACGACGGGCATCGGCGTCAGCACCCGCTATGGCGAAGTGGAGAATGTAGAATTCAATAGCGATGGGGCGTTAGGCATTACGGTTTACCATCAGAACCGCAAGGGCAGCGCCTCTTCCACCGATCTTAGCCCGGACGCCATCGCCCGCACCGTACAGGCGGCGCTGGATATTGCGCGCTACACCTCCCCGGATCCGTTTGCCGGTGTGGCCGATAAAGAGCTGCTGGCCTTTGACGCCCCGGATCTGGACCTGTTCCACCCGGCGGAGGTCTCCCCGGACGAAGCCATCGAACTGGCCGCCCGCGCGGAGCAAGCGGCGCTGAAGGCCGATAAACGCATCACCAACACCGAAGGCGGCAGCTTTAACAGCCACTACGGCATCAAAGTGTTCGGTAACAGTCACGGCATGCTGCAAAGTTACTGCTCGACTCGCCATTCGCTCTCCAGCTGCGTCATCGCGGAAGATGATGGCGATATGGAGCGCGACTACGCCTACACCATTGGCCGGGCGATCGAGGATCTGCAGTCCCCGGAATGGGTCGGGGAAGAGTGCGCTCGCCGCACCCTGTCGCGTCTGGCGCCGCGTAAGCTATCGACCATGAAGGCGCCGGTTATTTTCGCCAACGAAGTGGCGACCGGGCTGTTTGGCCACCTGGTCGGAGCGATTGCCGGTGGTTCGGTATACCGCAAATCCACCTTCCTGCTCGATTCGCTGGGCAAACAAATTTTGCCAGAGTGGCTGACCATCGAAGAGCATCCTCACCTGCTGAAAGGGCTGGCCTCCACGCCGTTCGACAGCGAAGGCGTGCGCACTGAGCGTCGTGACATCATCAAAGACGGCGTGCTGACCCAGTGGCTGCTGACCAACTACTCGGCGCGTAAGCTGGGGATGAAAAGCACCGGCCACGCCGGGGGCATCCACAACTGGCGCATTAACGGCCGCGGCCTGAGTTTTGCAAAGATGCTTAAAGAGATGGGCACCGGTCTTGTGGTTACCGAACTGATGGGGCAGGGTGTCAGTGGCGTCACCGGCGACTACTCACGCGGCGCATCCGGCTTCTGGGTAGAAAACGGCGAAATTCAATATCCTGTCAGTGAGATCACCATTGCAGGAAATCTGAAAGAAATGTGGCGTAATATCGTGACCATTGGCGATGATATTGAAACGCGCAGCAACATTCAGTGCGGTTCTGTGCTGCTGCCGGAGATGAAAATCGCCGGGCAATAACACCTGTTTGCTTAAATAATAAAAAGGAAGTGAGCAATGCGTAAAAAACTGTTAGCGATGCTGGCTGTCTCTGCTTTTGCGCTCGGTTCAGCGTCGGCCTTCGCCGACCTGGGCGAAGACATGGACACTCTGGCAGAAAACCTGCAAGTGGTACAGAAGACCTCCGACGCCGGCGAGCTGAAAGCGGCGCTGAATAAGATGCGTACCGCCGCGGTCGATGCCCAGAAAGAGACCCCGCCGAAGCTGGAAGGCAAAGCGGCCGACAGCGCTGAGATGAAAGATTACCGTCATGGTCTGGATATTCTGATCGGCCAGATCGACGGTGCGCTGAAGCTGGCGAACGAAGGCAAGGTGAAAGAGGCGCAGGCCGCCGCGGAGGAGTTTAAAACCACCCGCAACACCTACCATAAGAAGTACCGCTAACCGTTCTTTTCGGGAGGCATCAGCCGATGCCTCCCGCCTGAAAGCCTACCGATATCACATTTTTCCACTCTCTTTTTCCGGCCTTTCCGCTGCCGCGGGCGCCTTGTCCACGCTCATTGTTGTGATACATCTCACGTCATAGCCGTCGTTTTTGCCTTTTCCCTGTGAATATGTGGGGTCGATCACGCCTGCCGTCTCCCTTTCCACTTCGAAGTGGAAAACAACTCGCTACAAACTCCCATCCCCCGGCGCTACCTTGATTTCCAGAGACATCAGCGGGGTATCAGAAGTGAATAACGGAGCGGTAATACACGACGAAGGGGAGCAGGCAGCGCAGACCGAACGGCTGGCTGACAAGATGCTGCAGCAGGTTTACGCCTTGTTAAACCGTCACGGCATCGTCCCTAACGACGTTCAGGAGCAAATGCTGACTTCCCACGTGCGGGCCATGGCCCACCGGTCAATCAGTGGTGAACCGCTGCCGGAAGTGGATGCCAGCCTGTTCGAAGAGATTTCACCAGATTCAATGACGCTGGCCCGCGAAGTGGTCGCGCAGTTCGGCAACCTGCCCGATGAAGAGGCCTGGCTGCTGTCCGTCCATTTCGAAGTCGCAAAAGAAAACCTGTAAGGAGCAAAACATGGAACAAATCACCGTAGTCATTGGCGACCGTCTGGGTAAAGGCCAAAAAGTCGCTGCAGGCGCTGAGAAAGCGGGCGCACGTGCTGTGGTCGTCCCTGGCGTTGCTGCCGATATGAAGCTTGGCGACATGATGAAAGCGGAAAACGCTACCTTCGGCATCTCCTTCTGCGGCAGCGGCGGCGCCGGGGCCATCACCGCCCAGACCAAATACGGCTACAAAGCGAAATATGGCATGCGTTCGGTGGAAGAGGGCGTCACTGCCATCAACGAAGGGTGCAACGTGCTGGGCTTCGGCTTTATGGATAAAGAAGAGCTGGGCGAGCGCCTGGTAGAAGCCTGGAAAAAGAAATACGGCGCATAAGTATGAAAGAGCAATTCACCACCACGGTGAGGGTTGCCGGCAAAGGCGAAAGCAAATCACGGGCCTTCGCCGATGCCCTGAACCATGTGCAGGCTGCGGTGATGAAAACCTCATCGCACATTCTGCTGCGTATTGAGCCACAGGACGTGACGGTTGTTCATGCGCGCGAAGCGGTACGAAAAGAGGCCTTCCTGTTCTTCTTTTTGCGCCGTGAACGACGGACCTACAGCGTGGAGCTGGACGTCACCGTCAACGTGACCGCCATCGATCTCGATAAAGTGGATTTCGTCACGCAAACCTGATTGTTAGCAAAGGGTCTGACTATGTTCCTGATAATTTTAATAAAATCGCTCATCATCGGCGGCCTGGTCGGCGTCGGCGTGGGCGCCGGAGCGGCACGCATGTTTCACGCCCCTACCACCCAGGGGATGGGGGCGTTTCGAACCCTGGGCGAGCTGAATTCCTGCGAAGGCGATCCGGCTTCCCACTTCTCCTTTGGCCTCGGTTTCTTCTTTAACGCCTGGGCCTCTTCCGTGGCAGCAGGCTCCTTCACCCAGGATGTTGACCACCGCATTATCCCCAACTGGGGCGCGGCGGCGCTGATGCTGAAAAATCGTAACGTCGGCGAAACGCTGCACGATCCGAAAAAAATGGCCATCTCCTGCGGCATCATCGGCATGATTGTCGTCGCCTTCCTCAACCTCACCGCCTCGTCCGTACCGGAAGCGCTGCAGGTGACCGCGGTTAAGGTCCTGGTGCCGGCGGCAAACCTGCTGGTGAACACCGTGATGCCGGTGATCTTCTGGCTGGCGGCTATCGATGCCGGTAAGAAATCAGGCTTCTGGGCGACGATTTTCGGCGGCGCCGCGCAGCTGATTATGGGTAACGCCGTACCGGGTCTGGTGCTGGGGATCCTGATCGGTAAAGGCGTCGAAGAGAGCGGCTGGAACCGGGTGACTAAAGTGATGATGGTGGCCATCGTCGCGCTGTTTGTCCTCAGCGGCTTCTTCCGCGGCTTCGACATGAAGATGATCGAATCCTTCCATCTGACCGTGCCGAACTGGCTGGACATGATCCACAACTCACTCAGCGGCAAGTAACGGGAGCCTGATAATGGAACAGAATAAAGGTTTTTGGTATGCCGACTGGTCGTTCCCGATCTTTGTTGGCCTGCTCTCCTCCGGCGTCTTCGCCGGGACGCACATGTACTACCTGTACGGCATCGGCGCCTTTAACGAAGTGGCCTTCGTGGCCATGCTGAAGTCGGGGATTGATAGCGGCGTTTACGGCGCGGTGGCGGCGTTTGGCGCCAGCTTCCTGTTCGCCCGCATCATCGAAGGGTCGCTGGTGGGGATCCTCGATATCGGCGGAGCGATACAGACCGGTATCGGTCTTGGCGTACCGGCGCTGCTGCTCGGCGCGGGCTTTGTCTTCCCGGTGGCGAACTTCGCCGCCTCGCTGGTCACCGGCCTGGTCCTTGGTCTGGCAGTGGGTTACATCATCATTCTGGCGCGTAAGTTCACCATTAACCAGAGCGATTCCACTTACGGCGCCGACGTGATGATGGGGGCCGGTAATGCCTCCGGCCGCTTCCTCGGTCCCTTGATTATCCTCAGCGCGATGACCGCCTCGATTCCTATCGGGATTGGCTCGCTGGTTGGCGCACTGCTGTTCTACATCTGGCAGAAACCGATCACCGGCGGCGCCATCCTCGGCGCGATGATCCTCGGCTCCATCTTCCCGGTGGCGATTAGCTAATCGCCCGATGGCGCTGCGCTTATCGGGCCTACACGTCAGCGCGATTGGTAGGCCGGATAAGGCGGTACGCCGCCATCCGGCAACAGATTCACCCTTTTCATCAGGAGATAGCTATGTTTGATTTACTCCTGCGCCGTGCGCGCCTCGTCGACGATACCCTGACTGATATCGCCATCCAGGACGGGAAAATCGCGGCGCTGGGCGAGATTAGCGCGCCCTCCCGCAACACCCTCGATCTGCACGGCAACAGCTACGTCAGCGCCGGCTGGATTGACTCCCACGTTCACTGCTACCCGAATTCGCCGATTTATCACGATGAGCCGGACAGCGTCGGCATCGCCACCGGCGTCACCACCGTGATTGATGCCGGCAGCACCGGCGCCGACGACGTCGATGACTTCTATCAACTGACCCGTAACGCGGCGACGGAAGTTTATGCGTTGCTCAATATCTCGCGCGTCGGGCTGATTGCGCAGAATGAACTGGCGAATATGGCCAATATCGACGCCGCTGCGGTGAAGCAGGCGGTGCAGCGTCATCCTGATTTTATCGTCGGCCTGAAGGCGCGGATGAGCAGCAGCGTCGTCGGCGAAAACGGCATTACGCCGCTGGCGCGCGCCAAGGCCATTCAGCAGGAAAACGGCGATCTGCCGCTGATGGTGCACATCGGCAATAACCCGCCGAACCTCGATGAAATCGCCGATCTGCTGAGCCGCGGCGACATCATTACCCACTGCTATAACGGCAAGCCGAACCGCATTCTGAATCCCGCCGGCGAACTGCGTAGCTCGATTACTCGCGCTCTGCAGCGCGGCGTGCGCCTCGACGTTGGGCACGGCACCGCCAGCTTCAGCTTTGAAGTGGCGCGGCGGGCGATTGCGCTGGGCATTCTGCCGCACACCATCAGCTCCGATATTTACTGCCGTAACCGTATCGATGGCCCGGTGCGCTCGCTGGCGCTGGTGATGTCGAAATTCCTCGCCATCGGCATGACCCTGCCGCAGGTCATTGCCTGCGTGACCGTCAGCGCCGCCGAGGGGCTGCGCCTGTCGCGTAAAGGGCGGCTGGAAGTGGGCTTCGACGCCGATTTAACGCTATTTCGCCTGGAGCACCGGCCCACGCTGCTGGTGGATGCCGAAAAAGAGAGCCTCCAGGCTGACAACATTCTGGTGCCGCTGGCCGCGATCCGCGCGGGCAAAGGCTATCTGACCGAACAAGGGAGCGCGGAACATGCCTTCGATTTTTGAGAAATACCATTTAAAACAGGTGATTAATACTTCGGGCCGCATGACGGCGCTGGGCGTTTCCACGCCGCGCCCGGAAGTGGTGGAAGCCGCGATGGCCGGTATGAACCAGTACTTTGAAATGAAAGACCTGGTGAATAAAACCGGCGAGTACATTGCCAGGTTGCTGGACGTGGAAGGGGCGACCGTTGTCTCCTGCGCGTCGGCGGGGATTGCCCAGTCGGTGGCGGCGGTGCTGGTGAAAGACAGCGACTGGCTGCTGGAGAACCTGCACGTTACGCCGATTGAGAATAACGAAATCGTGTTGCCGAAGGGCCACAACGTCAACTTCGGCGCGCCGGTTGGCACCATGGTGGCGCTGGGCGGCGGTAAGCTGGTGGAAGCGGGCTACGCCAACGAATGTTCCGCCCAACAGCTGGCGGCGGCAATCACCCCGCGCACCGCGGCGATCCTGTACATCAAATCCCACCACTGCGTACAGAAAAGCATGCTCAACGTCGCGCAGGCTGCGGAAGTGGCGCGCCAGCATGGCTTGCCGCTGATTGTCGATGCGGCGGCGGAAGAAGATCTGCAGTGCTACTACCGCATGGGCGCCGACCTGGTGATCTACAGCGGCGCAAAAGCCATTGAAGGGCCGACCAGCGGGCTGGTGATCGGCAAAACGCAGTACGTCGAGTGGGTTAAACGCCAGTCGATGGGGATTGGCCGGGCGATGAAAGTGGGTAAAGAGGGCATTCTTGGCCTGACCTGCGCCATTGAACACTACCTGACGGCGAGCAAAGAGAGCGGCGAGCAGATGGTGGCGAAGATGACGCCGTTTATCGAACAGCTCAACACGCTTAACGGCGTGACCGCCCGGGTGGTGTGGGATAGCGCGGGTCGCGATATCGCCCGCGCCGAAATCAAATTCAACGAAGCGGTGACCGGCGTGAAGACCGGCGATCTGGTTAACGCGCTGAAGCAGGGCGAATACGCCATCTACTTCCGCGGCTATAAAGCGAATGAAGGCATTATCGAAGCCGATGTCCGCAGCGTGAACGCGCAGCAGCTGGCGGTGGTTGCTCGCCGCATCGCGGAAGTGCTGAACAAGGAGAAACAAGCATGAAACTGACCCCAAACTTTTACCGTGATCGCGTGTGCCTGAACGTCCTGGCGGGCAGCAAAGACAACGCCCGCGAAATTTACGACGCGGCGGAAGGTCATGTCCTGGTCGGCGTGCTCTCCAAAAACTATCCGGATGTCGCCAGCGCGGTGGCCGATATGCGTGACTACGCGAAGCTTATTGATAACGCGCTCTCCGTCGGGCTGGGCGCAGGCGATCCAAACCAGTCGGCGATGGTGAGCGAGATTTCTCGCCAGGTGCAGCCGCAGCACGTCAACCAGGTCTTCACCGGCGTGGCTACCAGCCGCGCGCTGCTCGGGCAGAATGAGACCGTGGTGAATGGCCTGGTCTCGCCGACCGGTACGCCGGGAATGGTGAAGATCTCCACCGGCCCGCTGAGCAGCGGCGCGGCGGATGGCATTGTGCCGCTGGAAACCGCCATCGCGCTGCTGAAAGACATGGGCGGCAGCTCCATCAAATACTTCCCGATGGGCGGCCTGAAGCACCGCGCCGAATTCGAAGCCGTCGCCAAAGCCTGCGCTGCGCACGATTTCTGGCTGGAACCGACCGGCGGTATCGATCTGGACAACTACAGCGAGATCCTGAAAATCGCTCTCGATGCCGGGGTGAGCAAAATCATCCCGCATATCTACAGCTCGATTATCGATAAAGCCAGCGGCAACACCCGCCCGGCCGATGTGCGCCAGCTGCTGGAGATGACTAAACAGTTAGTGAAGTAGTGCTATTGCCGCTCATCCTAACTTTCTCCCGGAGGGAGAGGGAACCATCTGGTTTTCTCCCTCTCCCTTTGGGAGAGGGCCGGGGTGAGAGGCAACTTATCCCACCGAACCATCAAGGAGTTGCTATGCCTGTCGCTCGTCATCTGCTTGTCGCTTCACTGTCCCTGTTTGCCGCCGCCGCGGGCGCCGCGCAAACCCACTATGCCTGGGTAGGTACCTATAATCCCAATGGCGAAGGTCTGTACCGCTTTACCGTCGATGCCAACACCGGCGCGCTGCGTGACAGGGCGCTGGTGAGCGCGTTGCCAAACGTCGCGCAGCTGACCGTGTCGCGCGATGGCAAAACGCTGTATGCCGCCAGTGAAGTCGAAAAAGGCGTCGTGCAGGCGTGGCGCATTGAGAAGAATGGCGAGCTGACCGCGCTCAGCCAGGTTGCCTCCGGCGGCGCCGGGCCGGTGTATCTCTCCCTGACGCCGGATGGTAAACATCTGCTGGTGGCCAACTACGTCAGCGGGAGTATCGCCGTGCTACCGGTGAAAGAAGATGGTAGCCTGGGCGAGGCAGTGGACAGGCATCAGGATGAAGGCCCGGCAGGCGCCGAACGCCCGGCGGCGGCCGTCGAGGGCAGCTTCGCCATCAGCGATCACAATGGCCCGCACGCCCATATGATCGCCGCCGATCCCAGCGGGAAATTTGTTTATTCCACCGATCTGGGGCTGGATCGGATCTATCAGTACCGGCTGGATAGCGCCAGCGGCAAGCTGACGCCGAACGATCCGCCGTTCATCGCCGCTTCGTCGCCGGGCGCCGGCCCACGCCACTTCGTCTTTACGCCAAAGGGCGACGGCCTGTGGCTGATCAACGAAGAAGCGTCGACGCTGACTTTCTATCATCTGGATAAGCAAAGCGGCTTGCTGCGCGAAGGCAAAACCGTCTCCGCGCTGCCGAAAGAGTATAAGGGCACCAGCTTTGCCGCCGGTCTGGCGCTGAGCAACGATGGTAAGCAGCTGTATGTCGCCAACCGCCTGCATAACAGCATCGCCCACTTTACGGTGCAGGCCGACGGCCGCCTGAGCCACCAGGAGGATATCTGGACGCGTGGGGATTACCCCCGTACGCTGACCCTGGATAATCAGGGGCAGTGGCTGTACGTCATGAACCAGCGTAGCGATAATATTACCCGCTTCAGCGTGGCGCCGAAGGATGGCAAATTAACCTTTGCCTCCGACTACACGCCGGTTGGTAGCCCATCGCAGATGGTGATATCCGCCCAACCCTGAGCCGTAACCACAAGGAACTGACATGCGATTTCCCAACCAACGCTTAGCGCAACTCTTCACCCTGCTGCGAAATGAAACGCTGCCGCAGGATGAGCTGGCGCAACGCCTGTCGGTTTCCACCCGTACCGTGCGCGCCGATATTACCGCCCTGAATGCGCTGCTGGCGCAGTATGGCGCGCAGTTTATCCTCAACCGCGGCAGCGGTTATCAACTGAAAATTGATAACCCGGCGAGCTTTCAGGCGCTGGAGGAGACGGCGCCGAAGACGCAGCACGTGCCGCGAACCGCCCAGGATCGCATCACGTTTCTGCTGGTGCGCTTCCTGACGTCGGCGTTCTCCATCAAGCTGGAAGATCTGGCGGATGAGTGGTTCGTCAGCCGCGCGACGCTGCAAAATGATATGGTCGAGGTGCGTGAGCGCTTCCAGCGCTATCAGCTTACCCTTGAAACCCGCCCTCGCCACGGCATGAAGCTGTTTGGTAGCGAGGTGTCGATTCGCGCCTGCCTGACCGATCTGCTGTGGGAGCTGGCCCAACAGGGCGGTATCAATCCGTTGATCGGCGCCGAGGCGCTGGAGGCGGATGTCCCTGCGCTGCTGGAGCCGGTGCTACAGGAGACGCTTACCCGGCACCATATTCGCCTCACTGATGTCGGCGAGCGCTTTATCTGCCTGTACGGCGCAGTGGTGGTGCGCCGCGTTAGCGAAGGCTATCCGCTGGCCGATTTCAACGCTGAAGATGTGGCGCAAAACGTCCGCGACGCCGCGCGCGATTTGGCGGGAGAGCTGCAGCGGCTGGCCGGAAAACCCTTCTCGCCCGCTGAAGAAGAGTGGCTGTGCGTGCATCTCGCCGCCCGTCAGGTGCAGGACGTCGACCCGGAAACCATCAGCGCCGACGATGACGAAGCGCTGGTCAATTACATTCTGCGCTACATCAACAGCCAGTATAACTACAACCTGCTGGACGACGCCCAGTTGCACGCCGATCTGCTGACCCACATTAAAACCATGATCACCCGCGTGCGCTACCAGATCATGATCCCCAATCCGCTGCTGGATAACATCAAACAGCACTACCCGATGGCCTGGGATATGACCCTCGCCGCGGTCTCCAGCTGGGGGAAGTACACGCCTTATACCATCAGCGAAAACGAAATTGGCTTCCTGGTGCTGCATATCGGCGTCGGGCTGGAGCGCCACTACAACATTGGCTACCAGCGTCAACCACAGGTGCTACTGGTCTGCGATACCAGCAATGCGATGGTACGGATGATCGAAGCGATCCTGCAGCGCAAATATCCGCAGCTGGAGATCGCCGCCACGATTTCCCAGCGCGAGTATGAACAGCGGGATGCGATCGAGGCGGATTTTGTTATCTCCACGGTGCGCATCAGCGAAAAAGACAAACCGGTGGTGACCATCGCGCCGTTTCCCACCGACTATCAGCTGGATCAGATTGGCAAGCTGGTGTTGGTGGACCGTACCCGTCCGTGGATGCTGAATAAGTACTTCGATGCCGCCCACTTCCGGGTGGTCGATAAGCCGATGGATCAGCAAACGCTGTTCGCCGAGCTGTGCCAGCAGCTGCTGGAGGAAGGCTTTGTTGACGCCGAGTTTCATGCTTCGGTGGTGGAGCGTGAGGCGATTGTCAGCACCATGCTCGGCGATGGCATTGCGCTGCCGCACTCCCTGGGACTGCTGGCCAAAAAGACGGTGGTTTATACGGTTATCGTCCCGCAGGGGATCGCCTGGGGCGACGAAACCGCCCATATCATTTTCCTGCTCGCCATCAGTAAGCGCGAGTACGAAGAGGCGATGGCGATCTACGATATTTTCGTGACTTTCCTGCGCGAGCGCGCCATGAGCCGCCTTGCCACGACCCGCAGCTTCAATGAGTTTAAAACGGTGGCGATGGAGTGCGTCAGCCGGTTTTGAGAGGCTGACGGAGGGGATTAACGCAAATGATGTACCACCTGGTTGCTGCTGCCGCGCCAGATCAGCGCCGGGTCTTTTAAATCCTGCACAAACTTACCGTCGACCAGCACGTTGATCAGGTTCACTACCTGCATCTGCGCCTCATTCAGCTCATCCAGTTTATAGCCGGTCCAGACCCAGATATCTTTGCCGGGGCATTCGGCGCGCACGCGCTGAACCAGCTTGAGGATCTCCGCGACGTTCTGCGGATGCAGCGGATCGCCGCCGGAGAGTGAAATCCCCTGGCGCTTGATGCGGGTATCGTTGAGGTCGGCAATGATGCGGTCGGCCATCTCAGCGGTAAACGGCATACCGGAGTTCACCCGCCAGGTGCTCTTGTTGTAGCAGCCGGGGCACTCGTGGACGCAGCCGGAGACAAACAGGGTGCAGCGGGTGCCGGGGCCGTTGACGATATCTACCGGGTAGTACTGATGGTAATTCATTTTTCGCTTCTCAATTAACGCCATAGCCGCGTTGGCTGCGCTCGCTCACCCCAGTCACGTACTGAATGTACGCTCCCGGGAATTCCCTCGTTTGCCGCCTTGCTCTGACGCTAATTGCTTTGCGAAAACGGAGGAATGCGGCCATTTCCCGGGTCGCGGCGTTCCGCCTTACCCGGGCTACCGGACGGTGCAAAACAGTAGCCCGGATAAGGCGCTGCGCGCCGCTCTCCGGGAAAAGCGCATAGCTCTTTAACCGATCTGCCCATTGGCCAGGTGCTTAACGCGGCGCTTCACTTCTTCCTGCTTGCCGGCGTTGAACGGACGCGCGTCCGGACTGCCGAGATAACCGCATACCCGACGAGTAACCGACACGCGAGCGGCATCGTGGTTACCACATTTCGGGCAGGTAAAGCCCTTGCTGGTGCACTCGAACTCGCCGGTAAAACCACACTCGTAGCATTCATCGATCGGCGTGTTGGTGCCGTAGTACGGCACGTGCTCATAGCTGTAATCCCACACGTCTTCCAGCGCCTTCAGGTTGTGCTGGATATTCGGGTACTCGCCGTAGCAAATGAAGCCGCCGTTGGCCAGCGGCGGGTACGGCGCTTCGAAATCGATCTTGTCGTACGGGTTGACCTTCTTCTCGACGTCAAGGTGGAAGCTGTTGGTGTAGTAACCTTTATCGGTCACGCCCTCCACTATGCCAAACTCGGCGGTGTCGAGACGGCAGAAGCGGTCGCACAGGTTTTCGCTCGGCGTGCTGTACAGACTAAAGCCGTAGCCGGTTTCTTCCTTCCACACATCGACGGCGTCGCGCAGGCGCTGGACGATGGCCACACCTTTCTCACGCAGCGCCTCGCTGTCGTACATATGCTGATTACCGTACAGCGCATTGATGGTCTCATGGATACCGATGTAACCCAGTGAAATGGACGCGCGGCCGTTTTTGAAAATCTCGGAGACGTCATCGTCGGCTTTCAGCCGCACGCCGCAGGCCCCTTCCATATACAGGATCGGCGCCACGCGGGCCTTCACCCCTTCCAGACGGGCAATACGGGTCATCAGCGCTTTGCGCGCCAGCTGCAGGCGCTCGTCCAGCAGCGCCCAGAAGGCGGTTTCGTCGCCTTTCGCTTCCAGGGCGATACGCGGCAGGTTGAGGCTAATCACGCCGAGGTTATTGCGCCCGTCATGCACCTGCTCGCCGTTCTCGTTTTCCCACACCCCGAGGAAGCTGCGGCAGCCCATCGGCGTTTTAAACGACCCGGTGACTTTCACCACCTGATCGTAGTTGAGGATATCCGGGTACATGCGCTTGCTGGCGCACTCCAGCGCCAGCTGCTTGATGTCGTAGTTCGGATCGCCGAACTTATGGTTCAGACCGTCGCGAATGGCGAAGACCAGTTTCGGGAATACCGCGGTTTTGCGATTTTTACCGAGGCCAGCGATGCGGTTGCGCAGAATCGACTGCTGGATCAGGCGCGACTCCCAGCTAGTGCCGAGGCCAAAACCAAAGGTGACAAACGGCGTCTGACCGTTGGCGGTATGCAGCGTGTTGACTTCATACTCCAGCGACTGGAAGGCGTCGTAGCACTCTTTTTCGGTACGGGCGCGGGCATAGCCTTCGGCGTCCGGGATCTGCCACTCTTCGGCGATTTTACGATGCTTTTTGAAGCTTTCGGTGACGAACGGCGCCAGCACTTCATCGATACGGTTGATGGTAGTGCCGCCATAAATATGGCTGGCGACCTGGGCGATGATCTGCGCCGTCACCGCGGTGGCGGTAGAGATAGACTTCGGCGGCTCGATCTCCGCGTTGCCCATCTTAAAGCCCTGAGTCAGCATCCCTTTCAGATCGATCAGCATGCAGTTGAACATCGGGAAGAAGGGCGAGTAATCGAGGTCGTGATAGTGGATCATGCCGCGCTCGTGGGCCATCACCACATCGTGGGGCAGCAGGTGCTGCCGCGCATAGTGCTTGGCGACGATACCGGCCAGCAGGTCCCGCTGGGTCGGGATGACTTTGCTATCCTTGTTGGCATTTTCGTTGAGCAGCGCGGAGTTGGTCTGCTCGACGAGGCCGCGGATCTCCTGATTGAGGCGGCCGCGCTTCTCGCGCTGGCTATCGCGGTCATGGCGATACTCAATGTAGGCGCGCGCCAGCTGCTTATAGGGGCCGGACATCAGCTGGTTTTCTACCGCAGTCTGAATCTCGTTGATGTCGACCTGGGCGCGGCCCTGCATTTGTTGGCTAACGACTTCTGCGACGGTGGCGCAATAGTCTGCGTCATCGACTCCCGCTGCTTTAGCTGCACGTAGAATTGCTTCCTGAATGCGCTCTGATTTGAACGGCACTTTACAGCCATCACGTTTCATCACATGCGGTGTCATGATCACTCCATATATAGAACAGGTTATCCACAGAGGCGGAGGTTATCCCGAAGGCGCTGCACGCTACGGCTCGTGCTGTTTGCCTTCAGATCCGGCCCGTTTTATCCACATCTCATCACCGCCAGACATCGACAAGATATGGTGACATAATAGACGATTAATACAACATGTAGGGCCGGGACGCATTTTAAGTTCTATATGTAGTGATTTGCATCAAAGATGTTTGCGATTTTATTGACCCAGAACAAGGTAAAAAGGTGAGAGTACGGATGATGGGCGCTGGCGATAAATGTAAATTTATCTGGCTGGAAAATAAGCAAAAATGCCTGGCATCCACCTCCGATGCCAGGCATTACGCTCCGGTTTCTGTCGGGCAAGAAGTACCTTACGCCTGCAGCCACCATACGGCTTCGAACGGCCGCAGCGTCAGACCGGTCGGGCGGGGCGTGGTTTCGGCATAGTTGCTGATGATCATCTTCCAGTCGCCCTGGGCTTCCTCTGGCTGCCAGGTCTGCAGGTCGCGGCTCAGGTTGGCGGCCACCACCAGCGTTTGCCCCTGCCACTGACGGCGATAGCACCACAGCGATGGATGGTCCGGCAGGAGATCCTGGTAATCGCCCCAGGTCAGCAGTGGCAGGGTTTTGCGCAGCATAATCAGCTGCTGATAGGCATAAAACACCGAATCGGGGTCCGCCAGCGCCGCCTCGACGTTGATCTCCCGGTAGTTATCGCCAAAGCCGATCCACGGCTCACCGTCGCTGAAGCCGCCGTTCTCCCCGGCGTGCCATGGCATCGGCGTGCGGCTGTTGTCGCGCGACTTACTGGCGAGGATTGCCAGCAGTTCGTCCGGGCTTTGCCCCTGCGCTGCGCGCTCGATAAACATATTGTGACTTTCGACGTCACGGTAATCGCTGATGCTGCTGAAGTGCGGATTGGTCATGCCGATCTCTTCGCCCTGATAGATATAGGGCGTGCCCTGCATGCCGTGCAGCACCATCGCCAGCATCTTCGCCGCCGGCACCCGGTACTCGCCTTCGTCGCCAAAGCGCGACACGATGCGCGGCTGATCGTGGTTACACCAGAACAGCGCGTTCCACGCCCGATTGTGCATCCCCTGCTGCCAGTGACGGAACAGCGCTTTCAGCGCCACATAGTCCGGGCGGGCGAGGGTCCATTTTTCACCGCCGGGATAATCGACCTTTAAATGGTGGAAGTTAAAGGTCATCGACAGCTCGCGGCCGTCCAGCGCGGCGTACTGCTGGCAGTGCTCCAGCGAGGTGGAGGACATCTCGCCGACGGTCATCAGGTTACGGGGAGTAAAGACATCGCGACTCATCTCCTGCAGGAATTCATGCACCCGCGGGCCGTCAGTGTAGAAGCGGCGGCCATCACCCTCCGCATCGCAGGGGAAGGTCTGGTCTTTCGAGATCAGGTTGACGACGTCGAGGCGCAGACCGTCGACGCCGCGGTCGGCCCAGAATTCGCAGACCTTTTTCAGCTCGGCGCGTACCGCCGGGTTCTCCCAGTTGAGATCCGCCTGTTCAATGGCGAACAGGTGCAGATAATACTGCCCGCTGTCGGCATGCCACTGCCAGGCGTTGCCGCCAAACTTGGAGCGCCAGTTGTTCGGCAGCGCGTCCGGTTCGCCGTCGCGCCAGATATAGAACTGCCGGTAGGGACTCTCCTTATTCAGCGACTGACGGAACCATTCATGCTCGGTCGAGGTATGGTTCAGTACCATATCCAGCACGATGCGGATGCCGCGGGCCTTCGCCTCCGCCACCAGGGCGTCAAAGTCGGCCATCGTGCCGTAGGAGGGATCGATAGCGGTGTAGTTCGCCACATCGTAGCCGTTATCCACCTGCGGTGAGACATAGAACGGCGTCAGCCAGATGGCGTCGACCCCAAGCTTCTGCAGATAGTCGAGGCGGGAAGTGACGCCGCGCAGATCGCCGGTACCGCTGCCGGTGGTATCCTGAAAACTCTTCGGATAGATTTGATAAATAACGCCGTTTTGCCACCAGTGGGGAAGATGATTCATAGTGCTTTCCTGCTGCAACGAGGGGCGCCAAAGGCGCCCCGAAAGAAGAAGTTAGACAATCTGCAAGGTGCCCTGACGGTACTTGCGCTGATACACCACGGTGGTCAGGATAATCGGCACCACCACCGCGATAGCCATCGCCATGGCGTACACCTGCCAGTAGGTTGGCTGGATGGAGAGGATGCCCGGCAGGCCGCCGACGCCGATGCCGTTCGCCAGCACGCCGTTCAGGCCGCACAGCAGGCCGGCGAGGCCGGAGCCGATCATCGCGCACAGCATCGGGAAGCGGTACTTCAGGTTGATACCGTACATCGCCGGTTCGGTAACCCCGAGGTAAGCAGAAATTGCCGCCGGCACCGAGATTTCACGTTCATTCTGTTTACGGCTGGCGATGATGATGCCGACCACCGCCGACGCCTGGGCAATGTTCGACAGCGCAATCAGCGGCCACACCGGGGTGCCGCCCATGCTCTGGATCATCTGCATATCGATAGCGAGGGTGGTCTGGTGGACACCGGTAATCACCAGCGGCGCGTAGAGGAAGCCGAACAGCGCGGCGCCGATTGGCGCGAAGCTGCCGGTTAACAGATGGCGTACCGCGAAGGCCACGCCGTCGCCGATCAGGCGGCCGAACGGACCGATAATGGCGTGCGCGAGGAACACCGCGAGGATCAGCGAGCAGACCGGGACAATGACCAGGTAGAGGTAGTCAGGCACGATGCGCTTGAGGCGCGTCTCGATAAAGCCGAGCGTCAGGCCCGCCAGCAGGGCCGGGATCACCTGCGCCTGGTAGCCGACTTTGGCAATGGTAAACAGGCCGAAGTTCCACACCTCCGGCACCTGCTGGCCGAGGAGATAGGCGTTCATCAGCTGCGGGGAAACCAGGGTGACGCCAAGAACGATCCCGAGGATCGGCGTGCCGCCCATTTTCTTCACCGCTGACCAGCAGATCCCCACCGGCAGATAGAAGAAGATCGCCTCGCCAATCAGCCACAGGAAGTCATAGATGGTTTTCAGCGACGGGTGCATCTGAGCCAGCGTCTGGCCGTTGCTCATGGGTAAGTCGCCGATGACGTTACGGAAACCGAGGATCAGACCGCCGCTGATTAGCGCCGGCAGCAGCGGGAAGAAGATCTCGGCAAAGTGCGAGATCAACTGCTCATGCCACTTCATATTTTGCCGCGCGGCCTGCTTGACCTGCTCTTTATCGGCGGAGGTCTGGCCGGTGGTAGCCAGCAGGGCCTTGTAGTAATCGCCCACCTCGGTGCCGATGACCACCTGGAACTGGCCGGCGTTAGTGAAGCATCCCTTCACCATGCGCAGCTGTTCAATCTCTTTTGGTTTGGCGATGGCCGGGTCGTTCAGCACAAAGCGCAAACGGGTAATACAGTGGCTGACGGTGGCGATGTTGCCGCGTCCGCCCACCAGTTCGATCAGTTTATCGATGTCCTGCTGGTTTACTTTGCTCATGATGAAGCCTCAAAAACAGAGGGGGAGAGATGCCGTTTTTTACCTTGAGGGCATCCTAACCGTTCCGCTTGATTTGCAAAATGGGAACGTTCCCGAAACCCGGCGACGATCACATAAATCGTCCGAATGAGATTAATTCAGGGCGGCAGGAATCACGATCTGGCGGGGTTCGACGCTGCCGGCGATCTGCTCGATCAACTGCCGGGCGGCCCGGCGTCCGGACTCGGCATAGCCGGGATCGACGGTCAAGATTTCCGGGTGGAGAAACTTCATTAGCGGCGTGCTACCGACGCTGGCGAGCTGCAGCGCAGCGCGGCCCTGCTGCTGGAGGTACTTGCTGGCGCCGAGGGCGAGGGTATCCGTCGCGCAGACCAGGGCGCTGGTTTCGGCCGTCAGCACGCTGGCGACGGTGTCATACCCCTGCTTCATGCCCAAGCCCGGCAGAGCGGCGGTGGGCGTCAGGCGATGCTTTTTACAGAAGGCGAGGTAGGCGAGATGGCGGCGCTCGCCGGTGGTGACGTCGCTGTGCGGGACGCCAAGAAAACTGATGTGGCGATGTCCGCGATCGTAGAGCCGCTGCATCAGCAGCGTGATGGCGCCTTCGTCGTCATAGCACACCGAGGCGAAACCGGGGGCGTCGCGGGCCATCAGCACCAGCGTATCGCGCCAGGGGGCGAGCATCGCCTCATCAATGCCGGTAAATCCGAACAGCACTACGCCGTCAATATTACGCCGGGCGAGCATGCCGAGATGCTCTTCCACCAGTCCCGGGGAGAACTGACTCTCCATCATAATCGGATCGTAACCCTGTTCATAAAAGGCGGGCAGCATGGTCTGCACGGCAAGGTTTTCCGACAGGGAATCCAGACGGGTGACGATAATCGCCACCACTTTATCGCTCTGGCCGCGCATGGCGCGGGCGGAGCGGGAGGGTGAGAAACCGTGCTGCTGCATCACCGCTTCGACGCGCTCGCGGGTCCGTTCGCTGACCCCGCTCTCGTTGTTAAGGACGCGGGATACCGTCGATTTTCCTACGCCGCTTAAACGCGCAATATCTTTGATGGTCAGCCGGTTCTGCATGCGGAATTCTCGTCAGGGATGGTAGAAGTGAGCCTAATGCTACTCAACCAAACCGCAATGAGCAAAGTCTGGTTTACGTTCGGTTTAGTTGCGCGGGCTTATCATCGCCATAAATGCCACACATGTCTCAACGAGCGCGCTATAATCCGCGCCGTTTATATTCACTTACCGGAGAATTTATGGACCCCGATCCCACTCCTCATCCTCGATGGAGCAACCTTTCTTTCCGGTAAGCCTGTTTAACACTGCTTTACCGGAAAGCGTAAAGCAGTGATGTCCTTGATGTCCCTGCCATAAAAATTACATGCCTGACAGGTAGGCTTTGCTACGCCTGTTGGCGACGCTGCGTTCGCTCGCGCGAGCGCGGAGGGACTGTTTATGTTGAAAAATTATACCCGGCAGCTGTTCGCGCAGCTTAGCCGCCATCTGCCACGCCGTTTGGTCCAGCGCGATCCGCTGCCTGATGCCCGTAACCTGACCAGCGTGCCGATCCCGGACTCGCTCGGCAAGCGCTGCCTGGACGTTGCGGCGATGGATGACCAGGAGATCTGGCGTGCCTTTGACAGCCACCCTGAAGGGCTCAATGAAGGCGAAGTGGCGGCAAAGATCCTCAAACATGGTGACAATCAGATCCCGGCGCAGAAGCCCTCGCCGTGGTGGGTGCATCTGTGGACCTGCTATCGCAACCCGTTCAACCTGCTGCTGACGGTGCTCGGCATCGTCTCCTATTCCACCGAAGATCTGTTCGCCGCGGGCGTTATCGCGCTGATGGTCGGCATCTCGACGCTGCTTAACTTCATCCAGGAAGCGCGCTCGACCAAAGCGGCGGATGCGCTAAAGGCGATGGTCAGCAATACCGCCACGGTGCTGCGGGTGGTGAACGAGCAGGGGGAGAGCCGCTGGCTTGAACTGCCTATCGACCAACTGGTGCCAGGAGATATCGTCAAGCTGTCGGCGGGAGATATGATCCCGGCGGACCTGCGCATTATTCAGGCGCGCGATCTGTTTGTCGCTCAGGCCTCGCTGACCGGCGAATCGCTGCCGGTAGAGAAAGTCGCGCGCAGCCGCGACCCGCTGCAGCAGAACCCGCTGGAATGCGACACCCTGTGCTTTATGGGGACCAACGTGGTGAGCGGCTCGGCGCAGGCTATCGTCTACGCCACCGGCGGCAACACCTGGTTTGGCCAGCTGGCCGGGCGCGTCAGCGAGCAGGAAAGCGAGCCGAACGCCTTCCAGAAAGGCATCAGCCGGGTCAGCATGCTGCTGATCCGCTTTATGCTGGTGATGGCCCCGGTGGTGCTATTGATTAATGGCTACACCAAAGGCGACTGGTGGGAAGCGGCGCTGTTTGCACTGTCGGTGGCGGTCGGCCTGACGCCGGAGATGCTGCCGATGATCGTCACCTCGACGCTGGCGCGCGGGGCGGTGAAGCTGTCGAAACAAAAAGTGATCGTCAAACACCTCGACGCCATTCAGAACTTTGGCGCGATGGATATTCTCTGCACCGATAAAACCGGCACCCTGACTCAGGACAAGATCGTGCTGGAGAACCACACCGATGTCTCCGGTAAGTCCAGCGAGAGAGTGCTGCATACCGCCTGGCTCAACAGCCATTACCAGACCGGGCTGAAAAACCTGCTCGATACCGCGGTGCTGGAAGGCGTGGAGCTGGAGGCCGCCCGCGGCCTCGCAGAGCGCTGGCAAAAGGTGGATGAGATCCCGTTCGACTTCGAACGCCGCCGCATGTCGGTGGTGGTAAAAGAGCAGGGCGACGCGCATCAGCTGATCTGTAAAGGGGCGTTGCAGGAGATCCTTAACGTCTCGACCCAGGTGCGCTACAACGGCGAAATCGTACCGCTGGACGACACCATGCTGCGCCGCATCCGTCGGGTGACCGATACCCTGAACCGTCAGGGACTGCGGGTGGTGGCGGTAGCAACCAAATACCTGCCGGCGCGCGAGGGCGACTACCAGCGCGCCGATGAATCCGACCTGATCCTCGAAGGCTACATCGCCTTCCTTGATCCGCCGAAAGAGACCACCGCCCCGGCGCTGAAGGCGCTGAAGGCCAGCGGCATCACGGTGAAAATCCTCACCGGCGATAGCGAACTGGTGGCGGCGAAGGTGTGCCATGAAGTGGGGCTGGATGCGGGCGAAGTGGTGATTGGCAGCCAGATTGAAGCCATGAGCGACGATGACCTGGCGGCGCTGGCGAAGCGCACCACTTTGTTTGCACGTCTGGCGCCGCTGCATAAAGAGCGTATCGTGACGCTGCTGAAACGCGAAGGTCACGTGGTGGGCTTTATGGGCGACGGCATCAACGACGCCCCGGCGTTACGCGCGGCGGATATTGGCATCTCGGTTGATGGCGCGGTGGATATCGCCCGCGAGGCGGCGGATATCATTCTGCTGGAAAAAAGCCTGATGGTGCTGGAGGAGGGGGTGATCGAAGGCCGCCGCACCTTCGCCAACATGCTCAAGTACATCAAAATGACCGCCAGCTCCAACTTCGGTAACGTCTTTAGCGTGCTGGTGGCCAGCGCCTTCCTGCCGTTTCTGCCGATGCTGCCGCTGCACCTGTTGATTCAGAACCTGCTGTACGATGTCTCCCAGGTGGCGATCCCGTTCGATAACGTCGATGATGAGCAGATCCGTAAACCGCAGCGCTGGAACCCGGCCGATCTCGGGCGCTTTATGGTCTTCTTTGGACCGATCAGCTCGATTTTCGATATCCTCACCTTCGGCCTGATGTGGTGGGTGTTCCACGCCAATACCGTGGAGATGCAGACTCTGTTCCAGTCCGGCTGGTTTATTGAAGGGCTGCTGTCGCAGACGCTGATTGTGCACATGATCCGCACCCGGCGCATTCCGTTCGTTCAGAGCCGCGCCGCGTGGCCGCTGTTCGCCATGACTCTGGTGGTGATGGCCGTGGGCATTGCCCTGCCGTTCTCGCCGCTGGCGGGCTACCTGCAGCTGCAGGCGCTGCCGCTCAGCTACTTCCCGTGGCTGGTGGTGATCCTGGCGGGCTATATGGTGCTGACCCAGACCGTTAAAGGTTTCTATAGCCGTCGCTACGGCTGGCAGTGAAGGGCGCATTTTCGGATGAGCCACGTAAAAAAGGCAGCCACTGGCTGCCTTTTTTTCTGCCAACCAAAGCGATCAGCGACGTACGGCGATGGCTTCGATCTCGATCTTCACGTCTTTCGGCAGACGAGCGACTTCCACGCAGGAGCGCGCCGGGAAGGTGGCATTGTGCTCGGTGAAAAACGCTTCGTAGGTGGCGTTAACGGTAGCGAAATCGTTGAGGTCTTTGACGAATACGGTGGTCTTGACGATGTCGCCAACGGTGAGGCCAGCGGCTTCAACGATCGCTTTCACGTTGTTCAGCGACTGGCGCGCCTGCGCGGACACGTCTTCCGGGACGCTGCCGGTTTTCGGGTCGACCGGGATCTGGCCAGAGGTGATGATCATGCTGCCCAGATCAACGCCCTGAACGTATGGGCCAATCGCTGCTGGTGCATTTTCCGTCGCAATAGTTTTGCTCATGTTATCTCCAGATGAACTGAGTAATGTTACGCAAAATCATTCAGGTTGCCGCCAGAGGGTAAGCGCTGTGCCGCCGGCGCAGACGCCGCCTGAAGGACGAAGCGTAGGGTGGTAGCCATTATAGGGAGGCCTACCACCAATACCAACCGCATTTAGTTGGCCAGCACCACATAATGAGAAAACTCTTTTTCACAGTATTTGCATTTGAGTGCGATGTCATCGGCGCGTTTTTTCACTGCAAAACTGGAAGAAACCGGTTCGGCGTGGCTAATACAGTTGCTGTTCGGGCAGACCAGCACGCTGTCAATGCGATCCGGCAGGCTCGGGCGGGATTTGCCCACCACTTCGTAATCATCAATGCGGTTTACCGTCGCCTGCGGGGCGTACAGCGACAGCTGGTTAACCTGCTCGTCGGTCAGGAAGGTGTTCTCGATTTTAATCAAATCCTTGCGGCCCATCTCGCCGGAGGGCAGGTTCAGGCCGATGGTGATGCGCTGGTCGGTTTCGGTCAGTTTGAACAGGGTGAGCAGCTTAAAGCCGACCTGCGCCGGGATATGGTCGATCACGGTGCCGCGTTTAATGGCTTCTACTTGCAGTTTATTGTCGTGTGTCATCTCTCATTCCCCCTTACAGTGCCAGCTCGCTATTCAGTACCAGTGCCAGTAACGCCTGGCGGGCGAAGATGCCGTTACCGGCCTGCTGGAAGTACCAGGCGTGCGGTGTTTTATCGACATCGGTGGTGATTTCGTCAATGCGCGGCAGCGGGTGCAGCACCTTCATGTTGGCGCGCGCCCCTTCGAGGTCGGCGGCGCGCAGGACGAACTGCGCTTTCACGTTGGCGTATTCCGACGGATCCAGACGCTCTTTCTGCACGCGGGTCATGTACAGAATATCCACTTCCGCCATCACGTCGTCGATGGCGCTATGCAGGCTCCAGGCGATACCTTTTTCATCCAGCATATCGAGGATGTACTGCGGCATGGCCAGCGCGTCCGGGGCGATAAAGTAGAAGCGGTTGCCGCTGAATTTGGCCAGCGCCTGGGTCAGGGAGTGGACGGTACGGCCATACTTCAGATCGCCGACCATCGCCACGTTGAGGTTCTCGAGGCGGCCCTGGGTCTCCTGAATGGTGAACAGATCGAGCAGGGTTTGGGTCGGGTGCTGGTTGGCGCCGTCGCCGGCGTTCAGTACCGGCACGCCGCCGGAGAATTCAGTCGCCAGGCGCGCGGCGCCCTCCTGCGGATGACGCATCACGATGGCGTCAACGTAGGTGCTGATAACGGAGATAGTATCCGCCAGGGTTTCCCCTTTTTTGCCCAGCGAGGTATTGGCGCTGTCAGAAAAGCCGACCACGCTGGCACCCAGGCGGTGCATCGAGGTTTCAAAAGAGAGACGGGTACGGGTGGAGGCTTCAAAGAAACAGCTGGCGATAACCTTATGCTTCAGCAGCTCGGGTTGCGGATTGGCTTTCAGCTTTGCCGCCGTCGCCAGCACCAGTTCGAGGTCTTCGCGGCTGAGATCGTTTATGGAAATGATATGTTTTTGATATAGCGGGTTAGCCATGCTTATCTCCTGACGCCTGGGCAAAAAAAAAGCCCCTTAAATAAGGGGCTTCGGGAATCCAATGAGCAACGGAAAGAAAAACGCCAGGCCAGCGTCTGCGTTCAGACGCGCTAAGACAGAATGTCGTACGCAATTGGCCATGCTTCCTCCCGGCAAAACGACTGGCATTATACGCAGACCGTTATGACGATCAAGCGATTCATTCACAAACAGGTAATCGTTTGCCTGCAGAAAAGTGCGCCAGCGCAAAGAACGGTGAAACTGTACTGGTATGGCAGTGGCGATGGGGGTATAAAGTCATAAAATGAAATGCTGTTTTATATTCGAGGTAAGTGATGATTATTGGCAATATCCACCATCTGCAGCCATGGCTGCCTGCTGCGCTGCGCGAGGCCATTGAGCACGTCATCGCCCATGTCAGCGAGGCGACGCCGCTGGGTAAACACGATATCGACGGCAATAACCTGTTTTATCTGATTTCCGAAGACACCACCGAGCCGCAGGCCGCGCGCCGCGCGGAATACCATGCCCGCTATCTCGATATTCAGATTGTGCTCCGCGGCATCGAGGGGATGACCTTCAGTACCTTGCCGGCTGGAGAGCCGCAGACCGACTGGCTGGCGGAGAAAGACATCGCTTTTCTGGCCGAAGGCCAGCAGGAGAAAACGGTGATCCTCAACGAAGGGGATTTTGTGGTGTTTTATCCCGGCGAAGTGCATAAACCGCTGTGCGCCGTAGGCGCCCCGGCGAAGGTGCGCAAAGCGGTAGTGAAGATGCTGATGGCGTAAAATGGCGAGCCATATCCCGGATAAGCGCCGTGCTATCCGGGATGTGGCCGCCAGCGAGGGGCTACTTGCCCAGCGTCGCCACCATCACCGCTTTGATGGTATGCATCCGGTTTTCCGCCTGGTCAAACACCACGCTCGCCGCCGACTCAAACACTTCGTCAGTCACTTCCATGCCGCCGTGCAGGCCGTAATCGGCGGCCATCTGTTTGCCCAGCGTGGTCTGGTCGTCATGGAACGCTGGCAGGCAGTGGAGGAACTTGACCTGCGGATTGCCGGTCAGCGCCAGCATCGCACTGTTAACCTGATAATCGCGGAGCAGGGCGATACGTTCGGCCCATTTTTCCTTCGCCTCGCCCATCGATACCCAGACGTCGGTATAGATAAAATCGGCGCCTTTCACCCCCGCGGCGATATCTTCCGTCAGGGTGATGTTGCCACCCTGCTGTTTGGCCAGTGCGGTACAGGTCTCCACCAGCTGAGACTCCGGCCAGCAGGCCGATGGCGCTACCAGGCGCAGATCCAGACCGGTCAGCGCTGCGGCTTCCAGCATCGAATTGCCCATGTTGTTGCGCGCGTCGCCGGCGTAGACCAGCGTCATCTGGTTAAAGGCTTTGCCCGGCAGGTGCTCTTTCATGGTCAGCAGGTCCGCCAGCAGCTGGGTGGGGTGGAACTCGTTGGTGAGGCCGTTCCACACCGGCACACCGGCGTATTGCGCCAGGGTCTCCACCACCTCCTGGCCGTGGCCGCGATACTGAATGCCATCGTACATCCGCCCGAGCACGCGGGCGGTGTCTTTGATCGACTCTTTATGGCCAATCTGGCTGCCGCTTGGCCCCAGATAGGTCACGCGGGCGCCCTGATCGTATGCGGCAACTTCGAAAGAGCATCGTGTACGGGTTGAGTCTTTTTCGAAGATGAGCGCGATGTTTTTCCCTGCCAGTTTCTGGACTTCGATACCGTTTTTCTTATCGGCTTTGAGCTTTGCCGCCAGCTCGAGCAGGGTGGTGATTTCTGCAGGCGTAAAATCGAGTAACTTTAAAAAATGCTTCTGGTAAAACGCAGACATGGTTCCCTCACCTGGCATAGGCCACTAATTGAATTAAAATTCAATTTATATGTATGAATATTCATTTGCAAGTCTGTGATCGAAATCTTTCACTGAGAAGTGGAGGCAATGACGGCGGTATGTGACAATAGGGACAACTGCCGCACATTATGAGGAACGAGCCATGGCAAACCCGGAACACCTGGAAGAACAGCGTGAAGAGACGCGTCTGATTATCGAAGAGCTGCTGGAGGATGGCAGCGATCCGGACGCACTGTACACGATTGAGCATCACCTCTCTGCAGACGATTTCGAAACGCTGGAGAAAGTGGCGGTGGAAGCGTTCAAGCTGGGCTATGAAGTGACCGAGCCCGAAGAGCTGGAAGTGGAAGAGGGTGACATGGTCATCTGCTGCGATATTCTCAGCGAATGCGCGCTGAACGCAGACCTGATCGATGCCCAGGTGGAACAGCTGATGACGCTGGCAGAAAAATATGACGTCGAGTATGACGGTTGGGGTACCTATTATGAGGACCCGAACGGTGAAGAAGACGGCGACGATGACGAAGATTTTGTCGATGAAGACGACGATGGTGTTCGCCACTAAGCTGCAGATGGATACGGCGGCGCCTGCCGCCGTATAGCAAGGAACTTCCATGGATTACCCGCAGATACTCTCCCCGATTATCAACTTCCTGCACTGCCCGACGCCGCAGGCGTGGATTGACGAAGCCCGCAAGCCGGAAAACCTGCCGCTGCTGCTGACCGACCATATGGTGTGCGAACTGAAAGCGGCGCAGAACGCCATGCTGCTGGTGCGTCGCTACGTCGCGGATAAAGCCGACGCCGACGAGCTGCTGGCCTGCCTGAAGCCGTATGAAGACTTCACCTACCGCTGGGGGCCGGAGCCGGATTTTGTCGCCCTGCATAAGCGGATCAATAAAAGCGCCATGCCGCAGACCGACGACCCGTGGGGCCGCCAGTTGCTGGACAGCATGATTTTGCTGATTAAAGAGGAGCTACATCACTTCTGGCAGGTGCGGGAGATGATGCTGGCGCGTGATATTCCCTACGTCAAAATCACCGCCAGCAACTATGCCCGCGGCATGCGGCGGGAGGTGCGTTCGCACGAGCCGGTGATGCTGATCGATAAGTTGATCTGCGGCGCCTATATCGAGGCCCGCTCCTGCGAACGCTTTGCGGCGCTGGCGCCGTGGCTGGATGACGATCTGCAGAAGTTTTATCTGTCGCTGCTGCGCTCCGAGGCGCGTCACTATCAGGACTATCTGGATCTGGCGCAGAAGATTGCCGGAGACGATATTAGCGAGCGGGTGCGCCAGCTCGGCGAGGCGGAAGCGGCGCTGATCCTCAGGCCGGAGGCCGAGTTCCGCTTTCACAGCGGTGTGCCGGTAGCGGCGTAACCCTCGGTATTCGGGCCCTGTAGCCCCGGTAGCCACTAACACCGGCAGTTTCAGTAGCCCTGGGGAAAGAGATAGCGTTGAGAGCTTCAGCTCGCAATGGTATGGGCCGTAGGTCGGGTAAGGCGTTAGCCGCCACCCAACAAAAAAACGGCACCGCGAGCACGGGTAAGGTGCAAGGGGTTCCACCCGGGACATACCCCGGCTTGCGCTACGCTTAGCCGGGCTACCGAACTGTAGCCCCGGTAAGCGTAGCTCTACCGGGGACGCCTGCGATATCGAGGCGCTACAGCGTTTTCAGCATCCGCACTTCACAGTCAACGTGGCCGGTGCAACCCAGCGGCCCGTCAATGTGCTCAAAGCCGAGATGTTCATATAAGCCGATCGCCTCCGTCAGGAAGGCGGTAGTTTCCAGATAGCAGCGTTTAAAGCCCTGCTCGCGGGCGTAGTCCAGCGCCAGCAGCGCCAGCTTCTTCGCCAGCCCTTGACCGCGCGCGCTGGTCATAAAATACATTTTCTGTAACTCGCAGATATCCGGCTCGCTGCAGGCGAGCGGCGCGACGCCACCGCCGCCAACCACTTCGCCCTCTTTCTCCACCACCCAATAGGCAGAGCCTGGCTGGCTGTACAGCTCATACAGTTCATCGAGATTCGGGTCGGCGACCGTATAGCCTTTATCGGCGGTCAGGCCATATTCAGCCGAGACCTGGCGGATGACCCTGGCGATGGCGGCATTGTCTGCCGCCGTAATGCGACGCAGCAACGTCGCCGCGGGGACGCTCGTATTCATACAATGACTCATTACCCAAAAAAGACGAATGATGATGTTAATAACATCGCGACAGGGGAAAGCGCAAGCGAGGATGTTTCATAAAAAAACGCCCCTTGCCGGGTGGCAAGGGACGGGAGGATCACAGCGCGGCGATCACCGCCTGCTGCTCAATCAGCTTCGCTTTCGCTTCCGCGTAGCCTTCCAGCTTCTCGCGCTCTTTAGCGATCACCGCTTCCGGTGCGCGGGCGACAAAACCTTCGTTGGACAGCTTGCTTTCGATGCGGCCAATTTCACCTTCGATTTTGGCCACTTCTTTCGCCAGACGCGCCAGCTCATCTTCTTTATTGATGAGGCCCGCCATCGGGATCAGCAGCTCGGCACCGTCGATAATCTTGGTCACGGAGACCGGACCTTTATCATCGGCAGGCAGCACGGTAATGCTTTCCAGACGCGCCAGGTTCAGCAGGAAGCTGCGGTTGTCGTTCACACGACGCTCGGCCTCTTTGCTGCAGCCGCGCAGCAGCAGTTCCAGCGGTTTGCCCGGGGCGATGTTCATTTCCGCACGGATGTTACGCACGGCGACGATCGCCTGTTTCAGCCATTCGGTATCGGCCAGCGCCGCGTCATCCACCTGAGAGGCATCGTACTGCGGGAACGGCTGCAACATGATGGTGTCGGCGGTGATACCGCAGATCGCTTTCACGCGCTGCCAGATGGTCTCGGTGATGAATGGAATGATCGGATGCGCCAGGCGCAGCAGACCTTCCAGCACGATCACCAGCGTATGACGCGTCCCACGCAGCTCTGCTTCGCTGCCACCGTTCATCACCGGCTTGGTCAGCTCCAGGTACCAGTCGCAGAACTGGTTCCAGGTGAACTCGTACAGGATGCCGGCGGCGATATCGAAGCGGAAGTTATCCAGCGCTTCGCGATACGCTTTCACGGTGTGGTTGAATTCCGCGAGGATCCAGCGGTCGGCCAGGGAGAGCACCATTTCGCCGCCGTTGAAGCCACAATCCTGATCTTCGGTATTCATCAGTACGAAGCGGCTGGCGTTCCACAGCTTGTTACAGAAGTTACGGTAACCTTCCAGACGCTTCATATCCCAGTTGATGTCGCGGCCGGTAGAGGCCAGCGCTGCCAGGGTGAAACGCAGGGCGTCGGTGCCGTGCGGCTCGATGCCGTTCGGGAACTGTTTCTCGGTGCGCTTACGGATTTTTTCCGCCAGCTGCGGCTGCATCATGTTGCCGGTACGTTTCTCCAGCAGCTCCGGCAGGGTAATGCCGTCAACCATATCCAGCGGGTCGATAACGTTACCCTTGGATTTGGACATCTTCTGGCCTTCGTCATCGCGGATCAGACCGGTCATGTAGACGGTCTTAAACGGTACCTGCGGCTTGCCGTTTTCATCTTTGATGAAGTGCATGGTCATCATGATCATGCGGGCGATCCAGAAGAAGATGATGTCGAAGCCGGACACCATCACGCTGGTCGGGTGGAACTGACGCAGGGCGTCGGTGTTTTCCGGCCAGCCGAGGGTGGAGAAGGTCCACAGCGCGGAAGAGAACCAGGTATCCAGAACATCTTCATCCTGACGCAGGGCAACGTCGGCGCTCAGGTTGTTTTCCTGACGCACTTCGTCTTCGCTACGGCCCACGTAGACGTTGCCGTCGTTGTCATACCATGCCGGGATGCGGTGACCCCACCACAGCTGACGGGAGATACACCAGTCCTGAATATCGCGCATCCAGGAGAAGTACATGTTTTCGTACTGCTTCGGCACGAACTGAATGTCGCCATTCTCAACGGCTTCCACCGCCGGCTTGGCCAGCACGTCCGCACGCACGTACCACTGGTCGGTGAGCATCGGTTCGATAACCACGCCGCCGCGATCGCCGTAAGGGACGGTCAGATCGTGCGGTTTGATCTCTTCCAGCAGGCCGAGGGCGTCAACCGCCGCAACGACGGCTTTACGCGCCGCGAAGCGTTCCAGTTTCTGGAACTCCGCCGGGATCTCGCTGGAGTAGACGTCGGATTCATTGCCTTTGGTGTCGTAGACTTCCGCGCTTTCGCGGATGTCGCCGTCAAAGGTCAGGATGTTGATCATCGGCAGCTGATGACGACGACCCACTTCGTAGTCGTTAAAGTCGTGCGCCGGGGTGATCTTCACGCAGCCGGTGCCTTTTTCCATGTCGGCGTGTTCGTCGCCCACGATCGGGATGCGACGGTTAACCAGCGGCAGCACCACGAATTTGCCAATCAAATCTTTGTAACGCGGATCTTCCGGGTTAACGGCCACGCCGGTATCGCCAAGCAGGGTTTCCGGACGGGTGGTGGCGACCACCAGGTAATCTTTACCGTCAGCGGTTTTCGCGCCATCGGCCAGCGGGTAGCGGATGTGCCACATGGAACCTTTCGATTCGCGGTTTTCCACTTCGAGGTCGGAAATGGCGGTGCGCAGTTTCGGGTCCCAGTTAACCAGGCGTTTACCGCGGTAGATCAGATCTTCTTTGTACAGGCGAACAAAGACTTCTTTCACGGCATTGGAAAGCCCCTCGTCCATGGTGAAGCGCTCGCGCTCCCAGTCCACGGAGTTGCCGAGGCGGCGCATCTGGCGGGTAATGGTGCCGCCGGATTCTGCTTTCCACTGCCAGATTTTGTCGATGAAGGCATCGCGGCCGTAGTCGTGACGGGTTTTCCCTTCTTCCGCGGCAATCTTACGCTCAACCACCATCTGGGTGGCGATACCCGCGTGGTCGGTACCGGCCTGCCACAGGGTGTTTTTGCCCTGCATGCGCTGGTAGCGAATCATGGTATCCATGATGGTTTGCTGGAAGGCATGACCCATATGCAAACTGCCGGTGACGTTCGGCGGCGGGATCATGATGCAGAAGCTCTCCTGGCTTTCATCACCATTCGGTTTGAAATAGCCCTGCTTTTCCCAGTGCTCGTAAAGCGGCTGTTCGATATCTTGTGGGTTGTATGTCTTTTCCATTATTTCCAGGTTGCCGTGTTCAGGTTGAAACCAGCCATGCGGTACGCTTTATAGCGTTCGCGCGCCAGTTGTTTCAGATTTTCTTCGTAAGGGACAAAGTCTATCACTTCTGTGAAAGCGGTGGCAAAATCTGCAAAGTTAAGCCGCAGACTGATCAGAATGTCCCGCGGGCTGCTGTTGCGTTTCTGCGGCCAGGCAATCTCCACCGGCGCGCCGCCTCTCGGGCCTTCGCCCGCCAGATTATGCGGCACAAAGCTCTCCGGCGGCCGCGACCACAGCGCCTCGTCGAGACGAATCGCCTGCTGCTCATCTTCACAGGCGATCAGGACGCGCTTGCCGTTGCGCCAACGTTCTGCGGCAATGTCACACACCAGCTGCTCGACGGCGCTCAGGCCTTCGACGGTGTTTTCGTTGTCCAGAAGGTAGAACGTTGCATTCTTCATATATGGGGCTTCTTGTCGTGGATTTAAATGCAAAGCCGGGTGGCGCTACGCTTACCCGGCCTACAAACGGCATCTTTCCGTAGGCCCGGTAAGCGTAGCGCCACCGGGCATCAGACGGCAATCACTCTTCGCCGTTAAAACCCGCACGATTGAGCAGGAACTGCGACAGCAGGGCGACCGGACGACCGGTGGCGCCTTTGGCCTTACCGGAACGCCAGGCGGTACCGGCGATGTCGAGGTGCGCCCAGTTGTACTTACGGGTGAAGCGTGACAGGAAGCAGCCGGCTGTGATCGCGCCGCCAGGACGGCCGCCAATGTTCGCCATATCGGCAAAGTTGGACTCCAGCTGATCCTGGAACTCGTCGGCCAGCGGCAGACGCCAGGCGCGGTCGCCCGCCAGTTCGGAGGCGCCGATCAGCTCATGAGCCAGCGGGTTATGGTTCGACATCAGGCCGGTGATGTGATGGCCGAGGGCAATCACGCAGGCGCCGGTCAGCGTCGCGACGTCGATAACCGCTTCCGGTTCGAAACGCTCAACGTAGGTCAGGACGTCGCACAACACCAGGCGGCCTTCGGCGTCGGTGTTCAGCACTTCCACCGTCTGGCCGGACATGGTGGTCAGAACGTCGCCCGGACGATAGGCGCGACCGCCAGGCATGTTTTCACAGCCCGCCAGCACGCCGATGACGTTCAGCGGCAGCTGCAGCTCGGCAACCATCCGCATCACGCCGTACACCGCCGCGGCGCCGCACATGTCGTACTTCATCTCGTCCATGCCTTCGGCAGGCTTGATGGAGATGCCGCCAGAGTCGAAGGTCAGGCCTTTACCGACCAGCACGATAGGGCGCGCGTCCTCAGACGGGTTGCCTTTATACTCGATGACCGACATCAGCGACTCGTTCTGCGAGCCGTTGCCGACGGCGAGATAGGAGTTCATCCCCAGCTCGCGCATCTGCTGTTCGCCGATCACGCGGGTAATGACGTTCTTGCTGTAGGTATCGGCCAGTTGACGCGCCTGGGAAGCCAGATAGGCGGCGTTACAGATGTTCGGCGGCATGTTGCCAAGATCTTTCGCCGCTTTGATGCCGGCGGCGATCGCCAGGCCATGCTGAATGGCGCGTTCGCCGCTGGTCAGCTCGCGACGGGTCGGCACGTTAAAGACCATTTTACGCAGCGGGCGACGCGGCTCGCTTTTGTTGGTCTTCAACTGATCGAAGCTGTACAGCGTCTCTTTGGCGGTTTCAACGGCCTGGCGAACTTTCCAGTAGTTGTTGCGGCCCTTGACGTGCAGCTCGGTCAGGAAGCAGACGGCTTCCATTGAACCGGTATCATTCAGGGTATTGATGGTTTTCTGGATGACCTGCTTATACTGACGTTCATCCAGCTCGCGCTCTTTGCCGCAGCCAATCAGCAGAATGCGCTCAGACAGAATGTTTGGCACATGGTGCAGCAATAACGTCTGGCCAGGTTTGCCTTCCAGCTCGCCGCGACGCAGCAGGGCGCTGATGTAGCCGTCGCTGATTTTATCGAGTTGTTCGGCGATGGGGGAGAGGCGACGTGGTTCAAAGACGCCGACCACGATACAGGCGCTCCGTTGCTTCTCCGGGCTACCGCTTTTTACACTGAACTCCATGCACTATGCTCCTGAATCTTAAAGACAACAGTGGTGGCTACGGCTATACTCGTCGCCTTTCAAGTTGCAGATGCGCCGGCTGCGCCTGCTTACCTGATGCGGGCCTAACGCGCGCGCCAGGGGTCACAGCCCTGCTGCCTTCTTACAACTCGAAATCCATTGAGTATATAATTGCAAGCTTTCGTAACTCATGTCCGCTGTTGCGGTGACTTCGTGTTAATCTTAACGTTATTAAGGCCTGGGTTCGTCAGAAAAGATCCTGACATGCAGAACCGATGAGTCATTTAATCTTAGCGATGTTTTCAACGACCAAAGAGAATAAATGACGTTTAAGCCATGAAACAAGCAATTTTCCTGCAATAAAACGGGTTTTTACGGGCGTATTTATAGTGATAATCATAAGATATCTGGTTCGTGAGACGCTGAAAAGCCAGTTGGCGATCCTATTCATCCTGTTACTGATTTTCTTTTGTCAGAAATTAGTCAGGATCCTCGGCGCCGCGGTGGATGGCGATATCCCAACCAATCTGGTGCTCTCGCTGTTGGGGCTCGGCATCCCGGAGATGGCGCAGCTTATCCTGCCGTTAAGTTTGTTCCTTGGCCTGCTAATGACCCTGGGCAAGCTGTACACCGAAAGTGAAATTACGGTGATGCACGCCTGCGGTCTGAGCAAAGCCGTGCTGATCAAGGCGGCGATGATCCTCGCGCTGTTCACCGGCGCGGTGGCGGCGGTCAACGTCATGTGGGCGGGGCCGTGGTCGTCGCGCCATCAGGACGAAGTGCTGGCCGAAGCCAAAGCCAACCCCGGCATGGCGGCGCTGGCCCAGGGCCAGTTCCAGCAGGCCAGCGATGGTAACGCGGTGATGTTTATCGAGAGCGTCAACGGCAACCGCTTCCATGACGTCTTCCTTGCCCAGCTGCGTCCGAAAGGCAATGCGCGCCCCTCGGTGGTGGTGGCGGATTCCGGCGAGCTGTCGCAGCAGAAAGACGGCTCGCAGGTCGTGACCCTCAACAAGGGCACCCGCTTTGAAGGCACCGCGATGCTGCGCGATTTCCGCATTACCGACTTCAATAACTATCAGGCCATTATCGGCCACCAGGCAGTGACCTCCGATCCGGACGACACCGAACAGATGGATATGCGCACTCTGTGGCAGACCCATACCGACCGCGCGCGTGCCGAACTGCACTGGCGCTTCACGCTGGTGGCGACCGTCTTCATTATGGCGCTGATGGTGGTGCCGCTCAGCGTGGTGAACCCGCGTCAGGGGCGCGTGCTGTCGATGCTGCCGGCGATGCTGCTTTACCTGGTGTTCTTCCTGCTGCAAACGTCGATTAAGTCGAACGGCGGCAAAGGCAAAATGGACCCGGCTATCTGGATGTGGGCGATTAACCTGCTCTATTTTGCGCTGGCGGTGCTGTTAAACCTGTGGGACACGGTGCCGATGCGCCGCTTCCGCGCCCGTTTTAATAAAGGAGCGGCCTGATGCAGGCGTTTGGCGTACTTGACCGTTATATCGGTAAGACGATTTTCAACACCATCATGATGACCCTGTTCATGCTGGTGTCGCTCTCCGGCATTATCAAGTTTGTCGATCAGCTGAAAAAGTCCGGGCAGGGTAGTTACGATGCGCTGGGCGCTGGTCTCTACACCATCCTCAGCGTGCCGAAGGACATCCAGATCTTCTTCCCGATGGCGGCGCTGCTTGGCGCGTTGCTGGGGCTGGGGATGCTGGCCCAACGCAGCGAGCTGGTGGTGATGCAGGCATCCGGTTTCACCCGGCTGCAGGTGGCGCTGGCGGTAATGAAAACTGCGATCCCGCTGGTGCTGCTGACCATGGCGATCGGCGAGTGGGTGGCGCCCCAGGGCGAGCAAATGGCGCGCAACTACCGCGCCCAGCAGATGTACGGCGGTTCGCTGCTGTCGACTCAGCAAGGGTTGTGGGCGAAAGATGGCCACAACTTTGTCTATATCGAACGCGTGAAAGGCAACGATGAGCTGGGGGGCGTCAGCATCTATGCCTTCAATCCGGAGCGTCGTTTAGAGTCGGTGCGCTATGCCGCCTCGGCAAAGTTCGATAGTGAAAATAAAGTGTGGCGCCTGTCGCAGGTGGATGAATCCAACCTGACCGATCCAAAGCAGGTGACCGGGTCGCAGATGGTGAGCGGCACCTGGAAAACCAACCTCACGCCGGATAAGCTCGGCGTGGTTGCCCTGGATCCGGATGCGCTGTCGATCAGCGGTCTGCACAACTATGTGAAATACCTGAAGTCCAGCGGCCAGGATCCGGGACGCTACCAGCTCAATATGTGGAGCAAAATCTTCCAGCCGCTGTCGGTGGCGGTGATGATGCTGATGGCGCTGTCGTTTATCTTTGGTCCGCTGCGTAGCGTGCCGATGGGCGTGCGGGTGGTGACGGGGATTAGCTTCGGCTTTATCTTCTACGTACTGGATCAGATTTTCGGCCCGCTGACCCTGGTCTACGGCATCCCGCCGATCATCGGCGCGCTGTTGCCGAGCGCCAGCTTCTTCCTGATAAGCCTCTGGCTGATGATGCGCAAGGCCTAGCGGGTAAGCCTGAAACGTAAGCCCCCTCAGCGATGAGGGGGCTTTTTTTTAGCGCTTGCGGCCGCCCAGCAGGCTGCCCAGCATGCCGCGGACGATCTGATTGGTGACCTGGCGAACCGCGCTTTTCGCTGCGGTCTGCACGATACCGTCGCGTTTACCGCCGCGCGGGCCGGTGCTGCCGAACAGGATATCTTTCAGGCCGCCGAGCAGCCCGTCGTCATCGCCGCTCTGCTGGCCCTTCGCCGGCGGGGCCGACTGCTGCCCGGTGGCGACCTGCACCCCTTGCTGCAGCATCTCGAAGGCCGACTCGCGGTCCACCTCCTCCTCATACTTGCCGTACAGCGGCGAGTGGTTCAGCAGGCCATTGCGTTCGTCATCGCTGACCGGTCCCATCCGCGAGCAGGGAGCGATCACCATCGCCCGCTCGACCACCGACGGGCTGCCTTTCTCATCGAGGAAGGAGATCAGCGCCTCGCCGGTGCCCAGCTCCTGGATCGCCTGCTCGGTACTGAAGGCCGGATTGGCGCGCATGGTCTGGGCGGCGGTTTTCACCGCCTTCTGGTCCTTTGGCGTAAAGGCGCGCAGGGCATGCTGTACGCGGTTGCCCAGCTGGCCGAGCACCGCGTCGGGAATATCCGCCGGGTTCTGCGAGACAAAGTAGACGCCGACGCCCTTGGAGCGGATAAGGCGGATCACCTGCTCGATTTTATCCAGCAGCACCTGCGGCGCGTCGTTGAACAGCAGATGTGCCTCATCGAAGAAAAACACCAGTTTGGGCTTGTCGAGATCGCCCGCCTCCGGCAGACGCTCGTAAAGCTCGGAAAGCATCCACAGCAGGCTGGCGGCGTAGAGCTTCGGCATCTGGTAGAGCTTTTCGGCGCTGAGGATATTGATCACCCCTTTACCAGTGGCATCGACGCGCATCCAGTCGGCGATATCCAGCATCGGCTCGCCGAAGAAGTGCTCGGCGCCCTGTTGCTCCAGGGTTAACAGCCCGCGCTGGATGGCGCCGATCGAGGCGCTGCTGATATTGCCGTACTGATTCTGGAACGCTTTGGCGTTGTCGCCGATAAACTGGGTGATGGCGCGGAGATCTTTGAAGTCGAGCAGCAGCAGGCCGCGGTCGTCCGCGATGCGAAAAATAATGTTCAGCACGCCGCTCTGCACCTCGTTGAGATTGAGCAGGCGCGCCAGCAGCAGGGGGCCAAGATCGGAGACCGTCGCCCGAACCGGGTGACCCTTCTCGCCAAAGATATCCCAGAGCACCACCGGGTTGGCGTGCGGCTCCCAGTCGCTGACGCCGATCTTCTCTAGCCGCGCCTGCAGTTTCTCTGAGCTCTGCCCCGCGGCGGCAATGCCGGTCAGGTCGCCCTTGACGTCCGCCATAAATACCGGCACGCCAATCTCCGAGAACGACTCAGCCAGCTTTTGCAGGGTGACGGTTTTACCGGTGCCGGTCGCACCGGTGATCAGCCCATGGCGGTTGGCCATCGCGGGCAGCAAATACAGCGCGTTATCCAGCGTGCGCGCAATCAACAAGGGTGAGCTCATGATCGATTCCTCCATTTATCCTGCGACGATTATAGGCAACCTCGTCGTCCGGCGTTGGGAAAATCGTCACGCGCCGCGCACGCTGTCCAGAGCAGGCTTCAGGCGCAGTGGCGCTGGATAAGCGCGATGCTCTGCTCAATTTCGCGCTCGATATCCGCTTCGCTCCACTGCGCCAGCTCAGGTGCGAAGGGTTCAAAAGCGTATACCCCTTGATAGCCGCGGGCTTCCAGCGCTTTAACCTGCTCGCAGGTGCCGAGACGATCCTGCGGGGTCAGCATGATGCGCTCGGCATCGGTGAGCTGCTCGCTCGGACGGGTATCGTCCACCCCGGAGAGGTGCACCAGACCGATGTCCGCCACCTCCACCTGGCTGAACTCGTCCGCCGCCTGGGGGTAGAGATGGTGATGGAAGGTGTCGATCAGCAGCTTAAACGGCACGCGGGCGTCGTGGATCAGCGTCTGCGCCTGGAGTGCCGAACGCAGCGAGCTTTGCGGGAAGCCCAGCGGCTCCACCAGGCCGTGGATGCCGTAGAAGGCGAACAGTGGCGCCAGGTCGCGCAGGGCGCTCAGGGTTTCGCTGGCCGGCTCTTCGCTGCCGTCGTTGAGCGGACAGAGCACCAGCGATTTGGCGCCGATGGCCTGGGCCTCTTTCAGCAGCGATTCGGTCAGCTGCCGCACCTCTTCGCTACGACGGTTAAAGGGGTAGACCGCGTTAATCGTCAGGATCTCGATGTGGTAGCGCGCCGCCAGCTCGCGCACCTGCTGATGACTCAGATCGTCGGTCACTTTTCCGCTGGGTAAATCGTTGCGCAGCTCGACCTTATTCAGGCCCAGACGGTTCACCAGACGGAAAAACGCTTCAATGCTGAGCGCTGGCGCGATTTTGCGGTTAATACAAAAACGTTGCATTGCGATGGCCATAGGACACTCCTGACGGAAGAGGGGGTAGGTTCGTTCAATTGGCTAACAGTCAAAACGTTTATTCCAAAATTAGCAAGAATGGAAATGATGAATGTTTGAGCTGTCTCGCAAAATATCACTGGCCCCGACTACGGAGGCGACAGCGGCGGGAAGCCTGGCGTCGAGAGACAACGAGGCGCGATGCGGGCAACGCACAGGCAATCCGTCAGCGCAAAATGCGACTGTTATCACCAAAATGAAATTTCATTTCACGACAATGTTGAAATATAAATTTCATTTTACTACGGTTATAGCACAACAGAATCAGCGACGGGCCGGTGTGCGCTGGCCCCCTTCACTATGAGGCGAGAACATGACGATCACAGGAAACTTTATTGGCGGGAAAACCGTTATCAGCAGCAGCAACGAAACGATGCCGGTATACGACCCGGCGACGGGCAAAGCGGTGCGCGAAGTCACGGTGTCAACCGCGCAGGAAGTCTCCGAGGCGATTCAGGTTGCTCGCGATGCGTTTGACAGCTGGTCCCGTACCACGCCGCTGCGCCGCGCCCGCGTGCTGTTCAACTTCAAAATGTTGCTGGAGCAGCACGTGGAAGAGCTGGCGGGGATCATCGTCAGCGAGCACGGCAAAGTGTGGTCGGATGCGCTGGGCGAGCTGACCCGCGGCATGGAAGTGGTCGAATTCGCCTGCGGGATCCCGCACCTGATTAAAGGCGAATACTCCTCTGACGTCGGCACCGGCGTCGACAGCTATTCGCTGATGCAGCCCCTGGGCGTAGTGGCCGGGATCACCCCGTTCAACTTCCCGGCGATGGTGCCGATGTGGATGTTCCCGCTGGCGCTGGCCTGCGGCAACAGTTTCGTCCTCAAGCCGCCGGCGCTGGCGCCGACGGCCGCCGTGCGTCTGGCAGAGCTGCTGAAAGAGGCCGGTCTGCCGGACGGCGTGTTTAACGTCGTGCACTGCAGCAATGAAGATGCTGAGCAGCTATACACTGACCCGCGTATTGCGGCGGTGAGCTTCGTCGGCTCCTCCGGCGTGGCGGAGTATATCTACAAGACCGCCAGCGCCCACGGCAAGCGCGTACAGGCCTTCGGCGCCGCCAAGAACCACGCGATTGTGATGCCGGATGCCGATCTCGACGCCACCGTTAACGCCATTATGGGCGGCGCTTTTGGCTCCGCAGGCGAGCGCTGCATGGCGCTGCCGGTGGTGGTGGCGGTGGGAGATGAAACCGCCGACAAACTGATCGCCCGCCTGAAGCCGCTGGTGGAAGCGCTGAAAGTGGGGCCGGGCTGCATGCGCGGCCAGGAAGAGAACGAGATGGGACCAGTGGTGTCTGATACCCACCAGAAAAAAGTGCTCGGCTATATTGATAAAGGCGAAAGCGAAGGGGCAAAACTGGTGGTCGATGGCCGCAAACTGCGCGTGCCGGGTTACGACGCGGGCTATTATGTCGGCGGCACCCTGTTCGATCACGTCACCCCGGAGATGACCATCTGGCGCGAAGAGATCTTTGGACCAGTGCTGGGGATTGTGCGCGCGGCGGACTATGACAGCGCCCTGGAGCTGGTCAACAGCCACGAGTTTGGCAACGGCAGCGCCGTTTTCACCAGCAACGGCCACACCGCGCGTGAATTTGTCCACGACGTGCAGGCGGGGATGGTTGGGGTGAACGTGCCGGTCCCGGTGCCGATGGCGTTCCACAGCTTCGGCGGCTGGAAGCGCTCGGTGTTTGGCGCGTTGAACGTCCACGGGCCGGACGGCGTGCGCTTCTACACGCGCATGAAGACCGCCACCGTACGCTGGCCGGCAGGGCAGCAGACCGTATCTGAATTCAGCATGCCGACATTAGGTTAATCGGCGAAGGAGAGCGCCATGTCGTTACTGGCTAAATCGCGAAAAGAGGGACAGATCCAGCATATTACGCCGCAAAGCGCCGGTTGGCGCTATATCGGCTTTGATGTCTGGATGGTGAAAAAAGGGCAGACCGTGACGCTGGAGAGCGGCGATCGCGAGCTGTGCCTGGTGCTGGTCGCCGGGCTGGCGTCGGTGAAAACGCAGCATGCCGATTTCCCGAATCTCGGTAAACGGATGTCGCCGTTTGAACGCACCCCGCCGTGGTCGGTCTACGTGCCGCCACAGGATAAAGTCGAGGTAACCGCCGATTCCGATCTGGAGCTGGCGGTATGCAGCGCGCCGGGCAAAGGCCGCTTCCCGGCACGCCTCATTCGGCCGGAAGACGTCGGCGTAGAGCATCGCGGGAAAGGGCGCAACCAGCGCCGGGTGCATAATATTCTGCCGGACAGCGCCGAGGCGGACTGCCTGCTGGTGGTGGAGGTGTACACCGACGAGGGTGCCACCAGTTCGTGGCCGTCGCATAAGCATGATACCGCCCAGCCGGGCAAAGAGACGCAGCTGGAAGAGACCTACTACCACCGCTTCGATCCGCCGCAGGGCTTTGCCTTCCAGCGGGTCTACACCGATGACCGCAGCCTGGACGCCTGTATGGCGCCCTACAACCACGATGTGGTGATGGTGCCGCGTGGTTACCACCCGGTGGCGGCGATTGCCGGTTACGACAGCTACTATCTGAACGTGATGGCCGGGCCGGATCGGAAATGGTTGTTCACCTGGGAAGATGACCACGCCTGGATCAACACGCCGGAGTACCCGCGCCACGACTGACGCGCCGTGCAGAAGCGGATACAAAAGGCCGGTTAGCGATGCTAACCGGCCTTCTTGTTTGAGGGCGGCAGGTGTTTTTTAGCGAAACGCTCCGCGGAATCCCACTCCCCGACCCGGCAAGCGCAGCGCCGCCGGGCAGGAACCTCCGGCACCGTACCCGTCTCGTGCCGGATGGCGCTACACTTATCCGGCCTACGGCATCCTCCCGTGAGCCCCTATACCTCAGGCCTGCAAGCGCAACGCCGCCGGGCAGGGCATCCCCGGCGCCATACCCGTCTTGTGCCGGATGGCGCTACGCTTATCCGGCCTACGGTATCCTCACGTGAGCTCATATATCGTAGGCCCGGCAAGCGCAGCGCCGCCGGGCGATGACCGCGGGCACGGAGCCGCTTTTATGCCGGGCGGCGGCTCACGCCTTGCCCGTCCAGGGGGTCGTGCGACCTGCCGTTGATTGACCCACTTGTGCGACTGAAACTGCCGGTGCTGACGGCCTCAAAATCGCTGAGACGTTCCCGGAAGGCCGGGGCAGCCCGCATGGATGCGGGCTGAGGGCCGTGTTTTGCACGGACGCTGCCTCGGCCCGACCCGAAGCCTGCAGGGATAAGTCGAAGGTACCACGCAGTGGCGATTTTGCTGGCCGGAGCCCGGGGGTACAGGGGGCGGCGGCGACTGGCCGCCCCCTGTGCGCTCCCTGCGCCATGCCAGGCATAACGCAGACGATTAACCGGGAGCGCAATGTGCGCTGAAATCACATGCGACAAACGCTTTTCCCGGATTAATAAAGTTGCATACCAATAACATTATCTCCGGCGACCCGCAGGCGCACATATCCCAGGCCCGGCCAGCGCAGCGCCGCCGGGCAGGACACCTCCGGCACCATACCCGCCTTTGTGCCGGATGGCGCTACGCTTATCCGGCCTACGAGATCCTCCCGCAGGCTTATACGACTCCGCCGGGCAACTAACGCCAGGCGGCTTATCTCACGCCTTCTGCTTGGCCTCGGACTCCTGGCTGCTGTTCAGCGCCAGCGAAACCGCCAACGTCTGGGCCAGACACAGGGAAGCAACCTGCGAGCGGAAGCCATCCACCTGCGCTTCACGCACCACAAAGCAGACATCGCTGAAGGCCGCCAGCGGGCTGACCTGGCTGTCGGTAATCGCGATCTGTCGCGCTTTGCGCTGCGCGCCCAGCTCCACCAGCTCGACCACTTCCCGGGCGTACGGCGAGAAGCTCACCGCCACCACCACGTCTTTCGGGCCGACCAGACTCAGCTGCTCGGTGAACATGCCGCCGAGGCCGTCGATCAGAAAGGCTTTGCGATCGAGGTGGCGCAGCGCATAGGTCAGATAGGAGGCGACGCTGAACGACCGGCGCAGGCCAATGACGTAGATATTTTCCGCTTCGCCCAGCAGGGCCACCGCGCGCTCCAGATCATCGCTGGAGGTCTGCATCGCCAGCTGCTGCAGCGCCTGGTTGTTCACCATCGTGAACATATTGAGGATTTCCGTCGGCGTTTCCGGCGGGCTGGACTCATCGCTGGTAGTCTGGCGGAACAGACGGGCGCGCTCGGTATAGTTGGCGGTCTCTTCCATCAAATGTTGCTTGAACATCTGTTTCATTTCGTTAAAGCCGCTGAAGCCGAAGGCGTTGGCAAAACGAATCAACGTGGAAGGGGGAACATCCGCCTGTTGCGCAATGGAGGCCACGGTATCGAAAGCCACGCTATTGCTGTTATCAAGGATATAGCGGGCGACCTGTTTCAGGCGTTTGCTTAACGTATCGTAGCGACGCCTGATTTCATCCTGCAGGATGGTCAGCTGTGTTGGGTTATTGGCCATAGAGTGCGCTCTGAGAAAATGGAAGGAATATGGCTTCCAGTGTACCAAATGAAGCGAATTTTTCATTTATTGCGACGAAATACGCGATTCATTTCACGAAGAAACAGAAAAACGCCCGCTCCGCAAGGTGACGGAGACGGGCGTAGGGGGATCAGCGGCGGGCTTCGCGCCAGTAGCCAATAAGCGTCAGGTAGTTGCGTTTCACTTCCTCTATCAGGGCCTCATCGCTGAGCTCACCCTGCATCCAGCGCCGCGACGGCTGGCCAAAGATGGTGCGCCCAACGGCGAAACCTTTGATCATCGGGTGTGCGGCCGCCTCGGCGAAACCGGCGCGCAGTTTGTCGGAAGGCGCGTCGAGGCCGAGGATCAGGATCCCGCGGCTCCACGGATCTTCGCGCTCGATAAGGGCGGTGATCTGCTGCCAGCTGGCGCTGGAGAGCGGCGGCAGCTTCCACCAGTCCGGCTTGATCCCCAGCTGATAGAAGTGTTCCAGCATGGTGTGGTAATGGCGCTCGTCTTTGTCCGGGCCATTTTCCGGCAGGATCACCTCCAGCAGCAGCTCATGGCCTGACTTGTTACAGGCCTGCCACACCTCGAGCAGCAGGGCGTCCTGCTCTTCACGCAGCGCCGCCGGGTCGGCAGGATGATAGAAGACCAGGCATTTGACGACATGCTCCAGCGGCCAGTCGATCAGCTGCGAGCCGATGTTGCCATGCTCCAGACGCAGCGGTCGCGAGCTGGGCAGCTCGATGGGGCGGCCGATCCACCAGCCCTTGCCGGTAATGGCGTTCAGCGCACGCTGGCCATAGGTGCCGTCGGCCAGAATGCCGCTGCGCTGATCGAGACCCGCCTCCTGCGCCGCCGCTTCGGCCGCGGCTAACAACAACAGCTTGAGCTGCGGAATGCAGGCTTCATCGCGCCCGGTCTCCCGTGCCAGGTCGGCCAGCTGTTTGCGATGGTCGAAGGCGAAAATGCACAGCTCCGGCCACTGCTGACGGCGGCTGGTGACCCGGTGCAGGTGGTTGAGGCGCTCGTCGACGTCCGGGCGCGGCACCGATTCGGCGCGCAGCAGGTAGTCATCGAGTTCGACTTTGGTCGGCATCGCCGGCGCGCAGCCGTGGCGGGAAACCACCAGCGCGCCGCAGGCGTTGGCGTAACGGCAAGCCTGCTCCCAGCCTTCGTCGTTGAGCCAGCCGCGCAGCAGGCCCGACATAAAGGCATCCCCGGCGCCCAGCACGTTGAGAACCTCCACGCGCACGCCCTGCTGCAGCGGCACCTGGTCCCAGCTGTCCGGGATGTCGCCTTCCAGCACTACGCAGCCCATCGGCCCGCGCTTACACACGAGGGTGGCTTTGGTGGCATTGCGCACATTTTTCAGCGCGGTCAGGGTATCGGTGCTGCCCCCGGCAATATGAAACTCTTCTTCGGTTCCCACCACCAAATCGAACAGATGCAGCACTTCCTGCAGCTGGCTGGTGACCGGCCCGGACTCAATGAAACGGGTTTCGCCATCGCCGAGCGAGGTGAGCCCCCACAGCACCGGACGGTAATCGATATCCAGCGCGGTACGCAGGCCGTGACGGCGAGCGTATTCCAGCGCCTTCAGCACCGCGGCGCGAGTGTTGGCGTGCGACAGGTGGGTGCCAGTCACCGCCAGCGCCCGGGAGGAGGCAATATACTCCTCGCTGATGTCATCAGGCGTTAAGGCCATATCGGCGCAGTTATCACGGTAGAAAATCAGAGGGAAGGTCTCCTGATCCTTAATCCCCAGCATCACCAGCGCGGTCAGGCGGGATTTGTCGGTGATCAGATACTCGGTATCCACCCCGGCGCGGTTGAGCGTTTCACGCAGGAAACGGCCGTTGTGTTCATCGCCAACGCGCGCCAGCATGGCCGATTTCAGCCCCTGAATCGCGGTGCCAAAGGCCACGTTGCCGGAGGAGCCGCCCAGATATTTCGCGAAACTGGCAACGTCTTCTAGCCGCGAACCGATCTGCTGGGCATAGAGGTCGACGGCCACCCGACCTATACAGATGACGTCGAGCCGCTTTACTGCTGCATTCATAGCTAGGATTTCCTTTTTGGTGTCTGCTGCCTGGAAGGGTCGGGATCCCGACGTCGACTCCGTGAACAGCCTGAGGGTTATTGGTTACCCTTAGTTTGAGAAATAAATATTTCATTTGCAAACTCGTTCGAAATTAAAAAACCAAAAGTGTGAGGGATCTACCACTCTGCCGCACTGAGCCTCGCGCGAGCGTGGATCGGCCCCTCTGTCGCCCCAGGGGAAAGTGAAACGCCGGAAGCTGTTTCTTTACCTATGATTTTTAAGGGGATATTGTCGTGTGGCGCGGCAAAAAAGGGTCCGAAAACGTGTCTGGAATGTAAGTGAAACGTATGAAATGGGTAGAGAGTTTGATCCCTCTCGCAAAATGAAATATTTCTTCTGTATTTGTATTTAATGAAAAAAATGTTTGCCTATAATCCACAGGTATTCCAGTGACGTGAACGACGGCCCCGGCGGCATCGGCGCGACGCCACACACAAATACTGAACAATAAGGATTGTGCATCATGGGCAAACTGAGACTGACAACGGCGCAGGCGCTGGTGAAGTTCCTCGATAACCAGTACCTGGAAGTGGATGGCGTAGAGCTGAAATTCGTGAAAGGCATTTTCGCGATTTTCGGCCATGGCAACGTCCTGGGGCTGGGGCAGGCGCTGGAGCAGGACAGCGGCGATATGCGCGTCTATCAGGGGCGTAACGAGCAGGGGATGGCCCACGCGGCCACCGGTTTTGCCCGCCAGGCCCTGCGCCGGCAGATTATCGCCTGCACCTCCTCCATCGGTCCGGGAGCGGCCAACATGATCACCGCCGCCGGCACCGCCAGCGCCAACCGCATTCCGCTGCTGTTGCTGCCGGGCGATGTCTTCGCCACCCGCCAGCCGGACCCGGTGCTCCAGCAGATTGAACAGAGCTACGATCTCAGCATCAGCACCAATGACGCTTTCCGCGCAGTCAGCAAATACTGGGACCGTATTACCCGCCCGGAACAGCTGATGAGCGCCTGCATCAACGCCATGCGCGTCCTGACCGACCCTGCGGAAACCGGCGCGGTGACGCTGTGCCTGCCGCAGGATGTGCAGGGCGAAGCCTGGGACTACCCGGAATCCTTCTTTGCGCGCCGCTTGCACCGTCTCGACCGCCGCCCGGCCAGCGCCGCGCAGCTGGCGGACGCCGTCGCGGCCATCAAAGCCAGCCGTAAACCGCTGATCGTCTGCGGCGGTGGGGTGAAATACTCCGGCGCGGGCGAAGCGCTGTCCCGTTTCGCCGAGCGCTACGGGGTGCCCTTCGCCGAAACCCAGGCCGGGAAGGGGACGGTGGTCTCGTCTCACCCCCTGAACGTCGGCGGCGTCGGCGAGACGGGCTGCCTGGCGGCGAACCTGCTGGCGAAAGAGGCCGACCTGGTGATCGGCGTCGGCACCCGCTTCAGCGATTTTACCACCGCCTCGAAATGGATTTTCCAGCACCCGGAGGTGCGTTTCCTGAATATTAACGTCAGCAACTTCGACGCCTGGAAGCTGGACGGCATTGCCATGCTGGCGGACGCCCGGGAAGCGATGACCGCCCTCGACGCGGGGCTGGCGGACAGCGGCTGGCAGGCCGGCTGGGGCGCGCAGATCGAGAGCGTGCAGAGTCGTCAGTTAAAAGAGACCCAGCGCGTCTACCAGGCGGTGTGGCAGGAAAAATCCTTTGTGCCGGAGATCGACGATCATCTCGATCGCGAATCGGTGTATCGCGAGTTCCGCCAGATCACCGACTCCACCCTGACCCAGAGCAGCGTCCTTGGGGTACTGAATGAAACGCTGCCGGCCGAGGCGGTGATCGTCGCGGCGGCGGGCAGCCTGCCCGGCGATCTGCAGCGCGTCTGGCGCAACCGCGCGGAAAACACCTACCACGTGGAGTACGGCTACTCCTGCATGGGATACGAAGTCAACGCCGCGCTGGGCGTGAAGCTGGCGCAGCCGCAGAGCGAAGTCTACTCCCTGGTCGGCGATGGCTCCTTCATGATGCTGCACTCTGAGCTGGTCACCTCCCTGCAGGAGCGGGCGAAGATCAACGTCGTGCTGTTCGACAACATGGCCAACGGCTGCATCAACAACCTGCAGATGGAGCACGGGATGGACAGCTTCGGCACCGAGTTCCGCTACCGCCAGCCGGAAACCGGCCAGCTGCAGGGCGGCCTGGTGCCGGTGGACTTCGCCACCATCGCCGCCGGCTACGGCTGCAAAACCTGGCGCGTCACCACCCTGGACGAACTGCGCCACGCACTGGACGCCGCCCGTCGCGAAACGGTCAGCACCCTGATTGATATTAAAGTGCTGCCGAAGACCATGGTGCACAAATACGGCAGCTGGTGGAACGTCGGAGTCGCCCAGACGGCGCTCTCAGAGCGGATCCGCAAGGTGGCGCAAATGATTAATGAAAAGCGCGCCCAGGCGCGTGATTACTAAAACGAACCTCTACCCTGAATCCTACAGACTTACGGAGAAAACCATTATGTCGCTCAAATTAGGTGTCATCGGCGCTGGCGCTATCGGTAAAGAACACATCCGTCGCTGCACCCAGGTTCTGCAGGGCGCCACCGTTGTGGCGGTGTCTGATATCAATGCCGACAACGCCCGTGCGGCGGTCGCGCTGCCGGGCGTGCAGGCGGAAGTCTACGCCGACGGCCACGACGTGATTAACGCCAGCGATGTCGATGCCATCCTGGTCACCTCCTGGGACCCGACCCACGAAGAGTACACCCTGGCCGCCATTGCCGCCGGTAAGCCGGTGTTCTGCGAAAAACCGCTGGCGATGTCTGCGGAAGGCTGCCGCCGCATCGTCGATGCTGAAATGAAGGCCGGCCGTCGCCTGGTGCAGGTTGGCTTTATGCGCCCCTACGACGAAGGCTATCTTGCGCTGAAAAAAGTGATCGACGATGGCGATATCGGTGCGCCGCTGATGCTGCGCTGCGCCCACCGCAACCAGTCGGTCGGCGAGAACTACACCACCGATATGGCGATCACCAACACCCTGATCCACGAGCTGGACGTGCTGCGCTGGCTGCTGAACGATGACTACCGTTCCGTGCAGGTGCGCTTCCCGCGCTCCACCTCGCACACCCATGCGCGCCTGAAAGATCCGCAGATCGTCTCCTTTGAAACCAAAAAAGGCACCCTGATAGACGTCGAAGTGTTCGTGAACTGCCAGTACGGGTATGACATCCAGTGCGAAGTGGTCGGCGAAACCGGGATTGCCCGTCTGCCGGAGCCGTCTGCCGTCCAGATGCGTAAGTCCGCCAGCCTGTCGACTGCCATTCTGACCGACTGGAAAGACCGCTTTATCAAAGCCTACGACGTCGAGCTGCAGGCCTTTATCAACGACGTCAAAGCCGGCCAGCTGCACGGCCCGTCGGCCTGGGACGGCTACGCGGCGTCGGTGGCGGCGGATGCCTGCATTAAAGCGCAGGGAACCAGCGAGCCTGTTGAAGTGACGCTGCCCGAGTGCCCGGCATTCTACAAACGTTAAGGATGTTTTGCTGACGGAACTTCTTTGCACAGGTAACGACGATGAAAATTGCCTTTGATGTGGATGTGATTAAGGATCTCGGGATCACCCGCATGGTCCATCAGGTAGCGGAGTGGGGCTACAAGTACATTGAACAGTCGCCGCACCCGCAGATTAACCCGTTCTACAAGCACCCGCGCGCCAGCCGGGAGATCATGGCGGAGTACAAGCAGGCGCTGCGCGATACCGGCCTTGAGCTGTCGTCGTTTATCTGCGTCTACCGCTGGTCCGGCCCGGACGAACTGCGCCGTCAGGCGGCGGTGAAAAACTGGAAACGGCTGGTGGAAATTGCGGTGGAGATGGGCGTTCAGGTGATCAACACCGAGTTCTCCGGCGATCCGAATCAGCCCGAAATCTGCGATGAAATGTTCTATCGCTCCATGGAAGAGCTGTTGCCGATTTTTGAGCGGGAAGGCATCCGCGTGGAGATCCAGGCGCATCCCTGGGATTTCTGCGAAGAGAACAATGAAACCGTCGATATTGTGAAATCGTTCCGCAGCGATAACGTGAAGTACGTCTACAGCGTGCCGCACACCTTTTTCTACGACAAAGGCGTCGGCGATGTGGCGAGCATGCTGCGCTATGCCGGGAGCGATCTCTCCCATGTCCTGATTGCGGATACCCGCAATCATACGAAACATTGCCGCTATATCGTTAACCCGCCGGGCGTGGATGCCGTGGTGCACCAGCATGTAGGCGTCGGGGAAGGGGATGTGGATTTCGACGCGCTGTTCCGCACCCTGCGCGAAATGAAATTCGCCGAGCAGACCTTCAAGGTCGGCGGGGAGCCGATTGTCGCCACCTCGCTGTTTGGCTACCCGGAAAAAATGAAATACCAGGCAGTGGAAACCCGTGAACTTATTGAACGTGAATTGCTGCGCCGCTAAGGCGCAGCGGCAGGAGCCCTACTATGAACAAAGATAACGTCAAACTGGCTATCGCCCCGATCGGCTGGACTAACGATGATATGCCGGAGCTCGGCAGCGAAAACACCTTCCAGCAGATCGTCAGCGAAATGGCGCTGGCTGGCTTTACCGGCAGCGAAGTCGGCAGCAAATATCCGCGCGACCCGGCGGTTCTCAAGCCGATGCTGGACATCCGCGGCATTCAGATCTGCAACGCCTGGTTCAGCACCTTTTTCGCCAACGGCCAGAGGGAAAAAACCATTGATGAATTCGTCAATCACATGAACTTCCTTCATGCGATGGGGGCGAAAGTGATTGGCTGCTCCGAGCAGAGCGGCAGCATCCAGGGGCTGGATAAACCGATCCTCGGCGATGCGAAGCCGTGCTTCAGCGAAGAAGAGTGGCAGCGGGTAGCGGAAGGCTATAACACCCTCGGTCGCCTGGCGGCGGAGAAGGGGATGCAGGTCTGTCTGCACCACCACATGGGCACCGGCATTCAGACCACCGCGGAAATCGACAAGTTTATGTCACTGGTGGACGAGCGCGTCTTCCTGCTGTTCGACACCGGCCACGCCTGGTATTCCGAAGGCGGCGAAGCGCCGATGCTGGCGATCCTCAAAAAGTATCTGCCGCGCATCAACCACGTTCACCTGAAAGACGTCCGTCCGCCGGTGATCGACCAGGTGCGCCGCGACGGCCTGTCGTTCCTCGACGGCGTGAAAAAAGGCACCTTCACCGTCCCGGGCGACGGGGTGATCGATTTCCGTCCGGTGTTCAAGCTGCTGGACGATTTTGGCTATAAAGGCTGGATGGTGGTGGAAGCCGAGCAGGATCCTGCTCTGGCCAATCCTTTCGAATACGCCGTCAAAGCGCGCAAATATATCCGCGAAACGGCAGGGATCTAATCGTTGTGACATTTTCAGGCCATACCGGGTATGGCCTGCTTTTTTTCCTTTCACAAACGGACTCAGGGCTTAACCACGGCGCCGTACCGTCCCCTCTCCCGGACTCAGGGCTCAACCACGGCGCCGGACAGTCCCCTCTCCCGGGCCCAGGGCTCAACCACGGCGCCGGACAGTTCCCTCTCCCGGATTCAGGGCTTAACCACGGCGCCGTACCGTCCCCTCTCCCTCAGGGAGAGGGCCAGGGTGAGGGTGACGATGACGGGTAACGCGTCACTTCACTTCCGCCAGCGCGGTCTTATCCACATAAGGTTTCATCAGCGCATCGGCTTCCTTCTGCGCCGCCTGAACCGCCGCTTCCGGCGTCACTTTGGCATCATTGACCACCGCCGACAGCTGGTTCTCCATCGCCTTACGCACCGCCACGGTCTCCCAGGTGGAGTACCACGGATGGGCGTACTTAAGCTGCTCAAGCGCGATCGCCGCCCGCGGATCCTGCTGCAGATAGGCCTTCATCTCCGGCGTATCGTATGACGCCTTGCGCGGCGAGAAGTAGCCGGTAAAGCGGCTCCACGCGCCGTTCACGTCGGGGCTCACCAGATAGGTCAGGAACTGATACGCCGCTTTCTTCTGCGCCTCGTTGATGCCTTTAAAGCTCACCAGGCTGGCGCCGCCGATCGGCACCGCGCGCTGCTCTTTGGCCGGCAGCATCGCTACCCCAAGCTCAAAGTCTTTGCTGTTCTCGCGCATAAAGCCCAGCGCGCCGGTGCTGAGCATCGCCATCCCGAGCTTGCCGGAGAAGAACGCGGCGCTGATCTGCTTCGAGTTCAGCACCCCGGACGGCATCACCTTGTCCTTGTAGATCAGATCCTGCCAGAAGCGCAGGGCGCCGATGGCGGTCGGCGAGTTGTAATAGACCTCGCCAGGATAGTCTTCGTTAAAGTATTTCCCGCCGTTGGCGCGTACCAGCGCCGAGAAGATCCAGCCGCCGTAGTCGTCGTTGGTCGACGGCAGCATGATCCCCCACTGGCCTTTGCTCTCGTCGGTCAGCTTTTTGGCATCAGCCAGCAGCTCGGCCCAGGTCTGCGGCGGCTGTTTGATCCCGGCCTGATCGAACATCGTCTTGTTGTAATAGAGGATCGGCGTCGAGTTATGGAACGGGATCGCATAGGTGGTGCCCATCACCTGGGCGTTCTTATGCATCGCGGGCCAGAATTCCTTTTGCAGAAAATCGCCAGCCTTTTGATCGCCATATTTAAACAGCTCGTCCATCGGCAGGATCTCATCCTTCAGCGCCAGATCGGTGGTGAAGTTGGCGGACATGATCACCAGCGCCGGCGGCTGGCCGGCCTTCTGCGCCGATTCGGCTTTGATCTTGGTGGTGTCGTAGTTGCCGGTGAAGATCCCGCGCACTTCGACATCCTGCTGCGAGTCGTTGAATTGCTTAATGACGCGGGTCATCTCCATGGTCAGCTTGCCGTCCACCGGCGCCGGGAACATGAAGTCTATTTTCTCTTTTGCCAGCGCCGCGCCGCTCAGGGCAAGACTGAGGCCAACCGCGACTACCGTAAGAGGTTTAAACATGATCTGTCTCCATCAGTAAGCACCTGTCCACAGGCTATTTTATTTGCCAGTTTGGCCCTGGGCAGTGCTCAGAATCCTCACGTACTACGTGTACGCTCCGGTTCTTCCGCGCTGTCCGCGTCCAAACTGACTGCAACAATTACGCCTGATGTACCGGCGCTAAATTATGCTGGGTCTCAGCATGAAAAAGATGCACATCGGCAGGCGAGAAGCCGACCAGTAGCGACTCGCCTTTCTCCGGCACCGTGCCGCGGTGGCGGCGGCTAAAGCGCAGGGTGCCGATCGGGGTGCTGACGTGGAGCAGGTAGTCGGCCCCCATCAGTTCTCGTTGCAGAACGGTGGCCGGCAGGCGCAGATGGCCCTCCTCCACGCGGTCGGTAATATGTTCCGGGCGAATGCCCAGCCAGACGCGGGTCTGATCCCGGTGGCGCGGCGGCAGCGGATGGCGCTGTTCTCCCAACAGTACTTCACCGTTGGCGCAGGGCAGCGACAGGAGGTTCATCGCCGGCGAACCGATAAACCCGGCGACGAACAGGTTGGCCGGGTTGGCGTACAGATACTCCGGGCGCCCGACCTGCTGTACGTGGCCGCCGTTCATCACCACGATGCGGTCGGCCATCGACATCGCCTCGGTCTGATCGTGGGTCACATAGATCGTGCTGGTTTTCAGCTGCTGGTGGAGGGCCATAATGCTGTCGCGCACTTCGCTGCGCAGGCGGGCGTCGAGGTTGGAGAGCGGCTCGTCCATCAGGAACAGCCGCGGATTGCGCACGATCGCCCGGGCCATCGCCACCCTCTGGCGCTGGCCGCCGGAGAGCTTCGCCGGTTTGCGGTCGAGCAGCGCCTCCAGCTGCAGCATCTGCGCCACTTTGTCCACCCGCGGCTGCCAGCTGCTTTTCTCTTCCTTGCGCACCTTCATGCCGAAGGTGATGTTGTCGCGCACCGACAGATGCGGAAACAGGGCATAGTTCTGGAAGATCATCGCGAAGTTGCGCTCGCGCGGCGTGGTGGCGGTGATGTTCTCATCATGCAGCCAGATTTGGCCTTCGCTGACCGGCTCCAGGCCGGCGAGCAGGCGCAGCAGGGTGCTTTTCCCGCAGCCCGACGGGCCGACCAGCACCACGAATTCGCCTTCGTGAATATCCAGCGACAGGGCGCTGAGCGCCGGTTTGCCGTCGAAACGCTTACTGATGTTTTGCAGACTGAGCATGGCGGTTAGCGCTCTTCCGTTGGGCAACTGATGTTTTCGTCGTACAGCCACGGCCCGGCGTAGTGGGCCAGCGAGTGCTGGTAGCTCACCCACTGATCGCCGACCTGACGGTGCATCAGGCACGAGGCCGGGGAGAGGTCGTAATAGGGCCGGGTGTCTTCGTGGCAGTACGGCACCTGATGGACGGTGCCAGGGATAGTGGAGATCAGCGCCTGGCGATACTGGGTCATGGTCAGGCTGTGGTTATGGCCGCAGAAGATGCGCGTCAGCGACGGGAAACGCTCCACCAGCGCCAGCAGACGGTGGCCGTTTTCGCAGGCGATCGGGTCCATCTGCGCATTGCCCAGCGGCAGCGGCGGGTGGTGCATAAAGATCGTTGCCGGTTTGTCGCCGCCCTCGAACAGCTGGGCTTCCAGCCAGCCGATGGTCTCGTCGGTCAGCCAGCCCTTTGAGGTGCCGGCGCGACTGGAGTCGATAAACAGCAGGCGGGTGGCGAAATCATCCACCGCATAGCGCATATTTTGCGGATCGTTGCCCTGCTGCGGGCACAGCGGGTGAAGATGCTCCAGAAAATGGGCTTTGTCGTCGTGGTTGCCGGGGATCAGATACAGCGGATAGTTCAGGCTGCCGAGGATCTGGCGGGCCACCTGATACTCCTCCGGGCGGCCGCAGTTGACGATATCCCCGCTCACTACCACCGCGTCCGGGCGTTCGCGCAGCGCGTTAAGCTGGGAGACCACGTCGGCGTTGGCGGCGTTGACGTCGATAAAGCCGTACAGCTTCTCGCCGCGGCTGCGGAAATGGGTATCGGAAATGTGCGCTAACAGCATGAATCACTCCTTATTTGATCCCGGAGAAGCCGAAGCTCCGCAGGAACTGTTTCTGAAAAAGGATGAACGCCAGCATCAGCGGCAGGCAGACCATCAGCGTCCCGGCGCCGATGGTGCCCCACTGGCCGCCGGATTCGGCGCCCATGGCGAAGGAGACCAGCCCGACGGTCAGCACCTGCTTATCGGGATCGTTGAGCATCATCAGCGGCCACAGGTACTCGTTCCAGTGGTAGGTAATGCTGACGGTGGCGAAGGCCAGCACCGACGGCCAGGACATCGGCAGCAGCATGCGGAACAGCACCTGCCACCAGCGGCAGCCTTCCATCAGCGCCGCCTCTTCCAGCTCTTTCGGGATGGCGAGGAACGCCTGACGCATCAGGAACACGCCGAACGCCGAGGTGAAGTAGGGCATCATCACCCCGGTGAGGGTGTTGAGCAGGCCGAAGGTTTTCAGGGTCAGCATGTTCGGCACCATCATCACCACCGGCATGATCATCAGCTGCACCAGGAACAGGAGAAACAGCGTCTGCTTGCCGCGAAACTCGTGGCAGGCGAAGACGTACCCGGCGGTGGTGATGGTCAACAGCTGCACGAAGAAGGTGCCGAAGGTGAAGATAAGGGTGTTGGCGTACAGGCTCAGCCAGTCGGCGCTGTTCCAGGCGTCGCGGAAGTTATCGAGGGTCAGCGGCAGGCGGGGCAGCAGCGAGGCCATATCTTCCCCGAAGGTGGTAGCGCTGAACGAGGTGGCCAGCATCCAGATAAACGGGCTGATCCACAGCAGCGCCAGGCAGCACATTAATACCGTCAGCGTAAAGGGCGACGAGCGGCGCAGGCGCAGCCACAGCGGACGGGCGGCGGCGGGCGTGCGGACCAGCAGCGGCGAGATGTCAGCGCTCATAGTGGGCTCCTTTCTCCAGCAGTTTCAGGTTAATCAGCGAGAAGGCGAACAGCCCGGCCAGGGTCAGGAAGGTGGCGGCGGAGGCTTTGCCGAGGTCGTGGGTATCCCAGGCGAGATTCTGGATGTAATAGAGCAGCACGGTGGTGGCGTTGTCCGGCCCGCCGCGGGTCATCACCGCCACGTGGTCGATCTGGGTGATGGAGTAGATCAGCGCGGTGGTGATCACAAAGCTCAGCGTCGGGCGCAGCAGCGGTAACGTGACCTTAAAAAAGACCTGCGTGCGGGTAGCCCCCTCCATCAGCGCCGCTTCCCGCGTCGAGGCCGGAATGCTCTGCAGCCCGGCGAGGAAAAACAGCATGTAGTAGCCGGCGAACTTCCACACGCCGATCAGCGCCAGGGCCAGCAGCGCGCTGTTGCTGCGCCCCAGCCAGTTGTTGTTCATCGGCCCGAACAGCTTCGCCAGATAGTGGTCGAGCAGGCCGAGGCCGGGCATAAAGATAAACAGCCACAGCGCGGCGGCGCTGACCATCGGGATAATCATCGGGAAGAAGAAGGCGGTGCGCAGCCAGCGGTTGACGCGATGGTTCTCGCTCAGGGCGACCGCCAGCAGCAGGGCGAGGGTCACCCCGGGCACTACCGTCAGCAGGATATAGAGCAGGTTATTGCCCAGCGACTGCCAGAAGACGTTATCGGCAAACAGGCGGGCGAAGTTATCCAGGCCGACGTACTGCGCGCCGTCGCTGGCCATGCGGGTATCAAACAGGCTGTCATACACCGAACGCCCCAGCGGGAACCAGGTAAACAGCAGTAAAAACAGCAGGGAAGGCGACAGGATCAGCCAGGGAAGCCAGGTCTTTCTCATGGTGACGCGCATCTCGTTCAGCCATTTATCGAAGCCCGGATTGTGGGAAGCAATGACTACAGAGGCATGGCGGGGAGATGACGGTTTGATGAAGCGACGGGGAAAACGCCGGGCGAGCGGGCCGCCCGGCGGGAGAGAACCATCAGAAGTCGGCTTTCAGCACCGCGCGGTAGCGGGCTTTGCCTTCGCGAACGTGCTTCAGCGCTTCGTTAATCTGCGACATCGGGAACAGCTCGGTGGTTGGCGCCACTTTGCTGCGCCCGGCGAATTTCATCAGCTTACGCAGTTCGGACGGATTACCGGTCGCCGAGCCGGAGATGCTGCGGTCGCCGCCGATAAGGGTAAAGGCCGGCACCGGGAACGGCTTCATCACCGCGCCGACGGTATGGAAGTTGCCGCCGTAAGCCAGGGCTTCGAAGTACGGCTGCCAGTCGAGATCCACCGCCACGGTGTTGATGATCAAGTCAAACTGACCGGCCAGCGCTTTTAAGGCTTCAGGATCGCGGCTGTTCACCACGCGATCGGCGCCCATCGCCAGCACTTCCTGCTCTTTCGCCGGGTTGGAGCTGAAGGCGGTCACTTCCGCGCCCATCGCCCGCAGCAGCTTAATGGCGATATGGCCGAGGCCGCCGATGCCGATCACCCCGACGCGGCTGGTGGCGGTGACGTGGTGGGTCAGCAGCGGTTTAAAGACGGTGATGCCGCCGCACAGCATCGGGCCGGCGGACGCCAGATCGATGCTCTCCGGCAGGGGGATCACCCACTGCCAGTCAGCGCGCAACTTATTGGCGAAGCCGCCGCGGTTAAGAATGGTCGGCACCGAGCCTTCCAGGCAGTTGATCTGATTGCCGCTGATGCAGGCGTCGCAATGGCCACAGCTGCGCGCCGTCCAGCCGATGCCGACCTTCTGGCCAATCTTCAGCCCTTTATCCTGCGCCGCGCTGCCCAGCGCCGCCACCCGGCCAATCACCTCGTGACCGGCCACCAGCGGGTAGCTCGACATCCCCCATTCGTTGTCGATCATCGACAGGTCCGAATGGCAGATCCCGCAGTATTCCACTTCAACTTCGACATCTTCCGGCTGCAGCTCGCCGGCATCGTATTCCCACAGCGACAGATCGGCGCCCGCTTCTTTGGCGGCGTAGCTTTTAATGATGCTCATGTTCATTTCCTTGGGGTTGGCGTGATAACCCAGAAAGTGTAGAGCATGGTATTCCCCGGCGCTTGGCAATCGGAGGGGTCGCGCAGCGGGCGGACCAGCCGCCCGTTAAGGTCAGCGGCTGGCCAGCGGCCACTGATTAAGCTGGATGCCGCGCTGCGGGGCGTTCTCGGCAAAATCATCCAGCACCGCCTGCACGTCCGGGTCGAGGTAGCCGACGCTGTCGTGCTCGACGATCACCACGCTCTTTTCCGGAATTTTCGCCAGCAGGGCCAGCAGATGCGGATTGTGCATAAAGGTCAGATTCTGCTGGATGCGCAGCACGTAGTGGTCATCGTAGCGCGCCAGCTGCAGCGAGTGGCGATGGCTGCGCCAGAGGCTGAAAGCCATCTGGGTGGCAAGACCAATCCCAATCCCCGCCAGCATGCCGAAGGCAATAATCCCGCTGATGGTGGCGAGGAACGGAACGTACTGCGCCGCCCCCTGGCGGAACTGCTCGATGAACAGCCGCGGCGTCGCCAGCTTATAGCCGGTATACAGCAGCACGGCGGCGAGGCTGGCGAGCGGGATTAAGGTCAGCAGGCCGCTGAACCACAGGCCGCAGATTAACAGCAGGACGCCATGGATAAAGATCGACAGCTTGCTCTGCGCGCCATTGCTGACGTTCACCGAGCTGCGGACGATCACCGCGGTGATCGGCATCGCCCCCAGCACGCCGGAGAGCAGATTGCCGACGCCCTGGGCGACCATTTCGCGGTTCGGCGAAGGGGGCGGATTTTGCGGGCGCAGCTTTTTCAGCGCCTCCTGGCTGAGCAGGGTTTCGAGGCTGGCGACCAGCGCCAGGGTCACCGCCACCACCCACACCGACGGATTACGCCAGGCGCTCCATGCGGGGGACTCCAGCTCGCCCAGCAGATCGCCGAGGCTGCCGAACGCCGGCAGGGTAATACGCGGCAGGGCGGCCAGCTGCTGCGGCGCAAAATGGGTCAGCAGCAGGGTGGTCACGCAGCCGAGCAGGACGGCGATCAGCGGCCCGGGGATCCAGCGCAGGCTCTTCACCCGGCGGATAAGCGGCGAGCCCCACAGCCAGAGCACCAGCAGGCCGCCCGCGGCGACGGCAATCGCAGTGACGGAGAAAGCGGCATTGCCCTGAACCACTTCGGCAAGCCCGGTCTCTTCCGCCGTGCCGAGCGCGACGGGGATCTGCTGCATAATCAGCAGGATGCCGATCGCCGCCAGCATGCCTTTGATGACGCTGGCGGGAACCAGCGAGATAAAGCGCCCGGCCCGCAGGATGCCGAACAGCAGCTGCAGCACGCCGGCCAGCACCAGCGCCATCAGGAAGACGGAGAAGGAACCCAGGGATTCAATGGCGGCGACGACGATGGTGACCAGTCCGGCGGCGGGGCCGCTGACGGCGAAGCGGGAGGGGCTGAGGGCGGTGACGACCAGGCCGCCGATGATGCCGGTCAGCAGGCCGACGAAGGGCGGTAAGCCGCTGGCCTGGGCGATGCCGAGGCACAGCGGCAGGGCGACAAGGAAGACGACGATGCCGGCGAGAGAGTCCTGACGAAGCGTGTTCATGGGGCGTGCTCCTGCGGTGAGAGGTGTTCGACGAGGGTGGTTAAATGGCCGGAAGCCAGATCGTAGACGCAGCCGTGCAGGCTGAGCGGCCGCCCGCTGGCGAGCACCGTCTGCACCGGTTCACTCTCCAGCAGACGGGCGAACTGGGCGCGAACGTTGGCTTCCACCAGGGCATCAAGGGCACGGCGAGAGCACTCCGCGTCGGTGCTGGCGCTGGCACTGGCGCCGGGGGAGGCCTCAACACCACACCCATCGGCGATCTGCGCAATTTCGTGATGCAGGGTGTGGCGCAGCTGGCCGATGCGGCGAGCCAGCGCCGAGGACTCCTGCGCCAGCGGCAGGGTGGGCAGAGAGAGCGCCGCCTGCACACCGCCGCAGCCGTAGTGGCCGCAGAGCACCACCCGCTCCACCTCAAGGTAGTGGAGGGCATACTGCAGGACGCTCATGACGTTGTCGTCGGCGGGGTCGAGCATGTTGGCGATATTGCGGTGGACAAAGAGCTCGCCGGGCTGGCTGCCGGTGAGCACCTCGGCGGGAACGCGGCTGTCGGAGCAGCCGATCCACAGCGAGTGGGGCCGCTGCCCGTCGACCCATTTTTCGAAATAGTCCGGGTCATGCTGACACTTCTGCAGCGCCCAGCTGCGGTTGCGGGCCAGCAAAGGTTTTAACGTCGTCACAAGTATTCTCCTGAGTTAATTCATCGAGTGAATATGTCCATCAAGACTCGTACAGCGACTAGTAAAAATAGTGTTTACCGGAACCCTTCACGCCTGAGGAAAATCCTGGAATAAACGGCAAAAAGAAAACTTTTCATTAATGTAAAGTTATAAAAATATTGATGAAATTAATATTTGACTGCGGAGTGGGTGAATAACAAAAAGGCATTGGCTAAAACTTTCTGGAATATATGGGAGTGATAGTGGGTGGGGTTGGGAGAATAGTTGGGGAGTGGATATTGGGCATTTGTTTGAGGAGAGATGGATTGTGATAGGGATGCAGGTGAGAGCGTGGTGAGAAAAATTTGAGATAAGTTTGAGTGGGGTTAGGGAGTGCTGGGGGAAAGGGGTATGGCTGGCAGGCGGAGTTGGGGTCGCGGGGTTGTGAGAGGAGGGTTGCTGGTGGCATTGGCGCTCCGGAACGGTCGTAAAAGGTGACGTCGCGCAGGATAGCGCTGTTTTTTTCAACACTTAGCGCAATGACGACACGCTGTCGCTTGCATGGCCGCCGCCGACAGGTATAATCCAGAACGTTTCCGCATCCCCTTCAGTGCCGAAGTGGCGAAATCGGTAGACGCAGTTGATTCAAAATCAACCGTAGAAATACGTGCCGGTTCGAGTCCGGCCTTCGGCACCAAAAGATACAATCAAGTCGCTCAAGGGCGGCTTTTTTTGTGTCTTGATTTCTATGCAACTTCTGAAAACCTGATAGCCGTGTAGTTTGGATGGGATCGAAGCGAAAGTTGTATAAAGTAGTATTTGGTGCCTTGTTCTTGCAAAACTATGATGACTTAATTATACCTTCATTGGATATAAAACCGAGGGAGAGTCATCGATGATGTCATTTGATACGCATGCTGCTATGGATATGATCACCCACTCAACGGGGGGGTTTAGTTATGATACTCTTGCCAGGGCTTTGATTTCTAATAAAAAGGCCAAAGCAGGTGGATGTTTGTTAAAAGATTGTCAAGAATTTTGCGAATATTTAGAATCCCAGGGAGTTATTAAACGTAATGCCCCGTGTGATAGGGATGAAGATGTTTATTATGAGTATTCTCCACATTAATTGAATTCGTGATAGGTTACGATAAAAGTTTTTTACCTAATTAGGCTTGCAACGAACCCCTACATACGGTAGCTTTGCGGGGGGATTCTTGAGGGTAATATTGTGAGCCGACTAAATCTGATTACAAGTTGCACTAATAGCAAGCATAATAACGGTCATTCAGTACTGAATCTTGCCACCTTTTCTGAAAAATATAAAACGCCGAAAGGTTTGATTCATGCCTGGGGTGAGGCCGTAAATTCGGCTCTATCGACGAAGTTAGTTGTTCCTGTAGAAAAGTTATATAAGGGGGGGCACTGGTCAACGGCAATGTCGATATATGACGCTCAACCCATTGAATTATGGGTTCTTTCAGCTGGTTTTGGACTGTTGAAACATGGGGATGCTATAGTTCCTTATCAAGCGACATTTGCTACAGGACATAAAGATTCCATACCTCTTTTTTCCGATAAATATGGAAAGAAATCCTTTCATCAAGAATGGTGGGGAAAATTAAATGAAGCATCCCCATTAAAAAAATCTCATCCTGTATCCTTATCTGACTTAATGATGGATAAGTCCGATGAGTATTTTATTATCTGTGCATCACCTGATTATATAAACGCAATAAACATGGATTTAATGAAAGGCATCTCTTACTTAAAGGATGTCGATAGACAGTTAATCATTATATCTTCTTCGCAGGCTAAATTTTCTTTGAAAAAAAAACTATTGGTAAGCAATAAATCAATCGCTGAGTTTTTTAACAGTAATATGCTTATGTTAAATATTAAAATAGCTCAGTATGTAATTGAACAGTTTATGAGTATGGATGATGGCCATTTGGGGTTGCTTGCTGAGCGTCTTCGTTCAACATTTTCAGTACTGCCTAAAAAGCATACTGTTCGCGGGGTGCGCAGGAGACCAGAAGAGGTAACTATTTGGATTTCTTCGTATATACATGCAAATCCAGATGGAAGTGCTTCCCGGGCACTTCGGTCATTTCGTGATCAAGGCAATAGTTTTGAAGAGAAGCGATTTCGAACGCTGTACCAGGCAGTTTTGTTGACTAATCGATAATGTCGCAGCAATAAGACTATGCTAAAATCTCACGTTTTTTGACAGTAAAAGGCGTCACAGGAGATCAGTGTTGTCGAAGCTAAAGTATTTTTTTCCGGATAGTCAGGATTTTATCGATCCTAGTTTCGACTTCCTTCGAGAAACGCGCAATGAACATCGTGTTCGCCAGCGTGACGACCTCTATCCGCATGAGGTTTTCCCCCATCCTTATGATGGAATGCTAGTTTCGAAAGCGGTTGTAGATGGCTTAGGTCGCGGTGAAAGTAAATATACGCGAGCACAACGATTACGGTACTTCCGGAATGGAATGAAACATTTCTTTCGTTTGCCAGAGACGATGCAAACAATGGGAGACTGTGGTGCATTTACTTATGTAAATCAAGATGTTCCTCCATATCGCGTCGAAGATGTTATTGAATTCTATGAAACATCCCGCTTTAACTACGGGGTATCACTTGACCATATCATTTTTGGCTACGAAAAACCGGGAGAATCTTTCTCAGGTGAGGTGCTGGCAGAATGTCGTCGTCGCCAGGATATCACCTTGACTCTGGCGCAGGATTTTTTAGTTAAATCGCAGAAGAGTTGCTTCACGCCCTTTGGCGTTGCGCACGGTTGGAACAAGGCATCTTACAGACAATCAGTAGAAGCACTGCTGGCTATGGGGTATAAGAATATCACCATGGGGGGGATGGTGCCCCTGAAAACGGCGCAGATCCTTGAAACCTTGGAAGAGATTAAACCACTTCTCAAAAGTGATACCCGGGTTCATCTGCTTGGTATTGCTCGTCCGGAGAGCTTTACGGATTTCGTTCGTCTTGGTGTTACCAGTATCGACTCAACAACCCCCCTTCAGCAGGCGTTTAAAGATCGCAAAAATAACTACCATACGCCTGAGGGACGAGCTTATACAGCTGTGCGTGTGCCGCAGTTCGATGCCAACCCTAGTCTCAGTCGTAAGATAAAATCTGGCGTTATTGACCAGGATGTGGCGCGTCTTCTGGAAAAAGATGCCATGCATGCCTTGGCTGAATACGATAAAGACGCGTTGTCGCTAGAAAAAGTTCTGGAGGCTGTAATGGCCTATGAACGTCTACACTCGGGTGAAAAAGAAGCGGAGAAGATCCGTGCCGATTACGAACGTACGCTTGCCGACCAACCTTGGCGGAAGTGCCAGTGCAATATCTGCAAATCCATTGGGATTAACGTGATTATTTTCCGTGGCGCCGAGCGTAATCGCCGTCGCGGATTCCACAATATTCAGGTGCTGTACAGTCGCTTGCAGCACACATTGTCATTACGCTCAGAGGATTAATCATGAGTGAGTTTCGTGTCCCCGCCCTGCGTATTCGTCAGGGTGAGAAGAGACAGCTTTACAGCTTGGCCATTGAAGGCAAACAAATCAGCAAAATTGCTGCGATTTCACGCATTCGACGCGGAGATGAGAACCTGGTTGGTTATCAGCGTCCGGAAGTACGTAGCCATATTAAGGAAATCCAGCGCTATATTGAAAGCGCGAATCCGATGATCCCCAACCCCGTCATTATCGCTTTCGATCAGCGCGTACGCTTTGAACCGCTGCTGGAAAACAGTGATATGGGGCATCTCGTTATTCCGTATTCTGAAGAGGTAAACTTCGACAAACCTGGGTTTATCGTTGATGGACAGCAACGTACAGCTGCGTTACGAGAAGCGGACATCAACTCTTTTATGATGCCGGTATCGGCATTTATCGCCAATGATGCCGAAGAACAACGCGAACAGTTTATGCTGGTGAACTCCACCAAACCGTTGCCTAAAACGCTGTTGTACGAACTGGCTCCGCATACGCATGGCCGCTTGCCTTCCGATCTGCAACTGCGCAAATTCCCTTCACTGCTGACACAGCGTCTTAACTTTGGTGAGGGGCCATTGGCTGGGCGAATTAAGACTGCGACCAACCCGGACGGAGTGATTGCTGACAACTCAATGATCAAAATGATCGACTCTAGCCTACGTGAGGGAGCATTGTATCGCTTTCGTGACCCGGCAACTGGACTTGGCGATGAAGCCAAAATGGTCAAGTTGCTGAATAACTTCTGGTCTGCTGTAGAAACTGTGTTTACTGACGATTGGGATAAAAAACCTCGTTACTCTCGCTTGTTACACGGTGTGGGGATTCTTGCTCTCGGTAGCCTGATGGATGAAATTGATCAAGTGCATCAGGAGTACAAAGGCGAACCAGGATGGACCGAGATCCCTTCCTATTCCCGCTTTGTAGAAGAGTTAAATCGTATCAAGCCGCTTTGTGCATGGAGTAGTGGAGTGTGGAACTTAGGCACGGATATTGATGGTCATCCGATCGTTCGTAAGTGGAACGAGGTACAGAATCTATCGAAAGATATATCGTTGGTTACAGATTATTTGGTAACTAACTATATGAAAACTGTCAATGCAGATATTAAATAAGGGTGACAACCCAATTGGCATTATAAGTATCGAGTGCTGAAAATCGACGTGGGGCTGCAGATATGGTGCAGAAGTTCAAATTCTGTACAAGCGCCAGACAGCCCCATGCTTTCATTCTTATCATCAAACGCTGACCTTGTTACGATATATGTTCGTAACTCATAAAAAATTAAGAGTTTTTTTGAGATTTAGTCGTTTCACGAGTTTTGAAGGCCGGTAAATAAGTCACAGGCCGCACCGGATTACCTCCCCCTAAAAGTCATAGTAGACTAGTAACCGTGATCCCCCTCCTTGACAATCATCTTTACGGGTTGCAGTGTATGACATTGTCCTTGTATTCAGTGATATTATACGTATAAAAAATCATCATTAATCAAAGACTTTTAAAATCACTGTTACGCACAGCAAACTTATGGATGGATATATGCCCCTTGAAGCAGGCGACCTCGTTGACTCGCCTTATGGAATCGGCAAACTTATTCGCATTAACAATAATGATGCTCTAATTAAGTATTTCGATTCTCCCGTAAATTATGAAGGCATAGAGCAAACTGTCGAAATAAAACACCTAAAAAAAGCCGAACTCCACGCGGAAAGTCTGGTTTATCGCTACGACTACGAGGTAGCACACTGGCAGATTGCACGTGTTGTTGGTGCCGTGCCTGGAGGGGTGCGTTTGCATTTTCCTAACAAGCAGCAGGAAGACGTCAGCTTAAATGATATCTTTGTGCGCTGGGATCGCCCTATCAGCGATGCTGCGGCCCTTCTGGCCGAGCGCATTACCTATACCCCCTTCTGGCAAGATGCCCGTCTAGCTTATCAGCATCAGATGCTGAAACAACGCAACGCTTGTGCTGGGATTACCTCTTCGCTGTCGTCCAGTATTGAACTCGAACCTTACCAGTTGGCCGTCGCGCGTCGGGTGTTATCTGACCCTATTCAACGCTATCTGTTGGCTGATGAAGTCGGCCTCGGGAAAACCATCGAAGCTGGGCTGATCGTGCGTCAACACGTCACGGAAAATCCGCTCACCCACTGCGTGGTGATTGTGGCGCCTGGAGTTCTGCACCGGCAGTGGCAGCAGGAACTTTCTGCACGTTTTCACCTGGAGGAACTGCTTAATAAGTCGATCCATATCATTGATATGGCGGCCTTCAGCACAGCGGACCCCCTGTCGTTCCGCCCCGATATGCTGGTGATTGACGAAGCTCATCAGGTCGGTGCATGGGCATGGGATGCAGAGTACGAGCAGCGCTACGCTAGTGTGAACTACTTGGCGCAACAAAGTGAAAAATTGCTATTACTATCAGCGACGCCCGTAACTGGCAATGAAAAGAACTTCCTGGCCATGCTGCATCTGCTGGATGCTAAAAATTACCCACTGACTGACACTGGCTTACTGAAATTTCAGCAGCGTATCCAGCAGCGCGAAGAAATAGGTTCACTGTTCTACGCGTTTAACTGTGAAAACGACAACATGACGCTGGAAGAGAACCTGGAAGCGTTGACTAGGATGTTTCCTGAGGATGAAGTACTAAACGGGATGGCTTCACAGTTGCTTCCCCATTTAGATATGATGCAACCGCTGCGGAGTGAGGTGCGTGATCTGCTGATCAATAAAATCCGCCACTACATTGGTAACCGTTACCGTCTGCACCACCGCCTGCTACGCAACCGCCGTAGCAACCCCGCCATTAGTGTCCTGATGCCTGGCTTGTCCGGCCTATCACTAAAAAAATATGCCACGACGAACGCCAGCAACGACATGATGATCGCCTGGCGCGAATCGGCAATAATGATGCACCCACAAGACCCCACGTTGGTGGCAATTTATCAGTTACTGTTTGAAGCCGCTATCGCTACGCCGGAGCTACTGGCCCGGCTTGCAAACTATCGCTTACAGCAGGAGTCACTTGATGCCGCGCAGGGCTTTCTCTATAGTGATTCACAGCTCGCGCTGTTGCAGCATCCGCTGTTTGATGGCGAGAAGGAGATCCTGCTTGAGCTGATAGACCGCTGCAAAATGGAGTGTGACAGCAAGCGCCAGCGCTTAATTGATGTATTGGAAAAACTTCTGGATAGTAACGTCAGAGAACTCCCTTATATTGTGGTGTTCTGTGACCAGCCATGGGTAGCCGACCAGGTATTTACCGACCTGATGATACCATTTATTGGCAAAATCCAGCGCCATAACCCCGACAAAGAAGTGCGCTTTGGCAAGGGAAGCAAATGCCAGATCTTAGTGTGCGATCGCCGGGCTGAAGAAGGTGTCAATCTGCACGGCGGGCGCAAGATTGCGCTGCATTACGACTTGTTGCTGTCGCCTAACCGTATGGAACAGCGTCTTGGCCGCTTGAATCGCTACTGCGCGACTGAGAGTGCGACTACTATCCTCAGCATGGCGCTGGTGAGTGAAGCAGAGGGTCTGCAAAATCAGTGGCTGACTATTCTCAATGAAGTGTTCGATGTCTTCGAAGAGTCGATTGCAAGCCTACAATACTTGATTGATGAGGAATTACAGCAGCTTATTTCCAATCTTTACCCGCTGGGTGAAGAGAGCATGATGCAACTCAGTGCGCGTCTGGCTGGTGAAGATGGCCGCCTTACGGTGGAAAAGCAGCGCATCGAAATGCAGGAAGTCCTGCTGCAAATTGATGGCGATATCATCGAAGCCAGAGAGTATGCCGATGCACTGGCGGATATAGATGAGAATGAAGAGGAATTCCGCCGCTGCGCTCGTAATCTGATAGGTAATGTACTGAAATTCGATTTTATTCCAGATGAGAAAGATCCATCGATATTCCGCTATCGCTTCAACCCTGGTGATAGAGGGACGGGCACCTTAGTCAGCCCACATCGCCTACAAAAACACTGCCTGCTGGGCTTTGATCTTAACCAATCTAGCGGAAGTTCGCCCATGACTTGGCCGCTTAGCTACTACCGGGCTGATACCTCTCAGGGTAAAATCCGCCCGGCTCGCTTGGGTGAACCTTTCCATGATGCCATCCTACAAATGCTGGATTTTGAAGAACGCGGTGTTGCTAGCGCGATTATCCGCATCACACCAGGCATGGGCGATGAAAATATTTTTTTCCGCTACGATTTTCTGATTGAAGCGGATGTCAATACACCAGCTCTGCAACGACTGGCCGACCATCTGATGCCTCCTGAAACCATTACCCTGTGGCTGGACCAGGCCGGCGAGCTGGTCACCAACGCAGAGGTGTTGATGATACTTAATGAAGACTATAAACCGAAGGATAAGGGCGGACGCCACCTAAATCTCAATGAGGAACGCTGGGCGCAGATTTCCCATTGCATCAGCGCTAAAGATTGGCGTACCTGGTGTAACGATAGCTATAACATAGCCCAGCGACTGGCGGTGGAACAGTTCGCCACACAACAGGCTCTCAGCCTGAGCCGACTGGAACATTATCTAAGCAGCGCCGCGCTGCATCATGCTAACCGGCAGGAGACGGGGCAGACGCTGCGCCAGGGTATTGCACAGCCGAAAATGACCTGCCTGGCGACGCGTGCCTTAATCATTGCATCAGAAGCTATATTGGATGAGGACTCATAAATCGGATGAATCTGACGCAACTGATTGATAATTATGTTATTTCATCAAGGTTGAGGGGGTGCCTGCTGCTGGAGGCGACTGCCGGACACCTCGACCGCCGGGCGTTGATCCGTGACTGGCTGTACCGGGAAAAACATGCCCATCACAACGATAACGAACTGACCGTCCCTGATGACAGCCACCCTGGTTGGCCAAGACAGGAGGAGTGGGAAGCCAGCGGTATTAACTGTCAACGACTAGGTCAGACCTTTCTGCTCAGCGCTGGCCCTGCTTGGTGTCCGCAGTGGCTGGAGCAGGGAAACGGCATGCCTTTTCTCGCCAGCGATCAGCACCAATTCTGCCGCCAGGACACTCGAGTACCGATGGACCATGTCCTGCGCCGTTACTTCAAGAAGGACAACTATATCAGCTATCAGGCACCGGGCCAGCGCGATGCGGTACGCCGGGCTCTGTTCGCCCCACCGGGCAGTACGCTGTTGGTCAATTTGCCCACTGGCACCGGGAAAACACTGGTAGCGCAAGCATTAGCTCTGACAGCCTCAGCTCCTGGGGCACTTTGTGTACTGATCGCCCCGACCACGGCGCTGGTGTTGGAGCTGGCTAGCCGTTTCCGGAAGTTACTGATTGAAGCAGGGAACAAAGCAGAATCTGTCACCGGCTGGTATAGCGGCTTACCGGCGCAGGATAAATATGATACGTACATGCGTATCCGTGTGGGTGAGCAGCGGCTGATCGTCACCTCTCCTGAAGCGACCTGCAGTTCCCTGCAGTTCGCCTTATTTGAAGCAGCAAAACAGGGAGGGCTGCGGCATGTTATTGTTGATGAAGCGCATATTGTCGCCAGCTGGGGGAACGACTTTCGCCCGCATTTCCAGCAACTTGGTGGCTTAATTCGCGGGCTGAAGCGCGTCAGCCGTGAAGCGAATCTTACACCGTGCTCAACACTGCTGATGAGTGCGACTATCACCGAAGCCAGTCGTAAAATCCTGCGCGATACCTTCGATCAGGAGATGAGCGAAGTCCATGCCTGCCATCTGCGCCCGGAACCTGCTTACTGGTGTTATCGGGCAAAAGACCACAGCGACAAACGGGATAAGGTGCTGCAATCGCTGGCTCATGCGCCACGCCCGCTGATCCTCTACGTGACACGACCGAAAGAAGCTGAAGAGTGGGCGCAACAGTTGCGTTTGCAGGGGTATCAGCGTTTGGCAACATTTACCGGTGATACGCCGAGTGAAGTACGCCGAAGCCTGCTGGAAAAATGGGATAAAAACCAGCTGGATATCATGATTGCGACCTCAGCATTTGGCGTAGGTATGGATAAAAACGACGTGCGCACAGTGATCCATGCCACAGTGCCGGAAAACATGGACCGCTTCTACCAGGAAGTGGGACGTGGTGGACGCGATGGCTATGCCTGCACCTCACTGCTAATTTACAATCATCAGGATGTCAAACAGGCAGAACATCTGTCCTCACAAAAGTTGATTGGTCTTGAGTTGGGCCTGGAACGCTGGAAAAAGTTATGGGGCAGTGCCGAATCGGTGGGCGACAACCTTTATCGTATTGATATAGAGAGGATCCATAGCGGCCTTAATTTCCGCAGCAAACAAAATAAATTATGGAACTTGCGTACCGTACTGATGATGGTGCGTGCAGGAGTGCTGGAACTGGATGCCGATCTACAAAACCCGCCAGACAAAAAAGACTTTGCCGATGTTAATCGCTACGAAGCGGCAAAAGAGCAAATCATCCGACAGAACGGAAACTCACTGGTAGTACGCATCCTGCGTAGTCACCACACCGGAGAAGAAATGTGGAAAACACGTATTATCCCCTCCCGTGAAGAGACGCTGCAAGCTGCAAGGGCTAACCATAATGCATTAATCAACTGGCTGAATACGCCACTGAGCAAACCGCTGTGCGAGGCACTTGTGGATCTCTACTCGATGGCGGAATTTATTCCGGGTCACGCCTGTGGTGGTTGCCCTGCCTGTCGCGATAAGCAGGCGCTTACTAATAATTACCTGAGTCCACCGCCGCTGTTGCTTAACCCGCCAGCGTCGGTGGCACAGCAGGCGTTAAGCCGCTGGCAGGCGCTCAGCGGCCTATCTTACTCCAGTTGCTTTATCACCTATCAGCCAGTCAACGACGATGAGTGGGAACGTGAGAACTGGTATCACCGCGTCGCGACGCTATTGGTGCAGTTGCATCTTAGAGGCATTGTCCAGCGCGTCTGGGCAGATCCTACCTTGTTGCATAGTATATTTAGCGCCATTCCGCGCGGCGAGCGCCTGATCTTGTTGAGTGACGAATTGCCTGCACGTGATGAGCCTGCGCCGGATAACGATGTAATGGCCGAGTTGGCAGAGTTGGTACTTCCCACGCAAGAGTCCTGCGCCAACGGTTACATGCCGCCGTTCAACCCAGCAGCACTTCAACTGACGCTGATCCCGCATGATATGCCTGATCCCTGTCACTCAAGCGGGGCGCATTACGTTCACCTCGATAATCACAATTGGATTACTCTCGAACAACTTCAAAGGAAACTAGACTGTGTCGATTATCAATAACGCCCACGGCGGCAGTCAGTATGCCGTGTTGGTCGCATTCTATCAGGTGCTGAAAGTCAGCCCAAAAAACACGTTACCGCGTGAAAAACTGATGGCGCTCTGCGCACCGGCATCGTTGCAAACTGGCGATTCAGAAAATGCGAGCGGGAAAGCGCCAAAAGAACTAAATGCGTGGTTAGACTTAGGATTACTAAAGGAAGAATCCGGTAACAACACAACTGAAATCAGCCTTAATGCGAGATATTTCAGTACAAAAGATATGCCCCTGCGCCAAGCCACACGCCGCTGCTTGCTGGCTGTAGAGAACAATCGAGACTTGAACTCACGCGATGAGCGTGCCGTCGATCTCACCCTTCTAGCTGCATTGTTACTGGCGCTGGATGTCTATCACAACCCCGAGATCAGTAAGCGTAATTTGGAGCAGTTGGTAAATCATTTACTGCCTGATTTTCGTATCAACAGCTCTAACGAAGCGCCAGTGGTTCCTGCATATCTCAGTTGGCTGGGTTTTGTTCAGCAGATCACTCGCGAAAGCTATGCTATTGACCCCACTAACGCTATCCGTGAAGAGTTGCCGTTTCTAATGCAACTCGGTGAACAACTGTCTATCGCTGAAGTGCTACAACGCCTTAATCGAGCGTTACCGGTGCTGGACGGCGGTAGCTATCGCCAAAATGTCGAAGATCGCATCAGCCGGAAGGGGTGGCGACCGCTTAGCTCAGATCGGTTGTCGACATCGCTGTCGCGTGCACTGCTACGGCTTCAGCTATCTGGGATAATCAATATGGATGAGAAGGCTGATGCCAGTGGCGCAATGCAGTTAACTGGAATAAAAGGGAGCGTGTTGCGCACTGTAACCCACCTTACCTTGACACATACGGGAGTCTACTGATGCCACAATTACAGAGCTACTGGCCTGACGTAGAAAATGTTACCGCATGTATCCTGACCGAAGCTGAGTCTCTAGCTGACAGTCAGTTGCTGGCGGTGCATGAACCAATGCGCCTCGATCGTATTGAATTCCATAGTGGAAAGGTCACACAGGTCCGAGAGAGCGCATTGCTGGAATTTCTGCTGGAGCATAATCGCCCACTGCCCTTGATTGGTGCCTCCGGCGTGGGGAAATCCCACCTAGTGCGCTGGGTCCATGCACAGCTCAAACGCCGGGAAGATCGCGCTAGCTACCACATCATCCGCATTCCGAAAAATGCTTCGCTGCCACGTGTACTCACCAGTATACTTGACGGTCTTGAGGGTGAAGAGTATCAGAGGATCCGCGAGAAAGTTAATGGGGTCGGGCAGCAACTGATCCCTGAAAATGTTGCTGAACATATTGCCCTCAAACTGCGACAGGCGCTGAACGCTGCATTCGCAGCAGCCCCGAAGGAGCTTCAGCGGGCACAGATGGGAAAACTTCAGCTGGACGAAAGCAGAATTCAGCAGTTGAAAGATATTCAACAGCACGCCGCATCAACCCGTCTTCCAGCGCTGTTTTTTGACAGCGTGATGACCGAATATTTCACCGTCCCTGGTTCCTGCCTGCACAATATAGCGCTGCGTTTCTGCCAGGGGGCTGACAACGACAGCATTTCCAACCTGCGCTATGAGATGTCTGCGGAGGACTTCGCTTTTAGCGGCCTGAACCTCAGGAAGGTTTCACCGGCAGTACTACCCTATCTTGTCAATCAGCAGTTACTTACTAGTGATGAAAAAAAACAAGCAGCTGCTCGGGTTGTAAACGAGGTGATCCCACAGGCACTGGGAGACACCTTCGGAGAATTGTTCAGCTTTAACCGGGCCAGTTTCCAAGAGTTGATGCGCATGATTCGCAGTCAGCTCCTCACAGAAGGTCGGAGCCTAATATTGCTGGTGGAAGATCTGGCTGCCACTTCAGCTATTGAGGATGTGCTGATCGACTGTCTGCTGGAAGAAGAAGAGTACGAAGGCAAAAAGGTATTGTGTACCCTGCATTCGATTATTGCAGTGACCGAGGGCCACGACAGCTTTAAACGCCACCGCAATACGTTGGGCACCCGTGCTCGCTATGAATGGGTGATCCAGCAGCATGCCACCGAAAGCGATGCCGCACTGAAAAAACGCGTTGTCGACTTCTGTGGTCGCTATCTTAATGCCGCCCGACATGGGGCTGCGGCGTTGGAAAAATATCACCACCAGCAGGACGGTCAACAGTATCGAGATATCCCTGTATGGCAGGATCAAGAAGTACTGGAAAGTGAATCTGCTGCGCCAGTGCTGGCCAGTTTTGGTTTCAGCAGTGCTGGGCATCCGCTATTTCCGTTTAATCCGGTAGCAGTTGGGCAGTTGGTTGAACGCCACTGCAGAGTCAAAGATCAAGGGCTGGTTTATATTCCGCGTAATATTCTTCGTGAGATCTTGCGCGAGCCGCTGAAGAACTACCGCCAGAGTTACCTGAACGGACAGTTTCCGCCATCAAAGTATGAAAGCATTGTTTGCAATCAAGAACTTCAGTTACGTGTGCGCGTGGAGGGTATTAGCCAGCCTGAACGAGTCAATTCGCTTCTGGCGGTGTGGGGAGGTAATAGTGCAAGTTTGATAGGTCTAAATTCCGACATTTGTAGAGAGTTCGGTCTACCGCATGCAGCGGCATTGCTGAGTAACGATCAGGGCGGTGATAAAGATGATGATGATGATGATGATGATAATGGCGAAGTTGAGAGTGAAAAAGATAACAATTCAGAAGATCAAGTAATTGTTAATTGGAAAGCGACGCTGGAAAAATGGAATCAGGGTGGAAATCTTGAGCAGAAAAAAGCACTTCATCTACGTAAGTTAATCCTTGAAACTTTGTTTTCGCGAATCGACTGGTCAACCGAGTTATTGGATATTTCACTTACTGCCAGCTCAGCAACAATAGCAGGGCGAGTCCGCCTGCCACGAGTACTAGTGAACAAACAGTCCCGTCCACTCGTTGAAATAGAAGATACGCCCGAGTTATACAGCGCCTGCCTAGCAATGGTGCGTTTCGACTACTACCAGAGTTGGACCTATGAAGGCAGTGAAATAGACTATGCGGCCTACCATAGCTTTTTTGACGGCATTGAATCCGAGTTCAAACTAAACGTATTGAATGAAGAACGCGAGGAGCTTGTCAGTATTGTCAAAGATCTACAGTTATGTGGTGCATTTCTCGGTCAGGATGGATTATCGTCACCAGTCTCAACCACTCTGGTACAGGCTCTTTTAACCGAACAGCAACCCGCGGGCAATAGTCATCCACTGCTAGATGATTTCTTAACCCAGGCGCGAGCCGCCGTGATCAATGATCACCAGAAACTGCGTGAGCGCTTAATCGCGCTCACTGCTGCGAAAAAAAACCGTGGTCAACCCTATGCCATCAACGGATTAATGCTTGTGGAGGCGGCAAAAAGCCATCAAGTCGCCGTCGGGAAACGACCGGGTAAGATCCACGAAGTCAAAAATAAACTGGGTGATTATCGGAGCATGCTGCTGAAGGCTCAGATGGACATTACTGAACGCCTGAGCGACGGCAAAAGCTCCAGTCTGGCAACGATTAATATCTGCGATATCATGAAGGAGATAGTCGAACTGGCGAACAGCGCTGATGTCGTCCGCCCGGTGGGTGAGACGGTGCCGGTTCTGCTGAAACTATTGAAGGGTTGGAAAGAACCGGAGTTGAAAAACCAGATCAGACAACTGGAGAAACTGACCCTGCCAGCCGATAACCCTCAGGTGTTGATGAGAGAAATTCTTGCCGTCAACGGCAAACAATACGAGGCATTTCGGCTACTGCTGGAAGCCTGGAGCAAGTTCGAAGATGCTACCGGCAGCTATCTGCAGCAGCGTCACCGTGATGAGGGCGGCGACCAGATTGAGGGAGCCGAAAATGAAGTCGCACAAACCCTGACAAGGTTGGCAGAACAATTAACGCTGCTGGAGAATAACTTAGCATGAGTGAAGTAAGCATCAGTGAAGTGGTAATCTCCAGCGCGTCGGAAGAAATTAGCGTTTTTGCACGGCGCAGCGGCGAATTTAAAACGCGCCTTGAGCGCCATCAGCAACTGGAAAAGGCTCAGGAGATACGCAACAGCCTGTTGCAGGTGGCGCAAAAAATCGATGCTCCGGCGAAAAAACTGGCGCAGATCCTCACTAGCTATCTGCTGCTACGACAGGTTTGCGATAGTGAGAGCGGTAATCCAATTGTTGGCCTCTTTGACCGCGAAACATTTGGCAATCCACAGGCCCTGCTGGCGGCCTTTCTTCAGCAGTATGGGGCGCGTACATACGATGTTGCTCAAGCCCACGAGTTTGGTTTGCTGGTTCTGGAAATTGAGCGCTTAGCCAGTACTCTCAATGAACATACCAGCACTGCGTGGCGTGAATACATCCGTACGTTAAAAGCGCAGTGGGAAGTGGATCAGAGACTTTTCAGCAACCTTGCTCATCAGGAAGGACAACGAAAAGTACAACAGCACTACTGTGACCTTGTCGCTCAGTTCACTAACAGTAGTCGTGGGCTGCCAAAAACTGCTGACGAAGTTGAGGCCATAATCGACTTGCATGAGCAACTTTGCCACCAGCGCGACGCACTCAAGCTGGACGTTCCGGAAGAGGTCAATCTCTTCCTCAAAGCCGTATCTGGGCAAGGCGCCACGCTCGATATGTTGACGCCTAATGTACTCAGTTGGCTGACTGAAGAAGACGACCCGACGCGCTATCGTATAAGACGCCTGTAAGGAATCGTAGTTCAATGGAACAGATTATTCGCAAAGTACTTGATGGGCTGGAGTCGCAAGAGGCGGTACTGCTCACTTGGGGTAACACACAAGGTTTTTTCACTGAGACCGAGCTCCGTAATACTATTTCTCAGGTCCTACAGAACCACCCGCTCGACGCCAACGGCCTAACTAGTTTTGGCATAGCGAAAGTTATGATCGATCGCGGATTGCTGCTGCGCCACCAGCAAAATGGCTTTTCGGTGTTTCGTACCCGCATGGCTGAGTCAGTGCGGCTTTATAGCCAGTTACGGCAGATGTTCCCCAAACATGGCCGAGGTAATAATTGGCGTACTGCGGCGACTCTGGTATCTGACTACCGCTTTCTACGCCGCCAGCGCAAATATCCCAAGCGCAACCTGCAGCCTATAGAGGTGTTTCACCAACTTGATGAAATTGATGGTTTTACTCCTATACACCACCAGTTACTATCGACGCTGATCAGCCATCCGGGGGGAATGTACAACCTTGCGCGTTTTCAGTTGGAATCCTGCAAAAACGTTCTACGTGGGATACAACAGAGCAAGCATCGTTCGACTGCGACCATTGTTTGTGCCGGGACTGGGACCGGTAAAACGCTGGCATTCTATCTTCCAGCCTTGACCTTTATCGGTAGCGAACTGGTCGCCAGGAAGAAAGACTCGGTGAAAGCACTGGCTATCTATCCGCGTAATGAACTGTTGAAGGACCAGTTTATAGAGACATTGCGCCAGACTCGTAAGTTGAACGATGAATTAGCTAAGAATGGAGTGCGCAAGATACGAATCGCCGCACTATTCGGCATGGTGCCAACGAAAAAAGAAACCATCCATCGTGAATATATGAAAAGTGCCTGGAGTCGTCATCGCAATGGCGTGGCTTGTCTCTATATTCCCTGTCCAACTGAGAAATGCCGCGGCAAAATGGTTTGGCACGCAGCCGACTACGATAAGGGCTACGAGCGACTGCATTGCGATAGTTGTAGCCAGACCATTGAGCCTGATGAGGTTATTTTAACTCGCACACGGATGAAGGTTGAACTACCTGATATTCTTTTTACCAGTACTGAAATGCTGAATAAACAGATGGGTAATCCCTTTCTTGCTTCGTTATTTGGTATTGGAAAAAATATTATCCCTCCATCATTGATGCTGCTTGATGAAGTACATACATATTCAGGTATCAGTGGTGCACAGAACGGTATGTTAATCCGCCGTTGGCGGCATCTGTCCGGAGCCACACCACACTTTGTTGGGTTATCTGCGACGCTAGAACAGGCTACTTGCTTTATGGGGGCTCTGACCGGTCTGGCAGAACATCTTGTGGTGGAAGTTAGTCCGAATGAGGACGATATGGAAACAGAAGGTGCTGAGTATATGCTGGCGCTTAGGGGCGATCCGGCTTCTCGATCCAGTCTTCTGTCCACTACGATTCAGACCTCCATGCTTACCAAACGTATGCTCGATAATGCAACATCTGTTGCCAGCAAAGGTATTTATGGTACGCGCAGTTTCGTCTTTACAGATGATATGGATGTCATTAACCGACTCTACTTTCAACTCCTGGACGCGGAGGGCCGTTACTCAAATGGCAATATTAATGTCAGAAAAGAACCGCTAGCGATGCTGCGCGGTGATGCGCCTAATGAAGAGAAATTTACCTTTGGTCAGCAATGGCCACTATCCAAAGTTATTGGGCACACACTTGATTCTGCTGACCGTAGTAACGTCAAGAGAACCTCTTCGCAGGATGCTGGGGTCGATCTTGTTGCGGATCTTATTGTAGCTACAGCCTCGCTGGAGGTCGGTTTTAACGATCCTAACGTCGGAGCAGTGATTCAGCATAAAGCGCCGCGTGATAACGCTCAGTTTTTACAGCGGAAAGGACGTGCGGGACGTCAACGTGCTATGCGACCGTGGACTGTTGTGGTGCTTTCCGACTATGGACGCGATCGCATGGCATTTCAATGTTACGAAAACCTGTTCGAACCGGTATTGAAAGCAAAACAATTACCTATTGGTAATAGCTACGTACTGCGTATGCAGGCCGCTTATGCAACGATGGACTGGCTTTCAAGTCGTAATAAATATCTCAAAGAGTGGAATAGTGGTATTTGGGATGACCTGTCCATCCCGCAGGATAATGGCAAGATCTCTAACGCCCAGTTAAAACTAGCTGAGATTATTGAAGAACTTTTGTGTAATCAAAAAACTCAGCAGGTTTTCAATGAATGGCTGGCTGAAGCGTTGGGCATTAAGGAAAACAACCAGTTGCAATCATTGCTATGGCAACCACCGCGCGCAATAATGACGGCATTTTTGCCAACGGTATTAAGAAGGCTTCGCTCTAACTGGTCACGTCTTGGTGTTGAACAGGCCGATAATTGCCGTAAAGGCATACCCATGCCGGATTTTGTTCCGTCTGCGCTGTTTAACGATCTTTGCTTGCCTGAGTTGCAAATTAACCTGCCAAATGAGGTTGGTAAAGAACCTGAGCCGCAAACTATGCCGATTTTACAGGGAATGAAAGATTTCGCCCCTGGCCGAATTAGCAAGCGTTTTGCCATTAATAACATTCGAGAACGTCACTGGGTAGTGCCAAAAAATTTAGATCTGAAAGACGGAACGCATCTTTTCCCTATTGATGATTATTGCCCACCAGACAAACGTGAAAGCATGCCAGATGGCCATATTACCACTCGCAGTGGTATGAAGACTATTCCCTGCTTCCGCGCTTGGGATGTGTCGACCAGCATTCCACCGGATGAATTAAAACTTAGTGAAACCTCAAATGCGTTCCTGACTTGGCATAGTGAGATTCGTCCTCCTCAGCGTGGTATCCCGGCAGAAGTGCCATCCAATAATATTTGGGAGAGAATATTCCAGCAGGTGGAGTTTTACAGTCATCAACAACACTGCCCTATTGAGGCAGTACGTTTCGCCACCGGTTCAAAAGCCAATATAAAATTCAGCGATCAGCGAGATGATTTGCAGATTAATTTTAAATTTGAACATGAGGGTAAACCTGCTGCCTTTGGCTTCTCATTATGGGTTGATGCGGTGAGATTCCAGTATCAGATACCTAATTTTGATCTTGCCAATATTAGCAATAACTGGGAATTGATGGCTGGGTTACGTACAGCGCGTTTCATGTATGAAGTCAGCAACGATGATGCTATTAGTACTAACCCTTTCTTGGGGGGATGGCTAGCAGAAACTGTACTGGCAGGCATTGGCTGTGAAGCAGTTTTGAAAGATTGTTCGCTAGAACAGGCGTTTTACGCACTGCAACAAAATGTTGCTCAAATTCCTTTATTTGACGTTCCCGCACGAATTTTCCAGACACTCCATGATGTGCAGACGGGAGAGGAAGTTGAGCAGGATCTACAGCATAGTCTGCGTGAATTACTTTCCCAGGCCCCCGTAATGGCAAAAATAGCCGATTGGGCTGAATTACTCTGGCAGCCCTTGGATGATAATTGGCTGGATTGGTTCACCTTTAACTTCACTAACACTTTGGGTGCGGCGTTGCTGCAAACTGCAATGCAACTGTGCCCGGATGCTGACGAGAACGATCTTATCCTTGATCTCAGTGGGGGGCCGATTCGCACTGAGCATTTGGGTCCAGGGATACATGAAATCTGGTTATCAGAAACCACCGTCGGTGGCGGTGGAATCATTGAAAAAATTCAACATATTTATCGTGAGGATCCGCGCCGCTTTTTTGAACTGTTGGACTTCAATCTTCGCCCTGGCGATTATGAGACAATGGATAATAATGTCTGGTATCTATTGCAGAATTTGGCGATTCCGACATCACCACTGCCTGCTCGTATGGACGAGATGCGTCTTGCGAATAGCCACGTTAGCCAGATTCAGGCACAGCGCAATCTATTGGGAGAGTTGCAGCGCAGTGGGTTTATGACCAGCCATAGCTTCCTGTCAGCGATCAATACCCGCTTACTACGGCCAGGAACCGATGCCAGTAGTGACTTCTTTATGCTGCAATTGCAACAAGAATGGAGAAAGCATGAGAAGCGATTAGGCATTGAATTACCGCAACGCGTGTTTGCTTTTACCTGTAGTCAGTCCAGTTTACTTGATCAACAATTAAGACAAGCTAGCCAAGGGCAGCACAATCTGGAGAGTTGGCGATTTAATACTTGTAATGGCCTATTGTGGCCACGTGGTTATACAATCCGCGACAACTGGCTTACTTGGTATAATCCCTACAGCTTTGCTGGACCAACTGAGCGCCTACTGTTGGCACATGTGGTGCAGCACAGTTGCGCCCAGGTGGCACTCAACCAAACCGACTGGATTCAAAAGTGTCACCATCATCTGGAGAATGATGGTAAATGTGAGTTATTGGCTGAACTGGGAGACGCACTTAATGAGGCCATCGCTACTTTATTGGTCACCCCAGTAGAAATGTACGGGTTATTCTTCTATCCCCGCGTTAGTGCCCTGCGCCGCCACAATAATGATTCCTTCGTCATTATTGAAATCCCGGAGGCTATCCAATGAATACCCGGCGTATTTTTAAATCCAGATCCTCCCGCCAAAGTGAAGTGATGGATGTACTCAGTTCCTTGCTTGTTGCTGAGATCGTTCAGCCAAGCGCGGAGTTGTGGCTTGTCTCGCCTTGGATCACCGATCTTGATCTACTGGATAATCGTACTGGGCGTTTTGATTACCTCGAACCTGCTTGGGGACAGCGTATGGTACAGACTTCAGAACTGCTGGCGCGTGCAGTTGCCAATGGTTGTACGCTGAAGGTGATGACCAACGAAACCCAGCATAACGCTCGTTTTATCAGACAGCTAACTGAACGCGTAGCTAACTACGGTATGTTGGATAGCCTATTCATTGGTCAGAAACAGGAGTTGCATACCAAAGGGGTTCTGGGTGACCATTTCTTCTTGAGCGGATCGATGAATCTGACGATTGGTGGGATTGTGATTAATGACGAACAGATCAATCTGACCACAGACAAAACCGCGATTGTACAGGCTTCACTGGTATTCAATGACTATTACCAACCTGTACAGGGAGGGGGGGTATGAATATCAAAGGCAGCGAGCAACTACTGCGTAACTTTTTCGATGGGGATGAAAATATTATCTCTTGGGAAAAAATTGAGAGTGAGCAGTTGGAAAAATCTACTTTACGGCGTTTGAAGCCGTGGATTGAGGATGTCAGGAGCGGATGTTTCCCTGTGATCCTGCCGCGCGTCATGAAGGGCTGCAATGATAAAGTTACTTGGTATGCTATAGCCGATGAAGAACGAAACTACGCAGAGCTAGGTGAATTGATAGATTCACATGTGGGTACATCATGGTCGGATTTTAACCGCCAGCGTATTATGTTGAATCCAAATAGTTCAGTAGAAAAAGCATTGATCGAGCACTATGGCGATAGTGTATATAAGTTTAGCTCGCTCTCGCGACCTATGATTCTGGAGGTTTTTAAAGGCATTGAGCGTCTGCGCCTCCAACTTGCTAACCGACCGAGCCATCATTACGCACTTTTACGCCCGCGTGGTCGTATCCTGCGAGACATTAGAGCTGCGCTGCGTCGCCATGATGTGCCGCAAACACGTATCTACTTGCAAGAGTTGCGTGATGCCGGTGGCATCGGCCATATCAACGAGTTATTTATTGAGCTGCGTTGTTTGGCAATGGAAAAGGACGCCAAAAGTTTACTTGAATCGCCTGAGCTACGCAGGGTGATGGATATACCACATCCTTTAGTGCTAGCTGAAGAAGTGATGGCGGTGCTTTATCAGCAGATGCTACTAAAGTATGAACTTGAAGAAGACTTGGCAGCCCAACGCAGGGTCTTTAATGATTCTTTGGCAAATAGTGTGCCGCGCTTATTCCTGGTGATACAGGGGATTCGCACTCCAGCAGCGGTTAAAAATACTCTTCTGTGGCTTCTTTCCGATACTCATAGTGCGCCTTCAAGGTTGAAGGAGCAGGCACATCAATTAGTGGCCGGGATGGAGGGAGCATCGGACAATGACCGTTTCTGGATCAGCCAATTGCTGGCAGCCTTCCCTAATGAAATAAATTCTGTTCGGCCTATCAAAGACATTGATGAGTTGCTTGTTTTGGCTGATGAACATCCGGAAAGCGCACTGGAAGAATTGGTATTACTGCCTGTTAGCGCACCTGGTGTAGCTATCGCGTTGCAATGCGCTTGGGTTGTGGGCAGTACAGGAGCAGCTGTAAAAGCTATTAGCTTTTTGCAGCAGTTGGTGCAACAGGAACGAGATTTGTTGTTGGCAAAACCGACTTTTCAGCGTTACTACGCAGAGCTGCAGACATTTTTACCTGTCACGCTCGCAGTAGAGAATGCAGTTGGGTTCAATAACTGGCAGGACTGGTTACAGAAAGTGCTAGAGGATCCTCAGTGGGTGCGAGCAATTGAAGCCGTAGAACAGACTAGCCATCAATGGCCTACAAGTGCACTCGAGACAGAGGTATTCATTTCGCTACTTGATAAGAGCGATAATCGTACAGGCATGATCTTGCGTGATGCTATCCCTGTTCTACTTGAATGGCTGGATAACCATCAGGCTGAGGCTTCATGGCAACCTGTCAGGTTAGCGTTATTGCAGCAATTAGTATTAGATGACAACAGTTCCCGTGAAGATGTCATTATTGCTTGCGATCTGGCTCGCGGTTACTTAGAAGGGGACATAAATGCGAACGACTATCGTGAATTGATAGAAAACCTACAGGTTATGATTGAGAGTTCCGGCACGAATAGTGCTAGTGCGTGGCTGGATATACTTGAACTCTTTCTTATCTATCCAACCGTTGACAAGCTTGCCAGAGAGCAATTATTCAGCTTGGTATACAGCAAGTTCTATAGTAACCCAGTCCGTTATAGCAAATTGCAATGGAATCTATTAGCTCAGTTTTCTGAAGAGTGCGGTCTTGTATTTGAAATTCCTCTTCAGGCTACAGATGAAAATAATGAAGGAATTTCGGGGGAAGTTCAGGCAGGGGCAACGCTGAATAATAAAGTTGTAGGCATTTATACTTTAACTGAGCCGGTAGCACAGCGAGTGAAAAAACAACTTCTAGCCGATTACCCTCATGCAGATATTCGTCTCAACAGTGATAAAGGCGGATCGACAATTCTACGCTCTTTAGCAAAGGAGGCGGATTTATTTGTTTTTGCTTGGCTTAGTTCGAAACATTCAGCTTATTACGCAATAAAAGAAGAACGTGGTGAAAAACCTTTTCTACAACCTTCGGGGAAAGGTAGCACCAGCATGCTAGACTGTATTCGCACCTATCTAAAGGGATTGTCAGCATAAATAATCTTGGGTGGCGTGTTCACGCCACCGTCTACACTTCACGTTCGAGGTTATTCGCCGCGGTAAATGCAACCTGCAGAGCATGTCTCTTTCACGATAACTGCGCTCAGGATCGGGAGTTGTGGTTTAACCTGATTCCAGATCCATTGAGCCAGAACTTCGCTTGTTGGGTTCTCAAGGCCAGGAATATCGTTGAGATAATAGTGGTCCAGCCTATTCAGCGTAGGTTTGAAGATCGCTTTTAATTCTGCGAAATCAATAATCCACCCCGTGTGCTTATCCACCTCTCCAGTGATCTCAAGGCGAACAACGAACGAGTGCCCGTGTAAACGTCCGCACTTATGCCCATCAGGTACATTGGGTAGTCGGTGTGCGGCTTCAAATGTGAAATCTTTATACAGAGTCGTTTTCATGAGTACCTCAATTTTTGTTATAATATAACAAATCAAATCTGAGATAGGAAGTACGTAACTTGAGTATGTTAAATAAAAATCTGGATAGTTTGGCCAAGGTGCATTAACTCATTCATTCGTAAAACAAGTAAGATTGATTGGTTAGTTAGATGTATTGTCCTTACCGGCACCTTTCGTATGACGTATCCCGTAACTACGTAGCCCCTCAGGAAAGCGACTACACCCACTATGCATTCAGCATCGCGCCAGAAGATTTTGAACCGTTTTCGTATAAGCTGAAACAGGCGGGAGTGACGGTCTGGAAAGACAATAAAAGCGAAGGGCAATCTTTCTATTTTCTTGACCCGGATGGCCACAAGCTGGAGCTATATGTGGGAGATTTATCATCTCGACTGGCGCAATGCCGGGAGAAACCTTACTCTGGAATGCGTTTCGGTCCTTGAAAATAATCACGCAACTTTGTGATCTTCCACGCAGTATTCAATTTTATGTCCCATTCTGGGGGCAAATCCCCAAAGCAAAACCTATCAACACATTAATTTTCAATAAATTAAACGTAAAGGCGAGTCCGGCCTTCGCACCAAAAGCATGTAAATGGACCTCAACTGAGGTCTTTTTTTGTGCCTGAAATCCAGTATCCACAAGGCTTTCCTCGCTTTTTCACTCAACCTAAGTCAACCAGATTCAATCTACATCAACTTACTGATGCGGGTACAACTGCGGGTATATCCCGGTTCGATAATGTTTGTACCCACACAGAACCCTTGAAAGGATAATCATCATGGCTCTGAGTGATGTGAAGGTTCGTTCGGCAAAGCCTGAAGCAAAAGTCTACAAACTGACTGACGGTGAAGGCATGGTTTGCTGGTTCACCCTAACGGCTCCAAATATTGGCGGCTTCGTTATCGCTTCGGTGGGAAAGAGAAGATGCTGGCGCAGGGGAAATACCCTGAAGTGTCGTTGGCTGATGCCAGAAATCGTCGGGATGAAGCCCCGTAAGTTGTTAGCTAACGGCGTCGATCCTAGTGAGAACAAGAAAGCTGTTAAGGTAGAGCATGAGCAAGAGGCGATTACGTTTGAAGTGGTAGCCAGAGAGTGGCACGCCAGCAATCAGAAGTGGTCTGCATCGCATAGCGCTCGTGTATTGAAAAGCCTCGAAGATAATCTCTTTGCTGCCATCGGTAAGCGGAACACTGCTGACCTGAAGACTCGGGATCTGCTTGTCCCCATCAAAGCGGTGGAGTCGTCCGGGCGACTCGAAGTTGCGACTCGTTTGCAACAGCGAAAAGACAGCATCGTGCGGCACTGGAGCTTACCGTGGCGAAAGCTTACAAGAGGAAATTAAAACGATTTATTCCAGCCTGGAGCAGCGGAAGTTATAGGGGGCTTAAAGCAATGCAGGTATCGAATGTGTTGAATTAATTTAGCACTACTCAAGGAGGTATAGCTTCAAGATACTATGCCTCCAAACCATGCGGTTGCATTTGGATGGCTTGTTTGGTGAGGGTGGTTTAAATCATCAGTTAAACTTAGAAAAGGCCACTTTTTTGAATGGCCTTTAGTCTAAGGGGAGTTTATGCTGTTGCCCGATGATTCCAGGAATCTTTGTAAACGATATTCCCATCGCAATGTTTCCAGGTGATGGCCTCATACCTTAACTGAATCGTTTCGCTATGTGTGCCTGTACCAGAATCAGGAAATAAGTTGGGGGTAATTCCGGTTACTTTTACATTCTCTAATATAATATTAAAATATTCGCTTTCAACACCTGCATCAAGGATTTGATACATCTTTATGGTTGCCGACTTTAATGTTTGGTTCTCACTCAGCGCTTTGTATAAAAGGGGCGTTGTTTTATCAAAATCTTTCTGTACCGTAATAGGTGTATGTACTCTGGTTCCTGTTAATCTCCCGGTGTTTCCATCCACAGGAATGGATAGGTGGTGCGTTACCGCTTTTAATTCAATAGCGCCAATACGCCCTGTAACGAGAGAACTACCCGTTATAGGGGAGCCGTTTGTATCGGTTAGCCAAAGATATGCTGGATTTGACATGATTATTCCTTATCTCTATTTATAAATGAAGGTAAACAAAACATTATAATGACCCATAAAAACAGACCAATAATCTTAACCGGCCACGGGTCAAGTAAGGCTATGCAAACAATAGCGCCTATAATTAGTAGCGGGCCTGATAGTAAATTAAAAACACCGCTTAACACACCTATCTTTGTTCCCAGCAATCTATTCAACGCAATGGCGATGATATAAGCGCTGCCGATTGTAATCGTTACTGCGATTATTTTATTCTGCCAGTTATTAAACTCAGCCAAGCAAATAAAGCATACAGTAATAATATAGGTGCAGAGAACTACATCGACGAGTGGCGTGATAATTTTTTTCATGTCACCCAGCCTTAGCATTTGTATTTAAATGATCTTCCAATTTTTTCATAATCTTATCGAACACGGAGTTGCCCTCAGTGTATCCTGCATGGATGGCATCAACAAAAGGTTGTACCGCATCGGCAAATAAGAAATAAAGCAGATCATAATCGCGGGGTCTTAATAACGAGTATACCTCGGGCGCTTCATTTCTGAGTTTATCAGACGTCCTGATGGAACGCTCTGCCATTCCACCAAACAAGAGGATAGTACTTAAAAAGGCTATTGGATTCCCTTTCCCCTTAAATACTACATAAGTAAATGACGTTTTTTCTATAACGGCTTTAGCGATGTTCGATGCGATAATATTCGTAGAGATTCTACCCACGATAGAGGTAACTACACTTCTGTATATTCTATCTTGTTCTGATTCGGATAGATATTTATTAAATAACTGAAAGATTAATTTAACTGCATTAACGATATTTTCATAGTTAAGAATGTCATGTCTTATCGCGGTCATCATACGGATTCTTTCTGTTTCACGTTCATATCTTGTATCCGTATCAAAGATACCGTAAATCAGATAACCATAATCTAAAGGAACAGATAATCCGCCATTGATAAGTCCTGTAACTGTATCAGGAGAAATAATGATGTCATATATCTTCCGCGCTATCCCTTCTATGTCTGCCATATAGCTATCCTATGTTTAAATAAATGACTGAGGATGTACATCATTTTTGCAAGAAATAAGCGATGTTAATTTACAAGAGAATAAAAAACTTGGTAAGTGTTACTATAATCTAATTGTTACAAACTGTCTTGCGTGAGATGTATTAATTCAATAAATAATAAAGCGCATATAAGTATTCGATTAGTGATTGGATACGCAGAAGTTTGGATGTTAAAATTATTGGTTTATATGTATTTGCTCTGACTTGTTCATGGCAGAAACAGGTTATGACTCATGAACAGGCGGTTTATGTGAACACATCGACAGCATCATGTTGTGCCGTGGATATCCTCCACAAGCAAACATTGACGGATTCACCAGAGTGATATCCGCTTCCGGCGTGAGATCGGGGGCTATAGCCAATTGTTTGAAAATAAATAAAAGCAGGGCTAACACCAATCGTTTCATTACGTCCTTCCGCGAACTACGGTGGGGGAATGGCTGGTGACCATCACTAATTGTTATTGTCTGAAAATGCTTGTTTACCAGGGGGAAAAGCTTCTCTCGGTCGTGTGTATTAATCAGACTATAGTCATTACCTATTATGGAGCGATGGTATGAAAAATGAAGCCAGGAAAGGACTGTTGGCTCTGGCGATACTGAGTGCCCCGCTGATGGCGCAGGAAAGCGGCGTGTCCTTCAGCCATAAGAACTGGGAAGTGGTGTGTGATAACACGCTGACCTGCCGGGCGGCGGGATATAGTCCGGAAGAAGGAAAAGGGGGATCGGTACTGCTGACCCGTCAGGCTGGCGCAGGGACATCGGTTTCGGGAGAGGTGATGCTGGCGGAGCTTCAATCTGATGGCGCCCCCCAGCCTTCAAAGCTGACACTCTTGATTAATGACCAGCTGGCAGGTGGTGTAAAGCCTGATAAGGAAGGTAACTGGCGGCTGTCGGTCAAACAGACCCGGGACATTATTGCGGCAGTCAAAGGCAGCGGAAAAGTTGAGTTTAAAGGCGGGCCCGATCCGTTTGTTCTCTCTGGTGAAGGCGCTTATGCGGTGCTGCTGAAAATGGATGATGTTCAGGGGCGCATCGGAACGCCCGGCGCATTAACCAAAAAAGGCGATAAGCCGGAAAGTAGCGTCCAGGCTGCCGCTCCTGCCCCGGTTATTTACCAGGTGAAGCCAGAGAAAACTCAGGAAAGGCCCCTTACAGTGCCTGAGCTCGCGGTGCTGAAACCAAAGCTTCTCGCGACCCTGAGCGAAGATGACTGGTGCGATCGCATCCAGCCTTCAGAAGAACAGGAAGCCGAGACCATCAGCCTGACGCCGTTGGATAACGTGCATTCTCTGATTTCTGCGCTGTGTTGGCGGGCGGCGTATAACGAAGGATATGGTTACTGGGTGGTGGACAGTAAACTAGCGGGGAAACCGGAGCTCATCACGGTTTCTGGATCTGATTATGGCGATGGCGTTATTTTCATGAGCCAGAAAGGCCGTGGCCTTGGGGATTGCTGGGGGTCGGCAAGCTGGGTTTGGGATGGCGAGACGTTCCGCAAAAGTCGCGAAGCAACGACCGGAATGTGCCGTTATCTCCATCTCGGTGGCACGTGGGATCTCCCTACGTGGGTGACAGATGTTAAGCCAGCAAAGTAAGCAGAAATAAGCGCCCGTCATCCCGGGCATGAAATGAGTTCCTTACCGCAACTGTAGAACATATAGAGTGCTCCCTAAGGGAGGCCTGGTACCAGCAGGTCAATTCTTGATTATTGACCGACCGGGAGCACTGCGCAATGCAAGGAGACGAGATTGAGCCGGCATGTTTTTCATTTGTTTATTAAGCTAACATTATTCGCTGTAGTAATGGTGGTGGTTGCGAAAGTGATTCCGTATGAGGGATTAGTTGACGCTATTATGGTAATTTTTACTTATCAGAGCGCTGACAGGTTTACTCATTTCATTTTGGGTGAGCCTGATTTAGAAGTTTGGCAATCTCTGAACACCTATATTAGCATCCTGACTAATATATTGATCAGCGTACCTGTTATGACTGTCTTAATCACGTTATGCCGTGCAGTAAAATATAAATTTATCATTATCGATCTTCTCAGAGGGTTGGTCAGTGCTACCTTGCGGCAATTCGCTAAAATATTTAGCTTTACCATCCTGTTTTGGGTAATATTTCGCTTACTACCTTATGACTCCGTATGCCCTCAACAAAAATATTCAACTTTCGCAATGGCGGCGATTGTGAGCTTTTACTTATTTTTAACGATTGCTTGCTACTGGTCATTGCGAAAAAAATCACTACCAAAAGAATTTGGTAAAATACTTGTTCATTTATAAGCTGAATGCCAATTCTCTCTGTTATAAAAATAAACACTGCCACTACATACTACCTAATGCTTTAACCCCAATACCTAATAAAATTAATATTATCTGAAAATCATAGCCTAACTCTGGAACCTTTCTAAACCAGCCACTACCATATCTCAAATCACTAAGGAACGATGGTATATCATGGCTCTACAGGGAAAGTTGATATTAAATGATGCTGATTATGTGACTTTTAATTTGTACAGCGTCGGTGTTTTTATGGCACATTCAGGGCGGGGTGTATATCGCAATAAAGCCGCATGCAGCGCAGTAGTAAAAGATGGTCCGCTGCCCTTGGGAAAATACTGGATTGTTGACCGCAATGAAGGAAACTGGTTTTCTCAAAAGGGACGAGAAATTAAGGGTGCGGTCAATAAGGAGTTGCCATTGGCTCTAACAACGCTTGCCCGTAAAATCAGTAAGATTATTTATTTTATATTGCTGTTTTTGGTTCTGGGACGTGCGCTTCCAAGGCCGGAAATCTATCTTGATTATGATATCGCAAGGGATATTTGCCACTTCTTGTTCGGGAGTGTGAACGCCGATACGATGTATGACACTTTCTTTTATATATCGCTAATAATAGTGATATGCCTTTCAACTGTACTCTACATTATTACATTGCAGTTAATTTCAACGATGAGGAGCAAATGAGATGCTAATTCCTCCGTATATGTGGCTTAAAGACGATGGTGGCGCAGACATGAAAGGAGCTGTTGATGTTCAGGAGCGAGAAGGCAGCATCGAAACCCGCTTATCACCATCCCCATACCTCCTCATCCCCTGAACACCTCCCGCCGGTGCCACGCCACAAACCCTTCCTGCGGATAGCATTCTTTCCCCTGCGGTAAGGTAATCGGCTTACCATCAAAATCCCAGAAAAGCCTGCCAACGATGCCCCCGCCGTTCACCGCCGGCGAAACCTGGATGCACATATCCTCATCCAGACCAATGGATCCTTTATCAAAAGCCTTATGGTGAATCGCGCAGAGCGCCAGGCCGTTAGGGATCTCGCAGGGGCCGCCGTGCTGCTTCCATTTGATATGGGCCGCTTCCAGGGCGACGGAGGTATTATCATGGCGCATATTGAAGCCGCAGATCGCGCACTCATAGTTATAGGCGCGCAGCACCTGCTGGCGAAAATGCGGGTCGCGCTCTTTGCGGATCTGCTGCAGATCAAACCCCATCTCTTCAGCCAGTTCTTCCTGAATACTCTCCGGGAAGTGCGCCTCAAGGATCTGATGGGCGAGGGTATTGATCAGCTTCTTATTTCTGTTGAGTAGCGCAAAATGTGGCTCATCGAAGCCGCCGGCGACGTGGCAGAGCTCCAGCTCTTTGCCGGGCGGCTGTCGGCTGCCCTGGGTTGAACACTGTTCGCTGTTGTGCAGCTCCCAGAAGCCGTCGCCTTTCAGGCGCCAGAAGGGCATGTCCGGCCGGTACTGGCGGCGCTGCGGGCCAAAGCGTTCCAGCAGGCTATGCAGCTCATCGCGTATCTCCGAGGCGTAGTCGAACATCCGCGCATGGCCGCGCTGGTACTGCGAGAGGACGTACAGCAGCAGCAGTGGCTTATGCGGCGCACGCTGTTCGCCTTTGCGCCAGATGGTGATGTTCTCGATCGCGTGTTGCAGGGTCGTGCTGGAGGGCATAGCATTACATTGGCAGCTAAATAAATGCGATGATGCTCGCAAAATCCTTGCCGATCAACCCACCAGATGCGGCGATTCCAGGTGGATTGCTTTTTAAGTATCACAACGGATCTTGCTGTGGGAGTGGAGACCGCGTTCGCCTCTTGCGGCGCAAGCCTGAAAAAAATCGGGAGCGCATAACCGTTGCGTTCCCGCACACCACAAACCCCACGCTACCTTACCGGTAGCGTGGGCCTGCTCTCTCTTACTTATCCCGCTTCTCGCCAGCCTCCCAGCTGTAGCTGCCATCGGCCGCTAACCTATCGCCCAGCTCCTGATACTCGAACTGATAAAACTCAGCCTGGGTGCCGTACCCGGCGTAGTCTACCGCCGCCAGGCCGACGAACGCCCCGGTAAAGAACCCTCCGTAGCTCTGCAACACATAGTCATCGGACAGCACTGCGGCATCCAGCTGGACCGGGATCTCGGTGAACGTCACGCCATCGAAGCTGTATTCATAGCTGTAGGTCTGCTTGCGGACTTTGGTCCGGAACCAGACGTATTCCACGCCGTCCGGCACCTTGATGGCATTATCTTTCAGGTACGACGTGTATTTTCCGCGGTTATTTTCGCCAACTTCGATGACCTTGCCGTTAATTTCATTCCAGGTCAGGAAGACAAAGCTCCAGTGGCGGTCGTTATAGTAATTCGTTAATCCGGCCATCTGCTGGTAGCTGAAGGGCTCGAATTTCACCTTCACCGCGGCGTCAAAATAGAAGGCCTGCCAGCGGCGGGCAATCAGCGACAGGTCATGCGTATTGGCTAACGAACCCTGGCCGATTAAGGTTAATTTGCCGTCGCCGGTGGTGCCCATTTTGGCCGTAAACGGCACCCGCAGGGTATTCCAGTTCGGGTCGAGCGCTGGCGAGATAAAGTCATCCTGCTGGCTATTATCGCCGGCGCTTTCGGTGAAGATGGCGTCTTTCGGCCCTTCGACGAAGGTTTTCCCGCCGTGACCGCCTTCAATACGCGGCCAGCCCTCATCGTCCCAGTACACTTTCTGGATCGAGGTTTCCCGGCCGAGGGTTGACCAGCCGCGCGGGTCGTAGATGGATTCCCCCGGGCGATTCCACGGCCGGGCGCAGAGCGAAGCGTAATACCATTCGCCTTCCGGAGTGGAGACCAGCGCGCCATGGCCCTGTTTCTGGATGTAGCTGTCCGGCGTGTCGACGTTGGTTAAGAACACGTCGCCCGGCTCGGTTTCGAAGCTGTCGGCCTCGAGGGTTTTCGACCGCGCCACCACCTCCTGGTGGGTAAACACGGTGCCGCCCTGGGCGGCAAACAGATAGTAGTAGCCGTTCAGTTTATAGAGGTGCGGCCCCTCGACCAGCGCCACGGCGGTGCCGCGGTAGATGGTGCGCGCGGTTTCCGGCATTAACTTCAGCGTGTTGGTATCCAGCTCCGTTAAGGTAATGCCATCGAATGGGTGATGGTACTCCCGGTGATCCCAGGTTTGCTGGACGATATATTTCCGGCCATCGTCGTCATGGAACAGCGAGGCGTCAAACCCGACACCGTTCAGCTTGATCGGGTCGCTCCACGGGCCCCGAATATCCTTCGCGGTAGTCAGGTAGTTGGTCATGTCTTTAAAGGCGCCTTCGGTGACCTTCACATCGGTATACACCAACCAGAATTGCCCATCGGCCCAGGAGAGCGCCGGCGCCCAAATGCCGCCGGAGGAGGGGTTGCCCTTCATGTCCAGCAGGGTAGTGGTGGAGAGCGGCGAAGGCAGCAGGTTCCAGTTTTTCAGGTCTTTCGACTCATGTAAACGCACGCCCGGGAACCACTCAAACGTCGAGTTGGCAATATAGTACGTATCTTCGACGCGAATAATACTGGGGTCGGCATTAAAGCCGCGTAATATCGGGTTTTGAATAAGTGACATTTCATTACACCTTTTAAAATGGAAAGTGACGAATCGGTCTGATTTATAATTTTTTTAACTACACGCGGATCTCATCCAGCTGACGGTTAATGTCGGTAACATGTTTATCGGAGATCGGATAAACCTGGATAATCACCATCGAAATAGCGGCCAGCGCGATCGGGATCCACACCGCGGTCATAATGATCCCGTCGATGGCGCTGGCGCTCTGCATGGCACCGCTTTCATTAAATCCATACACCGCCAGCAGCCACAGCGGGATAGCGCCGCCGATGGTGAAGCCGATCTTGAAGAAGAGTCCCATAATGGCATTGATAATGGCGGCATTGCGTTTGCCAGATTTTAATTCGCCGTACGCGATGACTTCCGGTACCAGCGCCCACATAAAGCCGGTGGCGGAGGTTAAGCCCCACTGTTTAATAAAGGTGGCGATGTAGGCCAGCCACAGGGCGTCGTGCATCCCTTCGCGTGACCAGACGTAGGTCAGCAGTTCGCCGACGATGAACATGGCGAGGAACAGATGGAAGAAGCCTTTTTTACCAAAGATTTTTTTCAGTTTCGGCCAGAACACCGGGAAGGCGATGCCGGGAATAGACGCGACGAGACCTACGGCGCCCATCCATTCGGAATGGCCGACGACGAACTGGTTGAAGAAGCCGTTAACGGTGTTCATGAAGAACATGAAGGTAAAGGCCAGCATAAAGAACATGCCGAGGATCACCAGCGGGCGGTTATGTCTGAGTTCGTGGAAAAGGTCAGTGGTTTTGACGTTGGCGGTCTGCTCGGCGGTCGCGACAACGCGTTCTTTGGTGAATTTATAACAGATAAACAGGGCCACCGCGCCGATGATCATATAGATGGCGTACACGCCAAACCAGGCGTAGTTCGCCGACGGATCGGTATAGTTGCCGAGATTCAGCTCAAGGCCAAAAAAGCCGGTGTCTTTCAGGCTGCGATCTTTCGGCGCCGCCATCTGCACAAACATCGGGAACAGGGTATAGACCAGCAGGTTGGCGCTGTTGGCCAGCATCATGCGGGTACTGGTCAGCTTATCGATCGATTCCGGGTCGCGGGTCAGTGACGCATTCAGCGAGCCATAGGGAATATTGACTAAGGAATAAACTAAGTCCAGCGCCAGATAAATAATAAAGGCGAAAGCCACCGAACCTTTCACCCCAGGGATGGGCGCGAACAGTAATGCCGACAGGATCACCAGCGGAACGCCGGCTCGTAACAGCCAGGGACGATATTTCCCCGCTTTCGAGGTTCGTTTATCCACGTAGGTTCCGACCATCGGATCCCAAAACACATTAATGATGCGGACAAAAAGAAAAATAAAGCCTGCCGTTGCCGTGCTGATGGTATTTACCGTCAGCATATGCAAAGCCAGAAAACCCCCAATTGTGCCGAAAACCAGGTTTTGTGCAAAGTCGCCCATGCCATAACCAATTCGTTCTCCACGGGTTAATTTATGATATTCATCATGCCGACTGTGCATTATGTTTTTACTCATTCTAAGCAGACTCCGGTTTGTTTTGTGTAGGTGAAACACTTTCTGACACAGTTGACCTGGAAGAATCTATTACGTTTTTAAATTACGTAATTATGTTTTTTTACTTCTGTGATCCTCGAAGCAAAGGCCTGTATCACCTGCATTGAACCGTTATCCGCCGCTAATTTTCTGGCAGACAGGCAATGTGACAAAACCGGCATTTTAATTTGATATGGATACCTGAATTCCCCAAGGAGTGTACTCTATACGCGCGCGAAGCGAGATATTTAAAATAGTTTTATTTGCGAGATGGCTCACATTTGAGCATTTTCTCAATCGCCGAGTGAAATAACGTAATTGAGCAACCGACGATGAGAATACACGATGTGTCACAGTTGTTAATTTTCCTCTTTCTCAATTTCGGAGTTCATCATGCAAACCTATTTCGACCAGGTTGATCGCGTTCGCTTTGCCGGACCCAAAACCGATAATCCGCTGGCGTTTCGCCACTATAATCCGGATGAAATCGTGCTGGGAAAACGCATGGCAGACCATTTGCGTTTTGCCGCCTGTTATTGGCATAACTTCTGCTGGAATGGCGCGGATATGTTTGGCGCCGGCTCGTTTGAGCGTCCCTGGCAGGCCGCGGGCGATGCGCTGGAAATGGCCAAACGCAAAGCGGACGTGGCGTTTGAATTTTTCTACAAGCTCAATGTGCCGTATTACTGCTTCCACGATGTCGACGTCTCGCCAGAAGGCGCGTCGCTGAAAGAGTATTTGCATAATTTCGCCATCATGACCGAGGTGCTGGCGGAGAAACAGCAGCAAACCGGCGTGAAACTGCTGTGGGGCACCGCCAACTGCTTTACCCACCCGCGCTACGGCGCCGGAGCGGCGACCAACCCCGATCCGGAGGTGTTTGCCTGGGCGGCCACGCAGGTAGTGACCGCCATGAACGCTACCCACCAGCTCGGCGGCGAAAACTATGTTCTGTGGGGCGGCCGCGAAGGTTACGAGTCGCTGCTTAATACCGACCTGCGTCAGGAGCGTGAGCAGATTGGCCGCTTCCTGCAGATGGTGGTGGAGCACAAGCATAAGATTGGCTTTGGCGGCACGCTGCTTATCGAGCCGAAACCGCAGGAGCCCACCAAGCATCAGTACGATTACGATGTCGCGACGGTGTATGGTTTCCTGAAGCAGTTTGGCCTGGAAAATGAGATCAAGGTGAACATTGAAGCCAACCACGCCACTCTGGCGGGGCACTCTTTCCACCATGAAATCGCCAGCGCCATCGCGCTGGGGATCTTCGGCTCCGTTGATGCCAACCGCGGCGATGCGCAGCTCGGCTGGGATACGGACCAGTTCCCGAACAGCGTGGAAGAAAATACCCTGGTGATGTACGAGATCCTCAAAGCCGGGGGATTCACCACCGGCGGCCTGAACTTTGACGCCAAAGTTCGTCGGCAGAGCACCGACAAATACGACATGTTCTATGGCCATATTGGCGCCATGGACGTGATGGCGCTGTCCCTTAAGCTGGCCGCGCGCATGATTGAGGATGGCAAGCTCGATCAGGGTCTGGCAAAACGCTATGCCGGCTGGCAGAGCGAGCTGGGGCAGAAAATTATGACCGGGCAGATGTCGCTGGATAATATTGCCCGATACGCTGAGCAGCATAATCTGAATCCGCAGCATCAGAGCGGGCGTCAGGAATTACTCGAAAATCTCGTCAATACCTATATCTTTGGTTAAATTTTGCTGACATGCCCCTGCGGGGGCATGTATTACGCTGTTTGTCCGCTGCCGGGAAATAGCCTTTATTGGTTCGTGTTGTATTTATGCTGTCTGCGCCGTAAGGCCATCTGTTTGACTGTTTATAGCAGAACAATCCGCCGTGCGGATGGTTCTGCTATTGTGCCACCTGTTTAATATTAGTGAAGGAGGAAGAGTCGCGATAATTGTGTAATGCCTCTGTGACCGTACAAAATAAAAAATAACTTGTTCTGATGATAGCGACATATTCTGTCAGCTCAGAATAGGCTGGTTATTGTCTGAATAAAATTAACCTATATTGAGAAACTCATGACAATGATAAAAAAACTTCCATTAACCATGGCGGTTATCGCCGCGTTTTTTCCGCTTACCTCTGTAATGGCGCAAGAATTTACTCAGGAACAGATCGACGCCATCGTCGCCAAAGCCGTTGATAAAGCGCTGGCCGAACGCCAGGCGAAAATCGACGCCGCGGCCGACAAAAAGGTCGACGTGATCACCAACCCGCAGACCACCGCCGCCTCGCCGGATATGGCCATTCCGTTCGGCCTCAAGTTCAGCGGCTACGCCCGCTATGGCGCCCACTTCCAGACCGGCGACCAGAAATATGTCGGCGTCGACGGCTCCTATAACGGCGCCTCGGCGATCGGCCGCCTGGGCAACGAAAGCAACGGCGGCGAATTCCAGATCAGCAAGGCCTTCAAAAGCGCGCAGGGGGCTATCTGGGATCTTAACGTGATGTTCGACCACTGGAGCGACGAGGTTAACCTGAAGAAGGCCTACGTCGGCGTCACCAACGTCCTCGACTCCAACCCCAACGCCTATCTCTGGGCCGGCCGCGACTTCCACCAGCGTCCGCAACAGGGGATCAACGACTACTTCTGGATGAACCATGACGGCCAGGGCGCCGGGGTGAAGAACTTTGATATCGGCGGCGTGCAGTTCGACGTGGCGACGGTGTCGCAGGTGAAATCCTGTAGCCCGGAAGTGATGGCCGACGAGACCAACCCGTCGCGCATCACCTGTACCGGCAGCTCCGACACCGGCGACAACGGCCACTACGCGCTGACCACCAAAACCCACAACATCAAGGCCGGGCCGATCGACGTCGAGGTGTACGCCAACTACGGCTTTGACTCGAAGGCGGTGGACAGCGACGCGCGCCTCGAAGCCTGGCAGGGCGGCCTGGTGCTGAGCCACACCAACGACAGCGGGGTGAACAAGGTGATCCTGCGCTACTCCGACAACTCGGATAACAGCGTCTACAACAAAACCGACGACCTGACCACGGTCTACGCCAGCTTCGAGGGCAGCCATAAGTTCACCCAGCAGGCGCAGATCGAATACCTGCTGGCTTTCCATGACTATGACAACGGCAAGGACAATACCGACAACCGTAAAAACTACGGCGCCATCGTGCGGCCAATGTACTTCTGGAACGACGTGCACTCCACCTGGCTGGAAGCGGGCTACCAGCGCGTGGATTACGACCAGGGCGGGGATAACCACGGCTGGAAGCTGACGCTGTCGCAGAACATCGCCATCGGCATGGGGCCGGAGTTCCGTCCGATGCTGCGCTTCTACGTGACCGGTGGCCAGGTGGACAACGAGCATACCGCGAAGGTTAACGGCACCCAGGACCAGCAGCTGGATTCGCTGAACGTCGGCGGGATGTTTGAGGCGTGGTTCTGATGCGATAGCGTTGCCGAAGGAGCGTTCCCGGCTGGCGCTACGCTTAGCCGGGCTACGACTGAGGAGGCCTACGGGATCCCCCCCCAGGCCCGGCAAGCGCAGCGCCGCCGGGCAGCTGGCCCTGGTTCCCTTAGTTCACCGTCAGGCGCAGGGCCAGATCCTGCGGGTAGGGGTCAAAATAGTTCTGCGCCTGGAGGTAGCGATCCGGATACTCGGCCAGATAGTGCTTAAGCAGCGTCAGCGGGGCGAGGATCGGCAGCAGCCCGGCGCGATAGTTGAGGATCACCTCCCGCAGCTCGCCGCGCTGGCGGCTGTTCAGCTGGTCGCGGAAATAACCCTGAATATGCATCAGCACGTTGGTGTGGTTTTTCCGCGAGGCGGGCTGCTTGAGGATCGCCATCAGCTTTTCGCGGTAGACCTCGAAGAAAGCCTCCAGATCCTCCCATTCATGCAGCGAGGCGACGAACGGGCCGATCTCCCGGTAGCCCGCCTGGTGGTGAGCCAGCAGCTGCAGCTTGTAGCGGCTGTGAAAGGCCAGCAGGCCGTGACGGGTCAGGCCGCGGGCGCGCAGGGCGTTGAGTTCATGCAGGGCGAAAACGCGCTCGACAAAATTCTCCCGCAGCAACGGATCGTGCAGCCGGCCATCCTCTTCCACCGGTAGCCACGGGTAGCGCGCCATCAGGGCGCCGGTAAACAGCCCCACGCCTTCCTTACGCCCGCGATTGCCTTTTTCGTCATACAGCCGCACGCGCTCCATCCCGCAGCTCGGCGATTTGGCGCAGACGATAAAGCCCGACAGCTCGCCCAGGGTTGCCAGATGGGCGCTGGCGAAATCGGCCATCTTCTCCGTCACATCCTCGTGCGGGGCGTGGCTGAAGCGCATGCGGATCTCCCCGACCGGGGTCTGCACCAGGCGGAGCGCCGGGCGGGGAACGGGCAGGCCGATCGCCATCTCCGGGCAGACGGGTTTAAACGCCACCCACTGCGCGAGCTCATCCATCACAAAGCCCATACGCTTATGCCCGCCGTCGAATCGCACGGCTGAGCCGGTTAAACATCCGCTGATCCCAATGACAGGTTGCGTGTTCATGGCGCTGTCCTCTCTTCTGCTGTGGTTCGGGTAAAGAAAAGGGTCACGGTGGCGACCGTAATGCCGAATTTCTTCATCTCGGTTTTGTTAAATAAATGGCTGCCGTCCTGCAGGAACATCCAGTCGTCAAAGTGCAGCAGCCACCGGCTGCCGCTGGCCTCGACGTTCATGCTGTAGCGCCAGTGAAAGGCATTGCCTGCCGCCTGGCCGCTGGCCACCCCTTCGATATCCCCGGCGGTACCCTGATAACGGTTATCGCCGGTGCGGCGAATGCGCCATACCCGCTGTTGCTTCTCGCCGTCGTCATAGACAAAGCGCTCATGGAGCGTCAGGGTGTCGCCGACGACGTCGCCCTCGATCTCTACATGGAAGCGGCGCAGCTGCTTGCCGCTACGATCCTGCACCATCCCCCACGCCTCGGTTCGCCCCTGAAAATAGTGAAAGATGTCGAGGGCGGGCTGCTGCTGCCGGTACTCCGTGACCTCAATGCTGCAGCCGGCGAGGATCAGCATCAGCAGCGCCAGGCCAAGGGTCAGAATGCGTTTCATGGTGTACCTCCGATCAACTGCTGACGCAGTTCGGGATAAGTGGTGCGCGGATCGAGCCAGATGGCGAGAAAGCGGGTGCTGAACGCCGCCGACTGGCGCGGGCCGAGCGGGGTAAAGGCGGTCTGCGCGGCGCTGGCGCGGTACCAGAACTGCCCCTCGCCGCCGCTGACCACGAACGCCAGCTGGCTGCCCGGCGCGACGTCCGGCCAGATCCCCTGCAGCATGCGCAGCCAGGCTTCGCTGCGCGGCTCCTGCTGCAGAATGCCCTGCGCCTGCCACTGGTCACGGGTGGCGTCCACCAGCGCATCGCGATCGATGTCGCGCCGGTAGGTGATGATCAGCGCCCGATCCTGCTGCGGGCCGTCATACCGGCCATTGGGCGTGCGCAGCTGCGATTGATAGACGGTGAATGGCCCCCAGGTGAGGGTCGCCTCGCCGACGCGACGCCACGTCAGCCAGTCGGCGGCGTGGGCCTCCGGAGCGAGGGTGGTCAGCCACAGCAGTAACAGCGCGAATCTCATTTTCGCCTCCCCATCCCCAGATGGAATAACAGCATGAGCACCAGCCAGCCGCAGGCCATGGCGGCCACGGCAAGCGCCATCGGCACCAGCAGGGTCATGGCTCCGAGGCGAGCGCCGATCAGGTAGGCCACCGGGCCGCCGAGGGTCGCCACCGTGGCCAGCACCCAGCCGGGAAGCGTCGTGGTGCGGGTCAGTCGGGTCCAGACGACGGCGAACATCAGCCACAGGGCCACCATCCACAGGGGCAGCAGGCTGTCGCCGCGAAAATCGATCAGTCCCGCCAGCGCCCAGCAGGCGTCCAGGCCGCAGCCCGCCGCGGCCAACAGCAGGGCGGGCGGACGGCTGGCCGCCGGCAACCGCAGCCAGGCGAAAATGGCCAGCGTCAGCCAGATCAGCAGACCGCGCTCGCGTAACATCACCACCAGCGTCCAGTAAACATCGAACGCAAGGGCCATCAGCAGGTGCTGCGCCGGGCGTGTCATACCCGCTCCGCGGTGAGCTGCACCACGCTGATGGTGCGGGCGTTAAATCCGGCTTCGCAGTAGCCGAAGTAGTAGAGCCACATCCGGCGGAAGCGCTCATCAAAGCCGAGCTTTTCAATATCCTGCCAGGCGTGGGTAAAACGCTGCCGCCAGTGCGCCAGGGTGCGGGCGTAGTCCGGGCCCATGTCGAACAGGTTGCGCACCACAAAATCGGTATGGCGGGTCATCAGCTCGCTCATTGCGGTGATGCTGGGCAAAAAGCCGCCGGGGAAGATGTAGCGCTGGATAAAATCGACGCTTTTGCTGTAGTCGCGATAGCGCTGATCCTGGATGGTGATCGCCTGCAGGGCCATTCTGCCGCCCGGGCGCAGGCGCGCCTGGCAGGTGCGGAAGAAGGCCGGGAGGTAGCGCTGGCCCACCGCCTCAATCATCTCCACCGACACCAGTTTGTCGTACTCGCCGCGCAGATCGCGGTAGTCGCAGAGCAGCACCTCGACGCGATCCTGCAGCCCGGCGCGGGCCATGCGCTCGGTAGCCCAGCGGTGCTGCTCCCGGGAAAGGGTGGTGGTGGTGACCCGGCAGCCGTAATGGCGGGCGGCGTACTCGGCCAGCGCCCCCCAACCGGTGCCAATCTCCAGCAAATGATCGCCGGGAGTGAGCGCCAACTGGTCGCACAGGCGCGCCATCTTGGCCCGCTGGGCCTGGGGCAGATCCTGCTGGTCATCGGTAAACAACGCGCTGGAGTAGAGCAGGTCGTCATCCAGAAAGTGGGCATAAAATTCGTTGCCGAGGTCGTAATGGGCGGCGATGTTCTCCCGCGCCTGGGCGCGGGTGTTGCGGCGGGTCCAGTGGTGCAGGCGGGCGACGGGCTTGCCCAGCAGACGAAAGCCGCGCTCCAGACGCTCCAGCACCTCGCCGTTGCGCGCGAGGATCTGCAGCAGCGCCGTCAGCTGGTGGCTCTCCCAGTCGCCGTCCATCCAGGCCTCGGCCGCCGCCAGGCTGCCGCCGGTCAGCAGACGCCAGTACACCTCCGGCGTGCAGACCCGCGCCTCGGCGCGCAGCGCGGCGGCGGGGTCGCCAAAATGAAACGTCTGCGCCCCTTCGCGCACGGTGAGCGAGCCTTCGCGGAGGCCGCTCAACAGACGAAAGAGCAGCCAGCGCGCGAGCCGCACGTTGCGCGGCACATCGGGTTCAAGCGCAAAGACGGGATCGGTCATGAGCGTTCACTCCTGCTGACAGGATGGTTGTACAGCGGCACGCGCTTCAGCCACAGCCGCAGCGCCTGCCAGTAGATGGCGAGGACGGTTTTCAGGGTCATCAGCGGCAGACGCAGCAGCAGCCCGCGCAGGTTGGCGCGGGTCAATGGCACGCGGCTCAGGGCCAGGGTGGCGTCGAACACCTTGCTGGCCTGATGGTTTTCAATATGCATGTGCAGCGTTTTGCCGGGCGCGTTGAAGCGCCAGTGATAGACCATGTCCATCGGGTTAAACGGCGAAACGTGAAAGGCTTTCTCCAGCGGGCGCGCCTGCTGGCCGTCCACCGCGTAGTAATGACGCTCATTCCACGGCGTGTTACGCACTTCGGCCAGCACCCAGCGCAGGGTGTCGGCCTCGTCATAGCAGTAGTAAAAGTTGACCGGATTAAAATGGAAGCCGAAGTAGCGCAGCTGGGTCAGGAGCATCACGCGTCCCGCCGGGCGGCAGCCGGTCAGGCTCTCCAGCCGGTTCAGCACCTGGGCCTTCAGCGGCGCGCCCAGCGGATAATCGGCGTCGTACCAGGCAGCGGCGGCCAGGCGGTTGCGGCGGATGCCCGCCTCAGGCAGCCTGTCCAGTTCGTCGAGGTCGAGCCAGGCCATAAACAGGCGGTAGACGAAGTGGTGCGCCTTCGGCTGCAGGCGACGGTGGCGCAGGACGCCCTGATAGAGGCAGCTGTTCATCTCAGTTGCCCTCCGCCGCGGCGATGCCCTGCACCACGTCGAGCGCGCTGCGCACCCCGTCCTCATGAAAGCCGTTGTACCAGTAGGCCCCGCAGTACCAGCTCCGCTGCTGGCCGTTAATCTCTTCGCGCCGCAGCTGGGCCGACCAGCTTTGCGGGTTAAACAGCGGATGCTCATAGACGAAGCGCTGCCAGACGTAGCGATCGTCCACCGGCGCGTCCGGGTTCAGGGTGACGCAGAACAGCGGCGCGTCCGCGGGCAGCCCCTGGAGAATATTCATGTTGTAGGTGACGCAGGCCCGGGCCCGATCCCCGTCGCTCAGGCGATAGTTCCAGCTGGCCCAGGCGCGCTGGCGCTCCGGCAGCCAGCGCGGATCGCTGTGCAGCACCACCTCGTTGCGCTGCCAGCCGATATCCCCCAGCACCTCACGCTCGGCGTCGGTGGGCGCCGCCAGCATCGCCAGCGCCTGCGCGGAGTGGCAGGCGAAGATCACCTGGTCAAAATGCGCCTCCCCGGACGCCAGCCGCAGGATAACTCCCGCCGGGTGGCGGTCCACCTGCTGCACCGGCGCGTTGAGCCGCAGGTCCAGGCGATCGCCGAGCCTGGCGAGCAGGGCGCGGACGTATTCCCGGGAACCGCCGGGCACCACGTACCATTGCGGACGATCGCGAATATCCAGCAGACCGTGGTTTTCAAAGAAGCGCAAAAATAGCGGTAGCGGGAAGCGGCGCATCTCCTGCAGCGACGACGACCAGATGGCCGCCCCCATCGGCAGGATATAGTGGCGGGCGAAGAAGGGGCTAAAACGGTGGCGGGAGAGGAAGTTCTCCAGCGTCGCGCCCGGATCCAGCGCCTCGGTCAGCGCCAGTTTTGCCAGCCGGTTGAAGCGGACGATTTCGCTCAGCAGCCCCCAGAAGGCCGGCTTCAGCAGATTGCGCCGCTGGGCGAAAAGCGAGGTCAGGCTGTGACCGTTGTACTCCAGGCCGCTGGTCGGGTTGTGAACCGAGAAGCTCATCTGCGTTTTTTGCCCGTCGATCCCCAGCTCGCTGAGCAGGCCCATAAAGCGCGGATAGGTGCGATCGTTGTAGACGATAAATCCGGTATCGATGGCCCAGGTGCCCTGCGGCGTGGCGACATCCACGGTGGCGGTGTGGCCGCCCGGCGTGGCGCCCGCTTCGAACAGCGTCACCTGATGGTGTCCGGCCAGCCGCCAGGCGCAGGTCAGCCCGGCGATGCCGCTACCGATGATGGCGATGTTCATGAGCGCACCATCCTGCGCAACAGCAGGCGCTGGATACCCGATGGCAGGCTGGCCAGCAGCCGCAGGGCCAGGCTGAAACCGGTGGGGAAGGCAATGTGGTTTTGGCCTTTCGCCAGGCCATGGCGGATCGCCGTCACCGCCCGATCCACGCTCACCCGGCCGGGCATGGCGAAGTCGTTTTTGCGCGTCAGCGGGGTGTCGACGAAGCCCGGAGAGACCACCGTGACGGCGACCCCTTTCGGCTCCCAGTCCAGACGCAGGCTGTTGGCAAACCAGGTCAGCGCCGCCTTGGAGGCGCCATAGGCTTCCGCGCGCGGGAAGGGTAGCCAGTGCGCCATCGAGCTGACCAGCACCACCCGATCGCCTGCCTCCAGCTGCGTCTGCAGCGCCGCCAGGCAGTTCACCGGCCCGAGAAAGTTGGTGGCCATCACTCGCTCCACGAGGGCGGCATCCACCTGCCCGTGGTCGAGGTATTCGCAGGTCCCGGCGCAGAGAATGATCAGGTCGGCAAAACAGCCCGTCAGCGCCTGGCGACAGGCGTCCCTGTCTGTCATATCGAACAGGCGCCCGCTGATGTTGGGGCTGAACTGCTGGAGCGCCGACAGGCGCGAAGCATCTCGCCCGCAGGCGATAACCAGATGGCCATCCGCCGCGAAGGATTTCGCCAGACCGGCGCCGATCCCGGAGCTGGCGCCGGTGATGAGTACCGTCATCATGAGCGCACCCTCCGCTTCACGCCGCGCACCGCCCAGCCCAGTAGAGGAAGATGCTCGTAGATCATCTCCCCGGCGTCGTAGTAGTCGCGCTGGTGAAGGATCTGCTCCCCGGCGATGTCCACCATGGAGCAACCCGGCAGGGCCAGGGTTTCTCCACCGGCAATGCGCGGATGCGACCAGTGCATGGTCCAGGTCACGGCGAACCGTTGGCCGTCGCAAAGCGGCGTGTCGATGGTGAACCGGCACTGCTCCACGTTGGCCAGCAGATGGGTAAAGTAGCGCTGGATGGCGAACAGCCCCTGATGCTGACCAAAAGGATCGCTCAGCGTCGCGTCCGGATGGTACAGCGCGGCCAGCGCCGCGGGCGGCTGCGCATCCAGCCCGGCGTAGTACTCAACGAAACGACGAATCACAGACGGCGAGGTGCTCATGGATCACATCCTGGCTAGATACGGTAGCGTAATGGCATACTTAAAACTTACACAAATAAAATTATTTGTCCAAGTTTGTAGAAAAATATATTTTATTTGTGTTAAAAATCATGTTGTTATGATTGGTGTTTTAAGGGGTGAAAATCGCGTGTGTTGCAAAAGGCAAGCGTGCGCCCGCCGCGCCACCGGGCGCTGGCGGAACAGAGAGTGGGGTAAGTTAAAACAGGGAGTTAGAGCGGAATTACCTCGAGGGAGACGACCTGCTGCTGCCAGAGTTCGACCTGCCTCTGGCGGGCGGCGGAAAGTTTGCCGCTGGTAACCAGCAGCCAGTTGCGCTGGGGAAAAATCTCCGGCGCCAGGGCGGCGGGAGGCACCGGCAGAACGTCGATGCGATGACCCTGGCCGGTACGTTTGAGCGCCTCAAGCCAGATTTCGCAGGCGTCGGTCAGGTGCCAGCCGGTGATCAGAAAGTTGTCCCCGGGCGCCTTCTTGTCGCCTTCGAGGCAAAACGAGGTATAGGCGATGATGATGCCGTCGAGGATTTCGCGTAGCGTCATAATGGCCGGCACGTTGGCGGAGACCTGGCTGCGCAGCGGACGCAGCACTTCGGTGACCAGCTCCTGGCGCGGATATTCGCGCCCGGCGTCGTAGATCAGCTGGCGCAGGGACTCGATTTTTCCCTCTTTCAGCCGCTGCAGCATGGTCTCCTGCAACGTCAACCAGTTGTTGGTGCGCCGTGCGCCGGGGCGCGACAGCAGGGGCTTCACCTGGCTGACCGGTACCCCTTTTTTCACCCAGTCGAGGATCTTCAGCGCCTGCTGGACGTCGTCATCGCTGTACTGACGGTGACCACCATCGGTGCGCAGCGGCTTGAGCAGGCCATAGCGGCGCTGCCAGGCGCGAAGCGTGGTCGCATTTATCCCGCATAGTCGGGCAAATTCGCCGATGGAGTAAGGCATGGAGGCCACCTGTTAACAAAGAATATTCTCAATATACTACGAATCACGTCGGCTGGCGTGAAGTGTAGTGGCTTTGCACTACACTTTCCCCTACCGCGTAAATGAAAGGAGTTCTCATGAAGCTATGGCCTGTTGTCACTGGCGTTGCTATCGCGTTGACCCTGGTGGCCTGCAAATCGCCCACCCCGCCGAAGGGCGTTCAGCCGATTAGCGGGTTTGACGCCAGCCGTTACCTTGGAAAATGGTATGAAGTCGCCCGCCTGGAGAATCGCTTCGAGCGAGGCCTGGAGCAGGTGACCGCCACCTACGGCGCCCGCAGCGACGGGGGGATCAGCGTCGTCAATCGCGGTTATGACCCGGTCAAAAAACGCTGGAGTGAGAGCGACGGAAAAGCCTATTTCACCGGCGCCCCCACCACCGCGGCGCTGAAGGTGTCGTTCTTCGGGCCATTCTACGGCGGCTATAACGTGATCCGCCTGGACGACGACTACCAATACGCGCTGGTCAGTGGCCCCAACCGCGACTATCTGTGGATCCTGTCGCGCACCCCCACCATTCCGGCGGCGGTGAAGCAGGATTACCTGAATACCGCGCGCGAGCTGGGCTTTGACGTCGATCGCCTGGTGTGGATCCGCCAGACGCCGCGCTAGCCTCGCCCCTTAGCGGCTGAGCAGGTGGGTATAAACCACGTACAGCCCGGCCAGCGCCGCCACGTTCAGCGCCACGCTGACGAAAAACCACCGCCGGAAGGGCTGCTTTTGCGTTTTATGGCGAAAGCACTGCTGGCCGAGGATGGCCCCCGGCCAGCCTCCCGCCAGGCCCAGCACCAGCAGCGTGGTTTCCGGCACCCGTCGCCAGGCTTTGCGCGCCGCCAGCTTGTCGGCGCCATAGATAAGCCATGTCAGAAGGCTGCTCAGTAAAAACCACATCGCCAGCGGGTAGGGCAGCAGGGCGCTGCCCACGGCGGTGAGCAGCAGCAGGGAATAACACACCAGGTTCAGATTCATAGGGACGTTCACGCCGGCCAGAAGAATGGCGCCACTATAGCCAATTTCCCGGACCGGCGTAAACGCGGCGGGTTATTCGCTACGCTTGCCCCGATGCCGGGACAGCCACATCAGCTTATATGCCGCCGGAATGATAAACAGCGACAGCAGCGGGGCGGTGATCATCCCGCCAATCATCGGCGCGGCGATGCGACTCATCACTTCCGACCCGGCGCCGGTGCCCCATAAAATCGGCAGCAGGCCGGCGATAATCACCGCCACGGTCATCGCCTTCGGTCGCACGCGCAGCACCGCGCCCTGGTACAGCGCCTCGTCGAGCTTATCGACGCTGAAAGTCTGCGGATTCTTCAGCGACGGTTCCGCCTCGATGGCGTGGCGCAGGTACATCAGCATCACCACGCCAAACTCCGCCGCCACCCCGGCCAGGGCGATAAAGCCGGTCCCGGTGGCTACCGATAAATGGAACCCCATCCAGTAGAGAAACCAGATCCCGCCGACGAGGGCGAACGGCACGCTGGTGATAATCAGCAGCGCCTCGCCGACGCGGCGGAACGCCAGATACAGCAGCACGAAGATAATCATCAGCGTCATCGGCACCATCAGCTTCAGCTTCTGATTGGCGCGCTCCAGCAGCTCAAACTGCCCGGAGTAGGACACACTGATGCCCGGATTCAGCTTCACCTCCTTGCCGATGGCCTGCTGCAGATCGTGCACTACCGACACCATGTCGCGGTCGCGGGCGTCGATGTAGATCCAACTGGTCGGGCGGGCGTTCTCGGTCTTCAGCATGGATGGTCCGGTGACCACCTTCACCTCAGCCACGTCGCCGAGGACGATCTGCTGCTTCAGCGGCGTGAGGATCGGCAGCTGGCGGAGGGTCTCCGGGCTGTCGCGATAGCTCTGCGGGTAGCGGATGTTGATCGGGTAGCGCTCGACGCCCTCTACCGTTTCGCCAACCATCGCGCCGCCGATGGCGGACGAGACGAACAGCTGCACGTCGCCGACGGTCATCCCGTAGCGGGCCGCCTTCTCACGCTGAATATCAATATTGAGGTAGCGCCCGCCGACCAGCCGCTCGGCTAATGCCGACGTGACTCCCGGCACGGTGCGCGCCACCCCTTCAATTTGTTCGGCGATGGCGTCGATATCGGCCAGATTAGTGCCGGAAACTTTAATGCCAATCGGGCTCTTGATGCCGGTGGAGAGCATGTCGATGCGGTTGCGGATCGGCGGCACCCACAGGTTCGCCAGCCCCGGCAGGCGCACGGTCTTGTCCAGCTCCTCGACGATCTTTTCCATGGTCATCCCCGGTCGCCACTGATCCTGGGGCTTAAGCTGAATGGTGGTCTCTACCATCTCCAGCGGCGCTGAGTCGGTAGCGGTTTCGGCCTTGCCGGTTTTGCCGAACACCCGGGCCACTTCCGGCACCGTCATGATCAGCTTATCGGTTTTCTGCAGCATATCCGCCGCCTGCGCAGCGGAGATCCCCGGCAGCGTTGACGGCATATACAGCAGATCGCCTTCGTTAATCTGCGGCAGAAACTCGCCGCCGACCCGGTTAAGCGGCCAGATAACCGTCAGGATCGACAGGAGCGCAATCAACAGGGTGGTCTTCGGCCAGTGCAGCACCTTCAGCAGCAGCGGGTGATAAATGCGGATCAAAAAGCGGTTCAGCGGGTTGCTGTTCTCCGCTGGGATCTTGCCGCGGATCCAGAAGCCCATCAGGATCGGGATCACCACGATCGCCAGCAGCGCCGCCCCGGCCATCGACCAGGTTTTGGTGAAGGCCAGCGGGCCGAACAGTTTGCCCTCCTGGCCTTCGAGGGTGAAAATCGGGATAAACGACAGGGTAATGATCAGCAGGCTGATAAACAGCGCCGGGCCGACCTCCACCGACGCCTCGGTAATGATTTTCCAGCGGATGTCGTTGCTGAGCTTCTCTCCCGGGTGCTGATGTTCCCACTCCTCCAGCCGCTTGTGGGCGTTCTCAATCATCACGATGGCGGCATCGACCATCGCCCCTACCGCAATGGCGATTCCGCCCAGCGACATGATGTTGGCGTTAAGCCCCTGGAAATGCATCATGATAAAGGCGAAGCACAGGCCGAGCGGCAGCGAAATAATCGCCACCAGCGCCGAGCGTACGTGCCACAGGAACAGGGCACAGACCAGCGCGACGACGATAAACTCTTCCAGCAGCTTATGGCTGAGGTTGTCGATGGCGCGGTCGATAAGCTGGCTGCGGTCGTAGGTGGTGACCACTTCAACCCCTTCCGGCAGGCTGCTTTGCAGCGACGCCAGCTTCGCTTTGACCGCCGAGATCACTTCGCGGGCGTTCTTGCCGGAGCGCAGGATCACCACCCCGCCGGCCACTTCGCCTTCGCCGTTAAGCTCGGCGATACCGCGGCGCATTTCCGGGCCGATCTGCACCCGCGCGACGTCGCCGAGATAGACCGGCACACCGTTGTCACCGGTTTTCAGCACGATGTTTTTGAAGTCGTCGAGCGTCTGCAGGTAGCCGCTGGCGCGCACCATATATTCGGCTTCCGCCAGTTCGACGGAAGAGCCGCCCGCCTCCTGGTTAGAGGCGTCCAGCGCCGATTTCACCTCGCCGAGGCTGATGCCGTACTGGGTCAGCTTCATCGGGTCGACGACAATCTGGTACTCCTTGACCACGCCGCCCACCGACGCCACTTCCGAGACGTTAGGGATGGTTTTCAGCTCATATTTTAAGAACCAGTCCTGCAGGGAGCGCAGTTCGGCGAGGTCGTGCTTGCCGCTGCGGTCGACCAGCGCGTACTCGAAGACCCAGCCGACGCCGGTGGCGTCCGGGCCCATTTCGGCGCTGACCCCGGCGGGAAGTTTGCCCTGCACCTGGTTGAGATACTCCAGCACCCGCGAGCGCGCCCAGTAAGGATCGGTGCCGTCTTCAAAAATCACGTAGACGTAGGAGTCGCCAAACTGCGAGAAGCCGCGAACCGTTTTGGCGCCGGGTACCGACAGCATGGTGGTGGTCAGCGGCCAGGTGACCTGGTTTTCGACGATCTGCGGCGCCTGTCCCGGGTAGCTGGTTTTGATGATCACCTGTACATCAGAGAGATCCGGCAGGGCATCCACCGGGGTGTGGACGATAGTCCAGGTCCCCCAGATGCTGAGAAACAGCGCGCCCATCATCACCAGGAAACGGTTGGCCACCGAGCGGCGGATAATCCATTCAATCATGGTTCCGTTCCTCAGTGCGCGTGGGCGGCAGGGGCCGCGGTACCGGGAGCCTGCGCACGCATGCGCTCCAGCGCGCCGGAGATATTGGCTTCCGAGTCGATCAGGAACAGGCCGCTGGCGACGACTTTCTCACCCTCCTGCAGCCCGCTGCGAATGGCCGTGACGCCAGCGGATTCATGGAATACCTGCACGAGTTTCGGCACGAAGCGCCCCTCGTTATCCACGGTAATCACTCGCTGCTCGCTGCCGCTGTCGATCAGCGCTTTTGACGGGATCAGCAGCATCGGTTCGCTTTCACTGGTCAGTTGCAGATAGGCATTCATCCCCGGCTTCAGCGCTTCATCCGGGTTGTTGACCTGCAGGCGCAGCTGCAGGGTGCGGGTGGCGCTATCGACGCTGGGGAGAAGGGTCCATTTGCTGATGCTGAAAGTTTTTCCTGGCCAGGCGGGAACCTGAATGGTGAACTGCGAGGCGTCTTTAATCAGCCAGGCGATGGATTCCGGCACCGCCACGCTGACCCACACCGGATCCATGCCCTGAATTTTCGCCACCACATTATCTTTGGCGATGTTCATTCCGGCACGCAGATCGAAGGCGGTAATCACGCCATCGATCGGTGCTTTGAGGGTAAAGCGGGTCTGGATTTTACGCGTGGCTTTCAGGCGGCGGATATCGTCATCCGGCATTCCGGCAAGGCGCAGGCGTTCGAGGATCCCCTCAACCTGGGTGGCGGTGCCCCCGGTCTCCTGCAATAACAGATATTCGCTCTGCGCTTCCACCCAGTCAGGGATGGTCAGCTCGAGGAGCGGCGTGCCTTGTTTCACCTTGTCGCCGACGGTCAGCGGATAGACTTTATTGATAAAGCCCGCCGCCCGCGCCTGCATAATCACATACTGGTACTCGTTATAGCTAATGTTGGCCGGGAAGGTCTGAGCGTAGCGCAGCGGCCCGCGGGTGACCGCGGCGGTTTTTACGCCGAGATTCTGGGTCTGCGTCGGGTCGATACGCACCCCCGGCGCACCGGCGGCGGTACTTCCCTCATCGGCGTATTTCGGCACCAGATCCATATCCATAAACGGCGATTTACCCGGTTTATCGAAGCGGGTGTTCGGGTACATCGGATCGTACCAGAACAGCACTTTACGCTGCTGCTCGGCCGCCGGAGCGGCAGCGTGGGGCGGGGAAAGCCGGGCGTACAGCGCCGCAGTAAGCGCGCCGCCAATCACCATGCTGCCAAGGATCAGCGCCGTATTTTTCAGTGTCAGGGATGCCATGTGTCGTCCATTTAGTCGTTGAGGGGCTTACCGTCGCCGGGCCATTAGTTGGCGCGAATATCCTGCAGCAGCGACAGGTTGCCCTGCTGAACGAAGGTGAAGTCCACGCTGTCGCCATCCTTCACATTGTTGAGCTGCGTCTGCGGGGTGATGGTGAAGCGCATGGTCATCGGCGGCCAGTTCACCGCCGGGATGGCTTCGTGGGCGATGGTGATTTTTTTGCTATCCATATCAATAGCTTTAATGACCCCTTTGCCGCTGATGCTTTGCGTCTGCGTGGCGGCGGGTTGTTCGTGCATCGCCATACCGGCATGCGGGTCGGCAGCCTGGGCGGCGAAAACCGTGCCAGAAATCAGAGTGAACAGGGCGACTTTAGAGAGTGAATTCATGATCGGGACTCCTTGGGTTATTCCATCCAGCCGCCGCCGAGGGCGGTGAACAGGGTGATTTCATTTGCCTGACGGGAATAGTTGAGTTCCAGCAGGGTTTGTCGGGTGGTAAAAATGTCGCGCTGGGCGCTCAGGACTTCGATGTAGCTGACCGCGCCGTGACGATAGAGCGCAGTAGCGCGCTGCAGGGTGATATTTAGTGAAGCGAGATAGCGCTCCTGGGCGGCAATCTGATCGGCCAGGCTCTGGCGCAGGGCCAGCGCGTCGGCCACCTCTTTAAAGGCGGACTGTATTTTTTGCTCATAGTTGACCACCTGCTGCTGCTGGCGGATTTCCGCCAGATCGAGGTTGGCCTGATTGCGCCCGGCGTTGAAAATCGGCAGTTCAATTTTGGGGATGAAGTTCCACATCGCGCTGCCGGCGTTAAACAGGCTGGAGAGCTCGCTGCTGCTGCCAGAGAGCGAGCTGGTCAGGGTGATCGCCGGGAAGAAGGCCGCCCGCGCGGCGCCGATATTGGCGTTGGCCGCCAGCAGGCTGTGTTCGGCCTCTAAAATATCCGGCCGCTGCAACAGGATCGCTGAGGAGAGCGACGGCGGCAGGGTTACGCCTTTCAGGTCCACCGCGCTGCTGGCGCTATCGTCCGGCAGATGCTGGTAGCTGCCGAGCAGCAGTTGCAGGGCGTTATTGGCCTGCGCCAGCTGGCCCTGACGTTTGGCGATATCGGCGCGGGTGCTTTCGATCATCCCGCGCGCCTGCTCCAGCGCCAGCACGGTGGTGCTTCCGGTCAGCAGCTGTTTTTCAACGAAGGCGTAAGACTGCTGATAGTTTTGTAAGGTGTCGTTGGCCACCTGCAACTGCGCTGCCGCCAGCCGCTGGTTGAAGTAGCTTTGTGAAACGTTAGCAATCAACAGGATATGCACCGCACGCCGGGCCTCTTCGCTGGCGAAGAAGTTCTGCCGGTCGGCCTCGCTGAGGTTTTTCAACCGGCCAAAGAAGTCGAGGTCATAGCTGAGATTCAGGCCGGCGGCATAATCGCTGCTGGTGGTGGTGTCGCCTTTAAGCTTGCCGCCATAGGTGGTGCTGCCGTCACCGTTCAATTGCGGGTAGCGGTCGGCGTCGGTAACCCGGTACTGGGCGCGGGCTTCCTGCACTTTCAGCGTCGCCATCCGTAGATCGCGGTTATTTATCAGCGCGGTACTAATCAGGCTTTTCACCTGCGGGTCGACGAAAAAGGTGCGCCAGCCGGTCTCCTGGTAACCCGCCGTTGCGGCAACCAGTCTGTTCTGGCTGAGTGAGAACTGCTGCGGCACCGGCGCGGCGGGGCGCTGGTAGTCCGGAGCAAGCGACAGACAGCCGGTTAAGGCAAATATCACGCTGAGGGTAAGTAGCTGTATAGAACGCATGGCGGCAGACGGTTTCGACGATTTATCCATGGCGGCTACTTTACGTAGCGGGCTCTGTTCAACGCGTGACAGGAAAATGACAAAGCTGTCATTTTCCTGATATTTCATTGCTATCCGGAGTCGCTTCTCTAAAATTGAATACCCGCACGAAGCGCGCGTGAAGGAGCCTGCCGTGAAGATTTTGATTGTCGAAGATGAGAAGAAAACCGGAGAGTACCTGACCAAAGGGCTCACCGAGGCTGGCTTCGTCGTCGACCTGGCCGATAACGGCCTTAACGGCTATCACCTGGCAATGACCAGCGATTACGATCTGCTGATCCTCGACATCATGCTGCCGGATGTGAACGGCTGGGATATCGTCCGCATGCTGCGGGCCGCCAATAAAGGGATGCCGATCCTGCTGCTCACCGCGCTCGGCACTATTGAGCATCGGGTGAAGGGGCTGGAGCTGGGCGCCGACGACTATCTGGTTAAGCCATTTGCTTTTGCGGAGCTGCTGGCGCGAGTGCGGACCCTGCTGCGCCGTGGAGCAGCGGTCATCGTCGAAAGCCAGTTTCAGGCGGCGGATCTCAGCGTTGATTTGGTCAGCCGCAAGGTGACGCGCGGCGCGACGCGTATCACCCTGACCAGCAAAGAGTTTACCCTGCTGGAGTTCTTCTTGCGCCATCAGGGCGAGGTGCTGCCGCGTTCGCTGATTGCCTCGCAGGTCTGGGATATGAATTTCGACAGCGACACTAACGCCATTGACGTGGCGGTGAAGCGGCTGCGCGCCAAAATTGATAACGACTTCGAGCCGAAGCTTATCCAGACCGTGCGCGGCGTCGGCTATATGCTTGAGGTGCCGGATGGCCGCTAAGCGCCCCTTTTCCCTGGCCACCCGGCTGACCTTCTTTATTAGCCTCGCCACCATCATTGCCTTCTTTGCTTTCACCTGGATCATGATCCATTCGGTGAAGGCCCACTTTGAAGAGCGCGACGTGCACGATCTCAGGCAGCTCAGCACCACCCTGGAGACGGTGCTCAACCACGCCGACTACCCGCAGGCGCGGCGACTGGAGATCGTGAGGAATATCATTGCGGGTTACGCCAACGTCTTTATCTGTCTGGACGACGGCCAGGGCAATATTCTGTTTCAGTCGCCCGACGGGCCGGATCTCAGCCATATGCTGAGTACGCCGGGGCTGGCGATGCAGCTGCGCGACGGGAATGTGATTTCATGGACTGACCCGCAGCCGCGGAAGATGGTTCATGATAATCATCCAATGGAGACCCGCGCCTGGCGGCTGATCATGCTGCCGCTGGGCAAGCAGGCGGACGGCAAACCGGCGTACCACCTGCTGATGGCCTTATCCATCGATTTTCACCTGCACTATATTAACGAGCTGAAAGCGAAGCTGATTTCCGCGGCGACGATAATCAGTTTGCTGATCATCGCCATCGTGCTGTTTGTGGTCTATCAGGGGCATAAGCCCATCCGCCAGATCAGTCGCCAGATCCAGAATATTACCTCGCGGGATCTCGACGTGCGCCTTGACCCGCAGGCCGTGCCTATCGAGCTGGAACGGCTGGCGCTGTCGTTTAACCATATGCTGGAGCGCATAGAGGATGTCTTTACCCGCCAGTCCAACTTCTCCGCCGATATCGCCCATGAAATCCGCACGCCGATTACTAACCTGGTGACGCAAACTGAAATCGCCTTAAGCCAGAGCCGCAGCCAGCAGGAGCTGGAAGAGGTGCTCTATTCCAATCTTGAAGAGTTCTCGCGGATGTCGCGGATGGTCAGCGATATGCTGTTCCTCGCCCAGGCGGATAATAACCAACTGATCCCTGAGCAACAGGCGCTGGATCTGGCTGATGAAGTGCATAAGGTGTTTGAGTTCTTTGAAGCGTGGGCGGAAGAGAAGGCGGTGGCGCTGCGCTTTGTCGGTAGCCACTGCCGGGTGACGGGCGATCCGCTGATGCTGCGGCGAGCGATCAGCAACCTGCTGTCGAATGCGATCCGCTACACGCCGGCCGGCCAGGCGGTGACCATCCAGTTGAGCGAAAGCGCCGAGACGATCCGTCTGGTGGTGGAGAACCCCGGCACGCCGATTGCCGCCGAGCATCTTCCCCGGCTGTTTGACCGTTTCTATCGCGTCGATCCCTCGCGTCAGCGCAAAGGCGAGGGCAGCGGTATCGGCCTGGCGATTGTGAAATCCATCGTCAGCGCCCACCACGGCAGCGTAGCGGTGCAGTCCGATCGGCGCTCTACGCGGTTTATTGTGGTGCTGCCGAAATAGACGCAATAACGGCTGAAAGCCAGCGGGCAGCGCCAGGCGGCCGCCCGCAGTATTGCCGCTCTCTTACTCTTCGAAGTACCAGTAGCCCTGATTAATCAGCCGCGTCAGTTCGCTCACGAACGCCGGATTCTGCAGGCCGCTGCCGAGCTCTTCCTGACCTAATGAGGTATAGCGGCACAGCGCATCCAGCGCTTCGGCATCGGTGGTGTCCAGCTGTTCGCTATGCACGAAGAAGCTGTCGCCGATATGCAGAACGCGCAGGCCGCTCAGACGAGAAAGCTTTTCGCCGCCCAGCAGCGCATCGACCACTTCCTCTTCTTCATACGGTGGTTCCGCCGGCGCAATATCCAGCTCGTGACGCGGGGTGGTCACGAAACTGCCGAACCACTGCTTGAAGTCTTCCGGCTGGCGAATCATGTCGATCATCATGGTGCGCAGACGTTCGAGTTCATACTCCTCAACCCGGCCCGGATGCTCGCGGCAGGTGAGGTCCGGATCGCTGTAGTGCTCACCGCCAAGATCGTTCTCCAGCACATAGTCGGCGAAGCTGCTGATCAGGTCGCGACCGTTTGGCCCGCGGAAGCCGACGGAGTAGTTCAGTGCGGTTTCGTGGGTCACGCCATCGTGCGGGAATCCTGGTGGAATATAGAGGATATCGCCCGGCTGCAGATCTTCATCAATGATCGGCGGGAACGGATCGACGTGCAGCAGTGCCGGATGCGGGCAGAACTGACGCATCGGCAGCTTATCGCCCACGCGCCAGCGGCGGCTGCCCATGCCCTGAATAATAAAGACGTCATACTGATCGATATGCGGGCCGACGCCGCCGCCGGGGACGGAGAAGGAGATCATCAGGTCGTCCAGACGCCAGTCCGGCAGTACGCGGAACGGGCGCACCAGCTCGGCGGCGGGCATATGCCAGTGGTTTACCGCCTGGGCCAGCAGCGACCAGCCGGTTTCGCCCAGCCCGTCGAAATGTTCAAAAGGACCATTGCTGGCCTGCCATTTGCCATTGGTCAGGCTGACCAGCCGGCTGTCGACTTCCGGCTCCATGGCTAATCCGGCCAGCTCGTCCGGAGTAATCGGGTCGACGAAGTCCGGAAACGCGTTTTTTAATACCACCGGCTGTTTTTGCCAGTACTTCTCTAAAAACTCGGGCCAGTTAATGTTGAGTTGATAAGCCATCGATTATTACCAGTAAGAAGAAACGGGCCTGATTATAGAAACGGGGGCCAGGTGGGCGCTTTGTCGTGGGTCAAGAGTGGTGCTTAATTCACCATCGGCGCGATAATGGCGTTGGGTAAGAGAGAAAAATCACATTTTTGCCAAAAAACGATCTTAGCGTAAACGGCGCTGCAGGCCGCATGAACACTGGGATGGCGCCTTGAATGGTAAGAAGATGAATAAGCGAAAAGTTCAAATAATGAGCGGTCGATAAGATTTTTCTATTTTAACGCTTGCTACTTCCGGCGAACTCCCTATAATGCGCTCCCACTGACACGGCAGATGTGAATCACTTCACACAAACAGCCAGTTCGGTTGAAGAGAAAAATCCTGAAATTCAGGGTTGACTCTGAAAGAGGAAAGCGTAATATACGCCACCTCGCGACAGAGCGCTAAAGCGTGTCGCAACTGCTCTTTAACAATTTATCAGACAATCTGTGTGGGCACTCAAAGTGACATGGATTCTTAATGTCTTCGGACAATAAATGAATACCAAGTCTCTGAGTGAACATGCGTAATTCATTACGAAGTTTAATTCACGAGCATCAAACTTAAATTGAAGAGTTTGATCATGGCTCAGATTGAACGCTGGCGGCAGGCCTAACACATGCAAGTCGAGCGGTAGCACAGAGAGCTTGCTCTCGGGTGACGAGCGGCGGACGGGTGAGTAATGTCTGGGAAACTGCCTGATGGAGGGGGATAACTACTGGAAACGGTAGCTAATACCGCATAACGTCGCAAGACCAAAGTGGGGGACCTTCGGGCCTCATGCCATCAGATGTGCCCAGATGGGATTAGCTGGTAGGTGGGGTAACGGCTCACCTAGGCGACGATCCCTAGCTGGTCTGAGAGGATGACCAGCCACACTGGAACTGAGACACGGTCCAGACTCCTACGGGAGGCAGCAGTGGGGAATATTGCACAATGGGCGCAAGCCTGATGCAGCCATGCCGCGTGTGTGAAGAAGGCTTTCGGGTTGTAAAGCACTTTCAGCGGGGAGGAAGGCGATAAGGTTAATAACCTTGTCGATTGACGTTACCCGCAGAAGAAGCACCGGCTAACTCCGTGCCAGCAGCCGCGGTAATACGGAGGGTGCAAGCGTTAATCGGAATTACTGGGCGTAAAGCGCACGCAGGCGGTCTGTCAAGTCGGATGTGAAATCCCCGGGCTCAACCTGGGAACTGCATTCGAAACTGGCAGGCTAGAGTCTTGTAGAGGGGGGTAGAATTCCAGGTGTAGCGGTGAAATGCGTAGAGATCTGGAGGAATACCGGTGGCGAAGGCGGCCCCCTGGACAAAGACTGACGCTCAGGTGCGAAAGCGTGGGGAGCAAACAGGATTAGATACCCTGGTAGTCCACGCTGTAAACGATGTCGATTTGGAGGTTGTGCCCTTGAGGCGTGGCTTCCGGAGCTAACGCGTTAAATCGACCGCCTGGGGAGTACGGCCGCAAGGTTAAAACTCAAATGAATTGACGGGGGCCCGCACAAGCGGTGGAGCATGTGGTTTAATTCGATGCAACGCGAAGAACCTTACCTGGTCTTGACATCCACAGAACTTTCCAGAGATGGATTGGTGCCTTCGGGAACTGTGAGACAGGTGCTGCATGGCTGTCGTCAGCTCGTGTTGTGAAATGTTGGGTTAAGTCCCGCAACGAGCGCAACCCTTATCCTTTGTTGCCAGCGGTTAGGCCGGGAACTCAAAGGAGACTGCCAGTGATAAACTGGAGGAAGGTGGGGATGACGTCAAGTCATCATGGCCCTTACGACCAGGGCTACACACGTGCTACAATGGCATATACAAAGAGAAGCGACCTCGCGAGAGCAAGCGGACCTCATAAAGTATGTCGTAGTCCGGATTGGAGTCTGCAACTCGACTCCATGAAGTCGGAATCGCTAGTAATCGTAGATCAGAATGCTACGGTGAATACGTTCCCGGGCCTTGTACACACCGCCCGTCACACCATGGGAGTGGGTTGCAAAAGAAGTAGGTAGCTTAACCTTCGGGAGGGCGCTTACCACTTTGTGATTCATGACTGGGGTGAAGTCGTAACAAGGTAACCGTAGGGGAACCTGCGGTTGGATCACCTCCTTACCTTAAAGAACCTGCCTTTGTAGTGCTCACACAGATTGTCTGATGAAAGTAAAGAAGCAAGGCGTCTTGCGATTGAGACTTCAGTGTCCCCTTCGTCTAGAGGCCCAGGACACCGCCCTTTCACGGCGGTAACAGGGGTTCGAATCCCCTAGGGGACGCCACTTGCTGGTTCGTGAGTGAAAGACGCGTGCCGATGTATCTCAAAACTCATCTTCGGGTGACGTTTGAGATATTTGCTCTTTAAAAATCTGGATCAAGCTGAAAATTGAAACGACACATCTTTAATGGTGTGTTCGAGTCTCTCAAATTTTCGCGACACGATGGTGTTTTACGAAACATCTTCGGGTTGTGAGGTTAAGCGACTAAGCGTACACGGTGGATGCCCTGGCAGTCAGAGGCGATGAAGGACGTGCTAATCTGCGAAAAGCGTCGGTAAGGTGATATGAACCGTTACAGCCGGCGATGTCCGAATGGGGAAACCCAGTGCAATTCGTTGCACTATCGTTAACTGAATACATAGGTTAACGAGGCGAACCGGGGGAACTGAAACATCTAAGTACCCCGAGGAAAAGAAATCAACCGAGATTCCCCCAGTAGCGGCGAGCGAACGGGGAGCAGCCCAGAGTCTGAATCAGCTTGTGTGTTAGTGGAACGGTCTGGAAAGTCCGACGGTACAGGGTGATAGTCCCGTACACCAAAATGCACAGGTTGTGAACTCGAAGAGTAGGGCGGGACACGTGGTATCCTGTCTGAATATGGGGGGACCATCCTCCAAGGCTAAATACTCCTGACTGACCGATAGTGAACCAGTACCGTGAGGGAAAGGCGAAAAGAACCCCGGCGAGGGGAGTGAAAAAGAACCTGAAACCGTGTACGTACAAGCAGTGGGAGCACCTTCGGGTGTGACTGCGTACCTTTTGTATAATGGGTCAGCGACTTATATTCTGTAGCAAGGTTAACCGTATAGGGGAGCCGCAGGGAAACCGAGTCTTAACTGGGCGTTAAGTTGCAGGGTATAGACCCGAAACCCGGTGATCTAGCCATGGGCAGGTTGAAGGTTGGGTAACACTAACTGGAGGACCGAACCGACTAATGTTGAAAAATTAGCGGATGACTTGTGGCTGGGGGTGAAAGGCCAATCAAACCGGGAGATAGCTGGTTCTCCCCGAAAGCTATTTAGGTAGCGCCTCGTGAACTCATCTTCGGGGGTAGAGCACTGTTTCGGCTAGGGGGTCATCCCGACTTACCAACCCGATGCAAACTACGAATACCGAAGAATGTTATCACGGGAGACACACGGCGGGTGCTAACGTCCGTCGTGAAGAGGGAAACAACCCAGACCGCCAGCTAAGGTCCCAAAGTCATGGTTAAGTGGGAAACGATGTGGGAAGGCACAGACAGCCAGGATGTTGGCTTAGAAGCAGCCATCATTTAAAGAAAGCGTAATAGCTCACTGGTCGAGTCGGCCTGCGCGGAAGATGTAACGGGGCTAAACCATGCACCGAAGCTGCGGCAGCAACACTATGTGTTGTTGGGTAGGGGAGCGTTCTGTAAGCCTGCGAAGGTGACCTGTGAGGGTTGCTGGAGGTATCAGAAGTGCGAATGCTGACATAAGTAACGATAAAGCGGGTGAAAAGCCCGCTCGCCGGAAGACCAAGGGTTCCTGTCCAACGTTAATCGGGGCAGGGTGAGTCGACCCCTAAGGCGAGGCCGAAAGGCGTAGTCGATGGGAAACAGGTTAATATTCCTGTACTTGGTGTTACTGCGAAGGGGGGACGGAGAAGGCTATGTTAGCCGGGCGACGGTTGTCCCGGTTTAAGCATGTAGGCGGAGGTTCCAGGTAAATCCGGTACCTTTTAACGCTGAGGTGTGATGACGAGGCACTACGGTGCTGAAGTAACAAATGCCCTGCTTCCAGGAAAAGCCTCTAAGCATCAGGTAACATCAAATCGTACCCCAAACCGACACAGGTGGTCAGGTAGAGAATACCAAGGCGCTTGAGAGAACTCGGGTGAAGGAACTAGGCAAAATGGTGCCGTAACTTCGGGAGAAGGCACGCTGGTGTGTAGGTGAAGTCCCTGCGGACGGAGCTGAGACCAGTCGAAGATACCAGCTGGCTGCAACTGTTTATTAAAAACACAGCACTGTGCAAACACGAAAGTGGACGTATACGGTGTGACGCCTGCCCGGTGCCGGAAGGTTAATTGATGGGGTTATCCGTAAGGAGAAGCTCTTGATCGAAGCCCCGGTAAACGGCGGCCGTAACTATAACGGTCCTAAGGTAGCGAAATTCCTTGTCGGGTAAGTTCCGACCTGCACGAATGGCGTAATGATGGCCAGGCTGTCTCCACCCGAGACTCAGTGAAATTGAACTCGCTGTGAAGATGCAGTGTACCCGCGGCAAGACGGAAAGACCCCGTGAACCTTTACTATAGCTTGACACTGAACATTGAGCCTTGATGTGTAGGATAGGTGGGAGGCTTTGAAGCGTGGACGCCAGTCTGCGTGGAGCCAACCTTGAAATACCACCCTTTAATGTTTGATGTTCTAACGTAGGCCCCTGACCGGGGTTGCGGACAGTGTCTGGTGGGTAGTTTGACTGGGGCGGTCTCCTCCCAAAGAGTAACGGAGGAGCACGAAGGTTAGCTAATCCTGGTCGGACATCAGGAGGTTAGTGCAATGGCATAAGCTAGCTTGACTGCGAGCGTGACGGCGCGAGCAGGTGCGAAAGCAGGTCATAGTGATCCGGTGGTTCTGAATGGAAGGGCCATCGCTCAACGGATAAAAGGTACTCCGGGGATAACAGGCTGATACCGCCCAAGAGTTCATATCGACGGCGGTGTTTGGCACCTCGATGTCGGCTCATCACATCCTGGGGCTGAAGTAGGTCCCAAGGGTATGGCTGTTCGCCATTTAAAGTGGTACGCGAGCTGGGTTTAGAACGTCGTGAGACAGTTCGGTCCCTATCTGCCGTGGGCGCTGGAGAATTGAGGGGGGCTGCTCCTAGTACGAGAGGACCGGAGTGGACGCATCACTGGTGTTCGGGTTGTCATGCCAATGGCACTGCCCGGTAGCTAAATGCGGAAGAGATAAGTGCTGAAAGCATCTAAGCACGAAACTTGCCCCGAGATGAGTTCTCCCTGAGACTATAAGTCTCCTGAAGGAACGTTGAAGACGACGACGTTGATAGGCCGGGTGTGTAAGCGCAGCGATGCGTTGAGCTAACCGGTACTAATGAACCGTGAGGCTTAACCTTACAACGCCGAAGCTGTTTTGGCGATTTGAGAGAAGATTTTCAGCTCTGATTCAGAGTCCGAAGGATTTTGCGCTGAGACAAGGCGGCAAACGAGGCGATGGAAGGAGCATACATAAGTATGTGACTGACACTCGCGAGAGCAGCCAACGCAGTATGAGCGCAAAAGACACAGGACGAGCACAAAGAATTTGCCTGGCGGCACTAGCGCGGTGGTCCCACCTGACCCCATGCCGAACTCAGAAGTGAAACGCCGTAGCGCCGATGGTAGTGTGGGGTCTCCCCATGTGAGAGTAGGGAACTGCCAGGCATCAAACAAGTAAAAAGCCCATCCTGCCGGATGGGCTTTTTGCGTTTCAGTGGTCCGGCAACCGTGCCGGTATGTCTCCCCGGTGGCGCTGCGCTTACCGGGGCTACGGATTCGCACCCGCCCTGCACGACCTGTAGCCCGGACAAGGTGCGCAGCACCGCCTCCGGGGAAACATCCGGCCCGACCGCCGGGTTCGTTAACATCAGCAATACCTATCACATTAATAGGTTATCCTGCAATTGTCCTTACTAATAATATGGATTATATTCCCTGCGTGATGAATCAACGCATCATCTCTCCCGAGGGAGAAAAATAGAAAGCAACTCGCTTATTTCTCATCCTGTTAACTGGTTATAAATTCAATGAAAAAACCGCTAATTGGGATTCTGGCTTTCGCTTATGGACTAAGCTTACCTCTGTTTGCTGCTGATACCGCCACATTAACGCTCTCCGGGCGGGTGGTTTCAGAAACCTGCAGTACCGATATCGTCAATAAACAACCTCAGCAGCGTTGCGGAAAGAATACCTATCTTATTGCTTCGCAAAATAGCGTGACGAATGCTCGCGGCGTGATCACGCGGACGGTGAATTTACCGGATGATGCAAGTCGGAAAATAATTATTAGTAGTTACGATTAATATGATCTCTCTATTTCAGCGCCATTTTATTGTGCCTCGGTAAAATAATGGCGCTGCCTCTTCCTCCCGCAAAATAACGCACTTACGATTCAGAAAAAATATTTCCGTGACTGAATACTTCGCTCCCGGATGTATTGTGCCAAACAGTATGCTTCTTCCCTGTTTTTGTCTTAATGAGCTACATCATTAACACTTTGTTAACTTGATCTGGTTTATATGGCGGAAAATTTGTTATACAAAGGGGGATGATTGCCTGTATGGATGCTGCCCGAAATACCTTGCGAGACATATGCAGGTTATCGGCTGGCAATATGAGAATAGAAATGAAAATCCTGCTTAACTGGTCGCCACTGCGCCAGCTCTTCACTTACATTCAGGAGCGCTTTACCTTTCTGGTGCTGCTCTGCTGGCCAGCGATTATCTGGCTGTTCTGCCGGGTCGGCGTATGGCTTATGGATAACGTTTATGAACTGCTGGGGAAATCACCCGCCCAGTCCTTCACCGTTTATCTGCAGCCGTTTATGACCCCCGGCACGCTGCTGCGCATCTCCATCAGCTGGATTGTCTTATTGTTTATCCTGTTTAGTATGGCGATGGCCTTCACCTGGGGTTTACGTCGCTTTATGAACCGCCACAAATAAATCCCTGGGCCGCCGTAAGTCGACGGCCCTTCTTAAGCCCTTACGCCATCTCGCCAATAGTCTTACGAAAACGCAGCAACGCGATAGTAAAGAACACCCCGCCGATAGCCAGCAAGGTTAAGAACTGCGGCCAGACGATGGCAAAGCTGGCGCCACGGTACAGTATCGCCTGCGCCAGACTGACGAAGTGGGTGGTCGGCATGGTCAACATAATATCCTGTACCAGCTGCGGCATACTTTCCCGCGGCGTGGATCCGCCGGAAAGCATCTGCAGCGGCAGCAGCACCAGAATCATCAGCAGCCCCAGCTGCGGCATCGAGCGGGCGAGGGTGCCCATAAAAATGCCGATTGAGGTCGTGGCGAACAGGCTGAGCGCCACCCCCAGCATAAACAGGGGAATTGACCCCTCAATGGGCACCTGCAAAATCCCCTGCACCATCAGTATCAGCGACAACCCGGAGACCACCAGCACCACCAGGCCCATCGACCAGATCTTGGCCATCATGATTTCAAACGGCGTTACTGGCATCACCAACAAGTGCTCTATGGTGCCATGTTCCCGCTCGCGGATCAGCGCCGAACCGGTGAGGACGATCGCCAGCATGGTGATGTTATTGATGATCGCCATCACCGCGCCAAAGCGCTCCTGCTCAAGGTTAGGGTTAAAACGCATCCTTACCGCCAGCTCTACCGGCAGTACGCTGTTATCCCGATAACGGGCGACAAAGCTGTTGACTTCGCCACTGATAATATTCTGGATATAGCCGTTACCGGTAAAGGCCTGGCTCATGCGCGTGGCGTCGACGTTGACCTGGATTTCCGGCTGCCGACCGGCCAGCACATCGCGCTGGAAGTTAGGCGGGATGTTGATGGCGAAAGTGTAGCGCCCGGCATCCAGCCCGGCGTCCATCTCATCAGCGGTGATCAGCTCCGGCTCGAGAAACCAGGGACGGTAGAAAGCGTTAATAATGCGTGAAGAGAGCTGGGATTTATCCATATCAGCAACCGCGATCGGCGCCAGGTGCAGCGAACCGGGCATCACCGTGGCCGAGGAGTACACCGACACGGTAAACGCAAACACGATCAGCGCCAGCATCGCTTTATCGCCGAGCAGGCTGCGCAGCTCTTTGACGCCAAGATTATAAATATTGCGTAATCCGCGCATCATTCCTCCTGTTTCTTCAGCAGCAGCACGCTCAGCCCGAGCACCAGCGGCACCGCAAGCAATAGCGGAATGAACGAGCCCCACAAATCGCTGAGATTCAGCGCTTTGGAGAAGGTGCCGCGAGCGATAGTCAGGAAGTGGCTGGTCGGATAAATTTGCCCGATCCAGCGCCCGGGCCCTTCCAGCGACGCCACCGGATCGATCATCCCGGAGAACTGGGTTGCCGGGATCAGCGTAATGATCGCGGTACCGAAGATGGCGGCGATTTGGCTCTTCATAAAGGTTGAGATCAGCAGCCCCAGACCGGTGGCGATGGTGACATACAGCAGCGCCGCCAGGGTCAGCGTCAGAAAGCTGCCCTTATGCGCGACGCCAAAGACAAAGACCGACAGCGCGCACAGCAGGAAGAAGTTAAACATCCCCAGTACGATGTAAGGCAGCTGCTTGCCGAGCAGAAATTCACTGCGGGTGGTTGGCGTCACGTACAAGTTGATAATCGATCCGAGCTCTTTCTCACGGACTACGCTCAGGGCGCTGAGCATCGCCGGGATCATCATCAGCAGCAGCGGGATCACCGCCGGGACGATGGCCGGCAGGCTCTTCACGTCCGGATTATAGCGATAGCGGGTCTCGATGGAGATGAGCGAGGTATCGCGCTGTGGGCTGCTCTGGCGGCCGGCCATCTCCTGCAGCCAGGCGAGATGCATCGCCTGCACGTAACCGCGCACGGTTTCCGCGCGGTTGGGCATCGCGCCGTCCACCCAGACGCCGATTTGCACCGGTGTGCCGCGGGCGATATCGCGACCAAAGTTCGGCGGGATCTCTATTGCCACCGCCAGTTCGCCGTCACGCATCCGGCGGTCCAGTTCGTCATAGCTGTGCAGTGGCGCCTGCTCGATAAAGTAGCGTGAACCGGCTATGTTCTGCGACCAGCCCTGGCTGCTGAGGGTTTGGTCGCGGTCGAGGACGGCAAAGCGCAGATCCTCAACGTCCATGCTGATCCCATAACCCATGATAAACATCAGGATCACCGTCCCCAGCAGCGCCAGCGTCGATCGCACCGGATCGCGGCGCAGCTCCAGCGCCTCGCGGCGGCTGTAGCTAAACAGGCGGCGCAGGCTGAATGACTGGCGTGGGGACGCGTTCTGCTGGTGTGATACGACAGCAGGCGGTGCGGGCGTGGTAGAGACAGAAACGGTCGGTTGTGCGGCATCCGCCGCTTCCTGCAGCCAGGCGATAAACGCCTCTTCGAGGCTGGCTGAGCCACGTTGCTCAACCAGCGCCTGCGGCGTATCGCTGGCCAGCACCTTGCCGGCGTGCATCAGCGAGATGCGATCGCAGCGTTCCGCCTCATTCATAAAGTGGGTGGAGATAAATATAGTAACGCGATCCTGGCGCGCCAGGTCTACCATCAGCTGCCAGAACATATCGCGCGCCACCGGGTCGACGCCGGAGGTCGGCTCATCGAGGATCAGCATCTCCGGGCGGTGGATGACCGCCACCGCTAACGACAGGCGCTGACGGATCCCCAGCGGCAGATCGGCGGGAAGCGCGTCTTTAACCTCGGTCAGCATAAAGCGCTCGCTCATCTCAGCGACCCGGTGGGCTATTTCGTCGTCCGGGATATGAAACAGGCGGGCGTGCAGCTCGAGGTTTTGCCGAACGCTCAGTTCGCTATAGAGCGAAAAGGCCTGTGACATATAGCCCACCCGCTGGCGGGTGGCGATATCCTTCGGGTCGACCGGCTGGCCGAACAGCCAGGCTTCACCTTCGCTGGCGGGCAGCAGGCCGGTGAGCATCTTCATGGTGGTGGATTTGCCGCAGCCGTTAGATCCAAGGAAGCCAAAGATTTCGCCGCGGGCGATGCGAAAGTTAACGTGGTCGACGGCAACAAAGTTGCCGAAGCGCATGGTCAGGCCGCGCGCTTCGATAGCGATCTCTTCCTCACGGTCGTCGCGCGGCGGGATGATTACCGCCTTATGCGCCTGACGTTGCGCTTCAGGTAGCAGGGCGATAAACGCCTGCTCCAGGGTCTGGCTGCCGGTCTGGGCTTTGAGCTCCGCGGCGCTGCCGGTCGCCAGCACCTCGCCGGCATTCATCGCCACCAGCCAGTCAAAGCGCTCGGCCTCTTCCATGTAGGCGGTAGCCACCAGCACGCTCATCTCCGGCTGGCGCTGGCGAATACTGTCGATAAGCTCCCAGAACTGCGCCCGGGAAAGCGGGTCGACGCCGGTGGTCGGTTCATCGAGGATCAGTAATTGAGGGTCATGGATCAGCGCGCAGCACAGGCCGAGCTTTTGCTTCATCCCACCGGAGAGTTTTCCGGCGGGGCGATCGCGAAACGGCGCCAGCCCGGTGCTCTGCAGCAGCTCGTTGATACGCAGTTCGCGCTCTGCTTTATCGTGACCAAACAGGCGGGCGAAGAAGTCGACGTTTTCATACACCGAGAGGGTGTGATAGAGGTTTTTCCCCAGCCCCTGTGGCATCCACGCGATTTTCGGGCACACGTCGCGGCGGTGATGCACATCACGCATATCGCCGCCAAGCACCATCACGTTACCCTGTCCAATGGCCCGCGCCCCGGCGATCAGCGAGAGCAGGCTCGATTTGCCGACGCCGTCCGGGCCAATCAGACCAACCATACGCCGTGCCGGGATCGCCAGGCTGATATCCCGCAGCGCGATGGTGGCGCCATACTGCTGGCCAACGTTTTCCAGCAGGGCGACGGGGGGCGAGGTATCCTGCGGCGTCAGTTTCATTGCGGCAACCTCACCGTTAGCGCCTCAGGCCAGGGTTGTTGTTTATCCACCCGCACGTAAGCCATGCCGGGCAGGCCGGTTTTGACATATTCCAGATGCTGCGCCAGCAGCTCCGGCGGGATGCGCGCTTTGACGCGGAACATCAGCTTAAGGCGCTCGTCGCTGGTTTCTACCGTTTTCGGCGTGAACTGGGCGACGCTGGCGACAAAGCTGATGTTGGCCGGGATCACCAGATCCGGCGCGGCATCAAGGATCAAGCGCGCTTCGCTGCCGAGCGCCAGCAGGCCAGCCTGTTCGGTTGGCAGAAAGAAGGTCATATAGACATCGGCGAGATCGACCATATTCAGCACCCGGCCACCGGCGGCCAGGACTTCGCCTGGCTCAGCGACGCGATACTGAATGCGGCCATCACGGGGTGCTTTCAGCTCGCTATCGTCAATATCGGCAAGGATCCGCCGTTCGGTCGCCTGGGCGGCTTCGACGCGGGTTTGCGCCTGAATAATGCTGGTGCGGGCAGCTTCGATGGCGGCGCGGGCGGCAGAGACCTGGGCTTTTGCCGATTCCAGCGCCGCGCGGGCACTCTCTGCTGCCGCGCGGTCGTCATCCAGCTGCTGGGCGGAGACGGCGCCGCGCTGCGACAGGGCATTCGAGCGGACATGGCGTTTCGCCGAGGAATCCAGCTCCGCCTGGCGCTGCTTCACCACTGCTTCGCTGGCGCGCATTTCACTCTGCCGCTGATCGAGCAAGGCTCTGGCGGCGAGCACCGCGCTTTCCGCCTCCTTGATTTGTGCGGCGGCTTCAAGACGCTGCTCGTTCAGTACGCGAGTATCCATCCTCGCGAGGACTTCTCCCTGACGCACAAACTGGCCCTCTTTGACCAAAATCGTGTCGATACGCCCGGCGATTTTACTGGCAATATCGACTTCGGTGGCTTCGATTCGGCCGTTGCTACTGGCAAAACCGTCCGGGAGACCTGGCGGGCGCAGCAGCCACCATGCGGCGGCGGCGAGCACCACCAGTAAGCCGACAAGATACCCTGCCCAACGTTTCTTTATTTTGTCCATACGCGACTCGCTTGATTCCCTTTGCTGAGTGGTGCGCGTGTTTCCTCCGCCGAGCGGAGCGTCCTCCTTGCGAGGGACGAAAAGGTGGGGGTAAAGGCCGCTGACGCCGCGCTCTGCCGCGTCGATGCGCAGCCGATCGCTGTGCTACTTATGTGGTCATCATCAGCGATCCAGGCCTTAATGAAACACGCATAGTGAGAGCTACCGTCATCGCGATAGTAACATTCGTGGCGATGTTGTCCATACGAAGTGCATGGTCTTGTCGGTGCGTTAACAGAAATACCAACCGTCAGGATAAAACCGCGAAAACAGGGCGCCTGTTTTGTTATCTGGTTGCCCCCCGGTAACTACGATATGATTCCGCTCCTGGCATTGAGAAACATCCGACGAGTGCTTTAATTTCATGAATGAAGAAAGCCAAAAATATATCGCCGTGATTTTTAAGGAATGGCTACCGCTGTATGACAGCCTGACGCCGGACGTCCGTGCATTACTTAAAAAAATGGCCGATGAGCGATCGTCGATGTTAGCGACCCGCTTTTACGATTTTATTTTTCAGGATCCGGATATCGCCAGGCACCTCTCTTATGAGCTGGTTGAGGAACGTCTGAGCCGCTCTCTGGCGGGATGGGTACAGCAGATCCTGACCTGTGAAAAAGAGGATCTTCAGGCTCTTGCGGAGCGCCAGTATCAGATCGGCAGCATTCATTCGCGGATTGGCATCCCGGCAGAGGCGGTGCTGCGCGGCGCGCGGCAGATAAAATCCGGGCTGGTGGAGGCGATTCGTGACAGCCAGGTCGCGCGGGACACAGGGATAGCGGCTATCCATTACGCGATCATGGCGATGAATATGGCGGTGGAGATGATGTGTCACGCCTATACGCTGTCGCATTATCGGGCTACCAAAAATGAAGAAGCTTTTCGTCTGTACAGCCTGATGGATAACGTCCCGATGGAGTATGGCAAGCAGCAGGCATCGCTTTCGGGTTGGGAAAATAGTGCGATTTTTAATATCGTCAGTGAGAACAGGACGGACCTTAACGCAACGTTATTATCTGAATCCGAATTTGGTTTGTGGTTTCGCCATAAATGCGTTCGCTATTTTAACCACAATCCGCAGATGGGGGAGATTACTGAGTTGATCGGTCAGGTGGATGCGTTGATTACCGAATGGCGTACCGCGGAACAGGATGCTGGTTATAAAAATACTCAGAGCCTGCTGCAAAAGATCCATATCCATTGCCAGCACATCAGCAGCCAGCTGGGAGTGTTATTCAGTAGTCTGTCGCAGATGCAAAATGGCAAAGACGCACTGACCAACCTGCTTAACCGTCGCTATCTGCCGGTGGTGCTCAAGCATGAAGTCACCCTGGCGATTGAGTATGACCTGCCGCTGACGGTAGCGATTATCGATATTGATTTCTTTAAAGAGATCAATGACAAATGGGGCCATATGGTCGGCGACCGCGCCATTAAGCACGTAGCCGATCTGCTCAGCGATAATATTCGCTCCAGCGACTATCTCTTCCGCTACGGCGGCGAGGAGTTTCTGCTGGTGCTGGTGGAGACCCGTGCGGCAGAGGCTTCCCCTCTCCTTGAACGTCTGCGCAAAAAGATTGGCCAGCTGGCGTTTAACGTTGGCGGCGACACGCAGATCCCCATCACCGCCAGCATTGGCTTTGCCGCCCACACCGGTCACCCCGATTACAACCTGCTGCTGCGCGACGCCGATAACGCGCTGTATGCCGCCAAGCGCGAGGGGCGCAACTGCGTGAAGATGCACAAAGGCGGGGGATAAAACCGTAGCCCCGGTAAGCGTAGCGCGACCGGGGAAGGGCTCTGAAACTCAGAACAGCACCGGCAGCCCCAGCCCGCGCTTCACTTCATGCAGCGTCTGCTGCGTGAGCTGGTGGGCGCGTTCGCTGCCCTGACGCAGCAGCTCAAGCAGCATCCCTTTATCCTGAATATAGGTAGCCCGGCGTTCGCGGATTGGCGCCAGTAGCGCCTGCAGGCAGGTTTCCAGTTCATTCTTACACTGGCGATCGCCCAGCCCGCCGCGCTGATAGTGGGCTTTCATCTCTGCCACCAGCGCCTTATCGCTATGGAAAGCGTCGAGATAGGTGAACACCACGTTGCCGTCGACATGCCCCGGATCGCTGACTCTCAGGTGCGTCGGGTCGGTATACATCGCGCTGACCGCGCGGTGGATCTCCTCTTCACTGGCCGATAACGTCAGCGTGTTGCCCAGCGATTTCGACATTTTGGCATTACCGTCGACGCCCGGCAGGCGGCTCACTTCGCTGAGTAGCGCCTTACAGTGGCGCAGCACCGGCTCGCCGGTGAGGCTATTCATCTTGTGGACGATCTCGTTGGTCTGCTCAATCATCGGTAGCTGATCGTCACCCACCGGCACCAGTTCGGCCTTGAAGGCGGTGATATCGGCCGCCTGGCTAATCGGATAGGCAAGAAAGCCCACTGGCAGCGAACGGGCGAATCCCTTTTGGGCAATCTCATTTTTGACCGTCGGATTACGTTCCACGCGGGCGACGGTGACGATATTCATATACAGCGCGCTGAGCTCCGCCAGCGCGGGCAGAGCGGACTGCAGGCAAATAGTGGTGAGCCTGGGGTCGATGCCGACGGCCAGATAATCGGCCATGACTTCGAGGATATGGTGGCTGATTTTTTGTGGGTTGCTGCCGTTATCGGTGAGCCCTTGCAGGTCGGCGATCAGGATAAACTGCTGGTGGTCGTGCTGCAGCGCGACGCGCTGGCGTAGCGAGCCGACGTAGTGGCCAAGGTGCAGCTGGCCGGTCGGCCGGTCGCCAGTGAGGATGGTTTGCGAATGGTTCATCAGGGACTCCTTATCAGACTGTTCAGCCGAAAGACGTCCTGAAAACACCAAAGCCGCCTTCCGGCGGCTTTGAAAATGGAAACGTGTATCGTACCGCCTGTTATGCAGGCAGCCACCAACGACGGGGATAGGTAACGATAACGTTTCTGTTCATCTTTTTATCCTGCCACGAAATCACGGCGGGGTAAACCCGCCTCGTATTACATGGTCGAGAAGACGTTCATGATCACGCCGCCGGAGATAATCAGCGCCATGGCGATAATGGCCGCCAGGTCCGGTTTCTGCTTATAGAGGATCATGGAGCAAATCGTCACGCCGACGATACCGAAGCCGCACCACAGCGAGTAGGCTACGCCCACCGGAATGGTGCTCATCGCGCGGGTGAGGGCGAAGTAACACAGGCCGTAGGCGCAGACCACCAGCACCGAAGGCGCCAGTTTGCTGAAGCCGTTGGTTTTTTTGATCATCGAGGTGCCGGTGATTTCGGAGCCGATAGACAGCGCCAGCCATAAAAATCCGAGATTAAACATAGGGTATTCCTTTCCTGTTAGTTAGCGATGTTCTTATCCATGGAGGCGACTGGCGCGGCGGGTGCGGGCTCTTCACTCTCTTCCGAACCCATCTTCGAGAACAGGTTCATGATAACGATGCCGCTGGCGATCACCGCCATGCCGATGATGGCGGCGGTATCCGGGTGCTGGCCGTAAAACGCCATTCCCAGCGTCGAGACCACCAGGATACCGGTGCCGGACCAGGTGGCGTATGCGAGACCGACCGGAATATCTTTCACCGCCCTTGAGAGCGAGTAATAGCAGGTGCAATAGAGCGCAATCAGCAATACGAGCAGCAGCATTTTTGTGCTGCCTTCGCTGCTACCGAACATTTTTAACGTCGAGGTTGCCGAGGTTTCGGAGAGGATAACCAGCAGCATCCATAACCAGCATTTTGTTTTCGAAGACATCGTTAAGCTCCAGGTTCATAGTTGGGTAAGGTCATATCTTTCTGTTTTTTAAATAATCAATGGCCGCATCGGTCAGTTGCGCGTGCGGGGCCGCCGCCAGCGCCGGATTATTCACTATGTCTGTGACGGTGAGATAACGGCGCGGTTCGCTGCTGGCGGCAGGCGCGGTGGGCGCGTCCAGCGTCGTCAGCAGCTCATTCATGGTGCCGAGGAAGACGCCGCAGGCTTCCAGGCGAGTCAGCGTGGCCTGCAGATGTCCGGCGTAGGCGCTGTCGGCCTGCGCCCCGCGCAACTGGTTGAGTTCGCTGAGCGGATCGCAGTGGTAGCGCAGCGCCAGCACCGGGATCCCCGTCAGCAGCGCCTCGTGCGCGCAGCGGGCGAGCGGGCTGCGCAGCGTGCCGTTCAGCAGGTCTGAAGCCAGCGGGTAATCGAGAAACGGCAGCAGTACCGCCCGCCACGGCGCTGACGGCAGGGCATCCTGCCAGGCCGATGACGGGATAATCTCGCCCACCTCCTGCCACGCGGCGGCGTCGGCGAGACCCTCCTCTAGCGCGAGGCGCAGCGGGTAGCCGCAGCTTGCCAGGCGCTGGCGGATTGCCGTGCGGTAGCCGTCAGCGGCGGTCACCATCACCAGTACCGGCGGGCGCAGGCGCTGTAAAATTCGCGCGACTAAACCTTCAATCTGTTTGTCGGTCATGGCGAGCCTCCGTTAGCCGATGAGCGTCACCTGCGCGCCGTTTTTCAACCCTGCGGCATTGGCTTCTTCGGTATCGATGTGAAACTCCAGCGCGAAGTCATCGCGCACCCGCACCACCACTTCATCGAAAGTCAGCTGACGCTTGCCGTTGCTGCGCACGCTGACCTTCTGGCCATTGCTAACGTTGAGCTGGCGCGCGTCCTGCGGCGACATATGAATATGCCGCCAGGCGCAGATCACCTGCGAATGGAGTTCAACGTGGCCTGCGGGCCCAATCAGCAGCGCGCTACCGGCATTATCCAGCTGGCCGGACTCACGAACCGGCGCCTTAATCCCGAGCGTGAAACAGTCGGCGCGCGATACTTCCAGCTGCGAAACCGGGCGGGTCGGCCCGAGGACACGGACGTTGGTCAGCGAGCCCTTCGGCCCGACAACGGTCACGCACTCCTGGGCGGCAAACTGCCCCGGCTGGCGCAGCGGTTTAAACGGCGTCAGGCTGTAGCCTTTGCCGAACAACGCCTCGACGTCCTGTTGCGCGAGATGGACGTGGCGGTTGGAGATCCCCACCGGGATCGCCGGCGCCGTTGCGCTCAGGCGGGCGGCGATTTTTTCGCGAACCAGGGTGTCGATCATGACTTCTTCCCTTTCTTCAGCGCCGGATGTTTATCTTCCGTTTCGTTCGGGGCGGCAGGGGGGACGATAGGTTCCGGGGCGGAGATAACCACCGGTTCGGCCTTTTTTTGCTCGCGCGGCGGGTTGCCTTTGAGGTTGCTTAACGCTTCAACCACGCAGCGCTCCGGGCGGGCAATCACCAGCGACTTCACGGTGTGCTCGGCGCCTGCGACCGCCACGCCGCGTTCAATGGCGGTGTGGATGGCGCTGATCTCCCCTTCAAAGCAGACGCTCACCAGCCCGGAGCCTGGTTTGCGATAGCCAATGCAGGTCACTCCCGCAGCTTTACAGGCGGCGTCGACGGCCTGAATGGCGGCGACCCATCCTCGCGTTTCAATTACGCCTAAACTTTTCATGGTCGGCTCCTGTTAATGGCGGACTAAGCGAATATCAAAATCAAATTGCTGGAAGAAGGTTTCCAGCCGGTCCAGTTCGTCCGGTGTATAAGACGGGTCCTGGGTAATCGGGTAGGGCATATCCAGGCGTTCGTACTTTTTGCGTCCCAACTGGTGGTACGGCAGCATGTCGATGCGGCGGATATTTCCACGCTTCGCCAGCTTCTGTACGTAATCAATGGCGCCGGTAATGGCGTCGAATGAGTCGTTGTAGCCGCGAATGAGCGGCATACGCACAATGACGTTGGCACCGGAATCCACCAGCCATTCGAGATTGCGGCGGATCCCTTCGTTGCCGATACCGAGCATCGCTTTGTGGTGTTCGCTGTTAATCTGCTTTATGTCGAACAAGAAGGTGTCGGTGACCGGCGCCAGCTTCTGGTAGTTGGCAAGCGGGGTGGTGCCCTGGGTTTCGACAGCGGTGTTAATCATCATCTTTTTGCATTCGCTGAATAAGGCGACGGCAAAATCGGTCTGCAGGCTCATCTCGCCGCCGCCGATGGTGACGCCGCCGCCGGAGGAGATGTAGAAGTCGTAGTCCTGCATGATGATCTCCATCAGCTCGCTGACGGTGACGTCCTTGCCCATAATGTCCAGCGCGTTCTGGGTGCAAATCTCTTCGCATTTGCGGCAGCCGATGCAGTCTTTATTGCGGTCGACGAAGTGCTTCATTTCGCCGTTCTCTTCCGCCCGATAATGAATACCCGCCGGACAGACGCTGACGCAGTCGCCGCAGTTAATGCATTTGTCGTGCGAGAACATCACCTGGAACTGGCTGTTCAGCCCTTCCGGGTTGGCGCACCACGGGCAGCGAATGTTGCAGCCCTTAAAAAACACCAGCGTGCGAATGCCATCGCCGTCATAGATCGAATATTTCTGGATATTGAAAATTCGGCCCGTTAATTCTTGTTTTGCGATCACGCTTGCCTCCCGCTCCGTCCCGTTACGGGACGGAGAACTTCCGGTTATTTCTCAAATACAGCTCATTTAATTCTCTTTAAGAGAACTAGAACTTCTCAATCACCGTACGGCTGATGATCTCGTCCTGGACCTCTTTGCACAGCTCGACGAAGTAAGCGCTGTAGCCGGCGACGCGGACGATCAGGTCGCGGTATTTCTCCGGCTCCTGCTGCGCCTTCTTCAGCACTTCGTTATCGACATAGCTGAACTGCATCTGGCCATTGCCGAGAATCGAGGCGGTACGCAGCAGGGTAATCAAGCCGTGGCGACCTTCCGGGGTATCCAGCAGCCCTTTGAGGAACTTGAAGTTGTGCACCATACCGATGTTCATGGTCTCCACGTTCATCTTGCTGACCGACTTGATAATCGCCGTCGGGCCTTGTTTATCCGCGCCCTGAGTCGGGCTGATGCCGTCGGAGAGCGGCATCCACGCCAGGCGGCCGTTCGGCGTGGCGTTGGTCAGCTCGCCGATTGGCGTATTGTTGGAGATAGACAGGGTGCCGTGGCTGAGGGTCGAGTAGAGCATTTTGTACTTACGGCACTCTTTCTCGGTCCATTCGGTAATATCCAGCGCGTACTGGTCGACGTAGTTATCGTCGTTACCGTATTTCGGCGCGTTCAGGCAGTCGCGGCGCAGCGCTTCGTAACCTTCAAAGTTGGCCAGCAGCGCATCGCGGATCTGCTCAAGGGTGTATTTCTTCTCTTCGAACACCAGCTTGCGGATCGCCGCCATCGAGTCGACGTAGGTCGCCAGACCGGAGAAAATCAGCCCCGGACCGTGGTTGACCATCGCGCCGCCGGCGGCGACATCTTTGCCGCTCTCCATACAGCCTTCAACCAGCAACGACATCAGCGGCTTCGGCGCCACATCGCGGTGGACGCGCTGGCTGATGACGGTGCCGATGGCCGACAGGCGCACGATATGGGCGATCTGCTGTTTCACCGCCGCATCGAATTCGTCGAAGGTGCGCAGGTCGCGCAGGTCGCCGGTATCCAGCCCCTGATAGCTATCGAACAGCACCATCCGCCCGCGGTTGAGCACGAATTCGATAGCGATAGGCCACTGGGTGTAGCCGGTGGAGGTCCACTGGTAGATGCGCCCGGATTTCTGCGGCTCAACGCAGCCCATCAGGCAGTAATCGCGGGCGTCTTCAAAATCGAAGCCTTTGCGCAGCATCATCTTGATGTGGGAGTCATCGAAGTGGCAGGCCGGGAAGCCCATTCCCGCTTTCACCACGTCGACGATTTTTTCCATGTATTTCTGCGGCGACTGGTTGTGAATACGGCAGGCCAGCGACGGCTGGTAAACCTTCACAAAGCGCACGGCGTCCATAATCAGATAGGTCAGATCGTTACAGGCATCGCCCCCGCTACGTTTCTGGCCGCCAACGGTGAGGTTGATAAACGGCTGATAACCCGCGAAATATTTCGCGCCCAGCTCGCTCGACATCCACATCAGTTCGGCACATTTGATGATGAACGCCTGCAGCAGCTCCAGCGCGCTGTCGTGGGTCAGGCGGCCTTCGCGGATATCGGCTTCGAACATCGGGTAGCAGTACTGGTCGACGCGCCCCAGCGACAGCCCGGTCTGGTTCTCTTCGATTTCAAACAGTGATTCGACGGTCCAGATACTCTGCAGCGCTTCCTGCAGGGTCTTCGGCGGATTGGCCGGCACGTTTTCGTTGACGTCGGCGATGGTCAGCAACTCGGCGCGGCGCTGGGCGTTTTGCTCTTTAGCCGCCAGTTCGCGGGCGTGGGCGGCGATGCGGCGGGCGTAGTTGACCACCCCTTCACAGGTTTCAATCGCCGCTTTGTAGTAGTAGATACGGTCGATATCTTCCGGGTTTTCCATGCTCAGGCTGGCCAGATGCGCTTCGGCATCGGCTTTAATGCCGTTCATCCCTTTGGTGAACAGCAGCACGTCGTAGCCCGGACAGGTATCGCCGCCGCCGTTAATCTGGTGATAGGAGAGGTCGCTGACGAAGGTCTCGCCGCTGAAGGCCCAGACGCCGGCTTCACGGTATTGCGCTTCGCAAATCTCATCCAGCGAACGGCCTTCCCAGAATGGGACGATCTCTTCGCGAATGGTTTTTTTATCTGCTTCGCTGATCTCAAACGGATCCTGCGGGCGGGTGCTCATGGTGTCGAGCTCGTCGCGCACCCAGCGCCAGGCGATATCCGGCGAGAAGGCGCCCGCGCGCGGCTTGCCGCACGGATGGCCGACGATCAGCTCATCGTCCTGAATCAGAATCGGCGCGGTTTCGCAGGCGTGGCGAAAAGCTTTCGCCCGCAGCAGAATGGTCGGCATGCCCGGGTTGGCTTTGACCACTTCGGTAAAGGCCAGCGCGCGATAGATAGAGACGCTCGGGCGTACCGTCAGGTAGTGGTTACGCAGGCGCTGCATGCGCGGGGTTAAGCCTTCCATCACCGGCGTGTCGGCGCAGGCGGCGAACGGCGCGTGGCTGACCGGCTGTACGCCGCTAAACAGGCGCACCGGCAGATTCAGCGCGCTGAGGTTGCGCTGGGCGCTGATAAACATCGCCGAGAGTTCGTTCACTTCAGCATGGTCAAAAGCGGCGCCGCGCAGCATGGCGTCGAGCATCGGATAGCCGTCAATGGCGCAGGCGGCGCGGACTTCGCTCAGTTCCGCCAGCTTGAACCACAGGCACTCCACGATCTCATAGGCCTGCTGGGTATTCAGCGCGCCGCTGTTGATATCGCGTTGGAAGTAAGGCAGTAGCGCGATATCCGCCCCTTGCGGGTTAACCGCATAGCTGCCGTTGTCCAGCTGTAGCGCCAGCTGGAACAGATAGAATGCCTGGCAGGCTTCTTTGAAATTACGCGCCGGATGGGCCGGAACGTGGTGCAGAATGGCCGCGCTGTCGAGCAGCTCGGCTTTGCGATAAGCATTGGTTTCCGCTGCCGCCAGCTGTTCGGCGCTGTTGGCCAGATTTTGCGCCAGCGCCAGCAGGGCGTCGCAGGCGTAGATGGCGGCGCGGCAGCCATTGACTTCATCCATACCGCTGCGGCTGACCGCGCTACCGAGGGCGCGAGTTTTCTCTTCTAACTGGTGTTTAATCGCCAGCACGCCTTTTTCGACCACCAGTTTGTAGTCCGGTGAATCCAGATCGCTGTTGAGGTTGAGGAACTGGAACGCGGATGGGCGATGCGCGGCGCTTTCATCATGGAAAATCGCCCCGTGCGGTTTACGGGTCTGGTTACCGACGATCAGCTCGTCGGCGCTGATGGTCAGCGGCAGCTGGCGCATCAGTTCATAGAAGCGGCGCGCCGGTTTAACGGCGGCGGGAACGCCCGCGATGTCGCCATCAAGAGCGTTCAGCGTGGTGGCATGTTCGGTGCACAGCGTGCTTTTCTGGGCGAGTAAACGGTCTGCCAGCACTTTGACGCGCGGCGTTAAGTTGTAGTGTGCCATGAAGTATTCTCCAGATGTTCTTTTTCCGCGGCTGATGACAACCCGGTTGTGGATACAGTGTCCGTTTCTGCCGGGTGGCGGCTGACGCCTTACCCGGCCTACAAATAACCCAGCGATCACCCGGTTATCTGTTACCCGTAGGCCCGCGCAAGCGGAGCGCCGCCGGGCGATGTCTGTTGTCCATGCCACGCCTGGCGATAAAGTTCGGTTAACGCGTTAGCGTCTGGCGCGCGTGGGTTGGTCGGAGTACAGCTGTCGCGCAGCGCCTGGCCGACCATCTCCGGCAGGCGGCGCTCGAATTCAGCCGCCGCGATGCCGGTGTCGCTAATGCCGGAGGGCATGCTCATCTCTTCTTTTAAAGCCTGAATGGCGACCAGCAGGCTGGCGACGCCCTGGCGTGGCGAGGCGGCAGGCAGATCCAGCAGATGCGCCAGACGGGCATATTTATGCGCCGCGAGGGTGTCGCACTGGCCGTCGACATCGGCGTTCCAGGCGACGACGTGCGCCATCAGCAGGGCGTTGGCGCGGCCATGGGGCACGCGGAAGACGCCGCCGAGGGCGTGTGCCAGGCTGTGGGTTATCCCCAGCGAGGCATTGGTGAAGGCCATGCCCGCCATGCAGGAGGCGTTGTGCATCTTTTCGCGCGCCAGCAGGTTGTCGCCGCTGCGCCAGCAGGTCGGCAGATAGCGAAATACCTGCTGCACCACTTTCTCCGCCAGCGCGTCGGAAAAGTCGCTGGCGGCGCGGGAGACGTAGGCCTCAAGGGCGTGACACAGCACGTCCATGCCGGTGTCGGCGGTAATTGCCGGCGGTACCGAAGCCACCAGCGCCGGGTCAAGAATGGCGATATCCGGCAGCAGCGACGCATCCACCAACACCAGCTTCTCCGCGTTGGCTTTCACCACCGAAAAGGCGGTGACTTCCGAACCAGTGCCGCTGGTGGTGGGGATGGCGACAAAGCATGGACGCGGCCGGTTAGCCTGCGGACGGGTTTGCGCCAGGGAGAAAATAACCGCTTTGGCGGCATCGATTACCGAACCGCCGCCGAGCGCGATAACCAGATCCGGATAGTGGTTATCCATCAGCTTCATGCCGCGCACCACGGTGGCGATATCCGGATCGGCCACCACGTCGTCCCACACCTGCCAGGCGATCCCGCGCTGGCGCAGCAGGGCGGTGACGCGCTCGGCGAGGCCAAACTTCACCATCGCTTGATCGGTCACCAGCAGCACGCTACGGGCGGAGAGTTCGTTCAGCACCGAGAGGGCGTCCTGACCGAAGCAAATCCGCGGTTTCAGTAAAAATTCACTCATTGGGCTATTCACTCCTGTTAGGCGTCCCGAAACACGTTCTCGACAATGGCGACCACCGACATCGCTTTGTAGCGGTCTTTATTGAGCGCGAAGTACTCTTCCGCCAGCACGATGTCGTGCATACCGGCGCCGACGTTATCGACGGCGACCCAGGTCTGGTCCTTCATCGGCTGCTGATTGTCATCCAGTCGGGTGACCAACAGCAGGTTGCTGCCGCGTAGCTCATCGCATTTCTGCGTGGCGACGACATGGCCGGTTACCTTTGCGAGAATCATCGTTTATCGCCTTATATCAGTGCGTTACTTAGCAAGGCGCTCCAGCACCTGGCGGATAACGCGTTCCACGTTTTGCTCGTTGATTTCGCCTTCCATGCTGGCGGCGCCTGCGCTGGCGAAACGGTCATCGCTGCCTGCGGATCGCGCTGGCGCGGCGTTGGCCGGGGCGTTGAAACGCAGGTCATCAAGAATGCTGCGCTGCGGATCGCTCGCCGGAGAGACGATGGTCGGCTGTGGTTCAGGGCGGCTGCCCGGGGCGCGAAGCTCGTCGATCGACCGCACGCCGTAGCCGACTTTGCGGATATTGAGCAGGTTCATCGGGCCGACGTTGTCGGAGCTGGAGCCGCCGCCGACCGCGCCGCAGCCGAGGGTCAGCGCCGGGGAGATGTTAGTGGTCGCGCCGATACCGCCGAGTGCCGCCGGGGTATTAATCAGAATACGGTTAACTGGTTTTTCGAGGCTGAACTGGCGGATGACGTCCTGATTACGGGTGTGGATCACCAGCGTATGGCCGAGTCCTTCGTTGGTCAGCAGCTCCACCACGCGGTGGCAGGCGGCTTTCCAGTCCTCTGCCACGTACAGGCCGAGCACCGGGCACAGTTTTTCGCGCGAGTAGGGGTTTTTCGGCGATACGGTGGTCTGTTCGGCGATCAGTACTTTAGTGCTGGCCGGGACACAGAAGCCCGCCATCTGGCTGAGGTACAGCGCGGTTTTGCCGACCACTTTCGGGTTGATGGTGCCGTTCGGGCGCAGCAGCAGCGCCGCCATTTTCGCCGCTTCATCTTCATTCATAAAGTAGGCACCCTGCGCTTCCAGCTCGCGGTGAACCTCGTCGTAAATGCAGCCTTCGACGATGATCGACTGCTCGGAGGCGCAGATCACCCCATTATCGAAGGTTTTGCTGGTGATGATATCTTTCACCGCGTGGTGGATATCGGCGCTGCGTTCGATAAACGCCGGGCCGTTGCCCGGGCCGCCGCTGATGGTTGGGGTGCCGGACGCATAGGCCGCACGCACCATGCCTTCGCCGCCGGTGGCGAGGATCAGCGACACGTCTTTGCTGTGCATCAGCTCAGAGGTGGCTTCGAGCGTCAGCTGGGTGATGCCGTCGACGCAGCCCTCCGGCGCACCGGCCGCTTCCGCCGCGCGTTTGACGATTTCAATCGCCTTCCAGCTGCACTGACGCGCGCCCGGATGCGGGGAGAAGATAATGGCGTTGCCGGCCTTGAGGGCGATCAGCGCTTTGTAGATAACCGTAGAGGTTGGGTTCGTTGAGGGGACCAGCGCGCAAATGACGCCCAGCGGCACGCCCACGTCCATCACTTTTTTTACCGGGTCGTCATGAATGATGCCAACGGTCTTCATATCTTTGATGGCGTCGTAGACGCGCAGCGAGGCGAAACGGTTTTTCAGCACTTTGTCCTGCCAGTTGCCAAAACCGGTCTCTTCCGCGGCCATTTTCGCCAGCGCTTCGGCGTGGTGCGCTGCTTCCTGGGCCACGTTTTTCACGATGGCGTCGATTTGCTGCTGCGAAAAGGTGGCCAGCATCGCCTGCGCCTTTTTGGCGTTGCGCACCAGTTCCCGCGCGTTCTGCCGGGACTGCAAATCGTTATCCAGTTCAATCATGAGTCTATCCTTCATCAGACGAAAAGAGTGGAGACGGGGCGCGCCCTGTCAGGTCATGCTTTGTGCTGCGCCGCGATTTTTTCGATGTCGTTATGTGGACGCGCAATGACGCGAGAGCTGACGACTTCGCCGATGCGTTTCGCCGCTTCCACGCCGGAGTCGACCGCTGCGTTGACCGCGCCGACGTCGCCTTTCACCATCGCGGTGACCAGGCCGGAGCCGACGTTTTCATAGCCAATCAATTCGACGTTGGCGGCTTTGCACATCGCATCCGCGGCTTCAATACAGGCCACCAGACCTTTGGTTTCGATAAGACCAAGCGCTTCTTTCATCAGGTTTCTCCGTTAGTCCGCAATTTTGTAATGCGAGACGATTTTGTTGATGTCGTTATGCGGACGGGCGATGACCAGCGAGGTCACCACTTCGCCGATGCGTTGTGCGGATTCAACGCCGGAATCGACTGCCGCTTTTACCGCGCCGACGTCGCCTTTCACCATGGCGGTGACGAGGCCGGAGCCGACGTTTTCATAGCCGATAAGCTCGACGTTGGCGGCTTTACACATCGCATCCGCCGCTTCAATGCAGGCCACCAGACCTTTGGTTTCAATCAGACCTAATGCATCACCCATTTGTGTTCTCCTGGCCTTCAGGCCTTGTGTTTAATGACGATTTTGTTGATGTCGTTATGTGGACGCGCGATGACCAGCGAGGTCACCACTTCGCCGATGCGCTGCGCGGATTCCACACCGGAATCCACCGCCGCTTTTACCGCGCCGACGTCGCCTTTCACCATCACGGTGACCAGGCCGGAGCCGACGTTTTCATAGCCGATCAGTTCGACGTTGGCGGCTTTACACATCGCGTCCGCTGCTTCAATACAGGCCACCAGACCTTTGGTTTCGATAAGCCCCAATGCATCACCCATCGTGATCTCCTCCAGAACAGGTTTTGTTATTCGGGAAAACCGTCCGCGTAACGGCATCAACACGCGGAAGCGGCGTTCGGGGTTCACTATAGGGAATGGGGAAGGAAGTGAAATTTAAATCCGTGTAGATGAATATTTTAGGTTTTTACTCTGTGATTTAGCCTTATCCAGGCTTCTATTTATCTTTTCGTTCTGTTTTATGCGTATTGATTTTTATGATGATATGGCGCTTTTTTAGGCTATTTATCGGCGGGAGATGAATGTTAATAAGATGTTAATTACTTGCCAGCGGTTAGTAATATAGCCGCGTGATAATTGTGGGTATGCTCATGTTTTGGCGTCGAAGCTAAATGCAAAACGTGCGCTTTTAGCATCGTGGAAAGAGGGGGCAATAATGGAGCGTGAGCGAGGGCGCATTTTCCTCGCGGCGGTTCAGGGGGGACGGGTTAGTTAAGCGTGCTGCCGGACTTCAGCGTGCAGATGTAGAGCGGCGAGTTGATAGAGCTCAGCAGGATAGCTTTGTCGTTAAGCTTTTGCGCGTTGAGGAACAGGCCGTCATGGCTGTCGGACATTTCGCGCATGAAGTAGTCGAAGATGACATTCGGCGATTCGTCGATGGATGAGGCGCTGGATTCCCACTTTTTGATGCGGTAGTGGCGTTCGGTTGCCGAGATGCGTTGGCTGGTGTAGCTGAATTTGACGTAGCGCTGCAGGTAGAGCCAGCCGGCGGCAGAATCGGTATAGCCTTCCACCACCATCGAACCGTTGCCGTTAGCGGCAAAGTTAAAATGGATATTGCCGTTCACATTCTCTTTTTCCATGTTTTCAAAACGCATGATCGCTTTGGTGGAGCAGCTCATCACGCCATCGTTGGCATCTGGCAGCAGGCGCCAGACGCTAAAACCGGCGGCGGCGACAAACGTCAGAGCGGAAAGGGCGAAAAAGGTGCGGGGCGCGAGTTTCATTGCGGCTTCCAGGAGTAGTAAAAGTAGTTATCGCAATAGCTAAACGGGTTGTCCTCGTGCATCGCGCAGTGGGCGAGAAATACCCGGCCCAGGCCGTTAGTCTCCAGCCGGTCGCCGTAGAAGAAAACGAAACGCTCCCCCGGCTTGCAGCCGAGCTTCAGCCGCTGACGCACCTCATCGAAATTCTTAGCGTAGGCCGTGGCGGAAACCGAACGCAGCATTTCATCGCTGGCCAGCAGTTCGCACTGGCTGTGGTTCATCAGCGTCAGATTGATCGGTCGGGCGACGTGGGTACCGGCAAAAGTGAATGCCACCAGCAGCAGGGCGATGATCAGCAGACAGCCGCCGGCCAGATACCAGCACATTCCGCGCGCATGTGGCGAATCGGTGGGCGGCGTTGTCGCCGCCGGGGGGACGGTTTCAGCAGCCCTCTCGGGTGGGTTAGCGGCCTCGGTAAGCGCCGGCCCGGCATCGAGCAGTTCAATACTCAGATCCTGGTTCAGCTGCAGCATGCCGCGCGACACGGTGACGATAATGTTATCGATATCGTAGTGGCGGAAGGTTTTGCGCAGCATACTCAGGTATTGATTGAGGTTGCTGTTGGAAGAGGTTAAGCCGTTATCATCCCAGACTTTTTTTAATACTTCATCGCGGCTGACGACGCCGGTATGGCGGAGAAAAAAATAGAGTAGCGCGCTGGCGGTGATGGATAGCTGGCTATCCGGTTCATCGCTGCCGGGCAGGGTAAGCGTGCCGTCCGTTGCATCATAAATGAGACGGGCATTGATGTTATAGCGCATCGCGGCCTCACTCTATTCGCTTCACGCGGGAAGCGTCATTTTGGTCAGATCGTTCACCAGCGACTGGCGGTGTTCATTGCTCATGGTGCGCCCTTCGGTCAGTTCCGATAACCAGATGCCGTCGGCCGCGTAGCGTACCAGCGTGCCGGTCGGGCCGTTATCCAGCGCATCGCCCTGCGCCAGGTGATCCAGCATCCAGTCGCGCCAGCATTTTCGCAGCACCGGCTCGTCCGGCATCGCCAGCGACAGCACCATCAACTGGCGGCTTTCGTGAGTGTCCGTCAGCTCCGGGTTGGACAGATAGCGCAAATAGGCGCGGGTAAAGCGCCCGTAAGCGATGTTATCGGCGGCCATCAGTTCGCTAATCGCCTTTTCCATGATCGCCAGCAGCCGGGCGAACAGGGCGAAAATCAGCGCCTGCTTATTGGGAAAGTGATGCAGGAGGCCACCTTTGCTCACGCCAGCCTCGCGGGCGACGGCGTTCAGCGACAGGGCGGCGATACCATCCCGGCCGGCAATCATCGCTGCCGATTCAAGCAACTGACGGTGGAGACGGACGGGATCTTTTTTACGATGCTGGGCTTCCATATTCATGGCCGGAATCATACCGACCAGACGGTATGATTATTCTTGATCGCTATCAATATGAGAGGTGGCTTCGTGCGACGGGATACCGTTAATGCGTGGAGGCTCACAAATTGTCATATTAATGAACGCGATAACCCGGATGGGCTATCGCGTTGAGGTTTATTTCGTTGCCAGATGCACCGCCAGGCCGCTTTGCCCCGGCGCCAGCTCCGGGCGCAGCGTCAGCGACGGGATCAGATAATCGCCATGATTTTGCCGGCGGAATGGAATGGGCTCGGTTTGCCACAGCGTGTCCAGCCGCTCGGCCAGCGTGGCGCACTGGTCGGCGAATTGCCCGGCATCGGTTTTATCCGTGCGGTAGAACACCAGCGGCGGAAGCACCTCAAAGCCGGGATAGAACAGCATACCGTGCTGAATGGGGAACAGGATGTCGTCGATGGGGCCATTGATCCCGCGCGGTGAATAGTGTTCCGCCCAGCCGCCGGCGGTGACGATCAGCATCGCCCGTTTGCCGACGAAGGTGCCTTCCCCATAGCGATCGCCCCAGTGGCGGTCGCTGTGCTCGCCGACGCCATAGGCAAAGCCCCAGGCGTACACCCGGTCGATCCAGCCCTTCATGATGGCGGGCATTGAGAACCACCACAGCGGAAACTGGAAAATCACCGTATCGGCCCACAGCAGCTTTTCCTGCTCGGCTGCGATATCCGCACTTTGGGTGCCCTGGGCAAAAGCCTGTTTGGAATCGAGGGTCGGCCGCCAGAACTCGCCGACCGGCGGGGCGCCGCTGTCATCGGCGTCATACCCTGCCTTCCAGCGCATGGCGTAGAGATCGGAGACTTGCACTTCATGCCCGGCCTGCTGCAGATGGCGGACGGCAAAATTTTTCAGCGCGCCATTAAGCGAGCGCGGTTCCGGATGGGCGTAAATCAGCAGTACTTTCATAACATCACCTCTGGCGTATGGAGAGCTGCAGAGTAGGAAAGCTGACGCTATAGTAGAAATTAATTACTTAAATTCCAGGTATAGCCGTGCTTAATTTACATCGTCTGGATCTTAATCTGCTGCGCACGCTTGATGTGCTGCTCAGTGAAAATAATGTCACCCGGGCGGCGCAGCGGCTGAATCTGTCGCAGCCCTCGGTGAGCATTCAGCTCGCCAGGCTGCGGGAGATTTTCGCCGACCCGCTGCTGATGCCGGGTCCGCGCGGCATGCAGCCCACCGCCCGCGCCGATGAACTTCGCCAGCCGCTGCGCGCAGCGCTAGCCGCACTGGAGCAGGCGGTGGCGCCGGTGGCGCCTTTTGATCCGGCGACGGCGGCGGAGACCTGGCGGGTGGCAGCGACGGACTATATGGCCTCGGCGATCCTCCTGCCGATGCTGGGCAGGCTACGGCTGGCCTCTCCCGGCAGTCGGCTGGCGGTGTTCGAGCTACAGCCGGCGCGGCTGGAGCAGCAGGCGGCCAGCGATACAGTAGATCTCTTCTTTCATACCCGCGAGGGCGCGCCGCCGGGGCTACATCAGCGCCTGCTGTTTCGCGAACGCTATGTGCTGGCAGGCCGGGCGGAGCATCCGGCGCTGCGGCCTGGGCTTAGCCTGGAAACGTTCTGTCAGCTGGAGCACGTGATCGTCTCCCCGGACGGGGGCGGCTTCAGCGCGGCGACCGATACCGCGCTGGCGAATCTTGGCCTGGCGCGGCGGGTTGTCCTTTCCGTGCCACATTTCCTGTTTATGCTGGAGACCCTGCGCAATAGCGATCTGGTGGCGGTGCTGCCGGAGCGGCTGGTGCGCGGGCAGAGCGGGCTGGAAGTCGTCGAGCCGCCACTGGCGGTCGCCGGCTTTGAGATGCTGATGCTGTGGCACGAGCGCTGGCACCGCGACCCGGCGCATCAATGGCTGCGTCAGTTCATTGTGAATTCACTGGAGGAACAGACATGCTGAGTGGACTGAATCACCTGACCCTGGCAGTCAGCCAGTTGGCGCCGAGCGTGGCGTTTTATCAGCAACTGCTGGGCATGACGCTGCACGCCCGCTGGGACAGTGGCGCCTATCTCTCCTGCGGCGATCTGTGGCTGTGCCTGTCGCTGGATCCGCAGCGGCGCATCACCCCGTCGGAAGAGAGCGACTACACCCATTATGCGTTTAGCATTAGCGAGGCGGATTTCGCCAGCTTCGCCGCCCGCCTGGAGGTTGCCGGCGTGGCGGTCTGGAAGCTAAACCGCAGCGAAGGCGCCTCGCACTATTTCCTCGATCCCGATGGCCACAAGCTGGAGCTGCACGTCGGCAGTCTCGACCAGCGGCTGGCCGCCTGCCGTGAGCAGCCGTATAAGGGAATGGTGTTTTTTGACCAGTGAAGCTGATTTGCGGACGCGGGGTAACCCGTAGCCCCGGTAAGCGCAGCGCCACCGGGGAGAACAGGTTAAACTTCACTCCATCGCCACCTTCACCGCTTCTCCCAGCTTCACCATCACTGCTTTATGTTTCTCGGTCGGCGGCAGGGCGCAGTTGATCCTGACGCAGTTGCGATACTTGCCCGCTGCCGAAAACAGCGAGCCCGGCGCGACCTGGATCTTCAACCGGCACAGCTGTTTGGCGACGCAGACCATATCCACCTGCTCCGGGAGCTCCACCCACAGCATAAAACCGCCTTTTGGCCGGGTGACGCAGATCCCGCACGGGAAAAATTCCCGCAGCCAGCAGGTGTAGATCTCCATATTACGCTGATAGATCTGCCGCATCCGCCGCACGTGGCGGTGATAGTGGCCTTCGCGAATAAAATTGCAAGCCGCCAGCTGAGTGGAGGGGACGTTAGTGCCGCTGGCGGCGTACTTCATCTGTAGCAGCTTGTCGTAGTAGCGCCCGGGCGCTATCCAACCGATGCGCAGGCCGGGGGCGATGGTTTTGGTAAAAGAGCTGCAGAGCATCACCCGGCCGTCGATATCCCAGGAGTGAATGGTGCGCGGGCGCGGGTACTCGGTGGCCAGCTCGCCGTAAATATCATCCTCGAAAATCACGATATCGTGGCGCTGGGCCAGGTTCAGCACCGCGCGCTTGCGAGCGTCCGGCATGATAAAGCCCAGCGGGTTATTGCAGTTTGGCACGAGGATCACCCCTTTGATCGGCCACTGATCCAGCGCCAGCTCCAGGGCCTCAATGCTGATCCCGGTTTCCGGATCGGTAGGGATCTCAATGGTCTTTAATCCCAGTCCGCGCAGCATCTGCATCGTGCCGTAGTAGCAGGGAGATTCCACCGCCACGATATCGCCAGGCTGGCATACCGACAGCAAGGCCAGAGACAGCGCGCTATGGCAGCCGCTGGTGAGCACCAGATCGTCAGCCGTCACTATCGAGCCGCCGTCAAGCATCAGACGGGCGATCTGCTCCCTCAGCTCGCGGCGCCCGGCCAGCTCGTCATAGTTCAGCACTTCGCTGAGGTTATGCTGGATCGCCCGGCTCAGTTCGCGCCAGATAGGCTTCAGGCTTGGCTGTGTGACATCCGGCGAGCCGCCGCCGAAGGGGATAATCGATTTATCGTAGCGGGCGTCGAGCATGGTCAGCACCTGATCCCACTGGGTGATCTCCACCGGGCGCTGTACCGGACGCGACATCGGCGGCACCGGCGGCTGGGCCTTGCGCGGGGCAACGAAATAGCCCGATCGCGGCTGCGGTACGATCATCTGCTGCTGCTCAAGCAACTGATAGGCCTGCTGGACGGTGCTGATGCTGACGCCGTGCTCCTGGCTCAGGCTGCGCACCGACGGCAGTTTTTCGCCGTGGCGATACAGGCCCTGTTCGATGCGTTCGGCCAGCAGCGTAGCGAGATGTTGGTAGCGGGTCATGCTGTATCCTTAATTTCCGCCATACAGATGGAATAACCAGTACAGATTGGCGTAAAAATTGGGTTCTGGTGTACGTTTTAGCTAATCTGTATGTTAAAGAAAAGCGTTTTGTGAATCTGTATTCCTTGGCCCCAAATCCGTGAAGATAAAGCCTCTGGCAAGGTGAGGAGGTAGAGGATGGAATTTCACGAGAACAGGGCAAGACAGCCATTTATCGGTTTCGTACTGCTGGTGCGCTTTATCAAAAAATGGTGGCTTCAGGAGCAAACGCGCAGAGCTTTGCAGCGAATGAGCGACGAACAGCTGAAAGACATCGGCCTGCGTCGGGATCAGATCAATTAAAAAGTGCGGTTTTTTTCAGGCATCATTCCTTCTTTGCCCCGGTAAGCGCTGGCGACGCCGGGGAATACATTCACGAAATTTATCAATTGATGCGGCGCGATCGTCCGTTTCTTGATACTTACCCTGATAAGTATTATTTTCTTCTCAACAATGAGAGGAAAACCTGTGACCGAAGACGACCTGTTTGCCCGCCGCCCGTTGGGGATGAGAATGGCCATGGTGGTGCGCCAGTGGCGCGCCATTATTGACTCCGCTATCACCGATACCGGACTCACCCAGTCCAGCTGGACGGTGTTGATGCAACTGCATCAGCTGGGAGACAACGTCTCGGTCAGCGAACTGGCGGAGGTGCAGGGAATTGAACTGCCGCCGCTGATGCGCACCCTCTCGTTACTGGAAAAGCAGGGCTATCTGGTGCGTTCTACATCGCCATATGACAAACGCATTCGCCTGCTGACGCTGACCGCCGAGGGGCGGGCGATTCTGGCAAAACTGAGCTGCGTGATCGAGACCTATCAGGAACGCGTGACTCAGACCATCCCGGAGGCCGACCTCGCCACCTTCAGCGACACATTAAATCAAATCGCCTGCCGTTTGCGGAATATCCGCGAAGAAGATAACAAGATCTAACACACTATGATGACGCCTGAACAAAAATTTGCCCGCTGGGTACGGGTGAGTATTGCCGCTTTTCTGGGAATATTCGCCTGGTTTATCGTTGCCGATATCTGGATCCCGCTGACGCCGGACTCCACCGTCATGCGCGTGGTGACCCCGGTTTCGTCGCGGGTCTCCGGCTATGTCTCGCACGTTTATGTGCACAACAACAGCCAGGTGAAAAAGGGCGACCTGCTGTATGAGCTCGACCCAACGCCATTCATTAATAAAGTTGAAGCGGCGCAGATCGCCCTCGAGCAGGCGAAACTGAGCAACCAGCAACTGGATGCACAAATCGCCGCCGCCCGCGCCAACCTGCGCACCGCACAGTACACCGCCCGTAACGATAAGGTCACGCTCGATCGCTACCAGCGCCTGAGTACGATGCAGAACGTCTCGCAGTCCGACCTCGATAAGGTGCGGACCACCTGGCAGACCAGCGAGCAGTCGGTCTCGGCGCTGAACGCGCAGATCCAGAACCTGCTGATCCAGCGCGGTGAGCGCGACGATAAGCGCAACGTCACTCTGCAGAAATACCGTAATGCGCTGGAGGAGGCGCAGCTGAACCTGGCCTGGACCCAGGTGCGTGCCGAAACTGACGGTATGGTCAGCAACCTGCAGCTTAACCCGGGGATCTACGCCACCGCGGCGACGGCCGTGCTGGCGCTGGTCAACAACAATACAGATATCGTCGCTGACTTCCGTGAAAAGAGCCTGCGCCACACGGCGGTGAATACCGATGCAGCGGTGGTCTTTGATGCCCTGCCGGGGCAAGTCTTCCCGGCGCACGTCACCAGCAGCGATGCCGGGATTCTGGCGGGGCAGGAGGCGGTGAACGGCCAGCTGTCGCAGCCGGAGCAGTCCACCCGCTGGGTGCGCGACGCACAGCGCATGCGCATTCACGTCGCCCTGGATCAGCCGCTAGACAAACCGCTGCCGACCGGCGCCCGCGCTACGGTGCAACTGTACAATAGCGAAGGACCTTTCGCCCGCACCTTTGCCGGCCTGCAGATCCACCTGGTGAGCTGGTTGCACTATGTCTATTAATACCCTGGCGCACGTCTTTACGCCGCACGGCAATATCGTCTACACGGCGAATGATTTTCGCCAGACGGTGCGTATCGCCGTGGCCGGGACGATTGCGCTCAGCATCTCCACCTTCTACGACGTGCAGTACGGCGTATTTTTTGTGGTGTATCCGCTGATGCTGATGTCGCTGGTGCCGGTGTTCAACCGCCATGTCGCCCGCCAGTTTGTGTTCAGCGCGGCGGTGAACTGCGTCGAAATGGTACTGATCGTCGGTTATCTGTCGCAGTGGCCGGTGATCATGACCCTGGTGGTGTTCGCCCTGTACGTGATGCGTTTTCGCTTTATGAGCCAGGGGCCGCTGTTTCTGCTGGGGTCGATGGGCGTGGTGTGCCAGAGCACGATGCTCAACTTTATGAGCTATCCCACCAGCAACTGGCACACCCTGATGTTCTCCAATATGGAAGCCTGCGTGCTGGCGGTGGCGCTGAGCGCGCTGCTGCATTACCTGATCCCGGACGTCGAACCGCGCAAGCCGCCGCCGCGCATTGAAAAAGACGCCGCCCGCATTCGCCACGAGTCGCTGCTCTCCGGTACGGTCGCGACGATCATCTTTGTGGTGTTCCAGATCTGCGATCTCAGTGACTCGCTGTCGGCGCTGATGGCCGGGATCCTGATCCTGTTCCCGATGCACTATCGCGGGGCGGTGATCAGCTCGATCTGGCGCGTCGTCGGGGTGGTGCTGGCCTGTCTCTATATTCTGGTGGTGCAACTGATCATCTATGATTTCAGCAACCACATGATCCTGATGATGCCGCTGATTGGTCTCGGGCTGGCCTTCAGCGCCCGCCTGCACGTGATGGAGAAAGTGGGCGCCGGGGTGGGCTTCGCCAGCATCACCACCATCGGCATTATGTTCGGCCAGAATCTGCATCCCTATCAGGATCTGGTATTCAGCGACCTGTACCGCATCACCTCGGTGACGGTCTCGCTGGTGGTGACGCTGACTCTGGTCTTTCTCATGCACCGTCTTCTGAACTGCTTTGCGGCGACGCGCTTTGTGGTGAGCGAATAGGGTCACACCGTCATCGCCCGCTGCGCATCGCGAAAGGCGTTATGGAGTAAGCGCCACATATGGTGCGCGGCGGGGGGAAAGCGGCGGTTCGAGTTGCGTAATAAGTGGCATTGGGCGCTGCTGGCGATCGGATGGTCGATGGGGACCGCCTTTAGTATGCCGTGAGCGATTGCTTCCCGGGCGGCGAATTCGGTCATGAAAGAGATCCCCAGACCGGCCTGGCTCAGGCTCATGGCGGTGGAAAAGAGGTTGCAGCGATAGGCCGGATGAAACTGCCGCCCGGCGGTTTTAAACATGGCGTTCATATGGCGCTGTAGGCCAAAGCTTTCTGTCAGGGCGATCAGGCGATATTGCGTCAGCTCATCGATGGTCACCATTGACTGTCGCGCGATGGGATGCTGCGGAGAGACCACCGCGCAGATGGGCCCCCACTGGAAGCTGTGGCGTTTAAGCTCCGGATTGCCGATGGGGCCGAAGGCGACCGCCATATCCGCTTCACCGCTGGCGATATCGTTGAGCATCTCCTGCATATTGCCGACGCTAATATCAACGAATACGTTCGGCCACGACTGCGAAAACGTGCTCATCACCGACTCGATAAAGGTCGTCACCAACCCCCCGCCAATTCTCACAGAGATGGTGCCGCCACGCATATGGCGTAAATCCTTTAGATGACTCTCCAGCTTTTCCCGCCGCTGGCGGCTTTCGTGGTAATCCTCGGCCAGCAAACGTCCGGCTTCAGTGAGCGCCACATTGCGCCCCTGTCGCTCCAGCAGAGGGAGTTCCAGCGTTCGCTCCAGATGCGCTATCTGGCGGCTGATAACCGACGGATTAATCCCCAGAATATCAGCGGCCCGCCGAATGCCCCCCTGGATCCCCACTTCGTACAGATAGCTCATGGGTCGTTCATGCAACATCCTGTCTCCCTCCTTTGTTGACTTCAGGTCAACAATAACATCCTTTACCAGACATTTATCATCCCGGCTAGTTATAGATAATCGTGATTCAGGTACATAACAGACAAGGGGAGTCACGGAACGGATTAACTGCCATGGCAATAAACCAGTACCACCGGTGGTTGCCAATAATAAGATATCGATATGCCAGTAAAAAGATAAATAAGTGAGGTATATGCCTGTTGCCGGCTTTTCGGGAAAAGAGAGGCACCTTATTTATTGATGGGTGTTTTACGTCAAAATAATCAATGCCAAAACCAATACATTGAAAAGCGTCCAAATGGCAAAAGACCAATAAAATATTTCATAATGTGAGGACAGGGTATGAGTGAAAATAAAACGTTGGAACGTTCCTCCGACGACGCGACAAATGAGTGGCGGGTAGGACCTGGAGCATGGATCTCGCTGGTGGTGGTGTTATTAGTCTTCTCCGGGCTGCTGTTTAAAGTGGAAGGGATGGCCTGGCTGGGGGCTTTCGACTTTACCACCCTCGGCGGCGCATTTGGCACGATGAAGACCCCGGAAACTAACACTTTTATCGGCAGCGGCGGCATCAGCGCCAAGGCCGGTTTCTTGTTTGCGCTGTCGCTGGTCCCTACGGTGATGCTGGCGCTGGGGTTGCTGGAAATCTTTACCCATTATGGCGCGATACGTGCAGCGCATAAGCTGCTGACGCCGTTGTTACGCCCGTTACTGGGGATCCCGGGTTATACCGGTCTGGCGTTAATTACCGACCTCCAAAGCACCGATGCCGGGGCCGCGTTGACCAAAGAGCTGTATGACAGCAAAAAAATTAGTCGGAAAGATGTGGTGATTATGGGGGCATGGCAATATTCCGGCGCCGGTCTGATCAATAACTATTTCTCCATTGGCTCAGCGCTTTTCGCATCGTTAACCATCCCTATTATTATTCCGCTGCTGTTAATGTTTGTGCTGAAATTCGTGGGCGCGGCAATCACCCGTCTGGTTTTGAATACGGCCTATAAAGGGGATTTTGATAATGAGTAATTCGGCAAAAGTGGCCAGTAATCCGTTTGATATTTTTGTTATCGGTGCACGTAAAGGATTTAATATCGCCATCAACAATCTGATGCCGAATGTATTAATGGCATATGTGATCGCCGAAATGCTTAATTTGCTCGGGGTGATGCAGTTGATAGGCCAGGTCTGCGCGCCGCTGATGGGCCTGTTTGGCTTACCGGGCGAAGCGATTACCGTGCTGCTCACCTCCTGGCTTTCCGCCTCGGCGGGGACGGGAGTGGCGGTGAGCCTGTTGAGTAAAGGCACCCTCAACGTGGCGGACGTCACTATCCTGATCCCGGCCATCTTCCTGATGGGTTCGCAACTACAGTATATGGGGCGGCTGCTTGGGGTGGCGGATGTCCCGAAAAAATACTGGCCGCTGCTGATGGCGGTGAGCATTATCAACGCCGTCATCGCCATGCTGGTCATGCGCGTGATGGCATAATGAAAGGCAAGGAGTCAGTCGTGTCGCGAACGTTAGAGCATTTCAATTATCTGCACCAAATACCTGAGTTGGGCTTTGAGGAGTACAAAACCTCGGCTTACATCGGCGACGCCCTGGCGGCGGCAGGGTTCCGGGTTCACCGCAACGTTGGCGGGACTACCGGGATTGTCGCCGAAATCGATAGCGGGGAACCGGGGCCAGTGGTGGCGCTACGGGCAGATATGGATGCGCTGGGCCATATTATCGATGGCCGCTTAGAGGCCCGTCATACCTGCGGTCATGATGGCCACTCTTCGGTGGTATTAACCGCCGCCGAAGAGATCCTCGCCGAGGGACTGGTAAAGCGTGGGAAGTTAAAAGTGCTTTTTCAGCCTGCTGAAGAGCTGGGGACGGGCGCGATCGCTTTAACGGAGGCCGGGGTACTGGATGACGTAGAGATGCTGTTCGGCTTCCATCTCCGGCCGCTGGAAGAGTGTCCGATGGGCCAGGCGGTACCGGCAATGTACTATTCCGCTTCGGCGACGGTGATGGTGGATTTTCACGGCAAAGCCGCTCACGCCGCTCGTCCGCATCTGGGCATTAACGCGCTGGATGCCGCCTCGCATGCAGTACAGGCGGTGAACGGTATCCATCTGGCGCCGTCGCTCACCTGGAGCGCGAAAGCGACGCGCTTTCTTTGCGATGCGGGCGTCACCAATTCGGTGCCGGCGAAAGCGCACGTCTGTTGGGATCTGCGCTGCGAGGAAAATGACGGCATGGCGACACTCAAAGAACGCGTGGTCAGGGCTATCGAGAGTAGCGCAGCAGCATATGGCGCCAGCGTCGACATCCGGGTAGTCAAAGAGATGCCGGCGGCGATTATCGACGCAGAAGCCACGGCTATCATAAGCCAGGCAATATGCGAAACCTTTGGCGAGGCGGGCTTAACGGCCGCGAAGAGTACGCCGGGCAGCGAAGATTTTTTCCACTATTTGCGTCTGCGCCCGGCGGTGAAAGGTGGCTTCTGGGGACTGGGCTGCAACCTGCTGCCGGGCCTGCATCATCCGGAAATGCATTTCGATCGCACCGCGCTGGCGGATGGCGTGCGGGTATTCAAATCCTGCGTTCGCCAGCTGTTGGGCTGAGGCTAAGCTGCCAGCCCCCGGGTAGCGGCTTACGCCTTACCCGGGCTACGGTTGGGCATTTTGTCGGTAGCCCCGGTAAGCGTAAGCGCTACCGGGGAAGCGTCCCGGATGTCGGCTAACGCCTCATCCGGGCTACCGCGGTGTGCATAGGTCGCCAACAGGTGATAGTCATTTCCGGCGACGCGAAACAGGGCTGCCGTTTCGCCGGGTATAACCCATCGTTGCTCATCGCCTGGCATGCAGCTCAGGTAAATGCACAATCCGCAGCCGCTGCGCAGCTGGCGCGGAATATCCTTCACCTCGAAGGTCATTCCCGCCGCCTGCAGGGCTTTGCGCATCCGCACCACCCCCACCGTGGAATGAAATAAAAACAGAAAGGTTGTCATCCGCGCCTCCGCTGGCGCTGGCCGATCAGCGCCGCGCCGATCGCCCCGGCAAACTGGGCGTCGGGATGGGATGTCACCGCCATGCCGACATGGCTTTCCAGCATCCGGGCAAAGGTGGCGCAGTGGCTGACGCCGCCGGTAAACAGCAGCGGCCCCTGCGCCGATAAGCGGCCAATAAAGTTCGCGCTGCGCCGGGCCATGGCGTTAATCACCCCGGCCAGAATCGCCTCCGGCGCGACGCCGGCCGACCGCAGGCTAATGACCTCCGATTCGGCAAACACCGTGCACATGCTGGTAATCGCATGCGGCTCGACGTCTGTAGTGATGCTGTCGAGTTGTTCGACGCTGGCGCCAAGCGTCCGCGAAATGACGTCCAGAAAGCGGCCGGTGCCGGCGGCGCATTTATCATTCATCAGGAAGTCGCTGAGGTTGCCCTCGGCGTCCAGCTGGATGACTTTGCTGTCCTGGCCGCCGATGTCAATCACCGTGCGGGTCTCCGGCGCCAGCAGGCGAGCGCCGAGGCCGTGACAAGAGATCTCCGTCACCTGCTTATCGGCAAAATCCACCAACTGGCGACCATAGCCGGTGAGGGTTAAAAAAGGCGTCTCCGTGAGGCCGGCGCGTAGCGTTTCCCAGGCCTTATGGATGGCGTCGGCGGGGCGAAAGGGAGTGGGGCAGAGGAAGCGGCGTACAATGACGCCGTCCGCCAGCAGGATGCCTTTTGTGGCGGTGGAGCCGGAATCAATGCCAACCGTATAGTTCACGCGAGCTCCTTACAGCATTTCGATAAAGGCGGCGACGCGGGTGCTGAGCTGGCCGAGGTCCGCCGTCGAATAGTCGGTTTCTATCGCCATATAAGGAAGGTCGTGCTGCTGGCGCAGATGGCGTTTAATCGCCAGCGATTCCACGGCATAGGTATGGCAGGCCTGCAAAATGACGTCGATCACCCCGTCGGCCTGATACTCCTCCACCATCTGGCTCAGCAACTGCAGACGCTGGTCGTTAGGGGAGATACAGGAGCAACCGATGGCGAGATATTTATCGGTTAAGGCGTCGTAGACGTCGCCCTCTTCCGCCACGCAGCGCTCGGTGGCTTTCGCGCCGGTGCAGTTTTCATAGCCGACCACCCAGCCGCCGTTTTCCTCGATGGCGCGGACCACTTTTTCCGCCGCGCCGCCGATCGGGCAGCCGGTGATCAGGATCCGCGGACGTGGCTCGAGCCGTTTACCCTGCCGCCACTCCTGATGGATGCGGTCCGCCATGGCATGCAGTTCATCAATCAGGGCGGTTTTGTCGAAACGGAAGGTGGCGCCATATACCACTTTCAGGATGTCGCCGCCGCTGAGCGCCGGCGGATTGAGTTGCCCGAGACGATAAAAGTGGGCCAGCGCCCGGCGCTCGCGATTTTTCAACACGATGGCTTCGCGCAGCGCCGCCTCGCTAATCGGCGTGCCAAACCGGTCCTCAATCACCTGCTGCAGGCGCAGGATCTCCGCTTTCCACAGCGCGCGGGAGGCGGCGTCGCTGGCGCTGTTCGGCAACTGCATGACGTGGACCGCCTTGAACTCGGCCATGTACTCGTACATCTTCTTTTTACCGTCGCAGGTGGTTTCCCCGACCACCAGGTCAGAGAAATAGAAGTACGGGCATTTATCGGTTTTGCCGAAGCCATAGCTGCTTTTGATAAGCGGGCAGAGGTTGCGCGGCAGATCTTTTTCCGCTTCCTCGATGGTTTCATCGGAGGTGGAGCACAGTGAAACGACAATGGCGCCCGCCGCCATGGCGATCTCCTGAGGCATAAAGGTGCAGTAGGTGCCCACCAGCGGCACGTTCTGCTCTTTAAGATCCATGACGGTGAGAAAGCCCTTCTGGCGAGCTTCTGAGAACTGGTCAAAAATGGCGGGTAGATCGGTGATAAGCGACATGATTTTCCTTCCCCGTACACGGGAGATGCTGAAAGAGTCGCCATTATAGCCCTGTTGTTTGTGAGCTTTTATTGATCTCCTGCGTCTGCGCGCGGCGTTAATAGACCTTCTTCAAATCCATCTCTTCCTGGATCCGCTCGCTCCACGCCAGATGGGTGCGGATAGCCTCTTCGATACCGGCGTTGTAAAACAGCGGCCCCAGCTCTTTGGCGATAAAGTCGACAAAAAACTCGGCGTCAAACTGCTCCAGCTCGAGGTTGAAGGTCTCTTCGCAGTACTTGCTGAGCTTATCGCGCAGCAGGTCGCGCTGTGCCGGGCTGAGTTCAATGTCGTTCATGATGGAGCTTTCTCCGTAAAAGGGCTCACGACTGCCGGGCTTCGATCACCGCTTGCCCACACTGGCGCTGATGGCGTAACAGTCCGGCCAGGCAGCAGGCGGCGACGATCCCGGCGGCCACCGCCAACAGGTGGAAGGGGAGTCTGCCGCCATGGAACCACAGCCAGCGCGCGCCTTCAATCGATAACGCGCTGACGCTGAGGATCACGATATTCAGCGAGGCGGAGACCGTGCCTTTCGGCAGGTCGTTGGAAAAGAGGGTAAAGCGAAACAGCGTCGGGAAAATCAGCCCGATGCCGAAGGCGTAGAAGCAGGTGCCGAGCACTGACCACAGCCAGACGTGCGGCCATATCAGATTCCCAACGATCAGGATGGCCAGGCCGAGCATCTGTATCGGGACCGCGCTGAGCACAAAGCGCGGGCGGGTGGGATCTTTTACCCAGCGCGCCACCGACAGATTAGCGATGATGACGGCGCTAAAGACTGGTACCTGGCTCCAGGCGAACTCGCTGGTGGTCAGCCCGCCGGCGTCCATTAAAATCACTGGCGATACCGCCACCCAGCTCATCAGCGGAATATAGCTCAGAGACAGCGTGGCGGCGCCGAGTAAAAAGATGCGGTTACGAAAGACGGCGCGGAAATCGCGCAGCACGCCGGGCAGGCTGAATGGCACATCGCCGCGGCGCACCGTCTCCGGCATGGTCAACAGCAGGCCGAGCCAGGCCACCAGCCCCATGGCGGCGATGATGCCGAACAGCGCTTTCCAGTGGATGAAATGCATCAGCGCCGCGCCGGAGAGCGGGCCGACGATCGGCGCCACCAGCACGACGGAGGTGATCACCGCCATCAGCCTGATCGATCTTTTTTCCTCAAAGGCCTCCTGCACGGTGACGTAGCCGACGGTGGCGATAAAGCAGATGCTGGTGCCCTGCACGAAGCGGGCAATCAGGAACTGGGTCATGGAGGTGGTGAACAACGTCGCCAGGCACGCGAGGGTGAAAATCAGCGCGCCGGTGAGCAGTACCGGACGCCGTCCGATCCGGTCAGAGAGCGGCCCCAACAGCCATTGCAGCGCCATGCCGCCGGCCATATACAGGCTCACCGAGGCAGGAGCCAGCGCCACATCGGCATTGAAATCCCGCACCACGTGGAGGATCCCCGGCTGGATCAGGTCGGTAGTAAGATAGGCTGAAAAATCATACAGAATGAGCGCCGCCGGGAAGAACAGCGCGGCGGCGTGGCGGGTCAGCCAGTGGGAAATCCGGTGCATCATTTCTCCCTCCCTGTGGAATATTTATCAGCGCTATTGTTCGGATAGTATCATTGCTAACCAATATGCAGATGCAGCAGCGAGGGGATCTGCGAGAACAGCCACAACATCAGGCCGATGGTCCCCCCCACCAGGGTGCCGTTGATGCGGATAAACTGCAGATCTTTACCGATATTGAGCTCGATCTGCCGCGACATATCGCGGGCGTCCCAGCTCTTCACCGTGTCGCTGATATGGCGGGTGAGGAAGGCGGCGAACTCCGGCGCCACCCGGTGCGCCGCCTGTTCCAGGTGTTCGTTAAGCGATTCGCGCAGGGCGTCGTCGCGGAGTAAGGTTTCACCGAACCACTGGCCAGCCTCGGCGATGCGCTGCTTAATACGTGAGTCATCGCTGCTGATATCGTTTTTTACCCAGCTGCGCAGGTCGCCCCACACTTCACCGAGATAGCGGTTAAAGGTCTCATCATTTTTCAGATATGCTTTGATGTTCTCGGCCTTCTGCGCCATGAGCGGGTCGGATTTCAGGTTGTCGATAAGCTTCTGCACCGCGTGGTCGAAGGCCTGGCGGATCTGGTGGGTACGGTCATGGCTCACCTCGTCCAGCAGGGTATTCACCGCATCGGTGACCATCTCGGCGCTGTGCTCGCCGAGCCACTCGGTGGGTAACAGTTTGGCCTTCAGCGGGTGCTCGGTCTCCAGCCAGCGCACGATGCCGCGGGCGATAAAGGCGCGGGAGTTGTCCCGCTGCAGCAGGGCGATAAGCTGGCTTATCAGCGAATCCAGCAGCTTCTGGTGGCGATTGTCGCGGGTCATTCCCTCCAGCATCATGGCGCTGGTCTGCGTCAGGTCGACTTTATCGATCGCCTTATGTACCGCGCGGCGCAGCAGGCGCTGAATGCGTGCGTCGTCGGTCAGTTCAAGAAAACCGCTCATCACCTGCAGCAGATGCTGGCCGACCCGCCGGGCATTCTCCGGCTGGCTGAACCAGTTGCCGAGCATCAGGGCTGGCTCATAGCGGCGGATCAACGCGACCAGCGACGGGGTATCGAGGAACTTCTCCTCGACAAAGCGGCCAAGATTATCGGCGATGCGGTCTTTGTTACGCGGGATAATCGCGGTATGGCGGGCGACAAAGGGCAGCGGAATACGACGAAACAACGCGACCACCGCAAACCAGTCGGCCAGCGCCCCGACCATCGCCGCTTCGGAAATGGCCTTTAGCGCGCTGACCCACGGCGTCGGCGGCAGCAGCAGGGTGGTGATAAATAGCGCGGCGGCGATCAGCAGCAGCGACAGCGCCAGCAGTTTGGCGCGTTTGAGTTCAGCGAGTTTTTCCATAAACTTAAGCATATAACCTGACGGCGAGGTCGTGCAAAAATCGCCAGATAATCCACAGACCGAAGATCATCAGGACCGCCCCTGCCGCCCGCTCGACTCGCCAGACGATGGCGCCCAGGCGGCGCTGTACCTGCGGCAGCGCAATCGCACTCACCAGCAGTAAATCCCAGAAGAACACCACGCTGACCATCCACAACCCGCTCACCGTTTGCTGCAACAGGGTGACCGCCGGCCCGAGCAGGGAAGTCATCAGCGCCAGATAAAACAGAGCGTTTTTGGGGTTGAGCAGCGATGACCCCAGCCCGAGCAGCAGCTGCCTGCCGAACCCCGGACGCGATGCGCGAATGCTCTCCACCGCCAGCGTCGCGGGACGGCTGCGTATCAGCAGGCTGCCAACCCACAGTAAATAGCCCGCCCCCAACAGCTCAATGAGCAAAAACAGCAGCGGCGCCTGACGCAGAAGCCCCCAGCCGACGATGGCGAGAACAATATATAGCGCATTGCCGGCGGCGATGCCGAGACATAGCCCGATGCTGCCGCGGATCCGGTAGCGCACGGCGTAGCCGACTAACAGAAAAAAATCAGGGCCCGGGCTGAGCAGAGCGACAAAGTGAGACAGGGCTAGCGCCGGGAAGACGGCGGGAAAGAGCGTCGATAAGGTATGCATAGTGGCCTCGATAATGGTACTGAGGCCACCCTAAGCGAAGTACCGTATTACTTATTGTCGGATATTGATCTGCGATGCGCATATTGCCGCGGCGTGGCGGCGGTATAGCTGACAAAGGTTTTATGGAAATGGCTCTGATCGGCAAAGCCAGCCTGATAGCCGACATCGGCAATAGGATCCCCGGCGCGTAAACGCGTTTTCGCATATTCGATGCGCGCCATGTTGATCAAACTGGCGGGTGTCAGGCCGGTATCCTGTTTCACGGCGCGGATAACGGTCTCTTTACGAAGCGCGCTGTCGTGGGCCAGCTTATCCAGCGACGGCGGCGCTGGCAGATCTGTCGCCAGGCGCTGAAACAGCAGGGCGCTGGCGTGATGTGGCGCCTGCGGCGCGGTGGCGCACAGCGGCAGCGCGTGCAGGAGTTGCGCCAGCCGGGCGGGCAGTTGTTCAAGGCTCCCGCGGCTCATCAGGGCGACAACCTGCTGGAAACAGGCAAAGAGAGGGCTGTCGCGCAACAGTGGCTGCGGCGAGGCGATACTGGCGCCAGGGGGAATATCCGGGCGCTGCGCGTGGCACCATGCCGCCTCCAGGTACAGCATATGATAGCTGCGCGGCCTGTCATGCAGCGGATTACAGCTATGCGGCGCGTGCGGGGGGATCACGATCAGATCCCCGGGCTGCAGGAGATATTCCTCACCATTGCACAGGCAGCGCGTTTCCCCCTCGATAATCGCCCCCACCGAGAGCTGCGGGTGGCTGTGGCGTTTGTAGGCCTGGCGGCTGCGCCAGGTGCTGCGCAGCTCCAGCCACGGTAGACGATCGTCTCGCCAGAAGGTTTGGGGGATATCTCGGGTATGGTTCACCGCATCGACCTTTGCTGAGGAGGGAGAGGTCGTTTATAGCATGCTGCGCGGAGGCTGTCGCCCGCCTGGATTTGCGTACCGCCTCGAAAAAGGATGTCGCGCTTGCAGTCCGGGGAAATCTATTTTCGTGGCGGTGCGTAAAGGTTGTATTGCCCGGGTGTCAGAAACATTCCGAGCGCGTAGAGTCCCTGCAGGATAAGCAGGCAGGGATGAGCCGATGGCAAAGGGTACCACCTCGACGCCGCATGATGCGGTGTTTAAACAGTTTCTCACTCAGGCCGACACCGCGCGTGATTTCCTGGCGATCCATTTACCGCCTGCGCTGCGTCAGCGCTGCGACCTCGATACCTTACAGCTGGAATCGGCAAGCTTTATCGAGGAGAGCCTGCGGGCCTGGTACTCCGATGTGCTGTGGTCACTCAAAACCGCGTCTGGCGAGGGCTACATTTATGTGGTTATCGAACATCAGAGCTCGCCGGATGCGCAGATGGCCTTCCGCCTGATGCGCTACGCCATCGCCGCGATGCAGCGCCATCTTGATAGTGGTCATACCAGACTGCCGCTGGTGGTGCCGATGCTGTTCTACCACGGGGCGACCACGCCATACCCGTGGTCGCTCAACTGGCTGGACTGCTTTACCGATCCGCAACTGGCGAGGGAGCTTTATATCTCGCCCTTTCCGCTGGTGGATATCACGGTGATCCCCGACGATGAAATCGTTAGCCATCGGCGCGTGGCGCTACTTGAGCTGATACAGAAGCATATTCGCCAGCGCGATTTAATGGGGATTGTTGAGCAGCTGACGACGATTTTACTTAGCGGTGACGCTAATGACAGACAGCTAAAAACGCTGTTTAATTATCTGCTGCAAACTGGCAACGCGCGCCGCTTTGGCCGGTTTATCCACGAAGTGGCGCAACGGGTTCCTCAGCACAGGGAGAGCTTAATGACCATCGCCGAAAGATTACAGGAAGTGGGCCGCAGAAAAGGCAAACGGGAAGGCCGGCAAGAAGGACAGCATGCCGAGGCGCTGCGCATTGCACAGAGGATGCTGGACGACGGTATTGCCCGCGAGACGGTGGTGAAAATCACTGGCCTGGCCGCCGACGAGATCGCCACGCTGGCGCATTGATAACGCCGGGGCGGCCTGAAGGTAGCCCCGGTTAGCCTTTTTATGGAATATTCCGGATATACCTAACTTTACCCGCATCGCCAGCCATCTCGACTACCCTTAATATCCTTGACGGCATTTTTGACTGCCTTAATAGCGATAACAAGGAGACATGCGATATGGCCTATCAGACGGTGAATCCTGCGAATAATCAGCTTATTAAAACGTACCCGGCGCACAGCGACGCGGACGTGGAGGCGGCGCTGCAGCAGGCGGATGCGCTCTACCATTCAGCCTGGGCAAAAGGCGATATTGAACCGCGGCTGGCGGTACTGCATAAGCTGGCTGATCTGATCGACAGCCGGGCGGAGGAACTGGCAAAAATCGCCAGCCAGGATATGGGGAAACTCATTAAGCAGAGCCGCGGCGAAGTGAAACTTTGCGCGCAGATCGCCCGCTATTATGCCGATAACGCCAAATCGTTGCTGGCGCCGGTGAAATATCCCTCCGAACTCGGCGACGCCTGGGTTGAGCATCATCCCATCGGCGTCTTAATGGCGGTGGAGCCGTGGAACTTCCCCTATTACCAGCTGATGCGCGTCCTGGCGCCAAACCTGGCGGCCGGCAACCCGGTTATCGCCAAACACGCCAGCATTGTGCCGCACTGCGCGGAGACCTTTGCCCATCTGGTGCGTGAGGCCGGCGCACCGGAAGGGGCGTGGACCAACCTGTTTATCTCCCAGGAGCAGGTGGCGAAGATTATCGCCGACGATCGCGTGCAGGGCGCGGCGCTCACCGGGTCGGAGAAAGCCGGCAGCGTGGTGGCGGCGCAGGCGGCGAAGCATATTAAGAAATCGACGCTGGAACTGGGCGGTAACGATGTATTTGTGGTACTGGACGATGCCGACCTGGAACGCGCGGTGAAAATCGGCGTCCAGGCGCGGCTGAATAACGCCGGCCAGGTGTGTACCGCTGCCAAGCGTTTTATCCTGCACGAAAATATCGCTGAGTCGTTTCTGGCGAAATTTAGTGAGGCGTTTCGCCAGGTGAAAATCGGCGATCCGCTGGATGAAAGCACCACGCTGGGGCCGCTCTCTTCCAAAGATGCGCTGGACACCCTAAGCAAACAGGTGGACGAGGCGGTGAAAAATGGCGCTACGCTGCATCTGGGTGGCAAAGCGGTGGCACGAGAAGGCAATTTCTTTGAACCCACCATTTTGACCGGTATCACCCGTGACAACCCGGCGTACTTCGAAGAGTTCTTTGGCCCGGTGGCGCAGATCTACGTGGTGAAAAATGACGAGGAGGCAATCCAGCTGGCCAATGATTCCCACTATGGTCTGGGCGGCGCGGTCTTCAGTCAGGATATCGAACGCGCCAAACGGATGGCCTCCGCCATTGAAACCGGGATGGTTTATATCAACTGGCTTACCGATACCGCGCCGGAGCTGCCGTTTGGCGGCGTGAAGCGTTCCGGTTACGGACGGGAGCTCTCCGATCTCGGCATCAAAGAGTTTGTGAACCAGAAGCTGGTGGTGGTGCGCCACTAAGCCCGGCCATAAAAAAACCTGCCATTCGGCAGGTTTTTTTATAATAGATTCATTGCACTTCGACTTTATCCCAGCCGCTTTTGAACATACAGCTGTCGACTAAGGTCTCCCGCTGATATTCATTCGCGTCTTCTACCGTATAGCTTGTTTCAACATCCTGTTTCTTATGTTTTTTGTCCGTTTTTTCTGAACTGGACCCGGTCACCACGTTATCCGGAGGGAGATCGACCAGGGCCTGCGCTTCACATTCGGTGAGCTTTTTATGCATTTCGGCATCGCTTAAACCCGGCTTCACCCAGGTATACTGAGTGCAGCCGGTCAGCAGCAACGCCAGGCTCAGCGCAGAGAGCGCGGCGAGACGTGGTTTCATCAGAAGGTGACTCCGCCGCCCACGTAGGCGCCATCAATCAGGGTGTGGTTTGGGCGACCCTCTTTGCCGTCAACGCTCACGTGACGGTAACCCACTTTCAACGTCACTGGACCAATCGGGGACCAGCTTACGCCGCCGTTCGCTTCGACATAGTTTTTTACGCTGTTGTTCAGGCCGTCCGGCGCGACATACCCTTCGCCAAACACGTGGATGCTGTCGGTCAGGGCCACGTTCACCCCGCCGCCGACCGGAAACGCGACGCCGTTATCGCCTTTTTTCGGCCCGAGGTAGATAGCTTTCGCGCCAGCGTTGAGCATAACCGGACCTACTTCCAGATTGTAACCCGCGCCAACGCCGCCGGTCTGGCTACCATCATCGGTATTCTTCAGCCAGTGGCTTTCGGCGTACAGGCCAGAAGAGGATTTACCCATTTCCATATTCAGATTGGTGAAGTTTTTACCTTGTTCAACGGTAAATCCCATCGCCATGGCGGAACCAGAGACCGCGGTCAGGGCAGCAACAATCAGGATGTTAAGCTTTTTCATGGTTTGCTCCTCGTCATTAAATTTGTCTGAGCGCACCTTAACAATCGATGTTTACCTCTGCAAATGTGACTTACGTCAATTTTTTATGCTGGTTTTGTCAGGGCGGTGTTTTGAAAATGTTGTAATGACGTTGGGTTACGGCGAGGTCAATCAGCAAATTTGGTCTGTTTAGCCGCGGTTTAATGGGTGGGCTAAACAGAAACTGAACAGGGCGGGCATTAATTATTAAGGATCCTATTCATTTAGTTTCTTATTATTTCCAAAAGTGTTTCTGCTGTTACTTATTAAAACGTTGCTTTACATTTTTCGACGCGCTGCCGACGTTTGGTCCCTGTTTTTGGCGAGGTGTCAGAGAGAGGATGGTGCCTGCGCCTTGGGGCGCAGGCGGGCAGGTTAGCGTCGTAACCCGGCAAATGCGGCGCGAATTTCCTCTTCCGGCAGCTGAATGCCGATAAATACCAGCGTGCTGTGCGGCGTTTCATCGCCCCACGGGCGATCCCAGTCGGCGCTGTAGAGGCGCTGCACGCCCTGGAACAGCAGGCGATTTGGCTCGCCGTCGATCCACAGCATGCCTTTATAGCGCATCAGTTGCTCGGCGAAGGAGAGCAACAGGTTCTCCATTACCCGTGAAACTTCACTGATATCCACCGGATAGTCGAGCTCGACCACAATCGACGAGACGTCGTTCTGCTTTTCTGCAACAAAATGAAAACGCGGTGTGGCGCTGACAACCTTTTCTTCCAGCATAAAGCCGCTGGTGTTAAACAGCTGGCTTAGATCGATATCGCCGTGAATGACGGTATAAACCGGCGCCCGCGCATTGATGCGCGCCAGCCGTTCGCGCAGCTTCTCGGTGTCGCCGGCAACATCGGTTTTGGTTAGCAAAATGCGGTCCGCATAGCCGACCTGCGACTGGGCGATGGTGAACTGATCCATCTGCTGGTCGGCATGGACGGCATCCACCAGGGCGATCACGCCGTCCAGCAGATAGCGCTCGCAGAGCACCTCATGGGAGAAAAAGGTCTGGATAATCGGCCCCGGGTCGGCCATGCCGGTGCACTCAATCACCAGCCGGTCAAACTCGATTTCGCCGCGATCGCGACTGTCGAGGAGATCGAGCAGGGCGTCTTCCAGTTCGTTGGAGCGCGTACAGCAGATACAGCCGTTGGTCAGGGTTTTGATCTGCGTGGCGCGGTCGCCGATCAGCTGATCGTCAACGGAGACTTCGCCAAATTCATTTTCAATCACGGCGATTTTGAAACCGTGCTGCTCATTCAGGATATGGCGCAGGAGGGTGGTTTTTCCTGCGCCGAGAAAACCGGTGAGTAGGGTGACTGCAATCGGTGCCATTATTGCCTCCATTAACAGCAGCGTACGCCGCCTTTGCCGTCTCCGCCGTAGCGGGCCTGCTGGCGTTCGCGGAAGAATTCTTCATAAGTCATGTAGGGCTGATCCGGATGGTTGGTTTGCATATGCGTGACGTAGTTGTCGTAATCCGGAATGCCAATCAGCATTTTTGCCGCCTGACCGAGATATTTTTTTGCCTGACCTAAGTTACCAAACATTGTAAGTTCCAGATAACGAATAAAGCCGGATGGCGGCTAGCGCCTTATCCGGCCTACGTTGATGCACTTTTCTGTAGGCCGGATACGCGTAGCACTATCCGGCATCAGGGTTAATGATGTGACGAGGTCTTCACGCCGCCTTCCGGTACCGGCACGTACGGGGTCTCTTTGTCGGTACGCACCTTATTGTTGCGCACGTTGAGCCAGGTTTTGATGCCGTAGAAGATGATGCTGTACACCACCACCAGGAACAGGATACTCAGCCCGGCGTTGGTGTAGTTGTTGACCACGATATGATTCATGTTGGCAATCTGCTGCGCGGTCAGCTCGCCGCCGGCGGCAATCTTCTCTTTATACTGCTGAGCCATAAAGAAGAAGCCTTCCATCTGCGGATTGCTGCTGAACAGCTTCAGACCCAGCGCCCAGGTGGTGCACAGCAGCAGCCACGCTGCCGGGATAACGGTGACCCAGATATATTTGGTGCGCTGCATTTTGACCAGCACCACGGTGCCAAGCACCAGCGCCACGGCGGCCAGCATCTGGTTAGAGATACCGAACAGCGGCCACAGGCTCTTCACACCGCCCAGCGGGTCGACCACGCCCTGATACAGCAGGTAGCCCCACAGCCCGACGCAGCCCGCGGTACCGATAATCCCGGCGACCAGCGAGTCGGTTTTTTTCAGGAACGGCACGAAGTTACCCAACAGATCCTGCAGCATAAAGCGGCCTGCGCGGGTACCGGCATCCAGCGCGGTGAGGATAAACAGCGCTTCAAACAGGATACCAAAGTGGTACCAGAAGCCCATATCCGCCATCGGGATGATTTTATGGAACACATGGGCGATACCGACGGCCAGCGTCGGCGCGCCGCCGGCGCGGTTCAGTACCGAAGGTTCGCCGATATCTTTCGCCGTCTGCAGGATCTGCTCAGGGGAGATCACGAAGCCCCAGGAGCTGACGGTCGCCGCCGCATGGACGGTCACTTCTTTCAGCTGCGCGGCGATCATCGCCGCGTTTTCACCGCCCATTTCATGCAGGTTCGGCATGACGATGCCAAGGCCCGCTGGCGGGGTGTTCATCGCGAAGTAGAGACCCGGTTCGATAATCGAGGCGGCGACCAGCGCCATGATGGCGACGAACGACTCCATCAGCATCGCACCGTAGCCGATAAAGCGGGCATCGGTTTCGTTGGCCAGCAGCTTCGGCGTGGTGCCGGAGGCGATCAGCGCGTGGAAGCCGGAGACCGCGCCGCAGGCGATGGTGATAAACAGGAACGGGAACAGCGCGCCTTTCCACAGCGGGCCGGTACCATCAATGTACTGGGTCACCGCCGGCATTTTCAGGTCCGGGTTGAGGATAACGATCCCCAGCGCCAGGCCGACGATCACGCCGATTTTCAGGAAGGTGGCCAGATAGTCACGCGGCGCCAGAATCAGCCATACCGGCAGCAGCGCGGAGATAAACGCGTAGCCAATCAGGGTAAAGGTGATGGTGGTGTCTTTAAAGGTCAGCGCCGGGCCCCAGTACGGGTCGTGGGCAATGATGCCGCCGAACCAGATGGACGCCACCAGCAGCACGATACCGATAACCGACACTTCACCCACGCGGCCAGGGCGCAGGAAGCGCATGTAGATCCCCATAAACAGGGCAATAGGCACCGTCGAGCAGACGGTAAAGACGCCCCACGGGCTTTCCGCCAGCGCTTTCACCACGATGAGCGCCAGCACCGCGAGGATGATGATCATAATCAGGAAGCAGCCGAACAGCGCGATAGAGCCCGGAACCGGCCCCATTTCCTGCTTGATCATCTCGCCCAGCGAGGCGCCGTTACGCCGCGAGGAGATAAACAGCACCATGAAGTCCTGTACCGCGCCCGCCAGCACCACGCCGGCCAGCAGCCACAGGGTGCCCGGTAGATAGCCCATCTGCGCGGCCAGTACCGGGCCAACCAGCGGGCCGGCGCCGGCAATGGCGGCGAAGTGGTGGCCAAACAGCACGTAGCGGTTGGTTGGCACGTAGTTCAGGCCATCGTTATTAATGACCGCCGGCGTCGAGCGCGTTGGGTCAAGCTTCATCACCTTCTGCGCGATGTACAGGCTGTAATAACGGTAGGCGACGAGGTACACAGAAACCGAGGCGACGACGATCCACAGGGCACTGACGTGCTCACCGCGGCGCAACGCGACGACTGAGAGGCAAAATGCCCCGATGATTCCGAGAATCACCCAGGGTATGTGCTTGAATAGTTTTTTGGTATCCATAGTAAAACCTGGCGTTAATTAGATGAATAATTGGCCGAAGCCGTCTGGTTTTAAGTAAGGGTTGATGGAGGTATTGATTAGCTAGGCTGCCTCCGATCTTGCCAGAACAGCGCGCGCGTAAAGTTGGGTAAATCGGTGAGTGGTTGTATGGAAGGTTAAGCGGTCGCTAGCTGAAATAAGCGGTTGGCCATCAAGTGAACAAGAGATAATTATGTGATTGAGATCACGGCATATTTCAGCCCAGTGCGATGGGGGAGCGGCAGAATCTAAAAAGAGGTCGCGCTAATGCTCTCAGTGTGAATCGATATTAATTCATAATCTCATATTCTTATTTCATGATGATTTCATATTGTCTTTGGCAGAACTTAGCGGTGATTCATCCATATCATTAGAATGGAGTAATGATCGCGTTTATAATTTTAAGCAATAATTTTTGAAGTGGCTTGAATAATATGTGTTGATATTGATATGGGTTTGGTTGTATTAAATGCCACGCTTCGCTTTTTATTACTCGACATGGAACGTTGTGACTTAACTATAATGAATAAATGGAATTTCGTTCATAAAGTTTTAATTATCTGTATATTGCCTGCCTGGGCATGGGCTGCGCCTGTGGATACCGTACGTGAGCAGCAGTTCATCAACCAGCAGCAGCGCCAGCAGGCGCTGGAAAACCAGCTCGCGCCGCCGTCACCGGATATTCATTTATCAGCGGAAGAAATAAATACCGATGATGGTTTATTTCCCGTGGAACAACCTTGCTTTGCTATTTCTCAGGTTATTTTGCAGGGCGCTGAAGCCTTACCGCATTGGCTTCCGCTCCAGCGCCAGACAAATAAAGCAATTGGGCGTTGTCTGGGAGGGAAGGGCATTAATCTACTGATGGCCCAGTTGCAGAATATATTAATCGATCGCGGTTATATCACCAGCCGGATCCTTGCCCCGCAGCAGGACTTAAAAAGCGGTGTTTTGCGCCTGGTGGTGATGCCGGGTTATATCCGTGAAGCCAGGCTTACGGAGGACAGCGATGATTATCTGTGGCTGGCGAGCGCGTTTCCGGCGACTGACGGGAAACTACTGGACCTGCGCGATATTGAACAGGGGCTGGAAAACTTGCAGCGCCTGCCGACGGTACAGGCCAGCATGGAAATTATTCCGGGCGATACGCCGGGGCAAAGCGATATTGTCATTAACCGCCAACAGGAACGCTTCTGGCGCGTTGACGCCTCGCTCGATGATTCCGGCTCTAATGCCACCGGCCGCTATCAGGGTAACCTGACGCTATCCCTGGATAACCCGTTAGCCTTAAGCGATCTTTTTTACCTTTCCGGCTCACATAACCTCGATGGCAATGGCGGTAAATCCTCAAAGAACCTGACCGGCCACTATTCGATTCCGCTGGGTTACTGGCAGCTCGGATTAACCGCCAGCCAGTATGATTACATGCAAACCGTGGCGGGGGCCAACGGCGATTACCAGTACAGCGGTAAAAGCAAGAACGTTGATTTCCAGATGAGCCGCGTACTGCACCGGAGCGGTAGTCAGAAGACCACTCTTAGCGCCGATGTGGTAGCCCGCGAGCAGCGCAACTTCATTAACGACACCGAGATTGCCGTTCAGCGGCGGCAGACGGCGGCCTGGAAGCTTGGTCTGCAGCATCGCCATTACCTGGGCAACGCCACTCTCGATGCCGGAGTGAGCTATCAGCGCGGTACCCGCTGGTTTGGCGCTCAGCCCGCGCCGGAAGAGCAATGGGGGGAAGCAACCGCCCTCAGCAAAATCCTGCAATTCAATGCTCAGCTCAATTTGCTTTTTGCCCTGGGCGGGCAAAATTTTCGCTTTACCAGTCGCTATCAGCGGCAGATGAGCAGCACGCCGCTGACTTCGCCGGATATGTTTTCCATCGGCAACCGTTGGACGGTTCGCGGCTTTGACGGCGAGCGCACCCTGACCGCCAGTCACGGCTGGTACATACGTAACGATATCGCCTGGTCGACCCCGTTACCGGGGCAAGAGTTTTATCTGGGGGCGGATTACGGCGAAGTCGGCGGCGCGGGCAGTGAAACGCTGGTGGGCAAACACCTCGCCGGGGGCGTGGCAGGGCTGCGCGGCCAGTACCACCGCGCCAGCTACGACCTGTTCGCCGGTATCCCTTTAGCCCAACCCGATGGCTTTAAAACCGATCCGGCAACTTTTGGTTTCAGCGTTAGCTGGAGCTACTGATTTTCACTCATGCGCCGTTTGGCGGCGCGTGCTGCGCACAGGGATGATTTTCCGCGCCGCGGTGGACAATGGATGACGAGTAACGGCAATGAATAAACGCTTTTATCGAATCGTATTTAATAAGGCTCGCGGGATGCTGATGGTGGTGGCGGAAACGACCCGCTCTCATCGGGCGGGCGTGTCGCCGCAATCCGGCGCCGACGCGCGAACCGGGTCGATGCTGACCTCCACCCTGGCGCCGCTGGCCTTTAGCTTTCTGCTCGCTTTTTCCTGTCTTACCCCGGCTCAGGCGGCGATTGTCGCCGATAACCATGCGCCAGGCGGCCAGCAACCGCAGATCGCCAATAGCGCTAATGGCACGCCGCAGGTCAATATTCAGACACCGAGCGGCGCAGGCGTTTCACGCAACGTTTACAGCCAGTTTGACGTCGATGGGCGCGGCGTGGTGCTGAATAACAGCCGTGCCAACACTTCAACCCAACTGGCCGGGATGGTCGCCGGGAACCCGAATCTGGCGAAAGGGGAAGCCAGAGTGATCCTCAACGAGGTGAATACCCGCGATCCGAGCCGGCTGAATGGCTATATCGAGGTTGCCGGACAAAAAGCGCAGGTGGTTATCGCTAACCCTGCCGGAATTAGCTGCGACGGCTGCGGGTTCATCAATGCCAACCGCGCAACGCTGACGACAGGCCAGGTACAGTACGGTAACGGGCAGATTAGCGGTTATGATGTCAATCGCGGCGAAATTCTCGTACAGGGCGGCGGCCTTGATGCGAGCTCGGTAGACAGTACCGACCTGCTCGCCCGCGCGGTGAAAATCAACGCCGGGGTTTGGGCGCAGGAGCTAAAGGTCACCGCAGGGCGTAATCAGATCGATGCGGCGCACAGCCGAACGACGGCAAAATCAGCCGACGGCAGTGCGCTGCCTGCGGTGGCGATAGACGTCAGCGCGCTGGGCGGGATGTACGCTCATAAAATTCGTCTTGTCGGTACCGAGCGCGGCGTAGGCGTTCACAATGCCGGCAATATCGGCGCGGCGGCGGGGGATGTAGCAATCAGCGCTGATGGCGCGCTCAGCAACAGCGGCGTGATTCAGTCCGCGCAGAATCTGCAACTGTCCGTTAAGGGCGATCTTCACAACCAGGGGCAGCTGTACGCCGGAAAAGATAGCGTGGTGACGGCCAGCGCGACGCTAACCAATGACGGCATGATCGCCGCGCAAGGCGATACGCAGATTGCCGCCAACGCTTTGCGCAGCACGCAAAACAGCACGCTCGCCGCCGGATTAAATAGCGATGGTTCTACCGCCAGCAGCGGCGCGCTGACGCTGAATAGCCAGAGCTCGCTGGCGCTGAATGGCCGCAATCTGGCGGCAGGAACGCTGACGGCGCAGGGCAGGACGGTGGATTTTGATAACAGTCGAACCTCGGGGGCGCGGATCGTGGTCAGCGCCGCGTCCGGCGATATCACCACCCGAGATGCGGTGGTGGTGGCCAGCGAAAAACTGCAGTTGGCCGCCAGCGGCAAACTCAACAACCACAGTGGCCTGCTGACGGCCAGCCAGCTTGAGCTGAAAGCAATGGCGCTGGATAACCAACAGGGCGTAATCCAGCAGACGGGCGAGGACGATCTACGCCTTGATTTTCGCGCGGGATTGGATAATCGCGGCGGTGAGATTGCCAGCAACAGCCATGCTTTGACGCTCAGCACCAGCCAGTTGCTCAATCAAAACGGAACGCTGCTGCATACCGGCAGCGGCGGCATGTCTATTACCATTGATGGCGCGCTGGACAACGGCGAAGGCACTATTGCCGCTAACGGCAATATCGTTTTGTACTCTGATAACATTAATAATCGCAGCGGTAAAATCAGCACGACGCAGGGCAATGCTCAGCTCACTACCCGTCACGAGCTGGAAAATTCGCAAGGGAATATCGTTGCTGGCGGCAGCCTTTCTCTACAAGTGGCCAGCCTTCGGAACCAGCAGGGGCAATTGATTGCGGCGCAGGGCGACCTGGCCATGAGCGCTGAAGGAGGGCTGGATAACGGCGAAGGCGTTCTTGCCGCAAATGGCAATATCAAGCTTGACGCCGACAATCTGACCAACCATGGCGGAAAAATCAGCGCGGCGCAGGGCGACATTCAGCTCACTGCGCGCCATGGGGTGGATAACTCGCAGGGGAATATCATCGCCAGCGGCGACATCCAACTACAGGCTGAAAATCTTAATAATCGTCACGGGCAGATAGGCACGGCGCAGCGGGGCAGCGTCAACCTGACGACGAGCGGTTTACTGGATAACCAGCAGGGCACAATCACCGCCTTTGATGCCCTGGGTATTCAGAGCGCCACCGTTGATAACCGGCAGGGAGAACTGCAGTCCGGCGGTAATCTCAACATCACCATTCACAACCGGGGGCTGGATAACCGACAGGGGCAGATCGTCTCCGCCACCGCTCTGGAAATAGCAGGCGTCAACCTGGCGTTGGCTAATACGGGCGGAACGTTACTTGCCGCGAGCAAACTTAGCCTCGATGCCGATTCCCTCAGCGGCGATGGCGAGGTGCTCTCTCAGGGCGATATGTCGCTCACGTTGCGTCAGGCATTTCATAACGCCGGGAGGGTCATCGCCAACGGCAACCTGCAGTGGAATCTCTCCGGACTGGGACTGATTAATCAGGGGGTTATCAGCGCCGGCCGGGCGCTCAATATCTATGCGGCAAAGCTGGATAACCGTCAGGAAGGTGAAATCAGCGCTGGCGAGAACCATTTGACGGTCAGCGGCGAGTTGGTCAATCGGGGGCTGATTGACGGTGGTTTAACCCATATTGTCGCCACGACGTTAACCAATATCGGCAGCGGGCGCCTGTACGGCGACGCCGTCGCGCTGCAGGCGGCAACGCTGACTAACGCCGCGGAGAACGGCGTGGCGGCGACGATTGCCGCACGGGCATCACTGGCAATGGGCGTCGGCACGCTCAATAACCAGGATCACGCGCTAATCTACAGCGACGGTACGCTCGCTATTGGCGGCCAGCTTGCCGAAGACGGTTCGCTCAGCGGCTGGGCGGGAGTGTTTAATAACCACAGCGCAACGCTTGAGTCCGCCGGTGATATGGCGCTCGATATCCAACAAATCAATAACTACAACGACCATCTGGTGACGAAAGATGTGATGGTCGAGCAGTCATGGCGCCATGAAGCGGCGCTGAAAGGATCGGTACAGCGCTTCGACTGGTCGCTGGTCGATACCAGCTATAAAAACAAATACGGCGTTCACGACGCCATCATGCCGGACGGTAGCCGCGGCGATGAGTTCTATGAATACCAGTACCAGCGTACCGTTGTGGAAACGCAGGTGGTGGAAAGCGATCCTGGCAAAATCCTCTCCGGCGGCCAGCTCATCATCAACAGCGATAAGCTGAATAACTACGATAGCCAGATTATCGCCGGAGGAGCGCTCGGTGGCGTGATTGGCGAACTAAACAACGTCGCCACGACCGGTAAACGGGTGACCACCGACGTCGGCACCCAGACCCGTTGGTATGAGAAAAAGACCAGCCGCCCGTTTGGCGGCACCAAAACCAGCCAGGGGAAAAAAAGCAGCGAATATGAACCGACGCCGACGGTTCAGACCATCGATTTGCAAACCATGAAGTGGCAGGGCAATACCCAAATTGATGGCCATAGCGGTGTGATTAATCCGCGCGATCGCGCCGATGAAACAGGCGAACTACCCGCCGGACGGCTGGTGGAAGTGACGCCGGTTAACGCTGATGGAACGGTTATTCGCGTCGTCACGCCGGATACCCGGCTTCCTGTCAGCAGCCTGTATCAGATCGATCCGCAGGCTAAAGCAGGCTATCTGGTGGAAACCGATCCGCGTTTTACCAACGGTAAAGCGTGGCTCGCCAGCGACTACATGCAAAATCAGCTGGGCATTGATCAGGCGATGAAGCGGCTTGGCGACGGCTATTACGAACAGCGGCTGGTACGTGAGCAGATCGTTAAGCTGAGCGGCGGGCGCTACCTGCAGGGCTACAGTAACGATGAAGAGCAGTATCGGGCACTGATGGACGCGGGCGTCGCCTTCGCCAAACAGTACAACCTGACGGTCGGGGTGGCGCTGACGCCAGCGCAGATGGCGCTGTTGACCAGCGATATGGTCTGGCTGGTCGCCAGAGAGGTCACGCTAACGGATGGCTCCGTGCAGCAGGTGCTGGTGCCGCAGGTTTACGCGCGGGTTAAAGCGGGCGATCTCGATGGCAGCGGCGCGTTGCTCGGCGGTGAAAACGTGGCGTTCAGCGTGAGCCGTGATGTGATCAACAGCGGGCACATCCAAAGCCGCGGCGTGACGCAGCTAACCGCGGAAAACATTCATAACAGCGGCTATATCGGCGGCAACCAGCTCACGCTAAACGCGCGTACTGATATCAACAATATTGGCGGAACGCTGCAGGGCGGCGATAGCCTGATCGCGCAAGCCGGGCGTGATATCAACAGCGCCAGCACCCTCAGCGGAGGCCCGGGTAACATCAGCCTCGATCGGCCTGCGGGGATTTATGTCCAGAATGAAAACGGCCAGCTGGGGCTGCAGGCGTTACATAACATTAATCTGACGGCAAGCATGGTGAGTAACAGCGCGGCGGGCAGCCAGACGCAGATTATCGCCGGCAACGATCTCAATCTGCAGACGCTCGCCACCACCCATAGCGAAAGCGGAAACTGGGGGAAAGGCAACGATCGTTCCTTGACCCAGCGTAGCGATCTCGGCACGCAAATTAACGGCGGCGCGGTGGCGCTGTCCGCAGGCCACGATATTCATGCCCGCGCCGCCAGCGTGACGGCGACCAGCAGCCTGACGGTTGCCGCCGGCAATGATATTAACCTCAGCAGCGGCGAGTCCTCATGGCACCTGACGGAAAACAGCCATCAAAGCAGCAGCGGCCTGCTGGCTCGCCGCTCGCTCACCACTCACGATGAAGTGTGGGCGCAGAACGCCATCGGCAGCAATTTTAGCGGTGACAGTATTGTGATGCAGGCCGGGCGCGACCTGCTGGTGTCCGGCAGCAGTGTTGCCGGCACCCAGGACGTCAACCTTGCGGCGGGGCGTAACCTGACCATCACCACCGCCGAGGAGCGTCGCCAGGAAAACCATCTACGTAAAGAGAAACATAGCGGCTTTTCCGGCACCGGCGGCGTCGGCTTCAGCGTCGGCAGTTCGTCGCTGAAAGCCACCGATGTGACGACGGCGTTGAGTAGCGCCGCCAGTACCGTCGGAAGCTCACAGGGCAACTTGAGCCTGAGCGCCGGTAATGTATTGACGGTTCAGGGATCTGACCTGGTGGCCGGCAACAATATGGCGTTGACCGGTAAAACCGTGAATATTCTGGCAGCGGAAAACCAGAGCACCCAGACCCATACCGTGGAGCAGAAAACCAGCGGCCTGACGCTGGCGTTATCCGGGATGGTGGGCAGCGCCATTAATACCGCGGTTTCCAGCGCCAACCAGGCCAGCACCGAGAGCAATGGCCGTCTCGCCGCGCTGAGCGGGCTGCAGTCGGCATTATCGGGCGTACAGGCGTATCAGGCATCGCAGATGCAGACTGCGGATTCCAGTCCGGAGAGCATGATAGGGGTCAACCTTTCCTGGGGTAGCCAGTCCTCGAAATCCACTCAGCGACAAACGCAGAACACCAGCCGCGGCAGCAGCCTGATGGCCGGCAACAATCTCAGCATTATCGCCACGGAGACGGATATCAACGTTGAGGGCAGCCAGCTGCAGGCCGGCGGCAGCGCGTTGCTCAATGCCGCGCGCGATGTGAATTTATTCTCTGCGGAGAACGCCAGCACCCTGAGCGGTAAAAACGAGAGCCATGGGAGTTCGTTTGGCGTCGGTATTAACTTCGGTCAGGGCGCGAACGGGCTGACGGTCAGCGCCAGCGCCAACGCCGGGAAGGGCCACGAGAAGGGTAACAGCCTGACGCATAACGAAACGACCCTCAGCGCCGGTGAGCGGGTGACTATCGTCAGCGGTCGCGATACGACGCTGACCGGGGCGCAGGTGAGCGGCCATCAGGTGACAATGGACGTCGGGCGTAACCTGACGCTGAGCAGCGAGCAGGACAGCGATAACTACGATTCGAAGCAGCGTAGCGGCAGCGTGGGGGCGAGCGGCAGCATGGGCGGCGGTTCGGGGTCTCTTAACCTGAGCCAGAGCAAAATGCACAGCACCTGGGCGTCGGTGGAGGCGCAGACGGGGATTTTTGCCGGCGAGGGCGGTTTTGATGTGAAGGTGGGCGGGCATACGCAGCTGAACGGCAGCGTGCTGGCGAGCACGGCGGCGGCGGAGCTGAACCGGCTGGATACCGGGACGCTGGGTTTCCGGGATATTAAAAACTATGCCGAGTACAGCGTGGAGCAGCAGAGCGAGGGAGTGAGCACGAGCGGTAGCGTGGCGGGGCAGTTCCTCGGGAATGCAGCCAGCGGTCTGCTGATGGGGGCGAACGGCAGCGGCAGCGACAGTTCGCTGACGCGGTCGGCGGTGAGCGAGGGCAGTATCGTTATCCGCGACGGCGCGAATCAGCAGCAGGACGTGACGGGGTTAAGCCGGGATGCGGCGCATGCGAACCAGACGCTGAGTCCGATATTTGATAAGGAGAAAGAGCAGAACCGTCTGGCGACAGCGCAGAAGACAGGTGAAATCGGGCGCCAGGTGAGTGATGTGCTGGTGACGCAGGGCAAGCTGAACGCGCAGGCGGCGCAGAGCGACCCGGCGGCGCGGGCAGCGGCGCGGGCGAAGCTGGTAGCGGGAGGGAATGGCAGTCCGAGCGAGGAGAAAATCAACGCGCAGGTGAGCCGAACGGCGACGGCGGACTACGATACGGGCGGAAAGTACCAGAAGGTGGCGCAGGCGGTAACGGCGGCGATGCAGGGTCTGGCGGGGGGCGACCTGGCGCAGGCGGCGAGTGGCGCAGTGAGCCCGTATGTGGCGGAAATCATTCACAGCCAGACGACGGACAGCGCGACGGGCAAGGTGAATGTGGAAGCCAATGCGATGGCGCACGCGGTGTGGGGAGCGATAGCGGCGGCATCGGGAAATAACAGCGCGCTGGCGGGAGCGGCAGGCGCAGTGAGTGGCGAGCTGCTGGGGCGCTGGATAGCGGCGGAATATTATCCGGGTGTTAAGACAGAAGAGCTGTCGGATGAGCAGAAGTCGACGATAAGCGCGCTGAGTACGCTGGCGGCGGGACTGATGGGGGGGCTTAGCGGAGGCAGCAGCGCGGATGCGGTGGCGGGTGCGCAGGCCGGGAAGAATGCGGTGGAGAATAACTTACTGAGCGGCAGTGAAGATGCGCAGGCGGCATGGTTGCGCCAGCACGGCATCGATATGGCGAGTTGTTCCGATAACCCAGGCGGGTCGGCATGTCAGAAAGCGATAAATGAGCGTAATGCGGTAGGACTTGCGCTGGCATCGGGTAGTGTGGCCCTGTTACCAGGTGGTGCTCAGGCAATGTGGGGACTGGGAGCAAGTGCAAATGCCGGTATCAGTTATCTGGCAGATGGCACGATAGATCCGGCAAATGCGACTATTGCTGGCTGGGTAAACGTGCTCAGTATGGGGAATGGTCTGGCAGGTACGGTAGGCTGGAATGCCGCAGGTGGTGCGCTGGGCAACTGGATAGATGACAAAGATCCACTGTCTGGTGCGCTTATCAATGGTGCCGGTTCGGGTATTGGCTATGGCATTGGTAAAGGACTCTCATGGGGTGTTAATGCCGGGGCAAACTGGTGGAAAGGAGGCTGGGATCCGAAGTTTAACGCTGAATTGAGGCAGTTTACTGAAATTAAGGGGGATTTTGGTATTTCGAAGGAAATGACTCCGAGCCGCGTTCCTGGGGCTTTTGGTGATTTTGGTGGTTCATTCTTCTCGGAAATAACAGGTAAAGGTATAGAGAAGCGCGCGGATTCTATGGGGGAGAGAAAAAATGATTAATGTTCTCTTTTTTATCTTCTCTGTGGTGGCGGGGATTCTCATGGCCGAACTGGCTTATGTGTCCTTACTTATTGTTGATTATGTCATACAGGGTAGCTTCAGTTTTTCTTCCTCTGAAGCTCTGCATAATCTGAAAGTAGGTTTTGGTGGTGGCTGCATTATTGGTGCAGGGATCGTTTTATGTCGTCTTTTTAAGATTAAAGGATTTTAGTGGAGAATAATGCGCTGAGTCTGCAACCGTTTCTGGTCTTTCCAATTATGCTACGAGTGATAAAAATGGGGAGGAAGAGAAATGATGAAAGTACCAACATGGCAATTAGTATTGTTATTTTTTTATTCCTGTACAGCTGTTCCCGCCACTATGTTCATGCTGAGTCTGGTATTTCAGTGGATCCTTGTACCTGGATTTGATGTTGATTTCTTTGGCTATGAACAAGTGTATGTTGCTCTCAAAATGGCAGTTATAGGTTTTTTTGTCGGGATATGTCTATGGCTTTCCTATTACTTGTCTTATAGAAAGCGAATGTTAAATAAGTAAGCTGTTGTTGAGAATAACCTGATGGGTGGGAACGAATGGGGCCAGGGTGAGAAAGCCAGAGAGCATGGCGCAGATGTTCTCTCATGCGCAGATAACCCGTCTGGTGAAGCCTGCCAGCGAGGAATTGCTGAGAATAAAGCTTATGCAGGTGCGTTGGCTTCAGCGGGGCTAATCTATCTGCCGGGAGGAATGCAGATTACTGGCGCGATAGGCGGAACGGCAAATGCAGGTATTCAGTATGCGATTAATGGAACGGTTAATCCAACTGATGTATTAATCGCGACTTATGTTGGAGCATTTACTGCAAATACGGGAGTCTGGGGAACTGTGGGCTGGAATGCGGCAGGTGGTGCAACATCCAGCTATCTGAACGGTGATGATCCATTTAAAGGTGGCGTAATAAGTGGTGCCGCTTCGGGTATCGGTTATGGAATAGGTAAAGTTGCCAAAATTTCATTAGATAAATGGGTTAATCCTGCATGGAAAAATTACGAGTGGATTGATATGGGGATGGGGGTAAGTAAACCAATGCAGTTGAGCTCATTACCCGGTATATCTGGTAACAGTGGTGCAGCGTTAGCTACTGAGATGGGAAGTCAGGGCGGCTCTAAACTCATTGATATATTGAACGAGGATTAATGTGAATATATACAATGAATTAAAAGTTTTTTCCATGATCGTAGGCCTCCACACATTGGTTATCTCTTTGTGTGCACTAGTTTTACAGTTTGTATTTATAGCCTATGTTTTTTTCTTGACAGGGACATGGGATGTTAATTTTATGCGAGCGCTATTATTTATTAAAGCTGGTGCCTTCGGTGGGTTTATTGCAGGTTTTGGTGTTTGGTTAATGTATTACTTTATTCCCAAGTTTAGGTAATACAGATCGCTCTTCCCCAAAATTCTCCTGCGTATTTGCTCTGGGGTATGAAGATTAGCAGTTCAGACATAGCATAAGCGAGCCCGGCCATCGCGGCGGGATCGTTTTATCAGACCTTATCCACAGCCCGTTCCTGAAGGAACCCTCGTCATCTGCGATATGGCGAGTCAGCAGCAGGACGTGACGGGGTTAAGCCGGGATGCGGCGCATGCGAACCAGACGCTGAGTCCGATATTTGATCAGGAGAAAGAGCAAAACCGTCTGGCGACGGCGCAGAAGACAGGTGAAATCGGGCGCCAGGTGAGTGATGTGCTGGTGACGCAGGGCAAGCTGAACGCGCAGGCGGCGCAGAGCGACCCGGCGGCGCGGGCAGCGGCGCGGGCGAAGCTGGTAGCGGGAGGGAATGGCAGTCCGAGCGAGGAGCAAATCAGCGCGCAGGTGAGCCGGACGGCGACGGCGGACTACGATACGGGCGGAAAGTACCAGAAGGTGGCGCAGGCGGTAACGGCGGCGATGCAGGGTCTGGCGGGGGGCAACCTGGCGCAGGCGGCGAGTGGCGCAGTGAGTCCGTATGTGGCGGAAATCATTCACAGGCAGACGCCAGACTGCGATACAGACTGTAAAGGAAAACTTGCTGAAGATGTGGCAGAAGGGAATGCAGTAGTATCAGCCCATCTGGCAGATACTGTTGGGTTAGGCATATTGCCTAAGGGGGCTTTGGTAACAGCTGCCATCAGTGGCGGAGCCAATACTGCAATACAATATGCCACGACTAGTGAAGTGAATTACATAGATGCGTTGATAGCGACTTGGGTTGGAGCAGCAACCTCAAAAACTGGTTGGTTAGGAACTGTGGGATGGAATGCGGCAGGTGGTGCAATATCCAGCTATCTGAAAGGGGATAATCCTTTTACAGGTGGCTTAAGTAATGGTTTGGCCTCTGGAGTGGGTTATGGTGCAGGAAAACTCATTGAGCTGCCTATGGATAAAATTTACAACCCGATGAAGCCATGGAAAGACTGGATCTGGACAGATGTCGGGATGGGAATATCCAAACCGCTGCCGATTAATCCAGTACCTGGTATTGCTGGTAATGCCTCGGGTAGTGCGGTGACAGAGATCCTCAATGATCAAGCGGGTAAAACAGGTGTGAAATTCCAAAAAGGGAACCAAAAATGAATAGAAAATCTTGGTTCTTTATTTTTTTCTATCTATTTTTTGCTTGCAATGTAGCAATGATCGTATTGTTTTTAATTATATACGTGCTCATTAGAGGTTACCTCTTATTGGTTTACCACATCCCATTTGAGCTGATTTGGAGTGATACATGGAAGTATACAAAAGCTGCATGTTTCACAGGGGCGTTGATAGCTACTGGTTGTTGGTGGATTTATTACCAGGGCTACAAGAAAAATCGTAATAGGTAGCGGGAGGGAATCCCCATCCGAGCGAGGAGCAAATCAGCGCGCAGGTGAGCCGGACGGCGACGACGGACTACGATACGGGCGGAAAGTACCAGAAGGCGGCGCTGACACAGTTTGCCCAGCAGGAACGCTAACGCGAATCTATGTAGCCCCTCCCCGTTATCCGGGGAGAGGCAGGCGAGGCCATTACACCGCCACTTCCATTTCCATCATCACCGGGTGGAAACGGCGTTTAAAGTAAATCAGGCCGTGCCCTTGCGGGCTCAGGGTAATATTGCGGATCTCCACCAGATACACCAGGTGGGTGCCGATGGTTTGCACCTGGCTAATTTCGCCTTCGAGGCTGGCCAGCGAGCCCTTCAGCACCGGCTGCCCGAGCGCGCCCTGCTGCCAGCCGCTGAGGGCGAACCGCTCTTCCATCGTCACCCCGGTCATCCCGGCGAAATGACGGGCCATGATTTCCTGTTCGTGGTTCAGCACGTTGATGCACAACTTGCCGTTACCCTGAAACACCGGGTTCATCGCACTGTTGGCGTTGATACACACCATCACCGATGGCGGCGTATCCGTCACCGAGCAAACCGCCGTGGCGGTAATGCCGCAGCGGCCGGCTTCACCTGCGGTGGTGACAACGTTCACCGCCGCCGACAGGCTAGCCATGGCATCGCGAAAACGCAGGCGTTGTTCATCTAATTGCATTATGACCTCCCGCTGTGAATTACTTCAGCAGCTTATCCAACATGTTGATATCAGCGTTATTGTGCAGATGCGGCACCGTCCAGCCGTTCTGGTCGTACTCGGACAGGCAGCGGTCGACCATCGCCATCATTTTGTCCATATTGCCGGAGCTCTGCGCCTGGCGCAGACACTGCAGGCGAATTTCATCCTGGCTACCGGAGTAGTTGATCTCATACAGTTCATGGCGACCGCCGAATTCGCTGCCGATCGCGTCCCACATCAGTTTGAGGATCTTGATACGTTCAACGTGATCCATACCGTTGGAGCCGCGCACGTACTTCGCCAGATACTGGTCGATCTGCGGGTTGTTCAGATCGCGGGCGCTGGACGGCAGATAAATCAGGCCGCTGGTGACGTTGCGCTCGATGATGTTCTTGATCTTGGCGTAGGCCATCGGGGCTATCACGCGATAGGTCTGCAGCGCGGCGTGATCCGGCAGCCATGCGCCGTTGACCCACGGCGTCGCTTCCGAGCACATGGAATCGCTAAGCGCCCAGAACATGTTGCGCCATGCGACTACTTCGCCGAGGTCGGCCTGTACGCCGCGGAACTCGAGGGTGCCGGTACATTCCAGAGAGCGTTTCAGCAGGGCAGTGATAAAGTCCAGTTTTACCGCCAGGCGTACGCAGGCCTGCAGGGGATACATGCGGGCGAAACCGCCCTCCATGGTCCAGCGACGGCAGCGGTCAAAGTCGCGGTAAATCAGCACGTTCTCCCAGGGGATCAGCACTTTATCCATTACCAGAATCGCGTCGTTCTCGTCGAAACGGCTGGAAAGCGGATAGTCGTACGGGGAGCCGGTCGCACCGGCGACCATCTCATAGGAGGCGCGGGAGATAAGCTTGACGCCTTCGGCATCCATCGGCGCGACGAACATCAGCGCGAAGTCCGGGTTCTCGCCCATCACCTGTGCGGAGCCGAAGCCGATCATGTTGTAGTGGGTCAGCGCTGAGTTGGTGGCGACCACTTTCGCGCCGCTGACGATGATCCCGGCATCGGTCTCTTTTTCCAGCTTGATGTAGACATCCTTCACTTCATCAGCCGGCTTGTGGCGGTCGATCGGCGGGTTGACGATCGCGTGGTTAAAGTACAGGCCGGTTTCCTGAATGCGGGTGTACCAGTTGCGGGCGTTCTGCTCGAACTGGCCGTAAAACGCCGGGTTGGCGCCCAGCGCGCAGCCGAAGGCGGCTTTGTAGTCCGGGGTGCGGCCCATCCAGCCGTAGCTTAAGCGCGACCACTCGGCGATGGCGTCGCGCTGCTGGCGCAGGTCGTCGGCGCTTTTCGCCACGCGGAAGAATTTATGGGTGTAGCCGCCGCTGCCGGTATCGGTGCCCCAGCACAGGGAATCCTGCATCTCCGGTTTGTGCAGCGCATCGTACAGCTGCGCGACGGAAGCGGCGGCGTTACGGAAGGCCGGGTGGGTGGTGACATCCTTTACGCGCTCGCCGTAGATATAAATTTCGCGGCCATCCTGCAGGCTTTTTAAATACTCTTCGCCAGTTAACGGGCGTTTCGCGTCGGCGCGGAAATCTTCAGGTTTCATAGGGGCCTCTTCAGTATTTATCGGAAAAATAATGTTAAATATATGTTTTGTTTTTGTTGTTTAATTGAAGCGGTTATTGCGCTTGCCGTGAAGGGACGTTTGCGACAACGGCGGGTACTTTTCAGGCGGGATTAAATTTTGTGATCTCGGCAGCTTTTGGCGGGTGGCGCGGCGCTGACCCGTCCTGTGGTCTGTAGCCCAGGCAAGCGCAGCGCCGCCGGGGTATTACGACACCGGTACTTTTTGCGCCCGGTAGCTGCTGGGCGAGCAGCCGACCTGGCGGCTAAAAAAGCGCGCAAAATAGGCAGGGTCTTTAAACCCCAGCTGCCAGGCAATCTCATTGACCGCGCTATCGGAAAACAGCAGCAGCCGCTTCGCCTCGCGCAGCTGGCGGTCGAATATCAGCCGCTTCGGCGAACGGTTGGCGAAGCGGCGGCAGATATCGGTCAGCCGCGATTCGGTCAGATGCAGCTCCCTGGCGTAATCCGGTACCGTCCAGTGCTGATGAAAGTGGCTGTCGATCATCTGGTTAAAGCGCTGGAATAATTTCAGCTCGCCGCGCATCCCGCTGGCGGCATGATCGTCGAGCCTGGCGTTGCGCAGCAGCAGGGTAAATACCGCCTGCGCCAGCAGCGCCAGGGTATGCTCGCGCCCCGGCAGCTGAGCGGTAGATTCACGGCGAATCAGCTGCCAGTAGTGCGCCAGCGCCGCCAGCTCGTCGGGTTTATCCGCCAGCGACAGACAGATCCCCGGCAGGCCGAAGGTCTCCCGCGTGCCGGGATAAAGCACCTCCAGCAGCGGCCAGATGAGTTCTTCGTGCACCGTCAACACGTGACCATCGCTATCGGACTCGGTAATAAACGCGTGCGGCACCGAGGGCGGCGTTAACACAAACAGCGGCGCCTGCACCGAATAGCGATGGTCATCAAGCTGCAGCTCAATCTGCCCGGTATCAAGGTAGTGCATCTGGAAATAACGGTCGTGACGATGCGCCTGCATGTCGCGGCCAAAAAAGGCCGCCATGCGGGAAAACGACTGATAGTGCACCTCTTCGGTGCCCAGGCTCTCGTCGTACTCTTTATTGATATCGATGTTGGCGATTGGGCTTTGGCACATAGCGGCTCCTTACGGTGTCGCGCGAGGGCGCGAGCCCTTCATCGGAATCGCCCAGATGATCACCGCGCCAATCACCAGCAGTGCGGCGACGAACCACAGCCCGCTGCTGAAGCTGCCGGTAATATCCTTCAGCCAGCCGATCATAAAGGGACTGAGCGCCGATCCGATATTGCCGGTGGCGTTGATCACCGCAATGCCGATTGCGCGGGCACGCAGACTGATGGACTGATCCGGCGTGGTCCAGAAGATGGCCATAGCGCTAAACGATCCGGTGGAGGCCATCACGATCCCGAGCAGCTGGATCAGGTTATGATCGGTGGCTGACGCCAGCAGCCAGCCCGCAGCGGCGAACAGGAACGGCAGGGCAGTGTGATGCTTCCGCTCCTGGTATTTATCGGAGTGGCGGCTCCAGTAGATCATCCCGAGAATGGTACAAATTTGCGGGATCGCCGCCAGCAGACCGATGGTGATATTGCTGCTGCTTTCGTTAAAACTTTTGAGGATCTGCGGCGTCCAGATGCTGATCGCGCTGAGCGTATTGGTCAGGCAGAAGTAGGCGAGGGTATACATCAACACGATCGGGGTGAACACTTCCCGCCACAGGCTGCGCTGCTGCATGGCGTGATGGCTGATGGCCCCTTCCGGCTGCACCAGAGTCAGGCGATCGTTATCCATCATCTCCTGCAGACATTTTTTGTCCTCCGCCGTCAGCCACCTGGCCTTCGACGGAGAATCATCCAGCCAGAACCAGACCATAATGCCGAGCAGCACCGACGGGAAGCCTTCCAGCAGGAACAGCCACTGCCAGCCGTGCAGGTTCAGCAGACCGTCGAGGGACAAGATATAGCCGGAGACGATCGACCCCAGCGCGGTGGTCACCGGCATCGCAATCATAAACAACGCGTTAGCGCGGGCGCGGAAAAATGCCGGGAACCAGTAGGTCAGGTACAGCAGGATACCCGGCAGGAAACCGGCCTCGGTGATCCCCACCAGCATGCGCAGAACATAGAGACTTTTTGGTCCGGTGGCGAACATGGTGGCGGTAGAGGCGATGCCCCACAGCACCATGATGGTAGCGATCCAGCGTCGTGCGCCGACGATGCTGAGCATCACGTTGCTGGGAATGCCAAAAATGACGTAAGTGGCGTAAAACAGGGTGGTGGCCAGGCCAAACATGGTGGCGTTGAGGCCCAGATCCTGCCCCATGGTTAATCCAGCAAAGCCGATATTGATCCGGTCTAAAAACGAAAAGATAAACAGGACTAATAAAAACACGATCAGACGGCGGAAGAGCTTGTTGATAACCGACTGCTGCTGCGCCGTCAGCTGTTTGTGCTGATTCGTCGGATCGAACTTTTCCGGGATGGCAGGTGATGTATCGCTCATTATTATTTTCCTCTAATGGGAATTTTGTAGGGTACTGCGGGTTGCCCGGTAGTGCTGCGCTTACCGGACCTGCGATTCGCTGCTGCTCCGGGCCGGATGAGCGTAGCGCCACCCGGCGTTAGTAGACGCCTGACGAACCCAGGTCGGTTTTTTCCGCGCCAAACCGCGCCGCCAGCGCTTCTGCGCCGCGGGCCAGCAGGGTGGTATCGACGCCGACGGCGACGAACAGCGCGCCCAGTTCGAGATAGCGTTTCGCCAGCTGTTCATTGGCCATCAGGATCCCCGGCGCCTTTCCGGCCTGGCGGATTTGCTGGATGGCATCTTCAATGGCGGCCTGCACTTCCGGGTGTTGTGGGTTGCCGCCGTGGCCCATATCGGCGCTGAGATCCGCCGGGCCGATAAACACGCCGTCCACCCCGTCGACATCGAGGATCTGCGGCAAATTTTTCAGCGCTTCGCGGGTCTCAATCTGTACCAGTACGCACATGGCGTCATTGGCCCGGTGGATATAATCCGGAATGCGATTCCAGCGTGAGGCGCGGGCCAGCGCGCTGCCGACGCCGCGAATGCCGGCTGGCGGATAGCGGGTGGCGCTTACCGCCAGCCGCGCTTCTTCGGCATTCTGCACCATCGGCACCAGCAGGCTTTGCGCGCCGACATCCAGCAGTTGTTTAATTTGTACCGGATCGTTCCACGACGGACGCACTACCGGCTGGCTGGGGTAGGGCGCAATGGCCTGCAACTGGGTCAGCACCGTTTGTACGTTGTTGGGCGCGTGTTCGCCGTCGATCAGCAGCCAGTCGAAGCCCGCGCCGGCCAGCAGTTCGGCGCTGTAGCTGCTGCACAGCCCAAGCCATAGGCCGATTTGCGGACGGCCGGCCTTGAGCGCCTCTTTAAATGCGTTGTTCATGTTGCTCTCCTCAAACAAAGCGGCAGCTGATGGCGCCCATGTTGCCGTAGTCGACGTGGAAGGTATCGCCCTTGCGCGCCGGGACCGGGCGGGTGAAGGAGCCGCCGAGGATAATCTGCCCGGCTTCGAGCTGGACATCGTATGGCGCCAGTTTGTTGGCCAGCCAGGCCACGCCGTTGGCCGGATGATTGAGTACGCCCGCGGCGACGCCGGTCTCTTCAATCACGCCGTTGCGATACAGCAGGGCGGAGATCCAGCGCAGGTCGAGCTCATCCGGTTTAATCGGCCGGCCGCCGAGGATCACCCCGGCGTTGGCGGCGTTATCGGAGATGGTGTCGAACACTTTGCGCGGACGCTGGGTTTCCGGGTCGATGTTGTGGCAACGCGCGTCGATAAGCTCCAGCGCCGGGATAACGTAGTCGGTGGCGTTGTAGACATCAAACAGCGTACAGTTCGGGCCGCGCAGCGGTTTGGCCAGCACGAAGGCCAGCTCGACTTCAATACGCGGCACGATAAAGCGGTCGGTGGGAATATCGCTGCCGTCGTGGAAGAACATATCGTCGAGCAGCGCGCCGTAGTCCGGCTCGCTGATCTGCGAGCTGGCCTGCATCGCTTTAGAGGTCAGGCCGATCTTGTGGCCTTTGAGCACGCGGCCTTCGGCGATCTTCATCTCGACCCACTCGCGCTGGACGGCGTAGGCGTCCTCAATGGTGATCGACGGATAATCCAGCGAGATCGCGCGGATCTGTTCACGCTGTTTTTCGGCCTGGTTCAGCCGCTGGGCAATCAGGGTGCGGGTCTGTTTATCGAGCATAGTGATTCCTGTGGCATTGTATTGCCGGATGGCGCTTCGCTTATCCGGCCTACAAATTCATGGCCGTTGTAGGCCCGGTAAGCGCAGCGCCACCGGGCAATTTGCACATTATTTAAATAACGCGTGCACGTTGTTCTGTTTGTAGTTCAGCGTCGGGTCGAGCTCTTCCATGGCGAACGACAGCGCCAGATAGCGGCTCTCCATTAGCGCAGCAAAATGGGCTTTGAGCAGCGCGAACAGCATATCTCCCACGTCCTGACGGCTCTCCAGACTGCGCCCGGCGCCGATCTTCAGGGTCATATGCACGAAGGCGTAATCCTGCTTGCCGTCGGCCATCTGCCAGGTATCCAGCCAGTGGGCGCGGCTGCGAATACCGCCGATCGGGAAGATACCGGTGGCGGCCAGCGCCTCGTTGACTTTGGCGAACAGGCCCGGTAAATCGGCCTGTTCACGGATATTGTCGGTACACTCGGCGATAAAATGCGGCATGGGGCCTCCTTACGCCTGCGCCGGCAGCGGGAACACGGCGTTAACCTGGCCGGTACCGGAGCTGGCGAATAGCTCGGTGATAAACTCCACCTTGCCGTCGTATTTATCCCAACCCAGCAGACCGAGCAGCATCACCGTGTCGTGCATGTTGCCTTCGCCGTAGCAGTAGTCGGCGTACTCCGGCAGCATGGTGCAGAACTCTTTGAATTTGCCCTCCCGCCACAGTTTCACCACGCGCTCATCCATCTGATGATCAAACTCGCGGGTGTAGCTGTTCATGCCCTCTTCGGCGCGCTGGTCATCGATAAAGCGGTGCGACAGCGAACCGCTGGCCAGCACCGCTACGGTGCCGTCATATTTCTCAATGGCTTTGAGGATCGCTTCGCCCAGCCTGCGGCTGTCGGCAAAGTCGTGAACGGTACAGAAAGCGGAGATAGATACCACTTTGAAATGCTTATCGCTGTTCATGTAGCGCATCGGCACCAGGGTGCCGTACTCCAGCTTCAGGCTCGGAATATTGTGTGCTTTGGCGCGTACGCCGAGCTTTACGGCCTCGTCGGCGATAAGCTGGCCCAGCTCCGGGTTGCCGTCGTAGTCGTAGGTCATGTCGCGAATAAAATGCGGCAGTTCGTTACTGGTGTAGACGCCCTGAAAATGGTCGGCGCAGTTGATGTGATAGGCGCTGTTGACCAGCCAGTGGGTGTCGAACACGATGATGGTATCGACGCCCATTTCACGGCAGCGCTTGCCAATTTCTTTATGCCCGTCGATCGCGCCCTGGCGGCAGCCGTGGTTTTTCCCCGGCAGCTCAGACAGATACATCGACGGCACGTGAGTGATTTTTGCTGCTAACGCTAACTTACCCATATCAGACTCCCCATTTCGGGATCGGATGGTCGCCCATCGAGATGCAGACGTTTTTCATTTCGGCGAACACTTCAAAGCTGTACTCGCCGCCTTCGCGGCCGGTGCCGGAGGCCTTCACGCCGCCGAACGGCTGACGCAGGTCGCGCACGTTCTGGGTGTTGACGAACACCATCCCGGCTTCAATACCGCGCGCCAGACGCAGCACTTTGCTGACGTCCTGGGTCCAGATATACGACGCCAGGCCGTATTCCACATCGTTCGCCAGGCGCAGCCCTTCCGCTTCGTCTTTGAACGGCAGCAGGCAGGCGACCGGGCCAAAAATCTCTTCCTGGGCGACGCGCATGCGGTTGTCGACATCCGCCAGTACCGTCGGGCGCAGGAAGTTGCCGGCTTTCAGATGCGCCGGCAGGTCGGACGGTTTATCCGCGCCGCCGGCCAGCAGGGTGGCGCCCTCTTCGATGCCGAGGCGAATGTAGCCGGACACTTTCTCCCAGTGCTGCTTGCTAATCAGCGCGCCGACCTGGGTATTCGGATCGGTCGGATCGCCCACGCGCAGGCGGTTGGCGCGCTCGGCGAAGCGCTTGACGAACTCCGGATAAATACTCTGCTGAATGAAAATGCGCGAACCGGCGGTGCAGCGTTCGCCGTTGATCGAGAAGATGGTGAACAGCGCGGCGTCGAGCGCGCGCTCAATATCGGCGTCTTCAAAAATCAGCACCGGCGATTTTCCGCCGAGCTCCATAGAGTACTTTTTCAGACCGGCGTTCTTCATGATGTTGCGGCCGGTGGCGGTGCCGCCGGTGAAGGAGACGGCGCGCACATCATGATGGCGCACCAGCGCGTCGCCGGCGGTGGCGCCATAGCCCTGCACCACGTTGAGCACGCCAGCCGGGATCCCGGCTTCCAGCGCCAGCTCGCCCAGACGATCGGCGGTCAGCGGCGACAGCTCGGACATTTTCAGCACCGCGGTATTCCCCAGCGCCAGGCACGGCGCCACCTTCCAGGTCGCGGTCATAAACGGCACGTTCCACGGCGACACCAGCGCGCACACGCCAACCGGCTGCACGAGGGTATAGTTAAGCATCTTGTCATCGACCGGATAGGTCTTGCCGTTCATCTGCTGGCACACTTCGGCGAAAAATTCGAAGTTATGCGACGCCCGCGGGATCAGCACGTTTTTGGTCTGGTGGATAGGCAGGCCGGTATCGGCGGTTTCCATCGCCGCGATCTCCGGGACGTTCTGATCGATCAGATCCCCCAGGCGGCGCATCAGGCGCGCGCGCTCTTTCATCGGCAGGTTAGCCCACTTCGGAAAGGCCTCTTTCGCCGCCGCTACCGCCTGGTGAACCTCGGCTTCGCCGCCAGAGGCGACTTCAGCCAGTACCTCGCCGGTGGCCGGGTTGGTGGTATGAAAATAGTCTGCGCCGGCAACGTTTTTACCGTTGATCCAATGGTTAATCTTTTTCATGACAGTGTCTCCTCATACGCTTGCTGGCTGATGATATGGTTGACCAGGCGGCCCACGCCCTCGACTTCAACGATCACCTCGTCGCCCGGCACCACATCGGATAGCCCTTTCGGCGTGCCGGTGGCGATCATGTCGCCCGGTTGCAGGGTCATAAATTCGCTTAAATAAGCGATGAGGAACGGGATGCTGAAGATCAGATCGGCGGTGGTGCCCTGCTGGCGCAGTTCGCCGTTGACCCAGGTACGCAGGGCCAGATTATGCGGATCCGGGATCGCCTCTTTGGCGACGATCCACGGGCCGATCGGCGTCAGGGTGTCGCGGCTTTTGACCCGCAGGTTCGGGCGGTAGTAGTTTTCCAGATAGTCGCGGATCGCGTAGTCGTTGCACACGGTATAGCCAGCGACATAGTCCATGGCCTCGGCTTCGCTGACGCGGCGCGCGGTTTTCCCGATCACCACCACCAGTTCGGCTTCGTAGTGCATGTATTCGACGTTATCCGGGCGTACCGACTGCTGCTGGTGGCCAATAAAGGTGTTCGGCGCTTTGATGAACACCAATGGCTCGGTTGGCGGTTTAAACTCCAGCTCGCTGGCGTGGTCGGCGTAGTTGAGCCCCAGCGCGAATAGCGTGCCGTCGGCGGGCGGCAGCCAGCGGAATTCGCCTTCTTTCAATACCGTGCCATCGTTCAGGCGCACCTGGTCGCGTTCATCGACCAGCACGTCGCGTACCTGTCCCTGCCATTCAATGCGTGCCTGTTTCATGCCAGCTCTCCTTCTGCGACAACCGGGTTTTCCAGCGCCGGGAATCCGTCGGCGAGAATACGTACGCGGTCGCCGGGGCGCAGCGTGACGCGAGAGTGGGGCGTGCCGATAAGGATCGCGTCGCCGGGATTGAGGGTGGCGAACTCGCTTAAGGCGCTCAGCAGCTGCGCGGCGTTACGCTGCAGATCGCCGGTATGCCAGCTATCCGCCTCGCGGCCGTTGATTTCGGTGATGATGGTCAGGTTATCGACGTTACGCACCGCCGACAGCGCGCCGACGGGGCAGAAGCCATCGCGGCATTTCGCCTTGATCGCCGGGCGATAAAAACTCTCTTCCGGCAGACTCACATCGTTAGCCAGCGCGTAGCCGGCGATATAGTTCGCTGCCTCTGCCGCCGCCACTTTACGCGCGGTTTTGCCGACAATCAGCGCCACCGTCGCGCCGCTTTGTACGGTCTCGCCCTGCGGATAGGGGATCGCCTCGCCGTCGCCAATCACGGTATTGCGCGGCTTGATAAACCAGACCGCGGTTTTCGGCGGCGTCTTGTAGGGGGCCTGTTGAAACGCTTCGCGCCAGGCGTCGAGCTGGCTGCGATGATTGAGCGCAACGGCGAAGATGGTACCTTTCATTCACCACTCCTCTGGTACTGATTTCGGATTTAAATGCATTTCATTAATATGTTAATGATCATCTTTTATGCTTTGCGGCCAGGTTTAGCAACTGGAAGTGAATGTTTTGTGATCTGATTAACACAATATTTACACATCAATAACTTATTGGTTTTTAATCAATGAGTTGACTGTTTTTCAGGAAGGGGCTGGTACTTTTCAGGTGCAGAAACCGGTTGTACATGGCAGGATTAAAGCTAATTATTAAGTTGTTAATAAGTTTTGGATGAGGCTGTAGAGGGGATACTATGCATGATTCATTAACCATTGCCTTGTTGCAGGCGCGTGAGGCGGCGATGGCCTACTTTCGGCCGATCGTCAAACGGCACAATCTCACCGAACAGCAGTGGCGGATCGTGCGAATTCTCGCCGAACGTCCGTCGATGGATTTTCACGATCTGGCCTTTCGCGCCTGCATCCTGCGCCCCAGCCTGACCGGGATTTTGACGCGCATGGAGCGGGATGGGCTGGTGCTGCGCTTAAAGCCGGTTAACGATCAGCGCAAGCTGTACGTCTCGCTGACGCCTGCCGGAACCGCGCTGTATGAAAGCGCTCAGGCCGAGGTGGAAGAAACCTATCGTCTGCTGGAGGCCCAGTTCACCACGGAAAAGCTGCAGCAACTGACCTCGCTGCTGGAGGAGTTTATTGCGCTTGGCGTCCCTGCCGGGCGCGGTGATGAAGAAGAGTAGCGGTTACGGCTCGGCGCTCGGTCGGGCGAGGGCAATAAGCGTTTCCGCGCGGGCGGGGGCCAGCGGTTCTCTTGGCTGCGGCAGCGGCCAGCCGTACAACCAGCGGGCGCTGGCGGCGCAGGTGCGCCCCTGACAGGCGCCCATTCCGCAGCGCTGGGTAAGTTTGGCCTGCGGCCAGCCTCCGGCGGCCGCCACATCGCCGCAGCGTACATCCTCGCAGCGGCACAGCAGGCTCTCCGGCGTTGCGGCGTCTTTCAAGGATTCCGTCAGCCGGAAGGTACGGTTGATTGCTTCGGCGAAACGCTGCCAGCGGGCGCGGCGGGTAAATAACGCCTGCGCTTGCTGGCTGGCCCCGGCGGCGGCATACCCGGCGATTTCGCCCTCCGCCAGCGCCAGCTCGCTACCGCCGAAACCGGTGCACTCGCCGGCGGCATAGATATCCGCGACGCTGGTCTGCTGCCAGCGGTTAACCTGGATCGCCTCCTGTGCCGTGGCGCAGCCAAACAGCAGCCCCGTCTCGATATTGGGTATCAGCCCGTAGCCGATAGCCAGCCGATCGCAGGCGATAGTCCGCTCGACGCCGCGCTGGCGAAGCGTAACGGCTTCCAGCCGCGTTGCGCCGTGAGCGCGGATCGTCTGCGCGCCGCTCAGATAGCCTTTCGGGGCCAGCGTCGCTAACTGGCGCAGCTTCTGCGGCCAGCGCCACAGCCCGCCGGCGAAGCGCAGCAGCGCCGGGAGCGGCGCTTGTTCAATGATATTCGTCACGTCGCCTCCAGCCTTGTTCACCGTATCCGCCACCGCCAGCAGTAGCGGACCGCTGCCGGCAATCACCACCTTTTCTCCTTTCAGCGACAGGCCCTGTTTGATTTGCGCCTGCAGGCCGCCCGCGCCGGTCACGCCGGGTAAGGTCCAGCCGGGAAAGGGCAGCGACAGCTCGCGCGCGCCGCAGCAGAGGATCAGTTTCTGCCAGCAAACCACGCCGCCGCCGTCGGCGGTTTCAAACAGCACGCTGTGCGCGGAGGGGCGGGCAATCAGCCGCGCGCCGTTCACTACCCGGATGGCGGCAGACGCGGCGATGGCGTCGCGGTAGCGCCGGGCCAGGGCGGGCTGCGTCGCCTGCGGACCGGCGCGCCAGATTTGTCCGCCAGGGGCGGGGTTATCGTCGAGAATAATCACCTGTTTATCGCAGGCGGCGGCGGAGAGCGCGGCCGCCATGCCGGCGGGGCCGGCGCCGAGGATTAAAATGTCACAGCGCAGCGTGTTCATCGTGGCTCCTTTCTATTTGCATACCGGCCCGGCACAGGGTCTGGCAGGCCAGCACCCGAAGGCCATCGACGGTGACCCGGCACTCCTGGCAGACGCCCATGCCGCAAAACGGCGCGCGGAGCTCGCCGTTAACCGCCTGGCGGGTGGTGGGGTCGCCGGTCAACGCCAGCGCCGCCGCCACGCTAATGCCTTCCGGCACCGTCAGCGCTTCGCCATCAATGGTGATAGTGAGCGTGGCCTTCATGCAATCGCCTCCTGTTGACACAAACGGGCCGGGAGCCAGGCGTCGGGCGCCAATGGGCAGCGTTCATCGAGGATCTGCGCCGCCAGCAGTTCAGCTGTGGCCGGAGCGGTGGTGACGCCCAGCCCTTCATGGCCCAGCGCCAGCCATACGCCACGGCGCGTGGGATGCGGGCCGATCAGCGGGTTGCCATCCTGCGAGGCGGCGCGCAGGCCGCTCCAGCAGCGGATGATATTCAACGTCGCCAGCGCCGGAACGAAATGGCGGGCGCGATCGAGCATCTGCGCCAGCAAGGGCAGATCCAACTCGCGCTCACGGTTATCAAACTGACGCGAAGAGCCAATCAGCAGCTGGCCGGTTGGCCGCGGCTGAAGGTTAAACGCCACCGAGGTGCCGCCGCCATGGGCGCTGGCGCCGTAACCCAGCTCAACCAGCTGGTGATGCACCCGCGGCCGGTAGCGATCGGTAATCGCCAGTTGGCCTTTTTTCGGTCGCAGCCAGTTTTCCGCTAACAGCGCGTTGGCTTCAAGTCCGCAGGCCACCACGATGGCCCGCGCCTGTAGCCGTTTGCCGCTGGCGAGCAGCACCTGCGGTTCGGTAATCGCCTGCGCGCTGTCGTGCAGGCAGGTAAGATGGTCTCCGGCATCGGCCATCAGCCAGCGGGCGACGTTTGGCGCGTAAAGGATGCCATCGCCTGGCACCCACAGGCCGCCCGCCAGCCCGCCGCGCAGCAGCGGTTCGCGCCCGGCGATCTGCTGCGGGGTCTGGCGTTCGCTGGGCACCTGATAGCTGGCCAGCCGCCGCAGTTTTTCGCCCGCGACGGCCATCTCTTCTTCGCTTTCCGCCAGCCACAGCGTGCCGCAGCCGCGCCAGGCGCAATTGTCGGGCATCCGTGGCGTGATAGCGCGCCAGCGTTCCAGCGACCATGCCGATAATGCAAGCTCGGCGGGGTCGTCATCCATGCACACCAGATGGCCCATACCTGCCGCCGTGGCGCCGGGCTGACCGTCGTCGATAAGCGTCACGCTCTGCCCCCGCTTCGCCAGCTGCCACGCGCAGGCGGCGCCGATGATCCCGGCGCCGATCACGATGACATCACACTGCTTCACGGCGCGATCCCCCAGCAGAAGGGATCGTCAGGGTTGAGGATCAACTGGTTGTCTCCACACACCCAGGCTTCGCCGCGGATCGTTGGGATGATGCCTTCCGCGGTGCGCTGGTAGCTGGCGGTAAACTGGCTGCCGATGATGCTGGCCTGACGCCAGATTTCCCCCGGCTGCAGCTTGCCATCCTGCGCCAGGCAGGCCAGCTTGGCGCTGGTGCCGGTACCGCACGGCGAGCGATCCCAGGCCTTTCCCGGACAGAGTACGAAGTTGCGGCTGTCGGCGGTATCGTCATCGGCGAAGAGTTCGATATGGTCGATAACGCCGCCGTCGTCGCCGCGGATCCCCGCGGCTTCCAGCCCCTCGCGCACTGCCCAGGCGTAGGCGGTGAGCTGTGGAATATGTTCGGGGGTAATGGCGAACGGGTGGTCGTTAATCAGGAAAAACCAGTTGCCGCCCCAGGCAATATCGCCGATGACGGGACCATGCGCGGTCTCAACGCGGATCTGTTTTTTCCAGCGGCGGGCCGGGACGTTTTGCACCGATACGCTGCCATCGTCGTGCAACGTAGCGCTTACGTCGCCGACCGGTGTTTCAATCAGATGTACGCCGGGCTGGATACGCCCAAGCCAGGCCAGCGAGGCGATAAGCCCGATTGTGCCGTGGCCGCACATATTCAGAAAACCGGCGTTGTTGAAGAAAATCACGCCAGCGGTAGCCGCTGCCGAGACCGGTTTGCACAGCAGCGCGCCGACCAGTACGTCATTGCCGCGCGGTTCGAGAATGGCCGCCTGACGCCAATGGTCGAAGTCGCGGGCGAAGCGGTCGCGGCGCTCCGCCATGCTGCCGCCGCCGAGGTCGGGGAATCCGTCAACGATCAGGCGGGTCGGTTCGCCGCCGGTATGTGAATCAATAGCTCTCAACGTAACAGGGGGGCGTGGCGCGGTCATCAGGCTCTCCGGAAGTTAACAACATGTTTCATCATGCTGGCGCAACCTTTCCCGACCTGCTTGAGCGCTTTCGTCAGAGAAAATGACGAAATCTGCACAGTCATGAGCGCGGTATATTTCTATTTCACATAGTTATTTCTTATTAATCATTTGCTTAATGCTGTGGTAAACCGAAAGTGACCATTGCGCCAGTGGCTAAATCAGGGGAAGGCGTAAAGCGGATCCAGGATCGCAAAACCGAGGGATGCTGCTTGAGGTGTTAACGGAAAGTGAATAAATATCCTTCGGTCACTTACCATGAGGAGGCCTTATGATCGGTGTTTCTGATGCGGCGCCGCCGCGCGCGGTTAACCAACCTGAGCTGGCCGTCGATGAGCTGAGCCAGATCTGCGAAGGGCTGGCGCGCCAGCGGCCGGAAAATATGCCCGCGCTGCTGAATGCGCTGGCGCTGATTGCGCCCCTGCTCAATGCCATTCCTAATGTGGTCTTTTTTATCAAAGATCGTCAGGCGCGCTATCTGCTGGCGAACCTGACGCTGGCCCGCCGCTGTGGTTTCAAAAGCGTCTCCTCGCTGCTGGGCAAAACCTCCGCTGATGTCTTTCCTTCCGCGCTGGGTCAGGGTTATACCGAACAGGATCTGCGGGTGTTGCGCGAAGGTGTGACCCTGCGCGATCAGCTGGAAATGCATCTCTACAATGGCCGCGAGCGCGGCTGGTGCCTGACGCAGAAACTGGCGCTGCGCGATGTCCGCGGGCAGGTGATCGGCATGGCCGGGATCTCGCACGATCTGCAGGAGGCTCATGCCCGCCATCCGGCGTGGCAGCGGCTGGCGATCGTCGACGATCATATCCGCCGCCATTATCACCGGCCGATCGCCATGGAAGAGTTAACCGCCTTAAGCGGGATGTCGATTGCGCAGATCGAACGCTACTGCAAACGGATCTTTCATCTCACTCCGCGGCAGATGATCCACAAAGTGCGGCTGGAAAAAGCGACCGAACTGCTGGCTGGCGATACGCCGATTACCGATATCGCCCTGCAGTGCGGGTATACCGATCACAGCGCCTTTAGCCGCCAGTTCAAGGCGATGACCGGCTCGACGCCGCGCGATTTTCGCCTCACGCTGCTCGGATAAACGCTGGCTCACACTTTTGCCGACTGTGCTAATTTCGTCATTGTATTGAGGGAAAACCGACAAGCCGCCGGTTCCGCGACACGTCAATCTGTCAGTGAATATTCACCATTCATTCACTTCGACTTAACAAAATGACGACAAGGAACCGAGCATGAGCAAAAAAGCGATTCACTGGAGCGGCGTATTCCCGGCGGTCAGCACGCAGTTTCGTAGCGATTACTCCCTCGATTTAGACGCCACTCACGCGGTGATGAAAAACCTGGTGAAAGATGGCGTTTCCGGGCTGGTGGTATGCGGCAGCGTGGGTGAAAACACCTCGCTGAGCACCGATGAAAAACTACAGATTATCGAGGTGGCGAAGGATGCCGCCGGCGGCAAAATTCCGGTCATCGCCGGGGTGGCCGAGTTCACCACCGCCTTCGCCCAGAAAATGGCGAAAGAGGCGGAGCGCGTCGGCGTCGACGGGATCATGGTGATGCCGGCGCTGGTCTACTCCTCAAAACCGCATGAAACCGCGGCCCACTTCCGCAGCGTGGCGAGCGCTACCGACCTGCCGATTATGGTCTACAACAACCCGCCGATTTACAAAAACGACGTGACGCCGGACATTCTCGCCACCCTGACTGACTGCGACAACATCGTCTGCTTTAAAGACTCCTCCGGCGATACCCGCCGCTTTATCGACCTGCGTAACACCGTTGGCGACCGCTTCGTGCTGTTTGCCGGGCTGGATGACGTGGTGGTGGAAAGCATCGCCGTCGGCGCGGAAGGCTGGATCTCCGGAATGTCCAACGCCTTCCCGCGCGAAGGGGAAACGTTATTCCGTCTCGCCCGCCAGCAGCGTTACGAAGAGGCGATGGCGCTGTACCGCTGGTTCATGCCGCTGCTGCATCTCGATGCGCGTCCGGATCTGGTGCAGTGCATCAAGCTGTGTGAAGAGTTGCTGGGCCGCGGCAGCGCCATTACCCGTCCGCCGCGTCTGGCGCTGGAAGGCGAAACGCGCCAGCAGGTGGTGGCGATCGTTGAACAGGCGCTGGCCACTCGTCCGACGCTGCCGGATGTCGGCCTCTGAGCACAGGAGTCACTATGAATGCATCTCAGACCATGGCGGGACGGCAGTTTATCGCCGGACGCCGTATTGCCAGCGGTGAGGCGACGCTATTGAGCCTGCGGGCGGTGGACGGCGAAGCCACCGGCCACCGCTTTTATCCGGCTTCCCGTGAGGAAGCCGCACTGGCCGCAGAAGCCGCGCAGCAGGCCTTTGCCGTCTATTCACAAACCACGCCGCAGCAGCGGGCGCACTTTCTCTGCGCGATTGCCGATGAACTGGACGCGCTGGGCGAGCCGTTTTTTGCTATCGCCGGGCAGGAGACCGCGCTGCCGCTGGCGCGGCTACAGGGAGAGCGGGCGCGCACCAGCGGCCAGTTGCGGATGTTTGCTGACGTGATCCTGCGCGGTGATACCTTCGCCGCCCGTATTGATACCGCCTTAGCCGACCGTCAGCCGCTGCCGCGCCCGGACCTGCGCCAGTATCAGCAGGCGTTAGGGCCGGTGGCGGTGTTTGGCGCCAGCAACTTTCCGTTGGCCTTTTCTACCGCTGGCGGCGATACCGCCTCGGCGCTGGCGGCTGGCTGCCCGGTGGTGGTGAAGGCCCATCCGGGCCATATGGCCACCGCCGAGCTGACCGCCGAGGCGATCGTCAGGGCGGTGGTACGGTGCGGTTTACCCGGCGGCGTATTCAATATGATTTTCGGGACCGATATCGGCGCCGAATTGGTCCGTCATCCGGCGATTCAGGCCGTTGGCTTTACCGGTTCGTTGGCCGGCGGTAAGGCGCTGTATCAGCTGGCGCAGCAGCGCCCGCAGCCAATTCCGCTGTTTGCTGAAATGTCGGCGATTAACCCATTGATTATTCTGCCGCAGGCGCTGCAGACGCGGGCCGGGGCGCTGGCAAACGAGCTGGTGGCGTCATTCACCCTCGGCGGCGGCCAGTTCTGTACCCGTCCGGGGCTGATTCTGGCGCTGCGCGGCGCCGGGCTGGAACGCTTCAAGTCGGCGCTGTGCGCGGCGGTAGCGGACTCCACGCCGCAGGTGTTGCTCAATGCGCCGACCCTTCAGCACTACCGTCAGGGAGTGGCGGCACTGGCGGCGCACCCGCGTATCGAGAAGTTGGCGAGCGGCATCGCCGCCGGCGCCGGGCAGGCGCAGACCCTGCTGTGGCAGGCTCAGGTCGAGGATCTGCTGGCGCAGGATACGCTGCTGCAGACCGAAGTTTTCGGCCCGTTATCGCTACTGGTGGAAGTGGACGACGTGGCCCAGCTGCAGGCGGTGGTGAAAGCGCTGCAGGGTCAGCTCACCGCGACGCTGCATGCCGAGGCGGATGATGGCCCGCTGGCGGCGAGCCTGCTACCGCTGCTTTGTGAGAAGGCCGGACGGGTGCTGTTTAACGGGTATCCCACCGGCGTGGAAGTGTGCGATGCGATGGTCCACGGCGGCCCGTGGCCGGCGACCACCGACGCACGCGGGACTTCGGTCGGCAGCCGGGCGATTGAACGCTTTCTGCGCCCGGTCTGTCTGCAGAACGCGCCCGCCGCCCTGTTACCGCCGGCGCTGCAGGATGCGAACCCTTTGAACCTGCTGCGCCTGGTCAACGGCCAGTGGACCCGGGAAGCGATTTCCTCCTCTCATTGACGCAAGGGCATCACCATGACCATTCACACTACGCATAACAGTCAAACCCGCGTTGCTGAGTCGGGTAAGTTTAAAAAACAGCTGACCCTGACCGATCTCACCTTTATCGGCCTGGGGGCGATATTCGGCTCCGGATGGTTATTCGCCGCCAGCCACGTGGCCTCCATCGCCGGTCCGGCCGGGATCGCCTCGTGGGTGATCGGCGGCTTTGCAGTATTGCTGCTGGGGATTGTCTACTGCGAGCTGGGGGCGGCGCTGCCGCGCGCCGGCGGCATTATTCGCTACCCGGTCTTTTCCCACGGTGAGCTGATGGGCTATCTGCTGGGGTTCATCACCCTGATCGCTTTCTCCAGCCTGATCTCGATTGAAATTGTCGCCGCCCGGCAATATGCCGCCGCCTGGTTTCCGGCGCTGACCCAGCCGGGTTCCAGTTCGCCGACGCTGCTGGGGTGGGTGGTGCAGTTCCTGCTGCTCTGTTTCTTCTTTGCGCTTAACTACTACAGCGTTAAGACCTTCGCCCGATCGAACAACTTCATCAGCGTGCTCAAGTTTTTGGTGCCGCTGCTGGTGGTGGTGACGCTGTTCGCCTTCTTTAAACCGGAGAACCTGCACGCGCAGGGGATTGCGCCATTCGGCATGTCCGGGGTGGAAGCGGCGATCAGCGCGGGCGGAATTATCTTCGCTTATCTGGGACTGACGCCGATTATCTCGGTGGCCAGCGAAGTACAAAAGCCGCAGCGGACTATCCCTATTGCGTTGATTTTATCAGTGGTGCTGTCGACGATTATCTACGTGCTGCTGCAGCTGGCGTTCCTTGGCAGTATCCCCACCGAAATGCTGAACGGCGGTTGGGCCGAGGTGAGCAAACAGTTCTCGCTGCCGTATCGCGATATTGCCATTACCCTCGGCATGGGCTGGCTGGCCTTTATGGTGATAAGCGATGCGATCATCTCCCCGAGCGGCACCGGCAATATCTATATGAACGCGACGCCGCGGGTGATCTACGGCTGGGCGAAGGCGGGTACTTTCTTTAAAGCCTTTACCCATATCGATAAAGCGTCCGGGATTCCGCGTCCGGCGCTGTGGCTGACCTTCGGGCTTTCAATCTTCTGGACGCTGCCGTTCCCCTCCTGGGAACAGCTGATTAGCGTGGTGTCGGCTGCCCTGGTGCTGAGCTACGCCATCGCTCCGGTGACCGCTGCCGGGCTGCGCCGCAACGCGCCGGATCTGCCGCGGCCGTTCCGCGTGCGCGCCTTCGGCATCATCGGCCCGGTATCGTTTATGATCTCGGCGCTGATTGTCTACTGGTCAGGCTGGAATACGCTCTCGTGGCTGCTGGGGCTGCAAATCGTGATGTTTGTCGTCTACGTGATGTGCAAAGGTCAGGTGCCGGAACATGCCGTGAGCCTGGCGCAGCAGGTGAAGTCTTCGCTGTGGCTGATCGTGTTTTATGCGTTGATTATCCTCTTTTCCTGGCTGGGCAGCTTCGGCGGGCTTAATGTTATCGGTCACCCCTGGGATACGGTGCTGGTGGCGGCGATGTCGTTGGGGATTTACTACTGGGGCGCGCGCAGCTGCCTGCCGCAGGCTAATTTTAGCGGAGACGAAGAAGAGTAAAGGAGAACAGTATGGAGTCGGTAACTCTATCGTTACCTGAAGCTTATGACCTGGCGCTGGCGGTGCTCAGCGCCAATGGATTCGGCGCCGACCACGCGGCGGCCATCGCCCGTAACGTGGCTGCCGGGGAGCGCGACGGCTGCGCTTCCCACGGCCTGTGGCGGCTGTTGGGCATTGTCGATACCTTGCGCAAAGGTAAGGTATCGCCTGATGCCGAGCCGCAGATCCACGACCAGGCGCCGGCGATTGCGCGGGCGGATGCCGGGGGCGCTTTTTCCCTGCTGGCCTACGAGCGCGCGCTGCCGCTGCTGCTGGAGAAGGCGCGGCACAACGGCATTGCGGCGCTGGCGATTAATCGCTGCGTCCATTTTTCCGCGCTGTTTGCCGATATTGAGCCGTTGACCGAGGCAGGGCTGGTGGGGCTGGCCTGTACGCCAAGCCACGCCTGGGTCGCCCCGGCGGGCGGCACGCGTCCGCTGTTCGGCACCAACCCTATCGCCTTTGGCTGGCCGCGGCGGGACAAGCCGCCGTTTATTGTTGATATGGCGACCAGCGCCGCGGCGCGCGGCGAGATCCAGCTGCATCAGCGCGCCGGCAAAGCGCTACCGGAAGGGTGGGGAATCGACAGTCAGGGACAGCCAACGACCGATGCCGCAGAGGTGCTGAACGGCGCGATGTTAACCTTCGGCGGCCATAAGGGCTCGGCGCTGGCGGCAATGGTTGAGCTGCTGGCCGGGCCGCTTATCGGCGATATGACCAGCGCCGAATCGCTGGCGTGGGATAATGGCGCGGGCGGTCTCCCCTACGGCGGCGAGCTGATTCTGGCGCTGGATCCGCAGCGCTTTCTCGGCGCGCAGGCACAGGAGCAGCTGGCGCGCGCCGAAACGCTGTTCAATGCGATGCAGGATCAGGGGGCGCGGCTGCCGGGCGAGCGGCGGTTCGCCTGCCGTCAGCAGAGTGAGCAGCAGGGGGTTACCATCAGTCGTTCATTGCATGATGAGATTTGCGCCTTGCGGCCATAGTAAAGCGCGGAGCGCGGCGGGCCGACCATCAGAGCGACAGGCGCATGGCGCAGCGCGACTCGGGCGGCAGGCCGTGCCGGGTCTCCTGTTCCCTTTTTGCCGCCAGTCCGGCAGGCAGGGTCAGCTCATCGAGCATGGTGAATCCCAGACGGGTATAAAACGGCGCATTCCACGGCACCTCGCGGAAGGTGGTGAGGGTTACCGCCGGGTAGCCCATCTGCTGTGCGCCCTCGATAACCTGCTTCAGCAGCATCCTGCCGATGCCCTGATGCTGCCAGTCCTGATGGACGGCGACTTCGACGATAAATAACGCATCGTCGAGCGGTTCGGTCAGAATAAAGCCAATCGGCTGCCCGGCGGCTTCCGCCAGCAGGCTATGCTCGGTTTCCAGATAATCATGATGACGCGCAACGCTAATCACCTCACTGTCCGCCAGCCAGGCGAGAGAGGGGATCTGGCGAAATGCCTGGGCGGCAGAACGTTCAATGGCGGGCAGAAGGGCGATATCGCTCTCCTGAGTCAGGCGTAATACGGCACCGGCAGTTATAGTGTTAGTTTTCATCACCTCAGCATAGCAGCCTTCGGGAGAAAAGTATGGAGCTGACCGCCGTTCCCGCCACGCAGTTCAGCAGCGTGCAGTTAACGGATATTCTCAACGCCTGTTTTGAAGCCTATCTGGTGCCTGTTACCCAGTCGGTGGCGGGATTTGCACAGCGTTTTAGCGCCGAAGGAATGAGCCTGATCGATTCCCGCGTCTGGCTGGCCGGAGATGAACCGGCGGCGATCGCGATTGTCGCCCGCCGGGGAAGTGCCGCTCGCCTGGCGGCCTTTGCCCTGCGCCCGGCCTGGCGCGGCAAAGGCCTGGGCCGGGAACTGATGCAAGATCTGCTAATGCTCCTGCAACAACAGGGGGTTGAGACGGTATCTCTGGAGGTGATCCGCGATAACCATGCGGCCGTCGCGCTATATCAGACGCTGGGCTTTACGCGGCGCTATGGGCTCTGCGGCTACCTGAGCACAGCGCCTCTGGCTGCGACATCGAAGGTGTTACAGCTTTATCCCACCCTGGCCCTGCTACGGCGCGTCATTGACGAGAGTAACAGTCAGCTCCCCTGGCTGCTGGATCCGCTCACCTTCGCCACCCTGCCATGTCAGGTCGTGACGCTGGAACAGCGCGCCTTCGCGGTTCTAACGACGGCGGGCTCACGGCCTGTACTGCAATTTTTGTGGGTGGAGCCCGCCGCCCGCCGTCAGGGGCTGGCGCGTGAGCTGCTGGTGACGCTGGCGCAGCAGTTCCCGGGTGTGGGGACTTCGGTGACGGTCCCGGAAACGTTTACACCGCTGTTTGCCGCGGCGGGATATGCGCCGCTATCGCTGCAGCAGTATGAAATGAGCGCAACGATGAATGCCCTGCGGTCAGCAGGGCGTTAAGATTCAGTCGTTACGCGGGTCACTAATCGGCTGGCGAACCAGGAAAATGTAGGCCAGTGCGCCGAGAGCGGTCACACAGCCGCATATAACCAGTGCCAGCTGGAAGGAATGGGTGGTATCGACAATAAATCCGGTCACCACCGGTGCGAATGAAGCGCAGATAAAGCTGGCGAAATTCTGAATACTGCCGACGGAAGCCGTCATTCTTGATGCTACGGCGACGTGGATCAATCCCCAGCAGGACGTTCCGGCAAAATGAATACAGAACAACGCCATACCGATTAACAGCACCGCCGCGATTGAGGTGGTGGCATGCGGCACGATCAGCGTAAACGCCGCGGAGCAGAACATCCCGGCAATAATGCAGATCTTGCGGCTTTTGATCGGGGCCATGCCGCCTTTGACCAGCCAGTCGGTGACGTAGCCATTGATCAGCATACCGGCGGCACCAAACAGGAAAGGAATGGCGGCCATAAACCCGGTACTTTTCAGATCGAGGTTATACGCCGTTTGCAGGTAACCCGGCAGCCATGCCAGATATAGCCAGGCGGTATAGTTGATGCCGCTGAAGCCGAACATCATTCCCCACATGGTTTTGTTTTTAAACAGACTGCGCCATTCGGCAAAGCTCAGCGGGTCGCGGCGCACGTTGACGCTTCCGGCATTAAGGTAGGCCTGCTCATCGGCGGTGAGGGGGATATCCTCCCGGTTGCGATAAAGCATATACCAGCCGATAGCGACAAAGATCCCCAGTACGCCGATGGTAATAAACATCCAGCGCCAGCCCATCATCAGCATCATCGCGGCAAGGATCGGCGGGCTGATCGCCACGCCAATCGTCGAGGCGGCGTTAAAGAAGCCCATTGGGCGGCCGCGCTCTTTAATATTAAACCAGTCGTTGATCACCTTGACGCCGCACGGGTTCATCGGCGCTTCGCCGATCCCCATGCCGATACGCACCAGGACAAACTGGGTAAAGCTGTGCACCATCCCGGAGACCGCCTGAAATAGCGACCAGAAAAACATCCCCAGCCCCAGCATGATGCGTGGACCTTTGCGATCCAGCAACGGCCCGCAGGGCAGTTGCGCAATGCCATAGGCCAGAGAGAAAACCGATAACAGCGCCCCGATTTCAGTGGCGGTAAGCCCTAACTCCTCGCGAATCGTTAAGTTCGCAACGGACAATGAACTTCGGTCGAGGTAGTTAATCACCGCCGCCAGAAATAACAGAATCATTGCCGTTGTTTGAATATTTTTAATACGAGAACTACGTTGTAGTGTATTTTCTAAGGGAACTGAAAGGGTTTCCGCTTCCCCCTTTTTAAAGTCGGTCTGCGGGTCTATGGTTATATTTTGTGATTCCACGCCTGACTCCTGATTATTATTTTTGAATACCAAGTGACAACGAAGGGGGTAAACATCACCCACCTGTTTCACAGTAAAGTAAGTCGACTTGTTTTCAGCATAAATAACCTTTTTGAGGGCGCCGGATTACGTTTTTGGATTTGTGCTGTTGCTAATCATTTTCTGTTTTTAATCGGTACTTAATGTGCCAGCGATTCACTTTGCTTGAGAGAGTTAATCATGGATTGCTTCGCGGAGTTCAGGTGGTTACGTAGCGCCAGGTTGGCATCCAGATCGCTGCGACAGATGAGTGCGCTCAGGATCGTCATATGTTCATCAATGGCGATGATATTGCGCTGTTTAAGGTCACTTTCATCCCACTGATAGTGGAAGTGAAAGATCACGGAAATAATTTCAAGTGATTGATTAAAAAATATATTATCAGCAGCGGAAAGCAGCAGCGAATGAAAATCACGATCGAGCTGGGAGAACATACGAAAGCTGTTGCCGATGCTGTCCCGCAGGGTGCGGTGGCGCTCGAGCAGGGTTTTGGCCTGCAGCCAGCGGGCATCGCTGTCCGGCAGATTAAGAAAATGTTGAAGTGCGTGGGTTTCCAGCATTTCCCGCAATTCGAACAGTTGCTCGGCCCAGGATTGCTCAAATTTTTTCATGTTCCACTGGCCGCGCTTTTCGCTTTCAATCAGGTTGTAGCGGCTGAATTTCAGTAAAAATTCTCTGACCACGACCGGGCTGACGCCCGCGGCACGCGCCAGTTGCAGTTCGGAGAACCGCTCCCCGGCGCGTAGCTGACGCTGGTTAATCATGGTAAAAAACGCTTGTTCAAAGAGACGGTTTTGTTCGGTCAGCGAGGCGCTGGAACCATCGAAGCCGTCCTGTACTTCCGGCTGACGAAGGATCTGGTAGTCGTGATTGACCTGGCTCAAGACGCCGCGCTCGCATAAGTGGCAAAGGATATGGCGCACCGTGGTGCGGCTGATGTTATACATCTCCGCCAGTGCGCTTTGCGAGGGTAGCGGCGAGGGGATAAAGCCACGCGCCATATCGTTGATGACCTGGTTAATAACATTGTGACGTAGGTTTTGTGAGCGACTCATAACGTTTTCCTTTTTTATCCATTAAAGCCGGATTTAAAACAGTTTTGTGCGCGACATTTCACAGATTTTGCAATGAGTTTCACTCTGTTTCTATTTTTCATCGATATCTAAGCCAACAAATACGGAGGCAATTATTATGACATCGATGAATACTTTAGTGTGTCAGGAACCTAAAAAACTACACTGGGAAAAACGCCAGATTCCCATTCCCGGCGATGATGAAGTGCTCATTAAAATAAAGGCAGTGGGGATTTGTGGGACAGACATTCATGCATGGGGCGGCAATCAGCCTTTTTTTAGTTATCCGCGTGTTCTTGGACATGAAATATGCGGTGAGATAATTGGGCTGGGTAAAAATATTCTTAATTTGAAGAGCGGCCAACAGGTTGCTGTGATTCCCTATGTCGCCTGCCGCCAGTGTCCGGCCTGTCTGAACGGCCGGACAAACTGCTGCGAGAAGATTTCGGTGATCGGCGTGCATCGGGACGGCGGGTTTAGCGAGTATCTCTGCGTGCCGGTAAACAATCTGCTGGTGGTGGATGACGTCGATCCTGAAGCCGTGGCGTTGATTGAGCCATTCGCCATCAGCGCCCACGCGGTGCGCCGCGCCGCTATCCGGGCAGGGGAGCAGGTGCTGGTGGTTGGCGCGGGCCCCATCGGCCTTGGGGCGGCGGCGATCGCTAAGGCTGACGGCGCGCAGGTGGTGGTGGCGGATACCAGCCCGGCGCGGCGCGATCATGTGGCACAGCATCTCGGCCTGACCACCCTCGATCCCTCCGATCCGCTGTTTATCGAGCAACTGTCTGCCACGTTTGGCGGTTCTCTGGCGCAGAAAGTGATTGACGCGACGGGAAATCAGCAGGCGATGAATAACACCGTTAATTTAATCCGTCACGGCGGCAGCATCATTTTTGTTGGTCTGTTTAAGGGGGAACTGCAGTTCTCCGACCCGGAATTTCATAAGAAAGAGACGACGATGATGGGCAGTCGTAATGCGACGGAAGAGGATTTTGCCAAAGTTGGGCGGCTGATGGCCGAGGGGAAAATCACCGCCAGGATGATGCTGACCCACCGTTACGATTTCAGGTCGCTGGCGGACATTTACGAAAGCGAAGTGATTAACAATCGTCAGCTGATCAAAGGCGTTATTCATTTTTAGCAGGTAAGCTTATGAAATCGTTAAACCGACAAGATTTTCCCGGGCCGCAGTACCCGACGCGCGCGATTCAGTTTGGCGAGGGCAACTTCCTGCGGGCATTTATTGACTGGCAGCTGGATCTGCTGAATGAGCAAACCGATCTGGCGGCGGGCGTGACCATTATTCGCCCGATCAACACCGCGTTTCCGCCGTCGTTAAATACCCAGGACGGACTCTATACCACGATCATTCGTGGGTTGAATGAACGCGGCGAGGCGGTGAGCGAATCGCGGATTATTCGCTCCGTTAATAACGAGCTCAATCCCTGGCAGGATTTTGCCAGCTATCTGGCGCTGGCTCGTAATCCGGCGATCGCGTTCGTATTTTCAAATACTACCGAAGCGGGTATTAGCTATCATGCCGGAGACCGGCTTGACGATAAGCCGCCGGTTAGCTTCCCGGCGAAGCTGACCCAACTGCTGCTCGAACGTTTCCGCCATTTCAATGGCGCTGCGGATAAGGGGTGGACGATTATCCCCTGCGAGCTGATCGACTACAACGGCGAAGCGCTGAAGGCGCTGGTGCTACGCTACGCCAAAGAGTGGCAATTGCCCGCGGCTTTTCGCGACTGGGTTGAGACCGCCAATACGTTTTGTTCAACGCTGGTTGACCGCATCGTCACCGGCTACCCGCGTGATGAAGCAGAAAAGCTGGAAGCGGAGCTGGGCTACCATGATGCTTTCCTTGATACCGCCGAATACTTTTGGTTATTCGTCATTCAGGGTCCGCAGGCGCTGGCGGAAACGCTGCGGCTGGATCGCTACTCGCTTAATATCCGCATCGTAGAGGATATCCGGCCCTATAAAGCGCGCAAGGTTGCCATTCTTAACGGTGCGCATACCGCGCTGGTGCCGGTAGCATGGCTGTGCGGGGTGGATACCGTTGGCGAAGCGATGCAGGACGAAGCCATTCGCCATTATGTACAGCAGACGATTGATGAAGAGATTATCCCGGCGCTCGATTTACCGGCCGAGGAGCTTCGTCAGTTTGCCGATGCGGTCACCGGGCGCTTTCTTAATCCCTATATTCGCCATCAATTGCTCGCCATCGCCCTGAACGGCATGACTAAGTTCCGCACCCGGATCCTGCCGCAGCTGCTGACGACAATCCGCCAGCACGGCGCGATCCCGCCGCGGCTAACGTTTGCCCTGGCGGCGCTTATCGCCTTCTATCGCGGCCAGCGCGACGGACAGGTGTATCCGCTGCAGGATGATGACGTCTGGTTAACCCGCTTCTCGCAAGGATGGAAGCAGGTGGCGAACGGGAGCCCGCTGCATGGACTGGTGCTGGAGGTTTTACAGGATAACGCGCACTGGGGCGAGGATCTGACGGCTATTCCCGGCCTTTCCGACCAGGTCACGCGCTATCTGGAAATGATTTTGCGCTCAGGAATGCGGGAGGCCCTGGCGCGGCTGTAACGGTTTTGTTATGCGGCGTCCGCGGATTTGGGCGCCGTTTTTTTTGTGCTCCGAACCGCAAAAAGTGAATTTAGCGCCAACGCCTGGTGGATTTCCCGCATCATAAGCCTCTGTAAGGTGAAGAGGGGGATGTCATGCGTAAAACGGAACTGTTGGCTTTTCTGCAAAATCAGACCGATTTTTTTGATCCGGATAACCTGAGCGAGGTCTTCACCGCTGGCTACCTGGCCCGGCTTTTTGCGATGCAAAGAAATACCGCCAGCCACTATCTGAATCAGTTGGTGGCCCAGGATGTGCTGGTGAAGATCAATACTCGACCAGTCTATTTCCTGCATAAGGCCGCCTTCTGCCAGCAGTTCTTCCCTCTTTCCCGCAGCGAGTACGCCAGCATGGCGGAGCTGCTCGCAGAGAGCGACCGGCAGCCGGAGCAGGCGGATCATTTCTCATTGCTGACCGGCCATGACGGTAGCCTGCGCAAGCCTATCGAACAGATGAAAACCGCGCTGTTTTATCCCAACGGTGGGCTTCCGCTGCTGATCGTTGGCGACAGCGGAACTGGCAAGAGCTATATGGCGGAGCTGATGCATGAGTTTGCTATCGCCCAGGGGCTGCTGCCGCCCGATGCGCCTTTTGTCAGCTTTAACTGCGCCCAGTATGCCAGCAACCCGGAGCTGTTGGCCGCCAACCTGTTTGGTTACGTCAAAGGCGCGTTTACCGGCGCGCAGAGCGATAAAGCCGGGGCGTTTGAAGCGGCAAACGGCGGCGTGCTGTTTCTCGACGAAGTCCACCGCCTGGATGCGCAGGGGCAGGAGAAGCTGTTCACATGGCTGGACCGTAAGGAGATCTATCGGGTGGGGGAAACGGCGCAGGGGATGCCGATTTCGCTGAGGCTGGTGTTTGCCACCACCGAAGATATTCACAGCACGTTTCTGACCACCTTTATTCGTCGTATCCCGATCCTCGTTAGCCTGCCTGATTTACAGACCCGCAGCCGCCACGAAAAAGACGCGCTCACGCTGCAGTTTTTCTGGCAGGAGGCGCGCACGTTGGCTACCCGGCTGCAGCTGACGCCCCGGCTGCTACAGGTGCTGACGCACTATGTTTATCGCGGTAACGTCGGTGAGCTGAAGAATGTGGTGAAATACACCGTGGCGTCGGCCTGGGCCAGGTGTCCGGGCAGCGAGATGCTTACCGTGACGCTGCACGATCTGCCGGAAAATATCATGGCTGCGACGCCAGCGCTCAGTGAAGCGATGGGCCAGCAGGAGCCGCTGCTTATCGAGCCGCAGACCAGCCTGGTCTGGCTGCTGCGCGCGCGCGACCCGATTCAGGGGCTGATTTATGATACTCAGTGCCGCGTTCTCGCGCTGTATGAGGCGGTGCAGAGTAAAAAAACGCTCTGGGAAGAGGCGCAAAAAAGCATGGGCGAGGAGATTGAAACCCTCTTCGATCGGCTGATTTTCGATAATCACGATGCCAATAGTTCGCATATGCTGCTGCTGATAACGCATCAGGTGCGGGAGGAGTTTTATCGCCTTGAAAAGCGCTTCAATATCCAGTTTAACGGCAACTGTATCTACGCTTTAAGCCACTACCTGATACATCGTTCCCGGCAGGGGCCGTCCACGATGAGCAACGAGAAAAGCCGCCTGCTGGAGGATTTTCTGGCGCAGAAATATCCGCTGCTGTATCGCTTTTGCGAAGAGATCCTCGCTGCGCTGGCGCTGAAGCTGGACATTGAACCCCGGCGCATTGACCTGCTGCTGCTGGTGCTGTGGTTACAGAAAAATGGCGCCATCAGCCAGCAGCAGGTGACCCGGGCAATTATCCTCGCCCACGGTTACGCCACCGCCAGCAGCATCGCCAACGTGGCGAACCGGTTGCTGAAAAGCCAGCTGTTTGAGTCATTCGATATGCCGCTCGACGTGACACCGGAGGCTATTGCTAACCAGGTGATGGCCTATATTGAGAGCCACGCCCTGGCGTCAGGGTTGATCATTCTGGTCGATATGGGATCGCTGAACGCCATTCATCGCCATTTTAATCGTCGGCTGAGTACGCCGATGGCGATAATTAATAACGTCTCGACCGGGATGGCGATGTACGTTGGGGAGCGCATTTTGCAGGGCGTTATGCTGGAAGATATCGTCCGCGACCTCGGCGATGACCTTGCGGTTGAGCACCAGCTCTATTACCCGCAAACCGATAAACCGCGGGCGATTCTTACGACCTGCGCCACCGGTCTGGGCGCGGCAGCGAATCTGTCGGCGCTGTTAAAAGCCAGCATTCCTGAAGCGCTGGGGATCGATATTGTGGCCTGTGATGTGGAAACGCTCGCCGATCCCGCGCGGCGGCAACCGATGCTCAGCCGCTATGAGGTGCTGGCGATCGTCGGTACCCTGGATCCGCAGCTTGCCGATCTGCCGTGGATCTCGCTGGATTCGCTGATTTCCGGCCAGGGCAGCCGCCCGCTGATGCGTATCTTCGGCGAGCTGGCCTCCTCTGAACAAGTCAGCGAGATCAATAACCTGATCCTGAAAAATTTCTCGCTGCGCCGGGTGATCGAGTCGGTGACGATCCTCGATACCGCAAAGGTCATCAATCAGGTCGAGCAGTTTTTACTGCGCTATGAGCATCTGGCCGGCTGCGACGTGCCCAACGATCGCAAGGTGGCGCTGTATGTGCATATCAGCTGTCTGATAGAGCGCCTGATCCGCAACGCGTCGCCATCCCATTATTCCGGAAGGCAGTGTCCGCAGAGCGAGCTGGCGACGCTCCGCGAGGCTTTTAGTGTCATAGAGAGCGGGTATAGTGTCAAAATCCCCGTCGTCGAGCTCTGCTACATTCACGATATTCTGACGCGGGAAACGGAATTTATTCAGGAAGATCAAGAGTTTTAGTTCCCTCAGTCCGTTCGTCTTTGCGCTAACCAGCGCGCCACTGTTTCTGGCACGCCGGTTGCAATTAAGAAAGCAGTGGAATGCGCTTTCGAGGTAAGGATGAAACGACACTATATTTTTGCCAGCCATGGCACCTTTGCTAACGGTTTGCTGAACTCCGTGGAGCTAATCCTCGGTAAACAGCCGGATATTCATACCCTGTGCGCCTATGTAGAAGAGGAGTCCGATCTCACGCAGCAGGTGGAGGCGCTACTGGCGCGTTTCCCGGCGCAGGATGAGCTGATAGTGATTACGGATATTTTTGCCGGTAGCGTGAATAACGAGTTTGTGCGTTTTTTATCACGCCCACACTTCCATTTATTATCCGGTTTAAATCTGCCGTTAATTATTGACTTGCTGATTTCCGCAGCGGAAGAGAATACTGAAAAATTAATTACCGAAGCATTAACTAGCGCCAAAGAGAGCATTCAGTACTGCAATCAAACGATTGCCAGTGCGATGACTATGGATAAAGACTTCTGAAATGAGGAAGCATGATGATTACGTTATTAAGGGTAGACCATCGATTACTTCACGGCCAGGTGGCCTTTTCCTGGACCCAATATGTCGGCGCCGATTGCATTTTGATCGCCAACGACAGTGTCCCTGAAGATGAACTGCGGAAAACCACCATTAAGCTTGCCAAACCGCCCTCGGTAAAACTGGTGATTAAAAATATCAATGATGCTATTGAGGCGATAAAAAGTGGGGTGACCGATAAATATAATTTATTTATTGTCGTGGAATCGGTCAATGACGCCTGGCGTATTGCCTGCGCTATCGGGGAAATAAAAAGCATAAATCTCGGCGGAATTAAGGCTAAAGAGGGCAGTAAAAATATCTCTAAGGCGATTAATTTACTGCCGACAGAAATAGAGCAGCTACAACAACTGGTGGGGAAGGGCGTCGAGGTGGAGATTCGCCAGGTCCCGAACGATCGCAAACAGCTTTTTACGGAATGCGTGTAATTCCGGAGGACAGATTATGGTAGAGGCTCTCTTACTGGGTCTGGTGGCGTTTATCGCGCAATCGGAATATGCCTTAGGGACGTCGCTGATTTCCCGGCCTATCGTCACCGGGCTGCTGACCGGACTGGTGCTGGGGGATGTACAGACCGGCGTCATTATGGGCGCGACGCTGGAGCTGGCGTTTATCGGTTCTTTCTCCGTTGGTGCCTCGATCCCGCCCGACGTGGTGACGGGCGGTATTCTCGGCGTGGCGTTCGCCATCACCTCCGGTGCGGGCACGGAAACGGCGCTGTTGCTCGGCCTGCCTATCGCCACCCTGACCCTGATCCTGAAAAACGTTTATCTGGGGATGTTTATCCCGATGCTCAGCCAGAAGGCGGACGGGTATGCGGAACGGGCGGATACGCGGGGCATTGAGCGGATGCATCTGATTGCCGGCTTCGGGCTGTCGCTGATGCTGGCCACGGTGGTGACCGTTTCATTCCTGGTGGGCAGCAACGCGGTGAAATCCCTGCTCGATACCATCCCGGAATTTATCAAACACGGGCTCAGCGTCGCCACCGGCATGATCCCGGCGCTCGGCTTCGCGATGCTTGCCAGGTTGCTGATTAACAAGAAAGTTGCGCCGTACTTTTTCCTCGGCTTTGTGCTAATGGCTTATTTGAAAATCCCGGTGACCGGCATCGCCATTCTCGGCGCCATCGTGGCGGTGGTCATGGTTAACGTCACCGCGTTGAATTCACCTCGTACGACGACAGAACAAGGAGTCAGCGATGACGACGAAGACGATTTCTGAAGAGACCCTGCAACCGCAGGAGCAGGAAGAAACGCGGATTACGCCACGAGATTTACGCCGGGTGTTCTGGCGCTCCTTCCAGATGGAGTTCTCGTGGAACTATGAGCGGCAGATGAATCTCGCCTTTGTTTACGCGCTGATTCCGGTGCTGAAAAAGCTCTATCCGCGCAAAGAGGAGCTAGCCAGGGCGCTGAAACGTCATCTGGTGTTTTTCAATACCACGCCGCATATCGTCACCCTGCTGCTGGGGATCACCACGGCGATGGAGGAGAAAAACAGCCAGCAGAAAAACATGGATGCCATTGCGATTGATAACGTCAAAGCCTCGCTGATGGGGCCGCTGGCCGGGCTGGGGGACTCTTTCTTCTGGGGGACGCTGCGCCTGATCGCCACCGGGATCGGCACCAGCCTGGCGCTGAAGGGCAACATCCTCGGGCCGATCCTGTTTCTGCTGGTGTTTAACGTGCCGCACATTCTGGTGCGCTGGTGCTTTACCCGCTGGGGCTACGTGCTGGGAACCGGGGTCCTGCAGCGGATCCAGAAGAGCGGAATGATGGAGAGCCTGACCTACGGAGCGTCGATTATCGGCCTGATGGTGGTCGGGGCGATGACCGCCTCAATGATCGATATCACCATCCCTCTCTCCTTTGGTGCCGGAGAAGCCAAAACTCAGGTGCAGGACATTATCAATGACATTCTGCCCTGCATGCTGCCGCTGGTGAGTTTTGGCATCGTCTACTGGCTGCTGGGACGGAAAGTTAAACCGCTCTCAATTATTGGCGGCATGGCGCTGGTAGGCATTCTGGGTTCGTGGATCGGATTGTTTTAACGGGAGTGAGCTATGCGACCAACAATGATGACCTATATCAGTGAAGAGCCGGCCTGCCTGGCGCAGATCCTGCGTGGCTACCGGCAAAAGCTGGCGGCGATTGAGACCTTTGCCCGCCAGCACCCGGTACGCCGAATTTTGCTGCTGGCGACCGGATCGTCGCTGAATGCCGCGCTGTGCGCGCGCTATTTCTTTGAACAACGCTTCGGCGTGCTGGTTGACATTAAAGAGCCGTACAACTTTACCCATTACGAAGCGATCGACCCGCATACCGATCTGGTGGTGGCGATTTCACAGAGCGGGAAAAGCGCGTCAACGCTGGAGGCGATGCGTAAGGTACAGGCCTCAGGACTGCCGGTGTTTGCCCTGACCTCCGACCCGCAAAGCCCGATAGCCCGCGCTTGCGATGGCGTTCTGGATATCAATACCGGGATCGAGAGCGTAGGGTTTGTGACCCGCGGTTTTAGCGCGACGGTGCTGAATCTGTTGCTGATAGCGCTGATCATTGCTCGTCAGCAGGGGAAAGTCAGCGAGGTGGAGGAGCAGCACTATCTCGCTGAATTCCAGCGGCTGCTTGCGGCGATCCCGGATGTTATCGCCCGCACCTCGCGCTTTATCGACCGGTATAGCGAAACGCTGCGGAGCGGGGAGCGCTTTGTCGCCACCGGCTACGGTGCGCTGGTTGGCGTGGCGAAGGAATTTGAAACCAAATTTACTGAAACGGTGCGCGTGCCTTCCAGCGGCTTTGAGCTGGAAGCCTATATGCACGGTCCCTATCTGGAAGCCAACGCCCGCCATGTGATGCTGTTTATTGAAGATGCGCCGGATGCGCGAACCCGGGCGCTGCGGGACTATATGGCGCCGTCCATTGCCCGGGCTTTTACGCTAACGCTGAGCGATGACGAGGATGCGCAGACGCTGGCGCTAAACTGTCCGTGCGAGCATCACCTGGCGCCGCTGTTGCTGATTGTTCCCGTCCAGATGCTGGCCTGGCATACCGCCGGACTGAAAGGCATCGATCTGGCTAAACGTATTTTTGACGATTTTGACCACGTATTAAAAAGTAAAATCTGAATATTCAGGAGAAAACTATGTTGGGTTTTAATCAGGACGAGTACCTGACCAGTGCTCGCGAGATCATCGCTGCGCGTAAACAGGCTGAAACCGTGGCCGATGATATTTATGACAGCGGCTGCAGCGCATTATTTTTTGCCTCGGTAGGCGGTTCTCTGGCACCGATGATGGCCATTAATGAGTTTGCCAAAGAATTAACCAGTGTGCCGGTATATCTTGAGCAGGCGGCCGAATTAATTCATCGCGGACATAAAAAATTAAATAAAGATGCAGTTGTCGTTACGTTATCTAAATCCGGTGATACCAAAGAGTCGGTGGCTATTGCCGAGTGGTGCAAGGCGCAGGGGATCCGCGTGGTGGCTATTACCCGTCATGCCGACTCGCCATTGGCCGCCGCCGCCAGCTGGCATATTCCGATGTGCCACAAGAACGGTGTGGAATATGAATATATGCTGCTGTACTGGTTATTCTTCCGCGTTATTTATCGTCACGGCGAGTTTGAAAATTATGCGCGATTTGCCAGCCAGCTCGAATTACTGCCGGAAAATCTCCTGCAGGCCAAGCGCCAGTTCGATCTCCAGGCGGATAGCATTGCCGCACAATACCACGACTGCGACTATATGATGTGGATTGGCGGCGCGGAAATGTGGGGCGAGGTTTACCTGTTCTCAATGTGTATTCTCGAAGAGATGCAGTGGAAGCGGACGAAATCCGTGAGCTCGGCTGAATTTTTCCACGGCACCCTGGAGCTGCTGGAAAAAGAGGTCCCGCTGTTTCTGGTGAAAGGAGAGGGGAAATGCCGGGCGCTGGACGAGCGCGTCGAACGCTTTGCCGAAAAGATAACTGACCATCTGGTGGTGATCGACCCGCGCGACTATCCGCTGAACGGCATTGATGACGCGTTCCGCTGGATTATGGCGCCGTGCGTGGTGTCCACCCTGCTGGTGGATCGGCTGGCGACCCACTTTGAACACCATACCGGCCACGACCTCAATATCCGCCGTTACTACCGTCAGTTTGATTACTAAGCTGTGTTGATGGCGGCCAGCCGGGCTGGCCGCCATGCTATTCTCCGAGGCGCTTCCCAGAAAATTATCGTCAAATCCATTCGGGTAAAAACCGGTGGTAGAGTCCGGCTTTCCTTCTCTTTCAGGCAAGCGGATGGCCATGAAAAAACGGATGACCTCGACGCCGCACGATGCGGTCTTTAAACGATTTCTTCGCCACCCGGAGACGGCGAAGACGCTGTATGGCTGTCCGTTTACGTTGATCGACGTTACGGTGATGCCAGATGATGACCTCGTGCAGCATCGGCGAGTCGCCTTGCTGGAGCTGATGCAAAAACATATTCGTCAGCGCGATCTCAGCAGCATAACGGAGTCGTTGGCGGCCGTTGTGATGCTGGGATACACTAACCGTCGGCAGTTGAGAATGCTGTTTCACTATATGCTGCAGTACGGTAATACGGCCGAGCCGGGCGTGTTTCTCCGCCGGCTGGCCCGCCGTCTGCCACAGTATGAGGAGACACTGATGTCTATCGCGCAAAAGCTTAAGCAGGAAGGTCGGCAAGAAGGTCGACTAGAAGGCCGGGAAGAAGGGCACCAGGAGGGCTTGCAGGAAGGAAGCCGGCGCGAGGCGCTGCGCATTGCCGGCAGTATGTTACAAAATGGCCTCGACAAAGAGATGGTACAGAAAATCACTGGACTGTCGGCTGATGAACTACAGCCGCTGTAGGGTTAACGCCCTGCCACGGCAACCGTTGCCCGGCGCGGAAACCCGCCGGGCAGGATGGTTTTAGCCTTCGCTTTTCACCACTTTGATCTCCACCATGCCGATCCCCAGCTGACGTGGGGAGTGACCAAGGATATTGCCCTCGTTGGTGGACTGCGGGTCCGGCGGAGTGATGGTCAGGGTGTTGCTGCGCGACGGGTTGTCGAAATGCAGCGTCGTAGTGGTCACATCATTGGCCAGCGTAAGCACTTGCTCACTTTCACCTACCCGCACCGGGATCGGCTTATTGGCGTTTGGGCCGTAAGCTTTGGCGGTGATCACCAGATCAAATTTTTCCGGTAGCGGCTCTTTATATTCAATCTTCACGTCGCTGCCCAGCTGGGCATTGGACCACCGACCCCAGGACTCGGGACGCGAAATGCCGCTGAACTGCTTGACCTCTTCCGGGGCGCCGGCGACGTTAAACACGAAGCTGTCGGCCTTGTAGCGAATATCGTTGTCGACGACTTTTAGCGTATCGACGTTCCCCTTATAGCGCTCCATATCGATAAGGGTATCCCTGAAAGCGGTTTTGCCTTGCCACTGCGGCTTATCGACGTGCTGAACCTTTTGCTCACCGCCCAGCTGCCCCTGCGAGACGCACCAGTCGGTAGAGAGCGCGAGTTCAGGCGCCCACAGCTGCCCCATTTTATAGCAGCGATCGACCCAGACGAAATTATCCCGCGGCGCGAAATCGGCCAGCTGGAAGCGCAGCGGCGCGGAGTATTCGCTCTCCGGCAGCGGTTCAACGCGCTGGTTTGATACCCTGAGCAGTAGCGGCAGACGGAAATGGCTGCCGGAGAAGGCGATCATGTTCTTCTGCGAATCGATGGTGAAGTTTTTCATCTCTTTCGGGAAGTTCCACAGGCGGATCACGTCCGGTTTCCAGGCCAGGACCTTCTCTTTCATATTCATGAAAATACCGGAGAGCGACTGGCCGGAGAGGCTGCTGCGCCCGAGGCCGATATAGTTATCGCCGCCGAGAATATCGAGCACCGTCGCGCCGTTATCCATGGTGTTGCGTTTCACCGCCAGGGTCTCCTGCTGCGGTTTATCGCCGCGCAGGACGAAGAACAGATTGCTGCGATCGTGCTTGTTGAGGTAATCCCAGGCGCTGTTTTTCATGGCCAGGTGATCGGAAGAGACCACGATGACCGTGTTTTTGAAATAGGGTGAGGCTTTAATCTTCTCTATCAGCGCGGCGATATGTTCCTGGCTGCAGCTAACGGCGCTGAAGGAGAGGTTTTTCTTACCGTCCACGTCATAGCGTTTACGCTCGCAGGTGCGCGAGATAAAGCCATCGGGGTGGTGGGTATCCACCGTCAGGGCGAACAGCGAGAAGCGTTTACCGGAGCGCGACAGCTCTTCGAATTTTTTCCACGTCTCATCGAGCACGGTGTCGTCATAGAAGCCCCAGTCGTTGCGATAGGCGGGATCCGCTACCGTAGTTTTGAGCTCTTCCGCCCCGTACAGGTGATCGAAGCCGTGGGATTTGAGAAACACGTCTTTGCCGGCAAAGCGCAGGTTGGCTCCCTGCACAAAATAGTTTTCATAGCCGGAGTTTTTCAGGATATCGCCAAGGCAGATATTCTGGGGAAAGAAGCTGGAGACCGAGGCCGAGGCGTTGCCTTCAAACGGCGCGAACAGCGGAATGCCGCACTGCGAGGCGACCATACCGGCGATGGTGTAATCCGTCCCCGGGAGCTGCATGGTATTGCTGAAATCGAGGCCCTGATCTTTTATTTTGCCGAGCTCAGGGGTGAGGTTAGGAAAGGCATCGTTATCAAAATAGGTACGCTCGAGGCTTTCGCCATAGATATAGACCAGGTTCAGCTGTGGATTGTCGATACGCTTCGACGGCTCTTTGTAGTATGCGGCAAAGTCCGGGTCACCTTCCCGTGACTGCGATTTCACCAGCTCGCTGATCTGATGGAAGGCCGGGCTGGCATCCACGGAGGCCAGCGCCAGCAGCAGCGCCGCCAGGCTGTAACCGACGTGATGAGGATGATGCCGACGGCGGCGCAGCACCCAGCCCAGCGCGCCAAAGACGGCAACCAGCGCGACGCCCACCCCGACGCCCGGCAGAATGTATTTGCCGATCCCGGCGCCAGTCAGGCTGTTGGTCAGGGTATAGAGCACCGCGTCGTTGATGCCGTCGCCGGTAAAGTAGTCGCTGGCGTAGAGGGTGATATTCAGCACCACGAACAGACCTAACACCGTGAGCGTGGCGGCAAACCACCAAGTGTTACGACCCGCTTTCCAGGCATACAGCACCACCGAAGCTAAAAATAAGGCGATGGATAACAACTCTGACACAGCTCATCCTCATTAGCGCCAGTTGTCGGCTGGCAGAATAGATTACTTTTCACGCCACACTGTAATTGCAGCGCCATCTTGCTGCAATTCTAGCGTCATGAAACTGTGCAGTTATTCAGAATTGGTTTAGATGTTGCCTTTTTTGATCGGTGTCGCATCGGGTGTGGCGGGGAAGCGGAGAGGGAAAAAGGGTAAAAAAAACGTTTCAGGCCGCGCTGCCGTCGCGAAGGCAACAAACGCGGCATGAGCAGTACGTATCAGGAGAGGAAGTTAACGCCCTGTTTTAAGACCAGATCGCAGGCTTTGGTTTTCACCTGTTTCGCCAGCGAGCTGTTGCCAAGCGTATTCAGGTCCAGCTGCTGGCCGTTATTACTGTTGAGCAAGCCCTGCAGGCCATCAAGATAGTTGGTGTCTTGTTTCTGTTTTTCCGGCGTGCTGAGTCCCAGTTTATCCAGCACCTGGTTTTTGACGTTATCGGCGCTGGTCACGGAGGCCAGTTTCTGTTGCGCGCAATATGACAGGATCCCGGCCGCATTATTCATGCTGCTGGCGGTCAGAGACTGGCTGCTGCCGCTGAGCAGGCTGGTTAGCGAGGAGACGGACATGCCGCCGCTGCCAGCCTGGGTGCTGCTGCCGCTAAGCTGGCTGGCGGCGCTGTTAAGAGAATCCTGCCAGGAGGCAGCGTGAGCGCCGGCGAGGGTAAATGCACTGGCGGCAAAAGCGGCAAGTAAGCCATTTTTAAACGATTTCATAGACGGACTCATAAGCGTGACTGAATAATCGCTTTAGTATAACGCCGTCATCGTCCGGAAATCTCTTAATACTCCTTGCCAGTGACGCGGTGCCGGTAACTTTCCCAGTTGAAGATAACCCACAGACTGTTCCCCAGCCGCATACGGTCCATTACCCGTTCGCCGAGCAGCTTGTTCATCTCTTCCATATTACTGTTGGTGAGCATCCCGGTAGGCCGTTTGGATGAAGAACGACGGTCAACTATCTGATTGATAATGACCTTCTCATAGCGAGACTCCGTCTGCATACCAATTTCATCAATCACTAACAGGTCGACTTTGCTGAGGTCGCTCAGTAACTGCTCTTCGCTCGTTTCCCGGTTGCCAAAGGTATCTTTCATCGCCGACATAATATCGGCCACGGTGATGATTAAGACCGACTTCCCGCGCAGCAGCAGCTCGTTGCAGATGGCTGCCGCCAGGTGATTTTTGCCGGTCCCCGGTTTACCGGAGAAGATAAAGCTGGCGATATTGCCATCGAACTCTTCCACATACTGACGTGCGCGGGCGAGGGCGTTCATCTGTCCTTCGCACTCGACGCGGTAGTTATCAAAGGAACAGTTCTGATGCAGCGGGCGGATCCCTGAGCGGTTGAAGGTGCGCTGCATTTTCATCGCGCGATTCTCCCGCTCCAGCGCTTCGGAACGCAGCCGGCCTTGCTCTTTTTGCCAGGCCAGCAGTTCTTCGCCGGTTTTAAACGCCGGTTCGATATGGGCCGGCATCATTTTCTGCAGACGCTTCATCAGGTCGCCCACGTTTTTCATGCTCATCCTCGGAAACCTCGCGGAATATGACTGTCGGGTTCGCTCACGCTGTTCACATCGCGCTTCGGCTGTCCGCCGTTGCTGGCGCGGCTGATTTGCACGCTACGTGCCAGCTTCTGCTGCCACTGCACGTGGTGAAACACTTTACCTTCCGCCTGCCAGTAAGCGACGAAGGCAGCCAGCTCTTCCGGCGTGACTGGCTGGCTCAGGGCAATGCCCCACAGCGCGGCCAGGCGCTGAAAATCGGCGTCCGGCTGCCAGTCGGCGTACATAGCAAATTTGCCCATTGGCACCGCAACTGGCGCCGCGGCGGGCTCCTCGAAAAACTGCGGGTCAAGGGCGATGTCGCTGCCGGGGCGCGCCAGTCTGGCTTCCAGCTCCAGCAGTTGCGCCAGCCGCGCTGGCGTCAGCGCATAGAATGCCGGCGCGTTATTGGCAAAAACGGCAACGGTGCCGTCAGTTGATTTCGCCAGCAGCGCCGCGTGCTGCTGGAGGAACTCTTCCAGGCCGCTAAAATGGGAGGTTAAAATTCGCGAAGACATAACTCTATCTCAACTCTGAACTGCAAAGAGTGGGGTGATCTGCACATAGTAGCACAGAGCCTATCGCGGAAGGAGCGTCGCGGCTGTACCGCGACGCCGGGATCAGACGCGAGGGCGCTTACGATACAGCCACAGACCGGGTATCGACAGGCCAATAGAAAGGGCGCCCACAATAGACGACGCCTTTAAAAAATTGCTCAGCAGCAAAATCATCATCTCTTCAGAATAGCCAAAATGGCTGATCTTTACCGCGGAGATCATCGCGGTATAGGCCGAGATGCCGGGAAACATCGGGATCACGGCGGCGACGGTAAAAATCTTCGGATGCGCCAGATACCAGCGTGACCACTGAATGCCGATGCTGCCCACCAGCAGCGCGGCGAGAAAGGTGGCCCATTCAATGTTAAAACCGGCGCTCATCATGACCATGCGCGAGCCGTGACCGATCGCCCCCAGCAGCGCGCACCAGCGCAAGGCGCGCTGGGGGACATTAAAGACCATGGCAAAACCAACGGCAGGGATTGCCGCCAGCAGCATGTCTTCCGCCAGTGCGAAAATAAACGAGATTATGCCCATCCGCGCAGCCCCCATACGGTCATCGCCATCACCACGCCAATGCAGGTGGCAAGGGTTAACAGGCTGGCGATCGCCCAGCGGGCGAGCCCCGTATTAATATGCCCTTTAAACATATCGGCGACGGCGTTGATCAAAGGAAAACCCGGAACCAGCAGCAGGACGCTGGCGGCCATGGCAATGGTCGGCGTACTGGCAAAGGCCTGGAGGCGCAGCAGCAGCCCGGAGATGGTTGTGGCGACAAAGGCGGTGATGCAGAAGTTGATCTGCGGATGCATGGACCGGTGGGTCAGCACCTGGCGAATGTACATGGCTACCGTACTGGCGCAGAAGCTGACCAGCGCACCGTCCCAGCCGCCGTTATTCAGTTTGCAGAAACAGGCGCAGGAGAGCCCCACCATGATGACCAGCAGCCAGCGCGGATAACGCAAGGGAACGATCTGCGAAAAGCGCTTCTCGACATCGCGATAGTCGAGCAGCTTATGTTCGGCGAGGATCACAATGTGCTGCACTTCCGTTACCACATGCATATTGATGCCGCGGTCGACATTTTTACGCGTTGAGGTGAGACATTCGCCATCTTTAATGGTGGTCAGCACGATGGCATTAGACGAGATGGCGCTTTCGACGCTGTCCATTCCCAGCGCCCGTCCGAGGCGGGTGGATAGCTCTTCCACCAGCGCACTTTCGGCGCCGTGCTGTAACAAAAAAAGACCACACTGGATGCACAATCGTGTGATTGCCCGCTGCTGTGACCGATCAACCTGCATAATTCCTCTGCTGTCCGCGACGTCTGGTTATCTGTCGATACTTTAACCTGAAGCGCCGTAGCGGCTGAGGGGGGCGGGATCAAATAATATGCAAAAATGTCCCGGCTGGCGGGGCGGCAGAATTTGAAGCATCCCACACTTTTGCCAGTTTGGTGAAAAGTGCAATTTTTGCCGCCATTCATCCCTTCTTTTTCCCGTCTGACTTATCAAAAATGCAGGAAAGTACTTTTATTAAACAAAAAATATACAAATAATTAACCCTGCAAGAGTGAGACAACCCTATGAAAACACAGGTCGCGATTATTGGCGCAGGTCCCTCCGGGCTGCTGCTGGGGCAGTTGTTGCACAACGCCGGGATCCATACCGTGATCCTCGAGCGTCAAACGCCACAGTATGTGCTGGGGCGCATCCGCGCGGGAATTCTGGAAAGCGGCACCGTCGATCTGCTACGCGAAGCGGGCGTGGCGCAGCGGATGGATGCCGAAGGCCTGGTGCATCATGGGGTGGAGTTTCTGTTTGATGGCCAGCGGGTACCCGTCGCACTGAGCGAGCTGACTGACGGCAAGAGTGTGATGGTTTATGGCCAGACGGAAGTGACCCGCGATCTGATGGCGGCCCGGGCCGCCAGCGGCGCGCCGATCGTCTATGGCGTGAGCGAGGTGGCTATTCATGACGCGAAAAGCGACCGACCGACGGTCACCTACCTCAGCGAAGGTGAAACCTGCCGCCTGGAGTGCGACTTTATCGCCGGTTGCGACGGTTTTCACGGGGTGTCACGGCAAAGCATTCCCGCTGACATTCTCAAAACCTACGAGAGCGTGTGGCCGTTTGGTTGGTTAGGCCTGCTGGCGGATACGCCGCCGGTCAATCCGGAGCTGATTTATGCACACCATCAGCGGGGGTTTGTATTGTGTAGTCAGCGCTCACTTACGCGCAGCCGCTATTATCTACAGGTTCCGCTGAGCGATAAGGTTGAAGCCTGGTCGGACGAACGTTTCTGGCAGGAGCTGAAAAGCCGCTTGCCGGAGGACCTGGCATCCAGGTTAGTGACTGGTCACTCACTTGAGAAGAGCATTGCCCCGCTGCGCAGTTTCGTGGTGGAGCCGATGCAGTATGGGCGGCTGTTTCTGGTGGGAGATGCGGCGCATATCGTTCCGCCAACCGGCGCCAAAGGGTTAAACCTGGCGGCATCGGATGTTAACTACCTGTGGCGGATCCTGCGTGAATACTATCATCGTGGCCGCAGCGATCTGCTGGCGACCTACTCGCAACTGGCGCTGGATCGGGTGTGGAAAGGGGAACGCTTTAGCTGGTTTATGACTCGCCTGCTGCATGATTTCCCGGACCAGAATGCGTTCGACGCCAAAATGCAGGCCGCCGACCGCCGCTACTACCTTGGCTCCCGCGCCGGGCTGACCACCATCGCGGAAAACTACGTGGGCTTGCCCATGGAACGCGTTACCTGACTAAAGAGGAGTGATTATGCCGCCCATACAAGCCGTCCCCGTATTTAAGCTGTATGGCGAAGAGCGCGGCTGGCCAACGCCGGACCTGCTGCACTGCGAGTCGATTTTGCAGCGTAGCAGTCTGTACGAGTGGCATATTCGCGTTCATCAGCATGCGGAAATGGTCCAGCTCCTCTACCTGCATCAGGGCCGGGCGGAGATCGAAATTGAAGGCGCCACCGCGGTGATGACGGCGTCCTGCATCCAGGTGGTTCCCGCCCTTTGTATTCATGGGTTTCATTTTTCACCCGGGACACAAGGGTATGTGCTCTCCCTGGCGCTGCCGCTGCTGAGCCGGTTTGAAAACCAGTTCGGCCGGCCGCTGGATGTGCTTAGCGTACCGCAGTGCGTGCCGGTAGGCCGTTCCCGGGGGCATATGCATACGCTATTTTCGGCGCTTCGCGAGGAATATTGCGAAGAGCATGATGCCCGGGAGATGATGTTGTACTCGTTGCTGGGGACGCTGCTGGTCTGGCTGAACCGGCAGTGCCGCCCCGCACCGCCCACGGAAGATAAAGCGGAGCGGAAGCGCAGTATGATGCGCCACTTTTCCCGACTTATTGAGAGCCACTATCGGCAGCATCTCCCGCTGGCGGAGTATGCGAAGCTAATTGGGTTGTCGGTCACGCACTTAAATTATTTATGCCGCGAGTTCTATGGCTGTAGCGCGCTGGGGGTATTGCATCAACGCCTGATGCTGGAAGCGCGACGCAATCTGCAGTACACCCGCATGACGGTAACACAACTCTCTGATTACTTAGGGTTTAGTGATGCTGCCTATTTTTCTCGCTTTTTCCGCCGCTATAGCGGGATGTCGCCTAAAGCATTTAGAGAAACAATCAAAGATAATGCTTTATAACTCACGTGCCTGAAATTACTTTTGCTAAATAATAGTTTTATCTTTTCTAATTTATTAGCGCAGGAGCGTCTGTGCTAATATTAATCGCAAGTATACACAGCAATAATATTTACACGGTATGACCACGGTTCGGTCGTTACGTATACCGTGTACGCAGGCCATGAATATACTTTTTATATTCATTCAGAGAATGATAAGGCGATGATGTTAAGCGCCGATTGTTTGCCGGCAGGCGAAGGAACTTCGACAGGAAGCGGAGGTGTTATGTTACCAGGACAAGGTAAGTTTGGTGTTGTTATTAGTAAAATTCCCGTCATGCAGTCAGGGTTAAAGGTTATCTTCAATGAAAATCTCCCTGATTACGAACTCAGTTTTTGTCGTTCTCATGATGAGCTCACCCTTTTGCAACTGCGGCGGGCAGTGCTGGTCGTCGCGGATATCTCCGGCGAGATTGCGCATCCCCGTGCCGTCTGCGAGCGTTATTACTCTCTGATGACGCAGTATCGTGATATTCACTGGGTTTTTATGGTCAGTGACAGCCTCTATCCATTGGCCGTTGAGCTTTTAATTCGCCCTGAAAGCTCGCTGATCTCGGAGAGTGAGCCGGTTAACCGGTTGATTGAGGTGATTTGCGCCGGCAGTCGTGCCGCTGAGCAAATTAGCCGGACGTTGTTCACCGGAGACGAGGATAGCGATTTCGCAAGCTACCACTCTGCGGCGATGCTGACCCTTTCGGAACGCAAGGTTTTGCGTCTTCTGGCAAAGGGATGGGGAATCAATCAGATCGCTGCGCTGTTGAAAAAGAGCAATAAAACCATCAGTGCGCAGAAAAATAGCGCAATGCGACGCTTATCACTGCGAAGCAATGCTGAAATGTATGCCTGGATCAACAGCGTGCAGGGAATGCAAGAGCTGAATATCAATTCAGCTTACGGGGAGCAAATGGAATGGAAAAAAATAGCACAACCCGCCATGTCGCCATCGTAGAGAAATGTGTGATGACGGAAATGGCCTGGCGCTATATCTTTAGTCGTGAAGATAATAGCCGATATCATATTCATCTGTTTAAAAATGTCAGTATGCTCAGGGCGGCGGAAACATCGTTTTCCTGGTCGGCCATTATCTTTTCTCTTTCGGGAAGCCGTTCTTCACGAGCTGAGAGTCTGCTTTTTGTTCATGAAATGGCGCGGTGTCGGCCGGAAGTCCAGGCAATTATTCTGGCTAATAATGAAAGTGAAATGCATCTGATCGGCCATCTTATGCCGGCTTGTCTGCATGGCATACTGAATAAATCCGCGCCGCGACGCGGGTTACAGGAGCGTTTGTTACAGTTGCTGGACAATCATCATCTCAGCGGCAGCGAACAATTTTGCGACAGAGAGGCGTGCAACGATCCGCTAAGTCCAACGGAGCACGCCATCCTTCGGTATATGTCGTGGGGATATTCGCTTTCTGATATTGCGATACAGCTGAACCGGAACATTAAAACTATCCGCGCGCATAAATTTAACGCCATGACCAAGCTCGGGGTTCGCTCAGACATCGGTTTATTAAACGCGGCGGATATCTTGCTGCATTTACCGATGAGCGGCGCGAACAACGCCGTTAAACAGGTGGCGTAACGCGGCTATAAACACACGTCTACCCATGTCGCATCGGTGAGCTGCGCCAATCGTTCTGGTTCAATACGAACGGCGCTGTGAATGGCTCCCGCTGCGGGTAGCACCTCCTGATAGTGCCTGAGCGAGACGTCGCAATAGACGGCCAGCGGGTTTTCCAGACCAAAAGGGCACACGCCGCCTACCGGATGACCGGTCCAGGTCACCACCTCATCGCTGCTTAACATTCTGGCTTTCGCACCAAAGGTCTCTTTCAGCTTTTTGTTATCCAGCCGCGCATCGCCCCTGGCGACGATCAGTACAATCTTATCCTTGATCTTGAGCGACAGCGTTTTGGCGATTTGTCCAGGCTCAACGTTGTGTGCGGCAGCGGCGAGCGCGACGGTGGCGGTACTCTGATTTAACTCAATAATTTCGATATCGGGGGCGTGTTCGGCAAAAAACTGCCGTACAGACTGCAGACTCATTGGATTCTCCTGATTTAAGCCTGGTTAAATCTGTCACAAGCCTGGCGGAGTGTAAATAACAGCGCGGACAATCCAGATTCTTTCTATTTTGTCGATCTCCTTCACATTCACCGTAACCGGTTACTGTAACCGGTTGCGGTTGTGCGCGTAGAGATGAATACTGGAACAGTCACTTCTCACTTTATTTATAACATAAGAGCCGTGTATGAATCGTTGCGTCATGAGCAGTATAGCCGGTAATCCATCAGCGGCCTGCTGCATCAAAAAGCGGTCATCGTAACGGCAGGGTAATCGTTGTTGGGCCAGTATCAATAGCCTGTCAGGAGGGCTACTATGTCTGCTAACCATGCTGCGTTTAATTTGATATTTCGCTTTGTAGAAAATTACATAAGCCCCATAGCAGGGCGGATCTCATCGCAGCGCCACGTCATGGCTATCCGTGACGGTTTTATCTCAGCGATGCCATTTATGATCGTCGGATCGTTCCTGCTGGTATTTGCTTATCCACCTTTCTCACCGGATACCACCTGGGGTTTTGCCCGCGCCTGGCTGGATCTGGCAAAAGAGTTTGAGGGGCGTATTCTGACCCCCTTTGATATGACGATGGGGATCATGTCGATCTACATCTGCGCGGCGATCTCCTATAACCTCGGTAAGCACTACGAGAAATCCAATCAGCTCGATCCCTTTATGTGCGCAATGCTGTCGATCATGGCCTTTTTGCTGATTGCCGCGCCGAAGACCAATGGCACGCTGCCGGTGGATAGCCTCGGGGGGACCGGGATCTTTACCGCAATTCTGGTGGCGATCTATTGCGTGGAAATGATGCGTTTTTTGAAAGCGCACAACATTGGGATCCGCTTGCCGGACCAGGTTCCGCCGATGATCAAAAACTCCTTTGATCTGTTGATCCCGGTGCTGGTGGTCGTGCTGACGCTGTATCCGCTGAGTCTGTTTATCCAGCACCATTTTGACATGCTGATCCCGCAGGCCATTATGGCCATCTTCAAACCGCTGGTTTCGGCAGCCGACTCTCTGCCGGCAATTCTGCTAGCGGTGCTTATTGGCCACCTGTTGTGGTTCGCCGGGATCCACGGTGCCGCGATTGTGTCCGGGATGCTGCAGATGTTCTGGCTGACCAACCTCGGTATGAACCAGCAGGCGCTGGCCCAGGGGGCGCCTCTGCCGCATATCTTCATGGAGGCGTTCTGGACATTCTTCATAGTGGTTGGTGGTTCCGGGGCGACCATGGGGCTGGTGTTCTGTTATCTGCGTAGCCGCTCAGCGCATTTGCGCTCCATTGGTCGTCTGAGCGTGGTGCCAAGCCTGTTTAACATTAACGAGCCGGTTATCTTTGGGACGCCTATCGTCATGAATCCGGTGTTCTTTATTCCGTTCCTGCTGGCGCCAATGGTGAACGCGGTGCTGGCCTGGGCAGCAATGAAGCTGGATCTGATTGGCCGCGTTATCTCGGTGGTACCGTGGACGGCGCCAGCACCGATTGGCGGCGCCTGGGCGCTGGGCTGGGATTTTCGGGCGGCGGTTCTGGTGATCGTTCTGGCCTGCGTATCGGCGATTATCTACTTCCCGTTCTTTAAGGTGTATGAGAAACAGCTGCTTGCTCAGGAAGCGGAAGAGGCCGAGCGAGCAGAGCAGGAGAGTCAACAGACCGCATAAATAGCAACGGGCGGCAAGGGCCGCCCGTTAATTTTGAGGTAGGGGGCGTTATTTCAGCGTGCAGTCGCCGCACTGTTGGACATCCGGCAGGCGATAGCGCTGGCAGCAGGTGCGTCGGACTAACAGCCCTTCACGCAGCACCACCGTTCGCCACAGCGGGTTATCCTGACCATCGGCGAGCTGTTTTTCAAAAAAACAGTGCTGACGCAGAGCGGCGACCTGCTCATCGCCCAGCAGCGTGTGCATTTCACCTAAATACCAGTTGATCAGATAGCCGGTATTACTCCAGATAAGTTTGCCATTGATCTCGCCCGTCGCTTCCAGCGCCTCAACAACCGGCTGCAGGGTACGAATCACCAGGGCATCTATCCGCGCCTGCGGTGGAAGCGCTGCTATCCTGGCATCGTTATGCACATCAATCCAGAAGCAGGCAGCCCGACCGCTCTCGTGAAATTCGACATGGAAATGTTCTGGCGCCAGGCTGAGTCCCTGCGGTTCATTAAGCAGCGCCAGCATCAGCGGCGGCACCAGCAGGCCGATATACCACTGGGCCCAGAGCGAGAGCAGGGGCTTCTGTTCACGCGGCTGCGTGGGCTGATGACGATAGATATGATCGGACCAGGTGGCCAGCAGGGTGCGTAACGCGATGGGTTGCGACCACTCGGCGAGCGTTAACGCATGCGGCGGGGCAGGCTCATCAAGACGCAGGAAATCCAGCAGATGAGGGCGCAGGGCAGTGATTTTTGCCCGAAGACTCTCCGCCAGCGCGCGTTCAGCCGTCGGGAAGGGAGCCCGCCAGATGAGTTCGTCGCTAAGAGAAAGGGAGCGCCAGGCCATTTGATTTCCAGATACAAATCTAAATGATAATGATTCCTGATATTAGTTGTTTGCAGGCGGCATGGCAAGGAGTTTGTCGGCGCCGCGATACCGCGGCGCGCGAAGGAAAAGCTAACTGGCAAGAATAATATTGCGTCCTTTATTTTTGGCCTCATACAGTGCGCCATCGGCTCGTGCCAGCGCTTGCTCAATGTTGTCATCAATGAGCGGCGTCAGGCCAATGCTGATGGTCACGTTGGTGGCGACACTTTCATTAAACATATGCGGGATCTTCAGATCATAGACCCGCTGGCGAATGCGTTCGGCAGCCTGCCAGGCGGTTTCCTCGCTGCTGTTGGTCAGCAGGACCATAAACTCTTCCCCACCAAAACGAGCGACAATATCGCGTGAGCGCACGGCGTTGCGGATCGCGGCAGAGACGCGAATCAGCGCCTGGTCGCCCATCATATGGCCATAGTGGTCGTTATAGGCTTTAAAGTGATCGATATCGAGGAGCAGCACAAAGTGGTTGTCGCCGTCCAGCGCCAGCAGGGTGTCGAGGCGGTTCTGCAGCCCGCGGCGATTATACAAACCGGTCAGGGGATCCAGCATACTGAGATCGTTGAGCGTGTTGCGTTCCTGCATCAGTTTATCCATTAATCCTTGCGTGAAGGCATCGTTGCGCTTCTGGATAATATTTTGCAGGGTAATACCGGCAATAGGCAGCACAAAACAGTAGGTCATGCGCAACCATTGTTCCCCCTCTGACATTATCAGGCAGATAAGGAAAGTCGGTAAAGAGTGAAGGGTAAAGGCAGTGATATTATTGGAAAAAGCGATGGTGCCGATAAACAGAATGCTTAATAGGGCGATTACCAGATAGTTAAAATGCGGCGGTGTCAATAGCATCGCTTTTGCCACCACGTGCCATGCCCAGAGCATGCCAAATAACAACGAGATAGCCGGAATATTTATTTTCGCTTGCGGCCATTTCCAGTGCCAGAGCAGCAACAGCCCGCTGCAGGCCACGATCAGGGCGCAGGGCAGCGTAAAACGAACTACCGTAAATAGTGGGCTGACCAGCGACAGAGAGGAGGAAATGAAATTAAGCAGTAAAAAAAGCCGTAAGGAATATTGATATTTTTGTGCGTAGTGTGCTCGCCAGGTTTGTGCAGTCATATCGGAAGAATCATTATTAGTCGTTAAATTTCAAAATGATGAAAGCCAAAAATGAAGAGTCTGATAACAATGTGCAAAAAAAGGTTATTTGCAAAATAAGCAAAATATTTAATATATATCGATAATCCGCTTAATTTATCACCTTCATGAATGTATGTCATTACCGCTAACGTAAAGAAAAAGACGCAAAGCACATCGCAAATGACAAATGATAAATGTTATCATATGATATTGGTTATCATTATCGTTTTAAGAGGTGAAACCATGTTGCAGCGGGCATTAGGGAGTGGTTGGGGTGTGGTGGTTCCCGGCGTGCTGATTGCCGCTCTCGGGTATGCCGGAGTCTCGGCCGATGTGTGGCGGACGCTGGTCACGGTGGGCATGCTGATGTCCGCAGCGATGATATGGCATCGTCAACTGCGCCATTTTATCCTGCTGCCATCTTGCGTTGCATTGATTGGTGGAATAATGCTGATGATTCTGGATTTTAAACTAGGGGGATAATGCCGGAAGAGAAAAGAATATTGGTGCGAGGGGGGGGACTTGAACCCCCACGTCCGTAAGGACACTAACACCTGAAGCTAGCGCGTCTACCAATTCCGCCACCTTCGCACAGTATTCTTTCTTTAGGATATTGCCTCGTTGGTGCGAGGGGGGGGACTTGAACCCCCACGTCCGTAAGGACACTAACACCTGAAGCTAGCGCGTCTACCAATTCCGCCACCTTCGCCCAGTGCGAGCAATATCTTTGTGGATTATGGTGCGAGGGGGGGGACTTGAACCCCCACGTCCGTAAGGACACTAACACCTGAAGCTAGCGCGTCTACCAATTCCGCCACCTTCGCATACCATCGACACTATGAAAGTATCGTTACCACGGAGGCGCATTCTAGTGGTTTTCGGCGGCACGTCAATAGTTAATTATGCAGGTTGTATCGATTGCTGCAAAAATGGGCGGGTTTGCCGCGAAGAAGGGCCAGCGGCACCACAAATGGGCCGCTGGCGCCAGAAGACGATTATTTTTTCGCCTGGCGGGTCATGATGGTGCGATAGACCTTAAACCGTCCTGTTTGGGCGATCACTTCATGGAAGCCAAATGTCTCATCCAGTACCTGGGGATACGGCAGGAAGGCGTTGGCGACAATGCGCAGTTCGCCGCCGCTGTTCAGATGGCGAACCGCGCCGCGGATCAGCGCCTGGGCCGCTTCGAGGCTGGTCTGCAGCCCATCATGGAATGGTGGGTTGGAGATGATCATGTCGAAGCGACCATTGACCTCCGAAAAGACGTTGCTGGCAAACACATCGCCTGCAAAACCATTAGCGGCAAGCGTCGCGCGGCTGGCTTCGACCGCCGGGGCGCTGACGTCGCACAGGGTCAGACGCACCTTCGGCGAATGGCTGGCCAGCACTGCGGCCAGCACGCCCGCGCCGCAGCCGACGTCCAGCACTTTCCCTTTGGTATGCGGCTCGAGAGTGGACAGCAGCAGCTGACTGCCGACGTCCAGACCGTCGCGACTAAACACGCCAGGCAGCGTTTTAATCGTCAGATTATCCAGCGCATACTCGCCCCAGAATGCGTCGGCGTCGAAGGTTGGCTGCTTTTCCAGACGACCATGGTAGAGGCCACAGCGACGGGCGCTGTCGATTTTATTCAGCGGGGCATATTCGGCCAGCATTTGCTCTGCGCTGCGAACGCCGCTACGGTTTTCCCCGACGACGAAAATATCGATTCCCACTGGCAGCAGAGAGAGCAGGTTCATCAGTTGGAACTGCGCCTCGGGTTTGTTCTTCGGCCAGTAGTAGATCAGGGTGTCGCAATCGGCGACGTCGGCGGCCTCGGCCACTAAGCTAAAACGGACGTTGTCACCCATCTGACGGTTCAGCACCTGCCAGTGGTGGAACTGTTGGGTATGAGCGCGGCTGGCCGCGGTATCCAGACGCGCAGGCAGGTCATCCTGCAGGTCACCGGCAAACAGAACGCGGGCGGACTCGAAATCATCACTGTGGCGCAGCAAGACTTCACTTGCCGGGGTAAAAGCGGACATGAAACACTCCTTCATTAAGACTGGCGCCGATTATAGTAGTTTGTTGGCGCAGATACGACGGATTTGCTATATTGCGCGCTTGTTTACCAGGAGTGTTTCGCTATGACATCCCGACGAGACTGGCAATTACAGCAGCTGGGCATTACCCAGTGGTCGCTGCGCCGACCGGGGGCGTTGCAGGGCGAAATCGCTATCTCGCTTCCTGAACATATTCGTCTGGTGATGGTGGCAGAAACCCCGCCGTCGCTGACAGAGCCGCTGATTGGCGACATATTACGCGCGCTGGCCGTGACGCCAGATCAGGTCCTGCAGCTTACCCCCGAGCGGGTGGCGATGCTGCCGCAGGACAGCCGTTGCAACAGCTGGCGGTTGGGCACAGAGGCGTCGCTGCCGCTGGCGGGCGCCCAGGTGTCCACCCCCGCTTTTGATGAACTTCAGACCAGCGCGCCTGCTCGCAGGGCGCTCTGGCAACAAATCTGCGCACATGAACACGATTTCTACCCTCAGCACGGCTGATTTATCCAACGCCTGGCAAATCGAAAAACGCGCCCACGCTTTCCCGTGGAGCGAACAGACCTTTGCCAGCAATCAGGGTGAACGTTATCTGAATTACCAACTGGCAGTGGATGGGGAAATGGCGGCATTTGCCATTACTCAGATTGTCCTTGATGAAGCGACGCTGTTTAACATCGCCGTCGACCCCGCATACCAGCGCCGTGGCCTGGGACGGGAACTGCTGGAACATGTTATCGATGAAGTTGAAAAACGCGGCGTCGTCACGCTGTGGCTGGAGGTGCGCGCTTCCAACGCAGCCGCCATTGCGCTCTATGAAAGCGTGGGTTTTAACGAAGCGACCATCCGCCGCAACTACTATCCGACGGTCGACGGGCGCGAAGACGCCATTATTATGGCTCTGCCAATCAGTATGTAAGACAAGGTGATACGATGAAATGGGACTGGATTTTCTTTGATGCCGATGAAACGTTGTTTTCGTTTGATTCTTTCAGCGGCTTACAGCGGATGTTTCTCGACTACAGCGTGACATTTACCGCCGAAGATTTTCAGGACTATCAGGCCGTGAATAAGCCGCTGTGGGTGGATTATCAAAACGGCGTCATCACCTCGCTGCAGCTGCAGCACCAGCGCTTTGACAGCTGGGCGGAACGTTTGAATGTTAAGCCGGGTGAGCTCAACGACGCGTTTATGAATGCGATGGCGGAAATCTGTGCCCCGCTGCCGGGGGCGGTCTCGCTGCTCAACGCGCTGCAGGGCAAGGTCAGGATGGGCATCATCACCAACGGTTTTACCTCGCTGCAGCAGACTCGTCTGGAACGCACAGGTTTACGCGATCACTTTGATTTACTGATTATTTCTGAAGAAGTCGGCGTCGCCAAGCCGGATGCGCGCATCTTCGATTACGCGCTGGCGCAGGCGGGTAATCCACCGCGCTCGCGAGTACTGATGGTCGGTGATACCGCTGAGTCGGATATCCGCGGCGGCGTGAATGCCGGCCTGGCGACCTGCTGGCTGAATGCGCACCAGCAAACGCTGCCGGTAGACCTGCAGCCCGACTGGACGGTGACCTCGTTAAGCGAACTGGAGCAGCTCCTGTGTAAACACTGATTGCCTCCCCCCCATTGATGGGTAAAATAGCCGCAATTTTTCGTATTCCACATGCGCAGCCCGTTGCTGCGTTTACTTAGAAGATTAATTATGACGTTGTCTCCTTATCTGCAAGAGGTGGCCAAACGCCGCACTTTTGCCATTATTTCTCACCCGGATGCCGGTAAGACCACCATCACCGAAAAGGTGCTGCTGTTCGGACAGGCGATTCAGACCGCCGGTACCGTAAAAGGCCGTGGCTCCAGCCAGCATGCAAAGTCCGACTGGATGGAGATGGAAAAGCAGCGTGGGATCTCAATCACCACCTCGGTGATGCAGTTCCCGTATCACGACTGCCTGGTGAACCTGCTGGATACGCCGGGGCACGAAGACTTCTCCGAAGATACCTACCGTACTCTGACGGCGGTTGACTGCTGTCTGATGGTGATCGACGCGGCGAAAGGCGTTGAAGACCGGACCCGTAAGCTGATGGAAGTTACCCGTCTGCGCGACACGCCGATCCTCACCTTTATGAACAAACTCGACCGTGATATCCGCGATCCGATGGAGTTGCTGGATGAAGTTGAGAATGAGCTGAAAATCGGCTGCGCGCCGATTACCTGGCCTATCGGCTGTGGCAAGCTGTTCAAAGGCGTTTATCATCTCTACAAAGATGAAACCTACCTGTATCAGACCGGTAAAGGCCACACCATTCAGGAAGTGCGCATCGTGAAGGGGCTCAACAACCCGGAACTCGACGCAGCGGTGGGGGAAGACCTGGCGCAGCAGTTGCGCGACGAGCTGGAGCTGGTGCAGGGCGCGTCAAACGAGTTCGATAAAGATCTGTTCCTGGCGGGCGAAATCACCCCGGTGTTCTTCGGGACCGCGTTAGGTAACTTCGGCGTTGACCATATGCTGGATGGCCTGGTGGAGTGGGCGCCGGCGCCGATGCCGCGTAACACCGACACGCGTGAAGTCACCGCCACGGAAGAGAAATTCACCGGCTTCGTGTTTAAAATTCAGGCCAACATGGACCCGAAACACCGCGACCGTGTGGCTTTCATGCGCGTGGTGTCCGGCAAATATGAAAAAGGCATGAAGCTGCGTCAGGTGCGTATCGGTAAAGACGTCGTGATTTCCGACGCGCTGACCTTTATGGCCGGCGACCGTTCTCACGTTGAAGAAGCGTATCCGGGCGATATCATCGGCCTGCATAACCACGGCACCATTCAGATTGGCGATACCTTCACCCAGGGCGAGATGATGAAGTTCACCGGTATTCCGAACTTCGCACCGGAACTGTTCCGTCGTATTCGCCTGAAGGATCCGCTGAAGCAGAAACAGCTGCTGAAAGGGCTGGTTCAGCTCTCTGAAGAGGGCGCGGTACAGGTCTTCCGTCCGATCGCCAATAACGACCTGATCGTCGGCGCCGTTGGTGTGCTGCAGTTTGACGTGGTGGTAGCGCGTCTGAAAAGCGAATACAACGTGGAAGCGATTTACGAATCGGTCAACGTGGCCACCGCGCGCTGGGTTGAATCCACGGATGTGAAGAAATTCGAAGAGTTCAAACGTAAAAACGAAGTTCAGCTGGCGCTGGATGGCGGCGATAATCTGACCTATATCGCCCCGACAATGGTCAACCTGAACCTGACGCAGGAGCGTTATCCTGACGTGGTGTTCCGCAAAACGCGCGAGCACTAATCCCTGATGAAGCGCGGCATAGCCCGCGCTTTTTTCTTTCCAAGCTCGCGTTTCCCTCCTTCTGGAAAGTTCTTAAAACACCGCTAATTCGTCTGTTTTTTGTCCATATCATCCGCAACCCCTTCGTCTGTCTACTATATTTAATTCGTGATTTTAAAAATGCTGGCGTAATTCACTGCTTTCAGACGCCAGCGCTGGTGAAAAAACGAGGACATCACGATGACCAGACTAAAGAATGCCAATATGTTGCTGGCGCTCTTCTTAGGCTTAGCCGCGTTGAACGCCTCGGCAGAGACGGAAAAAACAACGGTAGACAGTGCGAAGTCGGCTGCCAGCAATGCGGGAGAGGCGGTAGACAATTCGATTAATAAAGTCGGCGATTTTATGGATGACAGCACCATTACCGCGCGGGTAAAAGCGGCGTTGATCGACCATAAAGATATTAACTCCGGCGATATTTCGGTGAAAACGGAGAATAAAGTGGTCACCCTCAGCGGCGACGTCACCAGTACTGAACAGAAAAGTCAGGCACTGAGCGTAGCGAAAGGGGTCGAAGGCGTCTCGCACGTTAACGACAAGCTGACGGTCCATCATAAATCATCGAGCGAGACGGCGACGCTGAAAGGCTATGCCGGGGATACCGCCATTACCAGCGAAGTGAAAGCCAAGCTGCTGGCGGATGACATTGTCCCTTCGCGCAATGTGAAAGTCGAAACCAACGCCGGCGCGGTGCATCTGACCGGTACGGTGGCTTCCGCGGCGCAGGCGGAGCGTGCGGCAGAGATTGCGAAAGCGGTCTCCGGCGTGAAAAGCGTCCGCAACGATCTTAGCGTTAAGTAAATCGAGTTATTAACAAAAGTGTTGTCTGGCCAAGGTTGCCGAACGAATAGCAGCATCCTCTGAGCGATGAGCTATACAGAAAGGGTGCGCAAACCGCTGTTCACCGTCCATTATGGTAAGGAGAAAAGTATGTTTCGATGGGGAATTATTTTTCTGGTCATTGCATTAATTGCTGCGGCCCTGGGCTTTGGTGGTCTGGCGGGTACTGCCGCTGGCGCCGCGAAAATCGTCTTTGTCGTCGGGATTATCCTGTTCCTGGTGAGCCTGTTTACAGGACGCAGACGTCCTTAGGTGGCCCGCGATGCGGGCGATGCTGAAGCCTGAGCATTTTTACTGACACGTCATCTTACACAAAGCCAGTCCTGCGGACTGGCTTTCGCGGTTTAAGCGATGGGCAAATTGCGTTACCTTGTCAGGAGAAGACCAATCGAACAGGAAAGCAGGGTGGGGCAACGCATTCCCGTCACGCTGGGCAATATCGCCCCGCTGGCGGTTAAACCCTTCCGACCAGGTAAGCTGGCGCTGGTATGCGAAGGCGGGGGACAGCGAGGGATTTTTACTGCCGGGGTGCTGGACGAATTTATGCGCGCCGGATTTAACCCCTTTGATCTGATGTTGGGGACCTCCGCTGGCGCGCAAAACCTCTCCGCCTACATGTGTAATCAGCAAGGCTATGCCCGCAAAGTTATCACCCGCTACACCACCTCACGCCAGTTTTTCGATCCGATGCGCTTTGTGCGCGGCGGCAACCTTATCGATCTCGACTGGCTGGTGGAGGCCACTTCGCAGCAGATGCCGCTGGCCATGAATTATGCTGAAGCGCAGTTCGCGTTGGGGAAAGAGCTGTGGCTGTGCGCCTGCCGCGGTGACGATTACTCTGCCAGCTATTTTTCGCCGACGCCGCAAACGTGGCTGGACCTGATCCGCGCCTCCAGCGCCATCCCCGGCTTTTATCGCAGCGGCGTGTTGCTCGACGGCGTCAGCTACCTTGACGGCGGCGTCAGCGATGCGATCCCGGTGCAGGAGGCGGCCCGCCGCGGCGCGCAGACCATCGTGGTGATCCGTACCGTCCCCTCGCAGATGTTTTATACCCCGCAGTGGTTTAAGCGGATGGAGCGCTGGCTGGGGGAGAGCAGCCTGCAGCCGCTGGTCAATCTGGTGCACCACCACGAAAACACTTACCGCGCTATCCAGCAGTTCATCGAGAAGCCACCCGGCAAGCTGCGGATCTTCGAAATCTACCCGCAGCGGCCATTGCGCAGTATGGCGCTTGGCAGTCGGCTGCCGGCGCTGCTGGAGGACTACAAAACCGGACGTCAGTGTGGCCGCTATTTCCTGGCGACGGTGGGTAAACTGCTGGCCGACCAGCCGCCGCTGCTGCGCCATGCGCCGCGTATTGCCCGGCCTGCGCCGGTGGTGGTGCCGCCCGTACCGGTGGCCAATGAAGCGCCTCAGGCGACTGTCATTCCTGCACCGCAGGCGAATGACGCCAGCTTTGATCATGAGGATCTGGCATGAGCCACCGTTTTATCGATACCCACTGCCACTTCGATTTTCCTCCCTTCGCCGAGGATGAAACCGCCAGCCTGGCGCGCGCGGCCCAGGCCGGTGTCGGGCAGATCATTGTCCCGGCCATCTCCGCTGCGCGTTTTAACCGGGTGCTGGCGCTGGCGGCGCAGCATGAGGCGCTGTACGCCGCGCTGGGCATGCATCCGATCGTCATTGAGCAGCATGCCGATGAGGGGTTGGCGCAGCTGGAGAGGTGTCTGTCCCTGCGTCCGCCAAAACTGGTGGCGGTGGGGGAGATTGGCCTCGATCTCTATCGCGACGATCCGCAGTTTGACCGCCAGCAAGCGCTGCTGGAGGAGCAACTGAGGCTGGCGAAGCGTTACGATCTGCCGGTGATCCTCCACTCCCGACGTACCCACGATAAGCTGGCGATGCTGCTGAAAAAACATGCCCTGCCGCGCACCGGCGTGGTACATGGCTTCGCCGGCAGCCTACAGCAGGCCGAGCGCTTCGTTCAGCTCGGCTATAAGATTGGCGTTGGCGGCACCATTACCTATCCGCGCGCCAGCAAAACCCGCGAAGTGATGGCGCGTCTGCCGCTTTCCGCGCTGCTGCTGGAGACCGATGCGCCGGATATGCCGCTGAATGGTTTTCAGGGTCAGCCGAACCGCCCTGAACAGGTGGCGCGCGTATTTGACGCGCTATGTGAACTGCGCGCGGAACCGGCACCGACGATTGAAGCCGCGGTGATGGCGAATACAAAAAGCCTCTTTTCCGCGCTCGCGGGCTAAGCCTCTCCTTTTCCGCCCGAGATGAAGCAGGCCTCGATTTTGGCCTTCTGTGATAATTCCATCATTTTTTGTCCATCTAAAATTCTTTATATCTCAATAATAAACTGTTGTTTATGGCGACGATGTGCACAAATTGTGCGCCATGGCGTCGAGAAACCTTAGTAGGATATGTTAGAATAATAACATCATCACTCACTGCGCTTTGCCGGTTATGCTTAAACAGGACGTAAAGGTAAGCGTCGCGATAGTGGATGATTAATTGTGACTTGAATCACATCACAGTAATGCAAATTAGTAAGTAGTTTTCATTAACTGTGATGAATGTCGAAGTGTAACAGCGAGTGGATGTTACAATAGTAACAGACTCGCAAGGTGAACAAACTATTGATCCGGCATGACGCCGGCGGAGTATGAAATGACTGATTTAAAAGCAAGCAGCCTGCGCGCGTTAAAACTGATGGACCTGACCACCCTGAATGACGACGACACCAATGAGAAAGTCATTGCCCTGTGTCATCAGGCGAAAACCCCGGTGGGTAACACTGCGGCGGTGTGTATCTACCCGCGCTTCATCCCGATTGCCCGTAAAACGCTGAACGAGCAAGGAACGCCGGATATTCGCATCGCCACGGTCACCAACTTCCCGCACGGTAATGACGATATCGACATTGCGCTGGCGGAAACCCGCGCAGCGATCGCTTACGGTGCCGATGAAGTGGACGTGGTCTTCCCGTACCGCGCGCTGATCGTCGGCAACGAGCAGGTCGGTTTCGAGCTGGTGAAAGCCTGTAAAGAGGCCTGCGCGGCGGCCAACGTGCTGCTGAAAGTGATCATCGAAACCGGTGAGCTGAAAGAAGAAGCGCTGATCCGCAAAGCGTCTGAAATCTCTATCAAGGCAGGCGCTGACTTTATCAAGACTTCGACCGGTAAAGTGCCGGTGAATGCCACGCCGGAAAGCGCGCGCATCATGATGGAAGTGATCCGCGATATGGGCGTTGAGAAAACCGTTGGCTTCAAGCCTGCCGGCGGCGTACGCAGCGCGGAAGATGCGCAGCAGTTCCTGGCGATCGCTGATGAACTGTTCGGCGCCGACTGGGCCGATTCTCGTCACTATCGTTTTGGCGCATCCAGCCTGCTGGCTAGCCTGTTGAAAGCGCTGGGTCACGGCGACGGCAAGAGCGCCAGCAGCTACTAATCCCTTGATTTGCCGGATGGCGCTGCGCTTATCCGGCCTACGAATGGATGCCTGTAGGCCGGATAAGGCGCTCGCGCCGTCATCCGGCAATTTATTCTCTTTGGGAGGTTACCGTGTTTCTCGCACAAGAAATTATTCGTAAAAAACGTGATGGTCATGCATTAAGCGATGAAGAGATCCGCTTTTTCATCAACGGCATCCGCGACAATACTATCTCAGAAGGGCAGATCGCCGCGCTGGCGATGACCATTTTCTTCCACGATATGTCCATGCCGGAGCGTGTTTCGCTGACCATGGCGATGCGGGATTCCGGCACCGTTCTCAACTGGAAAAGTCTTAACCTCAACGGCCCGATCGTCGATAAACACTCCACCGGCGGCGTGGGTGACGTGACCTCGCTGATGTTGGGGCCAATGGTGGCCGCCTGCGGCGGTTATGTACCGATGATCTCCGGGCGTGGCCTCGGCCATACCGGCGGTACGCTGGATAAACTGGAAGCGATCCCGGGCTTCGATATCTTCCCGGACGACAACCGCTTCCGCGAGATTATTAAAGATGTCGGCGTGGCGATTATCGGGCAGACCAGCTCGCTTGCTCCGGCCGACAAACGTTTCTATGCCACCCGCGATATTACCGCGACGGTGGACTCCATCCCGCTGATTACCGCCTCGATTCTGGCCAAGAAACTGGCGGAAGGGCTGGACGCGCTGGTGATGGACGTCAAAGTCGGCAGCGGCGCCTTTATGCCGACTTATGAACTCTCTGCCGCGCTGGCCGAAGCGATCGTGGGTGTTGCCAACGGCGCCGGCGTGCGTACCACCGCGCTGCTGACCGATATGAATCAGGTGCTGGCATCCAGCGCCGGCAACGCCGTTGAAGTTCGCGAAGCGGTGCAGTTCCTGACCGGCGAATATCGCAACCCACGCCTGTTCGACGTGACGATGGCGCTGTGTGTGGAAATGCTGATCTCCGGCAAGCTGGCGGCGGATGACGCCGAGGCGCGCGCGAAGCTGCAGGCGGTGCTGGAGAACGGTAAAGCGGCGGAAGTCTTTGGCCGCATGGTCGCGGCGCAGAAAGGGCCGACCGACTTTGTCGAGAATTATGATCATTATCTGCCGACGGCGATGCTGAGCAAAGCGGTCTATGCTGATACCGAAGGTTTTATCAGCGCGATGGATACTCGCGCGCTGGGAATGGCAGTGGTTTCTATGGGCGGCGGCCGCCGCCAGGCATCAGATACCATTGACTATAGCGTTGGCTTTACCGATATGGCGCGTCTGGGTGACCACGTTGACGGACAGCGTCCGCTGGCGGTGATCCATGCCAAAGACGAGAACAGTTGGCAGGAGGCCGCGAAAGCGGTCAAAGCGGCCATTAAACTGGACGATAAAGCCCCGGAAATTACACCGACAGTCTATCGCCGCATCACTGAATAGCGATATACTGATCTGATCGCTTTTTTGCAGCGCAAGATGTATGGAGAACAAGATGAAACGTGCATTTATCATGGTGCTGGACTCCTTTGGGATTGGTGCAACGGAAGACGCAGACCGCTTTGGCGACGTCGGCGCCGATACGCTGGGCCACATTGCGGAAGCCTGCGCCAAAGGCGAGGCTGACAATGGCCGCAAAGGCCCGCTGAATTTACCGAACCTGACCCGTCTGGGTCTGGTGAAAGCGCATGAAGGTTCTACCGGTAAAATTGCCGCCGGAATGGATGGCAATGCCGAAGTGATTGGTGCCTATGCCTGGGCGCATGAACTCTCTTCTGGTAAAGATACGCCGTCCGGTCACTGGGAAATCGCCGGTGTGCCGGTGCTGTTTGACTGGGGCTACTTTAGCGACCATGAAAACAGCTTCCCGCAGGAGCTGCTGGATAAGCTGGTGAAACGCGCCAACCTGCCGGGCTACCTCGGCAACTGCCACTCCTCCGGGACGGTGATCCTCGATCAGCTCGGCGAAGAACATATGAAAACCGGGAAACCGATCTTCTATACCTCCGCTGACTCGGTGTTCCAGATCGCTTGTCACGAAGAGACCTTTGGCCTCGACAAGCTGTATGAGCTGTGCGAAATTGCGCGTGAAGAGCTGACCGAAGGCGGCTATAACATTGGCCGCGTCATCGCCCGTCCGTTTATCGGCGACAAAGCCGGTAACTTCCAGCGTACCGGCAACCGTCACGATCTGGCGGTCGAACCGCCGGCGCCGACCGTGCTGCAGAAGCTGGTTGACGAGAAGAACGGCCACGTGGTGTCCGTGGGTAAAATCGCCGACATCTACGCCAACTGCGGCATCACTAAGAAAGTGAAAGCCACCGGGCTGGACGCGCTGTTCGACGCGACCATCAAAGAGATGAAGGAAGCGGGCGACGAGACCATCGTCTTCACTAACTTCGTCGACTTTGACTCCTCCTGGGGCCACCGTCGCGATGTCGCCGGCTACGCGGCGGGTCTGGAGCTGTTCGACCGCCGTCTGCCGGAGCTGATGGAGCTGGTTGGCGAGGACGACATTCTGATCCTCACCGCCGACCATGGCTGTGACCCGACCTGGACCGGTACCGACCATACCCGCGAGCATATTCCGGTGCTGGTGTACGGCCCGAAAGTGAAACCGGGTTCGCTCGGTCACCGTGAAACCTTCGCGGACATCGGCCAGACTATTGCGAAATACTTTGGTACGTCTGACATGGAATATGGCAAAGCCATGTTCTGAGGTCATTGCCCGGTGGCGCACAGCGATCCGGGCCTACGATTTGTAGGCCGGGTAAGGCGTAGCCGCCACCCGGCAAAAACAACAATGTAAAAGGAACTGAAGATGGCAACTCCTCACATTAACGCAGAAATGGGCGATTTCGCTGACGTCGTTTTGATGCCGGGCGACCCGCTGCGCGCGAAGCACATTGCAGAAACCTTCCTTGAAGACGTGCGTGAAGTGAACAACGTGCGCGGCATGCTGGGCTTCACCGGTACTTATAAAGGCCGCAAAATCTCCGTGATGGGCCACGGGATGGGTATCCCGTCCTGCTCAATCTACACCAAAGAGCTGATCACCGATTTCGGCGTGAAGAAAATCATCCGCGTGGGCTCCTGCGGCGCGGTGCGTGAAGATGTCAAACTGCGTGACGTGGTGATCGGCATGGGCGCGTGCACCGACTCTAAAGTGAACCGTCTGCGTTTCAAAGACCATGATTTCGCGGCAATTGCCGATTTCGGCATGGTGCGTAACGCGGTAGACGCGGCGAAAGCGCTGGGCGTTGACGCGCGCGTAGGCAACATCTTCTCCGCTGACCTGTTCTATACGCCAGACCCGTCCATGTTCGACGTGATGGAAAAATACGGCATCCTGGGCGTGGAAATGGAAGCGGCCGGGATCTACGGCGTGGCGGCAGAATTCGGCGCGAAAGCGCTGACCATCTGCACCGTCTCCGACCACATCCGTACTCACGAGCAGACCACTGCCGCTGAGCGTCAGACGACCTTCAACGATATGATCAAAATCGCGCTGGAATCGGTACTGCTGGGCGACCAGGAGTAAGCGTGGTATAGCCCGGTGGCGCTTTGTTTACCGGGCTTGCATCAAATCTGTAGGCCGGATAAGGCGTAGCCGCCATCCGGCTTTTTTTATCAGCGCACCGCGCCGGCTATCCACGCCGACAGTTCTTTGAGTTCCGCTTCCTGCTCCGGGAAATCGCCGACCAGCGCCTCACACTGCTGCTGCAAGACTTCCGCCCGATACTGACAGCCAACTAAGCGTGCCGCCAGGGCCTCCAGCGGCGCCGGGTTCAGGCTATCGGTAAAGGCTTGCGTGCGGGTGATATGGCCTTTCTCGACATCAAAATGCAGCTCAACGCCGCCCCAGCGAAAGCGCTCGTCCAGCAGATGAGAGAAGGCCGGCGCCTGGCCGAAGTTCCACTCCCAGCTGCTCTGGCGGGCGAAGGTCTCAGCAAAATTCGGCAGGTCCGGCGTGTTGTCCGGGGAGATCACCTCGGCGTCCACCCGTTCGCCGTAATGGTTGAAGAACGCCTCCTGAATCGCCTCGCAAATGTGCTGATGGGTAATGCCCGGCAGCAGCTCAACCAGGTTCGCCACGCGACCGCGCACCGAGGTAATGCCTTTGGCCTGTAGCTTTTTCTGGTCCGGGTTAAGGTAGTTAGCGAGGCGACTTAAATCGGCATTCAGCAGCAGGGTGCCGTGATGGAAGCCGCGGTCGATGGTTTCGCGATAGGCGGAACCAGACACCTTGCGGTCGCCGCTGTCGGTTTTGACCACCAGATCGTTGCGCCCGGAGGCTTCGGCGGTTACGCCGAGTGAATTGAGCGCCGCCAGCACGATAGCGGTGGAGACGGTTTTGTCGTACTCCGGTTTGCCTGCCATAAAGGTAAAGCAGGTATTGCCGAGGTCGTGGAACACCGCGCCGCCGCCGCTGCTGCGACGGGCCAGCCGCACGTGATCTTCCTCCATGCGGCGAGTATTACACTCCTTCCACGGATTCTGCGCGCGGCCGATGACCACGGTATCGGCATTGCGCCACAGGAACAGCACCCGCTGGGTGGCGGGCATCTGGCGGAAAATACACTCCTCGACCGCCAGGTTGAACCACGGGTCGTAAGAGTCAGAGAGCAGGAGGCGCAATGTGGACATTATAGATTTCCTTTCTTTTCATCGTCTTCATCCTCAACCGGCTTGTTGGCGGTGAGCAGGAAGGGCGATTGCTGCCAGCGGGTGCGTTTGCCCTGCAGCAGCGTGCGGGTCAGCACCACGCCGATAGCCAGGGACAGCAACAGCATCAGGCGTAATATATTGGTGGTATTATCCACCTGCTTCGCCTCGGTCGCCAGGGTATGAGTATCGAGGGTCAGACGCAGGTAGCCCAGCGGGCCGTTTTTTCCCGGAACCGGCTCGACAATCTGCTGGTTGAAGTAGCCGCCGGCTTTTTTGCCATCCAGCGCCAGCCGGTCGCGAACCTCGACGCTTTCGCCAGAGCGTGCCACCAGGTCGCCCTGTTCGTCATACACGCCGGCGTCCAGTACGCGGCTGTTATGGGTCAGCTGCGTCAACAGTTGATTAATGCGCTTCTCGTCCGGTGTTTCGCTGCGCATCAGCGGCACGAGATTCAGTACCACCTGCTGCGCCAGCGTGCGGGCCAGCTCTTCCAGCTGCGGATTGCGTTGTTTCTGACTGTTCTGACTGAACCACGAGGCGCCCTGCATCAGTGCGACGAGCAGCGCCAGACAGATAAGGACAATGACCGCACGATGCAGCCGGAATTTCAGTTTTGCGCGAACCATATTCCACCTTTGAAAATTTGCAGCTTAATGTTGCCAGAAGCGCTGGTTACAAGGTAGCCTCATGCGTTATTTTCCTCGCCTGAATGAAGAGATGTGGAGCCGTAATGCCTAACAGTTTGACCTGGTGCGACCTGCCTGAAGACGTTTCCCTGTGGCCTGGGTTGCCGCTTTCCCTGAGCGGCGATGAGGTCATGCCGCTGGATTATCACGCCGGGCGCAGCGGCTGGCTGCTGTACGGGCGTGGGCTGAATAAGCGCCGTCTGACGGACTGGCAGCGCGAGCTGGGCGCCGCGTTAGTGATCGTTGCCTCCTGGGTGGTCGAGGATTACCAGGTGATCCGCCTGGCCGGTTCGCTGACTCCCCGTGCGACGCGACTGGCGCATGAGGCGGGGCTGGACGTCGCGCCATTGGGTAAAATCCCCCATCTGCGCACCCCGGGCCTGCTGGTGATGGACATGGACTCCACGGCGATCCAGATCGAATGCATCGATGAGATTGCGAAACTGGCTGGCACCGGCGAGCTGGTCTCGGAAGTGACCGAGCGGGCGATGCGTGGGGAGCTGGACTTCACCGCCAGCCTGCGCCAGCGCGTGGCGACACTGAAAGATGCGGATGCCAGTATTTTGCTGCAGGTGCGCGACGCGCTGCCGCTGATGCCGGGCCTGGCACAGCTGGTGCTCAAGCTGGAAACGTTAGGCTGGAAAGTGGCGATCGCCTCCGGCGGCTTCACCTTCTTTGCGGAGTACCTGCGCGACAAGCTGCATCTCGACGCGGTGTTCGCCAATGAGCTGGAGATCCGCGACGGCAAGCTCACCGGCAACGTGCTCGGCGATATCGTCGATGCGAAATATAAAGCCAATACGCTGCGCAAGCTGGCGGAAAAGTATGAGATCCCAACGGCGCAAACTGTGGCTATCGGTGATGGCGCCAACGACCTGCCGATGATTAAGGCGGCAGGCCTCGGCATCGCCTATCACGCGAAGCCTAAAGTGAATGAACAGGCGGAAGTGACTATCCGCCACGCTGACCTGATGGGGGTATTCTGTATTCTCTCGGGCAGCATGAACCAAAAGTAAGAGGTAAACGTGGCGAAAGCTCCAAAACGCGCATTTGTCTGTAATGAATGTGGTGCGGATTATCCGCGCTGGCAGGGGCAGTGCAGCGCCTGCCATGCCTGGAACACCATCACCGAGATGCGCATCGCCGCGTCGCCGCAGGTGGCGAGAAACGAGCGTCTTTCAGGCTATGCCGGTAACGCCGGCGTGTCGAAGGTGCAGAAGCTGTCAGATATCAGCCTGGAGGCGCTGCCGCGTTTCTCCACCGGCTTTAAAGAGTTTGACCGCGTGCTGGGCGGCGGCGTAGTGCCGGGCAGCGCGATCCTGATTGGCGGCAACCCCGGCGCCGGGAAATCGACGCTGCTGCTGCAAACCCTCTGCAAACTGGCGGAGGGGATGAAAACCCTGTACGTCACCGGGGAGGAGTCCCTGCAACAGGTGGCGATGCGCGCCCATCGTCTCGGGTTGCCGACGGCCAACCTGAACATGCTCTCGGAAACCAGCATTGAGCAGATCTGTCAGATCGCCGATGAAGAAAAGCCGCAGCTGATGGTGATCGACTCCATCCAGGTGATGCATATGGCCGACGTGCAGTCGTCGCCGGGCAGTGTCGCCCAGGTACGTGAAACCGCGGCTTATTTGACGCGCTTTGCTAAAACTCGCGGCGTGGCGATTGTGATGGTCGGCCACGTCACCAAAGATGGCTCGCTGGCCGGTCCGAAGGTGCTGGAGCACTGTATCGACTGCTCGGTGCTGCTGGATGGGGATGCCGATTCCCGTTTCCGCACGTTACGTAGCCACAAAAACCGCTTTGGCGCGGTCAATGAACTCGGCGTTTTCGCCATGACCGAGCAGGGCCTGCGCGAAGTCAGCAACCCCTCCGCTATCTTCCTTAGCCGGGGAGATGAAATCACCTCCGGCAGTTCGGTGATGGTGGTCTGGGAAGGGACCCGCCCGCTGCTGGTGGAGATCCAGGCGCTGGTGGATCACTCGATGATGTCCAACCCGCGCCGCGTGGCGGTGGGGCTGGAACAGAACCGTCTGGCGATCCTGCTGGCGGTGCTGCATCGTCACGGCGGCCTGCAGATGGCCGATCAGGACGTCTTCGTCAACGTGGTTGGCGGGGTGAAGGTCACCGAAACCAGCGCTGATCTGGCGCTGCTGCTGGCGATGGTTTCCAGCCTGCGCGATCGCCCGCTGCCACAGGATCTGGTGGTCTTTGGCGAAGTCGGGCTGGCCGGGGAAATTCGCCCGGTGCCGAGCGGTCAGGAGCGTATATCCGAAGCGGCGAAGCATGGTTTCCGCCGCGCCATCGTCCCGGCGGCCAATGTGCCGAAAAAAGTACCGGAAGGCATGCAAATCTTTGGTGTGAAAAAGCTTTCAGACGCGCTAAGCGTTTTTGACGACTTATAATAAGTTAAAAGGAGATTAGCGATGTCGTCATTTGACTATTTAAAAAGCGCCATTAAGCAGAAAGGCTGTACCCTGCAGCAGGTGGCGGAAGCCAGCGGAATGACCAAGGGGTATCTCAGCCAGCTGCTGAATGCCAAAATCAAAAGCCCGAGCGCGCAGAAGCTTGAAGCGCTGCATCGTTTCCTCGGGCTGGAGTTTCCCCGCCGGCAGAAAAGCGTCGGCGTGGTGTTTGGTAAGTTTTACCCGCTGCATACCGGGCATATCTATCTGATACAGCGCGCCTGTAGCCAGGTCGATGAGCTACATATCATCATGGGCTATGACGATACCCGCGACCGCGAGCTGTTTGAAGAGAGCGCCATGTCGCAGCAGCCGACGGTGCCTGACCGCCTGCGCTGGCTGCTGCAGACCTTTAAATATCAGAAGAATATTCGCATCCACGCCTTCAATGAAGAGGGGATGGAGCCCTATCCGCATGGCTGGGACGTCTGGAGTCATGGGATCCGCGCTTTTATGAGTGAAAAAGGGATCGAGCCGAACCGGATCTATACCTCGGAAGAGGCCGATGCGCCGCAGTACCTTGAGCATCTGGGGATCGAGACGGTGCTTATCGATCCTAAGCGGACCTTTATGAATATTAGCGGCGGACAGATCCGCGAGAACCCGTTCCGCTACTGGGAATATATTCCGACGGAAGTGAAACCGTTCTTTGTGCGGACGGTGGCGATCCTCGGCGGCGAGTCGAGCGGTAAATCGACGCTGGTCAATAAGCTCGCCAATATCTTCAATACCACCAGCGCCTGGGAATATGGCCGGGATTATGTCTTTTCACATCTCGGCGGCGATGAGATGGCGCTCCAGTATTCGGATTACGATAAAATTGCCCTCGGACATGCGCAGTATATTGATTTTGCAGTGAAATACGCCAACAAGGTGGCGTTTATCGATACCGACTTCGTCAGCACTCAGGCCTTCTGCCTGAAGTACGAGGGGCGTGAGCACCCGTTCGTGCAGGCGCTGATTGATGAATACCGTTTCGACCTGGTGATCCTGCTGGAGAACAATACCCCGTGGGTGGCCGATGGGTTACGCAGCCTTGGGAGTTCGGTGGATCGTAAAGAGTTTCAGTCGCTGCTGGTGTCGCTGCTGAAAGAGAACGAGATCGAGTTTGTCCATGTTAAGGAGTCGGACTACGATGCCCGGTTCCTGCGCTGCGTTGAGCTGGTGAAACAGCTGATGGGCGAGCAGGGGTAGGTCCTCTGCGGGCTGTTGCCCTCACCCCAACCCTCTCCCGGTGGGAGAGGGAGCAAACCCTAAAAAAGGCAACTTGCGTTGCCTTTTTGCATTTACCTTGCCCTCACCCCAACCCTCTCCCGGTGGGAGAGGGAGCAAACAATAAAAAAGGCAACCGAAGTTGCCTTTTTGCGTTTTATTTCGCGATACGCTTGTACTTGATTCGCTTCGGCTCCAGCGCGTCGGCGCCGAGGGTGCGTTTCTTGTACTCTTCGTACTCGGTAAAGTTACCTTCGAAGAACTCAACCTTACCTTCATCCTGGTAATCCAGAATGTGGGTGGCAATACGGTCAAGGAACCAGCGGTCGTGCGAGATAACCATCGCGCAGCCCGGGAACTCCAGCAGGGCGTTTTCCAGCGCGCGCAGGGTTTCGATATCCAGGTCGTTGGTCGGTTCATCGAGCAGCAGGACGTTACCGCCGACCTGCAGCAGTTTCGCCAGGTGCAGACGACCACGCTCACCGCCGGACAGCTCGCCAACGCGTTTACCCTGGTCGACGCCTTTGAAGTTAAAGCGGCCCACGTAGGCGCGGCTCGGCATCTCGGTGTTGCCGATCTTCATGATATCCAGGCCGCCAGACACTTCTTCCCACACGGTCTTGCTGTTGTCCATCGCGTCGCGGAACTGATCGACGGAGGCCAGCTTAACGGTTTCACCCAGGGTGATGGTGCCGGAATCTGGCTGCTCCTGGCCGGACATCATACGGAACAGGGTGGATTTACCCGCGCCGTTCGGACCGATGATGCCGACGATAGCGCCTTTCGGTACCGAGAAGCTCAGATCGTCAATCAGCACGCGGTCGCCGTAGGATTTGCGCAGATGGCTGACTTCCAGAACTTTATCGCCCAGACGCGCGCCTGGCGGAATGAACAGTTCGTTAGTCTCGTTGCGTTTCTGGTATTCGACGTTGTTAAGCTCTTCAAAGCGCGCCAGACGGGCTTTGCCCTTAGACTGACGGCCTTTCGCGCCCTGGCGAACCCACTCGAGCTCTTTCTCGATGGATTTACGACGCGCCGCTTCCTGAGAAGCTTCCTGCGCCAGACGCTGATCTTTCTGCTCCAGCCAGGAGGAGTAGTTGCCTTCCCACGGAATACCTTCGCCGCGGTCAAGTTCGAGGATCCAGCCGGCGACGTTGTCGAGGAAGTAACGGTCGTGGGTAATCGCCACCACGGTGCCTTCGAAATCGTGCAGGAAGCGTTCCAGCCAGGCGACGGACTCGGCGTCCAGGTGGTTGGTCGGTTCGTCGAGCAGCAGCATATCTGGTTTTTCCAGTAGCAGGCGGCACAGCGCGACGCGGCGGCGTTCACCACCGGAAAGATTCGCGATTTTCGCATCCCAGTCCGGCAGGCGCAGGGCATCGGCCGCGCGCTCCAGCTGCACGTTCAGGTTGTGGCCGTCGTGCGCCTGGATAATCTCTTCGAACTTGCCTTGCTGGGCGGCAAGCTTATCGAAGTCCGCATCCGGCTCAGCGTATTTGGCATACACTTCGTCCAGACCCTTCAGCGCGTTAACCACTTCGGCGACCGCTTCTTCAACGGACTCGCGCACGGTGTGCTCCGGGTTGAGCTGCGGCTCCTGCGGCAGGTAGCCGATTTTGATGCCAGGCTGCGGACGCGCTTCACCTTCGATCTCGGTGTCGATACCGGCCATGATGCGCAGCAGGGTAGACTTACCGGCGCCGTTCAGACCGAGCACACCGATTTTCGCGCCAGGGAAGAAGCTGAGGGAGATATTTTTCAAAATATGACGTTTCGGCGGAACCACTTTGCCGACACGATGCATGGTATAAACGAATTGAGCCACGTTGGACTTCGCCTCTTTCTATTTTGATAGATAGTTCAAAGCCGAAGTGTAGCCTTTTTCGCGCGCTAATCCCAGCGAGGCGACAGGATTCACAGAAGCGTAAAAAAATGTCCAGGACATGGCGCGTTTAGCGTTGTCTGATTAGCATAAGTAAAGCTGCCTGCCGAACCGGCGGGGGCTTTTAAGCGGCACGATGCTGCGAAAATGCACCGGAAAGAGGAAGAGCTTGTGGAAAAAGCCAAAAAAATGGCGTGGCGTCTTTTGGCTGCCAGCGTTGGTCTGTTGACGTTGAGTCAGCTGGCGCATGCGGATTCACTGGATGAACAGCGCAACCGCTACGCACAAATTAAGCAGGCGTGGGATAACCGGCAGATGGATGTAGTCGACCAGCTGATGCCCACGTTAAGCACCTATCCCCTGTACCCCTATTTGCAGTACCGGCAGATCACCGACGATCTGATGAACCAGCCGGCACTGGTGGTGAAAAACTTTATTGACGCCAATCCGACGCTGCCCCCGGCGCGTTCATTACGTTCGCGCTTCGTGAATGAGCTGGCCCGGCGCAGCGACTGGCGCGGCCTACTGGCGTTTAGTCCCGATAAGCCGACCAGCACCGAGGCACAGTGCAACTATTACTACGCCAAGCTGAGCGTGGGGCAGTCGCAGGAAGCCTGGAGCGGGGCGAAAGACCTGTGGCTGACGGGCAAGAACCAGCCTGGCGCCTGTGAGCCGCTGTTCAGCGCCTGGCGCGACTCCGGACAGCAGGATCCGCTGGCCTATCTCGAACGGATCCGCCTGGCGATGAAGGCCGGCAATATCGGGCTGGTCAAATCGCTGGCTCAGCAAATGCCCGGCAACTATCAGAGCATCGCTTCCGCCGTCGTCGCCCTGGCTAACGATCCAAACAGCGTTCTGACCTTTGCCCGCACCACCGGGGCGACGGACTTTACCCGCCAGATGGCCGCCGTCGCCTTCGCCAGCGTCGCCCGTCAGGATGTGGAAAATGCCCGCCTGATGATCCCTTCGCTGGTGCAGGCTCAGCAGCTCAATGAGGATCAGACTCAGGAGCTACGTGATATTGTCGCCTGGCGCCTGATGGGTACCGATGTAACCGAAGAGCAGGCTATCTGGCGCGATGACGCGATCATGCGCTCACAGTCCACGCCGCTGGTGGAGCGGCGCGTGCGGATGGCGCTGGGGACGGGCGATCGCCATGGTCTGAACACCTGGCTGGCGCGCCTGCCGATGGAGGCGAAAGAGAAAGACGAATGGCGCTACTGGCAAGCGGATCTGCTGCTGGAGCGCGGTAGGGACGAGGAGGCGCAGGCGATCCTTCGCTCGTTGATGCAACAGCGAGGCTTCTATCCGATGGTCGCTGCGCAGCGACTTGGCGAGGAGTATACCTTCCGCATCGATAAAGCCTCGGGAACGATCGATCCGGCGCTGGCTTCCGGTCCGGAGATGGCGCGGGTACGCGAGCTGATGTACTGGAATATGGATAACACCGCGCGCACAGAATGGGCGAACCTCGTCACCAGCCGAACCAAATCCCAGCAGGCGCAGCTGGCGCGTTACGCTTTTGATCAGCACTGGTGGGATCTGAGCGTGCAGGCGACGATCGCCGGCAAACTGTGGGATCAGCTGGAGGAGCGCTTCCCGCTGGCGTATAACGATCTGTTCGCGCGTTACATCAGTGGCAAAGATATCCCGCAGAGCTATGCGATGGCGATTGCCCGCCAGGAGAGTGCCTGGAACCCGAAAGTGCGCTCGCCGGTTGGCGCCAGCGGACTGATGCAGATTATGCCGGGCACCGCGACGCATACCGTCAGCATGTTCAGCATTCCCGGCTACAGCGGCCCGTCGCAGCTGTTGGATCCGGAAACCAACATCAACATCGGCACCAGCTATCTGCAGTATGTCTACCAGCAGTTCGGCAATAACCGTATCTATGCCTCGGCGGCCTATAACGCCGGGCCGGGCCGGGTTCGTACCTGGCAGGGGAACAGCGCCGGACGGATCGATGCGGTGGCGTTTATCGAGAGTATTCCGTTCTCGGAAACCCGCGGCTACGTGAAGAATGTCCTCTCCTATGACGCCTACTATCGCTACTTTATGGGGCAGCAGGATAAGCTCTTCAGCGATGCGGAGTGGCGGCAGCGTTACTGATCGCCGGGAAGTATGTTATGCTTTGTACTCGTTGAAGAGTACATTCGACGGGCAGCGTAAGCTGCCCGTCTCAATATGGTGGCGCGATATGACCCAACAATCTCCTTATTCCGCGGCCGTTGCCGAACAACGTCATCAGGAGTGGCTGCGCTTTGTGGCGCTGTTACAGCAGGCCTATGCTGAGGATCTGCATCTGCCATTGCTGCAGCTGATGCTGACCCCCGACGAGCGCGAAGCGCTGGGCACCCGGGTGCGCATTATTGAAGAGCTGCTGCGCGGCGAGATGAGCCAGCGCGAACTGAAAAATGAGCTCGGCGCCGGGATTGCGACCATTACCCGCGGGTCGAACAGCCTGAAATCAGCGCCGGCCGAACTGCGTCAGTGGCTGGAACAGACGCTGTTGGCTAGCGATAAATAGCGTTATGAAACGGGCTCAACGCCAGCACGACCGCCTGATGGTAAACGCTGCTGCGGGTTAATTTTCCACCGGTGAAAACCCCAATCGCTCCCTCTTTACGACCGATCTGGTCGATGCCGGTATACTGCGACATGACCGGTCCCAGGGCTTCACCAGCGCGAACCTGCTCAAGAATAACCTCAGGTAACGGCAGCGTGGCTGAGCGTGCTTCTCCGCGCCGATCAGCGCTTTCAATGACCACCCAGCTAAAGGTGCTGCCATCGTCGATACCGGCCTCAATGGCCACCCAGAAATCGGCACTGGGTTGGACAAGACGCGCATTGGCGACGCGATTTCGTGCGCCAGCGCGCGTTTCCTCGCTGCCGAAGGGCTGTTCCGGCACGCCGCTCTCGACGGAGACGGACTCAATATGGCAGGATCCTTCGCCGAAAATCTCGTTAAAAGCCTGCAGAATTGCCTGAATTTTGGCGGGATTAGTGGTCGCTGAGACAACATGGTGCATAATCAAAACAACTCAGAATAAACTAACGTCATCGCAGTATACTCTAAATCACCCTCAGGGCAGGCGGTAATGCCCAAACCCGGTTGATAACGAGTCCAGAACGGAAAAAAAGCATGTTACAGGTATACCTTGTTCGCCACGGTGAAACGCAGTGGAACGCCGAGCGACGTATTCAGGGTCAGTCCGATAGCCCGCTGACCGCACACGGTGAGCGCCAGGCCTGGCAGGTTGGCGAGCGCGCCAGAACGCTGGGGATCACCCATATTATTACCAGCGATCTGGGACGAACCCGCCGCACAGCAGAGATTATCGCCGAAGCCTGCGGCTGCAGCGTGATCGCCGATGCGCGTCTGCGCGAGCTGGATATGGGGGTGCTGGAGAAGCGCCATATCGACTCGCTCAGCGACGAAGAAGAGGGCTGGCGTCGCCAGCTGGTCAACGGCACGCCGGATGGCCGTATTCCGCAGGGCGAATCGATGCAGGAGCTCAGCGAGCGGATGCATGCGGCGCTGGCATCCTGTCTGGAATTACCGGCCGGTAGCCGACCGCTGCTGGTGAGTCATGGGATTGCGCTGGGCTGCCTGGTAAGCACGATTTTAGGGCTGCCGGCATACGCTGAGCGTCGTTTGCGACTGCGCAACTGCTCTATCTCGCGCGTTGACTATCAGCAAAGCCCGTGGCTGGCTTCCGGCTGGGTGGTGGAAACGGCGGGCGACGTCTCGCATCTTGACGCCCCCGCGATGGACGAGCTGCAGCGTTAACGACGAATCGGGATCAGATACTCGCAGCGTAACTGAATCGGCGTAGCCTGATCCCGGTTTTCATCTTCAGGGTAGAAGCGTTCAATATCCAGCCCCTTGCGACGGGTCAGGTTTAGCATCGGCATGCAGGTACCGTAGACCGTCAGGATGAATTCCTGCAGGCCGGTGCCCAGTCCTTCATACGTGAACATGACATACTCGCCGCCCTCCAGGGTGACCGGGTGGGCGTTCTGCAGATGACCATTAGCCATCTCCGGCGTCAACGCGGTGGTATAGAACACTTCCTGCTCATCGTCTTTCTCCAGGCTCGGACGCGGCTCATGCAGCCCGTAGAGCACCGGAGGGATCGACGGCGAATTGCCGAGGAAGTCCCGCCAGAACTGGACGCGCATCTGGTTGCGGAAATCGGAGATTTCCTCGAGCTTACAGGTATAGCTCTGGGTGACGCCGAGCAACTGAGTGGTGGGCAGGGCGACAAATTCATGCTTTGGCAGCGTGAATTCGCCAAGACGCAGCGGCGGACGCATACCGAACGAGCTCCAGTCCGGGGAGCGGCGGTAGAGCGCCGGCGTCAGCGAGAACTGCTTTTTAAATGCCCGGGTGAAGGTCTGCTGGGAGTCGAAACGGTACTGAAGCGCAATATCAAGGATTGGACGGGCGGTTAGACGTAATGCGACAGCAGATTTCGATAACCGGCGCGCGCGAATATAGGCACCGATGGCATGGCCGGTGACATCCTTAAACATTCGCTGTAAATGCCACTTGGAATAACCTGCCTTCGCCGCCACATTGTCCAGAGAAAGCGGCTGATCCAGGTGACCTTCCAGCCAGCTAAGGAGATCGCGAATAATCCCTGCTTGATCCATAAAATGTCCCCATCCTTAAACACAGGTGCCTGATATTAAAGTAGCGGATAATAGCATTTTTTGATGTTTTAGCATTCAGTGTTTTTTTTGCTTTTAAATGCGGAAGGTCAGTGGAGCTGAACGATAATTTTGTAAAGCTGTGATCTATAAACCTTTTCTGCTAAGTGCGTGATAATCACTCAGCTATATTTTTTAATAATGGTAACAATATGAAATACAAGAAGTTTGCGATGGGCCTGCTGCTGCTGGCCGGCTGCCAGATGGCTCAGGCGGAGCAGATTGGTTCCGTGGATACGGTCTTCAAATGGTTAGGGCCGGATCACAAAATTGTCGTCGAAGCCTTTGACGATCCGGATGTGCAGAACGTGACCTGCTATATCAGCCGGGCGAAAACCGGCGGGATCAAAGGCGGGTTGGGGCTGGCGGAAGATACCTCCGACGCGGCCATCTCCTGCCAGCAGGTCGGGCCGATTGAGCTGACGGACAAAATCAAAAACGGCAAAAGCCAGGGCGACGTGGTGTTCCAGAAGCGCACCTCGCTGGTGTTTAAAAAACTGCAGGTCGTGCGTTTCTATGATGCCAAGCGCAATGCGCTGGTCTATCTGACCTACTCGGATAAAGTGGTTGATGGCTCGCCGAAGAACGCCATCAGCGCCGTGCCGATCATGCCATGGAATAAATAAACGGGAGCGCGCATGCAGCAGCCACGGATTTGGTTAGTCGAGGATGAACAGAGTATCGCTGATACCCTGGTTTACATGCTGCAGCAGGAGGGCTTCCAGGTCACCGTCTTTGGCCGCGGGTTGCCCGCGCTGGAGGCGGCGGCGCATCAGGCGCCCGATGTCGCCATCCTTGACGTCGGCTTGCCGGATATCAGCGGCTTTGAGCTCTGTCGGCGCATGCTGACGCGTTATCCGGCGCTGCCGGTGCTGTTTCTGACGGCGCGGAGCGACGAGGTCGATAAGCTGCTGGGGCTGGAAATCGGCGCTGACGATTATATCGCCAAGCCGTTTTCGCCGCGCGAAGTCTGCGCGCGGGTGCGAACCGTGCTGCGGCGGCTGCAGAAGTTTGCCGCGCCTTCGCCGGTGGTGCGCGTCGGCGAGTTTGTGCTCGATGAGCAGGCGGCGTCGATAAGCTGGTTCGGCCAGCCGCTGAACCTGACGCGCTACGAATTCCTGCTGTTGAAAACCCTGCTTCACGCGCCTGGTCGCGTCTTCTCCCGTCAGCAATTGATGGAGCTGGTGTGGAGCGATGCCTGGGAAAGCCTCGACCGTACCGTCGATACCCATATCAAAACCCTGCGCGCCAAGCTGCGGGCCGTGAATCCCGAGGTTACGCCGATCAATACCCATCGCGGCATGGGCTACAGCCTGGGGCGTGGCTGATGCGTATCGGCATGCGCCTGCTGCTGGGCTATTTTCTTATCGTCGCTATCGCCGCGTGGTTTGTGCTGTCGATCTTTGTCCAGGAAGTGAAGCCAGGCGTGCGCGGGGCGACGGAGGGGACCCTCAACGATACCGCCACGCTGCTGGCGGCGCTGGCGCGTGAGGACCTGCTGGCGGCAAATCCGCAGCAGGGCAGGCTGGCTCAGGCCTTTCAACAGCTCAACCAGCAGCCGATCAACGCCCATATTGGCGGAATTAAAAAGGTGCGTAATGAGTACCGTGTCTATCTGACCGATGCCAGGGGCAAGGTAGTGTTTGACTCCAGCGGACAGGCGACAGGGCAGGACTATTCGCGCTGGAATGACGTCTGGCTCACCCTGCGCGGCCAGTACGGCGCGCGCAGTACGCGCAGCGATCCGCATGATGAAACCAGCTCAGTCATGTATATCGCCGCGCCAGTGATGGATAAGGGGCGGATTATCGGGGTGCTGAGCGTCGGTAAACCCAACCTGGCGATGACGCCGGTCATCAAGCGCAGCGAACGGCGGATCCTCTGGGCCGGCGGCGCCCTGCTGGGCATTGCGTTGTTGATTGGCGTCGGCGTCGTCTGGTGGATCAATTTCTCTATCGGCAAGCTGGTGCGCTATGCGGACTCGGTGACCGCTGAGCGCCCGCTGCCGCTGCCGGAGGTTGGCAGCAGCGAATTGCGCAAGCTGGCCCAGGCCCTGGAGAGCATGCGGGTAAAGCTCGAAGGTAAGAATGCCATCGAAAACTATGTCTATGACCTGACCCATGAACTGAAAAGCCCGCTGGCGGCCATCCGCGGCGCGGCGGAGATCCTGCGCGAAGGGCCGCCGCCTGCTGTGGCGGCGCGGTTTACTGATAATATCCTCGCGCAAAACACCCGGATGCAACTGCTGGTGGAGCGGCTGCTCCAGCAGGCGCGACTGGAAAGCCGGCTGGAGATAAAGCCGCAGCCGGTGTCGATAGATGCGCTATACCAACGGCTGACGGAGGAGCGTGACATCGCTCTGGCGGCGAAAGCTATCACCCTGCGCTGGCGGGAGAGTGGGATGCTGGTCAATGGCGATGGCGAGCTGCTGGCCCAGGCGCTGGGTAATCTGCTCGACAACGCGATTGACTTTACCCCCAAGGGCGGCGAGATCGCCCTGGCTGCGGAGAAGCGAAATGAAGAGGTGCAATTGAGCGTTATCGACAACGGGTGCGGTATTCCGGACTATGCCCTGGAACGAATCTTTGAGCGATTCTATTCGCTGCCGCGCGAAGACGGCCATAAGAGCAGCGGCCTGGGACTGGCGTTCGTTCGTGAAGTCGCGCGCCTGCATCACGGCGATATCAATCTGTACAATCGGCCCGAAGGCGGCGTGGTCGCCACGCTGCGACTTCACCGTCCCTTCACATAGCTTCAAATTCCCCCCACATAGCCGCTCTACAGTGAGGCCATCACGATAGGGAGAAAGGCTATGTTGAAATCACCGTTATTCTGGAAAATCACCACGTTAATCGGTTGTGTTGTGCTGTTATCTTTGCCGTTAATGATGGTCAGGGAGCTTATTAATGAGCGGGCGGATTATCGTAGCGAAGTGGTGGATGCCATTGAGCAAAGCACCAGTGGCTCGCAAAAACTCGCCGGGCCGCTGATCGCCATTCCGGTGACCGAGACCCTGACCCGCATGGAGAATCAAAAAGAGGTCAACTATCAGCGGAGCTGGGAGTACTACTGGCTGCCGGAGTCGCTGGCGGTCACCGGCAAACAGACCGTGGAGTCGCGGCGGGTGGGTATCTACAGCGGCCAGGTTTGGCATAACGCCTTGCAGATTAAGGCCTCGTTTGATCCGCTGCGTCTGGCGGCGCTGAGAAAAACGAATATCGTCTTAGGCCCGCCGCGGCTGGTGGTGAGCGTCGGCGATGCCCGCGGTATTGGCGCCATCCATGCCCCGGAGGTCAACGGTAACGTATTAAGCGTGGAGCCGGGGCTGGGGATAAGCGGCGATGGCGCAGGTATTCATATGCCAATGCCTGCGCTGGCGGAGGACAACAAGCCGCTTGAGATTGCCTTTTCACTCGATCTGAACGGGACGGGAGAGTTTTCACTGGTGCCGATCGGGCGTAACAGCGAGCTGCAGTTAACCAGTAACTGGCCGCATCCCGGCTTTCTCGGCAGCTTCCTGCCAACGCAACGGGAAGTGAGTGCTGCCGGCTATCGCGCCCACTGGCAAAGCAGCTGGTTCGCCAACGATATGGGGAGCTATTTTAAGGATGATATGGAGATCCCGTGGTCGCGACTGCCGGCGTTCAGTGCCGATGTGATGTCCCTTGCCGACCAGTACCAGCTAACCGATCGGGCGACAAAATACGCCATCCTGTTAATTGGGCTCACCTTTATGGCCTTTTTCGTGTTCGAGAGCCTGACCCGTCGTCCCCTGCATCCGATGCAATATCTGCTGGTGGGCCTGTCGCTGGTGCTGTTTTACCTGGTGCTGCTGGCGCTCTCGGAGCACGTTGGATTTACCGCCGCCTGGCTGGCGGCCAGCCTGTCCGGCGCGGTGATGAACGGGGTCTATTTACAGGCAGTGCTCAGGGGATGGCGTAACAGCCTGCTGTTTGTCGCCGCGCTGCTGCTGCTGGATGGGGTGATGTGGTTTCTGCTGCATTCCGAGGACAGCGCGCTACTGCTGGGTACCGGGGTACTGGTACTGGCGCTGAGCGTCCTGATGTTTTTGACCCGCCGGGTGGACTGGTATGCGTTATCGTTACCGAAAGGCAGTGCGCCCCCGCCGCCGGCTGCCGATGACGACAAGCTGCGCCTCTGGAAAGAGTGACGACATAAAAAAACGGCGCCCTGAGGCGCCGTTTTCACATCATGGCTGCGGAATAAAACGCATTATTCCTGCAGATCGCCACAGAAACGGTAGCCTTCACCGTGAATGGTGGCGATGATTTCCGGGGTATCCGGAGTGGATTCGAAGTGTTTACGAATCCGACGAATGGTCACGTCAACGGTACGGTCATGCGGCTTCAGCTCGCGACCGGTCATTTTCTTCAGCAGCTCGGCGCGAGACTGAATTTTGCCCGGGTTTTCGCAGAAGTGCAGCATCGCGCGGAATTCACTGCGCGGCAGCTTGTACTGCTCGCCGTTCGGGCTCACCAGTGAGCGGCTGTTGATATCGAGTTCCCAACCATTGAACTTGTAGCTCTCCACGCTGCGGCGCTCTTCGCTCACGGTACCGAGATTCATGGTACGGGAGAGCAGGTTGCGCGCGCGGATGGTCAGCTCACGCGGGTTAAACGGTTTAGTGATATAGTCGTCAGCGCCGATTTCGAGGCCAAGGATCTTATCCACTTCGTTGTCGCGGCCGGTTAAGAACATCAGCGCGACGTCAGCCTGCTCACGCAACTCGCGCGCCAGCAGAAGACCATTTTTACCCGGCAGGTTGATATCCATGATTACCAGGTTGATATCATTTTCAGACAGGATCTGATGCATTTCCGCGCCATCGGTCGCTTCGAATACATCGTAACCTTCTGCTTCGAAAATACTTTTTAACGTGTTGCGTGTTACCAACTCGTCTTCAACGATAAGAATGTGCGGGGTCTGCATGTTTGCTACCTAAATTGCCAACTAAATCGAAACAGGAAGTACCAAAGTCCCTGACCTGCCTGCTGCATGTCGCAAATTAACATGCGCGGCGTAACATGACTAAAGTACGTAATTGCGTTCTTGATGCACTTTCCATCAACGTCAACAACATCATTAGCTTGGTCGTGGGTACTTTCCCTCTGGACCCGACGGTGTCAAAAACGGCTGTCATCCTAACCATTTTAACAGCAACATAACAGGCTAAGAGAGGCCGAACACCCAATAAAACTACGCTTCGTTGACATATATCAAGTTCAATTGTAGCACGTTAACAGTCTTGTGAAATCATTGCATCGTCATGCTCTTTATAGTCACAATCCTTACACAGCTCAACTAGTTGCGTGGATAAATTAATAAATACAGTGAATCCAATGCATGGAACGATGGCTCAGATGAAATTTCATTGCCCATCATATGGATAAATGGGTTCTGTTAACATACTCCTCGTCATGGCCTCCTGAGAACAGTTTAGATTTTTTTATGGGTAAGCAAACGCAATTTTAGTGATTTTTGTTGCAAATTTGTAAATTTTCACCGCGTAAAATGGTGGGGCCAGCGCTTCGCCAACGCCTGAGAGAGAGAAAGAAACCGCAATGCGTTTAACGATTATTTTAGTCGCCCCAGCCCGGGCAGAAAACGTCGGTGCCGCTGCCAGAGCAATGAAAACGATGGGATTTCGCGATCTCAGGATCGTGGACAGTGAAGCCCACCTGGCGCCAGCGGCACGCTGGGTGGCGCATGGTTCAGGTGATATCCTCGATGGCGTCACTACCTATCCAACCCTTGCTGCGGCGCTGCACGACGTCGATTTTACCGTCGCCACCACCGCCCGCAGTCGCGCGCGGTTTCATTACTACGCCACGCCGCAGCAACTGTTGCCGCTGCTGGAGGAGAAGGCGCAGTGGATGACGCACGCGGCGCTGGTTTTTGGCCGTGAAGACTCCGGGTTGAGCAATGAGGAACTGGCCCTGGCCGATGTGCTCACCGGCGTGCCGATGGTAGCGGATTATCCATCGCTCAATCTCGGCCAGTCGGTGATGGTCTACTGTTATCAATTAGCATCGCTTATGCAACAAACGGCTCCCGCCGCCGCCGCGGCAGATCATCATCAGCTGCAGGCATTACGCATCCGCACCGAGGCATTGCTTTCGCGTTTAGGCGTGGAAGAGGATGCCAAACTGGCCGACTGGCTGGCGCAACGAATGGGGCTGCTGCAGCAGCGCGACACGGCAATGTTGCATCGATTGCTGCATGATATTGAAAAAAACCTGCCAGAATAAAGCTCTGTCATATTTTTTGTTTATAGTTATCTGTGCTGTTTTTGTGGGCTGAATTCCGCCGAACTGGATGTTTTTTCTTGCCATGACGGCGCAATACGTAAGCTGGCTGAAATGGGGTTAATTGAGAAATTCATTGACTTAAGAAGGCAGATACTTTAACCAATATAGGCAGGACACACAGACAGATAAAAATACAGAGTACACAACATCCATGAATCGCATCGGCATGATTACCACCATTATCACCACCACCATTACCACAGGTAACGGTGCGGGCTGACGCGTACAGGAAACACAGAAAAAAGCCCGCACCTGAACAGTGCGGGCTTTTTTTTTGACAAGAGATCAAGGGGTAAGAACCATGCGAGTGTTGAAGTTCGGCGGTACATCAGTGGCAAATGCGGAACGTTTTCTGCGGGTTGCCGATATTCTGGAGAGTAATGCCAGGCAGGGGCAGGTAGCGACCGTACTGTCTGCCCCGGCGAAGATCACCAACCACCTGGTGGCGATGATTGAAAAAACGATCGGTGGCCAGGATGCCCTCCCGAATATTGCCGACGCTGAACGCATTTTTGCCGAACTTCTCCAGGGCCTTGCCGATGCCCATCCCGCTTTCCCGCTTGCCCAACTGAAAGCCTTCGTTGAGCAGGAATTTGCTCAGATTAAGCATGTCCTGCACGGCATCAGCCTGCTGGGCCAATGCCCGGATGGGGTTAATGCCGCGCTGATCTGCCGTGGCGAAAAGCTCTCCATCGCCATCATGGCGGGTCTGCTGGAAGCCCGTGGACATAAAGTCAGTGTGATTAACCCGGTCGAAAAACTGCTCGCCGTGGGCCACTATCTGGAATCCACCGTCGATATCGCCGAATCCACCCGCCGCATTGCCGCTAGCCAGATCCCGGCAGACCATATGATCCTGATGGCCGGATTTACCGCCGGCAATGAGAAGGGCGAACTGGTGGTGCTGGGGCGTAACGGCTCCGACTATTCGGCGGCGGTACTGGCCGCCTGCCTGCGCGCGGACTGTTGCGAAATCTGGACCGATGTCGACGGGGTGTATACCTGCGATCCGCGCCAGGTGCCAGATGCACGTCTGCTGAAATCAATGTCTTATCAGGAGGCGATGGAGCTCTCCTACTTTGGCGCGAAAGTGCTGCATCCGCGCACCATTGCCCCTATCGCTCAGTTTCAGATCCCATGCCTGATCAAAAATACCGGCAACCCGCAGGCGCCGGGAACGCTCATCGGCGCCAGTCGCGATGAAGACGACCTGCCGGTGAAAGGCATCTCTAACCTCAACAATATGGCGATGTTCAACGTCTCCGGTCCGGGGATGAAAGGTATGGTCGGCATGGCGGCACGCGTCTTCGCCACCATGTCTCGCGCTGGCATCTCGGTGGTATTGATCACCCAATCCTCTTCGGAGTACAGCATCAGTTTCTGCGTGCCGCAGAGCGATTGCGCGCGTGCCAAACGGGCGATGGAAGATGAGTTTTATCTCGAGCTGAAAGAGGGGCTGCTGGAGCCGCTGGCCATTATGGAGCGTCTGGCCATCATCTCCGTGGTGGGCGACGGGATGCGTACCCTGCGCGGTATCTCGGCGAAATTTTTTGCGGCGCTGGCCCGCGCCAATATCAATATCGTGGCGATTGCCCAGGGCTCTTCCGAGCGCTCTATTTCGGTGGTGGTCAGCAATGACGACGCCACCACCGGCGTGCGCGTGACCCATCAGATGCTGTTCAACACCGACCAGGTGATTGAAGTGTTTGTCATCGGCGTCGGCGGCGTCGGCGGCGCGCTGCTGGAGCAGATCAAGCGCCAGCAGGGATGGCTGAAGAACAAACATATCGATCTGCGCGTCTGCGGTGTAGCCAATTCTCAGGCGCTGCTGACCAGCGTTCATGGCCTGAATCTGGAGAACTGGAGTGAAGCGCTGGCTGAGGCGAAAGAGCCGTTTAATCTTGGCCGTCTGATCCGCCTGGTGAAAGAGTACCACCTGCTCAATCCGGTGATCGTCGACTGTACCTCCAGCCAGGCGGTCGCCGATCAGTACGCCGACTTCCTGCGCGAAGGTTTCCATGTGGTGACGCCGAACAAAAAGGCCAATACCTCTTCGCTGGATTACTATCACCAGCTGCGCCATGCGGCCAGCAGCTCGCGCCGTAAGTTCCTCTATGACACTAACGTTGGCGCTGGCCTGCCGGTGATTGAGAACCTGCAGAACCTGCTCAACGCCGGCGATGAGCTGCGCCACTTCTCCGGGATCCTTTCCGGCTCTCTGTCCTTTATCTTCGGCAAGCTGGACGAGGGGGTGAGTTTCTCAGCCGCGACGGCGCTGGCCCGTGAGATGGGGTATACCGAGCCGGATCCGCGCGACGATTTATCCGGGGTGGATGTCGCGCGTAAACTGTTGATTCTGGCCCGTGAGACCGGGCGTGAACTGGAGCTGTCGGACATTATCGTCGAGTCGGCGCTGCCAGCGGACTTCGACGCCAGCGGCGACGTCGAAACCTTTATGGCCCGTCTGCCCTCGCTGGACGATGGGTTTGCCTCGCGGGTTGCTAAGGCACGTGATGAAGGTAAAGTCTTGCGCTACGTCGGTAACATCGAAGAGGATGGTACCTGCCGCGTGAAAATTGCCGCCGTTGACGGCAACGATCCGTTATTCAAAGTCAAAAATGGTGAGAACGCGCTGGCCTTTTACAGCCACTATTATCAGCCACTGCCGCTGGTGCTGCGCGGCTATGGCGCCGGGAACGACGTCACGGCGGCCGGCGTATTTGCCGACCTGCTGCGCACCTTGTCCTGGAAGTTAGGAGTTTAAGATGGTCAAAGTATATGCCCCGGCTTCCAGTGCCAATATGAGCGTCGGGTTTGATGTGTTGGGCGCGGCGGTCACGCCGGTGGATGGCACGCTGCTGGGCGATAACGTCACTGTTGAAGCGGCAGAGCAATTCAGTCTGCACAATCTGGGACGCTTCGCCAGCAAACTGCCGACGGCGCCGCAGGAAAACATTGTTTATCAGTGCTGGGAAAGCTTTTGCCGGGAGATCGGTAAGACGGTACCGGTGACGATGACCCTGGAAAAAAACATGCCGATCGGCTCCGGGCTCGGCTCCAGCGCCTGCTCGGTGGTCGCCGCGCTGGTGGCCATGAACGAGTTCTGCGGTAAGCCGCTCAACGAGACGCGGATGCTGGCGCTGATGGGGGAGATGGAAGGGCGTATCTCCGGCAGCATTCACTACGATAACGTGGCGCCGTGCTATCTTGGCGGCATGCAGTTGATGATCGAAGAGAACGGGATTATCAGCCAGCAGGTGCCGGGGTTTGATGAGTGGCTGTGGGTGTTGGCCTATCCGGGGATTAAAGTATCCACCGCCGAAGCGCGGGCGATTCTGCCGGCACAATACCGCCGCCAGGATTGTATCGCCCATGGTCGCCACCTCGCGGGCTTTATTCATGCCTGCTACACCCGCCAGCCGCAGCTGGCGGCAAAATTGATGAAAGATGTCATTGCCGAACCGTACCGTACCAAACTGTTGCCGGGCTTTAGCGAAGCGCGCCAGGCGACAATGGAGATCGGTGCGCAGGCTTGCGGCATCTCCGGCTCTGGCCCGACGCTGTTTGCGTTGTGTGATAAACCGGACACCGCACAGCGCGTCGCCGACTGGCTTGGCGCGCACTATCTGCAGAATCAGGAAGGCTTTGTTCATATTTGCCGGCTGGACACGGCGGGCGCACGCGTAGTGGGATAACCAATGAAACTGTATAACTTAAAAGATCATAACGAGCAGGTCAGCTTTGCGCAGGCCGTCACCCAGGGACTTGGCAAGCATCAGGGTCTGTTCTTTCCGCACGATCTGCCGGAATTCAGCCTGACTGAAATCGACGACATGCTGGCGCAGGATTTTGTCACCCGCAGCGCCAAAATTTTATCGGCCTTTATCGGCGATGAGATCCCGCAGGATGTCCTGCAGCAGCGGGTGCGCGCAGCGTTTGCGTTTCCGGCGCCAGTAAGCAAGGTTCAGGACGATGTCGGCTGCCTGGAGCTGTTCCACGGCCCGACGCTGGCGTTTAAAGATTTTGGCGGCCGCTTTATGGCGCAGATGCTGACCCATATCGCCGGCGATAAGCCGGTCACCATTCTCACCGCAACCTCCGGCGACACCGGGGCGGCGGTGGCGCATGCCTTCTACGGTCTGCCGAACGTCAAGGTCGTGATCCTCTATCCGCGCGGTAAGATCAGCCCGCTGCAGGAGAAGCTGTTCTGTACCCTCGGCGGCAACATTGAAACCGTGGCGATTGATGGCGACTTTGATGCCTGCCAGGCGCTGGTGAAGCAGGCGTTTGACGATGAAGAGCTGAAGGCCACGCTGGGGCTCAACTCGGCTAACTCCATCAACATCAGCCGCCTGCTGGCGCAGATCTGCTACTACTTCGAAGCGGCGGCGCAGCTGCCTCAGGAAGCTCGCAATCAGCTGGTGATTTCCGTGCCAAGCGGCAACTTCGGCGATCTGACCGCTGGTCTGCTGGCCAAGTCGCTGGGTCTGCCGATTAAGCGCTTTATTGCCGCCACCAACGCGAACGACACCGTTCCCCGTTATCTGCAGGGCGGCGAGTGGGCGCCAAAAGCTACCCAGGCGACGCTGTCTAACGCCATGGACGTCAGCCAGCCGAACAACTGGCCGCGCGTCGAGGAGCTGTTCCGCCGTAAAATCTGGCGCCTGAGCGAGCTGGGTTACGCCGCGGTCGATGATGAGACCACCAAAGCGGCGATGCGCGAGCTGAAGGCCATCGGCTACATCTCTGAGCCGCACGCGGCGATTGCCTGGCGCGCGCTGCGCGATCAGCTGCAGCCGGGAGAGTACGGCCTGTTCCTCGGTACCGCGCATCCGGCGAAATTCAAAGAGAGCGTGGAAGAGATCCTGCAGGAAACCCTGCCGCTGCCGAAGGAGCTGGCTGACCGCGCCGACCTGCCGCTGCTGTCCCACAATCTGCCGGCGGATTTCGCCGCGCTGCGTAAGCTGATGATGGGCTAGTATTGTCGTTCATCCACCAGCTAAACCGGGCCTGGTGCCCGGTTTTTTTACGCTCGAAGATGGAGATATTGTGTACGAACGAGCAATAAATGCGGCGCACTCTAGATTCAGATTGCAGAGAATAATCAGAATAGTTTTGTGGCGTTAATATTTTGCTATCGGCCCATAACGGGGACGGATAGAAGAGGTCACTTATGACAACGCTGAAATCTGCTTTGCTGGCACTTTCTATATTGCTGGTCGCTCCTGCGTTGGTTCATGCCGACGAAATCACCCTGCTCCCGGCGGTGAAGCTGCAAATCGGCGATCGCGATGATTATGGGCACTACTGGGATGGCGATCATTGGCGCGATCGTGACTGGTGGGCTCACCATTATGACTGGCGTGACGATCGCTGGCGCCCGCATGATGATTATCGCCACCATGATCGCGACGATGATGACGATCAAGGCCATCATGGCCATGGGCACGAGCGGCATCACCACGACGACTGATCATCTTTGCCCCCGCTGAGAGGCCGGGGGCATCGAGGCCTACTGCTCGTGGCGTTTAAACACCAGCTCACCTTTCTCCGAAGCCTCCGCATCAAAGAAATAGCCTTCGCTATTAAAGGCTTTGAGCTGCTCCGGCTGGGTTAAGCGGTTTTCGATAATGTAGCGACTCATCAGACCGCGCGCCTTTTTCGCATAGAAGCTGATCACTTTGAATTTACCGTTTTTCTCATCGAGGAAGACCGGCTTGATCAGCTGACCCTGCAATTTTTGCGTTTTCACCGATTTAAAATACTCATCGGAAGCCAGATTGATGACGATATCGTCGCCCTGAGCCTGCAGCGCCTGATTCAGCTTCTCGGTAATGGTCTCGCCCCAGAACTGGTACAGATCTTTGCCGCGCGGGTTTTCCAGACGGATCCCCATCTCCAGGCGGTAGGGCTGCATCAGGTCCAGCGGGCGCAGCACGCCATACAGGCCGGAGAGCATGCGCAGGTGTCGCTGGGCGAAGTCAAAGTCGTCCTCGGTGAGCGTCTCTGCCTGCAGGCCGGTGTAGACATCGCCCTTAAAGGCAAGGATCGCCTGGCGGGCATTTTGCGGCGTAAAGTCAGGATGCCAGTCGTGGAAACGGGTGGCGTTCAGATCCGCCAGCTTGTCGCTAATGCTCATTAGCTTGCCGATTTGCGGCGCGGTCAGCTTACGAGCGATGCCGATAAGCTGTTGAGAATACTCGAGGAGTTCGGGCTGGGTATAGCGAGTCGTTGCCAGCGGGCTTTGATAATCGAGCGTTTTAGCAGGTGAAATCAGAATCAGCATATCCAGTCCTTGCAGGTAATTTCGACGAATTTTAACAAAAAAAGTGCATGGTGGGATCGATAGCTGCGATTGCCGCGCTATTCGCGCGGCAGTTCATTCCAGGCGCCCGGGGCCAGTTGCTGGTGAATATCCGGGTAGCGGGCGGCATCGAAAGTGGGCTGGATACCCAGCCGCCGCTGGCGCAGATAATCGCTGGCGATAATCCGCACCGTCGGGGAAAGCAGCAGGATGGCCGTCAGGTTGGTCATCGCCATCAGCGCCATGATGATATCCGCGCTCTGCCAGACGACAGGCAGGCTTACCAGGGTCCCCAGCAGCACCATCAGGACGGTGAGTATTCGCAGCCCCCAGATGTAGCGAGGCTTATCCAGACGCAGAAAGACCAGATTATTTTCCGCATACACGTAGTTGGCCACAATAGAGCTAAAGGCGAACAGCAGCACGATGAGGGCGATAAAATCGGCTCCCCAGCCGCCGACCAGCACGCTCATCGCATGTTGCAAGTCCTGAATGCCATTGAGCGTATATTCATTGTCGGGGCGCGGCGCCAGCATGACGATAATCGCGCTGGCAGTACAGATCACGATGGTATCGATAAACACGCCAATCATCTGCACGATCCCCTGCGCTGCCGGGTGCGGCGGCCAGGAGGCGGCGGCCGCGGCGGCGTTAGGCGAAGAACCCATCCCTGCTTCATTGGAGAACATGCCGCGCTGGAAGCCACTGGTCAGTGCCTGGCTGATGGAGTAGCCCACCGCGCCGGCGGCGGCTTCCTGCCAGCCGAAGGCGCAGCGAAAGATGGTGGCAAAAATGGTCGGCAGGGCGGTGACGTGCCACAGGCCGATGAGCAGACTGGTGGCGATCCACAGCAGCGCCATGATGGGCACCAGCCATTGCATCAGGCGCGCCACGCCGCGCAGGCCACGGAGAATGGCCAGGAAAACGAAAATGGCCAGCACGCCGCCGCTGACTGCCGCTGGCAGATCGAACGCATAGTGCAGGGCATGGGCCACCGAGTTGGCCTGCACGGTATTAAAGATAAATCCATAGGCCAGCAGCAGAAGGATCGAAAACAGGACACCCATCCAGCGCATGCCGAGACCGCGCGCCATATACCACGCCGGGCCGCCGCGAAACTGTCCCTGGCTGTCGCGCTCTTTGTATAGTTGCGCAAGAGAACACTCAGCGAAGCTGCTGGCCATGCCGAGCAGGGCGGAAACCCACATCCAGAATACGGCCCCAGGCCCGCCGGCGGCGATCGCCAGCGTCACCCCGGCAAGGTTGCCGCTGCCGACCCGGGCGGCAAGACTGGTACAGAGCGCCTGGAAGGATGTTAAACCGCCCGGCTGCGGGTGCAGGCTTTTTTTCAGACTGCGGCCGAATTTGCGCACGTAACGGAACTGAATACCCCGGGTTTGCCAGCTAAACCAGATCCCCGCCCCCAGTAACAGATAAATCATCACTGAGCCCCAGAGTATTTCATTGATAAATGAGAGAAAATCAGGCATTAAACATCCTCTTGTCCATGCCGGTACGCTTGTGTAAGCGTTACCAATTAAGTGACAATCCTTTCGCTTTCAGCAAATTAAGCGGCACAGTTTATCACACTCTGCGCTCTTCTCTCGTCGGCGGTTGCGCTGACCCGGCAGCGTGTTATCATCTGGGCAGACCGGTTACATCCCCTTAACTGCTGTTTAAGAGAAATATATCATGACGGATAAATTAACTTCTCTGCGTCAGTACACCACTGTCGTCGCTGACACCGGAGATATTGCGGCAATGAAGCTGTATCAGCCTCAGGATGCCACCACCAACCCTTCCCTGATTCTCGGCGCGGCTCAGATCCCTGAGTACCGTAAGCTGATTGATGACGCTGTGGCCTGGGCACGTAGCCAGAGCAGCGATCGCGCGCAGCAGATCCTCGATGCTTCCGACAAGCTGGCGGTGAACATCGGTCTCGAAATCCTGAAACTGATCCCGGGCCGTATTTCCACTGAAGTGGATGCACGCCTCTCCTATGATACTGAAGCGTCTATCGCGAAAGCCAAGCGTATCATCAAGCTGTATAACGACGCGGGCATCAGCAACGATCGTATTCTTATCAAGCTGGCTTCCACCTGGCAGGGCATTCGCGCCGCTGAACAGCTGGAAAAAGAAGGCATCAACTGTAACCTGACGCTGCTGTTCTCCTTCGCTCAGGCTCGCGCTTGCGCCGAAGCGGGCGTCTTCCTGATTTCGCCGTTTGTTGGCCGTATCCTCGACTGGTACAAAGCCAACACCGACAAGAAAGAGTACGCGCCGGCAGAAGATCCGGGCGTGGTTTCCGTCAGCGAAATCTACGAATACTACAAGCAGCACGGCTATGAAACCGTGGTGATGGGCGCCAGCTTCCGTAATGTTGGCGAAATCCTGGAACTGGCCGGCTGTGACCGCCTGACCATCGCCCCGGCGCTGCTGAAAGAGCTGTCTGAAAGCGAAGGCGCCGTTGAGCGCAAACTGGTTTATACCGGCGAAGTGAAAGCGCGTCCGGAACGTATTACCGAATCTGAGTTCCTGTGGCAGCATAACCAGGATCCGATGGCGGTAGACAAACTGGCGGAAGGTATCCGTAAGTTTGCGATCGACCAGGAAAAACTGGAAAAAATGATCGGCGAACTGCTGTAATCCCGCAGGTGGCCGACGCCCGTCGGCCACATTACACTGTCTGTCCCGCCTCCGGCAGTGTATCATTTCGTTTAACGCCACAGTTTGAACGGAATAACCATGAATACCTTACGAATCGGCTTAGTTTCCATCTCCGATCGCGCCTCCAGCGGCGTCTATCAGGATAAAGGCATCCCGGCACTGGAAGAGTGGCTGGCGCGTGCCCTCACCACCCCTTTCGAACTGCAAACCCGCCTGATTCCGGATGAGCAGGTGATCATTGAGCAAACGCTGTGCGAACTGGTTGACGAGATGGGGTGCCATCTGGTGCTGACCACCGGCGGAACCGGCCCTGCGCGTCGCGATGTGACGCCTGACGCAACGCTGGCGATTGCCGATCGCGAGATGCCGGGCTTCGGCGAGCAAATGCGCCAGGTTAGCCTACACTTTGTGCCGACGGCTATCCTTTCCCGGCAGGTCGGGGTGATCCGCAAGCAGGCGTTGATCCTCAACCTTCCCGGACAACCGAAAGCGATTCAGGAGACCCTGGAAGGGGTAAAAGATGCTGACGGCAAGGTACTGGTGCACGGTATTTTTGCAAGTGTACCTTATTGTGTACAGTTGCTGGAGGGGCCTTATGTGGAAACCGATGGCCGTGTGGTAGAAGCATTTCGTCCTAAGAGCGCCAGGCGCGAAACTTTATCCTGAATTTAATGCATTTGTGACATAACCTGCATCGCTGATGGTGTGCCGTTTTATTTACGATATAGTGCTGTTTGCTTTACACGCTATAAATCACGCTGCACACCTCAGGATGAAATCGCGTTATGTCATATGCAAACCGACCGCTAAACCGCCAGGATTATAAAACGCTGACGCTGGCCGCCCTGGGCGGCGCGCTGGAGTTTTATGACTTTATCATTTTCGTTTTCTTTGCCGCCGTCGTCGGTGAGCTCTTCTTTCCCGCAGATATTCCCGAATGGCTCCGTCAGGTACAAACCTTTGGCATTTTCGCCGCCGGTTATCTGGCGCGCCCGCTGGGGGGGATCATCATGGCCCACTTTGGCGATCTGGTGGGACGCAAGAAAATGTTCACCCTCAGCATCCTGCTGATGGCGCTGCCGACCCTGGCGATTGGCCTGCTGCCAACCTATAGCTCGGTGGGCATCGTCGCGCCGTTGCTGTTACTGCTGATGCGTATTCTGCAGGGGGCGGCGATCGGCGGGGAAGTTCCTGGCGCCTGGGTGTTTGTCGCCGAGCATGTCCCGGAAAAACGCATTGGTATCGCCTGCGGTACGCTGACGGCCGGCCTGACGGTTGGCATTCTGTTGGGGTCGGTGGTGGCGACGCTTATCAACACCAGCCTGACGCCGCAGGGGATCCACGACGGCGGCTGGCGGATCCCCTTCCTGCTGGGCGGTGTATTTGGTCTGATTGCGATGTATCTGCGTCGCTGGCTGCAGGAGACGCCGATTTTTCTTGAGATGCAGCAGCGTAAAGCGCTGGCGCAGGAGCTGCCGGTAAAAGCAGTAGCGCTGAAGCACCAGAAGGCGGTGGTGATCTCTATGCTGCTGACCTGGCTGCTGTCGGCAGGCGTGGTGGTGGTGATCCTGATGTCGCCGGTCTGGCTGCAGAAACACTATGGCTTCGCGCCGGCGATTACCCTGCAGGCCAATAGCATCGCCACGATTATGTTGTGCATCGGCTGTCTGCTCGCCGGGCTGGCGGCGGATCGCTTTGGCGCCAGCCGGACTTTCATCGTCGGCAGCCTGCTGCTGGCGGTTGCCAGCTGGGCATTTTACCACCTGTCCGGCGCCAGCCCGCAGCGGCTGTTTCTGCTCTACGGCACGGTGGGGCTCTGCGTCGGGGTGGTAGGGGCGGTGCCTTATGTCATGGTGCGGGCCTTCCCGGCTGAAGTGCGCTTCACCGGCATCTCATTTTCCTACAACCTGTCGTACGCGATCTTTGGCGGCCTGACGCCGATTGCGGTCACCATGCTGATGGGCGTGTCGCCGATGGCGCCAGCCTGGTATGTGCTGGCCCTCTCGCTGATGGGGCTAGGATTAGGTATCTGGCTGCGTCAGGGGATGACGGCGTCGGCGGGATTGCCGGAAGGGGAACTGCAGCGTTGAGTCTGGTTTACCGATGATGACCTGCCGCCGCCCTGTGACAGGACGGCGGCGGACGATTAACGTGGTTCGCCGATCGGCAGCACGGTGCGGCCGAACTGCTCGTTCAGCACTTCACCCATCGCCAGGTAAATAGCGCTGGCGCCACAAACCAGGCCGACCCAGCCAGCGACTTTCACAATGCCTTCGTTATCCACCAGATGACCAATCGCCAGCAGCGCGAACAACACGGTCAGGCTCAGGAAGACAAACTGCAGCATGCGGGCTGCTTTCAGGGTGCCAAAGAACATAAACAGGGTAAAGACGCCCCACAGGCCGAGGTACATGCCGAGGAAGTGCGCGTTCGGCGCTTCCGCCAGACCCATTTTCGGCATCAGGAGGATAGCCACCAGCGTCAGCCAGAAGCTGCCGTAGGAGGTAAAAGCGGTTAAGCCAAAGGTGTTGCCTTTCTTGTATTCAAGCAGGCCGGCAAAAATTTGCGCAATGCCGCCGTAAAAAATGCCCATCGCCAGGATAGCTACATCGAATGCGAACAGGCCGCTATTCGCCAGGTTAAGCAGAATAGTGGTCATGCCGAAGCCCATAAGGCCCAGCGGTGCCGGATTAGCCAACTTAGTGTTGCCCATAATTCCTCAAAATTATCATTAAAAGGGAAGCATTACCCCGCGACTTGGCGGCGGGGCGCGGCATAATAATGAGGCGCTGAAGGGCTGTCTATGATCTGGCGGGGTATTTTTCACCAATTTCTGTTGCGCCCGACGGCGGCTGGATCATTTGCCGTAAACAGGCAATATGCAGGACCGCAGGGATGGTGACCCGGTAAGCGCTGCCGCTCACCGCTTTGACGCTGTTCAGCGCGGCGCCGAGCGGCCCGCCCAGCCCGGCGCCGCGCACCAGACCATGACCAATAACGCTTACGGCGGCATGGGTGCGCAGAATGGCGGTTAAGCGCTCGTCCAGCAACAGGGCGACCCCTTCGCTTAGCTTGCGGTGCCTCAGCAGATGGGGCAACAGATTTTCCAGCTCATGGCTCCGGCAATCCACCGCGGCAAGAAATTGTGCCTTTTGCTCCGCATCCAGCTTATTCCAGCTGTGCTGCAGGAAATGTTCCAGTAACTGCTGTTCGATCTGCGGCGTCGTCATCTGTTTGTCGACCTTCGCCTTCAGCCGTTTACACACATCCAGCAGGATCGCGCGATAAAATTTGCCGTGGCGGCGTAGGGTGTTGGCGATGCTGTCGCCGCCAAAATGCTGTAGCTCTCCGGCAATCAGCTGCCAGTTGCGGCGATAGCGTTCAGGGTGGCCCTCCATTGCTAAAAAGGTCTCGTTGCGCAGCAGCGTGCTGGAGAGACGGGGTTTGCCGTTTTCGCCGTGGGTCAGAATACGGGTAAAAGCTTCCAGATGCGCCTCGCTGCACTCAGGAAGAAAGGCCAGATCGTCATCTGCCAGATAGTTAATATGCATAAATCATCCCTCCTCAGGATAACGAGGTTAGTCGTCGCCGATAATTTTTAATGAGGCCATATCTGAGGAGTGGACCGTGTGGCCGGAGAAGGCGATTTTCTTCACACAGCGTTTGCTGTCGTTATCGCTATTGATGTTGATCCAGCCGGAGGTGCTGCCCTCTTTTATCCCGGCGGGGACGTTCAGCGTATGGCTGGCGCCGCGGCTGGCCTTAAAGTAGACCGTCGCCCCGGAGAGCTGTACATCGCCGCGTTCGGCGCTGAGCTGAATGCGTTTGACGACCCGACAGACCGGGAGTTTCAGCGTCAGGTCGTTGGTTTCATTGCGCGGCATGGCTACCACACCGAGGATTTTATGGTCGTTGGCGGCCGCCGAGGTGATAAACGATAAGCCGAGGATAAGCCCCGCGGAAATCCGGAATAGTGGTTTCATCAATATGTCCCCTGAATAAGTAAAGTGCGACGGCGAGGGATATTATCACCAGGGGCGTGGGGCCATTAGCGCGCAAGTATTGCGGGTTATGTCAATGATATTATGAATATATTTTGTTTTCACATTCATCATTTATATATGTATTTCGCTGCCTCTTTTGGCGCCTGACAATGTCGCTCGGGACGCTTTTCACGACTCAGGTCGGGGCACGGTGCAAAAAATTTTTAGGCTTGCCCCTTGATGCCGGGGTGGGCGACCCCATCTTGTAGTCAACCGCAGTGAAGAACCTGAAAAAAAATGATGTCTGGGCAGTTGAAACCGCACGTTTCGCCCTTATTACAGGTTCACAACCACATGTTGATCGAATTTTTAGTGGAGACGTTTAGATGGGTAAAATTATTGGTATCGACCTGGGTACTACCAACTCTTGTGTAGCGATTATGGATGGCACTACTGCACGCGTGCTGGAGAACGCCGAAGGCGATCGCACCACGCCTTCTATCATTGCCTATACCCAGGATGGTGAAACTCTGGTTGGTCAGCCGGCTAAACGTCAGGCAGTGACAAACCCGCAAAACACCCTGTTTGCGATTAAACGCCTGATTGGCCGCCGCTTCCAGGACGAAGAAGTTCAGCGTGACGTTTCTATCATGCCATACAAAATTGTGGCCGCAGACAATGGCGACGCATGGCTGGATGTGAAAGGCACCAAAACTGCACCGCCGCAGATCTCTGCTGAAGTGCTGAAAAAAATGAAGAAAACGGCTGAAGATTACCTGGGTGAACCGGTAACTGAAGCGGTTATCACCGTACCGGCTTACTTCAACGATGCGCAGCGTCAGGCAACCAAAGATGCCGGCCGTATCGCCGGTCTGGAAGTCAAACGTATCATCAACGAACCAACCGCGGCCGCGCTGGCTTACGGTCTGGATAAAGAAGTCGGTAACCGCACTATCGCGGTATACGACCTCGGTGGTGGTACTTTCGATATCTCTATTATCGAAATCGACGAAGTTGACGGCGAGAAAACCTTTGAAGTACTGGCGACCAACGGTGACACCCACCTGGGCGGTGAAGACTTCGATACGCGTCTGATCAACTACCTCGTTGATGAGTTCAAGAAAGATCAGGGCATTGACCTGCGTAACGACCCGCTGGCCATGCAGCGCCTGAAAGAAGCCGCTGAGAAAGCGAAGATTGAACTGTCTTCTGCTCAGCAGACCGACGTTAACCTGCCGTATATCACTGCAGATGCGACCGGTCCGAAACACATGAATATCAAAGTGACTCGCGCGAAACTGGAAAGCCTGGTAGAAGACCTGGTTAACCGTTCCATCGAGCCGCTGAAAGTGGCCCTGCAGGATGCCGGTCTGTCCGTTTCCGATATCAACGACGTGATCCTCGTTGGTGGTCAGACTCGTATGCCGATGGTGCAGAAAAAAGTCGCTGAGTTCTTCGGTAAAGAGCCGCGTAAAGACGTTAACCCGGATGAAGCTGTGGCGATCGGCGCAGCGGTTCAGGGTGGTGTACTGACGGGTGATGTGAAAGACGTTCTGCTGCTGGACGTAACCCCGCTGTCGCTGGGTATCGAAACCATGGGCGGCGTGATGACAGCGCTTATCAACAAAAACACCACTATCCCGACCAAGCACAGCCAGGTGTTCTCTACTGCAGAAGACAACCAGTCTGCGGTAACCATCCATGTGCTGCAGGGTGAGCGTAAACGCGCGTCTGATAACAAATCACTGGGTCAGTTCAACCTGGATGGTATTAACCCGGCGCCGCGCGGTATGCCGCAGATCGAAGTCACCTTCGACATCGATGCTGACGGTATCCTGCACGTTTCCGCGAAAGACAAAAACAGCGGTAAAGAGCAGAAGATCACCATCAAGGCGTCTTCCGGTCTGAATGAAGAAGAAATTCAGAAAATGGTTCGCGAAGCAGAAGCTAACGCCGAATCTGACCGTAAGTTCGAAGAGCTGGTACAGACCCGTAACCAGGGTGACCATCTGCTGCACAGCACTCGTAAGCAGGTTGAAGAAGCAGGCGATAAACTGCCGGCTGATGACAAAACCGCTATTGAATCTGCGCTGACCGCGCTGGAAACTTCCCTGAAAGGCGAAGACAAAGCGGACATCGAAGCGAAAATGCAGGCGCTGGCGCAGGCTTCTCAGAAGCTGATGGAAATTGCTCAGCAGCAGCACGCTCAGCAGCAGGCGGGTTCCGCTGACGCTCAGGCGAGCAACGCGAAAGACGACGATGTTGTCGACGCTGAGTTCGAAGAAGTGAAAGATAAAAAATAATCGCCCTTTGAACGGGTAAAACACTGGCACGGGCGAAGAGGTTTCCTCTCCGCCCGTGCACGCATGTTAAGGGGCTGAAAAACACCGATGGCAAAGCAAGATTACTACGAGATTTTAGGCGTCTCCAAAACAGCGGAAGAGCGTGAAATCAAAAAGGCTTACAAGCGCCTGGCCATGAAGTATCACCCGGACCGCAACCAGGGTGATAAAGAGGCCGAAGCCAAATTTAAAGAAATCAAAGAAGCGTATGAAATCCTGACTGATGCCCAGAAGCGTGCGGCCTACGATCAGTACGGCCACGCGGCCTTCGAACAGGGCGGCATGGGCGGCGGCGGCGGTTTTGGCGGCGGTGCGGATTTCAGCGATATCTTTGGCGATGTTTTCGGCGATATCTTTGGCGGCGGACGTGGTCGTCAGCGCGCGGCGCGCGGCGCCGATCTCCGTTACAACATGGAGCTGACGCTGGAAGAAGCGGTGCGTGGCGTCACCAAAGAGATCCGTATTCCGACGCTGGAAGAGTGCGACGTCTGTCACGGCAGCGGCGCCAAGGCCGGCAGCAAGCCGCAGACCTGTCCGACCTGTCATGGCGCAGGCCAGGTGCAGATGCGTCAGGGCTTCTTTGCGGTACAGCAGACCTGTCCGCACTGTCAGGGACGCGGTACGCTGATTAAAGATCCATGCAACAAATGTCATGGTCATGGGCGTGTAGAGAAAACGAAAACCTTGTCGGTTAAAATTCCGGCAGGTGTGGACACCGGCGATCGGATCCGTCTGGCGGGCGAAGGCGAAGCTGGCGAGCATGGCGCACCGGCAGGCGATCTGTACGTACAGGTCCAGGTGAAGCAGCACGCTATCTTTGAGCGTGAAGGTAATAACCTGTACTGCGAAGTCCCGATCAACTTCACGATGGCGGCGCTGGGTGGTGAGATTGAAGTGCCGACGCTCGACGGTCGCGTCAGTCTGAAAGTGCCGGGTGAAACCCAGACCGGCAAGCTGTTCCGCATGCGTGGCAAAGGTGTGAAATCCGTTCGCGGCGGCGCCCAGGGCGATCTGCTGTGCCGCGTGGTGGTGGAGACGCCGGTAGGGCTGAACGAGAAGCAGAAGCAGCTGCTGAAAGAGCTGCAGGAGAGCTTCGGCGGCCCGACCGGGGAAAACAACAGCCCGCGTTCGAAAAGCTTCTTCGACGGTGTGAAGAAGTTCTTCGACGACCTGACCCGCTAATTCCGCTTTTCCTGATATCCGGCCCGGGCCTTGCTGCCCGGGCTTTTTTTGCCTTACGCCTCCTCTTTTATTCGTAAAAAACGAACTTTAAAGCAATTTAAATCTGATTTTTTCGAGTTATCAGTGTGTGTATTATGCTTTTATCGAGTTATTCACCAACAGGATGAAAGTAAAAGTGAAACATCTGCAACGATTCTTTAGTAGCGATGCTTCCGGCGGCATTGTCTTAATCATTGCCGCCGCGCTGGCGATGGTGATGGCCAATACCAGCGTGACCAGCGGTCTGTATCACTCCTTCCTGGAGACGCCAGTTCAGCTGCGAGTCGGGGCGCTGGAGATCAATAAAAACATGCTGTTATGGATCAATGATGCCCTGATGGCGGTGTTTTTTTTACTGATTGGCCTGGAGGTCAAACGTGAGCTGATTCAGGGGTCGCTGGCGAGCCGTCGTCAGGCGGTGTTTCCAGTGATTGCCGCGCTCGGCGGGATGATTGTGCCGGCCCTGGTCTATCTGGCTTTTAACGCCCAGGATCCTGTCGCCAGAGAGGGGTGGGCGATCCCCGCGGCGACGGATATTGCCTTTGCGCTCGGTGTGCTGGCGCTGTTAGGTAGCCGGGTACCGACGGCGCTGAAGATTTTCCTGATGGCGCTGGCGATTATTGATGACCTCGGGGCTATCGTGATTATCGCGCTGTTTTATACCCACGACCTGTCCATGCTTTCGCTGGGCGTGGCGGCGGCGGCAATTGCGGTGCTGGTGGCCCTGAACCTCAGCGGCGTGCGGCGTACCGGGATCTATATTCTGGTTGGCGCGGTGCTGTGGACGGCGGTGCTGAAGTCTGGCGTTCATGCGACCCTTGCCGGGGTGATCGTCGGCTTTATGATCCCGCTCGAGGAAAAGCATGGCAAGTCACCGGCCAAAGCGCTTGAGCATGTCCTGCACCCGTGGGTCGCGTTTATGATCCTGCCGCTGTTCGCCTTCGCCAACGCTGGCGTTTCGCTGCAGGGAGTCACCCTGGCCGGACTGACGTCGCTTCTGCCGCTGGGCATTATGGCCGGGCTGTTTATCGGCAAGCCGCTGGGGATCAGCCTGTTCTGCTGGCTGGCGCTGAAGCTGAAGTGGGCCTCGCTGCCGGAGGGGACCACCTGCAAGCAGATCATGGCGGTGGGTATTCTGTGTGGGATTGGCTTTACGATGTCGATTTTCATCGCCACTCTGGCCTTCGGTAGCGTCGACCCCGCGTTGATCAACTGGGCCAAGCTTGGCATCCTGATTGGCTCAGTGCTATCAGCAGTCATCGGATATCTCATACTGCGTCAGCGCGTGACGGAGACTCGCCTCGCGGTATAACCTTTCTGCAGGAGAGCCTGCGTGGCTCTCCTGGACATTATCAGGGAGAGAAGCATGTCACATATCAACTACAACCATCTGTACTACTTCTGGCACGTGTATAAAGAAGGGTCCGTCGTTGGCGCGGCGGAGGCGCTGTTTCTGACGCCGCAGACGATTACCGGGCAGATCAAAGCCCTGGAAGAGCGCCTGCAGGGTAAGTTGTTTAAGCGAAAAGGAAGGGGACTGGAGCCGAGTGAGCTGGGCGAGCTGGTCTTCCGCTATGCCGACCGCATGTTTACCCTCAGCCAGGAGATGCTCGACATCGTCAACTACCGCAAAGAGTCGAATCTGCTGTTTGATGTCGGCGTCGCTGATGCGTTATCCAAGCGGCTGGTCAGCGGCGTGCTGGATGCCGCCGTCGTTGAGAGTGAGCAGATCCATCTGCGCTGTTTTGAATCCACCCATGAGCTGCTGCTGGAGCAACTGAGCCAGCATAAGCTCGATATGATTATCTCTGACTGTCCGATCGACTCGACACAGCAGGAAGGGCTATTTTCGGTGAAGATTGGCGAGTGCAGCGTCAGCTTCTGGTGCATGAATCCGGCGCCGACGAAGCCGTTTCCGGCCTGTCTGGAAGAGCGGCGGCTGCTGATCCCCGGTCGGCGTTCGATGCTGGGGCGTAAACTGCTGAACTGGATTAACGTGCAGGGCCTGAAGGTGGAGATCCTCGGCGAATTTGACGATGCGGCGCTCATGAAAGCCTTCGGCGCCGCGCATAATGCGATATTTGTCGCGCCGACGCTCTATGCGCATGATTTCTACTATGACGAATCGATTATCGAAATTGGCCGCATGGATAGCGTGATGGAGGAGTATCACGCTATTTTTGCCGAGCGAATGATTCAGCATCCCGCGGTTCAGCGCATCTGTAATCGCGATTACTCGTCACTGTTTACCGAACCCCGATAGCCTGCCGGCGTGGGCTGGCGTGGCGCTGGCCGCGCCAGCGCGCGTTAGCGGGGGAAGATGGCGGGCATAAAAAAACCCGCTTTCGCGGGTTTCTTTAACAAAGTTCAGCAAGCAGGCGATTAAGCCAGTTTGTTGATCTGTGCAGTCAGGTTTGCTTTATGACGCGCAGCTTTGTTTTTGTGGATCAGACCTTTAGCAGCCTGACGGTCCACGATTGGTTGCATTTCGTTAAATGCTTTCTGTGCAGCAGCTTTGTCGCCAGCTTCGATAGCTGCGTATACTTTCTTGATGAAAGTACGCATCATAGAGCGACGGCTTGCGTTGTGCTTGCGAGCCTTTTCAGACTGAACGGCGCGCTTCTTAGCTGATTTGATATTAGCCAAGGTCCAACTCCCAAATGTGTTCTATATGGACAATTCAAAGGCCGAGGAATATGCCCGTTTAGCCTTCTTTTGTCAATGGATTTGTGCAAATAAGCGCCGTTTAACACCACAGCGCTTCATTACGTAGTGATGGCGCAAGATTCTACCAGCTTGTTGCAGTCGAATACAGCTTTTCCACCATAAAAATCGCCGGGCGCGGCCAGTTTTCCCGCTTTCTCGCGCTGAGTGAATGAATTCCTGAGAACTTTCGTTGCCGAGGTGCAATCGCTGGTTAACGTTGACAGTTGTACAAGGTATACTCGGACGATTTTCACTGTTTTGAGCCAGACATGAAGCTGATACGCGGCATACATAATCTCAGTCAGGCGCCGCACGGGTGCGTGCTGACCATTGGTAATTTTGACGGCGTGCATCGTGGGCATCAGGCACTGCTGCAGCGGTTGCGCGAAGAGGGCCGCCAGCGCGGTTTACCGGTGGTGGTGATGATTTTCGAACCCCAGCCGCTGGAGCTCTTTGCCGCCGATAAAGCCCCGGCGCGGTTGACCCGCCTGCGTGAAAAGCTGGGCTATCTGGCTGAAAGCGGGGTCGACTATGTATTGTGCGTTCGCTTTGACCGCCGGTTCGCCGCGCTAACCGCGCAGGATTTTATCAGCAAACTGCTGGTGCGCCGCCTGGGTGTGCAGTTCCTTGCCGTCGGTGATGATTTCCGCTTTGGCGCTGGTCGCCAGGGGGATTTCTTGTTATTACAAAAGGCCGGAGCGGAATACGGCTTCGACGTGACCAGCACCCAGACTTTCTGCGAAGGTGGGGTGCGTATCAGCAGTACGGCGGTGCGTCAGGCGCTGGCGGATGACGATCTCCTGCTGGCGGAGACGCTGCTGGGCCATCCGTTTAGCATCTCCGGACGCGTCGTTCATGGTGATGAACTGGGCCGTACCATAGGTTTTCCGACGGCGAACTTACCGCTGCGTCGTCAGGTTTCCCCGGTTAAAGGGGTCTATGCGGTAGAAGTGACAGGGCTGGGCGACAAACCCATAGCGGGCGTCGCCAATATTGGCACCCGTCCAACGGTCGCGGGCGTGCGTCAGCAGCTTGAAGTACATCTGTTGGACGTTGTAATGGACCTCTACGGTCGCCATATCAATGTAGTACTGCGTAAAAAGATACGTAACGAGCAGCGGTTTGCGTCGCTGGACGAGCTGAAGGCGCAAATCGCACGTGATGAGTTAACGGCCCGCGAATTATTTGGGCTGACCAGCCAGGCCTGAGCCGCTGGTGTTTATCAAACCGAAATACGGAACCGAGAATCTGATGAGTGACTATAAATCGACCCTGAATTTGCCGGAAACAGGGTTCCCTATGCGTGGCGACCTCGCCAAACGCGAACCGGGAATGCTGGCGCGTTGGACCGATGATGACCTGTACGGCATCATTCGTGCAGCCAAAAAAGGCAAAAAAACCTTCATTCTGCATGATGGCCCTCCTTATGCGAATGGCAGCATTCATATTGGTCACTCGGTTAACAAGATTCTGAAAGACATTATCGTTAAGTCCAAAGGACTGACGGGCTTTGACTCGCCGTACGTTCCGGGTTGGGACTGCCACGGTCTGCCGATCGAGCTGAAAGTCGAGCAGCAATACGGTAAGCCGGGTGAGAAATTCACCGCCGCTGAATTCCGCGCCAAGTGCCGCGAATATGCCGCGGAGCAGATCGACGGTCAGCGTAAAGACTTTATCCGCCTGGGCGTGCTGGGCGACTGGTCGCGTCCGTACCTGACCATGGACTTCAAAACCGAAGCCAACATCATCCGTGCGCTGGGTAAAATCATCGGCAACGGTCATCTGCATAAAGGCGCTAAGCCGGTGCACTGGTGCGTTGACTGCCGTTCCGCGCTGGCGGAAGCGGAAGTGGAGTATTACGACAAAACCTCTCCGTCTATCGATGTGGCGTTCCACGCGGTAGACAAAGCCGCGGTACTGGCGAAATTCGGCGTAGCCGACGTCAACGGCCCGGTTTCCCTGGTTATCTGGACCACCACGCCGTGGACCCTGCCGGCTAACCGTGCCATCTCTCTGTCGCCGGAATTCGACTACGCGCTGGTGCAGGTTGACGGTCAGGCGCTGATCCTGGCGAAAGACCTGGTTGAGAGCGTAATGAAGCGCGTTGGCGCGACGGACTACACTATTCTGGCGGCGGTACAAGGTTCTGAGCTTGAGCTGATGCGCTTTAAGCATCCGTTCCTCGATTTCGACGTGCCGGCGATCCTTGGCGACCACGTGACGCTGGACGCGGGTACCGGTGCGGTGCATACCGCCGGCGGCCACGGTCCGGACGACTACACCATCAGCCAGAAATACGGTCTGGAAATCGCCAACCCGGTTGGCCCGGACGGTGCTTACCTGCCTGGTACCTATCCGTCTCTGGATGGCATCAACGTCTTCAAAGCCAACGACATCATCGTTGAGATGCTGCGTGACAGCGGCGCGCTGCTGCACGTGGAAAAAATGCAGCACAGCTATCCGTGCTGCTGGCGCCACAAATCGCCGATCATCTTCCGCGCCACCCCGCAGTGGTTCGTCAGCATGGATCAGAAAGGCCTGCGCGCGCAGTCGCTGAAAGAGATCAAAGGCGTGCAGTGGATCCCGGACTGGGGCCAGGCGCGTATCGAATCGATGGTCGCTAACCGCCCTGACTGGTGTATCTCCCGTCAGCGTACCTGGGGCGTGCCGATGTCGCTGTTCGTGCACAAAGAAACCCACGAACTGCACCCGCGTACCCTCGAACTGATGGAAGAAGTGGCGAAACGCGTTGAAGTTGACGGCATCCAGGCGTGGTGGGATCTCGATTCCCGCGACATCCTTGGCGATGACGCCGACAGCTACGAGAAAGTGCCGGATACCCTCGACGTGTGGTTTGACTCCGGGTCGACCCACTCTTCCGTGGTTGATGTGCGTCCGGAATTTGCCGGTCACGCCGCGGACATGTATCTGGAAGGCTCTGACCAGCATCGCGGCTGGTTCATGTCTTCACTGATGATCTCCACGGCGATGAAAGGCAAAGCGCCATATCGCCAGGTACTGACCCACGGCTTCACCGTCGATGGCCAGGGCCGCAAAATGTCCAAGTCTATCGGTAACACCGTTAGCCCGCAGGACGTGATGAACAAGCTGGGCGCCGATATCCTGCGTCTGTGGGTGGCTTCCACCGACTACACCGGCGAAATGGCGGTCTCCGATGAGATCCTCAAACGCGCCGCGGACAGCTATCGTCGTATCCGTAACACCGCGCGCTTCCTGCTGGCGAACCTGAACGGTTTCGATCCAGCGAAAGACATGGTTAAACCGGAAGAGATGGTGGTGCTGGACCGCTGGGCAGTCGGCTGCGCGCAGGCGGCACAGGAAGATATCCTGAAAGCCTACGAATCCTACGACTTCCATGAAGTGGTACAGCGCCTGATGCGCTTCTGCTCCATCGAAATGGGCTCGTTCTACCTCGACATCATCAAAGACCGCCAGTACACCGCGAAAGCGGACAGCGTGGCGCGTCGCAGCTGCCAGACCGCGCTGTTCCACATCGTGGAAGCGCTGGTGCGCTGGATGGCGCCGATCATGTCCTTCACCGCGGACGAAATCTGGGGCTACCTGCCGGGCGATCGTGAGAAATATGTCTTCACCGGCGAGTGGTATGAAGGTCTGTTCGGCCTGGCCGACGATGAAGCGATGAACGACGGTTTCTGGGATGAATTGCTCAAGGTGCGCGGCGAAGTCAACAAGGTGATCGAGCAAGCGCGTGCGGATAAGAAAGTCGGTGGCTCTCTGGAAGCAGCGGTCACGCTGTATGCCGATGCCGACCTGGCGGCCAAGCTCAACGCGCTGGGCGATGAATTACGATTTGTCCTGTTGACCTCCGGCGCCAACGTTGCCGATTATGCCCAGGCGCCGGCTGATGCCTGGCAGAGCGATCTGCTGAAAGGGCTGAAAGTGGTCCTGAGCAAAGCCGAGGGCGAGAAGTGCCCACGCTGCTGGCATTACACCAGTGACGTCGGCAAGGTAGCGGAACACGCAGAAATCTGCGGTCGCTGTGTGAGCAACGTCGCCGGTAACGGCGAGCAACGTAAATTCGCCTGATGAGTAAATCGATCTGTTCAACGGGGCTACGCTGGCTGTGGGTCGTCGTAGCCGTGCTGATTATCGATCTGGGTAGCAAATTCCTGATCCTCCAGAACTTCGCTCTGGGGGAGACGGTTCCGCTGTTCCCGTCGCTTAATCTGCATTATGCCCGCAACTATGGCGCGGCGTTTAGTTTCCTCGCCGACAGCGGCGGCTGGCAGCGCTGGTTCTTTTCCGGGATCGCGATCGGCATTTGTGTGGTGCTGACGGTACTGATGTACCGTTCGAAGGCGACGCAAAAGCTGAACAATATTGCCTACGCCCTGATTATCGGCGGTGCGCTGGGTAACTTGTTCGATCGCCTGTGGCACGGCTTCGTGGTCGATATGATCGACTTCTACGTCGGCGACTGGCATTTCGCCACCTTCAACCTCGCCGATAGTGCGATCTGCATCGGCGCAGCGCTGATTGTGCTGGAAGGTTTCTTGCCGAAACCGACCGCGAAAGAGCAGGCGTAAATGTCAATGCCGGGTGGCGCTACGCTTACCCGGCCTACAGAATTTGTGGCCGCCCGTCGGTCCGGTTAGCATAGCGCCACCGGGCAACCGGTGACCTAAAACAAGCGAGCAATTTGCATGTCTAAATCCGTACAGAGCAACAGCGCGGTACTGGTGCACTTCACACTGAAACTGGACGACGGCTCCACCGCCGAGTCCACCCGCAGCAACGGCAAACCGGCGCTGTTTCGCCTCGGCGACACCTCTCTGTCCGAAGGGCTGGAGCAACAGCTTCTCGGTCTGAAAGAGGGGGAGAAAAAGGCCTTTTCGCTGGAGCCTGACGCCGCCTTTGGCGTACCCAGCCCGGACCTGATTCAGTATTTCTCTCGCCGTGAATTTATCGACGCTGGCGAACCAGAGATCGGCGCGATTATGCTCTTTACCGCAATGGATGGCAGCGAAATGCCTGGCGTGATCCGCGAAGTGAACGGCGATTCCATCACCGTCGACTTCAACCATCCGCTGGCCGGGCGCACCGTTCATTTTGATATTGAAGTGCTGGAGATCGATCCGGCACTGGAGGAGTAACATGCAGATCCTGTTGGCTAACCCGCGCGGTTTTTGCGCTGGCGTTGACCGCGCTATCAGCATTGTAGAAAACGCGCTGACGCTGTATGGCGCACCGATCTATGTTCGCCATGAAGTGGTGCACAACCGCTATGTGGTGGATAGCCTGCGCAAGCGCGGCGCCATTTTTATCGAACAGATCAGCGAAGTGCCGGACGGCGCGATCCTGATTTTCTCCGCCCACGGTGTTTCGCAGGCGGTACGCAACGAAGCGAAGAGCCGCGACCTGACGGTGTTCGATGCCACCTGTCCGCTGGTGACCAAAGTCCATATGGAAGTCGCCCGCGCCAGCCGCCGCGGCGAAGAGTCGATTCTGATTGGCCATGCCGGCCACCCGGAAGTCGAAGGTACTATGGGGCAGTACAATAACCCGCAAGGAGGCATGTACCTGGTCGAGTCGCCGGAAGACGTTCTCAAGCTGGAAGTCAAAAACGACGCCCGGCTGTCGTTTATGACCCAGACCACGCTCTCCGTCGACGATACATCTGACGTTATTGACGCCCTGCGCGCGCGTTTCCCGAAAATCGTCGGCCCGCGCAAAGACGACATTTGCTATGCCACCACTAACCGTCAGGAAGCCGTGCGCGCGCTGGCGGAGCAGGCTGACGTGGTGCTGGTGGTCGGGTCGAAAAACTCCTCCAACTCTAACCGCCTCGCCGAGCTGGCGCAGCGAATGGGCAAAGCGGCTTACCTGATTGACGACGCCTCCGATATACAGGAAGCGTGGGTCAAGGATGCGGCCTGTGTCGGTGTGACGGCGGGCGCATCGGCGCCGGATATTCTGGTGCAGAACGTCATTACCCGCCTGCAGGAGCTGGGCGGCGGCGAAGCCGTGCCACTGGAAGGCCGGGAAGAGAATATCGTCTTTGAAGTGCCGAAAGAGCTGCGTGTGGATGTCCGTGAAGTAGAGTAAGTTCTTTCCTCCAGCAGTATGAGAAGATGCCAGACTTAACGTCTGGCATTTTTTTTAGGGAGAAACCATGCGCTTACCGATCATTCTTGATACTGACCCGGGCATCGACGATGCTGCCGCCATTGCCGCGGCGCTGTTCGCGCCCGAGCTGGATCTGCAACTGATGACCACCGTGGCGGGCAACGTTTCGGTGGAGAAGACGACCCGTAACGCGCTGCAGCTGCTGCACTTCTGGAATGCCGATGTGCCGCTGGCGCAGGGGGCGTCGATGCCGCTGGTGCGTCCGTTGCGCGACGCCGCCTCGGTGCATGGAGAATCCGGCATGGAGGGGTATGACTTTGTTGAGCATCAACGTCAGCCGCTGGCGAAGCCGGCCTTCCAGGCGATCCGCGATGCATTGATGCACGCTGCCGAGCCGATTACTCTGGTGGCGATTGGCCCGCTGACCAATATAGCGCTGCTGCTGACCCAGTACCCGGAATGCGTGTTCAACATTCGCCGGCTGGTGATCATGGGCGGCTCGGCGGGCCGCGGCAACTTCACGCCGAATGCGGAATTCAATATTGCTATCGACCCGGAAGCCGCCGCGAAAGTGTTCCACAGCGGGCTGGAGATTGTGATGTGCGGGCTGGACGTCACCAACCGGGCGCTGCTGACGGCAGATTACCTGGCGACGCTACCGACGCTGAACCAGACCGGTAAAATGCTTCATGCTCTGTTTAGCCACTATCGCAGCGGCAGCATGAGCAGTGGTTTGCGAATGCACGATCTCTGCGCTATTGCGTGGCTGGCGCGCCCGGAACTGTTCACTCTCCAGCCGTGTTTTGTGGCGGTGGAGACGCAGGGGACCTGGACCGCCGGCACCACGGTGGTGGATATCGAAGGACGACTGGGTCAGCCGGCGAACGCCCTGGTGGCGCTCGATATCGACGTGGAAGGGTTTCAGCGCTGGGCAGCGGAGGTGATTGCCCTGGCGCCGTGATAAATCACTCGATTTTCAAGGAAAGAAGCAATGACCTATGGACAGGCGTATTTGAGCGGCTGGAAAGAGACCTTTAATTTTAGTGGCCGCGCCAGCCGGCAGCAGTTCTGGACGTTTTTTCTCATCAATGTATTGATCGCCACCATGCCGCTAGCGGCCTGGTGTCTGGCAACCAGCGTTAACCCTCAATACGGCATCCTCAGTTTTGTTGTCATTCCCTTTGCCGCGCTCTGGCTGCTGCTGATGGCGCTCCCCTTGCTGGCTGTTGGCTGCCGGCGGATGCATGATATCGGCCGCTCCGGGATCTGGTTTGTGTTGGGGGTTATCATTCCGTGGTTTGCAATTATTTCGCTGGCTCTGTGCTGCCTGCGTTCAACGCCGGCACCGTCTCGCTGAGATAATCAATCATCGCCCGCATTCTGGCGGGCATATGTTTATCTCCCGCCCACAGCAGCCACAGGTCGCCGGAGTAGCTGCTGATGAATTCCCACTCGGGCAGCACCTGCACGATATCGCCCTTCGCCAGCGCCTCACGGGCGGTGAACAGCGGCAGGCTGCCAATGCCCAGATGCTGCTTAACCGCGTCGAGGCGTACGGCGGTATGGTTGGCGGCGTACCGCCCGTAGGTTTGCACTGTTTCGCTTTTCCCTTCCCGGCGGAACTTCCAGCGCGCGTCGGCGGGCGTTTCGCCAAGACTAATGCAGCAATGCGCGCGCAGATCCTGCGGCGTATACGGCGTACCGTGCTGCTGTAAATAGGGCTCAGTGGCGCAGATAACGTGCCTGATTGGCATCAGCGGTTTGCCATGCAGACCAGGGGAAGGGGTATCGGTGATGCGCAGCGCCAAATCAATACCGTCATCGATAAAATCCAGAGGGCGATCTTCCAGCCGCAGGCAGACGTCCACCTGCGGGTAGCGATGGAAAAACGCCATCATCAGCGGGTGGATCACAAAGCGGCCGACGGCTTTCGGTACGCTGAGCGTCAGCTTTCCCTGAGCGACCGTTTGGCGACTGCTGGCGGAATCTATCGCCTGCCGCGCCGCTTCCAGCATCTGCTGGGCATGCTGATACACTGTTTCCCCGGCATCGCTCAGTCGCAGCTTGCGGGTGGTACGATGCAGCAGCTTGCTGCCCATCTCCCGCTCCAGCCGCGACACGCTGCGGCTCACGGCGGAGGGCGTCAGTCCGCTCTGGCGGGCGACGGCGGAAAAGCTGCCCTGGTCGACAATCTGGACGAAGAGGGCGAGGTCCGGCAGGAGGTTTAGATTCATTTGTGCTCCCGGGGCAAAAGTGCATTGGCGGGTGGTGGGATTATCGCTGTCGATATTATCAATATACTGGTCGGACAGAGAGGAGAATCACCATGACTGAACGAGTTTATTACACCAGCGATGCTACCGACGGGCGCGCCCAGATCATCGCCTGCACCGCAGAAGTGGATGGCCGTTACGCCATCGAACTGGATCGGACGTTGTTTCACCCGCAAGGAGGCGGTCAACCGGCAGACCGCGGCTGGATAGCTGGGCAGGTGGTTGAGACGGTTATTGTGCGCGGCGACAGCGTGCTGCATATCCTGTCGCAAGCGCTTCCCCTCGGTGACGTGGAGATGAAAATTGATGCCTCCGCGAGACAGCTGCATGCCCGTCTGCATTCTGCCGGCCACCTGCTTGGCCTGGCGGGCGAACAGCTTGGCTGGCAACCGGTGAAAGCGCACCACTGGCCCGGCGAAGGGCGGATAACCTTTACCAGCAGGAACAATGCCGCGCTGCCGGACGCCAGTGCGCTACTGGCGCCGGTGAAGGCCTGGCAGGCGCAGGACTTACCGCGTCAGGTGACGTTCGCTGATGGCTTGCGCCAGGTGGGCTTCGGCGAACTGCCCGCTTATCCCTGCGGTGGCACCCACGTCGCCCGTCTGGCGGAGCTGGGCGACGTCGTCGTCAGCCAGATTAAAATGAAGAAGGGGCAGCTGGTGGTCAGCTACACCCTGGCGTAAGCGTTTTATCTCTGCTCAGGATAGGCCTGCTTGCCGTGATAAATGCGCTCCGGTCGGCCAACCTTGCCGTAGCTGATTTCCGCTTCCAGAAAGTCGTTCTTCACCCCTTGTTCCAGATAACGGCGGGCGGTGGTTTTGCTGCTGCCGAGGATACGGGCCAGCGAGTCGGCGGTATGTACCACCGACGGGTCGGCAAACAGCTGGAGCACGCGCTGAAAGGTGCTTTCATCGATCCCGCGCAGTGGTGCGCTGGCGGGTTCCGTTTGCTCCCGGGCCTGAATATTAAACAGTGCATCGACATGGATCTGGCTGGCCTGTTCGCTGGAGCGCAGCGAGCTACGATAGCGGGCAAAGCGCTCCAGTGTGTGCTGCAGGCGCTGATAGTGCACCGGCTTAATCAGGTAATCGAACACCCCAAGACGCAGCGCTTCGCTAATGGTATCCATATGATTATCTGCGGTAATAAAGATAATCCGTCCCTTGTAATGCGTACTGACAGCATGGCGGATCAGATCGATACCTTTGCCGTCGGGTAAAAAATTATCCAGCAGGATCAGCTGCGGTTGATACAGTCTGAGCTGTTTCCTGGCGCTCTCAAGCTTATCCGCAATACCAATGACGTCGAACTGGGGAAACTGTTTAATGTTATCCACCAGGATCTCCGCCAGCATAGGTTCGTCTTCAACGATAAGAGTAGTGATGCTATCCATGATGTTCTTCTCGGGTCAGGGGGATATAAAGCGTAAAGATGGTGCCAAAAGGAATATTATTTTCGACGACAATACTGCCGCCTGCCTGTTCCACATAGCTGCGTACCAGCCAGAGTCCGATACCATGATCTTTACTGGCGCTGCTGGTGACGCCGCGCTCGAAGATCCGATCGCGCAGCGTCTCGTCAATGCCGCATCCCTGGTCGGCGATCTCAATGATCACTTCGTGACCGTCGCTGTTGATCAGGCATTCTATCTGTCTTGACCCCTGCGGCTGACGCAGGCTGGCATTGTAGGCGTTATCAAGCAGATTCCCCACGATCGAGATCCATTCATTGTGAGAAAGGGCGGTGGGTAATCTGTCAACGAAGCAGGCCGGATCGAAAACCAGCTCCAGACCGAGCTCTTTGGCCCGGTAATACTTGCCGATCAACAGTCCGGCCAGATGGTTATCCTGGAAATTCCGCGCGATAAAATCGATCACCTTCTGGTGACTTTCCGACTGCTGTTGGATCAGATCCAGCGCATGATCGTAGCGTTTAAGAAACAGCAGGCCAGCGATAGTGGAGATCAGATTGCGATGCTCATGCTGCACGGCGCGCAGGTTATCCGCATACTGTTGCACCTGGCTGAGCTGCAGGCTAAGGGTGTTGATATCGTCTTTGCTGCGAAAGCTGATCACCCAACCCTGTGGCTCATTGTTTAAGATCACCGCCATCCGGCTGGCGATCACTTTGATCTGATTGAAGGTGACGATTTCGTCTTTTTTATTGGCCTGTGGCGCATCGTAGAAAAAGGTCTCCTGCGAGATAACGTTGTTGATCCCTTTGCCGATAAGCGTGGTTTCCGGTTGGCTCAAATTGAGCAGGCGGCGGGCAGTCTGATTAATCGCAGTGATTTTATAACCGGAGTCGATGGCGATAAGCCCTTCGAACACCGATTCAAACAGCACGCTTTGCTGGATCAACAGCTGTGACAGCTGCTGGGGTTCCATATTGAGCATCTGCTTTTTGATATGCAGTGAGAAGCGGCGGGCGCAATAGAGCAGGAGCAGTAACATGATGGCCATCGGGATCAGCAGCGAGCTTATCTGCAGGCTGAGCCAGTTCTCCAGTTGCTCGATGGTATAGCCTACCGACACAATGCCGATCACTTTGCCGGTCGCGTCCTGAATCGGCGATTTACCACGCAACGAGGATCCCAGCGAGCCTTTGCGCACTGACACGTAGCTTTTGGCGTTTATCAATGCCTCATCACTATCGCCGCCCTCCATCGATTTGCCGATTTCATCAGGATTGACGTGATAGAGGCGCTGGCCGCTGGCATCACCGACGGTGATGTAGGTGGCGTCGGAGAACGAACGCATGGGGTCGATAAGGGCTTTGATTCTGGCGAGGTCGCGTTTCTGTACCGCCTCCACCAGCTCCGGCATCGCCGAAATCTGCATCGCCTGAATCAGCGCCCGTTGCCCGACCTGATAATGCAGACGCTCCTCGGTGATGTCTGTCAGATACCATGACATCGCCAGCATGACGATCGTCGAGGTAAATAAGATCAGCAGGAAGATGCGATTCTGAAACGATCGCCGGGCAAACCAGTGGGTGATTTTTCGGGTATACATTGGGTAGATAGACATTAAATTGTTATTCTCCCCGTTTTGCGCCCCCGGCGCCGACAGGTGGAGCACAGAACAGAAAATTTCAGACATGTACCCGGCCCCGTCATGCCAGGAGTGGGTATCAAATCAGCCCGGAGGCGGGGCGACAGACACACCTCCGGGAAGAACGCTGGCCTACATCGCCAGCACGTACTTGAGCATCACCCCGGCGGCGATCGCCGAGCCGATCACCCCGGCCACGTTCGGGCCCATGGCGTGCATCAGCAGGAAGTTCTGCCCGTCCGCTTCCAGACCCACCTTGTTCGACACCCGCGCCGCCATCGGCACCGCCGACACCCCCGCCGAGCCGATCAGCGGGTTGATCGGGTTCTTACTGAACCTGTTCAGCAGCTTCGCCATCAGCACCCCGGCCGCGGTGCCCACGCAGAAGGCGATCACCCCCAGCACCAGGATCCCCAGCGTCTGCGGCTGCAGGAACTTGTCCGCCACCAGCTTGGCCCCCACCGACAGTCCGAGGAAGATGGTCACGATGTTGATCAGCGCGTTCTGCACCGTATCGCTCAGCCGCTCCACCACGCCGCTCTCGCGCATCAGGTTGCCGAAGCAGAACATCCCCAGCAGCGGCGCGGCGTCCGGCAGCAGGAGCGCCACCAGCAGCAACAGCACCGCCGGGAACAGGATCTTCTCCCGCTTACTCACCGTGCGCAGCTGCACCATGCGGATCTTCCGCTCCCTGTCGCTGGTCAGCGCCTTCATGATCGGCGGCTGGATCAGCGGCACCAGCGCCATATAGGAGTAGGCCGCCACCGCGATGGCCCCCAGCAGCTCCGGTGCCAGCTTGCCCGACAGGTAAATCGCCGTCGGGCCGTCGGCGCCGCCGATGATGCCGATGGCCGCCGCCTGCGGCAGGGTGAAGCTGATGATGCCGAAGTAGTTCAGCGTCAGCGCCCCGAGCACGGTGGCGAAGATCCCGAACTGCGCCGCCGCCCCCAGCAGCAGGGTGCGCGGGTTGGCCAGCAGCGGGCCGAAATCGGTCATTGCCCCGACGCCCATAAAGATGACCAGCGGCGCGATGCCTGAGCCAATCGCCACCTTATAGAAGATGGCCAGCACCCCGGCGGAGTAGCCCATGTCCACCGCGAGGCTCTCCATCTGCCCCTGCACCGACGGCAGGGCCAGCGCCAGTGCCTCTTTGATGGCGTGGACGTCCGGCGCGCAGTGGAGCTTCGCGGCAATCACCGCCAGCTGCGCCGGGTCGTGGTGGGCCAGCAGGCTCTCCAGGGCGGTGAGCGCCAGCCCGGCCTCCGGGATGTTCGACAGCAGGCCGCCGAAGCCAATCGGCAGCAGCAGTAACGGCTCGAACTTCTTCGCAATCGCCAGCCACAGCAGCAGCAGGCTGACCAGCAGCATCACCGCCTGGCCGGCGCCGAGGTGCATCAGCCCCATGCCCTGAATCAGGGCGTTCAGACTTTCCATTTCCGCTCCTCGTCCTTACGCCAGCTGCAGCAGAGTGTCGCCGACCGCCACCGCGTCGCCGGCTTTCACCGCGATACCGCGTACGGTCCCGGCCTGCGCGGCGCGGATTTCGGTTTCCATCTTCATGGCTTCCAGAATCAGCAGCACCTCGCCTTCGGCCACCGTCTGGCCTTCCGCGGCCAGCACCTTCCAGATAGTGCCCGCCAGCGGGGCGGTCACCGGGGTGCCGGCGCCGGCCGGAGCCGGGGCGGCAGCAGGCGCCGCGGCCACCGGCGCGGCGCTGAGCTGGCTGACATCGCCGCCGTCGCTGACTTTGACCACAAAGGCTTTGCCTTCCACTTCGACGGTGTAGACGCCGGAGGCGGCAGGTTTTTCTGCTTTTGCCAGCGGCTGCGCGGCTTCCGCCTGCGGTACCGGCTCAAAGGCTGCCGGGTTGTGGCGGTTTTCGAGGAACTTCAGGCCGGGCTGCGGGAACAGGGCCACGGTGAGCACGTCGTCGATGGCGTTTTCGGCAAGGGTGATGCCCTTCTCCTGTGCCTGGCGTTTCACATCCGCTTCCAGCTGCGCCAGCTCCGGCTTCAGCAGGTCGGCCGGGCGGCAGGTGATGGCTTCAGCGCCCTCGAGCACCCGCGCCTGCAGGGCGGCGTTCACCGGCGCCGGGGTGCGGCCGTACTCACCCTTCAGGATACCGGCGGTCTCCTTCGCGATGGTTTTGTAGCGCTCGCCGGTCAGGACGTTGAGCACCGCCTGGGTGCCGACAATCTGCGAGGTCGGGGTCACCAGCGGGATGAAGCCGAGGTCCTCGCGCACGCGGGGGATTTCCGCCAGCACCTCATCCAGACGGTGGGCGGCGCTCTGCTGCTTCAGCTGACTTTCGAGGTTGGTGAGCATCCCGCCCGGGACCTGGGCGACGAGGATGCGGCTGTCGGTGCCCTTCAGCTGGCCTTCGAAGGCGTGGTACTTCTTACGCACCTCGCGGAAGTACGCGGCGATGCTCTCCAGCTTGTGGATATCCAGCCCGGTGTCATATTGCGTGCCGGCGAGGGTGGCGACCAGCGCCTCGGTGGCCGGGTGGCCGTAGGTGGCGCTCATGGACGAAATCGCCGTATCCACGCCGTCGACCCCGGCTTCAATGGCCTTCAGCAGGGCCATCTCCGCCATCCCGGTGGTGGCATGACAGTGCAGGTGCAGGGTGACGTCGTAGCGCTTCTTGATTTCGCTGACCAGCTCAAAGGCGGCATGCGGCGTCAGAATGCCGGACATGTCCTTGATGGCGACGGAGTCAACGCCGGTCTCCAGCAGCTGTTCGGTGAGGTCGAGCCAGGTCTGCAGGGTGTGCGCCGGGCTGGTGGTGTACGAAAGCGTACCCTGGGCGTGGGCGCCGTGGCGGCGGACCGCCTGCAGGGCGGCCTGCATGTTGCGCGGGTCGTTCATGGCGTCGAAGACGCGGAAGACGTCCATGCCGTTTTTGACGGCGCGCTCCACGAAGCGCTCCACCACGTCGTCGGCGTAGTGGCGGTAGCCGAGCAGGTTCTGGCCGCGGAGCAGCATCTGCAGCGGGGTCTTCGGCATCGCCTTTTTCAGCTCGCGCAGGCGGACCCACGGGTCCTCGCCGAGGAAGCGGATGCAGGCGTCAAAGGTGGCGCCGCCCCAGCACTCCAGCGAGCGGTAGCCGACGTCATCCAGCTGAGCGGCGACGGGGAGCATATCGTCGAGACGCAGACGGGTGGCGAACAGGGACTGGTGGGCGTCGCGCAGGACGACATCGGTAATGGCAACGGTCATAAATTCCTCCGTGAATTAAGGGTGAAGACGGCGATGGTGGTGAATGGCGGCGACAATCGCCGGCTTTAAGCGGGCGAAGTCGTCGGCGGGCGCGACGGCGGCCGGTGCCGGTTTGGGGGCGGCAGGCGGCTCGGGAAACAGGCGGTTGACGGCGAGGGACATTCCCCGGATGGCAAAGATGAGCAGCAGCAGGAACACCAGCACAAAGCCCATGCCGAGAAACATCAGGGTGAAGCCTTCGCCTAACAGGACGGCATTGTCAGTCATTGGTACATCTCAAATAGAGGCACGATGGCGCGCTGCCTGGTGACGTTTCTGGCGTTTCCGGCTAAGGAGTAGGGTGGATTTCCCTCTACCGCTCCCGGCATGGGACCCTGATAAGCCATTTACCTCGTCAGTTCAACGCGCCACCGTGCAAATGGGTTAAATCATCATGCCGAACACGATACTGGCGATGACCAGCACAATACCGCCGCCCAAACGGGAGGAGATTTGCGCATAAGAGATAAGGCTCATACGGTTACAGGCGGAAAGGACTTCCAGGTCTCCGGAACCGCCGCGGTTAGCCATACACAGGCCCGCCGTGATCGCCGATTCAATTGGGAAGAAGCCCATCATCCAGCCGCCGATCGCCGCGCCGAGCACTGCGCCGATAACGATTACGGCGGCGATAACAACGTTATAGACAGTAATGGCATTGATGATTTCCTGCAGGTCGGTGTAGCAGACGCCGACGCCGACCATCAGTACCCACAGCAACTGTTTGGAGAAGAAATCAGACAGACGCTTGGCGCCGGCTTTGATTTCTGGTGAGCACAGGCCGGAGGCGTTTAGCGCCGCAACGATCAATACCATCCACGCGAAGTAGTGAATCGAAACGCCGCCAATGCTGGGCAGGATTTTCTTGGCGACGACGTAGGCCAGCAGGAAACAGGTAGTGGACAGCACCAGGCCGACGGCGGTTTCACGATGGGTGATTTGTCCCGCTTTTTCATCGTCTTCCACTTTGAATGAGGCTTTACGCACCAGTTCGCCTTCGCCGCTCAGCCAGGTGTGCTTTTTACCGATGATATCGAGTATCGCGGCAAAGACGATGGCGAAGATGTTGGCGATGGTCAGGATAGCGATGGCAGTAGAGTAATATTCTTCGCGAGAACGACCAGTGACGGAGTGGTAGATCTCCGACAGGGGGACTGCGCCCGCGCCGTTGCCGCCGCCCATGATCGGCAGAACGTAGAGCATCATGATGCGATCAACCGGAATCCCGAACACCAGACCGATAGCGATACCGAAAATCGACGCGCCGATAATGCCCATCAGGATGGTTGGGATGTAGCCGAGCAGCGATTTCAGCAGCAGGCGGCGGTTCACCGACAGAATCGCACCGGTAATTAATACTGCGATGAACAAGTTAAGGAAGTTACTCTTATCCATCACATTGCTGATGGCATCGATCTCTTTCTGCGTGAAAATACCGGCATAAACGAAATAGGCTGCCACCAGGAAAATCATCACTGGTGCGCCACCGATATATTTATTGAATATTGGCAGGCGCTTACCAATTTCGCCGAACAAGGCGCCGATAATAAACATGATGGCGAAACCGCCGACAATGTCGGTGGGTAAAGCGTTATAGAAATGTGAAAGTAATAGTGTAATTAACGCAAACGCGTAAAGAGGTAGCGGCATGCCGAAGATTTTAAATCCCAGCAGGTCGTTAACGCCCTTCTTCTCCGCTGCCGGAGCCTGACTCATGTTAGTCATAAACGTTATCCTGTTTATTGATGGAGTAGTAAGACCGGCGCATAGTAATAAATAGACCCAGGGGTAAGGTGTGATTATCTTCACTGAATACTCGTGTTTTTTATTAATTTAATTGGTTTTATGATTCTGAATTAATTAACAACATAAAAACCATAAAGCCAATTAAGCCACGAGAAAAACTGTGACTTAAATACAAGAATCCATAGCCGAACGCTGGCGAAATACAGTTCGTTTTGAAATTACGAAGCGCTAAAAAATGACACTGATATTAAAACGCGTTCAGCTATTAAAAGATAAACCGCGGCGAGAGGCGATCGATCGGTTTCTCCGCCAGCATCAACTGTCGTTAGAGGCCGACTGCGAAATGGCGATTATCGCCGAGTATCAGCAGCGGCTGGTCGGCTGCGGTGCTATCGCCGGCAATGTGCTGAAATGCATCGCCATCGATCCCTCGCTGCAGGGGGAGGGGCTGAGCCTTAAATTACTGACCGAGCTCCTGACGCTGGCCTATGAGCTGGGGCGCAGCGAGCTGTTTTTATTCACTAAACCCAGTAACGCTGCGCTATTTTCCGGGGCAGGCTTCTGGCCAATTGCCCAGGCGGGCGATCGCGCTGTATTAATGGAAAACAGCCGCGAACGGCTGACGCGCTATTGCCGACAGCTGGCGATGTACCGTCAGCCGGGGCGCAAAATCGGCGCCATTGTGATGAATGCCAATCCCTTCACTCTCGGCCACCGTTGGCTGGTGGAGCAGGCGGCACGCCAGTGCGACTGGTTACATCTGTTTGTCGTGAAGGAAGATGCCTCCTGCTTTTCCTATCACGATCGCTTTACGCTTATCGAAAAAGGTATCGCCGGCATCGACAAAGTGACGCTGCATCCCGGCTCGGCATACCTCATCTCGCGGGCGACGTTTCCCGGCTACTTCCTCAAAGAGCAGGGCGTGGTCGATGACTGCCACAGCCAGATTGACCTGCAGATATTCCGTGAACGCCTGGCCCCGGCGCTGCAGATAACCCATCGCTTTGTCGGCACCGAGCCGCTGTGTTCGCTGACCCGTAGCTACAACCAGCGCATGAAAGCGTTGCTGGAAGCGCCCGGTGACGCGCCGCCAGTTGAAGTTGTGGAGCTGGCGCGCATCGAAAAAAACGGCGGGCCGATATCCGCTTCCCGCGTGCGCGAGCTGTACCGACAGCGCAACTGGCAAGCCGTCGCGGCGCTGGTGCCGCCGGGCACCCTCTCTTTTCTGATGCAACTGGCGGAGAGCGAACATCAAACCGCCTGATTTATACGCCCTAACAAAGGATTTTCCCCTATGGAAATGAAGATTGACGCCCTGGCCGGCACGCTGGAGTCCAGCGATGTGATGGTCAGGATTGGACCGGCGGCGCAGCCGGGCATTCAGCTGGAAATCGACAGCATTGTGAAACAACAGTTTGGCGCTGCGATTGAGCAGGTGGTCAGAGAAACGCTGGCGCAGCTTGGCGTGAAGCAGGCCAACGTGGTGGTCGATGATAAAGGCGCCCTGGAGTGCGTACTGCGGGCCCGTGTACAGGCCGCGGCGCTGCGCGCGGCGCAACAGTCTCAATTGCAATGGAGCCAGTTATGAAACCACGTCGCAGTATGCTGTTCATCCCTGGCGCCAATGCCGCCATGTTAAGCACGTCATTCGTCTACGGCGCTGATGCGGTGATGTTCGACCTGGAAGATGCCGTTTCGCTACGCGAAAAAGATACCGCCCGCTTGCTGGTGCATCAGGCGCTGCAGCATCCGCTGTATCAGGATATCGAAACCGTGGTGCGCATTAACCCGCTGAATACGCCGTTCGGTCTGGCCGATCTTGAAGCGGTGGTCCGCGCGGGTGTGGACATGGTGCGTTTGCCGAAAACCGACAGCAAAGAAGATATCCATGAGCTGGAAGCGCACGTTGAGCGGATTGAACGCGAGTGCGGCCGGGAAGTGGGCAGCACCAAGTTAATGGCGGCGATCGAGTCGGCGCTGGGCGTGGTGAACGCGGTGGAGATTGCGCGCGCCAGCCCGCGTCTGGCGGCGATCGCGCTGGCGGCCTTCGATTACGTCATGGATATGGGCACCTCCCGCGGCGACGGTACTGAACTGTTCTACGCCCGCTGTGCGGTACTGCATGCCGCGCGCGTTGCCGGCATCGCCGCCTATGACGTGGTGTGGTCGGATATCAATAACGAAGAGGGCTTCCTGGCGGAAGCAAATCTGGCTAAAAACCTCGGCTTCAACGGCAAATCGCTGGTCAACCCACGACAAATTGAACTCCTGCATCAGGTCTATGCCCCGACGCGCAAAGAGGTCGACCATGCGCTGGAGGTGATTGCCGCCGCGGAAGAGGCAGAGTCGCGCGGTCTGGGCGTGGTATCGCTGAACGGCAAAATGATCGATGGACCGATTATTGACCACGCGCGCAAAGTGGTGGCGCTCTCGGCTTCCGGGATTCGTGATTAAGGGGAACAAGATGAAAGAGACTGTAGCAATGCTTAATCAGCAGTACGTGATGCCGGAAGGACTGACCCCTTATGCGGGCGTGACGGCGAAAAGTCCGTGGCTGGCCAGTGAAACAGAAAAGCGCCAGCGTAAAATCTGCGACTCGCTGGAAACGGCAATCCGTCGCTCCGGCCTGCAAAACGGCATGACCATTTCGTTCCACCACGCGTTTCGCGGCGGTGACAAAGTGGTCAACATGGTCATGGCAACGCTGGCGAAAATGGGCTTTCGCGATCTGACCCTGGCATCCAGTTCGCTGATCGACGCCCACTGGCCGCTGATCGAGCATATTAAAAATGGCGTGATCCGCCAGATCTACACCTCCGGTCTGCGCGGCAAGCTTGGCGAGGAGATCTCCGCCGGCCTGATGGAAAACCCGGTGCAGATCCACTCCCACGGCGGTCGCGTACAGCTGATCCAAAGCGGCGAACTGTCGATTGATGTGGCGTTTCTCGGCGTCCCTTGCTGCGATGAGTTTGGCAATGCCAACGGCTTTAGCGGTAAGTCGCGCTGCGGTTCGCTGGGCTATGCGCGCGTTGATGCGGAACATGCCAAATGCGTGGTGCTGTTGACCGAAGCGTGGGTGGATTACCCAAACTATCCGGCCAGCATTGCCCAGGATCAGGTGGATCTGATCGTCCAGGTGGACGAAGTCGGCGATCCGGAAAAAATTACCGCTGGGGCGATCCGTCTGACCAGCAACCCGCGCGAACTGCTGATTGCCCGCCAGGCGGCGAAGGTGGTCGAGCATTCCGGGTACTTTAAAGACGGCTTCTCGCTGCAGACTGGCACCGGCGGCGCCTCGCTGGCTGTCAGCCGCTTTCTCGAAGACAAAATGCGCCGTAACGGCATCACCGCCAGCTTCGGCCTCGGCGGCATCACCGGCACGATGGTCGATCTGCACGAAAAGGGGCTGATCAAAACGCTGCTCGATACCCAGTCGTTCGATGGCGACGCCGCGCGTTCGCTGGCGCAGAACCCGAACCACGTCGAGATCTCCACCAATCAGTATGCCAGCCCAGGCTCTAAAGGCGCCTCCTGCGAGCGCTTAAACGTGGTAATGCTCAGCGCGCTGGAAATCGATACCGACTTTAACGTCAACGTGATGACCGGCTCTAACGGCGTGCTGCGCGGCGCTTCCGGCGGACATAGCGATACCGCCGCCGGCGCGGATCTGACCATCATTACCGCGCCGTTAGTTCGCGGGCGAATTCCCTGCGTCGTGGAAAAAGTGCTGACCCGCGTGACGCCGGGAGCCAGCGTGGATGTGCTGGTCACTGACCACGGCATAGCGGTCAACCCGGCACGTCAGGACCTGATCGACAATTTGCGCAGCGCAGGCATTCCGCTGATGACCATTGAGGAGCTGCAGCAGCGTGCGGAACTGCTAACCGGCAAGCCGCAGCCGATCGAATTTACCGATCGGGTGGTGGCGGTGGTGCGCTATCGCGACGGTTCGGTCATCGATGTGATTCGTCAGGTGAAAAACAGCGACTAAACGCAGAGGGGAAAGGCCATGAGCGACGTGTTAATGAATCCGGCGCGTGTGCGGCGCGTGAAGCCACTGAGTGCCGAAGAGGTGGTCAGCGCGGTAGAGCGCGCGCTGTTGACTGAAGTTCGCCTGACCCCTAAGCCCGGGTTGGTGGATATTCGTAACGCTGGCGCGCACCGGGATATGGATCTGGCCTCGTTTGAGGCCAGCACCGCGGTGGTGGCGCCATGGATGGAGAAATTTTTCATCATGGGCCACGATACTGCGGCGGTCGCGCCGGAGCAGGTATTGATGATGCTGCGCCCGGTGGGAATGGCCTGTGAGAACGATATGCTGGAGGCCACCGGAGGGGTGAATACCCATCGCGGGGCGATCTTCGCTTTTGGCCTGCTCAGCGCGGCGGCGGGCAGGCTGGTGTCGAAAGGTGAGCCGATAGAGCAGCACCGGCTTTGCGACCAGGTGGCGCGCTTCTGTCGCGGCATGGTTATGCAGGAATTGTCTTCTGCTGGCGGGGAACGGCTCAGTAAAGGCGAGGCTCATTTTCTGCGTTATGGTCTCCCCGGGGCCCGCGGCGAGGCGGAGAGCGGTTTCCTGACGGTGCGTACCCAGGCCTTGCCAGTCTTTACCCGCATGATGGAAGAGACCGGCGACAGCAATCTGGCGCTGCTGCAAACCCTGCTGCATCTGATGGCGTGGAATGATGACACCAACCTGGTCTCGCGCGGCGGGCTTGCCGGGCTGAACTTTGTCCAGCAGGAGGCGCAGCGACTGCTGTGGCAGGGCGGCGTGCTGGCGGACGGCGGGCTGGAGGCGCTGCGCCAGTTTGACGATGAGCTGATTGCCCGCCATCTCAGCCCCGGCGGCAGCGCCGATCTGCTGGCGGTGACCTGGTTTTTATCCACGTTTCCCGCCGGCGCGCTTTTCCCGCTGTAACCCACTGCAACACCGCCTTCGCCCGCACTGTACGGGCGAAGGCGCCATCATTAGTCTTCCCGGTTGTCACTACGTAAACATGGAATTGCGGCACAATCGTATAGTTTTTACTGATATCGTCCGCCGTTTGTCATAAATTTCTAATTATCGGCGTTTTTGAGTAGCGGCCCGCTGACGGGCTGGTTACTCTGAAAACAATTTACGTAATGTTAACAAAAGAGAATAGCTATGCATGATGCACAAATCCGCGTGGCCATCGCCGGCGCGGGCGGCCGGATGGGACGCCAGTTAATTCAGGCTGCATTGCAGATGGAAGGCGTGGCGCTGGGCGCGGCGCTGGAGCGCGAAGGGTCAAGCCTGGTGGGCAGCGACGCCGGGGAGCTGGCGGGCGCCGGCAAAGCGGGCGTCGCGGTGCAGAGCAGCCTGACGGCGGTAAAAGATGATTTCGACGTGTTGATCGATTTTACCCGCCCGGAAGGCACGCTGAATCATCTGGCGTTTTGCCGCGAGCACGGCAAAGGGATGGTCATCGGCACCACCGGTTTTGACGACGCTGGCAAGCAGGCGATTCGCGACGCCGCGCAGGAGATTGCCATTGTCTTCGCCGCTAACTTTAGCGTCGGCGTCAACGTCCTGTTAAAGCTGCTGGAGAAGGCGGCAAAGGTGATGGGCGACTACACCGACATCGAAATTATCGAAGCGCACCACCGGCATAAAGTGGATGCGCCGTCAGGCACCGCGCTGGCGATGGGCGAAGCGATCGCCGGAGCATTGAACAAAGATCTGAAGGAATGCGCCGTCTACAGTCGTGAAGGTCATACCGGCGAACGCGTTCCGGGCACCATTGGCTTCGCCACCGTCCGTGCGGGCGATATCGTCGGGGAGCATACGGCGATGTTTGCTGATATCGGTGAGCGTATTGAAATCACCCATAAAGCCTCCAGCCGGATGACCTTTGCTAATGGCGCGGTTCGCTCTGCATTGTGGCTGAAAGACAAGAAAAATGGTCTGTTTGACATGCGTGATGTGCTGGATTTGAACAGTTTATAACGATTATTACCCATCGTGATGTGGTTATTGCAATCAATAAGTTATTGATGCAAGGGGCAATATATTGTTGCCCTTTTTTATTTTTATGGGTTTGGTGTGTGTTTTACGTTGTGATAGCTATAAATAATAATATTCATGCTGTTTTTGGTGAATGAAATGTAAATTTTGACCATTTAGTCCACTTTTTAGCGCTTCGTCGCCAGGTTTTACACTCTTTCCCGTCCGCAAGCGTTTTCTCAGCCAGGTTTGTTGATCTTTTTGGCGTAAAAATCACATGTTATGCGCCAGTGGCGTAAAATGACATTAAAAATCTCCGCTTTAAGTTGACTTTTATCCGACATCTCTCCAGAATGCCGCCGTTTGCCAAAAATCTGCTGGCAACAGATTTGCATTGATTCAGATCGTGTTTATGAATTAATATGCAAATAAAGTGAGTGGATATTCTCTGGAGGGTGTTTTGATTAAGTCAGCGCTATTGGTTCTGGAAGACGGAACCCAGTTTCACGGTCGGGCCATCGGGGCAACCGGCACGGCGGTTGGGGAAGTCGTTTTCAATACTTCAATGACCGGTTATCAAGAAATCCTCACTGATCCTTCCTATTCCCGCCAAATCGTCACTCTTACTTATCCTCATATTGGTAATGTCGGCACCAACGCCGCCGATGAAGAATCTTCTCAGGTACACGCGCAGGGTCTGGTGATCCGCGATCTGCCGCTGATTGCCAGCAACTTCCGCAATACTGAAGATCTTTCTTCTTATCTGAAGCGCCATAACATCGTGGCGATTGCCGATATCGATACCCGCAAGCTGACGCGTCTGCTGCGTGAGAAAGGGGCGCAGAACGGCTGCATCATCGCGGGCGACAGCCCGGATGCTCAGCTGGCGCTGGAGAAAGCGAAAGCGTTCCCGGGTCTGAACGGCATGGATCTGGCGAAGGAAGTGACCACCGCAGAAACCTACAGCTGGACGCAGGGCAGCTGGACTCTGGCGGGCGACCTGCCGGAAGCGAAAGCGGAAAGCGAGCTGCCGTTCCACGTTGTGGCGTATGACTTCGGCGCGAAACGCAACATCCTGCGCATGCTGGTGGACCGCGGCTGCCGCCTGACGGTGGTGCCGGCGCAGACCTCTGCCGAAGACGTGCTGAAAATGAATCCGGACGGTATTTTCCTCTCTAACGGCCCAGGCGACCCGGCGCCGTGCGATTACGCTATCGACGCGATTGAAAAATTCCTTGAGACCGATATTCCGGTATTCGGTATCTGCCTTGGCCATCAGCTGCTGGCGCTGGCGAGTGGTGCGAAGACCATTAAGATGAAGTTCGGCCACCACGGCGGCAACCATCCGGTGAAAGATATTGATAACAATGTGGTGATGATCACCGCGCAGAACCACGGTTTTGCGGTTGACGAAGCCACCTTGCCGGCCAACCTGCGCGTGACCCACAAGTCGCTGTTCGACGGCACCCTGCAGGGCATTCATCGTACCGACAAACCGGCGTTTAGCTTCCAGGGGCACCCTGAAGCGAGCCCGGGGCCGCACGATGCCGCGCCGCTGTTCGACCACTTTATCGAGTTAATTGAGCTCTACCGTCAGTCCGCGAAATAATCAGGAGTAAAAGAGCAATGCCAAAACGTACAGACATAAAAAGTATCCTGATTCTGGGCGCGGGCCCGATTGTTATCGGTCAGGCGTGTGAGTTTGACTACTCCGGCGCGCAGGCCTGTAAAGCCCTGCGTGAAGAGGGCTACCGCGTTATTCTGGTGAACTCCAACCCGGCGACCATCATGACCGACCCGGAAATGGCTGATGCGACCTACATCGAGCCGATTCACTGGGAAGTGGTACGTAAAATTATCGAAAAAGAGCGCCCGGATGCCGTGCTGCCGACCATGGGCGGCCAGACCGCGCTGAACTGTGCGCTGGAGCTGGAACGTCAGGGCGTGCTGGCAGAGTTCGGCGTGACCATGATCGGCGCCACTGCGGACGCGATTGATAAAGCGGAAGACCGTCGTCGCTTCGACGTGGCGATGAAGAAAATCGGCCTCGACACCGCGCGCTCCGGCATCGCCCACACCATGGAAGAAGCGCTGGCGGTTGCCGCCGACGTTGGCTTCCCGTGCATTATCCGTCCGTCCTTTACGATGGGCGGCACCGGCGGCGGTATCGCCTATAACCGCGAAGAGTTCGAAGAAATCTGCGAACGCGGCCTGGATCTCTCTCCGACCAACGAACTGCTGATCGATGAATCGCTGATCGGCTGGAAAGAGTACGAGATGGAAGTGGTGCGCGATAAGAACGACAACTGCATCATCGTCTGCTCGATTGAAAACTTCGATGCCATGGGGATCCATACCGGCGACTCCATCACCGTTGCCCCGGCGCAGACCCTGACCGACAAAGAATACCAAATCATGCGTAACGCCTCGATGGCGGTCCTGCGTGAAATCGGTGTGGAAACCGGCGGCTCAAACGTGCAGTTCTCGGTGAACCCGAAAGACGGTCGCCTGATCGTTATCGAAATGAACCCGCGCGTCTCCCGCTCTTCGGCGCTGGCCTCGAAAGCCACCGGCTTCCCGATTGCTAAAGTGGCGGCCAAGCTGGCAGTGGGCTACACCCTTGACGAGCTGATGAACGACATCACCGGCGGCCGCACTCCGGCTTCCTTCGAGCCCTCCATCGACTACGTGGTAACCAAAATTCCACGCTTCAACTTCGAAAAATTCGCTGGCGCGAACGACCGTCTAACCACGCAGATGAAATCCGTCGGCGAAGTGATGGCGATTGGCCGCACCCAGCAGGAATCGCTGCAGAAAGCGCTGCGCGGCCTGGAAGTGGGCGCCACCGGCTTCGACCCGAAAGTGAGCCTCGACGACCCGGAAGCGCTGACCAAAATTCGCCGCGAGCTGAAAGACGCTGGCGCCGAGCGTATCTGGTACATCGCGGATGCCTTCCGCGCCGGCCTCTCGGTAGACGGCGTCTTCAACCTGACCAATATCGACCGCTGGTTCCTGGTGCAGATTGAAGAGCTGGTGCGTCTGGAAGAGAAAGTGGTGGAAGTGGGCATCAACGGCCTCGACGCCGACTTCCTGCGTACCCTGAAGCGTAAAGGCTTTGCCGATGCGCGTCTGGCGAAACTGGCGGGCGTGCGGGAAGCGGAAATTCGCAAGCTGCGCGACCAGTATGACCTGCATCCGGTCTACAAGCGCGTGGACACCTGCGCCGCCGAATTCGCCACCGATACCGCCTACATGTACTCCACTTATGAAGAAGAGTGTGAGTCCAACCCGTCCGTTGACCGCGATAAAATCATGGTCCTCGGCGGCGGCCCGAACCGTATCGGCCAGGGTATCGAATTTGACTACTGCTGCGTACACGCCTCTCTGGCGCTGCGCGAAGACGGTTACGAGACCATCATGGTCAACTGTAACCCGGAAACCGTGTCTACCGACTATGACACCTCCGACCGTCTGTACTTCGAGCCGGTGACCCTGGAAGACGTGCTGGAAATCGTGCGCATCGAGAAGCCGAAGGGCGTTATCGTGCAGTACGGCGGCCAGACGCCGCTGAAGCTGGCGCGCGCCCTGGAAGCCGCAGGCGTACCGGTTATCGGCACCAGCCCGGACGCTATCGACCGCGCGGAAGACCGTGAGCGCTTCCAGCATGCGGTTGACCGTCTGAAGCTGAAGCAGCCGGCGAACGCCACCGTCACTGCCATTGAGCAGGCGGTAGAGAGAGCGAAAGAGATTGGCTACCCGCTGGTGGTTCGTCCGTCTTACGTGCTTGGCGGCCGGGCGATGGAAATTGTTTACGACGAGCAGGATCTGCGCCGCTACTTCCAGACCGCGGTTAGCGTCTCCAACGATGCACCGGTACTGCTGGATCGCTTCCTCGACGACGCGATTGAAGTGGATGTCGATGCCATCTGCGACGGCGAAATGGTGCTGATTGGCGGCATCATGGAGCATATCGAGCAGGCGGGCGTACACTCCGGCGACTCAGCCTGTTCCCTGCCAGCGTATACGCTGAGCCAGGAAATTCAGGATGTGATGCGCGAGCAGGTGCAGAAGCTGGCTTTCGAGCTGCAGGTTCGTGGTCTGATGAACGTCCAGTTCGCGGTGAAAGATAACGAAGTTTATCTGATTGAAGTGAACCCGCGTGCGGCGCGTACCGTGCCGTTCGTCTCCAAAGCCACCGGTGTCCCGCTGGCGAAAGTCGCGGCGCGCGTAATGGCCGGTAAGACGCTGGCGCAGCAGGGCGTGACCAAAGAGATCATCCCGCCGTACTACTCGGTGAAAGAGGTGGTTCTGCCGTTCAACAAATTCCCGGGCGTTGACCCGCTGTTAGGGCCTGAAATGCGCTCTACCGGGGAAGTGATGGGCGTGGGTCGTACCTTCGCGGAAGCGTTCGCCAAAGCGCAGCTGGGCAGCAACTCAACCATGAAGAAACAGGGCCGCGCGCTGCTCTCCGTCCGCGAAGGCGATAAAGAGCGCGTGGTTGACCTGGCGGCGAAGCTGCTGAAGTTTGGCTTTGAGCTGGATGCGACCCACGGTACGGCGATTGTACTGGGCGAAGCCGGTATCAACCCGCGTCTGGTGAACAAGGTGCATGAAGGTCGTCCGCACATTCAGGACCGTATCAAGAATGGCGAATACACCTACATCATCAACACCACCGCAGGTCGCCAGGCGATTGAAGACTCCAAGCTGATTCGCCGCAGCGCGCTGCAGTACAAGGTGCATTACGACACCACCCTGAACGGCGGCTTTGCCACCGCGATGGCGCTGAACGCTGACGCCACCGAGAAGGTGATTTCGGTTCAGGAAATGCACGCGCAAATCACCAAATAAGCGCGCCGGCCTGGCCGGAGAGCAATAAACCAGGGCTGACGACATCGTCAGCCCTTTTTTTGGCTGCAGTCATCTTCGGAGAGTTCTGCTTTTAACCACCTGTCGGGTCAGGCTAACTATAGTGAGCACCATAACGATACCTATTGATGAAAAGACAGGAGGATACAATGCGGAACAATATTCTGGTGGCATCCGCACTGGCAGCGACGGCAATCATGTTCGTGGCCGGATGCTCATCGAATCAGTCGATCAAAACAACCGATGGCAAGACCATTGTCACCAGCGGCAAACCGCAGGTGGATGATGACACCGGCCTCGTCTCATACAAAAATGCCGAAACCGGCCGCGTGGAGCAGATTAACCGCGACCAGGTGAAGTCCATGGATGAGCTGGATAACTAATGGTTATCCCAGGCCCCGCGGGGAGTGTGCGGGGCCTAACGAGCGCGTTACAGTAGCGCGCGATCGATTTTAACCACGATTTTACGCAACGCTGCGCCTTGTTCGAGGCAGGCCATCGGGCGGTGTAATTCGCCAGGGAAGAGGATCGCCAGCTCTTCCGGGTAGAGATGAATCAGCGTTTCGCTGTCGATAGCCTGACAGAAACCGATATCCTGCGTCGTGTTGAAGTGACCATCTTCAACGACCGGCAGCCCTTTATTCCCGGCACCGATGATCTCTTCACCTTTCAGCACAATGTGAATGTCGAGATATTGACGATGATATTCCGGGCGTTGCTCGCTCAGCGGCCGGGTATGGCCTTCGACGACGGTAAAAAACACATTATCACTCTCGACGGTATATTTCCCCGGCGGCAGCGCGTGCGGTTGTTGCTGTAACACGGCCTGCAGCGCCTGGCGGATCACCGGCGGATAGAGCTCATTTTCGGCGGCGGCGGTTAAGGTATCGATAATCATGCCGGGATCCTCTGCGGTTGTTGCGAATGAAGTAACGTTAATGAGTGAGCGACAATACTGGCGATGTCGGGGGTAATATCGACGGCCAGAACATCGCTTTCACTGGCGTCTGGCGTCTCCAGGGCGGCGAACTGGCTACGCAGTAACGCTTCTGGCATAAAGTGGCCTTTACGCTGGCGCATTCGCTGCAAAATGCAGTCATAATCCCCGGTCAACCACAGGAAGCGTAGCTTCGCGTTCCCCTCACGCAGGCGGTCGCGATAGCGCTTTTTTAATGCGGAACAGACCAATACACCTGACTCGTTTTTCTGCTCAAGACTGAAAATGACGTCGGCGATACGCGTCAGCCACGGCTGACGATCCTCATCATTCAGCGGCTGGCTGGTGGCCATTTTGACGATATTGTTGCGTGGATGAAGGTCGTCGCCGTCGATAAATTTCGCTCCCAGCGCGTGGGCCAATGCCTGACCGACGGTGGATTTGCCGGTTCCGGAGACGCCCATCAAAATAATGCATTGTCCTGCCATCATGCGCTCCTTCTCTCAGACCGCGACCAGCATGCCGCCGTCAACGAACAGCAGATGGCCGTTGACGAAATTCGACGCGTTTGACGATAAAAAGACGGCAGCGCCGACCAGCTCCTGCGGATCGCCCCAGCGGGCGGCAGGGGTGCGTTTGCATAACCAGTCGGTAAACGCCTTATCCTCAACCAGCGTCCGGGTCATCGCCGTATTAAAGTAGCCCGGGGCAATGCCGTTGACCTGAATGTTGTGCCGCGCCAGCTCAACGCACATTCCGCGGGTTAGCATCTTCACCGCGCCTTTGGCGGCGGCGTAGGGGGTGATGGTGTCGCGCCCCAGCTCGCTCTGCATGGAGCAGATATTGATGATTTTTCCCTGCTGGCGGTCAACCATGCGCTTCGCGACGGCCTGAGAGACGAGAAATACCGCCGTCTGGTTAACTGAAATCACGTCATTCCATTCCTGCACCGGGAATTCGGTAAACGGGTGGCGGCGCTGGATCCCGGCGTTATTGAATAACACGTCAATCGGGCCAAGATGCGCTTCGATATTGGCAATGGCTTCTTCAACGGCCTCGGCATCGGTCACGTTAAATACCGCAGCATGGGCGGTGGCGCCTTCGTCGCGGAGCTTCATCACCGCATCGTCCGCTCGCGGGGCAGAAAGGTCATTAATAATGATTTCTGCGCCATATTGCGCCAGACCCTGAGCCATGACAAAACCGATCCCCTGTCCTGCGCCCGTAATTAAAATGCGTTTACCTTGTAAGCTGAAAAGATCGTTCATCTCGATATCCTGATTAGCGGCTGAAGAAAACCTGTGCCCTATCTCACGGATTTTTACCGGGGGAAACTGTGATGAAGATCACTCGGAACCGTGTTACAAAAAGGGGTTACTTTAAACGTGACGCTGCCGGTAAATCTCGCTGACTCAACAGGTTAACGGCTACGGACTGGCATTCTCTTTTGCCCCCCCGACAGGCATAATGGCCTGAAGCAGTCAGGTATTTGGCGGACACACAGATGAAAGCACAACGCATTACTCTCCATGATATTGCCGAGCTGGCTGGCGTAACCAAGATGACCGTTAGCCGCTATTTGCGCACCCCGGAAAAGGTGAAACCGGAGACGGCGGAGCGTATTGCCAGCGTGATAGCGGAGATCGGCTATCAGCCCGACCCGGATAATCCGGCGATGACCAGCGTCGCCGTGCCGCGGATTGGCGTACTCATTCCCTCCTTTCATAATCAAATTTTTGCCGATCTGCTGGCCGGCATCGAATCTGTTGCCGCCGGGCATGGTTACCAGACGCTGGTGGTGAATTACGACTACGATCGCCAGCGTGAAGAGGAGCAGATTGCCGCCGTGCTGGCGTTTAATGTGAAAGGACTGCTGCTGACCGAGTCGGTGCACTCCCTGCGGGCGGACAAGTATCTGAATGCCGCGAAGATCCCGATCGCCGAAGTGATGGGGCTGGCGGAGAATCCAGGACGCATCAACGTCGGATTCGATAACTTCCAGGCCGGCTTCGATATGACCACCATGCTGCTGGCCAGCGGTAAACGACGGATCATCTACTTCGGCTCGATGTCCGACGTCCGCGACGAGCAGCGTTATCTGGGCTACTGTCGGGCGATGGAGAGTGCCGGGCTGGCGGTGGGGCGCATTGCGCCGAATAAAGTCTCGTCGGTTTCCATTGGCACCGGCATGATGACCCTGGCGCGGCAAATGTACGCCGATATGGACGGTATCCTGTGCACTAATGACGACCTGGCGGTGGGCGTGTTACAGGAGTGCCTGGCATCCGGTATCAGCGTGCCCCAGGAGCTGGCTATCGCGGGCTTTCATGGCCTGGAGATTGGCCAGATCGTCTCTCCCCGGCTGGCCAGCGTCCTGACGCCGCGCTTCGAGATGGGTAAGGTGGCGACAGAGATTTTAATAAAGAAAATCAAAGGACTGCCCACCATTGAAAAGGTGGATCTCCACTACCGCCTGTCGATGGGCGAAACGATTTAACGGCCACCAGCCAGCGCCTGTCGTGTGTTAGCAAAAGGTTAATGCGCGCGCAGTCCATCGCCTGTCTGGTCGCCGTTTTGTCTTCACGATCACGCGTCCGGTAACATGCATTTTTAACACGATTCAGCGTGATACAGATCGCAAAATCCCCCGATAAAAACCCGTTTGATAGTGGCTACCGTCGTAACCAAACGTCAAACAGGTGATCTGATGAAGAGTGTTATTCCCCGCGCCGTCCTTTTAGTGGCCCCCGTAATTGAAACCCTGCAGCTGCAGCTGGCGGAGCATTTCCCGCTGCTGCGTCTCTACGAGCAGGACGATCCGATCGCCTTTCTGCGTGAACAAGGAGAGAACATTGCCGTCGTGGTCACTCGCGGCGACGTCGGCGTAGCAAACAGCGTCCTTGAGTTGCTGCCTCAGGCTGGGCTGATTGCCATCTTCGGCGTCGGTACCGATGCGGTGGATCTGGCGTATGCCCGCTCGCGGCAAATTGCCGTCACCATCACCTCCGGGGTGTTGACGAATGATGTCGCTGACCTGGCGATGGGGCTGCTGCTGGCCGGTTCCCGTCAGCTCTGTCAGGGCGATCGCTTTGTCCGCGAGGGACGCTGGCTGAGCGGTGGTATGCCGTTGGCGACTCAGGTCAGCGGGAAGCGTATCGGCCTGCTGGGTATGGGGAATATTGGCCAGGCGATCGCCCGCCGGGCGCGGGGTTTTGATATGCAGGTGCTGTATACCGACCGTAAAAAGATAGCGGGCCTCGATTATCAGTGGTGTGCCGACCTGCATATCCTGGCGCATGAGAGCGATTTTCTGGTGATTGCCGCATCCGGCGGCGAGGCGAACCGCGGCATCATCGACGCCTCGGTGTTTAACGTGATGCCGGCGCATGCCTGGCTTATCAATATTGCCCGCGGTTCGCTGGTGGATGAAAAGGCGTTGATCCACGCGTTACAAAACGGCGTTATCGCCGGGGCCGGGCTCGATGTTTTCGAACAGGAACCCCAGGTCCCGGCGGCGCTGATCGCCCTCGATAACGTGGTGCTGCAGCCGCATGTCGCCAGCGCCACGCAGGAAACACGACAGAAAATGAGCGAAGTGGTTTTTGCTAACGTCGCCGCCTGGTTTGCCGGCGCAGCGCTGCCAAACGCTATCGATTAATTAGCTTTTTATTTCTGTACCCGCGCGATCTCAATCAAAACAATAACCTCTGCATAGAGAGTGCAAATATATGAACGAGAAAATTCCCAGCACCCGTTGGCTGCGTATCATTGTGCCGGTGTTAATTGCCTGTATTATGTCATTTATGGACCGGGTTAATATTAGCTTTGCCCTGCCAGGCGGCATGGAGGCCGATTTAGGCATTACCAGCCAAATGGCCGGCGTGGCCAGTGGTATCTTTTTTATTGGTTATTTATTTTTGCAAATTCCCGGTGGGCGAATTGCGGTTAACGGCAGCGGTAAAAAATTTATTGCCTGGTCGCTGGTAGCCTGGGCTATCGTTTCCGTGGCGACAGGGTTTGTGACTCATCAATATCAACTGCTGGTGCTGCGATTTATTCTCGGGGTTTCGGAAGGGGGAATGCTGCCGGTAGTGCTGACCATGGTCAGCAATTGGTTTCCGGAAAAAGAGCTGGGTCGCGCGAACGCGTTTGTGATGATGTTTGCCCCGCTCGGCGGCATGCTCACCGCGCCGGTCTCCGGCGCCATTATTGCGGCGCTTGACTGGCGCTGGCTGTTTATCATCGAAGGGCTGTTGTCGCTGGTGGTGCTGGTCGTGTGGTGGTTTATGATCAGTGACCGTCCGCAAGAGGCCCACTGGTTGCCCGCCCGCGAGCGTGACTATCTGGTGACCACCCTGGCCGCCGAGCGTGCGGCGAAGCAGGCAGAAGCCCCTGTCAGCAAGGCCCCGGTGAAGGATGTGTTTGGTAATGCCGGACTGATGAAGCTGGTGATCCTCAATTTTTTCTACCAGACCGGGGATTATGGCTACACGCTGTGGCTGCCGACCATTCTGAAGGGGTTAACCGGCGGCAACATGGCCAGCGTTGGCTTCCTGGCGGTGCTGCCGTTTGTCGCCACGCTGGCCGGGATCTATGTTATTTCGTTGTTCAGCGACCACAGCGGTAAGCGTCGTCTGTGGGTTCGCTTCTCGCTCTACAGTTTTGCGGCAGCGCTGGTGGCGTCGGTGGTGCTGCGCGACCACATGGTGGCGGCCTATATCGCGCTGGTGATCTGCGGCTTCTTTCTCAAATCGGCTACCAGTCCGTTCTGGTCGATGCCGGGGCGTATCGCTTCGCCGGAGGTGGCGGGCAGCGCACGCGGGGTGATCAATGGTCTGGGCAATCTCGGCGGATTCTGTGGCCCCTATCTGGTGGGCGTGATGATGTATCTCTACGGCCAGAATGTGGCGGTCTGCGCCCTGGCCGGTTCGTTGATTATCGCCGGCACAATGACCTTTCTGCTACCGAAGCAATGCGATCTGGTCGACAGCGATTCTGATGTGGCGATCAAGAAGCAACCCCGAAATGCGTAACCCACTGCGACATAAATCACAGTTATCATTGTAAGCGGTTGGCTTAACTGTCTACACTCTTGCTGATTACGACAAGAGCAAACGCAGGCCAATCAATGATTCTGATAATTTATGCGCATCCTTATCCGCAGCATTCTCATGCGAATAAGCGAATGCTTGAACAGGCAGGGACGCTTGAAGGCGTAGAGATACGCTCCCTCTATCAACTCTATCCCGACTTTAATATCGATGTCGCCGCCGAGCAGGCGGCGCTGGCCCGTGCCGATCTGGTTATCTGGCAGCACCCTATGCAGTGGTACAGCGTACCGCCGCTGCTCAAGCTGTGGATGGACAAAGTGTTGGCGCACGGCTGGGCCTATGGTCACAACGGTATTGCCCTGCGCGGTAAATCGCTGATGTGGGCGGTGACCACCGGCGGCGGTGAAAGCCACTTCGACATCGGCTCATTCCCCGGTTTTCCGGTGCTGGCGCAGCCGTTGCAGGCAACCGCGCTTTACTGCGGAATGAAATGGCTGCCGCCGTTCGCCATGCACTGCACTTTTATCTGCGATGACGAAACGCTGCAGGCGCAAGCCCGCCATTATCGTCAACGCTTAATCGACTGGCAGGAGGCACACCAGAATGGATAGCCATACGCTGATACAAGCGCTGATTTACCTGGGCGCCGCGGCGCTGATTGTGCCCATCGCCGTCCGCCTGGGGCTGGGGTCGGTGCTGGGCTATCTGATCGCTGGCTGTATTATCGGCCCGTGGGGGCTGCGGCTGGTGACTGACGCCGAGGCGATTCTGCACTTTGCCGAGATCGGCGTGGTGCTGATGCTGTTCGTCATTGGTCTGGAGCTGGATCCGCAGCGGCTGTGGAAGCTACGCGCCTCGGTGTTCGGCGGCGGCGCGCTGCAGATGGTGGCCTGCGGGGTATTGATCGGTCTGTTCTGCATGCTGCTGGGCCTGCGCTGGCAGGTGGCCGAGCTGATAGGCATGACGCTGGCGCTCTCTTCCACAGCCATTGCGATGCAGGCGATGAATGAGCGCAATCTGACGGTGTCGCAGATGGGGCGGAGCGCCTTCGCGGTGCTGCTGTTCCAGGATATCGCGGCGATCCCATTGGTGGCGATGATCCCCCTGCTGGCGGCCAGCGGCGGCGCCACCTCGCTGGTGGCGTTTGCCCTCTCCGCGCTGAAGGTGGCCGCGGCGCTGGCGCTGGTGGTGGCCCTGGGGCGCTATCTGACCCGTCCGCTGCTGCGCTTTGTCGCCCGTTCCGGCCTGCGCGAAGTGTTCAGCGCCGTGGCGCTGTTCCTGGTCTTCGGCTTTGGATTGCTGCTGGAGGAAGTCGGGCTGTCGATGGCGATGGGGGCGTTTCTCGCCGGGGTGCTGCTGGCCAGCTCCGAGTATCGTCATGCGCTGGAGAGCGATATCGAGCCGTTTAAAGGGCTGCTGCTGGGGCTGTTCTTTATCGGCGTCGGCATGTCGATTGACTTCGGCACTCTCGTGACCCATCCGCTGCGTATCGTTATTTTGCTGGTCGGTTTCCTGGCGATAAAAATGCTGATGCTGTGGCTTATCGCCAGGCCGCTGGGCGTGCCACGCGCCCAGCGCCGCTGGTTTGCGGTGCTGCTGGGGCAGGGAAGCGAGTTCGCGTTTGTGGTCTTTGGCGCCGCGCGGATGGCGGATGTGCTGGACGGCGAATGGGCTAAGGCGCTGACCCTGGCGGTGGCGCTGTCGATGGCGGCAACGCCGGTCTTGCTGGTCCTGCTGACCCGTCTGGAGAAATCGGCCAGCGGCCAGGCGCGGGATGCTGACGAGATTGATGAAGAGCAGCCGCGGGTGATTGTTGCCGGCTTTGGCCGCTTCGGGCAGATTGCCGGGCGACTGTTGCTCTCCAGCGGGGTGAAGATGGTTATCCTCGATCACGACCCGGATCATGTTGATACCTTGCGCAAATTTGATATGAAGGTTTTCTACGGCGATGCCACCCGGGTCGACCTGCTGGAATCGGCCGGCGCCGAAAAGGCGGAAGTACTGATCAATGCCATAGACGATCCGCACGTCAGCCTTGAGCTGGTGGAGAGGGTAAAAGAGCATTTTCCGCATCTGCAGATCATCTCCCGCGCCCGCGATGTCGATCATTACATTAAGCTGCGCCAGGCTGGCGTCGAGGCGCCGGAGCGTGAAACCTTCGAGGCGGCGCTGAAGTCCGGCCGAATGACGCTGGAGGCGCTGGGACTCGGCGCCTATGAAGCCCGCGAGCGGGCCGATCTGTTCCGTCGCTTCAACCTGCAGATGGTCGAAGAGATGGTGGCGATGGCGGAAAACGACGCGGCGTCGCGGGTGGCGGTCTTCAAGCGGACCAGCGATATGCTCACCGGCATCATCAACGAAGATCGTCATCATCTGTCGCTGGTGCAGCGTCACGGCTGGCAGGGGACGGAAGAGGGCAGGCACACCGGGGATATTGCCGATGAGCCGGAAAATAAGCCCTCAGCCTGACGCTCGTCAGTAACATTTTGTTTTCCGTTTAGAACCGGTTCTGGCGGCCCACGGTGTGAACGTGGGCTTGCCAGCAAATCAGAAAATTTTCTTATTCTTTACCTTCCGGCCAGTCGACGAAGTAGTACGCTTTCCGTATAGTGGCGACAATTTTTTGCACTCGGGAATGAATGAATGATCAGTCTGATTGCGGCGTTAGCGGTAGATCGCGTCATTGGTATGGAAAACGCCATGCCATGGAACCTGCCTGCCGATCTCGCCTGGTTCAAACGCAACACGTTAAATAAGCCGGTGGTGATGGGGCGTCTGACCTGGGAATCCATTGGGCGCCCGTTGCCGGGGCGTAAAAATATCGTGATCAGCAGCAAACCCGGCAGCGACGATCGCGTGCAGTGGGTCTCCTCAGTGGAGGAAGCGATTGCTGCCTGCGGCGATGTGGAAGAGATTATGGTGATTGGCGGCGGCCGCGTTTATGAGCAGTTCCTGCCGAAAGCGCATAAGCTCTATCTGACGCACATTGATGCGGAAGTGGAAGGCGATACCCATTTCCCGGATTACGACCCGGACGAGTGGGAGTCGGTGTTCAGCGAGTTTCATGACGCTGACGCGCAGAACTCCCACAGCTACTGCTTTGAGATCCTCGAACGCCGTTAAGCGGGAAGGATAGCAATGAAAAAACCCCGGTGCGCCTGGCGTGACCGGGGTTTTCTTTTGCGTGAATTCCGCGACGAAGGCGCACTCAGTATCTCGTCATGTTCCCCGCCGCGGGCCTCGTCTTTCGGGAGCGCTGTCCTGGCGACAAATCGCAAGGAAATGTAGGTCGGGTAAGGCGTTAGCCGCCACCCGACACAAAAGTGGCTTCGCGTCCGCCGTTCTTGCCCGGGGCGACAAATCGCAAGGCAATGTAGCCCGGATAAGGCGCAACGCGCCGCCATCCGGGAAGACTCAGGACGCGACGGCTTCGCCTTCGTCGAGGCTTTTCTGGCGGTTCGACGGCTGGGTGAAGTACTGCTTATCTTCCCAGCGCAGGCAGGTGAGTTCCCCGCCCCAGCAGCAGCCCGTATCCAGGGCGTAAATCCCCTCCGGCGTACCGCGTCCCTCCAGTGAAGCCCAGTGGCCAAAGGCAATGCTGTAGGCATTGCTGACCGGGCCAGGAATGGCAAACCACGGCTTCAGCGGCGCCGGGGCGTCCTCGGGCGCCTCTTTCGAATACATATCCAGCTGGCCGTTGGGGAAGCAGTAGCGCATGCGGGTAAAAGCATTAGAGATAAAGCGCAGGCGCGCCAGACCGCTCAGCTCGTTGCTCCAGTGATTCGGCATATCGCCATACATGGCATCGAGGAAGAAAGGGTAGGAGTCGCTGGAGAGCACCGCTTCTACATCGCGCGCGCACTGCTGGGCGGTCTCCAGATCCCACTGCGGCGTGATGCCCGCGTGGGCCATCACCAGCTTTTTCTCTTCATCCACCTGCAGCAGCGGCTGGCGACGCAACCAGTTGAGCAGCTCGTCGGCATCCGGGGCTTCCAGCAGGGATTTCAGACGATCCTTCGGCTTGTTACGGCTGATACCGGCGAAGACGGCCAGCAGGTGGAGATCATGGTTGCCCAGCACCAGTCGCACACTGTCGCCCAGAGATTTGACATAGCGCAGGACCTCCAGCGACCCCGGGCCACGGGCCACCAGATCGCCGGTCAGCCATAGCGTATCGGTGCTCGGGTCGAATTCAACCTGCGCTAATAATGCGATCAGTTCATCGTAGCAACCGTGAACGTCGCCAATAAGGTATGTTGACATTGTTTTAATGAATGAGCGTTGGAACTGCGAGACGGAACACAGGGATCTCGATACGGAACGGCGCGCCGTCGATATCGATCATCTCATAATGACCCTGCATGGTTCCCAGCGGCGTTTCGATGACTGCGCCGCTGGTATATTGATATTCACCGCCTGCGGGAATATGCGGTTGCTCGCCGACCACCCCTTCACCCTGAACTTCAGTCTCACGACCGTGGCCGTTAGTGATGAGCCAGTAGCGGCCAAGCAGCTGAACCTGACTCCGCCCCAGATTGCGAATGGTGACGGTATAAGCGAAGACGTAACGCTCTTCTTCCGGAGAAGACTGCGATTCGATATAGACGCTTTGCACCTGAACGCAAACACGAGGCGAATTAATCATGGTTAGCTCTCCTTCGAAGGCAGATTGTTGGATAACCAGTTGGCCATCTTACAGTACTGCTCTACAGAAATATTTTCCGCACGCACTGCCGGGTCGACGCCCAGCTCGGTCAACACTTCAACGCTAAACAGATTGCCGAGACTATTGCGGATGGTCTTACGGCGCTGGTTGAAGGCTTCGGTGGTGATGCGGCTCAGTACCCGGACCTCTTTTACCGGATACGGCATGGTGCGGTGCGGCACCAGGCGAACCACCGCGGAGTCGACCTTAGGCGGCGGGGTAAACGCGCTCGGCGGCACTTCGAGTACCGGGATCACCTGGCAATAATATTGCGCCATCACGCTTAACCGACCATACGCCTTACTGTTCGGCCCGGCAACCAGACGATTGACCACTTCCTTCTGCAGCATAAAGTGCATATCGGCAATGGCATCAGTATAGCTGAACAGATGGAACATTAGCGGCGTCGAGATATTGTACGGCAGGTTGCCGAAGACGCGCAGCGGCTGGCCCATTTTCTCCGCCAGTTCGCCGAAGTTCATGGTCATCGCATCCTGCTGATAGATGGTCAGCTTCGGTCCGAGGAACGGGTGCGTCTGCAGGCGAGCCGCCAGATCGCGGTCCAGTTCGATAACGGTCAGCTGGTCAAGACGTTCGCCGACCGGTTCGGTCAGCGCGGCGAGACCCGGGCCGATTTCAACCATCGCCTGGCCTTTCTGCGGATTAATCGCCGAGACGATGCTGTCGATCACAAACTGATCGTTGAGGAAGTTCTGCCCGAAGCGTTTACGGGCTAAATGGCCCTGATGGACTCGATTATTCATTGGGTATTAACAATCATTTTGATGGCGAGATTAAGCGCCGTGATAAAACTGCCGACGTCCGCTTTTCCCTGACCCGCTAATTCCAGTGCGGTGCCGTGGTCGACGGAGGTACGAATAAAAGGTAAACCGAGCGTAATGTTCACGCCACGGCCAAAGCCCTGGTATTTTAGCACGGGCAGGCCCTGATCGTGGTACATCGCGAGTACCGCATCGGCATGGTCAAGGTATTTGGGCTGAAAGAGGGTGTCTGCCGGCAGCGGACCGCTGAGGTTCATCCCCTTCGCGCGCATCTCTTCCAGCACCGGAATAATGGTGTCTATCTCTTCCGTTCCCATATGGCCGCCTTCGCCAGCGTGCGGGTTAAGCCCGCAAACCAGCACATGCGGCTGGGCAATGCCAAATTTCGTGCGCAGGTCGTGATCGAGAATGGTGATGATCTCGCGCAGCAGCTCGGGCGTTATCGCTTCGCTGATGGCTTTCAACGGCAGATGGGTCGTCACCAGCGCCACCCGCAGCTCCTCGGTCGCCAGCATCATCACCACTTTGCTGGCCTTCGCGCGCTCTTCGAAGAACTCGGTATGACCGGTGAAGGCGATGCCGGCGTCGTTGATGTTGCCTTTGTGCACCGGGCCGGTCACTAACGCCGCAAATTCGCCGCTAAGGCAGCCGTCGCAGGCGCGCGCCAGCGTTTCCACGACATAGGCGCCGTTTTGCACGTTCAGCACGCCAGGTTCCGCCGGGACGTTCAGCGATACGTTAAGCAGCGTCAGCGTACCGGCGCGCTGCGGAACGGGCGGTTGCGCAGGATCGTATGGGAGGAGAGATAAAGGAAGACCGAGCCGCTGGGCTCGGTCAGTTAACAGGGCGCCGTCGGCGCAGATCACCAGCTCAACTGGCCAGTCGCGCTGGGCAAGCTGCACGACCAGGTCAGGGCCAATCCCGGCGGGTTCGCCGGGAGTGATGACAACTTTACGGATTTCAGGCATCGATATTAGTTGCTCAGAATTTTAACATACGCACTGGCGCGCTGTTCCTGCATCCAGGTTGCCGCTTCTTCAGAGAATTTGCGGTTCATCAGCATGCGGTATGCACGATCTTTCTGCGCGGCGTCGGTTCTGTCGACCTGACGGCTATCCAGCAGTTCGATCAGATGCCAGCCGAAGGAGGAGTGCACCGGTCCGCTGGTCTGCCCTTTGTTCAGACGCATCAGCGCATCGCGGAATGCCGGATCGAAGATGTCCGGCGTCGCCCAACCTAAATCACCGCCCTGGTTTGCTGAACCCGGATCTTCAGAGAACGCTTTCGCCGCTTTGGCGAAGGTGGTTTTCCCGCTCTTAATGTCAGCCGCGATCTGTTCCAGTTTGGCCTGGGCCTGGGCATCATTCATGATCGGCGACGGCTTAAGCAGAATATGACGGGCATGCACTTCGGTGACGGAGATGTTCTGAGTCCCGCCGCGCAGGTCGTTGACTTTCAGAATGTGGAAGCCGACGCCAGAGCGGATCGGGCCGACGATATCCCCTTTTTTGGCGGTGCTTAACGCCTGGGCGAAAATACCAGGCAGCTCCTGGATACGACCCCAGCCCATCTGGCCTCCCTTCAGCGCCTGTTGGTCAGCGGAGTAGGTGATGGCCAGTTTACCGAAGTTAGCGCCGTTGCGCGCTTGTTCAACGATGGCATTTGCTTGCTCCTGAGCTGCGGCAACTTCATCCGCGGTCGGGTTTTCCGCCAGCGGGATCAGGATGTGGCTCAGGTTAAGCTCGGTGCTGGCATCGTTCTGGTCGCCAATCTGTTTTGCCAGCGCTTCGACTTCCTGCGGCAGCACGGTGATACGGCGACGCACTTCATTGTTACGCACTTCCGAAATCAGCATCTCTTTGCGGATCTGGCTACGGTAGGTGTTGTAGTTGATGCCTTCATAGGCCAGACGGCTGCGCATCTGATCCATGGTCATGTTGTTTTGTTTGGCGATGTTGGCGATGGCCTGATCGAGCTGGTCGTCAGAGACCTTCACGCCCATCTTCTGCCCCAACTGCAATACAATCTGGTCCATGATCAGTCTTTCGAGGATTTGATGGCGCAGTGTCGCGTCATCCGGCAGCTGTTGGCCAGCCTGACCCGCATTGAGCTTAACTGATTGCATCAAACCATCGACGTCGCTTTCCAGCACGACGCCATTATTGACGACGGCCGCTACTTTATCGACCACCTGAGGGGCAGCGAAACTGGTATTCGCGATCATGGCGATACCGAGAAGCAGCGTTTTCCAGTTCTTCATACTTTTTCCATTTCAATTAACCGCAAATGCGGACGATGTTGTAAACCAGCCGCATCACAGGGAGCTCTGGTACGGTAAAATGTTCGAACGCAGCATCTGCTGGGTGCCGAGGCCGTAGTTAGAGCTCAGACCGCGCAATTCAATATTGATTCCGAAGGTATTGTCGTATTTGCTCTCGCCGCCGTTGTTGTTGCTATCCCAGCCGTTGACTTTACGTTCGTAGCCAAGACGGATGGCGTAGCAGCAGGAGTTATACTGAACACCCAACATCTGGTTTGCTGCTTTCCGGGTATTGGTATCGAAGTAGTATGCCCCGACCACGGACCAGCGATCGACGATCGGCCAACTGGCGGTCATCCCCACCTGCGAAATACCCTGTTTATATTGTGCCGCCGTGGAATATGAAGGCAGTGTAGCCTGAATATATTCCGGGCTGGCGTAACGATAGTTAAGCTGGACTAAGCGGTTTTCATCGCGACGGTATTCAATGGTGCCGTTACCGGTGGCGACGTTATCCAGACGGGTGTCGTACTGGATCCCTCCGCGTAAACCCCAGTCATCGGCGATGCGCCAGTAGGTATCGCCGGCCCATACTAGTGAACCCGTGGTGTCGTTGTTCTCCCAGTTGATGTTGTCATCACCGGTGCGTGACTCGGTGAAATAGTAGATTTGACCAACGGAAATATTAAAACGTTCCACGGCGGCGGCATCATACACGCGAGAGGTGATGCCGGTAGTGACCTGGTTGGCTGACGCGATGCGGTCCAGACCGCTATAGGTACGGTCGCGGAACAGGCCGGTGTAGTCCGACTGCAATAGCGTGGAGTCGTAGCTACCGATTTCACTCTGATCGCGGTACGGCACGTACAGATACTGCATGCGCGGTTCCAGCGTTTGGGTGAATCCCTCCTGCAGGTCGCGTTCAAAGACCATTTTACCGTCGATTTTAAACTGCGGCATTACGCGGCTGACAGACTCTTTGTAGTCAGTGCCGTTGGCGGCGTTGTACTTATCGAGGTTGCTCTGCTGGTAGTGGGTCGCCAGCAGCTTGGCTTCAGTATTCAGACTGCCCCAGGCGTTGGACAGCGGCAGGTTGATCGTCGGTTCGAGGTGAACGCGGGTCGCTTCCGGCATGTTGTTATTCGAGTTAACAAAATGGGCGACCTGACCGTACAGATGGGTATCGAACGGACCGACATCGTTCTGGTAGTAATTGATGTCGAGCTGCGGCTCAGCCGAGTAGGAGTTGCTCGATTCCCGGTCAAAGACCTGGAACTGCTTGGTCGATACCGTCGCGTCAAAGTTCTGATTGACGTAACCGGCGCTGAATTTCTGCGTCGCATAGCCGTCGGTACTGGAACCATATTTCGAGCTGAAATCGTTGAAGTAGTCAGGATCGCTGACCTTGGTGTAGTCAGCGTTCAGACGCCATACCTGATCGATAACCCCGGAGTGGTTCCAGTAGAACAGCCAGCGGCGGCTGTTGCTGTCGCTCGAGTGATCGTCTTCGTAGACTTTATCCGACGGCAGGTAGTCGAATTCAGTTAAGCCGCCGCCGAGCTGGGTCAGGTAGCGGAATTCGTTTTCCCACATCACGCCGCCGCGTTTGTTCATATAGTGCGGGGTGATAGTGGCATCGAAGTTCGGCGCAATGTTCCAGTAGTACGGCAGGGAGAATTCCACACCGTTTTTGGTACTGTATTTGGCGTTCGGGATCAGGAAACCGGAACGACGTTTGTCGCCCACCGGCAACTGCAGGTAAGGGCTGTAGAAAATCGGTACTGAGCCCAGCTTAAAGCGGGCGTTCCAGATCTCGGCAACCTGCTCTTCACGGTCGTGGATGACTTCGCTGCCCACGACGCTCCAGGTGTCGGAGCCCGGCAGACAGGAGGTAAAGCTGCCGTTTTCCAGAATGGTATAGCGGTTTTCGCCGCGCTGTTTCATCAGGTCCGCCGTGCCGCGTCCCTGGCGTCCGACCATTTGATAATCGCCCTGCAAGACGTTGGTATCTTTGGTGTTCAGGTTTGACCAGGCTTTAGGCCCTTTGAGGATCACCTGGTTATCGTCGTAATGGACGTTGCCCAGCGCATCCACCGTTCGCACCGGTTGCGCCTGGCCCGCGGCCTGCTGCTGATGCAGCTGCACTTCGTCGGCACGCAGGCGGCTGTTCCCCTGGTTAATATCGACGTTGCCGGTGAAGACGGCATTATCCGGGTAGTTGCCCTTCGCATGATCGGCGTTAATCGTCACCGGCAGATCGCCAGGCCGCCCTTCCACGAGCGGACGATCAAAGCTTGGCACGCCAAGCATACATTGCGTTGCGAGATCGGCAGCGAGGCCTTGTTGGCTATACAAGGCGCTGGCAATCATCGTAGCCAGGAGGCTGGGAATACGTTTTTTCATACGTTGTATTTATTGTTCCATCATCTTGTGGCAGCGGCTTGCAAACGGTCAGAGCCTAACTTACTCAACATTATCACGCTAGTGTTAATCCTGCCCGTTTCGAGCCCGAGCGTTAGGCACCCTGTTGAATGACGAGTATGATAAAGCAAATTATAGGCTATGTCCCACAATTGACCGAGGCGCGAGTGCCGGGTAACGTGCGGTCATATTCGAGCTTAACGGCGATAAACAGTTGGGGAGTCTATGCAGTATTTGGGTAAAGTGATTGGCGTGGCAGTGGCTTTGCTGATGGGCGGTGGGTTTTGGGGCATCGTGCTCGGCTTCCTGGTGGGCCATATGTTTGACCGGGCGCGCAGTCGCCGGTTGAATCTCTTCGCCAATCAACAGGAACGCCAGTCGCTCTTCTTTTCCACCACCTTTGAAGTGATGGGGCATCTGACCAAATCCAAGGGTCGCGTCACCGAAGCTGATATTCATGTCGCCAATGTGCTGATGGATCGCATGAACCTGCACGGCGCATCGCGTACGGCGGCGCAGCAGGCGTTTCGCGACGGCAAGGCCGACAACTATCCGCTGCGCGAGAAGATGCGTCAGCTGCGCAGCGTCTGCTTTGGACGCTTCGATCTGATTCGGATGTTTCTGGAAATTCAGCTGCAGGCGGCGTTCGCTGACGGCGAATTGCACCCCAACGAACGTGAAGTGCTGTTCGTCATCGCTGACGAGCTTGGCATCTCCCGCGCCCAGTTCGATCAATTCCTGCGGATGATGCAGGGCGGCGCCCAGTTTGGCGGCGGTTCGCAGCAGCAATCGTATGGTCAGCACGGCGGCAATGCCGGCTGGCAGCAGGCGCAGCGCGGGCCAACCCTCGAAGATGCCTGCAATGTGCTGGGGGTGAAACCGACCGATGACGCGGCGACGGTGAAGCGCGCCTATCGTAAGCTGATGAACGAACATCATCCGGACAAGCTAGTGGCGAAAGGGCTGCCGCCGGAGATGATGGAGATGGCCAAACAGAAAGCTCAGGAGATCCAGAAGGCCTGGGAGCTGATCAAAGAGCAGCGCGGCTTCTGAGTTTTCCCGCCCCTCCCGTCCGGCGAGGGGTTTTAGTTTTTAGGCTGTGCGCGTCGGTACAGCCGCCGCGGATGGCCGATTTTTCCATACAGCATCTCCACTTCCAGAAAGCCGGTCTCGACACCGTGTTCCAGATAGCGCCGGGCGGTGGTTTTGCTGAGCCCGGCGGCGCTGACCACCTCATCGACGGAAAAACAGTGTGCTTCCCGGCCGCTAAACAATCCCTGCACCAGCGCCAGCGTCTTCTCTTCAATGCCCTTACTGCCGCTATCCACGCGGAAGTTCTTCGCCTGCAGTTGGTAGAGAGAATCGACGTTCTGCTGATCGACGATTTTCCATTCCCGCTGCTGATCGTAAAACTGGATAAAGCGCTCAAGCGACTGGCTCAGCCGCTTCCAGGAGACGGGCTTAAGGATATAGTCGAAGGCGCCGTTGCGGATGGCCAGGCTGCAGGTTTCCATATCGCTGGCGGCGGTGATAAAGATCACTGAGCAATGGGTGGTTGCCAGCACCGGGTCGGTCATCAGCGTGACGCCTTTGCCGTCCGGTAAATAGTTATCCAGCAGCACCAGCTGCGGCGGACTGGCGTGGAGCAACTGCCGCGCCTGAGCGAGGGAGGCCGCCATGCCTGCCAGCCGCAGTCGCGGGTGTTTTTGCACAAGCTCGGCGTGCAGGCGCGCCAGCTCGCTCTCATCTTCAATGATCAGCACATCGACCAGGTCATGATGCATTGTGGGCCTCCGTTTGCGGACAGGCGGGCGCGTCGGCCGGGATAAACAGGGTGAAGATGGTTCCCCGCGGCGCGTTGTCGGCGACTTCGATGGTGCCGCCCGCCTGAGTGACATAATGTTCAATAAGATACAGACCAATGCCGTGATCGCCACGGGTTTTGGTGGTCACGCCGCGTTCAAAAATGCGGTCGCGAATATCGGGACGAATGCCGACGCCGCGGTCAGCCACTTCGATGATCAGTTCCCGGGCGTTGAGCTGAATCAGCACTTCCACCGGCTCGTGCGGCAGCTCGGCGCGCTGCGTGGCTTCGATGGCGTTATCCAGCAGGTTGCCGATGATGGAGATCAGTTCGGATTCCTTTAGCGACGGCAGCGGACGATCGATACGACAGGCCGGGTCGAAGCTCAGGACCACGCCTTTTTCGCGGGCGCGGGTCGCTTTGCCCAACAGCAGGCCGCACAGCGTCGGCGAGTGGAAGTGCGAGGAGATGAAGTCCAGCAGCTCCTGGGCATGCTCCGACTGGGCCTGAATATAGCGGATCGCTTCGTCATAGTGACCCATATGCAGCAGACCGGAGAGGGTGGTCATCCGGTTGAGCTGTTCGTGGCGCATGATGCGCAGGTTGTCGACATAGCGCTTCACCTGGCTGAGCTGGGCGGTGAGGGCATTGATTTCGTTGCGGTCGCGGAAGGTGATCACCCAGCCCTGCAGCGTATTCTCCAGCATAATGCGCACCCGGCTGGCGAGCACGGTCAGCTGGTTGAAGCGGCACAGCTCGTCATGAGTGTCACGCTCGAGCATGTCGCCGCTGGCGAAAAACGGCTGCGGCGAAATGACGCTGTCGATTGACTGGCCGCGCAGCTGACGGGCAGGCTGGCTGAGCCCCAGCAGGCTGCGGGCGGCATGATTAATCACCTCAATGCGCCGCTGGTGATCGATGACGATCACCCCTTCAAAGATCGACTCCATCATTGCCTTTTGCTGACGTACCAGCAGGCCGATCTCCCGCGGCTCGAGCGAAAAAATCTGCTTCTTGATGCTGCGGGTAAAGTACCAGGAGAAGATAAACAGGGCGATGAGCAGCAGGATGGCGGCGATAAAAATATTGATCACTTTGGTCAGCGTGATGCTGTCGAGATAGCTGGTGAGGTAGCCAACGGAGACAATGCCGATCACCTGCCCCTCGTCATCGACGATGGGCGTTTTGCTGCGCAGTGAGACGCCGAGGCCGCCTTTGCGAATGGTGGTGATGGAGTGCCCCTCCAGCACCGCCTGATTGTCGCCGCCGACCAGCCGCGTGCCAACCCACTCCGGATGGACGGAGTGAAACAGATGCACGCCCTGCCGATCGCCGATGACGATAAAACTGGCGTCGCTATGGGCGGCGATTTGCTGCATAAACGCCCGGATCGCCTGCGGATCGTGCTGGCTGACCTGCTGACGCAAATTTGGCATCAGGGCTATCTCTTCAGCCTGAATTTTGGCCCGGCCACTCATCTCCTGATACAGCTGGCGGCTGGCGTCAAAATAATAATAAATGCCCAGCGCTATAAAGAGGACCGAGAAAAAGGCGACCAGCGAAATAAACAGCTTATATTGAAAAGAGAGCTTCATAGGTCCCGTACTGCGTATTCACCATACCGGCACTCTATCATTTTTCTGTCACGTGACGTAAATGTTAAGAAGAAGTTGTGATCGCCTGCGCAGGCGCTGGCTGTCGGCGGGGGACTCAGCGGAAATAACGCGTCAGGGAGAATAAAAACCATAAAAACCACAATAATAAATCAGAGATATATCACCCCTTAGCGGTTCCGTGAATAGAAACCATAAAAACCATAGTGACCATTAAAACTTCTTTTTTAATCTGGGGAGCTTCACATTAACGACGCCGCTGTCCCTTTACGCTGAAAATGAATAATAACGACAGGGCTGAATTTATGAGCACCACAGACAATGCATTCTCTGCAACCCTTGAACCGATCAATACGCCGAAAACCACGCTGAAGCAGCGCTGGTGGCACATCATGGATAACTGGAAGGTAGGGATCGTCCCGCTGCCGCTGTTTTTACTGGCCGGGGGGCTGATTGCCCTCGACTGCCTTGGCGGTAAACTGCCGAGCGATATCGTGGTGATGGTGGCCACCCTGGCTTTCTTTGGCTTCGCCTGCGGCGAGTTTGGTAAGCGCCTGCCGGTGCTGGGAAAACTCGGCGCGGCGGCGATCTGCGCCACTTTTATTCCTTCCGCGCTGGTCCACTACGGTCTGCTGCCGGATGTGGTCGTGGAATCCACCACCAAATTCTATAAATCCACCAATATCCTCTATCTCTACATCTGCTGCATCATCGTCGGCAGCATCATGAGTATGAACCGCACCACGCTGATTCAGGGCTTTCTGAAGATCTTCTTCCCGATGCTGTGTGGCGAAGTGGTCGGCATGCTGGTGGGCATCGGCGTCGGCACGCTGCTGGGCATGGAGCCGTTCCAGGTGTTCTTCTTTATCGTGCTGCCGATCATGGCCGGTGGCGTGGGGGAAGGGGCGATCCCGCTGTCAATGGGTTACGCCGCGCTGATGCATATGGAGCAGGGCGTGGCGCTGGGCCGGATATTGCCGATGGTGATGCTCGGCAGTCTGACGGCGATCGTTATCTCCGGCTGCCTCAACCAGCTCGGCAAGCGTTCTCCGCATCTCACCGGTGAAGGGCAACTGATGCCGAACCGCAGCAATGAAACCCGTAGCCTCGGCGAGAGCGAAGGTGTGAGCGGCAAAACCGACGTCGGGACCCTGGCCTCCGGCGCGCTGCTGGCGGTGCTGCTGTATATGATGGGGATGCTTGGCCACAAACTGATTGGCCTGCCGGCGCCGGTGGGCATGCTGTTCCTCGCGGTGCTGTTAAAGCTGGCTAACGTGGTTTCTCCACGCCTGCAGGAGGGATCGCAGATGGTGTATAAATTCTTCCGCACCGCGGTGACTTACCCGATCCTCTTTGCCGTCGGCGTGGCGATCACCCCGTGGCAGGAACTGGTAAACGCCTTCACGCTGACCAACCTGCTGGTGATTGTCAGTACCGTCTCGGCGCTGGTGGCGACCGGGTTCTTTGTGGGTAAAAAAATAGGGATGCACCCGATCGATGTGGCGATTGTCTCCTGTTGCCAGAGCGGGCAGGGCGGCACCGGCGATGTGGCGATCCTGACCGCCGGTAACCGCATGAGCCTGATGCCGTTCGCGCAGATCGCTACCCGCATCGGCGGGGCGATAAATGTCTCGCTGGGACTGCTGTTCCTCAGCCACTATCTGGCGTGATTAAACGCTGCGCTAAGCGATAAATCTGCCATTTTCCGCTACAGAACGCAGAAAATATCTGCGTTCTGTATCCTAAATGCTCCGCATTTAGCGTTACAATCAGCGCGCGATCGGCTATCGCATCCATCATCATGACAGCCCAGGCGCTGTCGCATTTATCATATGTAGGAGAGGAATTAATGTCAGTGGATACTCCCGCCCAGGCGGGCGTCAGCATCGATGCATTGCTGGCGGCGAAAGAGCAGCGTGCAGCCCGCCAGGCTGACTGGCTGGCCCATTATCAGCAGCCTGTTATTTCCCTGACCCTGGTGACCCCGGGGGCGGTGAAAGACAGCATTCGCTATCGCAACATGATGGGCGTTGCCCTCCAGGCCTGCGACCAGCTGCTGTGGAAGCACCGCTGGCAAGCGCTGGATCGTCAGGTGCTGTGGTTGCCGACCGGGCCCGAAGCGCTGTGGTGCGTGGCGCACCCGGCCAGCGAAATCAAAGCGATGTGCAGCACGCTGGAGCAGAGCCATCCGCTGGGACGCCTGTGGGATATCGATGTGATCTGCCCACACAACGGGCAGGTGGGACGTCAGTCGCTGGGTGAGTCGCAGCGCCGCTGTCTGCTGTGTGATGAGCCGGCGCACGCCTGCGCGCGCAGCCGTCGCCACGACACCGATCTCGTCGTGGCGCGCGTTGAGCAGATGATTGATGCGTGGTTTGCCCGCGACTAACGGGTCAGTATTCCCCGGCGGCAAGGCGCTACCGGGGACATCCTAAAAGTCGACCGGCGCGCGAAAGGTCATCGCGTTGCCGTAGGCAGGGTGGGTGATGGTGAGCGTCTCGGCGTGCAGCAGCAGACGCGGGGCCATCGCCAGCGCCTCCGGCGTGGCGTAAAAGCGGTCGCCAAGGATCGGATGCCCCAGCGCCAGCATATGCACGCGCAGCTGATGCGAGCGCCCGGTAATCGGCTTCAGGCGCACGCGGGCGGTGTTGTCCTCCGCGTACTCCAGCACCTCATACTCGGTTTGCGCCGCTTTGCCGGTTTCGTAGCACACCTTCTGCTTTGGCCGGTTCGGCCAGTCGCAAATCAGCGGTAAATCCACCAGACCTTCCGCCGGCTGCGGATGGCCCCAGACGCGGGCGACGTACTGTTTTTTCGGCTCGCGCTCGCGGAACTGACGTTTCAGCTCACGCTCCGCGGCCTTATTCAGCGCCACCACAATCACGCCGCTGGTGGCCATATCCAGGCGATGCACCGATTCGGCCTGCGGGAAGTCGCGCTGAATGCGCGTCATCACGCTGTCTTTATGCTCCTCAAGACGACCGGGTACGGACAACAAGCCGCTCGGCTTGTTGACCACCATGATGTGCTCATCCTGATACAGGATCACCAGCCAGGGATCCTGCGGCGGATTGTAGTTTTCCATCGCCATGTTCGCGTTCCGTTACTGGTGGGTGACGACGATCAGACGCAGCGCGTCCAGACGCCATCCGGCCTGCGCCAGCGCATCCATCACCTGCTGACGGTTGCTTTCGATCGCCGCCAGTTCGTCGTCACGGATGTTCGGATTCACCGCCTTCAGCGCTTCCAGACGCGACAGCTCCGCCGTCAGCTTTTCATCGGCTTCGTTACGCGCTGCGTCGATCAGCCCCTGCGCCGCTTTGGCGATCTGCGCTTCGCCCTGTTGCAGAATGGCGTGAACGTCCTGCTGCACCGCGTTGACCAGTTTGCTGCCGGTGTGGCGGTTGACCGCGCTCAGCTGGCGGTTGAAGCTTTCAAATTCCACCTGGCCGGCGAGGTTGTTGCCGTTTTTATCCAGCAGCAGGCGAACCGGGGTCGCCGGCAGGAAGCGGTTAAGCTGCAGCTGCTTCGGCGCCTGCGCTTCGACGACGTAGATCAGCTCCAGCAGCAGGGTGCCGACCGGCAGCGCCTTATTCTTCAGCAGGGAAATGGTGCTGCTGCCGGTATCGCCGGAGAGGATCAGATCCAGACCGTTGCGGATCAGCGGATGTTCCCAGGTGATGAACTGCGCATCTTCACGCGACAGCGCCACGTCACGCTCGAAGGTGATGGTGCAGCCGTCTTCCGGCAGGCCCGGGAAATCCGGGACCAGCATATGGTCGGACGGGGTGAGGACGATCAGGTTTTCACCGCGGTCGTCCTGGTTGATGCCGACGATATCGAACAGGTTCATCGAGAAGGCGATCAGACTGGTGTCGTCATCCTGCTCTTCGATGCTCTCCGCCAGCGCCTGCGCTTTCTCACCGCCGTTGGAGTGGATCTCCAGCAGACGGTCGCGGCCTTGCTCCAGCTGCGCCTTCAGGGCGTCATGCTGTTGGCGGCAGGATTTGATCAGATCGTCAAAGCCATCGGTGGATTCTGGCGCCGCAAGATAGTTGATCAGTTCATCATGGACGCTGTCGTAGACGGTGCGGCCGGTCGGGCAGGTATGTTCGAAGGCATCGAGCCCTTCGTGATACCAGCGCACCAGCACCGACTGCGCGGTCTTTTCCAGGTATGGAACGTGGATCTGGATATCGTGTGCCTGACCGATACGGTCGAGACGGCCGATACGCTGCTCCAGCAGATCCGGGTTAAATGGCAGGTCGAACATCACCAGGTTGCTGGCGAACTGGAAGTTACGTCCTTCGGAGCCGATTTCGGAGCACAGCAACACCTGCGCGCCGGTGTCTTCTTCGGCAAACCACGCCGCGGCGCGGTCGCGTTCGATAATCGACATCCCTTCATGGAACACCGCGGCGCGGATGCCTTCGCGCTCGCGCAGCACCTGCTCCAGCTGTAGCGCGGTGGCGGCTTTGGCGCAAATCACCAGGACCTTCTGCGAGCGATGGCTGGTCAGGTAGCCCATCAGCCACTCGACGCGCGGGTCGAAGTTCCACCAGGTGCCGGTATCGCCTTCAAATTCCTGATAGATCTGCTCCGGATAGAGCATGTCGCGCGCGCGCTCTTCCGCGGTTTTGCGGGCGCCCATGATGCCAGAGACCTTGATGGCCGTCTGGTACTGGGTCGGCAGCGGCAGACGAATGGTGTGCAGCTCGCGTTTCGGGAAGCCTTTCACGCCGTTACGGGTGTTCCGGAACAGCACGCGGCTGGTGCCGTGGCGGTCCATCAGCATCGAGACCAGCTCCTGGCGCGCGGCCTGAGCGTCTTCGCGATCGCTGTTGGCAGCCTGCAGCAGCGGCTCGATATCCTGCTCGCCGATCAGATCGCCAAGGGTATTGAGTTCGCTATCGCTCAGCGTGTTGCCCGCCAGCAGCAGGGCGACGGCATCGGCGACCGGGCGGTAGTTTTGTTGTTCTTCAACAAACTGGGCAAAATCGTGGAAGCGGTTTGGATCCAGCAGACGCAGGCGCGCAAAGTGGCTCTCCATCCCCAACTGTTCCGGCGTCGCGGTCAGCAGCAGGATGCCCGGCACGCGCTCGGCCAGCTGTTCAATGGCCTGATATTCACGGCTCGGCGCCTCTTCGCTCCACACCAGGTGGTGCGCTTCGTCGACCACCATCAGGTCCCACTCGGCGTCGCACAGATGCTCCAGGCGCTGTTTGCTGCGGCGCACGAAGTCTAAAGAGCAGATCACCAGCTGTTCGGTTTCGAACGGGTTGTAGGCATCGTGCTGCGCTTCGGCGTAACGTTCGTCGTCGAACAGCGAGAAACGCAGGTTGAAACGGCGTAGCATTTCCACCAGCCACTGGTGCTGGAGGGTTTCCGGGACCACAATCAGCACGCGCTCGGCGGCGCCGGAGAGCAGCTGCTGATGCAGGATCATCCCGGCTTCAATGGTTTTACCTAAGCCCACTTCATCGGCCAGCAGGACGCGCGGCGCGTGACGACGGCCCACGTCATGGGCGATGTTCAGCTGATGCGGGATCAGGCTGGTGCGCTGGCCGCGCAGGCCGCTCCACGGCATGCGGTACTGCTCGCTCTGGAACTTACGCGCACGGTAGCGCAGGGCAAAGCGGTCCATACGGTCAATTTGACCGGCAAACAGGCGGTCCTGCGGCTTGCTGAACACCAGTTTGCTGTCGAGCAGCACTTCACGCAGAGTCACGTTCGCTTCCTGGGTGTCCAGGCGAGTACCGGTGTAGGACAGCAGCCCGTTCTCTTCATTCACTTTGTCAACGTGGAGCTGCCAGCCTTCATGGCTGGTAATGGTGTCGCCCGGGTTAAACATCACGCGGGTGATCGGGGAATCGTTGCGAGAGTACAGACGGTTTTCGCCGATGGCGGGGAAAAGGAGAGTGACCATGCGCGCATCCAGCGCTACCACCGTCCCTAATCCTAGTTCGCTCTCTGTGTCGCTAATCCAGCGTTGACCAAGTGTAAAAGGCATATGTGTTCGGCTCTTTGTTCTTTAATTGCAGGCAATAGTTGATCATCTCCATGAATAATCGGAGATGCGTCAAAATTGGGGCCAGGAATGGAAAGGGCGCTATATTACTGGATGGAGGAACGTTCGTCACCTCCTCCGCACCCTTCATTTTTCGGCTTTTGTGCCTGCGGAATGAGTGAGAAAAAATTAAAATAGCCCCAGCTGTCCTGTCACTATTGTAGCAAAGTCATCGTTGACGAAGGGCAGGATCCCTTCCGCCACCGGCTGCAACTGCTTTGTTAAATAGTGATCGTAATCGAGCGGCGACTGCTGGTAATCCACCGGCTCCGGGCCGCTGGTGGTCCAGACGTATTTGATGGTGCCGCGCTGCTGATACTGCTGCGCCCGCCCAAGCTTCACGTTGTGTTCATCCGCCAGCCTCGCGGCGCGCACGTGCGGCGGCACGTTACGTTGATACTCGGCCAGCGGTCGGCGCAGGCGCTTGCGATAAACCAGCTGCTTGTCGAGTTCGCCATTCATCAGCCTGGCGATAGTCTCCCGCACATAATCCTGATACGGCTGGTTGCGGAAGATGCGCAGGTATAACTCCTGTTGAAACTGCTGGGCTAGCGGCGTCCAGTCGGTGCGTACCGTCTCCAGCCCCTTGAACACCATGCGCTGGGCATCGCCCTCCTGAATCATCCCGGCATAGCGCTTCTTGCTGCCGGTATCGGCGCCGCGGATCGTCGGCATTAAAAAGCGGCAGAAGTGGGTTTCATACTCCAGCTCCAGGGCGCTGGTCAGCTGGCTTTTACCAAGCTCCTGCGCCCACCAGGCATTGACGTCGCTGACCAGCTCGCGGCCGATCTCCGCTGCCTGTGCTTCGCTATGCGGGCGTCTCAGCCAGACGAAGGTGGAATCGGTATCGCCGTAGATAACGTCGTAGCCTTTGGCTTCAATTAGCGCTTTGGTCTGGCGCATGATCGCGTGACCGCGCATGGTAATCGACGAGGCGAGACGCGGGTCGAAGAAGCGGCAGGCGCTGGTGCCCAGCACGCCGTAGAAGGCGTTCATGATAATCTTCAGCGCCTGGGAGAGCGGCTTATTATGCTGGCGTTTGGCTTCATCGCGGCCGTGCCAGATCTGCCCGACGATGCCGGGCAGGCAGTGTTTGTCGCGCGAAAAGCGGGCGCCGAGGAAGCCCTCGATGCTGTGCTGATCATCGGGCTGCGCCAGGCCTTCCACCAGGCCGACCGGATCGATTAGAAAGGTACGAATAATCGACGGATACAGGCTTTTATAGTCCAGCACCAGCACCGAGTCATACAGACCGGGGCGGGAGTCCATCACGTAGCCGCCGGGGCTGGCTTGCGGGGGGACGTCGCCGAGGTTCGGCGCCACGTAGCCCAGGCGGTGCATGCGTGGGAAATAGAGATGGCTGAAGGCGGCCACCGATCCGCCGTGGCGATCGGCGGGCAGACCGTTAACCGTCGCCCGTTCGAGCAGAAACGGCATGATCTCCGTTTTGTGGAAGATCCGCGTGACCAGCTCGCAATCCTGCAGGTTATAGATCGCCAGCGCCGGTTTGTCTTCATGGAAGCGGCGATCGATCTCGTCCATCCGATCCCACGGGTTGTCAATGGCTTTACCTTCACCCAGCAGTTCGCGGGCCACGGCCTCCAGTGAAAAGGAGGAGAAGTTCCAGAACGCGGATTTTAGCGCGTCGATGCCGTCGATAATTAGCCGCCCGTTGGCCTGGGCGAAAAAGACGCCGTTCTTAAAACCGTGCTCACGCCACTCCAGCTCGCTGTTGCCGCGGCCGAGACGCAGCGGGATACGATAGCGCTCGGCGTGCTTTTGCAGGACCCGCAGATCGAACTGCACCACGTTCCAGCCGATCAGCACGTCAGGGTCGTGTTCGGCAAACCAGGCGTTGAGCTTTTCCAGCAGCAGGGGACGGCTGGCGATGAAGACCAGCTCGAAGTCGACGTCTGGCGGCGTTTCCGGTTCGGGGCCCAGCATGTAGACCACCCGCTGGCCGCAGCCTTCCAGACCGATGCAGTACAGCTCGCCGTGGCGGCTGGTTTCGATATCCAGCGACACCCATTTCAGCGGCGGGCGATAGTCAGGGTTCGGTTTCATGCGCGCGTTGACCAGCTGTGAGCCGCGCGTTTTGCCTTCCACCCACACCGGGGCGGTAATAAAGCGCTCCATCAGGTAGCGCTCCGGCGGACGGATATCACCCTCGTAGACGGTGACGCCGCTGTCGCGGAGCATCTTCTCCAGACGCATCAATTGACGATGGGCGCGACAGTAAAGGCCGACAACCGGCTGCCGGTGGAAATCTCTCAGGGTCAGTGGAGCTAAGCGGAAGCCTTTCTCCCCCTGCAGCAGCCGTTCAGCCTGCGCCTGCTGCGCTTCGGGGATAAAGGCAACGGACTCCTGCGGCGGCAGCGTGACCTGCAGCGGGCCGTCGTCGGTGGCCAGCCAGAAGGAGAGCTCGCTGCCCTGCGGGGTGTCCCGCCAGTGACGGGTGAGTAAAAAACCTGCTTGTGGCTGGGTCACGGGTATTCTCGCCGATAAAAAACCAGGCCTGATTATAGCCTGGTTTCATGATGGACGCTGGGGTTTTATACAGGTATTCGGCGCTAAGGTGGCGAGCAGGGTGATTATTGGCCGTAGTAGGCTTTGGCCCCGTGCTTACGCAGATAGTGCTTATCGAGCAGCGTCTGCTGCATATCCGGCAGCTGCGGCGCCAGCTGGCGACAGAAGATGCCCATATAGGCGATCTCTTCCAGCACGATGGCGTTATGCACCGCGTCTTCGGCATTCTTACCCCAGGCAAACGGGCCGTGGGAATGCACCAGCACGCCGGGCATCTGCGCCGGGTCGATTCCCTGCTGACGGAAAGTTTCGACAATCACGTTGCCGGTTTCCCACTCATATTCGCCGTTGATCTCCGCATCGGTCATCAACCGGGTGCAGGGAACCGGGCCATAGAAATAGTCAGCGTGGGTGGTGCCGGTCGCTGGAATGGATTGTCCGGCCTGCGCCCAGATGGTGGCGTGGCGCGAATGGGTATGCACAATACCGCCCAGCGTCGGGAAGGCCTGATACAGCAGGCGATGAGTAGGGGTATCCGACGAGGGCTTCTTGTTGCCTTCCACCACCTCGCCAGTCTCCAGACTGACGACCACCATATCGTCGGCGGTCATCACGCGGTAATCCACGCCGGAGGGTTTGATAACCAGAACGCCCTGGTCGCGGTCGACGGCGCTGACGTTACCCCAGGTTAAGGTCACCAGATTATGCTGCGGCAGCGCTAAGTTGGCTTCCAGAACCTGGCGTTTAAGATCTTCTAACATAGTGTGCTCCGAATAGCAGGCGAGTCGGGTATCCCTCACCCCGACCCTCTCCCGGCGGGAGAGGGAGAAAGGCGGCATGGCGCCCTGACGGTATCCTCTCCCCAACGGGGAGAGGGAAAGGGTGAGGGGACGGCCTCTTAGCGTTTTGAACCGTAATACACTTCATTCCAGCGCAGCGCGTCCTTGAAGGACGGCAGACGGGTATCGTTGTCGATGACCGTCAGCTCGATATTGTGCAGCTCGGCGAACTGGCGCATATCGTCGAGATTCAGCGCATGGCTGAAGACGGTATGGTGCGCGCCACCGGCGATGATCCAGGCTTCCGAAGCGGTACGCAGATCCGGCTGCGCTTTCCACAGAGCGTTGGCCACCGGCAGCTTCGGCAGATCGTGCGGCGTCGGGACGGTTTCAATGGTGTTGACCAGCAGACGGAAGCGATCTCCCAGATCGATCAGGCTGGCGACAATCGCCGGGCCGGTCTGGGTATTGAAGATCAAACGCGCCGGATCCGCTTTGCCGCCGATACCCAGCGGCTGGACGTCGAGGATCGGTTTCTCAGCGGTAGCGATCGTCGGGCACACTTCCAGCATATGCGAACCGAGCACCAGATCGTTGCCGTTGTCGAAGTGGTAGGTGTAATCCTCCATAAAGGAGGTGCCGCCCTGCAGACCGGTTGACATCACCTTCATGATGCGAAGCAGAGCGGCGGTTTTCCAGTCGCCTTCACCGGCAAAGCCGTAGCCCTGCTGCATCAGGCGCTGCACGGCGAGACCCGGAAGCTGTTTCAGGCCGTGGAGATCTTCAAAGGTGGTGGTAAAGGCGTGGAACCCGCCCTGCTCGAGGAAGCGTTTCATCCCCAGCTCAATGCGCGCGGCGTCCAGCACGTTCTGGCGCTTCTCGCCGTGAACCTGCGCCGCCGGGGTCAGACGGTAGCTGCTTTCATATTCATCGACCAGCGCGCTGATATCGCCGTCGCTGATGCTGTTGACCACCTGCACCAGATCGCCGACCGCCCAGGTGTTCACTGAGAAGCCAAACTTGATCTGCGCCGCGACTTTATCGCCGTCGGTCACCGCCACTTCGCGCATGTTATCGCCGAAACGGCACACTTTCAGATGGCGAGTATCCTGTTTGGAGACCGCCTGGCGCATCCAGCCGCCGATGCGCTGGTGGGCTTCTTTATCCTGCCAGTGGCCGGTGACCACGCTGTGTTGCTGGCGCATACGGGCGCCGATGAAACCGAACTCGCGGCCGCCGTGCGCGGTCTGGTTCAGGTTCATAAAGTCCATATCGATGCTGTCCCACGGCAGCGCGGCATTGTATTGCGTATGGAACTGCAGCAGCGGCTTATTGAGGATGGTCAGGCCGTTGATCCACATTTTTGCCGGCGAGAAGGTATGCAACCAGACCACTAACCCGGCGCATTTGTCATCGTAGTTGGCGTCGCGGCAGATATGAGTGATCTCGTCCGGGGTGGTGCCCAGCGGCTTAAGGACCAGTTTGCAAGGCAGTTTGGCTTCCGCATTCAGGCTGTTCACCACATGTTCGGCATGCTTCGTCACCTGGCGCAGGGCTTCCGGGCCGTACAGATGTTGGCTGCCAATAACGAACCATACTTCATAGTTATCAAAAATCGTCATTTTCGTATCCTTAATGGGTGAGCGCTGCCTGAGATTGCGGGGCTTTTTCCGCCTTTGCAGCCGAAGGGAGATAGTGTTGTTCAGCGCTGACCGACCACTGCTGGTAGCGCTGATAGAGTTGTTCGAAACGTTGCGCCTGCGCCGGGCGTGGCTGCAGGGTGGTTTCCACCTGGCTTGCCATCCGCTGCTGGGCGGCGGGAATATCGTCATAGACGCCGGCGGCGACGGCGGCGAAGATAGCCGCCCCCAGCGCACAGCACTGATCGGAGGCGACAATCTGCAGCGGGCGGTTCAGCACATCGCAGCAGGCCTGCATGATGACCTGGTTTTTCCGTGCGATACCGCCGAGGGCCATCACGTTGTTAACCGGGATCCCCTGCTCGGTGAAGCACTCCATAATGGCGCGGGCGCCAAAGGCGGTGGCGGCGATGAGGCCACCGAACAGCGCCGGCGCGTCGGTCGCCAGGTTAAGATCGGTGATCACCCCTTTCAGACGCTGGTTGGCATTCGGCGTGCGGCGGCCGTTGAACCAGTCGAGCACCACCGGCAGGTGATCGAGGGACGGATTATTGGCCCAGGCTTCGGTGAGCGCCGGCAGTAACTGTTTTTGGCTGGCTTTGATTTGCTCGCGCAACGCCGGCTGCTGCTGAGCCAGTTGTTCCAGCGGCCAGCCGAGAATGCGGCCAAACCAGGCGTAAATATCGCCGAAGGCGGACTGGCCTGCCTCCATGCCGATAAAGTGCGGAACCACGCTGCCGTCAACCTGCCCGCAGATACCTTTTACCGTGCGCTCGCCGACGCTCTCTTTATCGGCAATCAGGATGTCGCAGGTGGAGGTGCCGATGACTTTCACCAGCGCGTTAGGTTGCGCCCCGGCGCCAACGGCGCCCATATGGCAGTCGAAGGCGCCGCCGGAGATGGCCACGGTCTGCGACAGACCCAGACGCTGGGCCCACTCTGCGCTCAGCGTGCCGACCGGCACATCGGCCGTCCAGGTATCGGTGAACAGCGGCCAGGCCAGATGCTGGTTAATGATGGGATCAAGCTCATCGAAGAAGCTGGCCGGCGGCAGACCGCCCCAGCTTTCATGCCACAGCGATTTATGTCCGGCGCTGCAGCGGCCGCGGCGCAGATCCTGCGGACGGGTGGTGCCGGAGAGCAGGGCGGGTACCCAGTCGCAAAGCTCTACCCACGAGGCGGCAGCCTGGGCGACGGCGCTATCTTCGCGGGTGACGTGAAGGATTTTGGCCCAGAACCATTCGCTGGAGTAGATACCGCCGATATAGCGCGAGTAATCCTCTTTGCCCGGCTGGTGACACAGGCGGGTGATCGCCTCGGCTTCCTCGACCGCGGTGTGATCCTTCCACAGGACAAACATGGCGTTAGGGTTGTCAGCGAATTCTTCGCGCAGCGCCAGCACGTTGCCCTCGGCATCAACGGGAGCCGGGGTTGAGCCGGTGCTATCGACGCCAATGCCCACGACGTCGGCGCGCTGTTCGGCGCTCAGCGAAGCGAGCACGCTTTTCAGCGCCGCTTCCATGGACTCGATGTAATCTCGCGGGTGGTGGCGGAACCGGTTGTTAGCCCCATCGCAATACTGTCCTTCCCGCCAGCGCGGATACCACTCTACGCTTGCCGCCAGCTCTGCGCCGGACGCGCATTCCACCGCCAGGGCGCGGACTGAGTCACTACCAAAGTCGAGGCCAATCGCAATTGCCATCTTGTTACTCCATGCAGAAATCATTCATGCAGCAACAGTAGATATCCCCGGCAAAATCCGTCAGGCCGGATTCGCTAATCTTATGGATTATTTTGCTGTCACCTCGCAAAGTGTGACGCCGTGCAAATATTCGATGTGGACTTTCCTGCCGTATTTATAGACACTTTTGTTACCCGGTATATCACGGTGGAATGCACGCTGCTGGCGCTTTTTCGCTTACCGTGCGGCTTTTTAGCGAAATTCCCACCGCCGTCGCAGTCGCGACAGGGCCGAGAGCGATAAAATGATGAATATGGACAATTGGTGTCACTAATACCTTCGGGGAGAACCACGCGTATGGCCGAAACGCAAAACGATCCGCTGCTGCCGGGCTACTCTTTTAACGCTCATCTGGTCACCGGCCTCACGCCGATTGAGGCGCAGGGATACCTGGATTTCTTTATCGACCGCCCGCTGGGCATGAAAGGCTATATTCTCAACCTGACGATCCGCGGCGAGGGTGTTATCAACAACCACGGCGAACAGTTCGTCTGCCGGCCGGGTGATATGCTGCTGTTCCCGCCAGGGGAAATCCATCACTACGGCCGCCATCCCGACGCCAGCGAGTGGTATCACCAGTGGGTCTACTTCCGGCCGCGCGCCTACTGGCACGAGTGGCTCAACTGGCCGACGATCTTCGCCCAGACCGGCTTTTTCCGTCCGGATGAACAGTGGCAGGCGCGCTTTGGCGAACTGTTCGGCCAGATCGTCGATGCCGGGCAGGGGGCGGGGCGCTATTCCGAACTGCTGGCGATAAATCTGCTGGAACAGCTGCTGCTGCGGCGCATGGAGGCGATCAACGAATCGCTGCATCCGCCGCTGGATAACCGGGTGCGCGACGCCTGCCAGTACATCAGCGACCATCTGGCGGACAGCCATTTTGATATTGCCAGCGTCGCCCAGCACGTCTGCCTGTCGCCCTCGCGTCTGTCGCACCTGTTCCGCCAGCAGTTGGGGATCAGCGTGCTCGGCTGGCGGGAAGATCAGCGCATCAGCCAGGCCAAACTGCTGCTGAGCACGACACGGATGCCGATCGCCACCGTCGGGCGCAACGTTGGCTTTGAAGATCAGCTCTATTTTTCGCGCGTATTTAAAAAATGCACCGGCGCCAGCCCGAGCGAATTCCGTGCAGGATGTGAATAAAAAGTAAAGAAAGTGAAATGATGACCCGCTTAAATATCACAGCCAGTAAACTATTAAGACAATTGGTGGCTTGACGAGGGCGCGATGGCTCCGGAGAATCCGGGCTTCGTTTTTTAACCGGGTACATTATGCAAGCATTGCTGGAACACTTTATCACCCAATCCACGGTCTACTCGTTGTTAGCCGTGATGCTGGTGGCCTTTCTCGAGTCGCTGGCGCTGGTGGGGCTTATCTTACCCGGAACGGTGATGATGGCCGGCCTTGGGGCGCTTATCGGCAGCGGTGAGGTTAACTTCTGGCAGGCGTGGCTGGCGGGGATTGTCGGCTGTCTGCTGGGCGACTGGATCTCATTCTGGCTCGGCTGGCGCTTTAAAAAGCCGCTGCACCGCTGGTCGTTTATGAAGAAAAACCGTGCCCTGTTGGAGAAGACCGAGCATGCGTTGCATCAGCACAGCATGATCACCATTCTGATCGGCCGCTTTGTTGGGCCGACGCGACCGCTGGTGCCGATGGTCGCCGGGATGCTCGATCTGCCGGTGGCGAAGTTTGTGCTACCGAATATTATCGGCTGCCTGCTCTGGCCGCCGCTCTATTTCCTGCCCGGCATTCTCGCCGGGGCGGCGATTGATATTCCGGCCGATGAAAACAGCGCCAGCTTTAAATGGCTGCTGTTGGGGGCGGCGCTGCTGGCCTGGCTGGCAGGGTGGCTGTGCTGGCGGCTGTGGCGGAGCGCGAAAACCTCAGGCGATCGCCTGACCCGCTGGCTGCCGCGCGGCCGACTACTGTGGCTGTCACCGCTGATGGTGGTGGTCGCCGCGACGGCGCTGACTCTGGTCTGCCGCCATCCGCTGATGCCGGTCTATCTGGCGATCCTGCACAAGGTTATTGCGCGCTGATGCCCATCAGATGTGAGGCGCTGCTGTTGCCGCTTAACAGCTCGGCGGTGGCGCCATCCCAGACAATCCGCCCTTCGGCGACCACTATCGAGCGCGGCGCGATGCGCGCGGCATCTTCCACGCTGTGGGAGACCATCAGCAGAGTGAGCTGCTGCTGCTCGCAGACATCGGCGACCAGGGACAGCATTTCCTGACGCAGCGCCGGGTCAAGCGCTGAGAAGGGTTCATCCAGTAACAGCACCGGCTGCTGGCGCACCAGACAGCGGGCCAGCGCCGCGCGCTGCCGCTGACCGCCGGAAAGCTCGCCCGGCAGGCGTTCCAGCAGCGCATCAATTCCCATCTGTCCGGCCATTGCCGCCACCTGCGCCTGCTGCTCGCGGCTCAGTTTCAGGCCCGGGTGGATCCCGAGGCTGATATTCTGCCGAACCGTGAGATGGTTAAACAGGTTATTCTCCTGGAACAGCATCGAGACCGGACGCTGCGCCGGCGGCGTCGCGTTATGCGCCTCGCCATTGATCCGCAGGCTGCCGCTGGCGGGCGGTAGAAAACCGGCGATCAGATTCAGCAGGGTGCTCTTTCCGGCGCCGCTGGGGCCGAGCACCGCGATGCGCTCGCCGCGCGCGACGTCGAGGGTAAAGCGCATCGGCAGATGCTGGTACAGCCAGGTCACATCATTGAGTTTTAGCATCACGCCCCGGAAGTTTTTCAATCAGCGTAAATAATAAGAAACAGAGCAGCAGCAGGAGCAGGGCGGTGACGGCGCCGTCCTGGCTGCGGTAGGCGCCTATCTGCTGGTAGAGATAGAAAGGCAGGGTGCGGAACGCCTCGTTGCCGAACAGGGCCACCACGCCGAAGTCACCAATCGACAGCACGCAGGCAAAGGCGAGCGCCTGGGCCAGCGGGCGCCGGAGGGCGCGAAGCTCAACCACCCGCAGCCGCGTGAAGCCTTCAATCCCCAACGACTGGCACAGCATACTGTAGCGAGCGGTCACGTCGCGCATCGGGTTTTCCAGCACTTTGAGCGCGTAGGGGATCGCCATCAGGGCATTGGTGAAGATGACGATGCCGTCGGCGGACTCCGGCAGTCCGACGCTGTTACTGAGCAGCAGAAAAAAGCCAGTGGCCAGCACAATCCCCGGCATGGCAAGGATTAACATGCCGCTCAGCTCCATCGCCTGCCCGGCCAGCGGCCGCTGGCGGGCGCGCAGCTCCCGGCTGCTCCACAGCAGCATCATCGTCAGGGTTACGCTCAACAGCCCGGCGGCGATGGCGATGCGCAGAGAGGTACTCAATGCCTGCCAGAGCGCCGGCTGCGCCAGCACGTTCAGCATGTTGCGGTTGATCCCGTCGACGATGACCGCCAGCAGAGGCGGGAGCAGCAGCAGCAGGGCGGCGCCGATCAAGAGTCCGTCGCTCAGGCGGCTGTGCAGACGATCGTCAGGGTCGCGCCAGCCGCGGACATGGCTGACGCCGATAGCCACCGCTTTACTGAGGCGCTGGCTGAGCAGCACCAGCCCCAGGCAGCAAAGCATCTGGATCAACGCCAGCATTGCCGCGCGCGCCGGATCGTAGTCAAAGCTCAGCGCCTGGTAGATAGCCAGCTCAATTGTGGTGGCCTTCGGGCCGCCGCCCAGCGACAGCACGGTGGCGAAGCTGGCGAAGCAGAGCATAAAAATCAGCGCAGCGACGGCGGGAATGTGCCGGCGCATCCACGGCCATTCGACGAGGCGGAAGAAGGCATAACCGCGCATGCCAAGCTGGGCGGCAATTTGCCGCTGTTCACCAGGGATACTCTCCAGCGCCTGCAGCAGCAGGCGGGTGGCCATCGGCATATTGAAAAAGACGTGCGCCAGCAGGATGCCCTGCAGACCGTAGGGCGAGAAATCCCACTGCCAGCCGAGCGCGTGAAACAGCGAGGCCAGCCAGCCCTGGCGGCCATAGACGCTGAGGATGCCGAACACCGCCACCAGCACCGGCAGGATCAGGGTCATCGCGCACAGGCGCAGCAGCAGTGTGCGGCCCGGGAAGCGACGCCGGTAAAGGGCGCGGGCGAGAAAGATGGCCGGCACCACCGAGAACAGCGCTGACAGCGACGCCTGCCAGAAGGAGAAGCGCACCACGTGCCACAGGTAGCTATCGCTGAAGACCGATTGCCAGCCCGCGCCGGGGGCGCTAAACCACAGCGCCAGAAACGCCGCCAGCGCGACGGCGCAGAGCAGGGTGGCGGCAAAAAGGCCCGGCAATAGCCCGCGAAGGTTTAGCGGCTGACGGCGCGTTGCCATGCGCTAATCCAGGTCTGACGCTCGCTGGCGACCTGCTGCGGGGTAAACGACAGGGTGGTCTGCGGCTTCACCAGGGTATCAAACCCGGCCGGCAGCGCGACCTGAGTCACCGGATACATCCAGTTCCCGGTGGGGATGGCGTTCTGGAAGCCAGGCGAGACCATAAATTTGAGGAACTTCTCCGCCAGTTCCGGCTGCTTGCTGGCGGCGGTACGCGCGGCAACTTCGACCTGCAGATAATGGCCTTCAGCGAAGCTCGCCGCCGCATAGTTGTCTTTCTTCTCTTCAATAATGTGGTAAGCCGGCGAGGTGGTGTAGCTTAAGACCAGGTCGCTTTCCCCTTTCAGGAACAGACCGTAGGCTTCACTCCAGCCCTTGGTGACGGTGATCGTTTTCGCCGCCAGCTTCTGCCAGGCCTCGGGCGCTTTATCGCCATAGACCTTTTGCATCCACAGCAGCAGGCCCAGCCCCGGGGTGCTGGTGCGGGGATCTTCGTAGATGACGCGCCATTTCTGCGGGCTCTCAACCAGCTCTTTCAGGCTTTTCGGCGGGTTAGCCAGTTTATTTTTGTCATAGACGAAGGCGAAATAGCCGTAATCGTAGGGGACAAAGGTGTCATTATCCCATCCGCCTGGCACGCTGACCGCGCTGGCAGGTACGTGGCTTTTGGCGAACAGTTTACTCTGCGCCGCGGCTTCCAGCAGGTTGTTATCCAGGCCAAGCACGATGTCGGCCTTGCTGTTCTTGCCTTCCATGCGCAGGCGATTCAGTAGCGAAACGCCATCTTCCAGGGCGACGAACTTCAGTTCGCAGCCGCAGTCCGCTTCAAAGGCTTTTTTGACCGCCGGGCCGGGGCCCCAGTCGGCAGAGAAGGAGTCATAGGTATAGACGGTGAGGACAGGCTTAGCCAGAGCGGGCATGGCGACCAGCGCCAGCAGCGGGAGTAATTTTTTCAACACTTTGCACCTCAGAAAAAAGGGGTGGCAAAGGATTTTGAGTGAGCCTCAAATCCCTTCGCCGGCGTTATCCGGATCAGGTTCGACGGGTATTTTCTCAGCCCATACGCTTCATCCTTCAAGCCGCATCTGCGTTAGCTTCGCGCGTTCACCCCTGTCACATAGTTATCTATGCTCCAGGGGATTCACCCGCTTGCTGCCGTGATGCAACTTGAATGATATTGCGTATGTTTATTAGCACCCCGTTGAGAACGGCCTTAGTGTAATGATTTTGTCAGATGACGGAAAGCGCTTACGGCTCCGGCGGCGCAAACCACGCGGATTTAAAGTCGAACCAGCCGAGGGTGTTCATCCGTACGCCGCGCATACTGCGCTGCCCCTGAATCATCAGCCAGTGGTGGATCAGCGGCACGATATGTTGCCCGGCCAGCAGCCGCTGGCTCCAGGTGGCCGGATTAAACTCTCCCGCGCGCCAGCGGCAGGCGTCTGCCTGCCAGTCAATGGGGATGCAGCGCTGAATGAGCGGGACTTCGTACAGATAGGCGAAGAGTGAGAATTCGATCGGTAAGGTGAAGTTAACGCTGTTAAGCCAGATATCGCTGACCACCTCGCCGCGATGCCAGGCATCATACTCCAGCTCCTGGATCTCCAGTTTTACCTGATGCGCTGCCAGCAGGTCGCGCATAATCCCGCCGATCACCCGATGTTCGACGTGATCGCGGTAATAGGTGAGGGTGACGGTCTCCAGCCCCGCCGGCTTCTCGCAGGCGTGGTTGCTGGCGTGATGCCAGCGCGGCAGCAGGCCGTAGGCGGGAAACCAGTTGCCCTGGTAGTGTTCGCCCGCATGGTAGAGCAGGTTGGCGGGCTGAAACAGATAGCTTAACCAGCGACGCACCGCGTCGTTGGCCCCCAGCGGGCTTCGCGAGTCGAACAGCAGGTAATAGCAGCCCTCTTCCAGGCGACTCTCCACCGCTTTTTCGCTTTCGGTATTGCCCTGCAGCGTCAGGCCGCCATTGGGCTCTTCACTAATTTCCGGCAGCACCCAGACGTTCACCTCATCGATCAGCGCCCGGTAGCCAAAATAGTCTTCAAAGGCATGGATCTTGAGCTGGTTCTGATTGTTACGCACCACGGCATAAGGGCCGGTGCCGACCGGCATGGAGGAAAAGTGGTTCATGGTCTGCCACTCCTGCGGCAGCACCATCGCCGGCACCTGACCCAGCAGCCAGGGCAGCCAGCGGTCGGGCTGGCGCAGATGAATATCCAGGGTCCAGGCGGTGGGCGATTCGATGCGTTCGATATGTGAATAGAGCGGCAGGGCATTGCTGCGCTGCAGAGAGGCGATCACATCCGCCATCTCCAGCTCACGGCCGTGGTGAAAATGGATGCCGGGACGGAGGAAAAAGCGCCAGTGGGTGGGGGTCAGTTGCTGCCAGTGGTGGGCAATATCGGCTTCCAGTTCCCCATTTTCCTCATTTACCCGCGTCAGGGCGCTGAAAATTTGCCGGGCAATATGCGTTTCCGAACGCCGCAGCGCACTGCCGGGCAGTAAATTCTTCATCGGACGATAGTAGAGCACGCGCAGGATATGGCGTCCCTGGCGAAAGCTGCGGCCAAGATGAGAGATCAGCATCTGGCGGACGGCGGCCTTATCGCCGACCAGCTGCACCAGCTGATCGATGCGATCCTGCTCGAGGAGATCTTCGGCACGCTGCTGCTGCAGGGCGAGGCCGGTATAGAGAAAGGTTAGCCGCGAACGCTTGCCGCGGCCTGCCTCCGCCTCCCAGGCCAGCCAGCCGCGGGACTCCATCATATTGAGCAGGGTGCGCATATGGCGACGCGAGCAGCTCAGCATTTCCGCCAGCTCGTTGAGGGTGGTCTCCTGCGACTTGCCGTCGCAGCACTGCCATAAGCGGATGAACTGTTGTTGCAGACGGCTGGAAGACATAAAAGGGGAACTCCTGCGCAAAACTCAGCAATTTATTACTCCCCATATTAAGCCAATAATGAATCCCGATGAAGCGAGGAGGTGAATATGATGAGGTCTACCGCAAAATCGTTCTACCAGCGCTATTTTTCTGCGACGCAGGATGCGTCCTGGCTGGCCCGCCTGATGGCAGGACGACAACAGGAAATCCTGGGAGAACTGATGCAGTGGGGAGTGACGTCAAAGGCCTCTGATCATTGACTTGCAGACATCATGTGTGACTGAGTATTGGTGTTATACTCGTCGTTTTTCACGCTGCAGGGGCGTTGGCCGCGACCGCTCGTTTCGCTGTCGATGCGCTCAGGGTCTGACGTTCTGGCCACGCTCACCCTTTCAGGGCCAGCACAAGCGCTGTGCAAAACGGTTAACCGTTTTGTCCTGCAACATGAAACCCATAGAGTATAGAATCACCCGCCAGCAGAAATCCTCTGCTGGCTTTTTTCGTTTACTTCGCGTGTGTTAAGGACATTCCATGCTGTGGTTGATGACGATGGGACGACGGCTAAACGGCGTGTATGCCGCCTTTATGCTGGTTGCTTTTATGATGGGCGTGGCGGGCGCGTTGCAGGCGCCGACGTTGAGTTTGTTTCTCAGCCGCGAAGTAGGGGCGCAGCCGTTCTGGGTGGGCCTGTTCTACACGGTAAATGCCATTGCCGGGATCCTGGTGAGTCTGGCGTTGGCTAAGCGCTCTGATAGCCGCGGCGATCGGCGGCGGTTAATTATGCTCTGCTGCCTGATGGCGGTGGGCAATGCGCTGCTGTTTGCCTTCAACCGTCACTACCTGACGTTAATTACCTGCGGGGTGATGCTGGCGTCCATCGCCAATGCCGCCATGCCGCAGCTCTTCGCCCTGGCCCGGGAGTATGCCGACAGCTCGGCGCGGGAAGTGGTGATGTTCAGCTCGATCATGCGCGCCCAGCTGTCGCTGGCGTGGGTTATTGGCCCGCCGCTGGCCTTTATGCTGGCCCTCAATTATGGCTTTACCACCATGTTTTCCATTGCGGCGGGCATCTTTGTGATTAGTCTGGCGCTGATTGCCATTAAACTGCCCTCGGTCCCGCGGGTGGAACAGCCTTCGGAAGAGGCGGCGGCGCTGGTGCAGGTCGGCGGCTGGCAGGATAAGAACGTGCGCATGCTGTTTATCGCCTCCACGCTGATGTGGACCTGCAACACGATGTATATCATTGATATGCCGCTGTGGATCAGTAACGATCTCGGTCTTCCCGACAGCCTTGCCGGGATCCTGATGGGCACCGCCGCCGGACTGGAAATACCGGCGATGATCCTCGCCGGCTACTACGTGAAGCGCTTTGGTAAACGTAAAATGATGGTGGCGGCGGTCGCGGCCGGTGTGCTGTTTTATGCCGGGTTGATTCTGTTTCATGGCCGTACGGCGCTGCTGGCCCTGCAGCTATTTAACGCGGTCTTTATCGGTATTATCGCCGGGATCGGTATGCTGTGGTTCCAGGATTTAATGCCGGGCCGGGCGGGGGCAGCGACCACCCTGTTCACCAACAGTATTTCCACCGGCGTGATCCTCGCCGGCGTGATGCAGGGGGCGCTGTCGCAAAGTTATGGCCATGCCAGCGTCTACTGGACGATCGCCGCGATTTCGCTGGTGACGCTGTTTTTGACCAGCAAGGTGAAGGATATCTGACAATCTGCCTTGCCCCGGCGAGCCGCGTCGCCGGGGCAAGCTGACTACTCCAGGACGATACGCTTGATATCGCCGATGATAAAAATGTAGGCAATCACGCCGATCAGCGCCGTCAGGCCGACGTAGATCAGCGCGTAAAAGAAATTACCCGTTGCGGAGATAATCACACCAATTATCAGTGGCGCAATAATAGATGCCATATTGGCGCAAAAATTAAATATGCCGCCGGTGAGGCCTGCCATATTTTCCGGGGCAATATCAGAAATTAAGGTCCAGCCCAGACCGACCATCCCCTGGCCAAAAAATGCCACCGACATAATAATGATTACGGTGCTGTTAGCGCTTACCCAGTTCGCCGCAATAATACAGCTGGACAGTAGTAAACCGGAAATTATTGGTAACTTTCGACTGATGTTGACGGAGCCGGTTCGCTTCAGCAACCGGTCCGAGATCCAGCCGCCGAAGAGGATGCCGATCGCGGCGGCGAGGAAGGGCCAGGTGGCGAAGAATCCAACGTGAAGCCAGGGGAGATGGCGCTCGTTGGCAAGATAGCTGGGAAACCACGTCAGAAAAAACACCAGCGTGGTGTTCCCGGCAAACTGGCCCAGACTGGCGCCTACGATCTGACGACAGCCCAGCAGACACCTGGCGTCACGCCAGTTAAATGGAACGTTCTGGATTTTATTGTTAATGTTGTTTGCGCCGATGTAATCCAACTCTGCTTTATTAGCCGTGCGTGATTCATGCGGTTCGTGATAAAAACGCCACCACACCAACGTAAATAAAATACCTAATCCGCCGGTGAGAAAAAACAGCGTTCTCCAGCCATGGTGTTCGAGGATTAAAAATAACAGCGGCGAGAAAGCGGCCAGCCCTATATATTCGCCAACTGTATATGTTGCCGTCGCCCGCGCGCGCTCATGCTGGGGAAACCAGGTGCTGACGATGCGGCTGTTGGCCGGAAAGCAGGGTGCTTCGCTGACGCCAAGCCCCAGGCGCAGGAGGAGCAGGGTTTTCAGCCCGAGGGTAAAACTTTGCAGCAGAGTAAACAGCGACCAGAAGAAAATAGACAGGGCATAGGTGAGCTTGTTACCAAAACGGTCTAAAAATACCCCGCCAGGGATCTGCGCCAGCGCATAGGTCCAGGCAAAGGCGGAGAAAATGATGCCCATCATCGCTGGATCGATATGAATTTCCTGGGTTAATTGTGGGGCGACAATACCCAGGATGGTGCGATCGAGATAATTGATCATCGTTCCGACGGACAACAGCAGTAAAATAACTATCCGAACGCGGCTTCTTTTTTTCGTCCCCGATGAGGAAGTGAGGACTTCCTGAGAGTTTGACATACTCATAGCGAGTTCCTTTAAAGTTTAAAATATTTTTGCATATATTCGCACATGCAAAAACATCTCCAGGAACTATAGATAGTATCTATGAATGGCAACGCTTTGTTGCACATTCATACGCTTCACAAAAGAATATTTGATGTAACGCCGATATTTACCCGCTCCCGCACATTATTGGTGGCTTGCATGGTATATTAGCGTCAGTGCATTTATTCTTATATTATACGGGCAAAAATAATGAACCTAAAGCAACTTTATTATTTTAAACGTCTGTCTGAAACCGAACATTACACCGAAGCCGCCTCCAGTCTGTGCATCACCCAGCCCTCGCTAAGCCATGCGATATCGGAGCTGGAGAAGGAGTTAGGGGTCGCGCTGTTCGCCAGACAGGGACGGAACGTTAAAATTACGCAAAACGGCAAGCGTTTTTTGCCGTATGTCGAAGATGCGCTGGCCTCGCTGGAGAATGGCCGGATGACATTACAAAAAAATGGCGCCGAGAATAAAGAGAATATTCGCATCGCCTTTATTTACACGATGGGCGAATATGTTGTTCCGCAGTTAATTAATCAATATTCTCTTTCACCTGAATGTCACAACGTTACTTTTTCTTTTACTCAGGGGACATCGCTGACCCTATTGCAGGAGCTGAAAGCTGGCAAAGTCGATCTGGCGATTTGCTCTTATATTGCGGATGAGCCGGATATCGATTTTATTCCTGTTATTCAGCAGGAGCTGGTGGTGGTCACGGCGAAGGATCATCCGTTGGCCCGCCTGTATGAACATGAGGTCGATCTGGTAGAGACGATTCATTATCCCTATATCTATTTTTCAGAGAATAGCGGTTTACGTCCGTTTATCGATAATGTGTTTATGCAGCAAAAGCTGGTGCCGGAGATCGCCTGCTACGTGGATGAGGATACCGCGATGGCCGGGTTGGTCAGTATTGACTATGGGATCGCGATTATGCCGCGGATCTCCGCGCTCTCCTATTACAACGTTCACATCCTGAAGATTAAAAACACCATCCCCCCACGCTATATCTATCTGGCGACAATGAAAGATCGGTTACTTTCCCCGGCGCTACAGTCATTTAAAAATGTGGTTATCCACGACAGCCAGAATCTCTGTTAGCGGATGGCCCGGAGATCGCCTCCGGGCCATTCGGGCATCAGGAGAGAATATCCATCACTTCACGTAGTTTGGCGATGGCGATCTGTCCTGGCGCAGAAGCCTGTCCTACGGTACCGAAGGTCATCGCCGAGCCGAATAAGCGCCCGGTCACCCGGCTAACGCCACCGGATTTGCCCATCGACATGGTAATCAGCGGGCGAGTGGCATATTTTTCTTTCATGGTCAGCGTAGCGGCAAGCAAGGTCAGAACGTCCTGCGGCGACTGCGGCATCACCGCGATCTTCGGCAGGTCGGCGCCCAGATCCTGCATGCGGCGCAGGCGATAGATAATATCTTCCTGAGCGGGAGTCTTGTGGAAATCATGGTTACTCATGATCACCTTGACGCCCGCGGCATGCGCATCGTTAACCAGCGCGCGGATCTGCGCTTCATCATTGAATAGCTCGATATCGATAACATCAACCAGTCCGCTGCGCGCGGCTTCGCGATTGAGCGCGAAGTACGCTTCGTCGCTGATCTCGGTTTCGCCACCTTCTTTCTTGCTGCGGAAGGTGAACAGCAGCGGGAGCGCTTTCAGCGCGCCACGGATTTCCGCCAGCGCGGCCATCACCTGGGTCATGTCTCTGACCTGGGTAAAGTGGTCAACGCGCCATTCGATAATATCGGCGCCGGCATCGACCAGACCATGGGCGTTACCCAGTATCTCATCGAGGGTTTTGCCGATCAGCGGTACACAAATGAGGGTTTCCCCTTCCTGAAAGGTGATGTTCTTTACGGTTACTGCATTTGTCATGTAGGTATCCATTATTGTTCGCGTTGAACCTCAGGCGGTGACTGCGGTGCGGGACACTTTTTGCGCCGCCCGAGCCTGCAGTTGACGATAGCCGATGTACAGGGCGATCACAAAGCCGATCACGGCGATTGCAAAATCAAACCACATAATGCTGGCAATACTGATCTGCGAAAGCTTTGCGGTGATCAGGGGGATCGTGAAGCTGGCGATACTGCCGGCGGTGTAGAAGATCCCGGTTGCTTTGCCTTTTCCGTTCGGGAAACTCATTGCCATGATTGTTGCTCCCAACTGCAGTACCCCGCCGGCGGCGGCAAAGCCGATGATAAAGGCGAAGCCGGTGACCATCATCGGCGTCGGGAACAGGCACACCAGCAGCAGCGAAATCATCGACAGGCCAGTATAGATGATCATGGCGATGGCTGAGCTGAACACCTCTTTGACGAAGGCGGCGGTCACGAAGACGCAGACCAGCGAACCGACGGTATAGATGCTAAGCAGTTTAATCGCCGAGGCGTAGGGCAGGCCGACCACGAATTGACCGTACTGCGCCAGCCACTGGCTGACCAGATAGAAGGTTGCCATGCCAATGTAGCCGTACAGGGTGAAGATCACCATATCCAGCTTATTAGCCTGCGGCCGGGCAGTTGCTTCCGCCTGCGCCGTAGGGGCCTCCTCTTTTTTCGCCGACTGGCTATCCGGGAATGGCATTTTGAGCAGGTAGATGCCGCTCAGGACAAACAGTCCCGCCGCAATGACGAACGACCAGCCGAACCACAGATTCGCCCAGATCAGGAAGCTGATAATGAACGGCAGCAGGAACTGCCCGGCGGAAACGAAGGCTTTGATCAGCACGTTGGCCCGGCTGGCGGAGTGCGGGAAAGACTCCATTAGCGCCGGATAGGTTCCGGAGTCGAGGAAGCTATTCGCCAGGCCCGCCATAATGCCGAAGACGTAGGCCAGATAGATATTTTTAGTCAGCAGGATGCCGACGAAGAAGATCAGATAGCTGAGGATCCCCAGATAAATAAAAGGCTTACGGCCAAAGCGATCCGACAAAAAGCCGGTCACAATGGTCGCCAGCTTGCCGATACCTAACGAGGAGATAACGATGGATACGCCAGCAGCGTCTGTTCCCCACTGTTCCTGAAGATGGGCCATGTTGAGGGTGATTAAGAGCACCCCCATGCCGTGAATCAGGTAGTTGAGATACAGCCCTGCCGCAGTAGGGATGTATTTATTTTTCATCATTCGCCTCTTAGAACAGAATGCTCTTGATGTAATCAACCGGCATCTGTTTACCCGTCCAGATTTCGAACGCGCGCGCGCCTTGCCACAGCATCATCCCCAGACCGTTCAGGGTGCGGCAGCCTTTTTTCTCCGCCACTTCCAGCAGGTGGGTTTTACGTGGGTTGTAGACGACGTCAGAGACGATCAGATCCGGGCGCAGGAAGCTGTCGTTCGGCAGCAACATTTGGCCTTCGAACGGCTTCATGCCGACGCCGGTGGCATTGGTCAGGATCACGCTGCTGTCGATTTCGGCGCGCAGCTTGTCATGATCGTCGAGATCGAACAGATGGATCTCGCAGTTGGTGTTGTTGCGGATCTTAGCTACCGTTTCTTCGGCGTTGGCGAAGAATTTATCGCGGCGGTTAAAGATGGAGATCGCCTTCACGCCATCCAGAGCCGCCTGGACGCAGAGCGCGGTCGCCGCGCCGCCGGCGCCGAGGACGGTCATCTTCTTGCCGATGATATCGATACCCGCTTCGCTAAGGGCGCGCATATAGCCGGTGCCGTCGGTGATATGTCCGGTCAGTACGCCATCGTCGTTGACCACGGTGTTGACCGCCCCGACCAGCTGCGCCGCCGGCGACAGCTTATCGAGATACTGGCAAATTTCGGTTTTGTTCGGCATAGAGACATTAAAGCCGCGCAGCTTCATTGCCCGAAAGCCCTGCACAACGTCCTTCAGCTCCTGATTACCGACTTCAAAAGCCAGATAAACATAGTCCAGCCCGAGATGGGCGAAAGCCTCGTTATGCATGGTGGGTGACATGCTGTGGCGAATCGGGGTGGCGATCAGGCCAATCAGCTCAGTGTGTCCAGTAATACGTTCTGCCATGACAAAAATCCTCAATAAGTTAGAAAGGGAATTCGTTGTGCTTCGCGACTGCCCAGCGCACCCATGTCTTCCAGGGTATCCAGCACGTTGCGGCCTTCGCGGATGCCGTCGATAATGCGCCGCGCCATCAGGCTGTCGCCGATATTCATGATTTTGACGTTATTGGCATTGGCCCAGCGCTCGATCTCGTCGAGACCCGTCTGGTTGGCGCGCATCCCCAGGCAGACAAAGCCGTAGTCAAAGGGGATATCGAAGGTTTGCTGTGTATTTTTCACCCGGAAATGGTCGGCAGCGACTGCCATCAGTTGGGTATTCATGTGCTGTTCGACCTGGTGCTCGTCGAGCATGGTCAACATGGCATTTTTGGTAATGATGTCGAGGTCGCGACCGGCGGCGTCCTGCATTTCGATTAATACCGCCTGCGCGCCGCGCGCCGTAAAGTATTCGATAACGTCGAGGCCAACGGCGCCTGCGCCGACGACGGCGATACGTTTACCCTCGATATTGGTAAATTTCGCCAGGTTGTCGATCATGCCGGTAATGGAAAAGACTTTGCCGTCCGCGGTATCAATGTTTTCCCGCAAGCCCTCAATGGGCGGCAGCAGCGGCGTTGAGCCGGTGGCGTTGACAATCAGATGCGGATGCAGGGCGGAAACTGAGGCCACGTCGGCACGTTTGCCGACCTGCAGCATCAGGTTGTCCAGCGAGGCGATGCGATTTTTCATAAACTGCGGGAAATCGGCGATACGCTTTTTCTCCGGCAGACGGGAGATATCGCTGGCGAGGCCGCCGACGTGGTTTTTCGCCTCCAGCAGCCAGGTATGGCAACCGACTTCCGCCGCCGTGCAGGCGGCTTCCATCCCGGCGGTGCCAGCGCCGATGACCACCACGTTCGTTTCGCGACTGACGCGGCGCATTTTGTAGGCATCGCCGTGGATGATGTCCGGGTTAATCGAACAGCGCAGCGGGCGCGAGCGGGCGATACGATGGTCAGCGCAACCGATATTGCAGGAGATGCATTTGCGCATCAGGCGCTCTTTACCGCCTTGCACCTTCTGCACCCACTCCGGCTCGGCAATCAGGCCGCGGCCAATGGCAATAAGGTCGGCATCGCCGCTGGCGAGAATATCCTCGGCCACCTGTGGTGAGCGAATATTGCCGGCGATGACCGTGGGCTTATGGAATTTATCGCGCACCGCGCGGGAGAGGTAGCGCTTCCAGCCATCCTCCAGCGACATCTGGTCGATTTGCAGATTCAGGTTGTCATTCTGCGCCGCAGAGACGTTGATGATATCGACCTTATCCTGGCAGAGTTCAAGGATGCGCAGGGAATCTTCGAGGGTATTGCCCCCCTTGAGGAAGTCGTCGGCGCTGATGCGCAGGCTGACCGGAAAACGCGGCCCCACGCAGGCGCGCACTTTATCGATAATCAGACTTAATATCCGGGTGCGATTTTCGACGGTGCCGCCAAATTCATCGGTGCGTTTGTTAAATAACGGCGATAAAAACTGGCTAATTAAATAGGAATGACCGGCATGAATTTCGACGCTGTCAAAACCCGCACGACGAACGCGCTCCGCGGCATCACCAAACTTTTCAACGGCATGATAAATTTCCTCATGCGTCATTGGGCGTGGAATATTTCCGTGCTTTTTCGAGGGCGTCGTGGAGGAAGAGAGTGGCGTCTGACCGTCAAGGCGGTAGGCGTACGCCGAAGCGCCAGCATGATTTAACTGAATGGATACGCAGGCGCCATGTTTATGCAGGGTCTCGGTTAATTTAAACAGTCGCGGAATATATTGATCGTTATCGATGCGTAACTGCGTGGTGCCGTTGGAAGCAAAGGGAAAATCAATACAGATGTTTTCGATGGTGATAAGTCCGGTGCCGCCTTTGGCCCGCAGTTCATAGTATTCCAGCTGTTCCTGCGAGACCTCGCCGTTGAGCGTGGCCATATTGGTGCCCATAGGGGGCATGATAATGCGGTTTTTTAGCGTCATGCCGTTGATGGTCAACGGACTGAAAAGGTGCGGATAGTGGCTCATCTCTTCTCTCCACAGGAGGCCGGGAGGCCGATATGCGGGGGCCCGGGCGTGTCCTTAGTTAATATTTCTCTGTGGGCAACGATAGCGAGGGGAAAAATCGAAAAATAATGTTTTTTTTTGTTCTGAGCTATAGGGGTTCTCTATGAGATTAACGCTTCTTTCACATTCTTATATTTTTATATTAAACACTCGTGCCTTATTTTTACTTGCAGTGAAGGGATAATACATAAACAACGATGAGGAAGAGAAGGAAAGCGGAATGATTCTTCTTTATGGTGTGGGGCAGGGTGGGGGCAAGGCCTGACAATCAGCGAATCAATATTGTTTTTTGTGCGTGAGATCGCAATTTCCGCCGCGATAAAATTAAAAAGCCCGGTCAAATGACCGGGCCCGAAGGTTAATTCATAAACGCCGGCAGCTTGCGTTCATAGTCGGAAATCGCCTCTCCGTGCTGCAGCGTCAGGCCGATGCTATCCAGGCCGTTGAGCATACAGTGGCGGCGGAAGTCGTCGATCTTAAAGCTGTAGGTTTTATCCCCAGCTTTAACTACCTGAGCTTCCAGATCCACTTCAAACGTCATGCCCGGGTTGGCCTGCACCAGCTTGAACAGCTCATCGACCTGCTCGTCGCTCAGGGTCACCGGCAGCAGCTGGTTATTGAAGCTGTTGCCGTAAAAGATATCGGCAAAGCTTGGCGCAATCACGACCTTAAAGCCGTAATCGGTCAACGCCCACGGCGCGTGCTCGCGCGAGGAGCCGCAGCCGAAGTTTTCACGTGCCAGCAGGATTGACGCCCCTTTGTATTGCGGGAAATTCAGCACAAAATCCGGGTTCGGCTGCTGGCCTTTATCGTCGAGAAAGCGCCAGTCGTTAAACAGGTGGGCGCCGAAGCCGGTGCGAGTCACTTTCTGCAAAAACTGCTTGGGAATAATCGCGTCGGTATCGACGTTTGCAGCATCCAGCGGAACCACCAGGCCGGTATGTTGGGTAAATTTCTCTGCCATGATGGTCTCCTTACTTCAGATTACGGATATCGGCGAAATGACCGGTAACAGCTGCCGCTGCGGCCATTGCCGGGCTCACCAGGTGCGTGCGTCCGCCGCGGCCCTGACGGCCTTCAAAATTACGGTTGCTGGTGGAGGCACAGCGCTCGCCCGGATTCAGGCGGTCATTGTTCATTGCCAGACACATCGAGCAACCCGGTAAGCGCCACTCAAAGCCGGCTTCGATGAAGATCTTATCCAGGCCTTCCGCTTCCGCCTGCGCTTTCACCGGACCGGAACCCGGCACCACCAGCGCCTGGACACCCGGCGCCACTTTACGTCCTTTAGCGATTTCCGCCGCGGCGCGTAAATCTTCGATTCGCGAGTTGGTGCAGGAGCCGATAAACACTTTATCGATAGCCACATCCGTCAGCGGGATCCCGGATTTCAGGCCCATGTAGGCCAGCGCTTTTTCGGCGCTGGCGCGTTCCACTGGATCGCTGAATGACGCCGGATCGGGGATATTATCCGTCACTGAGATCACCTGGCCCGGGTTGGTGCCCCAGGTTACCTGCGGGGCAATCTCCGCCGCCTGCAGCGTCACCACGGTATCAAACGTCGCGCCATCGTCGGTTTTCAGGGTTTTCCAGTACGCGACGGCATCGTCAAAATCTTTGCCTTTCGGCGCATGCAGACGGCCGCGTACGTAATTGAAGGTGGTTTCGTCCGGCGCGACCAGGCCCGCTTTGGCGCCCATCTCGATCGCCATGTTGCACAGGGTCATACGCCCTTCCATGCTCAGATCGCGGATCGCTTCGCCGCAGAACTCAACCACATGGCCGGTGCCGCCGGCGCTACCGGTTTTACCAATGATGGCCAGCACGATATCTTTAGCGGTAATACCCGGCGCCGCTTTGCCTTGCACGTCGATTTTCATGGTCTTCGCGCGGCCCTGTTTCAGGGTCTGGGTCGCCAGCACATGCTCCACTTCGGAGGTGCCGATACCGAACGCCAGCGCCCCGAACGCGCCGTGGGTGGCGGTATGGGAGTCACCGCAAACAATGGTCATCCCCGGCAGGGTGACGCCCTGCTCCGGGCCCATGACGTGGACGATACCCTGGTATGGGTGATTTAAGTCATACAGCTCAACGCCAAACTCTTTACAGTTCTTAATCAGCTCCTGCATCTGGATACGGGCCATCTCGCCGGACGCGTTGATATCTTTGGTCTGCGTCGAGACGTTGTGATCCATGGTCGCGAAGGTTTTACCCGGCTGGCGCACCTGGCGGCCATGCGCGCGCAGGCCGTCAAACGCCTGCGGGGAGGTCACTTCGTGCACCAGATGGCGGTCGATGTACAGCAGCGGGGTTTCGTTCTGCGCCTCATACACTACGTGCGCATCAAATAATTTTTCGTATAACGTCTTCGCCATGATTACACCCCTTCTGCGACATAGCGGGCAATGATATCGCCCATTTCATCAGTACTGACCGCCGCCGTTCCGCGCGCCAGGTCGCCGGTACGAACCCCTTCCTCTAAAGCACGGTTGATGGCGCTTTCAATGGCGGTTGCCGCTTCGTCAGCGTCGAGGCTGTAGCGCAGCAGCAGGGCCAGAGAGAGGATCTGCGCGATCGGGTTAGCGATATTTTTGCCCGCGATGTCCGGCGCCGAGCCGCCCGCTGGTTCATACAGGCCAAAACCTTGCTCGTTGAGGCTGGCGGACGGCAACATGCCCATAGAGCCGGTGATCATCGCGCACTCGTCGGAGAGGATGTCGCCAAACAGGTTGGAGCACAGCAGCACGTCGAACTGGGACGGATCTTTAATCAGTTGCATGGTGGCGTTATCGATATACATATGCGCCAGCTCAACGTCCGGATACTCCTTGCCGAGCTCGGTGACGATTTCGCGCCACAGAATGGACGACTGCAGGACGTTGGCCTTATCGATGGAGGTCACTTTGTGACGACGCTTACGAGCGGATTCAAAAGCGATGCGCGCGATACGTTCGATTTCAAAGCGGTGATACACCTCGGTATCAAAGGCTTTCTCATGCTGACCGCTGCCTTCGCGGCCTTTTGGCTGGCCGAAGTAGATGCCGCCGGTCAGTTCGCGAACGCAGAGAATGTCGAAGCCGTTGGCAGCGATGTCGGCGCGCAGCGGGCAGAACTCCTCCAGCCCCTGGTACAGTTTGGCCGGACGCAGATTGCTGAACAGTTTGAAGTGCTTACGCAGCGGCAGCAGCGCACCGCGCTCTGGCTGCTCGGCGGGCGGCAGGTGTTCCCATTTCGGACCACCGACGGAGCCGAACAGGATCGCATCCGCCTGTTCGCATCCGGCGACGGTCGCCTGCGGCAGGGGAGTCCCCTGACGGTCAATAGCCGCCCCACCGACGTCATACTGGCTGGTGGTAATGTGCATGGCAAAACGTTGGCGCACGGCTTCCAGTACTTTCATCGCCTGGTTCATCACTTCCGGGCCAATGCCATCACCCGGCAAAACGGCAATATGGTAATTCTTCGACATTACACGGTTTCCTTATTGTTCTCTTTATTCTGAGCTTTGCGTTGCAATTCTTTTTCGACTTCGGCGGCGCGCCAGATGTTGTTCAGCACGTGAACCATGGCTTTTGCTGACGACTCAACGATATCTGTGGCCAGGCCAACCCCGTGGAAACGGCGGCCGTTGTAGTCAACGACGATATCCACCTGGCCCAGGGCGTCTTTGCCGTGGCCTTTCGCACTTAAGCCATACTTCACTAAATCAATGTTGTAGTTTGTCACGCGGTTAATAGCCTGGTAGATGGCGTCGACCGGACCGTTGCCATTAGCGGCTTCGGTTTTGATTTCATCCCCGCAGACCAGCTTGATTGAAGCGGTGGCGATATCGCTGGAGCCAGACTGGACGCTGAAGTAGTCCAGGCGGAAATGCTCCGGCTCTTCCTGCTGCTTGTTGATAAACGCCAGCGCTTCCAGATCGTAATCGAAGACCTGGCCTTTTTTGTCCGCCAGCTTCAGGAACGCGTCGTACAGATGATCCAGGTTGTAATCGCTCTCCTGGTAACCCATCTCTTCCATCCGGTGTTTCACCGCCGCGCGACCGGAGCGGGAAGTCAGGTTCAGCTGTACCTGGTTCAGGCCGATGGATTCCGGAGTCATGATTTCGTAGTTTTCGCGGTTCTTCAGTACGCCGTCCTGGTGGATGCCGGAGGAGTGGGCGAAGGCGCCGGTGCCGACGATGGCTTTGTTGGCCGGGATCGGCATATTGCAGATCTGGCTGACGGTCTGGCTGGTGCGCCAGATTTCATGATGATTAATGTTGGTGTGCACGTTCATGATGTCTTTGCGTACTTTGATCGCCATGATCACTTCTTCCAGCGCACAGTTGCCAGCGCGTTCGCCGATACCGTTCATCGCGCCTTCTACCTGGCGCGCACCGGCGTGGACCGCGGCGAGGGCGTTACCGACGGCGATGCCCAGGTCATCATGGGTGTGGACGGAAATAATCGCTTTGTCGATATTCGGCACGCGATCATACAGGCCGCTGATAATGTTGGCGTATTCGAACGGCATGGTGTAGCCGACGGTGTCCGGGATATTAATGGTGGTGGCGCCAGCGTTGATCGCCGCTTCCACGACGCGAGCCAGATCGGCAATCGGCGTGCGGCCGGCGTCTTCACAGGAGAATTCGACATCGTCAGTGTAGTTGCGCGCCCGCTTCACCATATAGATCGCGCGCTCAATCACTTCATCCAGCGTGCTGCGCAGTTTGGTGGCGATATGCATCGGCGAGGTTGCAATAAAGGTATGGATGCGGAAAGCTTCAGCCACCTTTAAGGATTCTGCTGCCACATCGATATCTTTCTCAACGCAGCGCGCCAGAGCGCAAACACGGCTGTTTTTGATGGTGCGTGCGATGCTTTGCACCGATTCAAAATCGCCCGGGGAAGAGACCGGGAAACCGACTTCCATTACGTCGACCCCCATACGCTCAAGGGCCAGAGCGATCTGCAGCTTCTCTTTGACACTCAGGCTTGCCTGTAACGCTTGTTCGCCATCACGTAAGGTCGTATCGAAAATAATGACTTGCTGGCTCATGGTTTGGATCCTTAGTCTGTGTCCTGGCGCCTTGTTGACGAGCATAAAAAAACCCGCGCCAAGGCGCGGGTTTTATAGTCTTGCTGGAAGATGACTTAACGCTGAACGTCGCCCAACAGCCTACCGCGCAAATGGCATGCGTTTAGTAGTAGTAGGCTGGTGATACGAGCGGTGCGAATCATTGCGTCAAACTCCAGATGAAATCGTTATGCTTTTAGAGTTACTGGATAGCCGTTTTAAAGTCAACCCCTGGCACGGAAAAAGCGTTATTGGCTCACGATGTGAATTAGCAAATTGTGCTGATGTAAGCCCCGTTTTGCCGAAGATCCTATTTTGGACAAAGGGAGGCACACCCTCATTTGTTTCATTTGAAAAAGTGCTTTGCATTCAACGCATCAGCCACGATGAACCGTGAACGAGGCGGCAAAAAAAGCTATCTGAATGAAAATATTATATTTATTTTCCTTATGAATGTATTTGCTCATTAGCGGATTATTTTTCAATGATAAGCAGTTGTTAATTTTATGAGGTTAAAAATAAAATACTTTATTATTGCTTAAGTTACAGTTAACTAGTGGTGTTGTTTTTATTTTTACGGATTATGGGTACACTCATCATCATTAAGTAACCGGTATGGTTTGAGCGGTTCATTTTCCTGGTAGTCCCGCTTTTTCACTGCCACTCATAGCCTTGATATATTCCTAAAAATCTCCTTTGCTATTTTGCAAATGTCATTTGCATGATAAATGATATTTTCGACGCTAATTATAGCGGTTTAGTAAAGGGAATTCATCGTGACGGCGGAATTAGATATGTTAATTGACACTCCAGAATATAAATCAGCCCCCGGACAGGAAGTCGTTAAACCTCAACTACGGATGGTTGATCTCAATCTGCTCACCGTTTTTGATGCGGTTATGCAAGAGCAGAATATCACCCGTGCCGCCCATACGCTCGGCATGTCTCAACCCGCGGTGAGTAACGCGGTTTCACGTCTGAAAGTGATGTTTAATGATGAGCTGTTTGTGCGCTATGGCCGCGGTATTCAGCCGACGGCGCGGGCCTATCAGCTTTTTGGTTCTGTGCGCCAGGCTCTGCAGCTGGTCCAAAACGAATTGCCGGGCTCCGGTTTTGAACCGCTAAGCAGTGAGCGCGTTTTCCATCTGTGCGTCTGCAGCCCGCTGGATAACATCCTGACGTCGGTTATTTTTAATAAAGTTGCGGAGATCGCACCCAATATTCATTTGGTCTTTAAATCCGCGCTGAATCAAAATACGGAACATCAGTTACGTTATCAGGAAACGGAATTTGTGATCGGTTATGAAGAGTTCCGTCGCCCTGAGTTTGCCTGCGTCCCGTTATTCAAAGACGAAATGGTTTTGGTGGCCAGTCGCAACCACCCCCGTATTTCCGGGCCGGTGATGGAGGCGGATATTTATCGTGAGGAGCATGCTACGGTGGCTCTCGATCGCTATGCCTCATTCAGTTTACCGTGGTATGACACGGCCGATAAACAGGCGCGTATCGCCTATCAGGGTAATGCGATGGTCAGCGTATTAAACGTGGTATCGCAAACTCAGATGGTGGCGATTGCCCCGCGCTGGCTGGCCAATGAGTTTGCCGATAAATTAGCCCTGCAAATATTACCTTTGCCGTTGAAGGTTAACAGCCGGACCTGCTATCTCTCGTGGCATGAAGCGGCTGGCCGCGATAAAGGCCATCAGTGGATGGAAGAGCTGCTGGTGGATATTTGCAAGCGCTGAGCCGATGGCAACGAGGATAAAAGGAGCTTCGGCTCCTTTTTTTATATGATGTAAATTCGATAATGCAGAATTTTGTTCTGTTTGACCTGTTCGAGGCATTCGTTGGGTTCGTGAAAAATGGATCAATTCCTGCTATCACGCCTTTTCTCCGAGTATTTACCATTCCCTTTTCTTATCTCTGAAGCAATCCACCATATTTTCACTTCTCCGCTTTCTTTTCTTCTTATTACGGGGATAACACATCCCCTGCGGCGAATTGCCTGCCTGCTGGCGAGCAGTTATGGTAGTGGCATGCAGTCCATTCACCTCAGTGCGGAGGGTCTCTCCTCCGCATCGTGCGAGCGCGCGGAAATTGAGTTCCGCTGTCGTAAAACAATAAGCCTGGAGGCAAACCATGGAGATGTTGTCAGGAGCCGAGATGGTCGTCCAATCGCTTGTCGATCAGGGCGTCAAGCAAGTATTCGGCTATCCCGGAGGCGCAGTCCTCGATATCTATGATGCGTTACATACCCTTGGCGGTATCGATCATGTGCTGGTTCGCCACGAGCAGGCGGCAGTGCATATGGCGGATGGCCTGGCGCGGGCGACCGGCGAGGTTGGCGTCGTGCTGGTCACCTCTGGACCAGGGGCGACGAACGCCATCACCGGCATCGCGACGGCCTATATGGATTCCATTCCGCTGGTGATCCTCTCCGGGCAGGTGGCGACATCGCTGATCGGCTACGATGCCTTCCAGGAGTGCGACATGGTGGGGATTTCCCGTCCGGTGGTGAAGCACAGTTTCCTGGTGAAGCAGACCGAAGATATTCCCGGTGTCCTGAAGAAAGCTTTCTGGCTGGCGGCCAGCGGTCGCCCCGGACCGGTGGTGGTCGATCTACCAAAAGATATTCTCAATCCGGCGAAAAAGCTGCCGTACGCCTGGCCGGAGGCGGTGAGTATGCGTTCGTATAACCCGACCACCAGCGGTCATAAGGGACAGATTAAACGCGCCCTGCAGACCCTGGTGGCGGCGAGTAAGCCGGTCGTTTACGTCGGCGGCGGGGCGATCAATGCGCATTGCGAACCCCAGCTGCGTGAACTGGTGGAAAAGCTGAAGCTGCCGGTTGCTTCCTCCCTGATGGGGCTTGGCGCTTTCCCGGCGACGCACCCGCAGGCGCTGGGGATGCTGGGTATGCACGGCACCTATGAAGCCAACATGACCATGCACCATTCGGACGTCATTTTCGCCGTCGGCGTCCGCTTTGACGATCGGACCACCAACAATCTGGCCAAGTACTGTCCGAACGCGACGGTGCTGCATATTGATATCGATCCGACCTCGATCTCGAAAACCGTGCCGGCAGATGTGCCGATCGTCGGCGATGCCCGGCTGGTACTGGAGCAGATGCTGGAGCTACTGGACCAGGAAGAGACGCAGCAGCCGCTGGACGACATTCGCGACTGGTGGCAACAGATCGAGCAGTGGCGTGCCCGCCATTGTCTGCGCTACGACGACCAGAGCGATAAAATCAAACCGCAGGCGGTGATTGAAACTATCTGGCGGTTGACCCAGGGCGATGCCTACGTCACTTCCGATGTGGGCCAGCACCAGATGTTCGCCGCCCTGTATTACCCCTTCGACAAACCACGGCGCTGGATTAACTCCGGTGGTCTCGGCACCATGGGCTTTGGCCTACCGGCTGCGCTGGGGGTCAAAATGGCTCTGCCGGACGAAATGGTGGTCTGCGTGACCGGTGACGGCAGTATCCAGATGAACATTCAGGAACTCTCTACTGCGCTGCAGTATGAGTTACCGGTCCTGGTGCTTAACCTCAACAACCGCTATCTCGGGATGGTGAAGCAGTGGCAGGATATGCTCTATTCCGGGCGCCACTCCCAGTCCTATATGGAATCGCTGCCGGACTTTGTGCGTCTGGCGGAAGCCTATGGTCACGTCGGGATCCGCATCAGCGAGCCGCAGGAGCTGGAGTCAAAGCTTGCTGAAGCGCTGGAGCAGGTGCGTCAGCGCCGGCTGGTGTTTGTCGATGTCACCGTCGACGGCAGTGAGCATGTGTACCCCATGCAGATCCGCGGCGGCGGCATGGATGAGATGTGGTTGAGCAAAACGGAGAGGACCTGATTATGCGCCGGATATTATCGGTATTACTGGAAAACGAATCGGGCGCATTGTCCCGCGTTATCGGCCTCTTTTCCCAGCGCGGCTATAATATAGAAAGCCTGACTGTGGCGCCGACGGACGACCCTACGCTCTCCAGAATGACCATCCAGACCGTGGGCGATGAAAAAGCGATCGAGCAGATTGAAAAGCAGCTGCACAAGCTGGTGGATGTGCTGCGGGTCAGCGAATTGGGGCAGGGGGCCCATGTCGAACGCGAAATCATGCTGGTGAAGGTTCAGGCCAGCGGCTATGGCCGTGAAGAAGTGAAACGCAACACCGAAATCTTTCGCGGACAGATTATCGATGTGACGCCTTCTATCTATACCGTTCAGCTCGCCGGAACCAGTGATAAGCTTGATGCTTTCCTGGCTTCGCTGCGCGATGTCGCTCGGATCGTAGAAGTGGCTCGCTCCGGTGTGGTCGGCCTGTCTCGCGGTGATAAAATCATGCGCTGAGGATCGGGAACTGATGCAAAAATAGCCCGGCAGCGACTGTCGGGCTTTTTTTTTGCGAAATCAGTAGGAACTGTAAGCGAAAGCGGTTGCTGCGCTAACTATTCTGCGCTTAGATGTTATAAAAAGGGTTCCATACCTGAATAATGGTTATGTTTGGCACTTCTTACCCAAGGGGCAATTGTGAAACTGGATGAAATCGCCCGGCTGGCCGGTGTTTCAAGAACCACCGCGAGCTATGTGATTAATGGCAAAGCGAAGCAGTACCGCGTAAGCGATAAAACGGTCGAAAAGGTGATGGCTGTGGTGCGAGAGCATAACTATCATCCGAATGCGGTCGCCGCTGGCCTGCGTGCAGGACGCACACGATCTATCGGTCTGGTGATCCCGGATCTCGAAAATACCAGCTATACCCGCATTGCAAATTATCTCGAACGTCAGGCGCGTCAGCGCGGCTATCAGCTGCTGATTGCCTGTTCGGAGGATCAACCCGATAACGAGATGCGCTGCATTGAGCATCTGCTGCAGCGCCAGGTTGACGCTATCATTGTCTCCACTTCGCTGCCGCCGGAGCACCCTTTCTATCAACGCTGGGCTAACGATCCATTTCCGATTGTCGCGCTTGACCGCGCCCTTGACCGCGAGCATTTCACCAGTGTGGTCGGCGCTGATCAGGATGACGCTGAAATGCTCGCTGCCGAGCTGCGGACCTTCCCTGGCGAAACGGTACTTTATCTCGGCGCGCTGCCGGAACTGTCGGTGAGCTTCCTGCGCGAGCAGGGCTTCCGCAAAGCCTGGCAGGACGATCCGCGCGAGGTGCATTATCTCTATGCCAACAGCTATGAGCGCGAAGCGGCGGCTCAGCTGTTTGAGAAATGGCTTGAAACCCATCCGATGCCTCAGGCGCTGTTTACTACCTCTTTCCCGTTGCTGCAGGGCGTGATGGATGTGACGCTGCGCCGTGAGGGCAAACTGCCCTCCGAGCTGGCGATCGCCACCTTCGGCGATAATGAGCTGCTCGATTTTCTGCAGTGCCCGGTGCTGGCGGTGGCTCAGCGCCATCGCGATGTCGCTGAGCGGGTGCTGGAGATCGTCCTCGCCAGCCTCGATGAACCGCGCAAGCCAAAGCCGGGCCTGAGCCGTATTCGCCGTAATCTCTATCGTCGTGGTAGCCTGAATCGCCGCTAAGCGCGCAATATCGCCAGAGCCCAGGAATATTCCTGGCGGGCCTGCCGGAAAGCAGGCCTTTGGCGATTAATCAGGCAATTGACGTCCAAAATGCAAAACTGAATATATTTCAGACAAATCCCTAAACTTCTTTACGTGTTATTTTGTTTAATTCGCTGGCAATCGTTTTGTTACTCAAAACGGGACACAAAAAATGATTGCGCAGGCTTTAATTGTATTATTTTGTTACATTCACCAGGTTAATTGCTGAATTAACACTCATTTTGTACGCCCCAGCCTTTCTCTTCTGCCCTATCCCGCGTCTGGTCCGCCCCTCAGCCAGCAACAGGTACTGTTAACGACCGGCATAATGGCCTAAAATGCCGCTCGCGTCGCAAACTGACACTTTATATTTTCCCGCCGAAGATATTTTGTTGTTTATAACTGTTACGAGTTTGTTGGTTATTTTCTTACACGTATTCATAACGTTAATTTGCCTCGCCTGTTGATGATTTTTTCATCAGGGCTAATGTCGGCTGTAAATAATGGGTTTTTGAGCTCTGTTGGCATCCGTGCTGGCTTGACAAGCTTTTCCTCCGCTCCGTAAACTCCTTCTGGTGGGAATTTGTGGGATAAAGTGGCGAAAAGGGGTGAGGCTGGCATGTTCCGTGGAGCAACGTTGGTCAATCTCGACAGCAAAGGCCGCCTGGCCGTGCCAACGCGCTATCGCGATGGGCTGATCGAGGACGCTGCCGGTCAATTGGTATGCACCATTGACATTCATCACCCGTGCCTGCTGCTTTATCCATTGCCTGAATGGGAAATCATCGAGCAGAAATTGTCGCGTTTATCGAGCATGAATCCCGTTGAGCGGCGCGTACAGCGTTTGCTTCTGGGTCATGCCAGCGAATGTCAGATGGATAATGCCGGACGATTGCTCATCGCGCCGGTGTTACGGCAGCATGCCGGGCTGACAAAAGAAGTGATGCTGGTCGGGCAGTTTAATAAGTTTGAACTGTGGGATGAAACGACCTGGTATCAACGGGTCAAGGAAGATATCGACGCTGAGCAGTCCGCGACCGGTGAACTGTCGGAGCGCCTGCAGGATTTGTCCTTATAAAAATGATGGAAAATTATAAACATACTACGGTACTTCTGGATGAAGCCGTCAACGGCCTCAATATTCGTCCAGACGGTATCTATATTGATGGTACTTTTGGCCGCGGTGGTCACTCGCGCCTGATCCTCTCCCGGCTGGGAGCGGAAGGACGCTTGCTGGCAATCGATCGCGATCCACAGGCGATTGCCGTCGCGAAAACCATCGATGATCCCCGCTTTTCCATCGTACATGGTCCTTTTTCACAGCTCGCTGACTACGTCGACGAGCGTAATCTTACCGGTAAGATCGACGGCATTCTGCTCGATCTCGGCGTCTCTTCCCCGCAGCTTGACGATGCGGAACGCGGCTTTTCCTTTATGCGCGACGGGCCGCTGGACATGCGCATGGATCCGACGCGCGGTCAGTCCGCGGCCGAGTGGCTGCAGACGGCAGAAGAAGCCGATATCGCCTGGGTGATTAAAACCTTCGGCGAAGAGCGTTTCGGTAAACGTATCGCCCGCGCGATCGTCGAACGTAACCGTATTGAACCGATGACCCGCACCAAAGAGCTGGCGGAGGTCATTGCTGCGGCGATGCCGGTAAAAGATAAGCATAAACATCCCGCGACCCGTACCTTCCAGGCGGTGCGCATATGGGTAAACAGTGAACTGGAGGAGATAGAGCAGGCGCTAAAAAGCTCGCTCAGCGTGCTGGCCCCGGGTGGGCGGCTATCGATCATTAGTTTTCATTCGCTGGAAGATCGCATTGTGAAGCGCTTTATGCGTGAACAAAGCCGCGGTCCGCAGGTTCCGGCGGGAATACCGATGACCGAAGCGCAGCTCAAAAAACTGGGCGGCCGTGAGTTACGAGCACTAGGCAAGTTGATGCCGGGCGAAGAAGAGGTGGCAGAGAATCCACGTGCCCGTAGTTCAGTGCTGCGTATTGCAGAGAGGACGAACGCATGATCGGCAGAGTGACAGAGGCCTTAAGCAAGGTTAAAGGGTCGATTGGAAGCAACGAGCGCCATGCTTTGCCTGGCGTGATCGGGGACGACCTTCTGCGGTTTGGGAAACTGCCACTCTGCCTGTTCATTTGCATCATTATTACGGCGATTACCGTGGTCACCACCGCGCACCATACGCGCCTGCTGACCGCGCAGCGTGAACAACTGGTTCTGGAACGCGACGCCCTGGATATCGAGTGGCGCAACCTGATCCTCGAAGAGAACGCGCTCGGCGATCACAGTCGGGTTGAGCGGATCGCGACCGAGAAGTTGCAGATGCAACACGTCGATCCATCACAAGAAAATATCGTTGTACAGAAATAAGGATTATTGCGACGGATGAAAGCAGCGCCAAAAACGCCAAAAGCAAAGCGTCAGGAAGAACAGGCCAACTTTATCAGTTGGCGTTTTGCGTTGCTGTGCGGCTGTATTCTGCTGGCGCTGACTTTCCTGCTGGGTCGTGTCGCCTGGCTCCAGGTGGTCAGCCCCGACATGCTGGTGCGTCAGGGCGATATGCGCTCGCTGCGCGTCCAGGAAGTGTCTACCGCGCGCGGGATGATTACCGACCGCTCCGGGCGGCCGCTGGCGGTCAGCGTACCGGTGAAGGCTATCTGGGCCGATCCGAAGGAGCTGCATGATGCTGGCGGGGTCACCCTGGATACGCGCTGGAAGGCGCTGGCGGACGCCCTCAATATGCCGCTGGATCAGCTGGCAACGCGCATCAATACCAATCCGCGGATGCGTTTTATCTATCTGGCGCGTCAGGTAAACCCTGACATGGCCGACTACATCAAAAAGCTAAAGCTGCCGGGCATTCATCTGCGTGAAGAGTCCCGTCGTTATTACCCTTCCGGAGAAGTGACTGCTCACCTCATTGGCTTTACCAACGTCGACAGCCAGGGGATTGAAGGGGTCGAAAAAAGCTTTGATAAATGGCTTACCGGCCAGCCGGGCGAGCGTATCGTGCGTAAAGACCGCTATGGCCGGGTCATTGAAGATATCTCTTCTACCGACAGCCAGGCGGCGCACAACCTGGCGCTGAGCATCGACGAACGTCTGCAGGCGCTGGTCTATCGCGAGCTGAACAACGCCGTGGCCTTTAACAAAGCCGAGTCGGGCAGCGCCGTGTTAGTGGACGTTAACACCGGGGAAGTGCTGGCGATGGCCAACAGCCCCTCCTATAACCCGAACAACTTCGCCGGTACGGCGAAAGACACCATGCGTAACCGCGCTATCACCGACGTATTCGAACCGGGTTCGACGGTGAAACCGATGGTGGTGATGACGGCGCTGCAACGCGGTATCGTCAACGAAAATACCGTGCTGAATACCATTCCCTATCGAATTAACGGCCACGAAATCAAAGACGTGGCGCGTTATAGCGAATTGACCCTGACCGGGGTGCTACAGAAGTCGAGTAACGTCGGTGTTTCTAAGCTGGCGTTAGCGATGCCGTCCTCAGCGTTAGTAGATACTTACTCACGTTTTGGGCTTGGAAAGGCGACCAATTTGGGGTTGGTCGGAGAACGCAGTGGCTTATATCCTCAAAAACAACGGTGGTCTGACATAGAGAGGGCCACCTTTTCTTTCGGCTACGGGCTAATGGTAACCCCGTTACAGTTAGCGCGAGTCTACGCAACGATTGGCAGCTATGGCATCTATCGCCCGCTGTCAATTACCAAGGTTGATCCACCGGTTCCGGGCGAGCGCGTCTTCCCGGAATCACTCGTTCGTACCGTCGTTCATATGATGGAAAGCGTGGCGCTGCCCGGCGGCGGCGGCGTGAAAGCGGCGATCAAAGGCTATCGCATCGCGATTAAAACCGGTACGGCGAAAAAAGTGGGGCCGGATGGCCGCTATATCAACAAATATATTGCTTACACCGCAGGCGTTGCGCCCGCCAGCCATCCGCGCTTCGCGCTGGTGGTGGTGATCAACGACCCGCAGGCAGGTAAATACTACGGTGGCGCCGTTTCCGCGCCGGTCTTCGGTGCCATCATGGGCGGCGTATTGCGCACCATGAACATCGAGCCGGATGCGCTGGCAACGGGCGAAAAAAGTGAATTTGTAATTAATCAAGGCGAGGGAACAGGTGGCAGATCGTAATTTGCGCGACCTACTCGCTCCGTGGGTGCCAAACGCACCGGAGCGCATTCTGCGAGAGATGACGCTGGACAGCCGGGTGGCTGCTTCCGGCGATCTCTTTATCGCGGTACAGGGTCATCAGGCGGACGGGCGTCGTTATATCCCGCAGGCGATAGCGCAAGGTGTGGCTGCCATTATTGCTGAAGCGCAGGGCGAGGCTGAAGACGGTGAGATCCGTGAAATGCACGGCGTGCCGGTTATTTACCTGAGCCAGCTTAACGAACGCTTATCGGCGCTGGCCGGGCGTTTTTATCATCAGCCGTCGCAGCAGCTGCGTCTGGTGGGCGTCACCGGTACTAACGGTAAAACGACCACCACTCAACTGCTGGCGCAGTGGGCGAAGCTGCTCGGCGAAACCAGCGCAGTGATGGGGACCGTTGGCAACGGCCTGCTGGATAAGGTCGTGCCGACCGAAAATACCACCGGTTCTGCGGTAGACGTTCAGCATGTGCTCTCCTGTCTGGTCGGGCAGGGGGCAACCTTCGGCGCGATGGAAGTCTCTTCCCACGGTCTGGTGCAACACCGCGTGGCGGCGCTGCAGTTTGCCGCCTCGGTGTTTACCAATCTGAGCCGCGACCACCTCGACTACCATGGCGACATGGAGCACTACGAAGCGGCGAAATGGCTGCTGTACTCGACCCACCATTGCGGCCAGGCCATCGTCAACGCTGACGATGAAGTGGGGCGTCGCTGGCTGGCGAAGCTGCCGGATGCGGTGGCGGTGTCGATGGAAGATCATATCAATCCGAACTGCCACGGCCGCTGGCTGAAGGCCACCGCGGTCAACTATCACGACAGCGGCGCGACCATTCAGTTTGACTCCAGCTGGGGCAACGGTGAAATCGAAAGCCGCCTGATGGGCGCCTTTAACGTCAGCAACCTGCTGCTGGCGCTGGCGACGCTGCTGGCGCTGGGCTATCCGCTGGCCGATCTGCTGAAAACCGCAGCGCGTTTACAGCCGGTATGTGGCCGTATGGAAGTGTTCAGCGCGCCCGGTAAACCAGCCGTGGTGGTGGATTATGCCCATACGCCTGACGCGCTGGAAAAAGCGCTGCAGGCCGCGCGCCTGCACTGCAGCGGTAAGCTGTGGTGCGTTTTCGGCTGCGGCGGCGACCGTGATAAAGGCAAGCGTCCGCTGATGGGCGCTATCGCTGAAGAATTTGCCGACATCGTGGTGGTCACTGATGACAACCCGCGTACTGAAGAGCCGCGGGCGATTATCAACGATATTCTGGCCGGCATGCTCGATGCGGGTCATGCGAAGGTGATGGAAGGCCGCGCGGAAGCGGTCACCAACGCCGTGATGCAGGCGAAAGAGAATGACGTGGTGCTGGTGGCGGGTAAAGGCCATGAAGATTACCAGATCGTCGGCAATCGCCGTCTGGATTATTCCGACCGCGTCACCGTCGCGCGTCTGCTGGGAGCGGTAGCATGATTCGCTTTACGTTAAGCCAGCTCGCCGCGATCGCCCATGGCGAACGGCAGGGTAGCGACATCGCTATCGACGAGGTGACCTCCGATACCCGTAAAGTGACGGCGGGCTGCCTGTTTGTGGCGCTGAAAGGCGAGCGTTTCGACGCTCATGATTTTGCCGAACAGGCGAAAGCAGCTGGCGCCGGCGCGCTGCTGGTGAGCCGTCCGCTGGCCTGCGATCTCCCGCAGGTGATCGTGAAAGATACCCGCCAGGCTTTCGGCGAGTTAGCCGCCTGGGTGCGTCAGCAGGTACCGACACGCGTCGTCGCCCTGACCGGCTCGTCCGGTAAAACCTCGGTCAAAGAGATGACCGCGGCGATCCTTAGCCAGTGCGGCAACACACTGTATACCGCTGGCAACCTGAACAACGATATCGGTGTACCGATGACGCTGCTGCGCCTGACTAAAGAGCATCAGTACGCGGTGATCGAACTCGGCGCCAACCACCAGGGCGAAATCGCCTGGACCGTCAGCCTGACGCGTCCGGAAGCCGCGCTGGTCAACAACCTTGCTGCGGCGCACCTCGAAGGTTTCGGCTCGCTGGCGGGCGTGGCGAAGGCGAAGGGCGAAATCTATACCGGTCTGCCGGAAAACGGCATCGCCATTCTCAATGCCGATAACAACGACTGGCTGAACTGGCAGGCGGTGATTGGCGATCGCAAAGTGTGGCGCTTCTCACCGAATGCGGCCAACAGCGACTTCACGGCGACCAACGTGCAGATCACCAGCCACGGTACCGAATTTACGCTGCAGACCCCAACCGGCAACGTTGACGTCCTGCTGCCGCTGCCGGGACGCCATAACATCGCTAACGCGCTGGCGGCGACCTCGCTGGCGATGGCGGTAGGCGCCGATCTGGCGGCGGTAAAAGCCGGTCTGGCGCAGCTGAAGGCCGTTCCGGGGCGTCTGTTCCCGATCCGGCTGACGGAGAGCCAGCTGCTGCTGGATGACTCCTACAACGCCAACGTTGGTTCGATGACCGCGGCAGTGCAGGTACTGTCAGAGATGCCCGGCTTCCGGGCGATGGTGGTCGGCGATATGGCGGAGCTTGGCGCGGAAAGCGCGGCCTGCCATCGCGAAGTCGGCGAGGCAGCGAAAGCGGCGGGGCTGGATTGCGTCCTCAGCGTCGGCACCTTGAGCGCGGATATCAGCCGCGCCAGCGGCGTGGGCGAACATTTTAATGATAAAGCCGCAGTAGTGGCTCGCCTGCGCGAGCTGCTGGCGGAGCACAAGATAATGACCATTTTAGTGAAGGGTTCACGTAGTGCCGCCATGGAAGAGGTAGTACGCGCATTACAGGAGACTGGGACATGTTAGTATGGCTGGCCGAACATTTGGTCAAATATTATTCCGGCTTTAACGTCTTTTCTTATCTGACGTTTCGCGCCATCGTCAGCCTGCTGACCGCGCTGTTCATCTCGTTGTGGATGGGCCCGCGCATGATCGCCCGTCTGCAAAAACTCTCCTTCGGCCAGGTCGTACGTAACGACGGTCCAGAGTCCCATTTCAGCAAACGCGGCACGCCGACCATGGGGGGGATCATGATCCTCACTGCGATCACCGTCTCCGTTCTGCTGTGGGCTTACCCCTCCAACCCGTACGTCTGGTGCGTACTGACGGTATTAATCGGCTACGGGATCATCGGCTTTGTTGATGATTACCGTAAAGTCGTGCGCAAAGATACCAAAGGCCTGATCGCTCGCTGGAAGTATTTCTGGATGTCGGTGATCGCGCTGGGCGTGGCGTTCGCGCTCTATCTGGCCGGGAAAGACACCCCGGCGACCGAGCTGGTGGTGCCATTCTTTAAAGACGTGATGCCGCAGCTGGGCCTGCTCTATATCCTGCTGGCTTACTTCGTTATCGTCGGTACCGGCAATGCGGTCAACCTGACCGATGGCCTCGACGGCCTGGCGATTATGCCGACCGTCTTCGTCGCTGCCGGCTTTGCGCTGGTGGCATGGGCTACCGGCAACATGAACTTCGCCAACTACCTGCACATTCCTTATCTGCGCCATGCTGGCGAGCTGGTGATCGTCTGTACGGCGATTGTCGGCGCGGGTCTGGGCTTCCTGTGGTTTAACACCTATCCGGCGCAGGTCTTTATGGGCGACGTCGGTTCGCTGGCGCTCGGTGGCGCGCTTGGCATTATCGCCGTGCTGCTGCGTCAGGAATTCCTGCTGGTGATTATGGGCGGCGTTTTCGTCGTGGAGACTCTGTCGGTGATCCTGCAGGTTGGCTCCTTTAAGCTGCGCGGTCAGCGCATCTTCCGTATGGCGCCGATTCACCATCACTATGAACTGAAGGGCTGGCCGGAGCCGCGCGTTATCGTGCGCTTCTGGATTATTTCGCTGATGCTGGTGCTGATTGGCCTGGCGACGCTGAAGGTACGTTAATCATGGCAGATTATCAGGGTAAAAAAGTCGTCATTATTGGGCTGGGTATGACCGGCCTGTCATGCGTGGACTTTTTCATGGCGCGCGGCGTGACGCCGCGCGTGATGGACACCCGCGTCGCGCCTCCGGGGCTGGATAAATTACCCGAATCGGTCGAATGCCATGTCGGTGGACTCAATGATACCTGGCTGCTGGCGGCGGATCTGATTGTCGCCAGTCCCGGCATCGCGCTGGCCCATCCTTCACTGAGCGCGGCAGCCGATGCAGGCGTAGAGATCGTTGGTGATATCGAACTGTTCTGCCGCGAGGCGCAGGCGCCGATTATCGCCATTACCGGCTCTAACGGCAAAAGCACTGTCACTACTCTGGTGGGCGAGATGGCGAAAGCGGCCGGGGTTAACGTCGGCGTGGGCGGTAATATCGGCCTGCCGGCGCTGATGCTGCTGGACACCGATCGTGAGCTGTATGTGCTGGAGCTCTCCAGCTTCCAGCTGGAAACGACTTCCAGCCTGCAGGCGGTGGCGGCAACCATCCTCAACGTGACTGAGGACCATATGGACCGCTACCCGCTGGGGCTGCAGCAGTATCGCGCGGCGAAGCTGCGGATTTACGAGAATGCAAAAACCTGCGTGGTGAACGCGGACGATGCGCTCACGATGCCGGTACGCGGGGCGGACGATCGCTGCATCAGCTTTGGTGTCGATGTCGGTGACTACCACCTTAACCGTCAGCAGGGCGAAACCTGGCTGCGCGTTAAAGGTGAGAAAGTCCTCAATGTGAAAGAGATGCCTCTCACCGGTCAGCATAACTACAGCAACGCCCTGGCGGCACTGGCGCTGGCCGATGCCGCGGGCCTGCCGCGGGCCAGTAGCCTCAAGGCATTAACCACCTTCACTGGTCTGGCCCATCGCTTTCAGCTGGTGCTGGATCACAACGGCGTACGCTGGATTAACGACTCGAAGGCAACCAACGTCGGCAGCACCGAGGCGGCGCTGAACGGCCTGCAGCTGGATGGCACGCTGTATCTGCTGCTGGGCGGCGACGGCAAGTCCGCTGATTTCACCCCGCTGAAGCGCTACCTCGGCGGCGATCGTATCCGTCTGTACTGCTTTGGTCGCGACGGCGCCGAGCTCGCCGAGCTGCGTCCTGACGTGGCGGTACAAACTGAAACCATGGAACAGGCGATGCGTCAGATAGCGCCCCTGGTGAAAGCGGGCGACATGGTTCTCCTGTCGCCGGCGTGCGCCAGCCTGGATCAGTTTAAGAATTTTGAACAACGGGGCGATATGTTTGCCCGTCTGGCGAAGGAGTTAGGTTGATGCGTTTCTCTCTCCCACGCCTGAGAATGCCGCAGCTGAGCTTGCCTCGGTTGAGACTGCCGCGACTGCCGGGGATGTTTATCTTCGCCTGGCTGTTCGCCGCGCTAAAAGGCTGGGTGATGGGCTCGCGCCCGAAAGATAACGACAGTCTGGTGATGTATGACCGGATGCTGCTATGGCTGACCTTCGGCCTGGCGGCGATCGGCTTTATCATGGTGACCTCGGCGTCGATGCCGGTGGGGCAGCGCCTGGCGAACGATCCTTTCCTCTTTGCCAAGCGTGATGGCCTGTACATTGTGCTGGCCTTTGTCCTCGCGCTGGTGACGCTGCGCCTGCCGATGGATTTCTGGCAGCGCCACAGTACCGCGATGCTGATTGCCTCAATTGTGATGCTGCTGATCGTACTGGTGGTGGGCAGCTCGGTAAACGGCGCATCGCGCTGGATCGCCCTTGGCCCGCTGCGTATTCAGCCGGCGGAGTTCACCAAGCTGTCGCTGTTCTGCTATATCGCCAACTATCTGGTGCGTAAAGCGGATGAAGTGCGTAACAACCTGCGCGGGTTCTTAAAACCGATGGGCGTGATTTTCGTGCTGGCGATCCTGCTGCTGGCGCAGCCTGACCTCGGTACCGTGGTGGTGCTGTTCGTCACCACGCTGGCGATGCTCTTCCTTGCCGGCGCGAAGCTGTGGCAGTTCATCGCCATTATCGGCATGGGTATCTCGGCGGTGGTCCTGCTGATCCTCGCCGAACCGTACCGTATTCGCCGCGTGACCTCCTTCTGGAACCCATGGGAAGACCCGTTCGGCAGTGGTTACCAGCTGACCCAGTCGCTGATGGCCTTTGGCCGCGGCGAGATGTGGGGGCAGGGCCTCGGCAACTCAGTGCAAAAACTGGAGTATTTGCCGGAAGCGCACACTGACTTTATCTTCGCCATTATCGGCGAAGAACTCGGTTATATCGGTGTGGTACTGGCGCTTTTAATGGTATTCTTCGTCGCTTTCCGCGCCATGTCGATTGGCCGTAAAGCGCTGGAGATCGATCATCGCTTCTCCGGCTTCCTCGCCTGTGCGATTGGTATCTGGTTTAGCTTCCAGGCGTTAGTTAACGTCGGGGCGGCGGCGGGGATGCTGCCGACGAAAGGTCTGACGCTGCCGCTGATCAGTTATGGTGGTTCCAGTCTGCTGATTATGTCGACGGCCATCATGTTGTTGTTGCGAATAGATTATGAAACGCGTCTGGAAAAAGCCCAGGCGTTTACACGGGGTGTTCGATGAGCGGTCAGGAAAAGCGGTTGATGGTGATGGCGGGCGGTACCGGCGGGCATGTGTTCCCGGGGCTGGCGGTCGCGCACCATTTAATGGACCAGGGCTGGCAGGTTCGCTGGCTGGGTACCGCCGATCGTATGGAAGCGGATTTAGTGCCGAAAAACGGCATCGAGATTGATTTTATCCGTATCTCTGGCCTGCGTGGTAAAGGGATAAAAGCGCAACTGTTGGCGCCGGTGCGTATCTTCAACGCCTGGCGTCAGGCGCGAGCGATCATGAAGCGTTTCCAGCCGGATGTGGTGCTGGGCATGGGCGGCTATGTCTCCGGGCCTGGCGGTCTGGCGGCGTGGTCGTTGGGGATCCCGGTGGTCCTCCACGAACAAAACGGTATTGCCGGTCTGACTAACAAATGGCTGGCGAAGATTGCGAAGAAAGTGATGCAGGCGTTTCCCGGCGCGTTCCCGCATGCGGACGTGGTCGGGAACCCGGTGCGTACCGATGTACTGGCGCTGCCGCTGCCGGGTCAGCGTCTGGTGGGGCGTCATGGACCGATTCGCGTGCTGGTGGTCGGTGGCTCTCAGGGCGCGCGCGTCCTGAACCAGACTATGCCGCAGGTGGCGGCGAAGCTCGGTGATGCGGTGACCATCTGGCATCAGAGCGGCAAAGGCGGTCAGCAAACCGTGCAACAGGCCTATGCCGCTGCGGGGCAGCCGCAGCATAAAGTGACGGAATTTATTGATGACATGGCCGCGGCCTATGCCTGGGCTGATGTCGTGGTTTGCCGTTCCGGCGCGCTGACGGTCAGCGAAATCGCGGCTGCAGGTTTACCGGCGCTGTTTGTACCCTTCCAGCACAAAGATCGTCAGCAGTACTGGAATGCGCTGCCGCTGGAGAAAGCCGGCGCGGCGAAAATTCTTGAACAGCCTGAGTTCACGGTAGAGGCGGTTGCCTCTACCCTGGCGAGCTGGGATCGGGAAACGTTGCTGGATATGGCGGAACGAGCGCGTGGCGCTTCGATTCCGGACGCTACCGAGCGAGTAGCAGAAGAGGTCAGCGCCGTAGCTTTGGCGCGCTAATTGCGGTGATTTTCACCGCCCGAATGACAGAAGTTGATGGCGTAAAGAATGAATACACAAGATTTGGCAAAACTGCGTTCCATAGTGCCCGAGATGCGTCGCGTCCGGCACATTCACTTTGTCGGCATCGGCGGTGCCGGTATGGGCGGTATTGCCGAAGTGTTGGCTAATGAAGGTTACCAGATCAGCGGCTCCGACCTGGCGCCGAATCCGGTGACCCAGCAGCTGTCGCAGCTTGGCGCCACTATTTATTTCAACCATCGCCCGGAAAACGTGCGCGATGCCAGCGTTGTGGTCGTTTCCAGCGCGATTTCCGCAGATAACCCGGAAATCGTTGCCGCACACGAAGCGCGCATTCCGGTGATCCGCCGTGCGGAAATGCTGGCGGAGCTGATGCGCTTCCGCCACGGGATTGCGATTGCCGGAACTCACGGCAAAACCACTACCACCGCGATGGTGTCCAGTATTTACGCCGAAGCCGGGCTCGACCCGACCTTCGTCAACGGCGGGCTGGTGAAAGCAGCGGGCGTGCATGCCCGTCTCGGCCATAGCCGTTATCTGATTGCGGAAGCGGATGAGAGCGATGCGTCGTTCCTGCATCTGCAGCCGATGGTCGCGATTGTGACCAACATCGAAGCCGACCATATGGATACCTACCATGGCGACTTCGAAAATCTGAAGCAGACCTTTATTAACTTCCTGCACAACCTGCCGTTCTACGGACGCGCGGTGATGTGCGTGGACGATCCGGTGATCCGTGAACTGCTGCCGCGCGTCGGCCGGCAGATCACCACCTACGGTTTTAGCGACGACGCCGACGTTCGCGTCGAGGACTACCGTCAGCTTGGGGCTCAAGGCCATTTTCGCCTGGTGCGTCAGGATAAAGAGATCCTGCAGGTCACGCTCAATGCCCCGGGACGCCATAACGCATTGAACGCGGCGGCGGCGGTGGCCGTGGCGACGGAAGAGGGGATTGACGACCAGGCGATCCTGCGCGCGCTGGAAAGTTTCCAGGGAACCGGACGCCGCTTTGATTTTCTTGGCGAGTTTCCGCTGGCGGAAGTCAACGGCAAGCCGGGCAGCGCGATGCTGATCGATGACTACGGCCACCACCCGACGGAAGTGGACGCCACCATCAAAGCCGCGCGCGCTGGCTGGCCGGATAAAAATCTGGTGATGCTGTTCCAGCCGCACCGTTATACCCGTACCCGCGATCTGTATGACGATTTCGCCAACGTGCTGACCCAGGTCGATGCGCTGCTGATGCTGGATGTCTATCCGGCGGGCGAAGCGCCGATCCCGGGCGCCGATAGCCGCTCACTGTGCCGTACGATCCGCGGTCGCGGTAAAGTTGACCCAATCCTGGTCTCTGACCCGGCTCAGGCCGCGGAGATGCTGGCGTCGGTGCTGACCGGTAACGATTTAGTGCTGGTGCAGGGCGCGGGCAATATCGGAAAAATTGCCCGTCACCTGGCTGAAATCAAACTGGCTCCGCAAAAAACGGAGGAAGAGCGCCATGGCTGATAAAATCGCGGTGCTTTTCGGTGGAACCTCCGCTGAACGTGAAGTGTCGCTGAATTCAGGCGCCGCGGTGCTGGCCGGGCTGCGTGAAGGCGGGGTGGATGCCCATCCGGTCGACCCGCGCGACATCGATATTACCCAGTTAAAAAATCTGGGCTTTAAGAAAGCGTTTATTGCCCTCCATGGCCGCGGCGGGGAAGATGGCACATTGCAGGGGCTGCTGGATCTGATCCAGTTGCCTTATACCGGCAGCGGGGTGATGGCCTCTGCGCTGTCGATGGATAAACTGCGCAGCAAATGGCTGTGGCAGGGGGCGGGATTGCCGGTCGCGCCGTGGGTCGCGCTGACCCGCGCCCAGTTTACTGCAGGACTTTCTGCTGCCGTTGAACAACAGATTGCGGCGCTGGGCCTGCCGGTCATCATCAAGCCGAGCCGTGAAGGCTCCAGCGTCGGGATGTCGAAAGTCAGCGAAAGCTGTGATTTACCGAGTGCATTGGCGCTGGCTTTTCAGCATGATGATGAAGTTTTGGTCGAAAAATGGCTTAGTGGGCCGGAATTTACCGTCGCCATCGTCGGTGAAGAAATTTTACCGTCAATACGTATCCAGGCCGCGGGAACCTTCTATGATTATGAGGCGAAGTATCTGTCTGATGAGACGCAATATTTCTGCCCTGGATTTGAAGATCCCGCGCGTGAGTCAGACATCCAGAGCCTGGTGCTTAAAGCCTGGAATGTTCTGGGTTGTAAAGGCTGGGGCCGTATTGACGTGATGCTGGACAGCGATGGCCAGTTTTATCTGCTGGAAGCAAATACTTCCCCGGGCATGACCAGCCATAGCCTTGTACCGATGGCGGCGCGTCAGGCAGGAATGAGCTTCTCCCAGCTTGTTGTACGAATTCTGGACCTGGCGGGGTGATATGTCGCAGGCTGCGCTGAATACGCGGAACCATGAAGAGGACGTTTCTTCTTCGCGTCGGAGTAATGGAACGCGGCTGGCAGGGATCGTTTTCCTGCTGGCGGTGCTGTTTACCGTGCTGGTCAGCGGGTGGATGGTTCTTGGCTGGATGGAAGATGCGCAGCGCTTGCCGCTGTCGAAGATGGTGGTGACCGGCGAGCGTCACTATACGCGCAATGATGACATCCGCCAGGCGATTCTGGCGTTGGGTTCACCGGGTACTTTCATGACTCAGGATGTGAACATTATTCAGAGTCAAATTGAACGCTTGCCGTGGATTAAGCAGGCGAGCGTCCGTAAGCAGTGGCCCGATGAATTGAAGATTCATCTGGTTGAATATGTGCCGATTGCGCGCTGGAATGATCAACATATGGTGGATGCAGAAGGAAATGCCTTCAGCGTACCGGCGGATCGCACCAGCAAACAGAATTTACCGATGTTATACGGCCCGGAAGGCAGTGAGAACGAAGTGCTGCAAGGGTATCGTGACATGGGGCAGGTGCTGGCAAAGGATAAATTCACGTTGAAAGTGGCGGCGATGACCGCCCGTCGCTCCTGGCAGTTGACGCTTAATAATGACATTAAGCTCAACCTTGGCCGTGGCGATACCATGAAACGGCTTCAGCGCTTTATGGAACTCTACCCGGTTCTCCAGCAGCAGGCGCAGACCGACGGCAAACGGATTAGCTACGTTGATTTGCGTTATGACTCGGGTGCGGCAGTGGGCTGGGTACCTGCTCCCGTAGAGGAAACTAATCAACAACAGAATCAGGCACAGGCAGAACAACAATGATCAAGGCGACGGACAGAAAACTGGTAGTTGGACTGGAGATTGGCACCGCTAAGGTGGCCGCTTTAGTAGGGGAAGTTCTGCCCGACGGCATGATTAATATCATCGGCGTGGGCAGTTGCCCATCACGTGGTATGGATAAAGGCGGTGTGAACGACCTCGAGTCGGTGGTGAAATGCGTACAGCGCGCCATCGACCAGGCCGAACTGATGGCGGATTGCCAGATTTCATCAGTTTATTTGGCACTTTCGGGTAAACATATAAGCTGTCAGAATGAAATCGGGATGGTACCGATTTCGGAAGAAGAAGTGACGCTGGATGACGTTGAGAACGTGGTCCACACCGCGAAGTCGGTTCGCGTCCGCGATGAACATCGCGTCCTGCACGTGATTCCGCAGGAATATGCCATCGACTACCAGGAAGGGATTAAAAACCCGGTAGGGCTGTCCGGCGTGCGTATGCAGGCGAAGGTGCATCTGATTACCTGCCATAACGATATGGCGAAAAACATTGTTAAAGCGGTGGAACGTTGCGGTCTGAAAGTTGACCAACTTATTTTCGCCGGGTTAGCGGCCAGTTATTCGGTATTAACAGAAGATGAACGTGAGCTGGGCGTCTGCGTCGTGGACATCGGCGGTGGTACAATGGATATCGCCGTCTACACCGGCGGCGCATTGCGTCACACCAAAGTGATCCCGTACGCCGGGAACGTGGTGACCAGCGATATCGCCTATGCCTTTGGTACGCCGCCGAGCGATGCCGAAGCGATTAAGGTTCGTCACGGTTGCGCATTAGGTTCCATCGTCGGTAAAGACGAAAACGTCGAAGTCCCGAGCGTAGGCGGACGTCCGCCGCGCAGCCTGCAGCGTCAGACGCTGGCAGAGGTGATCGAACCGCGCTATACCGAGCTGCTTAATCTGGTCAACGAAGAGATCCTGCAGCTGCAGGAACAGCTTCGCCAGCAGGGTGTCAAACATCATCTGGCGGCAGGGATTGTGTTAACCGGCGGCGCGGCGCAAATTGAAGGCCTGGCGGCCTGCGCGCAGCGGGTATTCCATACCCAGGTGCGTATTGGCGCGCCGCTGAACATTACTGGTTTAACGGATTACGCCCAGGAGCCGTATTATTCGACGGCGGTTGGGCTGCTGCACTACGGCAAAGAGTCACATTTGAGTGGTGAAGCGGAAGTCGAAAAACGCGTGACGGCGTCAGTGGGCTCGTGGATTAAACGACTCAACAGCTGGCTGCGAAAAGAGTTTTAATTTTTTAAGAGAACGCAGACAATTAGCGTTCTCAGGCGACAGGCACAAGACGGAGAGAAACTATGTTTGAACCTATGGAACTGACCAACGACGCGGTGATTAAAGTCATCGGCGTCGGTGGCGGCGGCGGTAACGCCGTTGAACACATGGTGCGCGAGCGCATTGAGGGTGTTGAATTCTTCGCGGTGAACACCGATGCGCAGGCGCTGCGTAAAACGGCTGTTGGCCAGACTATCCAGATCGGTAGCGGTATTACCAAAGGTCTGGGTGCGGGCGCGAACCCGGAAGTCGGCCGCAATGCGGCGGACGAAGACCGCGAAGCGCTGCGTGCGGCCCTTGATGGCGCAGACATGGTGTTCATCGCGGCAGGTATGGGCGGCGGTACCGGTACCGGTGCGGCGCCAGTGGTTGCGGAAGTGGCGAAGGATCTGGGTATCCTCACCGTTGCGGTGGTCACGAAGCCGTTTAATTTCGAAGGCAAGAAGCGCATGGCGTTTGCTGAGCAGGGGATCACCGAGCTGTCCAAGCACGTTGACTCACTGATCACCATCCCGAACGACAAGCTGCTGAAAGTACTCGGCCGTGGTATTTCTCTGCTCGACGCGTTCGGCGCGGCAAACGATGTACTGAAAGGCGCGGTGCAGGGTATCGCCGAACTGATTACGCGTCCGGGCCTGATGAACGTCGACTTCGCGGACGTCCGTACCGTGATGTCAGAAATGGGCTACGCGATGATGGGCTCCGGCGTGGCGAGTGGTGAAGACCGTGCGGAAGAAGCGGCTGAAATGGCTATCTCTTCTCCGCTGCTGGAAGATATCGACCTGTCCGGCGCGCGCGGCGTACTGGTTAACATTACTGCGGGCTTCGACCTGCGTCTGGATGAGTTCGAAACCGTGGGTAACACCATCCGTGCCTTTGCGTCGGATAACGCGACCGTGGTTATCGGTACTTCTCTGGACCCGGATATGAACGACGAGCTGCGCGTGACCGTGGTGGCGACTGGTATCGGCATGGACAAGCGTCCGGAAATTACCCTGGTGACCAACAAACAGGTTCAGCAGCCGGTGATGGATCGCTACCAGCAGCACGGTATGTCGCCGCTGACGCAAGAGCAGAAGCCGGCAGCAAAAGTGGTGAACGACAATACGCCGCAAACCGCGAAAGAGCCGGATTATCTGGATATCCCAGCCTTCCTGCGTAAGCAAGCCGATTAAGAATCGACTGGAAGTTGGGCATCTGCGCTCTTTGTGCTAAACTGGCCTCCCGATAGTGGTGTACACTTCGGTTGGATAGGTAAATTGGCGAGATTATACGATGATCAAACAAAGGACTCTTAAACGTATCGTTCAGGCGACTGGTGTCGGTTTGCATACCGGCAAGAAAGTCACACTGACGTTACGCCCTGCGCCGGCAAATACCGGGGTCATCTATCGTCGCACCGACTTGAATCCACCGGTAGATTTTCCGGCTGATGCCAAATCTGTGCGTGATACCATGCTCTGTACTTGCCTGGTTAATGAGCATGACGTGCGGATTTCTACGGTTGAACACCTGAACGCCGCATTGGCTGGCCTGGGTATCGACAACATTATTGTTGAAGTCGACGCACCGGAAATCCCGATTATGGACGGCAGTGCGGCTCCGTTCGTTTATCTGTTGCTGGACGCCGGCATCGATGAACTGAATTGCGCCAAGAAATTTGTTCGTATCAAAGAGACGGTTCGCGTCGAAGATGGCGACAAATGGGCTGAATTCAAACCGTACAATGGTTTTTCGCTGGATTTCACCATCGATTTTAACCATCCGGCGATTGATGCCAGCACCCAGCGCTATACGCTGAACTTCTCGGCCGATGCGTTCATGCGTCAGATTAGCCGTGCGCGTACCTTCGGTTTTATGCGCGATATCGAATATCTGCAGTCCCGCGGCCTGTGCCTGGGCGGCAGCTTCGATTGTGCCATCGTTGTTGACGATTATCGCGTACTGAACGAAGACGGTCTGCGCTTTGAAGACGAATTTGTTCGCCACAAAATGCTGGATGCGATCGGTGACCTGTTTATGTGTGGTCACAACATTATCGGCGCATTCACGGCGTACAAATCGGGTCACGCGTTGAATAACAAACTGCTGCAGGCGGTCCTGGCAAAACAGGAAGCCTGGGAGTATGTGACCTTCGAAGACGACGCAAAACTGCCTATGGCGTTCCGCGCACCGTCGATGGTTCTGGCGTAAGCCTGACCATTCAGTAAATTCGACTGGTAACCTGGTACTCTCTCCGACCAGGGAACCAGTCGTTTTTCTTTTATAACCCCTTCCAGTTATTTTTCGCAGTGATTGTCGGGCAATAATTAGCGCGCGTTCGCTGTTTTATTAAGCGTTTTCCCCGGGCAATCGCCTTCATTCATGCTGCCTCAGCGCGGTAATAATGTTAGTATTTGAGCGCAAAATTATTTCTCCGGGTTGCTTTACCCCGTGGATGTCAGGGTGTCCTGCAAAAAACGCTAATTAAGAGGCGGCCTGAACGACGACGGGTATACCAACGAAAGGTAATGAAAGTGAGTGGATTGCTGACGCGCTGGCGACAGTTTGGCAGACGGTATTTTTGGCCGCATCTCCTGTTGGGGATGGTCGCGGCCAGCTTCGGCCTGCCCGCGCTTAGCAACAGCCACGAAACTGCGACGCCGGCGAAGGCAACGTCCAGCAACCATAATCCGAGCAAAGTTAACTTCTCTCAGCTGGCGCTGCTGGAGAGTAATCGTCGGCCGAACTTTACCGTCGACTACTGGCATCAGCACGCCATTCGCACCGTTATTCGTCATCTCTCCTTCGCGATGGCGCCACAGGCATTGCCGGTGGCGGAAGAAACTTCCCCGCTGCAGGCCCAACATCTGGCGCTGCTTGATACGCTCAGCGCGCTGCTGACCCAGGACAGCACGCCGCCGGTGGTGATCCGCCAGGTGGCTTACATCTCTTCCTCATATTCTGCCTTCCGCGTGAGCGCCTGGATTAGCCAGGTGGCGGGGATCCGCGCAGGACCTCAACGTCTCAGCTGAAAATAACCACGGACCATCCTATTTTTTGTGACTCCGCACCGCGGGGCGTTTGAGATTTTATTATGCTTATTAAAATGTTAACTAAGGTTTTCGGCAGCCGTAACGACCGTACGCTGCGTCGTATGCGCAAAGTTGTCAATATCATCAACGGTATGGAACCGGCGATGGAAAAACTCTCTGATGACGAGCTGAAAGCGAAAACTGCTGAATTCCGCGCGCGCCTGGAAAAAGGCGAAGTGCTGGAAAACCTGATCCCGGAAGCCTTTGCCGTCGTTCGCGAAGCCAGTAAGCGTGTGTTCGGCATGCGCCACTTCGACGTCCAGCTGCTGGGCGGTATGGTGCTTAACGATCGCTGCATCGCCGAGATGCGTACTGGTGAAGGTAAAACGCTGACCGCGACCCTGCCGGCGTACCTCAACGCGCTGACCGGTAAAGGCGTCCACGTGGTGACCGTCAACGACTATCTGGCGCAGCGTGACGCCGAAAACAACCGTCCGCTGTTCGAATTCCTTGGTATGAGCGTGGGCATCAATATGTCCGGTCTGCCGGCGCCGGCGAAGCGTGAAGCCTACGCTGCCGATATTACCTACGGCACCAACAACGAATACGGCTTCGACTATCTGCGCGACAACATGGCCTTCAGCCCGGAAGAGCGCGTTCAACGTAAACTGCACTATGCGCTGGTGGATGAGGTGGACTCCATCCTGATCGACGAAGCGCGTACCCCGCTGATCATTTCCGGTCCGGCGGAAGACAGCTCTGAAATGTACCGTAAGGTAAACAAAATCATCCCGCACCTGATCCGTCAGGAAAAAGAGGATTCGGATACCTTTACCGGTGAAGGCCACTTCTCTGTTGATGAGAAAGCCCGCCAGGTTAACCTGACCGAACGCGGTCTGGTGCTCATCGAAGAGCTGCTGGTGCAGGAAGGCATTATGGAAGAAGGTGAGTCGCTGTACTCCCCGACCAACATCATGCTGATGCACCACGTGACCGCCGCGCTGCGCGCCCATGCGTTGTTCACCCGCGACGTTGACTACATCGTTAAAGATGGCGAAGTTATCATCGTCGATGAGCACACTGGCCGTACGATGCAAGGCCGCCGTTGGTCCGATGGTCTGCACCAGGCGGTAGAAGCCAAAGAAGGCGTGGAGATCCAGAACGAGAACCAGACGCTGGCCTCTATCACCTTCCAGAACTACTTCCGCCTGTACGAGAAACTGGCGGGGATGACCGGTACAGCGGATACCGAAGCCTTCGAATTCAGCTCTATCTATAAGCTGGATACCGTTGTCGTGCCGACCAACCGTCCGATGATCCGTAAGGACATGGCGGATCTGGTCTATATGACCGAAGCGGAAAAAATTCAGGCGATTATCGAAGATATTAAAACCCGCACCGCTGCCGGCCAGCCGGTGCTGGTGGGGACTATCTCGATCGAAAAATCCGAAGTAGTTTCGCGCGAGCTGACCAAAGCCGGCATCAAGCACAACGTACTGAACGCCAAGTTCCACGCCAGCGAAGCGGATATCGTCGCCCAGGCGGGTTATCCGGCAGCGGTGACCATTGCCACCAACATGGCGGGTCGTGGTACCGATATTATGCTCGGCGGTAGCTGGCAGGCGGAAGTCGCCGCGCTGGAAAATCCGACGCCGGAACAGATTGAAAAAATCAAAGCGGACTGGCAGGTGCGCCATGATGCGGTTCTGGCCGCAGGCGGTCTACACATTATCGGTACTGAGCGTCATGAATCACGCCGTATCGATAACCAGCTGCGTGGCCGTGCGGGTCGTCAGGGTGATGCCGGTTCGTCTCGCTTCTACCTGTCGATGGAAGATGCTCTGATGCGTATCTTCGCCTCCGATCGTGTGTCCGGCATGATGCGCAAACTGGGGATGAAGCCGGGTGAAGCCATCGAGCACCCGTGGGTAACTAAGGCTATCGCCAACGCTCAGCGTAAAGTGGAAAGCCGTAACTTCGATATTCGTAAGCAGCTGCTGGAATATGATGATGTGGCTAACGACCAGCGCCGCGCGATCTACACTCAGCGTAACGAACTGCTGGACGTGTCTGATGTCAGCGAAACCATCAACAGCATCCGCGAAGACGTCTTTAAAGCGACTATCGATGCGCATATTCCGCCGCAGTCGCTGGAAGAGATGTGGGATATTGAAGGCCTGCAGGAGCGTCTGAAAAACGACTTCGACCTCGAGCTGCCGATCAAAGAGTGGCTGGATAAAGAGCCGGAGCTGCATGAAGAGACCCTGCGTGAACGTATTCTGCAGAGCGCGGTAGAAACTTACCAGCGTAAAGAAGAAGTGGTCGGTGCCGAGATGATGCGTCACTTTGAGAAAGGTGTGATGCTGCAGACCCTGGACTCCCTGTGGAAAGAGCACCTGGCAGCGATGGACTATCTGCGTCAGGGTATCCATCTGCGTGGCTATGCGCAGAAAGATCCGAAGCAGGAGTACAAGCGCGAATCGTTCTCTATGTTTGCTGCGATGCTGGAGTCACTGAAGTATGAAGTGATTAGCACCCTGAGCAAAGTCCAGGTGCGTATGCCGGAAGAAGTCGAAGCGATGGAGCAACAGCGTCGTGAAGAAGCCGAGCGCCTGGCGCAGATGCAGCAGCTCAGCCATCAGAGCGATGATGAGGCCGCTGCCGAGGATCTGGCGGCACAAACCGGCGAGCGTAAAGTGGGGCGTAACGATCCCTGTCCGTGCGGTTCCGGTAAAAAATATAAACAGTGCCACGGCCGTCTGAGCTAAGGCCTGATAAAAAAACAAAGGCGCAGAGTTCTGCGCCTTTTTTATGGAGCTGATTCAATGAAAAAACTGCAAATCGCCGTCGGGATAATTCGCAATCCGCAAGGCGAAATCTTTATTACCCAGCGCGCCGCTGATGCCCATATGGCGAATAAGCTGGAGTTCCCGGGCGGGAAGATTGAATCTGATGAGACGCCGGAGCAGGCGCTAATTCGCGAGCTGCAGGAAGAGGTTGGAATTACGGTAAGGTCTGCAACGCTATTTGATAAGCTGGAGTATCAGTTCCCTGACCGCCATATAACGCTGTGGTTTTTCCTTGTGGAAAATTGGCAAGGCGAGCCATGGGGTAAAGAAGGGCAACCGGGACGGTGGATGGCGGGTCAGACACTGGATCCAGAGGCGTTCCCCCCGGCGAATGAACCGGTTATCAACAAACTTATCGGCCTGTGCTGAGCCTCAGGCTACAACGCTAACCCGATAATTATCGGGTTAGCGTGCCGGTAAATCAGGGCTGCTGCTCGCTCCAGTCATCGCTGTCGGAGAGATCGCCCGCACTGGGGATGCGTTTCTCTTCTGCGGCCCATTCTCCCAGATCGATCAGCTGACAGCGCTTGCTGCAGAATGGACGAAAGGGACTCTGCTCACCCCACACCACGTTTTTGCCGCAGGTCGGGCAGTTGACGATGGTCTCTTCAGACATGTTATCTCCTTAGCAGCAGGCCAGTTCAAAATCAAAGCGCTCCGGCACGATCCCATACTCACTGTCCAGCGGCAGGAAACGGATAGCGAAACGGCTCTTATGGCCGGAGATCTGCGGATACAGCTGGTGAGCCAGATCGAGACGCAGACGTAGCAGATCGGCATCTTCGCCATTATCCTGGTAAAAGCCGTTGAGGCTGGTCTGTTTGCGAAACAGCGCAGAGTTACGGATCAGGTCGAGGATCAGGTTCAGGGACTGGATCAGCGGATCGAGGCTGGCGAGCCAGCTGGCCACCTGCTCGTCCCGATGCGCCTGTGGCATATGGAGCCAGATATGCAGGGTCGGTAAATCGAAGCTGCAGCAGCCGCCTGGAATACTCAGGCGCTGACGCACCAGCGCAATCAGGCGATCTTCACGCAGAAACTGGCCAATACGCGGCGCGGCCATCAGGGTGCTGGAGGATTGCTTCAGCTGCTGGCGCAGTTCGTTAATGCGCTCCTGATCGACGCCCGGTACTTCAGCCCAGGACTGGAGCTTGCGCTGCTGGCGCTCCAGTTCTTTAACCAGGTCGGTACGCACCTCGCCACGCTCCAGCACATCCAACAGATCGCCGGCGTTACGGAAAAAATGGAGCGCATCGGCATGAGTGGCAATCATCGGATGGAAAGCCATTTGCTGGATCAGAAATTCGATGCGCAGCCAGGTACGCATTTTCTCATTAAGAGGATGTTCAAACAGAACGGGGGTATGCATTACGAGTTTTCCTGTGAGGCGGCCTGCGATGCCAGCATTAAATACTTTTCGTGCAGGCGGGCAACATCCGATGCCACTGCATCCGGCGTGCCAGTGTTTTCAATAACATCGTCCGCGGCGGCCAGGCGCTGCTCGCGCGTGGCCTGAGCGGCAAGAATATGTTCAGCATGTTCGCGGCTGACCTTGTCACGCAGCATGGTGCGTTCGATCTGCGTTTCTTTTGGCACATCGACGACCAGTACGCGATCGGCCTGACCGGACAGGCGGTTTTCGACCAGCAAAGGTACGACCCAGAGGAGATAAGGGGAGGTAGCAGCCTGCATCTGGCGGCGCGTTTCCTGCTGGATCAGCGGATGCAACAGCGCGTTAAGCCAGGCTTTATCCTCCACGTGAGCAAAAATTTTTTCCCGCAGCAGGCGGCGGTTCAGCGTGCCGTCGGGGGCAATCATCTGCGACCCAAAGTGGCCGGCGATGGCCTGGAGCGCTGGGGTGCCAGGTTCGACCACCTGGCGGGCGATAACATCGGCATCAACAACGTTAACCCCGAGCTGCGCGAAGGCGTCGGCGACCGTGCTTTTACCGCTGCCGATCCCACCTGTTAACGCGACTGTGTACCCCATATCTTCTGACCCTGAAACGGATTGCTCGTATTTTTTGCATTCAGACAGCGATGACTGGCCGCACGTCGGAGAGGTGATAGTGATCATGTCGTGATAGTCACGTGCCAACCGGGATCGCCGCCCGCTATTCTGTTTCTTTTAATCAAGCAAATCAAATGGTTAAAAATAATACGCTGGCGAGGAAAGGCATAAGCGCTTTTTTCTCCATTCACCAGGTAAATTTATACGATTGTAGCGTAAAAAAAGTGAAAATCGCAGTCTTGCGCAGGCCTGATTCGTGCGTATGATAACGTCACTGGAGTTGTGCTCTCACAATAATGCAATTAACCCCAGGAATTCGCACATGCGTATTGAAGAAGATCTGAAGCTTGGTTTCAAAGACGTTCTTATCCGCCCGAAACGCTCTACTCTCAAAAGCCGTTCTGATGTTGAGCTGGAACGTGAATTCACTTTCAAACATTCAGGCCAGACCTGGTCCGGTGTGCCAATTATTGCGGCCAACATGGATACCGTCGGCACCTTCAGTATGGCGCAAGCGCTGGCCACTTTTGGTATTCTGACCGCGGTACACAAGCACTACACCGTTGAGGAATGGCAGGCGTTTGTACAGGGCGCGTCCGCAGACGTCCTCAAGCATGTGATGGTTTCCACCGGCACTTCCGATGCGGATTTCGAAAAGACGCAACAGATCCTCTCTCAGAATCCGCAACTGAACTTTGTGTGCATCGACGTGGCTAACGGCTACTCTGAGCACTTCGTGCAGTTTGTGGCGAAAGCCCGTGAAGCCTGGCCGCAGAAAACCATTATCGCTGGAAACGTGGTCACTGGTGAAATGTGCGAAGAGCTGATCCTCTCCGGCGCCGATATTGTGAAAGTCGGGATTGGCCCGGGTTCCGTCTGCACTACCCGCGTCAAAACGGGCGTCGGCTATCCGCAGCTCTCCGCCGTGATCGAGTGCGCTGATGCGGCGCACGGCCTGGGCGGCCAGATCATCAGCGACGGGGGATGCACCATGCCGGGTGATGTGGCGAAAGCTTTCGGCGGCGGCGCCGATTTCGTGATGCTCGGCGGCATGCTGGCGGGCCATGAAGAGAGCGGCGGAACCATCGTTGAAGAGAACGGGGAAAAATTCATGCTGTTCTATGGCATGAGCTCCGAGTCAGCGATGACGCGCCATGTGGGCGGTGTCGCGAAATACCGCGCGGCGGAAGGTAAAACCGTTAAGCTACCGCTGCGTGGCCCGGTGGATAATACTGCTCGCGATATCCTTGGCGGCCTGCGTTCAGCCTGCACCTATGTTGGCGCGTCGCGTCTGAAAGAGCTGACCAAACGGACGACCTTTATCCGCGTTCAGGAACAAGAGAACCGGATATTCAATAGCCTGTAAGCGGCTTCGCTGGCGCCTGTGCTGCGCCAGCGTTTCTCACCCTCCCGCCCCGCCAATGGCATCGCCCAGATGAAAAACGGGCAAATACATCGCCACCACCAGAATGCCGACCAGTGAACCGGTTATCACCAGCATGATGGGTTCGAGATGCGCAGCCAGACTGTCGGCTCGCTGATGCGTTTGCTCTCGATGATGGTGCGCCAGATTTTCCAGCATTTGATCCAGCGCCCCCACGCTTTCACCCGTACGGATGAGCTGCAGGCACAGCGGAGTAAAACCGCCGCACCGGCTTAACGCCTGCCAAATCGGTTCCCCCTGGGCTATCAGCGTACGGGCTTGCGCCAGGCGCTGGCGCCAGAGTGGGCACGACAGAGTTGCTTCAACACTTTGCAAACCCTGCAGAAAGCTAATACCGGCGCTTTGGGTTAACGCCAGGATGGTAAAGATCAGGCTCAGCTGTTGGCCGCCGATCAGGGGGCCGATGAGAGGGAGCGCGTTCAGCAATCGCTGGCGACGCAGCAACCAGTCGCTACGCCGCCGGACCAGCTGGTTGAGCAGCAGCGGGCTCAGGAAAAGGGCCAGCAGTAGCGGCCAGCCGCGACTTAGCATGTCGCCTGCCGCAACGACCATCCGCGTCAACAGCGGCAGCGGCGTACTGAACGTCTGGTAGATAGCGGTGAACTCGGGCAGGACAAAATAGAGCATCCCCAGCACCACCAGCAGCGCCAGGGCGAGTACGATCAGCGGGTAACGCAGCGCTTTTTTGACCTTGCCGGCGAGCCGCTGCTGCTCCTGCTGTTGGTTGGCCAGCTGCTGGCAGCAAATATCGAGCTTGCCTGTCAGTTCGCCGGTGCTAATCATCGCCAGATAAAGCGGCGGAAAGGCTTGCGGCCACTGCGCCAGCGCGGTAGTGAAAGCTACACCCTGAGCCAGTTCGCGGCCCAGGGACTCAAGCAGCGCTTGCCATTGCGGGTGTGGTTGCTGCTGCGCCAGCAGAGATAAACCGTCCGCCAGCGGCAGGCCGGCCTGCAGCAGGGTGGCGAGCTGACGGATCGTTTCGCTACTGTAGCGTGAGTGCCAGAGATTCAGCTTCACTGCACAGCGGCGCACGGCCAGCGGCATGACGCGCTGCTGCTGAAGGTCGTGCAGCACCTCCAGACGACTGGCTTGCCATAGCATCCCCTGGCAAGGGGCGCCGTGCGCATCGATACCGCGCCAGCGCCAGAGACGCTTAGTCGCCATGGGGGATCCCCAGCACCCGCACCACCTCTTCAAGGCTGGTCAGCCCCTGTTCGATAGCCTGACAACCGCTTTCAAAAAGCGTCATCATCCCCGCGGCTCGCGCCAGAGATTCAATCTCAATGGCATTCAACCCCTGGACTATTCCCTGGCGTAACCCGGGGGTGACAGGCATGACCTCAAACAGCGCCAGCCTGCCGTGATAACCGTGATAACAGTGATCGCAGCCAGCCGCCTGCCAGCGCGGCAGCGGGCGTGGCCACAGGCTGTGCGGCAGGTCGGCGGCGCTACCGACATTGCGCCGACAGTGGGGGCACAGCTTGCGGACCAGGCGCTGGGCGATAACCAGCGAGAGCGCTGAAGATATCATCCAGCGGGCGATGCCCATCTGCTGCAGGCGGGTGAGGGTTTCGCTGGTGGAGTTGGTGTGCAGGGTGGAAAGCACCAGATGGCCGGTCTGGGCGGCTTTCAGGGCTATTTCAGCGGTCTCGGCGTCACGAATCTCGCCTACCATGACAATATCCGGATCCTGGCGTAACAGGGCGCGGAGTACGCTGTGAAAGGTGAGCCCGGAACGCGGATTAATTTGCGTCTGATTCATCCCGGCGATGGGGATCTCCAGCGGATCCTCGACGCTACAGATGTTCACTTGCTCCCGGTTTCTGGCCTGCAGGGCGCTGTAGAGGGTCACCGTTTTACCGCTTCCGGTCGGGCCGGTGACCAGCAGTAGACCCTGCGGCTGATTAAGCGCCTGGCGAAAAGCCGCCAGCTGGGAAGAGGAGAGTCCGAGGGCCTCCAGATCCAGGGCCTGGTCAACCTGATGCAGAAGACGCAGGACAATTTTTTCGCCATAGCGGCAGGGTAGAGTGGCGATGCGAAAGGAGAGCGGTCGTCCGCCGAGGTTCAGCGCGAACTGACCATCCTGTGGTAAACGATGCTCGGCGATATCGAGACTGGCCATGACCTTGAGTCGCGCGATAATCGGTGCCGCCAGCTCGGGGGCCAGCAACGGCAGGGCATGGAGGACGCCATCGACCCGCAGGCGGATGCGTAAATGCGTTTCCGTGGGTTCGATATGAATATCGGACGCCCGCTGACGCAGAGCCTGTTCGAGGATCTGGTTGACCCGTTCGGCGATATTTTCCGGCCCCGCGTTTTGCGCCAGTTGCGCCTGCTTTTCCTGGGCCTGCAGACGCTTGTCCATCTGTTCCTGGCTCCAGCATTCAATATCGATTCGCTTTTGCGTCGCGAAGCGCAGCGCCTCCATCAGCTCCGCCGGTGGGGTATCGACCACCGCAATGGCTATTGTCTGCTCGTCGCTATGCAGCAACATGGCGTGATAGCGGCGACAGAGAGGGATCAGCTGTTCTGTTTTCATGTGTTTGCCCTTACTTCACCCGGAAGACGTCTTCGCAGGCCTGCTGAAGGGCGCTGTTGCCGGTGATAGTGCAGACGCGCTGCCAGCCAGTGACGCCCTCGGCGTTATCCCAGGTCGGCGTCAGAGTGACGCCCAGTCCGTTCAGGCTTTCCTGGCCGGTGAGGGTGACGACCCCTTTGGCCACGCTCATAGCGGAGAGGTAGCGTGTGGTTGTCGGCGAGGGAATGCCGTTGCTGCCGCCGTCACATACCGTCAGGCCGCCATGATCGAGCGCGCAAAGTTCGATGGCCGTCCGGTAAGGGACAAAGGTCTGCAGCAGGTCGGTGAGGGCGGCTTTACGCAGGTAGTTCTGGTAGGCCGGGATGCCAATGGCACTGAGAATAGCGATGATCCCAATGACCACCATCAGTTCAATCAGGGTGAAACCACGTTGTTTATCCATAAGTCGCTCCTTGTTGTGACAGGAGCACTGTGACGGGATTTGGGATACCAGGCGAGGAGGCGAAAACAATCCGGGAAACCAGATTCCAGGGTTTTTACTTTGCTTACATGGTGGGCATGAACGGCTGCGAGTCGGCTCGCAAAATCAGGCCCTCACGCCCGGCAGCGTGAAGGCCAATTACTTAGCGAAAACGCATCGACAGGTCGAGCGCCTGCACATGTTTGGTCAGGGCGCCGACGGAGATATAGTCGACGCCGGTGTCGGCAAATTCGCGGATGGTGTCGAAGGTGACGTTACCGGAGACCTCCAGCGCCGCCTGGCCTGCGGTGATTTTCACCGCCTCGCGCATCAGGTCGGTGGTGAAGTTATCGAGCATAATGATGTCCGCCCCGGCTTTTAACGCCTGCTCCAGCTCATCCAGGGTTTCCACTTCCACTTCCACCGGCACATCAGGATGTAGCCAGAACGCCTTTTCCACCGCCTGACGGATCGAGCCGGAGGCGATGATATGGTTTTCTTTAATCAGGAAAGCGTCGAACAGGCCCAGGCGGTGGTTGGCTCCGCCGCCGCAGAGTACCGCGTATTTCAGCGCGGTACGCAGCCCTGGCAGCGTTTTACGGGTATCCAGAAGTTGGGTTTTGGTGCCGGCCAGCAGGTCGACGTAGCGACGGACGACGCTGGCGACGCCGGAGAGAGTTTGCACAAAGTTCAGCGCCGTGCGTTCGCCGGTGAGCAGAATACGCGACGGGCCTTCCAGCTCGAACAGCGGCTGGTCGGCTTTGACCGCATCGCCGTCGGCCACGTGCCAGGTGATATTCACGTCGTCACCGGCGAGCTGAATAAAGACCTCTTCCACCCAGCGTTTGCCACAGAAGACGCCATCTTCGCGGGTAATGACCACCGCATGGGAGCGTGCATCCTGCGGCAATAATTGCGCGCTAATATCGTTGTTGGCGTCGACTTCGCCGCCCAAATCTTCCCGCAGGGAGTGTGCGACAGCATCGGTAATATCGAGGTTAATACGTTCCAGCAGCACGTCACGGCGGCGGTCGGGGTTGTAACGACGAGGCGACATGATAAAGCTCCAGATAGATAAGATTCAGAAGTGGGAAACATGCTAACCTGAACGACGTTTCAGTACCATACACACTTCATCCTTTGGGCCGGCGTGTGGCCCGGAAGCATGAGTTCGCGAAAGGAGATCCCGCATGCAGTTGAACGAGGGATGGCTGGTCGGCGCGCGTCGGGTTCCCTCGCCGCACCATGACTGCCGTCCGGATGAAGAAGCCCCTTCCTTACTGGTGGTGCATAACATTAGCCTGCCACCGGGTGAATTTGGTGGTCCGTGGATTGATGCGCTGTTCACTGGCACCCTGGATCCGCATGCGCATCCTTTCTTTGCCGAGATTGCTCATCTGCGCGTTTCGGCACATTGTCTGATTCGCCGTGATGGCGAAATCGTGCAGTATGTGCCTTTCGATAAGCGTGCGTGGCATGCGGGGATCTCCTGCTATCAGGGGCGAGAACGCTGCAATGACTTTTCCATTGGCATTGAGCTGGAAGGCACGGATACCCTGGCGTATACCGATGCGCAGTACCAGCAGCTGGCGGCGGTGACGGAACTACTGATCACGATTTACCCGGCTATCGCCGAAAACATCGCGGGCCACAGCGATATCGCGCCCGTGCGGAAAACCGATCCAGGACCGGCCTTTGACTGGATAAAATTCCGGGCGCTACTCAGTGCGCCGTCAGATAAGGAGACATCATGACGCTGTTTACGACGCTGCTGGTGCTTATCGCCGAACGGCTGTTTAAGCTGGGCGAACACTGGCAGCTTGATCATCGGCTGGAGGTGGTGTTCCGCCGGATAAAACATTTTTCGCTGCTGGGCACGCTGCTGATGACGGTGGTGGCTGTCGCGGTGGTGTATCTCATTCAGCGCCTGCTGCAGGGGCAGCTATTTAACGTACCTCTGCTGGTGTTCTGGATCTTGCTGGGCCTGTTGTGCATCGGGGCAGGCAAGGTTCGGCTGCATTATCATGCCTATCTGAAAGCGGCGTCGCGCAATGACAGTCGCGCCTGCGATGCCATGGCCAGCGAGCTGACGCTGATCCACGGCGTACCGCCGGGCTGCGATGAGCGTGAATATCTGAGTGAGCTGCAAAATGCGCTGCTGTGGATTAACTATCGATATTACCTGGCGCCGCTTTTCTGGTTTGTGGTGGGGGGCGCGTGGGGGCCGCTGACGCTTATCGCTTATAGCGTCCTGCGTGCCTGGCAGACGTGGCTGGCGCGCTACCAGACGCCGCATCATCGTTTGCAGTCTGGAATCGATGGTCTCTTGCATATCGTGGACTGGCTGCCGGTGCGTCTGGTGGGGGTTGTCTATGCTCTGGTGGGGCATGGAGAGAAAGCGCTCCCGGCGTGGTTTGCATCGTTAGGCGACCGCCATTCATCGCAGTATCAGGTATTGACCCGCCTGGCGCAGTATTCCCTGGCTCGTGAACCGCACGTGGATAAAGTGGCGACCCCGAAGGCCGCGGTGTCGATGGCCAAGAAAACCTCGCTGGTGGTGGTGGTGATCATGGCGCTGCTGACGATTTACGGCACCCTGGTTTAACGGCCTGAGCCCGCGCTCAGCCTGCCACGATACATGCACCTGCGGGACTCTTGTTGCCGGGTGGCGGCTTCGCCTGACCCGGCCTGCAGAACCCGCGTCAGCGGGCTTCATTCCGAACCGCTACAGCGTATCCGCCGGCGGGATGCCGAAGTCGGGCATCCCGTCCTCCCTCCAGCTGACGAGTTTTAACCGCGTATGGCGATTGGGGTCATACAGTGGATCGCCTTCTATCTCGGTGTAATTCCGCGCGTGATACACCAGCACATCTTCCCCTGCCGGCGTTTGGGTAAAACTATTATGGCCCGGGCCATACTGGCGGTTTTCATAGCTGGTACGAAAGACCGGCTGCGGGGCTTTATGCCAGTTCGTCGGCTGCAGCGGATCGGCCTGCCGGTCGATCCATAACAACCCCATGCAGTAGTTTTCATCGGTGGCGCTGGCGGAATAGCTGATGAACAGCTTATCGCCATGCACCAGCACCGCAGGACCTTCGTTGACCTTAAATCCCCGGCACTCCCAGTCGAACTCCGGCTTGCTCAGCATGACCGGCTCGCCTTTTAGCGTCCACGGGTTGGCCATTTCAGCAAGATATAAGTTTGAGTTGCCTTCGATATGCGGGGATTTTTGCGCCCACAGATACCAGCGTTTGCCCTGATGGATAAAAGTAGTGGCATCGAGGGCGAAGGTATCGAAAGGCGTGACCACCTGGCCTTTTTCCTGCCAGCGACCGGTCAGCGGATCGTTGTCGGCGCACTCGAGAACGAACATGCGATGCTGGAACATCCCCAGCGCATCCAGATCGTGAGTATGGGTGGCGGCAAAATAGATATACCACTTACCGTCTATTTCATGCAGCTCCGGCGCCCAAATCAGCTGGCTCATCGGCCCGCTTTGCGGCGCGCGCCAGACCACTACCGGCTCAGCATCGCGCAATCCTTCAAGGGTGGCCGCGCGCCGGATCTCCAGCCGGTCATATTCCGGTACCGAGGCAATAAAGTAGTAGTGATTAAGGTGGCGCAGAATAAAGGGGTCTGCGCGCTGTTCAATAAAGGGGTTTGGCCAGTTGTTCATCAGGCTTTCCTTACGTGTTCACTGGTTTTCAGTTCCTGGTATTCGTTCAGCTCGCTGTAGTTGCTGCGGCGCTTCTCTAAATCGCTTTGAATCTGGCGCATCAGGGTGCGGTCAACCTTCAGCAGGCGCACCACGCCGGCGGTGATCAGATAGCCGACGCCGGGGATGACCGAGAATAGGAGCACGATGCCGTTGAGGGCGGAGGCGCTTTGCGCTTTCGCGCCGGCGTCGTAGCCGTACCATGACAGCAGGAAACCTACCATTGCTCCGGCGACCGCCAGGCCGACCTTGAGGAAGAACAGATTGCCGGAGAAGCTAATGCCGGTGATGCGCTTACCGGTTTTCCACTCGCCATAGTCGTCAACGTCGGACATCAGCGACCAGTGCAGCGGAGAGGGGATCTGATGCAGGATGTTGAGCAGGAAGTAGAGCACCATAATCAGCGTGGTGGCGTGCGGATTAAAGAAGTAGAAGGCGCAGGAGAAAATCGCCAGCACGATGTTGGTCCAGAAGAAAACCTGCAGTTTGCACCAGCGGTCGGTGAGGACTTTCGCCAGCATGCTGCCAATCATCATCCCGACCACGCCGAGGCTGATAAACAGGGTGGCAAAATGGGTGCTTTGTCCCATCACCCAGGTGACGTAATACATGGTGGCGGCCATGCGAATAAAGCCCGGGCAGACGTTGCACAGCGTGAGCAGCAGGATGCGCACCCACTGGTCATTTTTCCACACGTCTTTGAGGTCTTTTTTCAGTTCATCATTCGTCTGCACCGCCGGGTGTATGCGTTCACGCACGGTAGCGAAGCAGAACAGGAACATACACATGCCGATAAAGGCCAGCACGGTCATCGCCATCTGGTAGCCCTTCGCTTTATCGGCGCCGCCGAACCAGTCGGCCATTGGCAGCAGCGTCAATGACAGCAGCAGCGTGGCGATACCCACCATCACAAAACGATAGGACTGGCAGGCAACGCGTTCTTTCGGATCAGCGGTCATCACCGTTCCCAGCGAGCAGTAGGGGATGTTAATCGCGGTATAGGTCACCGACAGCAGAAAGTAGGTCACGAACGCATAGATAACTTTGCTGTTATAGGTCCACTCAGGAGTAGTGAACATCAGCACGCTGAACAGGGCGTAGGGGAAGGCAATCCACAGTAGCCATGGACGAAAGCGGCCATATTTACTGCGGGTACGGTCGGCAAGGGCGCCCATAATCGGATCGGTCACCGCATCGATGACGCGCACCGACAACAGCAGTACGCCGACCAGCGCCGGCGCCAGGCCGAAGATATCGGTATAAAAATAGTTAACAAACAGCATGATGGCGCCAAATATGATATTGCATCCGGCATCACCCATCCCGTAACCAATCTTTTCCTTTATTGATAGTCTATTGTCTGCCATGTGCGGTCTCTCCGTTGCAGTATGGAGAGAATTATTGGCTGCTATCGAGGGAAATACGTTGCAGGAACTCGTTAACGATATGGATATATCAGCTATGGAGGGGAAAGTGTGAAGCAGATAACAATGCTCTGCGCCCGTTATTCAGGGAGGGGCGCAGAGCAAAGAGAAATATTTATGAGATGTATTATTGTGCTTTTATGGTGGCGGCGGCTTTCTGTTTAAACAGATAGCCCACGCCCAGCACCGCAATCCATACCGGGATCAGCCAAACGGAAATCGCCATCCCCGGGGTCATCAGCATAATCACCAGCACTGCCGCCATAAACAGCAGGCACACCCAGTTACCCAGCGGGTAGAAGAGGGCAGGGAAGCGAGTGGTGACCCCCTGCTGCTGTTTGGCGCGACGGAATTTCATATGCGCCAGGCTGATCATCGCCCAGTTGATAACCAGGGCCGAGACCACCAGCGCCATCAACAGGCCGAAGGCGGATTCCGGCGCCAGGTAGTTTATCAGTACGCACAGCGCGGTCACCAGGGCCGAGACGAGGATGGTATTCACCGGCACGCCGCGTTTGTCGACGCTGAGCAGCGCTTTCGGCGCGTTACCCTGCTGGGCAAGGCCGAACAGCATACGGCTGTTGCAGTAGACGCAGCTGTTATAAACCGACAGAGCCGCCGTCAGCACCACGACGTTAAGGGCATTTGCCACCAGCGTATCGCCAAGCTCATGGAAAATCAGGACGAATGGGCTGGTGTCCGCGGTCACGCGGGTCCACGGCAGCAGGGAGAGCAGCACCGCCAGCGAGCCAACATAGAAGATCAGGATACGGTAGATAACCTGGTTGGTGGCTTTCGGAATGCTTTGCTCCGGATTATCCGCTTCCGCCGCGGTGATCCCCACCAGCTCCAGACCGCCGAAGGAGAACATGATGATCGCCATCATCATTACCAGTCCGGTAAAGCCGTGCGGCAGGAAGCCACCCTGATCCCACAGGTTACGTACCGTCGCCTGCGGGCCGCCGTTGCCGCTGAACAGCAGCCAGCCGCCGAACAGAATCATCGCCACCACGGCGACCACTTTGATAATCGCGAACCAGAACTCCATTTCCCCGAACACTTTCACGTTGGTCAGGTTAATGGCGTTGATAGCGATGAAGAAGACCGCCGCCGAGGCCCAGGTCGGGATTTCCGGCCACCAGAACTGGATATATTTGCCGACGGCGGTGAGTTCCGCCATGGCCACCAGGACATACAGCACCCAGTAGTTCCAGCCGGAAGCGAAGCCGGCAAAGCCGCCCCAGTATTTATATGCGAAGTGGCTAAACGAACCTGCTACCGGCTCTTCCACCACCATCTCACCCAACTGACGCATGATCAGAAAGGCGATAAAGCCGGCGATAGCGTAACCAAGAATGATACCCGGGCCGGCGGACTGAATGACGGACGCGCTTCCCAGAAACAGGCCGGTGCCGATAGCCCCGCCCAGCGCGATAAGCTGAATGTGGCGGTTTTTCAGGCCGCGCTTCAGCCGATCGCCGTGCTGTTGACCTTCCATATGAAACCTCGTGTGTGGTTATTTTTTGTGTACGTCATCCGTCAGGTTGCTGCTGCTCTGCTGTCCCTGCCAGAAAGCATAGCCAGCGAAAATTTGGGCGAAGTGGCCCACTTTTTACCTGAGTGATGGCGCGCACATATTGTTGTGTTTGTGTATTTAGCGACTTCCGTTTCTGTATTGTTTTGTTTACGGAAGGCGGTGTGGTAATTCAAAAAAAGGCCTTTCGTCTGAGGGAGAATAGTGTTAAGCGCGACCGAATGCACCTGCTTTATGAAGGGATGATGACGATGTGTCTAAAAAGACATCAATAGACACATTCAGTATTATTCCATCGCATTACCCATGAGTGGTTATTTATTCTGTTAATTTGATTTTTTATTCATCTATGGCGCAGTTGAATCGGTTCAGATAGCGTAATTTTTCGTTTCCATAAAGTTAACGCTACCCCTTTGTGAGTAAACGTAACATTTGTGCAAGGTTACATTTCTGAAATGTTATTTCTGTAAGGTTGTTAAAATGTCCGCGGTTTACTGATTTCAATCAAAACCTGTATGGACAGAAGGTGAATACTTTGTTACTTTAGCGCTACGAACTTTAAATTGGTAAGACCAATTGACTCCGGGCTAATGGCAGAGACAGGGAATATGGCCTACAGCAAAATCCGCCAACCAAAATTATCCGATGTGATAGAGCAGCAGCTGGAGTTTCTGATCCTTGAGGGGACCTTGCGCCCCGGTGAAAAACTTCCGCCCGAACGCGAACTGGCTAAGCAGTTCGACGTTTCCCGCCCCTCGCTGCGTGAGGCGATTCAACGCCTCGAAGCCAAGGGCTTGTTGCTTCGTCGTCAGGGAGGTGGAACGTTTGTTCAGAGCCGCCTGTGGCAGAGCTTCAGCGATCCGCTGGTCGAGCTGCTGTCCGATCACCCTGAATCCCAATTCGATCTGCTTGAGACCCGTCACGCGCTGGAAGGCATCGCGGCTTATTACGCGGCGCTGCGCAGCAATGATGAAGATCGCGATCGTATCCGCGAGCTGCATCAGGCCATTGAACGGGCGCAGCAGTCGGGCGATCTGGACGCTGAGTCCGGCGCCGTCGTCCAGTATCAAATCGCCGTCACCGAGGCGGCACACAATGTGGTTTTGCTCCATCTGCTAAGGTGTATGGAGCCGATGCTGGCACAAAACGTTCGTCAGAACTTTGAATTGCTGTATGCCCGCCGGGAAATGCTCCCGTTGGTCAGCAACCATCGTACTCGCATTTTCGAGGCGATAATGGCCGGGGAGCCGGAGCAGGCGCGTGAGGCGTCGCACCGTCACCTGGCGTTCATTGAGGAAATTTTGCTGGACCGTAGCCGTGAGCAGAGTCGTAGAGAGCGCTCACTGCGTCGTTTACAGCAACGAAAGGACGAGAACTCCGGTTCTTAAGCGCCATTTTTAGAGCGCGGCAACTAAACGCAGAACCTGTCTTATTGAATTTTTGGTTGTTCAAAGGTGAAGAACGAAGAGTTCAATGGGACAGGTTCCAGATTAATCAACGATTAGATAGATAAGGAATACCCCCCATGTCAGAACGTTTACCAAATGACGTGGATCCGATCGAAACTCGCGACTGGCTACAGGCGATCGAATCGGTCATCCGTGAAGAAGGTGTTGAGCGTGCTCAGTATCTTATTGACCAACTCCTTTCTGAAGCCCGCAAAGGCGGGGTGAAAGTGGCTGCTGGCGCATCGACCGGCGGTTACGTCAACACTATTGCCGTTGAAGATGAACCGGAATACCCGGGTAATCTGGATCTGGAACGTCGTATCCGTTCTGCGATCCGCTGGAACGCGATCATGACCGTTCTGCGCGCATCGAAAAAAGATCTCGAACTGGGTGGCCACATGGCTTCCTTCCAGTCTTCCGCAACCTTCTACGAAGTGTGCTTCAACCACTTCTTCCGCGCACGCAACGAGCAGGATGGCGGCGATCTGGTGTACTTCCAGGGCCACATCTCTCCGGGCGTGTATGCGCGTGCTTTCCTGGAAGGTCGTCTGACTGAAGAGCAGATGAACAATTTCCGTCAGGAAGTTCACGGTAAAGGTCTGTCCTCTTATCCGCACCCGAAACTGATGCCGGAATTCTGGCAGTTCCCGACCGTTTCTATGGGTCTGGGCCCAATCGGGGCAATTTATCAGGCTAAATTCCTGAAATATCTGGAACACCGTGGTCTGAAAGACACCTCCAAACAAACCGTTTATGCTTTCCTGGGCGACGGTGAGATGGACGAGCCGGAATCTAAAGGTGCGATCACCATCGCCACCCGCGAGAAGCTGGACAACCTGGTCTTCGTTATCAACTGTAACCTGCAGCGTCTTGATGGCCCGGTAACGGGTAACGGCAAAATCATCAACGAACTGGAAGGCATCTTCGCGGGTGCAGGCTGGAACGTTATCAAGGTTATCTGGGGCGGTCGTTGGGATGAGCTGCTGCGTAAAGACACCAGCGGTAAGCTGATCCAGCTGATGGAAGAAACCGTTGACGGCGATTACCAGACCTTCAAATCCAAAGACGGCGCATATGTGCGCGAGCACTTCTTCGGTAAATATCCGGAGACCGCGGCGCTGGTTGCCGACTGGACTGACGAGCAGATTTGGGCCCTGAACCGCGGCGGCCACGATCCGAAGAAAGTTTACGCTGCACTGAAAAAAGCGCAGGAAACCAAAGGCAAAGCGACCGTAATCCTCGCCCATACCATTAAAGGTTACGGCATGGGTGACACCGCTGAAGGTAAGAACATCGCCCACCAGGTTAAGAAAATGAACATGGACGGCGTTCGTTACGTCCGCGATCGTTTCAACGTGCCGGTTGCCGATGCCGATCTCGAAAAACTGCCGTACGTCACCTTCCCGGAAGGTTCCGAAGAGCACACCTATCTGCACGCTCAGCGCCAGAAACTGCACGGCTATCTGCCGAGCCGTCAGCCGAACTTCTCTGAGAAGCTGGAGCTGCCGACGCTGGAAGATTTCGCTCCGCTGCTGGAAGAGCAGAATAAAGAGATCTCTACCACTATCGCATTTGTTCGTGCCCTGAACGTGATGCTGAAGAACAAATCCATCAAAGACCGCCTCGTGCCGATTATCGCCGACGAAGCGCGTACTTTCGGTATGGAAGGTCTGTTCCGTCAGATCGGTATTTACAGCCCGAACGGCCAGCAGTACACCCCGCAGGACCGTGAGCAGGTTGCTTACTACAAAGAAGACGAGAAAGGCCAGATCCTGCAGGAAGGGATCAACGAGCTGGGCGCAGGCGCATCCTGGCTGGCTGCGGCGACTTCTTACAGCACCAACAACCTGCCGATGATCCCGTTCTACATCTACTACTCGATGTTCGGGTTCCAGCGTATCGGCGACCTGTGCTGGCAGGCAGGCGACCAGCAGGCTCGCGGCTTCCTGATCGGTGGTACTTCCGGTCGTACAACGCTGAACGGCGAAGGTCTGCAGCACGAAGATGGCCACAGCCATATTCAGTCGCTGACTATCCCGAACTGTATCTCTTACGATCCGTCCTATGCATACGAAGTGGCGGTCATCATGCATGATGGCCTGGAGCGTATGTACGGTGAGAAACAAGAGAACGTTTACTACTACATCACTACGCTGAACGAAAACTACCACATGCCGGCCATGCCGGAAGGCGCCGAGGAAGGTATCCGTAAAGGTATCTACAAACTCGAAACCATTGAAGGTAGCAAAGGTAAAGTTCAGCTGCTGGGCTCCGGTTCTATCCTGCGTCACGTTCGTGAAGCAGCGCAGATCCTGGCGAAAGACTACGGCGTGGGCTCTGACGTGTATAGCGTCACCTCCTTCACCGAACTGGCGCGTGATGGCCAGGATTGCGAACGCTGGAACATGCTGCACCCGCTGGAAACCCCGCGCGTGCCGTATATCGCTCAGGTAATGAACGACGCTCCGGCCGTGGCATCCACTGACTATATGAAACTGTTCGCTGAGCAGGTTCGTACTTATGTACCGGCTGATGATTACCGCGTACTGGGTACCGATGGCTTCGGTCGTTCCGACAGCCGTGAAAACCTGCGTCACCACTTCGAAGTCGATGCTTCCTATGTGGTCGTTGCAGCGCTGGGCGAACTGGCTAAACGTGGTGAAATCGATAAGAAAGTGGTGGCTGACGCTATCGCGAAATTCGACATCGATGCAGAAAAAGTTAACCCGCGTCTGGCGTAAGAGGTAAAAGAATAATGGCTATCGAAATCAAAGTACCGGACATCGGGGCTGATGAAGTTGAAATCACCGAGATCCTGGTCAAAGTGGGCGACAAAGTAGAAGCTGAACAGTCGCTGATCACCGTAGAAGGCGATAAAGCCTCTATGGAAGTCCCGTCTCCGCAGGCTGGCGTCGTGAAAGAGATTAAAGTCTCCGTCGGCGACAAAACCGAGACTGGCAAACTGATTATGATTTTCGATTCCGCCGAGGGTGCAGCAGCCGCTGCACCTGCGCAGGAAGAGAAGAAAGAAGCCGCTCCGGCTGCGCCAGCAGCTGCCGCGGCAGCGAAAGAAGTTCACGTCCCGGATATCGGCGGCGATGAAGTTGAAGTTACCGAGATCATGGTTAAAGTGGGCGACACCATCGCCGCTGAGCAATCCCTGATCACCGTAGAAGGCGATAAAGCCTCTATGGAAGTGCCGGCGCCGTTCGCGGGTACCGTGAAAGAGATCAAAATCAACACCGGTGACAAAGTGTCCACCGGCTCCCTGATCATGATCTTCGAAGTGGCGGGCGCTGCGCCTGCCGCCGCACCTGCTCAGGCTGCTGCTCCGGCGGCGGCTGCTCCAGCTGCGGCTGGCGGTGCGAAAGACGTTAACGTACCGGACATCGGCGGCGACGAAGTTGAAGTCACCGAAGTGATGGTCAAAGTCGGCGATAAAGTGGCTGCTGAGCAGTCCCTGATCACCGTCGAAGGCGACAAAGCGTCTATGGAAGTGCCGGCGCCATTCGCAGGTACCGTCAAAGAGATCAAAATCAGCACCGGCGATAAAGTCAAAACCGGTTCCCTGATCATGGTCTTCGAAGTGGAAGGCGCTGCGCCTGCCGCCGCGCCGGCTCAGGCTGCTGCTCCGGCACCGGCTGCTGCACCGGCTCAGGCCGCTAATCCTGCCGCTGCACCGGCTGCGAAAGCAGAAGGCAAAACTGAATTCGCTGAAAACGATGCTTACGTTCACGCGACGCCGCTGATTCGCCGCCTGGCGCGCGAGTTCGGCGTTAACCTGGCAAAAGTGAAAGGCACCGGCCGTAAAGGTCGTATCCTGCGCGAAGACGTTCAGGCTTATGTGAAAGACGCGGTTAAACGCGCTGAATCCGCACCGGCGGCTGCCGCTGGCGGCGGTATCCCGGGCATGCTGCCATGGCCGAAGGTTGACTTCAGCAAGTTTGGTGAAATCGAAGAAGTGGAACTGGGTCGTATCCAGAAAATCTCTGGGGCTAACCTGAGCCGTAACTGGGTGATGATCCCGCACGTTACCCACTTCGACAAAACCGATATCACCGATCTGGAAGCGTTCCGTAAGCAGCAGAACGCCGAAGCTGAGAAGCGTAAACTGGACGTGAAATTCACCCCAGTGGTCTTCATCATGAAAGCCGTTGCCGCTGCGCTTGAGCAGATGCCGCGCTTCAACAGCTCGCTGTCCGAAGATGGTCAGCGCCTGACGCTGAAGAAATACATCAACATCGGTGTGGCGGTTGATACCCCGAACGGTCTGGTGGTTCCGGTCTTCAAAGACGTGAATAAGAAGAGCATCACCGAGCTGTCTCGTGAACTGACCACCATCTCGAAGAAAGCGCGCGATGGCAAGCTGACGGCTGGCGAAATGCAGGGCGGTTGCTTCACCATCTCCAGCATCGGCGGCCTGGGCACTACCCACTTCGCGCCGATTGTTAACGCGCCGGAAGTGGCCATCCTGGGCGTGTCTAAGTCCGCGATGGAGCCGGTATGGAATGGTAAAGAGTTCGTTCCGCGTCTGATGATGCCGATCTCTCTGTCCTTCGACCACCGCGTCATCGACGGTGCTGATGGTGCCCGCTTCATTACCATCATTAACAACACCTTGAGCGACATTCGCCGTCTGGTGATGTAATCGAAAAAGCCGGCCTGACGGCCGGCTTTTTTCTGATAACCTCAGGCTGTTGGGGATTATCAGCAACAAAGGACAAAATCGTTTGCCGTTTGTTGTTTAAAAATTGTTAACAATTTTGTAAAATACACGCGGATAGAACGTCCCGGTGGACTTGGGCGTAAGAATAATAGCGTCAGACCCGCCGGATATAAATTACAGAGGTCATGATGAGTACTGAAATCAAAACTCAGGTCGTGGTACTTGGGGCAGGCCCCGCAGGTTACTCTGCAGCCTTCCGTTGCGCTGATTTAGGTCTGGAAACCGTCATCGTAGAACGTTACAGCACCCTCGGTGGCGTTTGCCTGAACGTGGGTTGTATCCCGTCTAAAGCGCTGCTGCACGTGGCAAAAGTTATCGAAGAAGCGAAAGCGCTGGCCGAACACGGCATCGTTTTCGGCGAACCGAAAACCGACATTGACAAGATCCGCACCTGGAAAGAAAAAGTTATCACTCAGCTGACCGGCGGCCTGGCTGGCATGGCTAAAGGCCGTAAAGTGAAAGTGGTTAACGGTCTGGGTAAATTTACCGGCGCCAACACCCTGGAAGTGGAAGGCGAAAACGGTAAAACCGTGATCAACTTCGACAACGCCATCATCGCGGCGGGCTCCCGTCCGATTCAGCTGCCGTTTATCCCGCATGAAGATCCGCGCGTATGGGACTCCACCGACGCCCTGGAACTGAAATCCGTACCGAAACGTATGCTGGTCATGGGTGGCGGTATCATCGGTCTGGAAATGGGTACCGTATACCATGCGCTGGGTTCAGAGATTGACGTGGTTGAAATGTTCGACCAGGTTATCCCGGCTGCCGATAAAGACGTGGTGAAAGTCTTCACTAAACGCATCAGCAAGAAATTCAACCTGATGCTGGAAACCAAAGTGACTGCCGTTGAAGCGAAAGAAGACGGTATTTACGTTTCCATGGAAGGCAAAAAAGCGCCGGCTGAAGCGCAGCGTTACGACGCCGTGCTGGTCGCTATCGGTCGCGTACCGAACGGCAAAAACCTCGACGCAGGTAAAGCGGGCGTGGAAGTGGACGATCGTGGCTTCATCCGCGTTGACAAACAAATGCGCACCAACGTGCCGCACATCTTTGCTATCGGCGATATCGTCGGTCAGCCGATGCTGGCGCACAAAGGCGTACACGAAGGTCACGTTGCCGCAGAAGTTATCTCCGGCCTGAAACACTACTTCGATCCGAAAGTGATCCCGTCCATCGCCTACACTGAGCCAGAAGTGGCATGGGTTGGTCTGACTGAGAAAGAAGCGAAAGAGAAAGGCATCAGCTACGAAACCGCCACCTTCCCGTGGGCTGCTTCCGGCCGTGCTATCGCTTCCGACTGCGCAGACGGTATGACCAAACTGATCTTCGACAAAGAGACCCACCGTGTTATCGGCGGCGCGATTGTCGGCACCAACGGCGGCGAGCTGCTGGGTGAGATCGGCCTGGCTATCGAAATGGGCTGCGACGCTGAAGACATCGCGCTGACCATCCATGCTCACCCGACTCTGCACGAGTCTGTTGGCCTGGCGGCAGAAGTCTTCGAAGGCAGCATCACCGATCTGCCAAACGCCAAAGCGAAGAAAAAGTAACTTTTTCTTTCAGGCTAAAAGCATAAGCGGCTCCCGGAGCCGCTTTTTTTATGCCTGATGTTTAGAACTATGTCTCCGTTCATAAACCGCTACACCTCATACATACTTTGAAAATAATCACGCCATAAACTTATAGGCAGTTAACGATATAGTTGAGGTGTGAGATGAAACGCTTTTTAACCGCAGCGCTGGTCGCTGCAACGTGCCTATCCGGTGTGGCCTGCGCGGCTGACGCCACCATCCCCTGGGCGGACAACAGCGGTGGCACGGAAACGACCCATATCGCGGCGATGGGGCAGGATCTGAATGCCCAGCATCAGCAGGTGACGAAGACGAATGAGGGGGTATGGGCGGCGAACTCCGGAAGCATCAGCGCTGATGAAGCGGCATTATCCAGCACAAAGCCGACTTTTGCTGGCGATCCGTCTCTGATGCCCCATCAGGGCTAAGCGAATAGAAACGCCAGGTTGCTTGAGGGCAACCTGGCGTTTTTTTATGGTTTGACAACCTGCCAGCCGGCGTCAGCATCGGGGGCAAAGCGCGTGATGGCCTGCGCTTTTGCGGCGCTCTCTTCGCCGAGATTAGCCTGATAAACGGTATCGTGCAGATCGATCATAAAGCTCATCACTCCGGTTTCACCCCATTCCACAGGCCAGGCAAGCAAGGCCGCATCCTGGTCATCGCGGCCTGCGATAATGCGGAAACGATAGCCATGATAACCGGCGCCGGGCTCCGTCGGGCTGAATGCCGGCCCCAGCGGGCTGGGCGTCTCACCCGGCGACGTCGGCCAGTACAACCCATCTTTTTTGCCTTCACTGCTGATGATTTTCTGCGCCCAGCGGTGATTAAGCTGGTAGTAATCCTGCTGGGCGTCAATGTAAGCGTGCATGGCGGCTATCGCTGACAGTTCATTGCGACCGATGGCGCGGGTGAGGATCTCCTCTTCGCCTGCGGCCATATCAAAGCGCCAGCCCTGAGACGTTTTTACGATAGGCACCGGCAACCGCCATGCCTCGCTGCCGACGTCGAGCCAGGCGTTATCACCCTGCTGCACGATGACATGTTTTACCTGCCAGTCGCGCTGAAAACGGTCGACGGCGCTGGGGTCGATCCCATCGGTAGGTAAAAATTGCTGCCAGTTATCGCCGAGCACCTTGCTCAGCGCCGCTTCATTTTGCTGGCTGAGCGCCTCAGCCAGCGCGCTCGCGGCCTGTTCCGGGGTAGAAAACTGCTGCTGGGCGAAGGCGGCTAACGGTGACAGTATCAATGTGAACAGGGCAATAGGTAATAGGTTTCTCATTCTGCTCATCCTCAGCGGCGGCGCAGTTCATGGTGTTCGGAAAGACGTTCTCTGGCGCCGCCACGCTCCTCGCGGTTTACAGCGGAAAACTGCCGACTTTGCAGTCCCCGTTCCTGCTGCGCTTGCCAGGAGGGGGCGCGGCTTTCGTTGCCGCTAAGAGCGCTGGCGCGTAAATGACTAACCTGCTGCTGACGCTGCGCGGGCGTGGCGGACTGGATCTGCTGCCGATGCTGTTGCTGCTGAGGTGTCAGGTTCTGCTCGCGGCTCTTAACGGTTTCCCGACGCTGCTGTTGTTGCGGCGTGGGATTTTTCAACTGCGTTTTCGCCGCCTCGCGACGCTGCTGCTGGGTCGAGGTTGGTGTGCTGTCGTAACCGCGATAGTTGCTGCGCTGGGTGGCTTGTTTCAATTGCGCCGAAGCTGCCTGACGCTGGGCATCGCGTGAGGCGTTGTTTGCCGCCAGGTTGCCCGCTGTCGCCGCCGGTACGTTATGCTGCAGCTGGGTCATCGCTGCCTGGCGCTGCGCTTCGCGATCGACTGGCGCATGTTGGGTAGTGCTCAGCCCGCCAGCAACGTTGGTCTGATGGAAGCGTTGAGCAACCGTATTATCGGGATACGGTGTGTGACCGCGATAGGCAGGATTATGCTGCCAGTTAACGTGGTTGCCCGGCAGGTTTTCTCCCGTTATATGATTGAAATTATTTATATTAATATTGATGTTATCGCCATTATGCGAGTAATCGCCGTGGTGATAGTCGTCATCGTGATGGTGGTGGTCATCATCATCCCAGTCGATACTGCTAAACAGCGCCCAGGTAGTGGCCACGCCCAGGCTGTAACCGAAGCCTTTGACGAAGCTATCGGTAAACTGCTCCCCGGGAGGCGGCGGCAGGTAGACCGGCGGATAGGCGCTGTTTGGCCAGGTACCATAGACGGTAGAGGGGTTATAGCTGGGAACATAGACCACCTGCGGATTGGTCGGTTCTATTTTAATAACCTGCGTGGGCGCAGGCGCCGCCGAGTGGGTGGTGGACGTTGCTGCCGTGCTGCTGGCGGAAACCGGTGCGGCAGGGGTGACAATCACTTTCTGCTGTGGCGTGGATTTCAGTGTCCCGGTCTGCTGGGCAATAGTACGCAGGCGCTGCACCGAGTCCATCACATCATGCGGCTGGGCCAAAAACGCATTGCCGAGGTTCTCCACCCAGGGCGGATTTTCGCCCATCATCGCCAGCAGGGCAGGGAAAGCGACAAGGGATTTGACGCTGGGATCCCACGGCTGACTGGCAACCGCCTGAACCGCCGCATCCCCTTTCATCGCGGGGTTATCCTGGGACCACTGTACCGCCTGCATGACGTTGTCGGGATAAGTGGAGGCCATCAACACCTGCGACAGCAGACTGTCCGGGTAGAGCGCGATGGGCGCGACCCACTGATCAATTTGCGCCTGGGTGTAGGTGGTGGTCACCGGCTGCGCTGCGGCAGGAGGTGAGGTTGGCGTTGGTGCCGGTGCAGGCTGCGCCGCCGCCTCAGTGACCTTCTCTGGAGTACGGCTTTGCACATAGAGTGTTCCCGCCGCCGCGAGTAAGCCAGCGCTACAGAGCAGGGCGAAGATATGGGGTTTGAACGGCAGTGACATGGAAGCTCCTGACCCAAAAAGTAACCCATCTCGCTAAAGTATCGGCGAAAACGGCGCGTTTGCTGAGTATAAGTAAGCGGTATGGCTTTTTATTGATTATTGTTGGGATCGGCCCGGGGAGTTGTACGCGGAAAGGAATTTTTGTCGCGGTATTTGAACAGAAAGCCTGCAATATCCTGCCCTTAACGATTCAGCTAAATTTTAATGTTGCTTTTTTGTAAACAGATTAACACCTTTCAAAAATCCTGCTATGCTGCCGACGCGGTATCGGGCATTTACCCTACAAACTGCTGTCTCACAGGAGCGTGAAGAAAATCGCCCAGCCACTAAATCCTTCAAGATGCGTCAAGGCGGCAAACTGCCAATACCGAAGCAGATTGATTGAAGACGTGTAGGCCGCATTATGACAATGAGAAGCGAGGAGAACCGTCGTGCTAGAAGAATACCGTAAGCACGTAGCTGAGCGTGCCGCCATGGGGATTGTTGCCAAACCCTTAGATGCAAGCCAAATGGCCGCGCTGGTAGAACTGCTGAAAAACCCGCCTGCGGGCGAAGAAGAATTCCTGTTAGACCTGCTGATTAACCGTGTACCGCCGGGCGTCGACGAAGCCGCCTATGTTAAAGCTGGATTCCTTGCCGCGATCGCCAAAGGCGAAGCGACCTCCCCTCTGGTAACCCCTGAAAAAGCCGTTGAACTGCTGGGCACCATGCAGGGCGGTTACAACATTCATCCGCTGATCGATGCGCTGGACGACGCGAAACTGGCGCCGATTGCCGCGAAAGCGCTGTCTCATACTCTGCTGATGTTCGATAACTTCTACGACGTAGAAGAGAAAGCAAAAGCAGGTAACGAGCATGCTAAACGGGTCATGCAATCCTGGGCTGACGCTGAGTGGTTCCTGAACCGCCCGCAGCTGGCAGAGAAAATCACCGTTACCGTCTTCAAGGTCACCGGCGAAACCAATACCGATGACCTGTCTCCGGCGCCGGATGCCTGGTCGCGCCCGGATATCCCACTGCATGCGCTGGCGATGCTGAAAAACGCCCGCGAAGGAATTGATCCGGACCAGCCGGGCGTCGTCGGCCCGATTAAACAAATCGAAGCCCTGCAGCAGAAAGGCTATCCGCTGGCCTACGTCGGCGACGTGGTCGGTACGGGTTCCTCGCGTAAATCCGCGACCAACTCGGTGCTGTGGTTTATGGGCGACGATATTCCGAACGTGCCGAACAAGCGCGGCGGCGGTCTGTGCCTGGGCGGCAAAATCGCGCCAATCTTCTTCAACACCATGGAAGATGCAGGTGCGCTGCCTATCGAAGTTGATGTGTCAAACCTGAACATGGGCGACGTGATTGACGTTTACCCGTTCAAAGGCGAAGTGCGTAATCACGAAACCAACGAACTGCTGGCCAGCTTCGAGCTGAAAACCGATGTGCTGATCGACGAAGTGCGCGCCGGTGGCCGTATTCCGCTGATCATCGGCCGCGGCTTGACCACCAAAGCGCGCGAAGCGCTGGGGCTGCCGCACAGCGACGTCTTCCGTCAGGCGAAAGACGTGGCGGAAAGCACCCGCGGCTTCTCTCTGGCGCAGAAAATGGTTGGCCGCGCCTGCGGCGTTGCCGGTATCCGTCCGGGCGCCTACTGCGAGCCGAAAATGACCTCCGTCGGTTCTCAGGACACCACCGGTCCAATGACCCGTGATGAACTGAAAGACCTGGCGTGCCTGGGCTTCTCCGCTGACCTGGTGATGCAGTCCTTCTGCCACACCGCAGCCTATCCGAAGCCGGTTGACGTGACCACGCACCATACCCTGCCGGACTTCATCATGAACCGCGGCGGTGTTTCTCTACGTCCGGGCGATGGCGTTATCCACTCCTGGCTGAACCGCATGCTGCTGCCGGATACCGTGGGTACCGGCGGCGACTCCCATACCCGTTTCCCAATCGGTATCTCCTTCCCGGCGGGCTCTGGTCTGGTGGCCTTCGCCGCTGCGACCGGCGTGATGCCGTTGGATATGCCGGAATCGGTGCTGGTGCGCTTCAAAGGGAAAATGCAGCCGGGTATCACCCTGCGCGACCTGGTTCATGCCATCCCACTGTATGCCATCAAGCAGGGCCTGCTGACCGTTGAGAAGAAAGGTAAGAAAAACATCTTCTCTGGTCGCATCCTCGAGATCGAAGGTCTGCCGGATCTGAAAGTCGAGCAGGCATTTGAACTGACCGATGCGTCTGCTGAGCGTTCTGCTGCCGGCTGTACCATCAAGCTGAACAAAGAGCCGATCGTTGAGTACCTGAACTCCAACATCGTCCTGCTGAAGTGGATGATCGCCGAAGGCTACGGCGACCGCCGTACGCTGGAACGCCGTATCCAGGGCATGGAAAAATGGCTGGCGGATCCGCAGCTGCTGGAAGCCGACGCTGACGCGGAATACGCGGCAGTGATCGACATCGATCTGGCGGATATCAAAGAGCCAATCCTGTGCGCGCCGAACGATCCGGACGATGCCCGTCTGCTGTCTGACGTGCAGGGCGAGAAGATCGACGAAGTGTTCATCGGTTCCTGCATGACCAACATCGGCCACTTCCGTGCCGCCGGTAAGCTGCTGGACAGCCACAAAGGCCAGCTGCCGACTCGCCTGTGGGTGGCGCCGCCAACCCGTATGGACGCCGCGCAGCTGACCGAAGAAGGCTACTACAGCGTGTTTGGTAAGAGCGGGGCGCGTATCGAAATCCCTGGCTGTTCCCTGTGTATGGGTAACCAGGCTCGCGTGGCCGACGGTGCGACGGTGGTCTCCACCTCCACCCGTAACTTCCCGAACCGTTTAGGTACCGGCGCTAACGTCTATCTGGCCTCTGCCGAGCTGGCAGCGGTGGCTTCTCTGCTCGGCAAATTGCCGACGCCGGAAGAGTACCAGACCTTCGTGGCGCAGGTGGATAAGACAGCGGAAGATACCTACCGTTATCTGAACTTCAACCAGCTGGATCAGTACACTGAAAAAGCTGACGGCGTGATCTTCCAGACCGCGGTGTAAAACCATTCGGTCAGCCCGGCTGACCGTTTGGCGATAAACTCCCCAATGCCCGGTGAACATTGCATCACCGGGCATTTTTATTTCCAAACCTCCTGCCCGTTACGCTTTTTTTCTTTCTGTCTGCTGCGATAATTACTGCATGGGTACAGTGCAGCGGTGACGCATTGCCCTTGCAGAGGAAAAGACTATGGACTACGAATTTCTGCGCGATATTACCGGAGTGGTAAAGGTGCGAATGTCGATGGATCACGAGGCGATCGGCCACTGGTTCAACGAAGAGGTGAAAGACAATCTTGCCCTGCTTGATGAAGTAGAGCAGGCTGCACGCACCGTGAAGGGCAGTGAACGTTCCTGGCAGCGGGCTGGCCATGAATATACGCTGTGGCTGGATGGCGAAGAGGTGATGATCCGCGCCAATCAGCTGGAGTTTTCCGGCGACGAAATCGAGGAGGGGATGAGCTACTACGACGAAGAAAGTCTCTCTCTCTGCGGCGTGGAGGATTTCCTGCAGGTCGTTGCCGCTTATCGTGAATTTATGCAGCAGCGTTAATGACGCCTTTTATGTCGGGTGGCGCAAGAGCGTAGCCCTGCTAAGCGTAGCGTGAGCAGGGGAAATCCCCGGGTAGCGGCTGGTGCCTTACCCGGGCGACCAGGCGGCGCAGAATCCCAGGCCCGGCAAGCGCAAGCGCCGCCGGGCATTTCCAATATTACACGGCAGGAATATTGCGGCCGTAGTAAATCTCGCGCATCTCTTTCCACAGCAGGTCGGTAATGACCTTGCGCTCTTCGGCGGTCAATTCTTCCGGTCGGGTATGGAACATGTAGTGCTTAAGGTCGAACTCCTTGAGCAACATTTTGGTATGGAAGATATTTTCCTGATAAACGTTCACATCGACCATGTCATACAACGACTTAATGTCATCGGACATAAAGTTCTGAATCGAATTGATTTCATGATCGATAAAATGCTTCATCCCATTGATATCGCGGGTAAAGCCGCGCACGCGGTAGTCAATGGTCACAATGTCCGATTCCAGCTGGTGGATCAGATAGTTCAGCGCTTTAAGCGGAGAAATGACCCCGCAGGTAGAGACTTCGATATCGGCGCGGAAGGTGCACAGTCCACCTTCCGGATGGCTCTCCGGGTAGGTATGCACGCAGATATGGCTCTTATCGAGATGGGCGACCACGGTTTCCGGTAACGGACCTGGATGTTCGGTCTGGTCGATAAGCTTGGGATCGACAGGCTCTTCGCTGACCAGAATGGTCACGCTGGCGCCCTGGGGTTCATAATCCTGGCGGGCGATATTCAGGATATTGGCGCCAATAATAGAACAGGTTTCTGTCAGGATCTCCGTCAGGCGATTGGCATTATAGAGTTCGTCGATATAAGCGATGTAGCCGTCACGCTCCTCTGCCGTTTTGGCGTAACAGATATCGTAGATACAAAAACTCAGGCTTTTGGTCAGGTTGTTAAAGCCATGCAGCTTCAATTTTTTCAATTTAGTTCACCCCCTTACTTCGCGTCACGGTGCGGACAAAGCATCATGCAGATATTGTGGTAAGGCGAAGGCCGCCGTATGGATTGCCGGATTGTAGTAACGGCAGGTCAGGTTGGCTTTGTGAAAGCGCGCCTGAATGATTTCGCTGGAGAGATGGCGCAACGCCTCGTTGTCGCTCGCCCAGGCAAAAGTCATGATCCCGCCGTAATAGGTTGGGATGGCCGCCTGGTAGAAGCTGACGTCGCGAAAATAGTGGCTCAGTTTGCGATGGCTACCGACCGCTTCGTCCTGCTGCAGGAAACAAACGCCGTTTTGGGCAACGAACACGCCCCCCGGGTTCAGGCAGCGTTTGCAGCCTTCATAAAAAGCCGAGGTGAACAGGCTTTCGCCCGGACCGATAGGGTCGGTACAGTCCGAAATGATCACGTCAAACGTTTGCGTCGTCTGGTTAACAAAATTGACGCCATCATCAATCACCAGCGTGAAGCGCGGATCGTCGTAGGCCCCGGCGCTATGGTTGGGCAGGTACTGACGGCAGAATGAGACCACCCCGGCATCGATTTCCACCATGGTGATGGTTTCGATGCTACGGTGACGAGAGACTTCGCGCAGCATCGCGCCGTCGCCGCCGCCGATGATCAGGACATGCTTCGCGTTGCCGTGGGCCAGCAGCGGCACGTGGGTCATCATTTCGTGATAAATAAACTCATCGCGTTCGGTGGTTTGCACGACGCCATCCAGCGCCATCACCCGGCCAAAGGCGCGGTTGTCGAAGATGATCAAATCCTGATGATCGGTTTTTTCGTGGTACAGCACGTTATCAACGCTAAAGTACTGACCAAAATGGTCATGCAGCGTTTCATGCCACAGTGGATTATCGGCCACGGTGAGGCTCCTCCTTCGTTAACATCTGTTACACCCGTAAAACGAGTGCAACATCATAGACAACTATAGATGAGGATGCACGGCGGTTATTGCAGCAATGCGGCAGGAATAACCGCCACCGCCCGGGGAGAGCGGTGGGGGGAGGGTTATTTCGCCGGTGCGGGTTGGCTATCTACTATCCGCACGGAATAAACCATGGTGGCGCCTGGCGGGATTTTCGGCGGTAATCCTTTACTGCCATAGGCTTTTTCGGGCGGGACGACCAGCGTCAAGGAGCCATGGTTCTGCAGGCGTTGCAGCGGGCCGCGAAACACCGGGGGATAGGCATCCAGCTTCTGGGTGAGCGCCTGATCTTTCGCTTCCATATCGTTGATCACTGTCCCGTCCGTCAGCATCTCTTTGATTACTACGGTGACCAGATCGTTACCGCTTATTGTTCCTTTGCCCGGATAATCGACGCGACTGTAGACGCCATCTTTGAAGACCACATCTTTTTTGCGCGCAAACGCCTGCTGATATTTCTTACCGGCACTGATGTTTTTCTGCTCGATTTTATTCAGGTTCTGGAAAACCTGCTGCGAGACGTCAAACAGCGCCTTGTTACGCTCCTGTTCTCCGAGACGAAGCTGGCCGCTAAAAGCATCTTCGATACCCCGCAGCACCAGCCCGGCGTCGACGGTAATTCCCTGAGTGCGACGGGTGGTGAGAACGTTAAGGGCTTCTGCTCCCATCGAGGCGCCGATCGCATAAGCCTGCTGTTCTCCCGATGCGCTGAGTTTGGCGGCGGCGCTCTCGCCGCTGCGCGTTTTGGACTGTACAGAAAGCTGTGTTCTCAGCAGTTGGATTTCATCTTCTTTCATCCGTAGCTGGGCGTTGTCTTTATCCGCCTGCAGGCGGTAGGCTGCAACAACCGCCGCCATCTCCGGCGGCTCATTTTTTGGCGCTGCAGCGTTATCAGGGCGGGTTGTTGGCGCTTTTTCCGCGGCGGCCAACCGGGCGGTTAACGACTGCTTGTCGGCGTTTAGCGCCTTGACCTGGTCGAGAGCGGCCTGCTGCGTTTTCTCCGCGGCGTCGAGCCGGATAGTCAGCGACTGCTTATCGGTGGTCAGCGCTTTGACCTGGTCGAGGGCGGACAGCTTCTCTTTTTCCGCCACGGCCAGTCGGCTGGCCAGCGGCTGTTTATCAGCGTTCAGTGTTTTGGCCTGGTCGAGGGCGGCCTGCTGTGCCTTCTCCGCAGCGGCGAGCCGGATAGTCAGCGACTGCTTATCGGTGGTCAGCGCTTTAACCTGCTCGAGGGCAGCCAGCTTCTCTTTTTCCACCACGGCCAGTCGGGTGGCCAGCGGCTGTTTGTCGGCGTTAAGGGCTTTGGCCTGGTCGAGGGCGGCCTGTTTCTCTTTTTCCGCAGCCATCAGCCGGGCGGTGAGTGTCTGCTTGTCTGTGTCGAGGGCGGTGAGCTGGCCGAGTGCGGTCTGCTGTGCTTTTTCCGCGGCGGCCAGCCGGGAGGTCAGCGTTTGTTTATCTGTATTCAGCGTGGTGAGGCTGGTGCTGAGCCGTTTATTTTCCGCTTCGACGCTCTGAAGCTGCGACGTTAATTGTTGGATCTGCTTAAGTGCGGCAGCCTGGCTCTGTTGCAGAGTATTATTCCGGGCAACGACTTCCTTTTTAATTAACGTCTCATTTTCCGCCGTGGCGGCGGTTAAGGCGAGCTGTAATTGCTTTATTTTATTATTTAACGCCGCTTGCTCATTCGCAATGGATGTATCCGTGGCTGGTGTGGCGGTAAGCTGTTTTTTTAATTGTTGGATAATTTTATCTTTTTGCGCAATCGTTGCCTGTTGGCTGGCGATTCTTTTTTGCAACTGTGCGTTATTGGCCGTCGTTTTTTTATTGTCCGCGTTCTGGCGAGCGTCTGACGCTTGCTTTGCTGTGGCCGCAGAGCTTTTCTCTTCTTGCGCTTGAGCTTGCTGAGTTTGCTGCTGGGCGTAATCGAGAAAAGCCGGCGTAGCACCGGCGTAGAATGAGGTTGAAAGCGCCAGCGCCGCGACGAGCATCAGCAGTGGTGCTTTAGGGGTCAGCGTGGCGGGTTTGTTCATGGCAGTTTGTTTTCACCACGCTGTACCAGGGTATCGATCAGCGTTTTCTGGATATCGGAACACAGTTTGATGGATTTAAACTGATACATGGAGTCAATGCCCAGTCGGGTGGGATCGGCCACTTTATCGCGCACATTGTTGTATTGCGATGCCGAACGCACCAGGGCATTGAACTCATTGCTGAGTTTAGTTGCCTGCTGTGGGTTCACCTCTTTAAGTGAATCCAGCGCCTTTCGGCAGGACTCAATACGCTCCTGTTCGCTGGCCGCTCGCTCCTGCTCAGCCTGCTGCTGTGATGTGAGCGGCGTGGTGATCGGTTTTACCTGCTGGCGAGAAGAGGTATTGCTACAGCCCACTAATAAAAGTGCGGCGAGCGGGATAATACGGAGAGTCGGCGAGATATTCACAATTTCAGTCCATGAAGTAGGGATATTTTCACCGGATTCTAGAAGGGTGCTTTTTATTTTGCAATATATGGCTAATGATATTTTATTAGTTTTTTAGTCATTCATCATTATTAGGGGTTTAATTTATTTGGCGAATTGATAGGTTTGCAATTAAATAATGTTTGTTTATATACAATAATAAATATAGATATAAATATTTAAATGTGACAAATGAAACGGCAAAGGCGCGGAGCGTGACCGTCCGCGCCGGTCATTATTTGACGTAAGCCAACAGGCTGAGCGAATCGCGGGCCAGCGCTTTGCATTTTTTCGCCGTCGGGATGTTAATACCGCTGAGATCGCGGTAGCTATCCTCGCCAAGCGCTTTCATGTTGTAGCTGTCGTAGTTGCTCAGGTCCCACTGGTTCTGTTGGGCAAAGAACACCAGCGCGCGTCGGATCTGTGTATTGGGCAGGTTCTGGTAGCCACAGTCGTTTTTCAGGAACACAAAAACCGCGGTTAAATCAGCCATATCTTCTGCTTCTGATTCGCTGAGCGCGTAGCTGTTGGCGGAGAGAGCAAGCAGGCTGCCGAGTACCATTGTTCTGAAAAGCGTCTTCATTTTTTCTACCATTAGATCACCGACGCTTCAAATTAGCATACTTCTTTACACAGCGCCGATCTTTATTCTTACTCTTCTGCTTGACCTTCCCGTTACGGTAGGGTTTAAGCTCAAATATTCGCCCGCAGAATAAAAAGGATGTGAATATGCAACGTCGAGACTTCCTCAAACTGACCGCCGCGGTTAGCGTGGCCAGCGCATTACCGCTATGGAGCCGTGCGGTTTTTGCGGCCAGTCGCCCGGCTCTGCCGATACCGACGCTGTTAACGGCCGATGCGCGCAACCGTATCGCCCTGACGATCCAGGCGGGCAAAACACAGTTTGGCGCTCTGCACGCCACCACCTGGGGCTATAACGGTTCACTGCTGGGTCCTGCGCTACAGTTGACGCAGGGGAAGACCATTACGGTTGACATTACCAACCAGCTGGCGGAAGAGACCACGCTGCACTGGCATGGCCTGGAGGTCCCGGGCGAGGTCGACGGCGGACCGCAGGGGGTTATCGCCCCGGGCGCCACCCGTACGGTGAGCTTCACGCCGACGCAGCGGGCGGCCACCTGCTGGTTTCATCCGCATCAACATGGGACCACCGGCCGGCAGGTGGCGATGGGGCTGGCCGGCCTGGTGCTGATCGAGGATGAAGAGAGCGGACGCCTGCTGCTGCCTAAGCAATGGGGAATCGATGATGTGCCGGTGATTGTCCAGGACAAGAAGTTCACCGCCGCCGGCGAGATCGACTACCAGCTGGATGTGATGAGCGCCGCTGTCGGCTGGTTTGGCGATACGCTGCTGACCAATGGCGCTCTCTATCCCGAACATGCCGCCCCGCGCGACTGGCTCCGTCTGCGCTTGCTAAACGGCTGTAATGCCCGTTCCCTCAATTTTGCCACCAGCGATAAGCGTCCGCTGTACGTGGTGGCCAGTGACGGCGGTCTGTTGGCCGAGCCGGTGAAGGTCGATGAATTGCCGGTGTTGATGGGGGAACGCTTTGAGGTGCTGGTGGACACCAGCGACGGTAAACCTTTCGATCTGGTGACCCTGCCGGTGAGCCAGATGGGCATGGCCATTGCGCCTTTTGATAAACCACAGCCGGTGCTGCGCGTTCAGCCGCTGGTCATTCCCGCCTCCGGCAAACTGCTGGATACGCTGGCCACGCTGCCGGCGCTACCGTCCCTGACGGGGCTGACGCAGCGTCAGCTCCAGCTGTCGATGGATCCGATGCTCGACAGGATGGGCATGCAGGCGCTGATGGAGAAGTATGGCGACCAGGCGATGGCGGGAATGGACCACGGCATGATGGGGCATGGCGGCATGGGCGACATGAGCAATATGCACCATGGCGACATGAGCAATATGAGCAATATGAGCAATATGAACCACGAGGCTGGTCGGGATCATGGCATGTCGTCAGGCAAGGGGTTTGATTTCCATAACGCCAACCGCATCAACGGCAAAGCCTTCGACATGAATGTGCCGATGTTTGCCGCGGCCAGAGGCCAGTATGAGCGCTGGGTGATATCGGGTAAGGGCGACATGATGCTGCATCCGTTCCATATCCACGGCACCCAGTTCCGTATCCTCAGCGAGAACGGCAAGCCGCCAGCCGCGCACCGCAGCGGCTGGAAAGATACCGTCCGCGTGGAAGGTGACGTCAGTGAAGTGTTGGTGAAGTTTGATCATCCGGCGCCGAAGGAGTTTGCCTATATGGCCCACTGCCACCTGCTGGAGCATGAAGACACCGGGATGATGTTGGGATTCACGGTTTAGGGCTCTGCGGCCTGCTGCCATCTTCCATGGGGAGAAGGGATAAACACAAAAAAAACGGCAACTTTCGTTGCCGTTTTGCGTTTTATTTGGCGTCATCCGGGAGCGCATAGGCGACGATGTAATCGCCCATTTTGGTACCGAACGAGCCGTGACCGCCGGCAGAGATGACAACATACTGTTTGCCACTCACTTCGTAGGTCATTGGGGTGGCCTGACCGCCGGCTGGCAGACGGGCTTCCCACAGCTTCTCGCCGTTGCTCATATTGTACGCGCGCAGGTAGTTATCTGCGGTCGCGCCGATGAACAGGACGTTACCGGCCGTGGAGATCGGACCGCCAAGCATCGGCATCCCCATGGTGAACGGCAGCTTAACCGGCATCGGGAACGGCAGGCTGTCCTGCGGAGTACCGATACGTTTTTTCCATACCACTTCGTTGGTTTTCAGATCCAGCGCGGAGATATAGCCCCAGGCCGGTTGTTTGCACGGCAGACCGAACGGCGACAGGAACGGATTCAGGGTGACGCCGTACGGGACACCGTACTGTGGCTGCACGCCGGACTCGGTGCCAGAGCCTTTCGCATCTTTCGGCGGCTCCATCGGGTTGCCCGGGCCGCGTGGGATCAGTTTAGAGACGAACGGCAGCGCCATCGGGTTGGCAATAGCCACCTGACGGTTCGGATCGACGGAGATACCGCCCCATTCAAACATCCCCAGGTTACCCGGGAAGACGAGAGTGCCCTGCTCAGATGGCGGGGTGAAGATACCTTCATAGCGCATCTGGTGGAAGATCACGCGACACACCAGTTGGTCGAACATGGTGGCGCCCCACATGTCCGCCCCGGTCAGATCTTTCTTCGGACGGAAGCTCAGATCGGAGAACGGCTGGGTTTTGGCGACGTAATCCCCTTTGGCAGCGCCCTGCGGAACCGGTTTTTCCGGGGCCGGGACCACCAGCTCGCCATTACGGCGATCCAGTACGAAGATGTTGCCGGTTTTCGCCGGGGCATAGACGACCGGTACGGTTTTACCATTAACCTCAATGTCCGCCAGCGTCGGCTGGGAGGGCATATCCATATCCCACAGATCGTGGTGGACGGTCTGGTAGCTCCAGGCCAGCTTACCGGTGGTGGCGTTCAGCGCCACAATCGAGCTGGCGTAACGCTCTTGCTCCGGCGTGCGGTTGCCGCCCCAGATATCCGGGGTGGTCACGCCCATCGGCAGATAGACCAGATCCAGCTTAGCGTCGTAGGCGGCAGGCGCCCAGGAGTTCGGTGAGTTGAGCGTGAAGTGATGTTCATCGCTCGGGATGGCGTTCGGATCTTTCGCACCCGGATCGAAGGCCCACAAGAGTTTACCGGTATTCACATCAAAGCCGCGGATGACGCCAGACGGCTCGCGGGTTGAGAAGTTATCGGTGACCGCGCCGGCAATCACGATGGTCTTATCGGTGATAATCGGCGGAGAAGTGGGTTCATACATACCCGGCGTGGTGACCGGCATGTTGGTCTGCAGGTTGAGAATACCTTTATTGGCAAAGGTTTCGCACAGCTTACCGTTGTCGGCGTTCACCGCGAACAGGCGGCCATCGTTCACCGGCAGGATAATACGGCGCGGACAGTCGGCGACGACGTCGGCAGGCGCGTTATCCGCTTTGGCTTCGTGATAAGAGACGCCGCGGCAGGTGACGTGCTGGAACGACGGATCGGCGTTCAGCTGCGGGTCAAAATGCCACTTCTCTTTACCGGTGGCCGCGTCCAGCGCGAACAGACGCTGGTGGGCGGTACACAGGAAGAGCGTGTCGCCGACTTTAATCGGCGTCACTTCGTTGGTGATTTCACCCGGGTCGTTCGGTTGCTTCAGGTCGCCGGTGCGGAATACCCAGGCTTCCTTCAGGTTCTTCACGTTGTCGGCGTTAATCTGCTTCAGCGGAGAGAAGCGCTGGCCTTCCTGGTTGCGGCCATAGGCCGGCCAGTCGCCGTCGGCAACGTTGGAGATCGGCGCGGCCGGGGTGGCGTCGGCGCTCAGGGTGCCGTTGACTTCCTGCGGGTCGTTAAAACCAGCCCAGGTCAGCATGCCGCCGCTGATCAGCAGGGCGACGACCAGCGCGCCAACGGCGCCAGCGGAAGGCACCGGCAGACGACGCCAGACAAAGGGCAGGATCAGCCAGATGCCAAAGAAGACGAGGATATCGCTACGCGGCGTCAGCGCCCAGAAGTCGAAGCCGACTTCCCAGACGCCCCAGATCATGGTCGCCAGCAGCAGCGCAGCGTACAGCCACAGCGCAGCGCGTTTGCCGCGCAGCAGCATCACGGTCACGCCCAGCATCACCAGACCGGCGATAGGGTAGTACCAGGAGCCGCCAAGCACGACCAGCCATGCTCCGCCGATTAAAAGATAGAGGCCGCAGAACGCTGCAAATAGCGCAGTCAGCGTCACCAGGAGCCTTGATTGTTGAGACTTTGTTTCAGCCATAGAAAGTTACTCATGTGTTTGTTAATTTTTTAACTGCAATTAATTATAGGTTTTAACAAGTGTGATCGGAATCACAAATATGGCTTTATTAATCCCTGCACCGAAGATTTCTTTTTGCTGGTATACTGGATGGCTTGCCGGTCATCGTCGGGGCGAAAGCAGCGGCTTTGATGATTTATATTTAGAATCAAATGGTTAGTCTTATGAAACATACTGTAGAAGTGATGATCCCGGAATCCGAGATCAAAGCGCGCATCGCGGAACTGGGTCGTCAAATCAACGAACATTATCAGGACAGCGGCAGCGAAATGGTGCTGGTGGGGCTGCTTCGCGGCTCATTTATGTTCATGGCCGACCTGTGCCGTGAAGTGCAGGTGCCGCATGAAGTCGATTTTATGACCGCCTCCAGCTACGGCAGCGGCATGTCCACCACCCGTGATGTGAAAATCCTCAAAGATCTGGATGAAGACATCCGTGGTAAAGATGTACTGATCGTGGAAGACATCATCGATTCCGGCAATACCCTGTCTAAAGTGCGTGAGATCCTCAGCCTGCGCGAGCCGAAATCGCTGGCCATTTGTACGCTGCTGGATAAACCAAGCCGTCGTGAAGTGAATGTCCCGGTTGAGTTCGTCGGTTTCGCCATTCCGGACGAGTTCGTGGTGGGCTACGGTATCGACTACGCCCAGCGCTACCGTCATCTGCCGTATATTGGCAAAGTTACCCTGCTGGACGAGTAAGAGATATCCCCCCAGGACAGCGCGCGCCGCGCTCTCCAGGGGGGCTAAGCCTGAAGGCTATTTGTGGTTGATGTGCTTGATCTTGAGGTTGGAGATGCCGTGGCGATAGCGCTGTTCGAGGGTTTCCCGGCTCACGGCGGTGACATCCAGATCGCGCAGCAGCCCGTCGTGAATGCCATATGCCCAGCCGTGGATGGTGACCTTCTGTCCGCGCTTCCACGCCGATTGCATAATCGTCGAATGTCCCAGGTTGTACACCTGCTCCATCACGTTGAGTTCGCAAAGGGTATCCAGACGGCGCTCCTCCGGCATTTCACCTAGCAGTGAGCTGTGCTTGAACCAAATATCGCGGATATGCAGGAGCCAGTTGTCGATAAGCCCCAGCTCCGGGTTTTCCACCGCCGCCTGCACGCCGCCGCAGCCGTAGTGGCCGCAAATAATAATGTGCTCGACTTCGAGGACATCGACGGCATACTGCACCACCGACAGGCAGTTCAGGTCGGTGTGGATCACCAGGTTAGCGACGTTACGATGGACAAACAGTTCGCCAGGTTCCAGGCCGGTAAGTCGCTCAGCGGGAACGCGGCTGTCAGAGCAGCCAATCCAAAGGAAGCGCGGTTTCTGCGTCTGCGACAGTTTCTCAAAAAAGCCGGGGTCCTCTTCCACCAGCATTTTTGACCATAGTGCATTATTGCTGATGAGTGTATCTATATCATTCATGGACGTTATCGGCCTGTAACCAAGTAAGTGCGTTGCGCTAATATAGGGTAAGCTCACCTTTTTTAAAACCATCTTAACCCGTGATACGTCAGGCTACCGATGCGTTGGCGGCGCCAGCGCCAGTAGAACGCAAACGTGAGTCAGGCGGGTTAATGACGTGTCACGACACGAGAAGAGATATTTAATGACCATTGCTCTGGAATTAAAACAGCTCAAAAAAACCTACCCCGGCGGGGTTCAGGCGCTGCGGGGAATCGACCTGCAGGTCGAGGCGGGGGATTTCTATGCCCTGCTGGGGCCGAACGGGGCCGGAAAATCCACGACTATCGGCATCATCAGTTCGCTGGTGAATAAAACCTCCGGTCAGGTCAATGTCTTTGGCTACGATCTGGAAAAAGACGTCGTCAATGCCAAGCGTCAGCTTGGCCTGGTGCCGCAGGAATTTAACTTCAACCCGTTCGAGACCGTGCAGCAGATTGTCGTTAACCAGGCGGGCTACTACGGCGTGGAACGCAAAGAAGCTGTCGCCCGCAGCGAAAAATACCTAAAACAGCTCGATCTGTGGGAAAAACGCAACGAACGCGCGCGGATGCTCTCCGGCGGGATGAAGCGTCGCCTGATGATCGCCCGCGCGCTAATGCATGAGCCGAAGCTGCTGATCCTCGACGAACCGACCGCTGGCGTCGATATTGAACTGCGTCGCTCAATGTGGGGCTTTCTTAAGGATCTGAACGATCGCGGAACCACCATTATCCTGACCACCCACTATCTCGAAGAGGCCGAAATGCTATGCCGCAACATCGGCATCATCCAGCACGGCGCGCTGGTGGAAAACACCTCGATGAAAGCGCTGCTTTCGAAGCTGAAGTCAGAGACCTTTATTCTTGACCTCGCGCCAAAAAGCCCGGTACCGAAGCTCGAAGGCTACCAGTATCAACTGGTCGATACCTCGACGCTGGAAGTCGAGGTTCTGCGCGAGCAGGGGATTAACAGCGTCTTTGCCCAACTGAGCGCCCAGGGGGTGCAGGTACTGAGTATGCGTAACAAAGCTAACCGTCTGGAAGAGCTGTTTGTCACGCTGGTGCATGAGCGAAAAGGAGAGTCAGCATGATGCAGCTTTATTGGGTCGCGCTGAAAAGCATCTGGACCAAAGAGATCCACCGTTTTATGCGCATCTGGATCCAGACGCTGGTGCCGCCGGTGATCACCATGACCCTGTACTTCGTGATTTTCGGCAACCTGATCGGGTCGCGCATCGGCGAGATGCACGGCTTTACCTATATGCAGTTTATCGTGCCGGGCCTGATCATGATGGCGGTGATCACCAACGCTTATGCCAATGTCGCCTCGTCGTTCTTCAGCGCCAAGTTTCAGCGCAATATTGAAGAGCTGCTGGTGGCGCCGGTGCCGACGCATGTGATCATCGCTGGCTACGTTGGCGGCGGCGTGGCGCGCGGACTGTGCGTGGGGATCCTGGTGACGGCGGTATCACTGTTCTTTGTGCCGTTCCAGGTTCACTCCTGGCTGTTTGTCGCCCTGACGCTGATCCTCACCGCGGTGCTGTTCTCGCTGGCGGGCCTGTTGAACGCGGTGTTTGCCAAGACCTTTGACGACATTAGCCTGATCCCGACCTTTGTGCTGACGCCGCTGACCTACCTCGGCGGGGTGTTCTACTCGCTGACCCTGCTGCCGCCGTTCTGGCAGGGGCTGTCGCATCTGAATCCCATCGTCTACATGATCAGCGGTTTCCGCTTCGGCTTCCTGGGTATCAACGATGTGCCGCTGGTGACCACCTTTGCGGTGCTGGTGGTCTTCATCGTCGCCTTCTATCTGCTTTGCTGGTCGTTAATCCAGCGCGGCCGCGGCCTGCGCAGCTGATGTTCATCACGGTTAGCGCTTCCTGATGCCAATACGCGAAGCGCTAACCGCTTATCTTTGACCGCCATCACCGATACGTCATCCTCCCCTTGCTACATTGTTGGCTGGCTAAGGAGGGAAGCATGCTTGGTTGGGTCATTACCTGCCACGATGAGCTGGCGCAGGAGATGCTGGATCGTCTTGAACGAAAATTTGGTCCGCTGGCCCAGTGCCGGGCGGTCAATTACTGGCGCAATCTCAGCAGTAATATGTTGAGCCGGATGATGTGCGATGCGCTGCATGCCACCGACTCCGGGGACGGGGTCATTTTCCTGACCGACAGAACCGGCGCGGCGCCTTATCGGGCCGCGGCGCTGATGAGCCACAAACATACCCACTGCGAAGTGATCTCCGGCGTCAGCTATTCATTACTTGAGCGAATGTATCTGCTGCGGAACACGTTAAGCAGCGAGGCGTTTCGCCAGGCCATCGTCAGCGCGGGCGGGCCGATGGTGAGCAGCCTGTGGCATCAGCAGCAGAAGAATCCCCCGTTCCGCTTGCGCCATGATACCTTCGGAAATTAAACAGCGTGACAGATGCTGCTTTTGTTACAATAACTGCCGTTGATGGTTTACCGGTTCGATGCGCATGCTTGCCCGATTTTTTACGCTGCTTCTTTTACTGACCTCGCTCAGCGCTTCCGCCAGTCTGCTTAGCCAGCAGGGCAAGCCTGTACACTATATGCAGACCACCGAAGATGCGGTCATCTGGGCGCAGGTGGGGAATCATGTGGTCAGCGTCGGCAATGTGCGTGCCGGGCAGATCCTCGCGGTCGTCCCGACGGCGGCTGACTATTATGAATTTCGCTTCGGCTTCGGCACCGGGTTTATTGATAAAGGCCACCTCGAGCCGGTACAGGGTAAGCAGCGAGTGGAGGACCGACTGGGGGATCTCAATAAACCGTTGAGTAACCAGAATTTGCTCACCTGGAAAGATACGCCGCTCTACAACACACCCGCCGTGAGCAGCGTGCCGTTTGGTACGCTGGCCACTAACCTGCGCTATCCGATCCTCAGCAAGCTAAAAGACCGGCTCAATCAGACCTGGTTTCAGATCCGCATTGGCGACCGGCTGGCGTGGGTCAGCAGTCTGGATGCACAGGAAGATAATGGTATTCCCGTACTGACCTATCATCACATTCTGCGCGACGAAGAGAACACCCGTTTCCGCCATACCTCGACCACGACCTCGGTACGCGCCTTCAACAACCAGATGACCTGGCTGCGCGATCAGGGCTATACCACGCTGACCCTGTATCAGCTGGAAGGCTATGTGCGTAATAAAATCAACCTTCCGGCGCGGGCAGTGGTCATCACCTTCGATGACGGCCTGAAATCGGTAAACCGTTACGCCTATCCGGTACTAAAGCAGTACGGTTTTCATGCCACCGCGTTTATTATCTCCTCGCGTATTAAGCGCCATCCGCAGAAATGGGATCCGAAATCGCTGCAGTTCATGAGTATTTCTGAGCTCCGGCAGATCCAGGATGTTTTTGATATTCAGTCGCATACCCACTTCCTGCATCGGGTTGACGCCGGCCGCCGGCCGATTTTATTCAGCCGCAATTACCATAATATTCTGTTTGATTTCGCCCGCTCGCGCCGGGCGCTCAGCCAGTTTAATCCACATGTTCTCTACCTTTCCTATCCCTTCGGCGGCTATAACGCCACGGCGGTGCAGGCGGCGAATGACGCCGGGTTTCATATGGCGGTGACAACGGTGCGTGGGAAGGTGAAGCCGGGTGACAATCCGTTTCTGTTAAAGCGGTTATATATCTTACGCACGGATTCGCTGGAGACGATGTCGCGGCTGATCAGTAACCAGCCGCAGGGGTAATACCGGCGCTGCGCCTGAGCGCAGCGCCGCGGTCATCAGGCGACCTGCACCGGAATGGCTTTCGCCTGGCGCTTCATTTCATTGTCGCCTTCGAAGTAGGCGATGTTGGGCTGCCAGGTGCGCGCCTCTTCGTCCGACATGGTGACGAAGCTGGCGATGATCAGGATATCGCCGACGCTGGCGCAGTGCGCGGCGGCGCCGTTGACGGAGATGATTCTGGAACCCCGTTCGGCGGCAATCGCATAGGTGGAGAAACGATTGCCGTTGGTGACGTTCCAGAGGTGAATGGTTTCATTCTCCAGAATACCGGCCGCATCCAGGAAATCCTGGTCAATGGCGCATGAACCTTCATAGTGCAGGTCAGCCTGCGTGACTTTTACGCGGTGGAGCTTGCCCTGCAGCATATTACGCATCATAACTTCTACCCTTCAACCTTAATGTAGCAGAGCGGACAGGTCGTCCGCCCTGAGAAAAGCCCGGGCAAGTATTGCCCGATTTTTACCCGCTGTCTACTGACCGAGCGTGACGATCTGGTTGTCGATCAGGCGGGCCTGACCCAGCCAGGCGGCCATCAGGATCACCGCGCGCTGGCTGGCATCCGTCAGCTCAAGCAGGGTGTCGGCATCGCGGATCTGAATGTCGTCGGCGCGGAAGCCTTTTTCATTTAGCTCCTGTTCAGCGATAGCGATGATCTCATCGAGCTGGCGATCGCCGGCGGCCAGTTTTTCCGCCACCGCGCTCAGCACTTTGTAGAGGCCGGGAGCGATTTTGCGCTGGTCGGCGGTCAGGTAGCCGTTACGCGAGCTCAGCGCCAGGCCATCTTTCGCGCGGACGATCGGCACGCCGATAATCTCGATATCGTAGCCCATGTCGGCGACCATCTTGCGGATCAGCGCCAGCTGCTGAAAGTCTTTCTCGCCGAAGCAGGCGACGTCCGGCTGAACCAGATTGAACAGCTTACTGACGATGGTCGACACGCCGCGGAAGTGGCCCGGGCGGCTGGCGCCTTCCAGCATAGTGGACAGGCCGGGGACGTCGACGTAGGTCTGGCCTTCGGTGCCCTGGGGATAAACTTCCGCCGGCGTCGGCGCGAAGACAAAGTCGACATGGCGCTTGTTCAGCTTTTCGCAATCATCCTGCAGGGTACGCGGATAGCGCGCCAGGTCGTCGGCGCGGTCAAACTGCATCGGATTGACGAAAATACTGACCACCACCACGTCCGCGCTGGCTTTAGCCTCATCAACCAGCTTCATATGACCATCATGCAGGTTGCCCATCGTCGGAACCAGCGCGATACGCTTACCTTCCTGACGCAGACGGCGGATATGCTGACGCAGCAGCAGCACGGATTCAATAATCAGCACAACAAGACTCCTTAATGGAAACTGTGTTCTTCGCCCGGATAGACCCCGGATTCAACTTCGGCAATATACTGCCGTACCGCGGCGCGGATGTCGCCCGCTTCGGCAAGGAAATTCTTGGCGAATTTAGGGATGTGGCCGCCGGTGATCCCGAATGCGTCATGCATCACCAGGATCTGCCCGTCGGTGACGTTGCCCGCGCCGATGCCGATCACTGGAATGGTCAGGGCGTCGGTAATGCGTTTCGCCAGTTCTACCGGGACGCACTCCAGCACCAGCAGCTGCGCGCCAGCCGCTTCCAGCGCTAATGCGTCGTCAAACAGGGTCTGCGCTGCATCGCCGCGCCCCTGCACTTTATACCCGCCGAATACGTTTACCGACTGCGGCGTGAGGCCGAGGTGGCCGCAAACCGGCACCGCGCGTTCCGCCAGCATCTTCACGGTATCGGCCAGCCAGGCGCCGCCTTCGAGTTTGACCATATTGGCGCCAGCGCGCATCACGATGGCCGCATTTTCGAAGGTCTGTTCGGGGGTGGCGTAGGCCATGAACGGCAGGTCGGCAAGCAGCAGGCTGTTCGGCGCACCGCGGCGGACGGCGCGGGTGTGATAGGCGATATCTTCCACGGTGACCGGCAGGGTGGAGTCGTGACCCTGTACCGTCATTCCCAGGGAATCGCCCACCAGCAGCACATTAATGCCTTCATCGGCGAACAGCTTCGCGAAGCTATGGTCGTAGGCGGTAATGGTGGCAAAGCGCTTCTTTTCCTGTTTGCATTTCTGCAGCAGGGCAATGGTGGTCGGTTTCATAACATTTCCTGATGATGAAAGTCATATTAACCGGCATTCTAACAGCAGCATTCAGAGGGGCAATGATTTTGGGCAACCGATTACGACGATCGCCGCAAATGCTAAAAAAGGAGAGGGGATTACCAGCTCGCGGGTTTTTCCGCGCCCAGATCATCCAGCACGGCGCGCAGCGCAGGGCCGTCAGGAAAATGGAGATCCGGAGCGATCTCGAACAGCGGCCAGAGCATAAAGCCGCGGTTTTTCATATCATAGTGCGGAACGGTCAGGCGCGGGCTATTGATGACCTCATCGCCAAACAGCATGATGTCGAGGTCGAGCGTGCGCGGTCCCCAGCGTTCAGCTTTGCGCACCCGACCCTGCTGCAGCTCGATGCGCTGAGTGTGATCGAGCAGCGCATCGGGCGCCAGGGTGGTTTCCAGCGCGACGGCGGCGTTGAGATAGTCCGGCTGATCCTGCGGGCCCAGCGGCGGCGTGCGGTAGAACGAAGAGACGTTCACCACGCGGCTGTGCGGAATATCGCCCAGCGCGCGGATGGCTGCCTGCACCTGCTCCAGCGGAGAAGCAAGGTTACTGCCAAGCGCGATATAGACCAGGGTCATGCGTTACCCTGACGCGGCGCGCGTTTGCGCGGACGGCGGTGGCGACGGCGTGGCGCCGGATCGTCCCCGAGGTCGTTGAGCATGTCTTTTTGTTCCGGCGGCGCGGCGACCTGGAATTCGCCCCACCATTTGGTCAGACGCTGCAGTTCGCTGTTGTTTTCCGCCCCGGCGCGCAGCTCCAGCAGATCGTAGGCGGCACGGAATTTCGGATGCTCCATCAGTTTCCAGGCGCGTTTGCCCTGGCGACGGGACATGCGCAGCTGCAGCTGCCAGATATCACGAATAAGGGTAGTGATGCGTTTAGGGATCGCCAGCGTACGGCAGGCTTCGTCCAGGACATCGTTCATCGCCAGAGCGAAGGCATCGTAGTATGCCAGGCCGCTCTCCTGGGCGATTTTTTGCGCCGTCTCCAGCAGCGGATACCAGAACATCACCGCGAAGAGGAAGGCCGGATTGACGCGCATGTCGTTATGAATGCGGTTATCGGTGTTCTTCAGCACCTGGCTGATGATCCGTTCCATCGGGCTGTCGCCGCGCTCGGTAAAGTAGCGGGTGATGGTCGGGAACAGCGGCTGGAACAGGTTGTATTCGCGCAGCAGCATGTAGGTCTGGTAGCCATACCCGGCCTGCAGCAGCTTAAGCACCTCTTCAAACAGGCGTGCCGGCGGCACGTCGTGGAGCAGGGTGGCCAGGCGCGGCAGCGGTTCAGCCGTTTCCGGGCTGATACGCATATCCAGCTTGGCGGCAAAGCGCACCGCGCGCAGCATGCGTACCGGATCTTCGCGATAGCGGGTTTCCGGATTGCCGATCAGGCGGATCACGCCGTCCTGCAGATCCTTCATGCCGCCGACGTAGTCGCGAACGGTAAAGTCAGCCACGCTGTAATAAAGGCTATTGATGGTGAAGTCGCGACGCTGGGCATCCTCTTCGATCGAGCCGAAGATGTTATCCCGCAGCAGCATGCCATTCTGGCCCTGCTGGGAGGTCACGCGATCGGTGGTGTGCCCTTCGTGGTGGCCGCGGAAGGTGGCCACTTCAATGATTTCCGGCCCGAACATGACGTGCGCCAGGCGGAAACGTCGCCCGACCAGACGGCAGTTGCGGAACAGCTTGCGCACCTGATCCGGCGTGGCGTTGGTGGTGACGTCAAAATCTTTCGGCTTTTTGCCAAGCAGCAGGTCGCGGACACCGCCGCCGACCAGCCAGGATTCGTAGCCTGCCTTGTTGAGGCGGTACATGACCTTGAGGGCGTTTTCACTGATATCTTTGCGGGAAATAGCATGCTGCTCACGCGGGATCACCGTCATAGGCATGGGTTCGACGGCGGCTTCTGCCTCGCGCTCCTCACGGCTTAGCACCTTACGGCAAAAATTAGCGACTCGGGTAAAAATGGTGCACCTCGTAGTGTCAGACGGACTTCAGATCAACTGTACAGTATAAAAATAGCGGCTAATCATAGCTCAGCGGGAGCCATTTGAGAATGCTCGATTTTTGCGGGCTGCCAGTTGGCGACGGCCTGACTGAGTAAATCGTCCATGCTCAGGGCTTGCCAGTCCTGGGCGATGTCCTGATTAAGAAACCGGAGCGCCCGGACAATTTCGGGGCGCGGATCGCCTTCCGGCAGCGCCGGTGCGTGGTTTTGTTTAGAGAGTTTATTCCCGTCAGCATTGAGGGCCAGCGGCAGATGGAGGTAGTCCGGCGCCTGCCAGCCAAAATGCTGATACAGTGAAATCTGCCGGACCGTCGGCTCAATCAGGTCAGCGCCGCGGACGATCTCGGTGATCCCCTGAAAGTGGTCATCAACCACCACCGCCAGATTGTAGGCAAACAGGCCGTCGCGACGGTGGATAATAAAATCCTCGCGCGCCAGCGGCTCGTTGGCGACCAGCGTGCCGCGCAGGCGATCGGTGAACTGCAGCACCGGACGGGTCTGGCGCAGGCGCAGCGCGGCGTTTTCCGCCCCCAGCCCGAGGTCGCGGCAGTGACCATCGTAGATCCCGCCTACGGCATGGATCCGCGCGCGGGTGCAGGTGCAGTAATAGCTCAGCCCTTGTTCACCCAGCCAGGCCAGCGCCTCGCGGTAAGCTTCATGTCGTTGCGACTGCCAGAGCACGTCGCCGTCCCAGTGCAGACCGTAGTGGTCAAGCTGGCGCAGAATGGTGTCGGCGGCCCCGGGGACTTCGCGCGGCGGGTCGATATCTTCAATACGAACGCGCCAGATACCCTGGTTCGCGCGGGCTTGCAGGTAGCTGCCGAGCGCGGCAATCAAAGAGCCGAAGTGGAGTTCACCGGAGGGGGAGGGAGCAAAGCGCCCAATATAGCGTGAGTCAGTCATGTTACGGACAACAGAACCAGGCGGGAGAGACTCCCGCCAGAGAGTGAGGCAGCAGGGGATTAGCCCGCCATCTGTTTTTCGCGAATTTCCGCCAGGGTTTTGCAGTCAATGCACAGATCCGCAGTCGGACGCGCTTCCAGACGGCGAATGCCGATCTCCACGCCGCAGGATTCGCAGTAGCCGAAGTCTTCATCTTCAACTTTTTTCAGCGTTTTCTCGATCTTTTTGATCAGTTTACGTTCGCGGTCGCGGTTACGCAGTTCCAGGCTGAACTCTTCCTCCTGGGCGGCACGGTCTACCGGATCCGGGAAGTTAGCAGCTTCATCCTGCATGTGCGTTACGGTGCGATCCACTTCATCCCTGAGTTGATTACGCCATGCTTCAAGAATACGCTTGAAGTGCGCCAGCTGGGCTTCGTTCATATACTCTTCGCCCGGCTTCTCTTGGTACGGCTCCACCCCAGCGATGGCGAGAATACTCAGGGACGATGTTTTACGGTTTTGCCCTTCTTGCATGTTGCTTCTCCTTAACACGCACTATCGATCCCCATGTGGGGGAAAATCAGGCCGCTATAAATAGCAGATGCTTTTCCGGATAGCAATTATCTAAACGTTACACTTGACAACCCTGTGAAGAAAAGCGTATTCGCGCTTGCGACCCGAACACTATTTAGCCACTTATTTCCCGGGGTTTAACACCACGGCAATCGGCTTATTCAGAGTCATCTTCGTCGTAGAAAGTTCCGCCTTCCAGGCGAGAATTTCCACCCCCTTGTCGCGGGCTTCTGTTAACAGCTGTGCGTATCTGGCATCAATATGATGCGCGGGAGAGAAACGGTCAATTGCCGAATGCAAAACGGCAAATAAAATCACCGCACGGTCGCCATTTGCCGCGACGGCCATCAGCTCCCGCAGGTGCTTCTGACCGCGCGTGGTCACCGCATCGGGAAAATAACCGTATTCTTTCTCCGCCAACGTAACCGATTTCACTTCAATATAGCAGTTTTGTCGGTCATCTGCCTGTAACATAATATCGATACGGCTATTCTCTTCGCCATATTTCACTTCGCTTTTCAGCTGGTTATAGCCGGAAAGCTCAGGGATTATTCCGGCGGAAATCGCCTCTTTTGCCAGCGAATTCGCGCGCAGCGTATTGACGCAAATAACCGCGCCCTGCTGCGTTTCAGTTAATTCCCAGGTGTGGGCATATTTGCGCTTCGCATTGTCAGAAGTGGAATACCAGACGGTGTCGCCCGGGGCGGCGCAACCGGTCATTGCGCCGGTATTGGGGCAGTGAAGCGTCAGCTCACGGCCATCGGGGGTAATCACGTCAGCAAGAAATCGTTTGTAACGTTTAAGCAAAATAGCGGGCTGTAACGGCGGATCAAACTGCATCAACTTTCCTTATGAAACGGATAACGTTCCAGCGCCGTGTAGCGCGTGCGCCCCCGGCCGAAGCTGGACTCATAAAGCACGAACTCGTTCACCGGAAACGACCAGTGAAAGCCGGGAGCCGGGATCGGCACCGCCTGGCGGGCATCGCGCCACAGGGTAATATGCGGATGAAACGGCTGCGGGCTCTGATAGCAGCCGCTGCGCGCCGCCTGAGCGCGCAGCATACTGGCGAGCTGCAGCAGGCCGCGCGGCGGCTGACGGGTCCCGAGCCAGACCACCCGCGAGCGCAGCCACTGTCCGGCATCGTCCAGTGTCAGGGTAAAGCCCGGCTGGCGCAGCCGGCCAGCGAGGGCGGCCAGCGCCCGCTGTTTTTCCGCGCTCACCTCGCCGAGAAACGCCAGCGTCAGATGGAGGTTATCCGCCGCGACGGGCCTGCCGGCATCCTCGGGGAAGTGGCTTGCCCGCCACTGGACGATCTGTTTCTGGACGGCAGACGGCAGTTCAAGCGCAAAAAACAGCCTTTTCGGCTCAGACATGATAGAGACTCGGTAATGAATTAGGGGGATGCTACAATGCGAGCCCCTGAATGTTAACCCCCGGAGCCTTTTGTGTCCTCATTGCCGGTTGCCGCCGTCCTCCCAGAACTGTTATCCGCCCTGCAGCACGCGCCGCAGGTTTTGCTCAACGCGCCTACCGGCGCCGGGAAATCGACCTGGCTGCCGCTGCAGATCCTCGCCGAGGGCAACATCGCGGGACGCATTATCCTGCTGGAGCCGAGGCGCCTGGCGGCGCGTAATGTCGCGCAGCGGCTGGCTGAACTGCTTGGCGAAAAGCCGGGGGAGACCGTGGGTTACCGCATGCGCGCCGAAACCTGCGTCGGGCCGCAGACCCGCCTGGAGGTGGTCACGGAGGGGATCCTGACGCGCATGATCCAGCGCGATCCGGAGCTGGCGGGCGTGGGGCTGGTGATCCTCGATGAGTTTCACGAGCGTAGCCTGCAGGCGGATCTGGCGCTGGCCTTGCTGCTCGACGTCCAGCAGGGATTGCGTGACGATCTCAAGCTGCTGATCATGTCGGCGACCCTCGATAACGATCGCCTGCAGCGTCTGCTGCCTGAGGCGCCAGTGGTGGTCTCGGAGGGGCGCGCTTATCCGGTGGAGCGCCGTTTCAACCCGCTTCCCACGCACCAGCGCTTTGATGAGGCGGTGGCGGTGGCGGCAGCGGAGCTGTTGCGACATGAGCAGGGATCGATGCTGCTGTTTCTGCCCGGCGTCGGTGAGATCCAGCGCGTTCAGGAACAACTGACGGAGCGCGTGGCGGAGGATGTCATCCTCTGCCCGCTGTACGGCGCGCTGCCCTTAAGCGAGCAGCGCAAAGCGATCCTCCCGGCGCCGGCCGGGAAGCGCAAAGTGGTGCTGGCCACCAATATCGCCGAGACCAGTCTGACCATCGAGGGGATCCGCCTGGTGGTCGACAGTGCCCAGGAGCGGGTCGCCCGCTTTGACCCGCGCACCGGCCTGACCCGGCTGGTGACGCAGCGCATCAGCCAGGCATCGATGACGCAGCGTGCCGGACGCGCCGGCCGTCTCTCTCCGGGGATCTGCCTGCATTTGCTCGGCAAAGAACAGGCGGAACGGGCGGCGGCGCAGAGCGAACCGGAGATCCTGCACAGCGATCTGTCGGCGCTACTGCTGGAGCTGCTGCAGTGGGGCTGCCACGATCCGGCCGCGCTGGCCTGGCTGGATCAGCCGCCCGCGGTGAACCTGGCCGCCGCGCGCCGCCTGCTGGAGGCGCTCTCGGCGCTGGACGGCGAGCGGCTGTCGGCGTTTGGCCGCAAAATGGCGACCCTCGGCAACGAGCCCCGGCTGGCGGCGATGCTGGCCGCCGCGCAGACCGATGACGAGGCGGCGACGGCGGCCAGGCTGGCGGCGATCCTTGAGGAGCCTCCGCGCGGCGGGCTGGTGGATTTGGGCGCCGTCTTTTCCCGTCAGCAGACCAACTGGCAGCAGCGGGCGCAGCAGCTGATGAAGCGTCTGGCCCGCCGCGGCGGCCAGCCCGATGCCGGAGGAATGGCGGGGTTGCTGGCGTCGGCCTTCGCCGATCGCATCGCCCGACGCCGCGGTCAGGAGGGGCGCTACCAGCTGGCGAACGGCATGGGCGCGATGCTGGACGCCGACGACGCGCTGGGCCGCCATGAGTGGCTGATCGCTCCGCTGCTGCTGCAGGGCAGCGCCTCGCCGGATGCCCGCATGCTGTTGGCTCTGCCAGTGGATATCGGCGAGCTGATCGCCGCCCGTCCCGAGCTGGCGCAGCGTTCCGACACGGTGGAGTGGGATGAAGCGCAGGGGACGCTGAAAGCCTGGCGGCGGACGGTGATAGGCCAGCTGGTGATCAAGACCCAGCCGCTGGCGAAGCCCTCTGAGGCGGAGCTGCATCAGGCGATGCTCAACGGTATTCGTGAGAAAGGCCTCGGTGTGCTCAACTGGACGCCAGAGGCTGAGCAGCTGCGACTGCGGCTGCAGTGTGCGGCGCAGTGGTTGCCGGAAGAGGCGTGGCCCGCGGTGGATGACGCTTCGCTATTGGCCTCGCTGGAGGCATGGCTGCTGCCGCAGATGAACGGCGTTCACTCGCTGCGGGCGCTGAAGGCACTGGATCTGCGTCAGGCGCTACAGGACTGGCTGCCGTGGCCGCTGCGCCAGAAGCTGGATCGCGAGCTGCCGACGCACTATACCGTGCCGACCGGCAGCCGTCTGGCGATCCGTTACCATGCGGAGAACCCGCCAGCGCTGGCGGTACGTATGCAGGAGATGTTCGGCGAGGCGACGACGCCGGTTATCGCCGAGGGGCGGGTGCCGCTGGTGCTGGAGCTGCTGTCGCCCGCCCAGCGTCCGCTGCAGATCACCCGCGATCTGAGCGCCTTCTGGCAGGGAAGCTACCGCGAGGTGCAAAAAGAGATGAAGGGACGCTACCCGAAACACGTCTGGCCGGACGATCCGGCCAACACCGCCCCGACCCGGCGCAGCAAAAAATATTCGTAGCCGTCTGGCCGGGCGGTATCCTGCCCGGCCAGGCGGGCAGTAACCGCTAGACCATCTGCTGCCAGAGAAAAATGCCCCCTCCGGCCAGCGCCAGCCAGGGGCCGAAGGCCAGCGGCTGCTGCAGCGACTGCCGGGTCCACAGGCGCTGCAGCAGGGTCCACACCAGCCCGCAGGCCGAGGCGAGCAACAGCACCTGCGGCAGAACCTGCCAGCCGCACCAGGCGCCCAGCGCCGCCAGCAGCTTAAAATCGCCATAGCCCAGCGCCTCTTTCCCGGTCAGCAGGCGGAACAGCCAGTAGACCGACCACAGCGCCAGATAACCGGCCATCGCCCCGGCGACCGCGTCCGGCAGGGCAATGTACACCTCGTTAAGATTGAACAGCAGCCCGGCCCACAGCAGGGGCAGCGTCAGACGGTCGGGCAACAGCTGGGTCCGGGCGTCAATCCGCGCCAGCATCAGCAGGAACGAGAGCAGCAGCAGGCCGCCCGCCAGCGGCAGGCCCGGCGCGAGCAGCGCCCCGGCGAGGATAAACAGCAGGCCGGTGGCCAGCTCGGTCAGCGGATAGCTCCACGCGATGGGCGCCTGACAGCAGCGGGCGCGACGGCCCAGCCAGAGGAAACTGAGCAGCGGGATATTGTCCCGCCAGGCGATCGGCTGGCGGCACTGCGGGCAGGAGGAGCCCGGGGTGCTGAGGGTTATCCGCTCGTCGTCCGCGGTCTGGGTCAACATGCGCGGCAGACGATAGATCACCACGTTGTAAAAGCTGCCCAGCGCCAGGCCGAACAGCAGCAGGAAGCCATACCAGACAAGGGGAAAGTGCAGCGATAATGCCGTTAATGTCGTCATTTTTGCTCCTGGGGTAACCATTTTCCCTGAATCTGCCACGGTGTGCGACCCGGCTCGTTTTTAGAGGCGGGGCGCGTCACCAGCAGCGCCAACAGCGGCGGCATTCCCTGCCGGGGCTGTAGCGTACCGCGAAACAGATAGCGGCCATCGGGCGACAGGGTCCCCTGGCCGCTGAGGCTCAGCTGATGAGAATCCTGGCGGAGGGTCAGCGCCACGGCGCCGTCCGCCGTACAGCGGAAGGTGCCATTAACCTGGGTCAGCTCCAGGCTGCCGACCGGGGAGTGCAGTCGGGCCTGACGCCACTGCGCGCCTCCGGCGGTGATTTGTCGGCAGCGCCCCTCGCTGAAGTGCGCTTCGGCCAGGCTGAAAGTGACCTCTCCCTCGGCGCTGACGGGCATGGTCGACATCAGCCAGCGGCTGAGCAGGCTGGCGGGGGCGGTGAGCCGCCCCTCATGCAGGCGCAGATCGCGCAGGCCCCACAGCCGGGCCTGACCCTCCACACCGCGGGGATCGCTGAGAGAGACCTGCCAGCCAGCCAGGGTCAGCGACCACGCCAGTCGTTCAAGCCGTTCGCCATGCCAGTAGACCGGTTGCGCCGCGCCGCGCCAGACGCTGCCGCTGAGGCTGCCCACCTGTACGCCGGGCGGCAGCATCGGGACCAGCAGGCGCGCCGGGGCGGTAGCAGCCAGCCACAGCAGATAGAGCGCCAGCAGCAGCGCCACCGCGATCCCTTTAGCTTTCATCGTCGCGCTCCAGCAGCAGATGGTTGACCATAACCCAGCCGGGCCGCGACGGCTGCCCGGTCACGGACAGGGAGACCGCGTTGACGCCACGCATCGCCGGGGCGTCGAGCCACGCCATCAGTGCCTGGAAGGTGCAGGGCTGGAGGGTGACCTGCAGACGTTTTCCCTGCGGCTGCAGGCGGGCGACGACCAGCCCGTGGCTCGCCGCCTCGCGCATCACCAGGGCGGTGAGCGCCTCTTTTGCCGTCGGCGTGGGCTGCTGGCTGAGCTGCTGCAGGCGTGGGCTCTGCTGCGTCATCCAGCGCAGGCTGGCCTGCTCTTTCATCAGGGTTTGTCGCCACTGCGCCTCACGGGCTCGCCAGGGCTGCCACAATCCGTACCAGAGGGCGCATACCACCAGCAGCCCCGCGAGTCCGAGCAGCAGGCGTTGCTCGGACGGCGTGCGCTGCCGCCACCAGATAAGCAGATTAGCCATTGTTTTCCTCCAGCGTCAGTTGTCCCTCAATGCCATCCGGTTTCGTGGTCATGTCGCCTGGCCGGACGCGAAACCGCGGCTGCGCCCGCTGGGTGAACTGCTCCAGCGCCCGGGAAGAGACCGCGGCGATATCCAGCTGCAGACGGTTGCCCGCGGCATCCCAGCTCAGCGTCCGCAGGCGGATCCCCGGCGTGTCGCTGAGGATGTTTTGCAGCGCGCTGAGGCGATCGACGAGGGGGGCATGCTGCGCCTGACGGGCGAGGGTTTGCAGGTGTTGCTGCATCTGCAGTCGCGGATTAATCACCTTTTTCTCCGTCGGAAACCAGCGGTGATAGAAAGCCCGGCTGGCCTGCTGCGCCGCCTCGGCCTGACGCGCCAGATCGAGATGGTCCAGCACGCTGTTTGTCCCCACCAGTAACGCCAGAGCCAGTGCGGCATATTGCGCCGAACGCCAGGTCGCCTGTGCAGGCCGCCGCCGACGGACGGCAAACTCCCCCTGCAGCAGACTGAGCTGCTGCGTTGCCGGATAGCGTGCGGCAAGGGTCAGCAATGTCTGCGCAGGTTGCGCCCGCCAGACGCCCGGCGCCGCGGGCGGCGGTGAATAGCTGTCGATGACTGGTTCTTCCGCCTCGCTCTGCAGCAGCTCCGTCAGCCAGACGTTTTCCGCCGCCATGCCGCCCCACGGCTGGTGGCGGATCAGCCACTGCTCGTCCACCTGCACCGCGCTCCACGCTGGCGGATGCCAGGGCAGGGCCAGCACGTCGGGCGTCAACGCCAGGGGCCGAAGGGAGAGCGACTCGCAGCGGGCCAGCCAGTCGCGCATTTTTTGCCGCTGTACGGCGACGATCTCGCACTGCGCCTGCTGGCGGTGGAGCAAGGCAAAATGGGTGGCTTCGACATCGTCGGCCAGCTGCTCTTCCAGCAGGAATGGGGCGACCTGCAGCGGCGGTTTACGCAAGCCCGCCGGCAGGGTGAGCGAGTGAAACGCGCAGTCGCTGGCCGGGATCAGCACCCAGGCGGGGTAGTGCGCCGCCAGCGCCGGGAAAGGGCTGGCGTCCTCAGCCGGCCACCGGCCGCTGGCCTCGTGGTGTGGCTCGCCGGGGGCGAAGAGTTGCCAGTGCAGCGGCGCCAGCCCGGGGGCGAAGCGCACGATCAGCATGGCCTGGGGAGAAGCGTTAAACTTATTCATCGACCACCATAGAAAGTCCATATCGCCGCTGGACGACGGTAAACGTGCGCCCCTCCTGTTGCAGGACGCTGTGCAGCTGAAAGCGAAGATTGCCGGTCACCACGCTAAAGGCGGCGATAAAGCGCGTGCTGTGCACCGTCAGCCAGGGGCGGGCAAGCGTGGTATCGGTTTTCTGCAGCGTCGGCTGCGCGAGAAACGCAGCGACGCTGCTCCATCCGGTTCGCGGGCGGTTGTGCAGCAGTTGTTGCGCCTCCTGCAGCGTCAGCTCGCCGGGAAAGAGGGCCACCAGCAGAGCGGCCTGGGAGGGCCGCAGGGTGTTGACATTGACCTGCAGCGCGTCATCCGGCTGGACGCAGACGAAGGGGAGCAAGCGCTGATAGAGGGCGGCGTCCATACCCGCCAGCAGGCGCAGCTCGCTGACATCCTGCATCGGCTGGTTGGCGGCGAGATAGCCCGGAGTTTGCGCCATGTAGACCTCATCCTCTGCTCCGTTCAGCCGCGGCTGGCCGTCGCTGTCCGTCCAGTCGCCAAGGGCGGCGGCGATCTGGCTGGCGCGCAGCGGCGATTCGCCGAGCAGCGCCAACAGCCGGACGAAGACGTCGGTCGGGTAGGGCGTTTCGCCGCTGGTCTCATCCGCGCGATGGTTGATGGCATTGAGGTTAAAGCAGGCGCGCCCGTCGCGGATCGTGGCGCGGATTTCGCCATCGTCGAGGGTAAAGCGGCGCCCCTCCTGCGCCCAGCTTTGCGCCAGGTTCGTTTGACTGGGTGAGTCCAGCGCGTCGCGTTGCAGCAGCGCGGCGGCCATGTTTTCCGCCGCCAGGGCGTACCATCTGGCCTGCAGATTATCGAGGGTCACGGCGGTATGCTGATACATGACCGCGGTGCGTTCGGTCATGGCGCTGGCGAGGATCATCATCAGGGCGAGGATGAACAGCACCATCAGGAGCGCGACGCCGCGTTGCCGATTTTTCACTGGCTGCCTCCCGGGGTGAGTAAAAACAGGCGGGTGATCCCCCCGCTTTTCGCCAGCGTCAGGGTGATCTCCAGCCCCTGCGGCAGCGTCTGCGAGCGATCCCAGGTCTCCTGCCAGCGTCCGTCGGCGTAGAACCGCAGGCGAAACGCCGTCACCTCGCGCAATACCACCCGAACCGTCGGCTGGCTGCCGGTCAGCGGATCCTGCTGATCGAAGCTCAGTCGCTCAAGCTGTTGCTGGCGCAGACGGTAGCTGACGTTCTGGATCTCCGAACGCGGGAGGATCCCCAGCGGGTTCGGCCAGCCGCTGCGGCTGAAGGCCAGCCCCCAGTCGTCGCTCTGCAACTGGAAACGTCCGGCGAAGAAAAGCGTGTCGCTGTTTCTGGCGCGACGGGGAATGATGTGGGTGACATCGTCGGCGATCTGGCGAAAGGCGCGCTGGAGGGCAGCGATCTGCTGGCTCTTCTCGCGGGTCAGGCCATCGGCGCGGATGACGTTCTGCAGCACCATCACGGCGGCGGCGCTGAGGACGGCGAGGATAGCCAGCGCCAGCAGCGTTTCAATCAGGGTGAAACCGCGCATCCTGGTTATCATGGCGGCGTCACCCAGGTGCGCAGGGTCGCCAGCGGCGCGGGATCGCTTTTTTGCCGCCGGACCTCCACGTCCAGCGCCCGCAGCTGCGGAAGCGCGGTTTCCACCCCTTGCCAGCGGACAAACCAGCGCGTTCCGGCGGCTTCCACGGTGGTTTCGGACCAGCTGAGGGCGGGCCAGCGTTTCTCCAGCCGCAGCTGCACCAGCTGATTATCCGCCAGCCAGCTGGCGAGGATTTTCTCTTCCATACGTCCAAGCTGGCGCGTCTGCTGCAGGGTGGACTGCATCACCGCCAGACCGGCGAGGGCGAAAATCACCAGCGCGACCATCACTTCGATAAGCGTCATCCCGGCCTGGCGTTTCATGGCTGCTCCCGCGCCGCCAGCGGCTGGCTGTCACCCTGGGCGTCGATGGTGATGCCCGTCGCGGCGTCAATCCGCAGCTGAAACGGTGTGACTTCGCCGCCTGGGAAGATCAGCACGTCGGGCTGCTCGCCTGGCGTCCACGCCTGGCCGTCGGGAAAGCGCAGCGTCAGCCTGGTCCGGGGGAGGGTTTCCGCCGTGGTGACGCGTCCGGCCTGCAGCGGCAGCCACTGCGCGTTGCCCCAGCGGTCGTCAGCCGCCGCCGGAGCGTCTTCGTCGGCAGGCTGCAGGCGCATAAACTGCCAGCGGTCAGGGTGGATGACGATCCCGAAGAGCTGACCGGTTTGCTGCCCGCGCTCGCGGACAAAATCCAGCTGCGCCTGAAAGCGCGCCAGGATCTGCGTAGCCTCCTGGGTGCGGGCGGAGGGAAACGCCAGCAGCACCATGCTGGCGCTGACGCCAATCAGCAGCAGGACCAGCATCATCTCAAGGAGCGTGAAACCGCGCTGAGACACTATTTCTTCCCGAGGGTCCAGTTGCCGATATCGTCATTGGTGTCGGGCATCCCGTCCGGGCCGACGCTGAAGACGTCGATGGCGCCATGCTGACCCGGGCTTAACAGTTGATACTCATTTCCCCACGGGTCCTGCGGCAGGCGGCGGATATAGCCGCCTTCCGGGTAGTTGCGGGCGTGCGGCTCGGCGGCCGGGGCGGTCACCAGCGCCTGCAGTCCCTGCTCGGTGTTGGGGTAGCGGCTGTTGTCCAGTTTATACATATCCAGCGCCCCCTCGAGCGCCACCAGATCGCTGACGACTTTCTGGCGGTCCGCTTTCTCCTTGTTGCCCATCAGGTTGGGCACCACCAGGCTGGCGAGAATGCCGAGAATGACGATCACCACCATAATTTCCAGTAACGTGAAACCGCGTTGCCGTTGCATAGTTTTCTCCATTAATACAGTTACATACTCATAAGGGTGTTCAGTTGCAGGATCGGCTGCAGGATGGCCAGCACGATAAACAGCACCATGCCGGCCATGGTGACCACCAGCAGGGGTTCAAACAGACTGAGGGCCATCTGGATCTGCGCGCTCAGCTCCCGGTCCTGGTTCTCCGCCGCGCGCTCCAGCATCGCGGTCAACTCGCCGCTCTGCTCGCCGCTGGCGATCATGTAGCGCATCATCGGCGGGAACAGGGCGGTGGATTCCAGTGCCCGATGCAGACTGACGCCTTCGCGTACCGATTCGCTGGCCGCCGCCAGCTGGCTGCTCGCCCAGGCGTTGCTGAGGACGCCGGCGCTGATACGCATCGACAGCAGCAGCGGCACCGCGCTGGCATTGAGAATGCTTAAGGTGCGGGCGTAGCGCGCACTGTTGACGCTGCGCGCCACGCGCCCGATGACCGGCAGGCGCAGCAGCATCCGGTCCCAGGCGAGCCGCCGGGCGGGCTGGCGCAGCAGATAACGCAGCGTCAACAGCGCCAGTAGCGACAGCAGCACCAGCCAGGGCCCTGCGCTGCGCACGATATCGCTCAGGCTCATCAGCAGCCGGGTGGAGAACGGCAGGGCCTGTTTCAGATGAACAAACTGCTCAACGACTTTCGGGACCACGGTGGAGAGCAGAATGGCGATCACGCTGATGGCGACCAGCGTCAGCACGATGGGATAGATCATCGCCTGCAGCAGGCGGGCGCGAAGCTGCTGGCGCTGCTCGGTATAGTCCGCCAGCCGGTTCAGCACGCCGTCGAGATGGCCGGAGGTTTCGCCGGCCGCCACCATGGCGCAGAACAGCCCGTCGAAGCAGGCGGGATAGCCGCGCATCGCCTCCGCCAGCGAGTGGCCTTCGAGTACTTTGCTGCGCACCCCGGCCATTAACGTTCTTAGCGGCGCCTTTTCGCACTGCTGGGCGACGGCATCGAGCGCCTTTTCCAGCGGGATCCCGGCGGCAACCAGGGTGGCCAGCTGGCGGGTGAGCAGGGCTAAATCACCGGCGCTGGTGCGCCGGGTGAGGGATCCGCCGCGCCACAGCCGGCGCGCCGGGTCGGCGGCGGTCACTTCCAGCGCCAGCCAGCCGTTGTCCCGCAGCAGCTGGCGGGCGTGGCGGGCGGAGTCGGCCTGCTGAACGCCGCGGCGGGTTTTGCCCTGCGGGTCCAGTGCCTGATAGCGAAACAGGGCCATCTCAGACGCTTTCCGTCGTTTGCTGTTCGGTGACCCGCATCACCTCTTCCCAGCTGGTGATCCCCGCCAGCGCTTTGTCGCGTCCGGCATGGCGCAGGGTTTGCCAGGCTGGCCCCAGCTGCTGGATCAGGGTGATCTCATTCTCGCCGCGGTGGATGGCGGCGCGGACGCGGTCGTCAACCAGCAGCAGTTCATGAATACCGGTGCGTCCGCGATAGCCGATGAAATTACACTCCGGACAGCCTTTGGGCTGCCACAGCCGCGCGCCGACCGGGACCGCCATCTGCCGGGCGGTGTCGGCATCCGCCTGCGTGGGCTGACGGCAGTGCGGGCACAGTTGGCGCACCAGCCGCTGCGACATCACCGCCAGCAGCGACGTGGAGAGTAAAAAAGGCTCCACGCCCATATCCTGCAGACGGGAAATGGCGCCCAGCGCGCTGTTGGTGTGCAGGGTCGACAGCACCAGGTGTCCGGTCAGCGAGGCCTGGACGGCGATCTGGGCGGTTTCGCCATCGCGGATTTCCCCCACCAGTACCACATCCGGATCCTGGCGCAGTATGGCGCGCAGGCCGCGGGCGAAAGTCATATCGACTTTGGCGTTGACCTGAGTCTGGCCGATGCCCTCCAGCTCATACTCCACCGGATCTTCAATGGTCATGATATTGCGTTCGTGGGCGTCGAGGCGGCTGAGGGCGGCATACAGGGTAGTGCTTTTCCCCGACCCGGTCGGCCCGGTGACCAGAATAATGCCGTGTGGCCGGGCGATCAGCGCGTCGACCCGATCGAGCAGAGCGGGGGGCATGCCCAGCGTCAGCAGATCCAGGTTGACGCTGTTTTTGTCCAGCAGGCGCAGGACGACGCGTTCGCCGTGGCTGGAGGGCAGGGTGGAGACGCGCACGTCGATTGCCCGCCCGCCGATGCGCAGCGCCATCCGCCCATCCTGAGGGATCCGTTTTTCAGCAATATCCAGGCTGGCCATCACCTTGATACGCGAAATTAACAGCGCGGCCAGCCGCCGCTGCGGGCGCAGAATTTCGCGCAGCACGCCGTCGACGCGAAAGCGGATCTGCAGATGGCGCTCATAGGTTTCGATATGAATATCCGAGGCTTTCTCTTTGATGGCCTCGGTGAGCATGGCGTTGATCAGGCGGATGATCGGCGCGTCGTCCTCGCTGTCGAGCAGATCGTCGCTGTCCGGTAGCTCTTCGGCGAGGGTATAGAGGTCGAGCTCATTGCCGATATCGGCCATCATGCGGTGCGCTTCCGCCGAGTCGCGCTGATAGCTGAGCACCAGCACTTTCTCGAACGCGTCCGGCGCCAGACGGCTGACGCTCATCGGTCCGTCCGCCAGGCGACGCGCTTCCAGCAGCGCCCGGGCGGCGGTATCGGAGCGGCACAGCGCTTCGCAGCGTTCGCCGTCGCTGAGCAGCACAAGATGATGTGCGCGGGCCCAGGCAAAGGGCAGCAGCGGACGGCGTTCGGCGGCTGGCGTCATGGGCGGCCTCCGAGGTTAAAGGCGTCAATGGCGGCGCTGACCTGGCGGAAGGCCTGGGTCTCCTGCTTTGGATAGATGTGCAGCAGGTCATTACTGAGTGTCGCTTCGCTGCTGTCTTTGCCCCGCTGTTTGGTTTGCGCATTGTCGAATGCGGTGTACTGGCCGGAAGAGGCCTGACGGTACTCATCACGATCGCGAATGATGGTCGGACGGATAAACAGCATCAGGTTGCGTTTCGACACTTTCTTGCTCTCGGAGCGGAACAGGGCGCCGATCACCGGGATGTCGCCGAGCAGCGGCACTTTGTCGGCGGTATCGGTGACGCTTTTATCCAGCAGCCCGCCAACCACCACCGTTTCACCGCTGCCGACCAGCACGGCGTTATTCACCGTCCGGGTATTGAAGGTCGCGCCGAGATCGCTACTGGTGCTGGAGGCCGAGTCGGCGACGCTCGATACCTCCTGCTCAATCTCCAGCAGCACGGCATCGCCTTCGTTAATCTGCGGTTTCACCTTCAGCTTAATGCCGACGGTTTTGCGCTCGACGGTATTAAAGATGTTGTCGCCGGAGGTGGTTTGCGAGCCGGTTAACACCGGAACTTCCTGGCCGACGTTAAAGGTGGCTTGCATGTTGTCGAGGGTCACGATGCTGGGGGTGGCCAGAATATCGTTCTTGGTACTGCTGGAGAGGGCGGTGAGCAGCATCGCCCAGTTCCCCTGATAGAAGCCGGCGGCGATACCGTTAAACGAGCCCAGAGCGCTGGCCAGCGAGCTGCTGACGGTACCGTCTTTGTTGTATTGGTTGGCGCCGGCGATAACCGTGGAGATCGGCAGCCCGCTGTTGGTGAACTGGGTCATGCCGGCATTTTTATTGGCCCACTGGATACCGAGGTTGAGGCCGTCGGCATCCTGCACTTCGGCGATAATCGCCTCCACCAGCACCTGCGGGCGGCGGATATCGAGCTGGGCGATCACTCGCTCAAGATCGTTCATCACGTCCGGCGCCGCGGTGACGATCAGGGCGTTGGTCTGGCCGTGGGCTTTGATAATGATATTTTTGTCGATCGCGGCCACCGGTTTGGCGCTTTGCTTATCGTTCTGTAGTGAGCTGCTGATCCCGGTGAGGACCTCCACCAGATCGGCGGCTTTGGCGTACTTCAGGTAGATCACTTTGGTGTTGCCCTGCACCGCCTGCTGGCGGTCGAGCTGTTTGATCATGGCGATAATGCGCTGGCGCGAGTTCGGCTCGCCGCTGACCAGTACCGCGTTGGTGCGCTCATCGGCCACCACGTTCGCCACCATCGAGCCCGGCAGCGCCGACTTGCTGCTGTCTTTATTGAGCTCGGTAACCAGTTTGACCACCTCCGCGGCGGAGGCCCAGGAGAGGGGAACTGTCACCACGCTGCGATCCCCGGCGTTGTCGACGCGCTCGACAATGGTCAGCAGGCGTTTGATGACCGCTGCGCGGCCGGTCATCAGCAATACGTTGGAGGGCTCATAATGGACCACGCTGCCGGCGCCGGCGTTATCGTTCAGCTGGCGAAGCAGCGGGGCGAGATCGCGGGCGGCGACGTTGGTCAGGGGCACCACCCGGGTGACCACTTCATCGCCTTCGCCCGGTGCAGCCTCGCTGGCGACCGGGACGGCCGAGGTTTTTGCATCTTTAGCCCGCACTACCTTCAGTACGCCGTTATTCATATTGATCACGGCGAAGCCATACACATCCAGCACGCTAAGGAAGAATTGATAATATTGCTCTTCATTGAGCATATCGTAACTGCGTACGGTAATGGTGCCGCGCACGCTGGGATCGATAATCACCGTTTTATTCAGGTTTTTGCTGACGGTATTGATAAATTCCTGGATATCGGTGCCTTTAAAGCTGGCGGAAAATTCTTCTGCGATGGCCGGACGAAATAGCAGCGGCGTTAATATCAGCAGCACAGTCAGCATTTTCCGCAGTCGTTTTATGGTTGGCAATTATTCATCCCCCAGCGCGAAAGCGATATCGTGTCGTTGACCTTCTCGCTCAACGGTCAGCGTTATTTCGGTCTGTTCATTCAGGTGTTGCAGCGCCTGCTGTGCTTGCGCCTGATCGCGTAAATCAATGCCATTTAGGGCAATGGCTAAATCATTTTCCTGCAGGCCGGACTGACGAAATAGCGAGGCGTCTTTGCCTGGATTAAGGCGATAGCCCTGCAGTTTGTCGCCACTGAGCACCGGCGAAATAGATAAATAAGTGAGGATATTTTGCGGCTGTTCGCGGAGTTGCTTCACAAGAGGCGGAGTGGCCGCTGTAGCGGGCGATGACGACGGCGCGCGGGTATCGTTAAATAACAAAATGGCCTCTTTGCGTCCCTGATAGTTAACGATGATCCGGTCGGGAAGAATGGCGACGATCCGCGCATCGTACCCCGGGATAGTATCGCCGGAACTAAGGCTAACCTGCTGATTTCCTTTTTCTATAATGGCGATGGATCGTGCCGGGTTACTGCTGGCGAGCAGACCTGTAAGGCGTAGTTTCAGGCTGGAAACCGGCACCTGATTGAGGTGGGTTGCATCCGTTGGCGCGGGGTTGTTTTTTGCCGCCAGACCAAACAGGGTAAATACAGGCCGTTCGGTTTTTAATTCCGACTCCGCCATTGGAGAAGCGGTTAATGGCAGGGCGGAAATATCCTCATGACTCACAGGGAATACCAGGCGCCAGGTTAATTTCGCCAGCTGGGGGATAGCGGTTATTAATATGATGAGCGTCACAATTTGTGGTAATAATTTAATTATCCCTTTATTTATATTTGTTAACCCCATCACAGAAACTGGCATTTTAATTCCTTTGCTAATTTATTTTTCTGCACGTTGGCGTAATACCCTACCGAAACAGGTAGGTGATTATTGGCTTTTGAATTATTTATTGCCGGAGAGTGGCGATAAGCGTGGCGAATCATAATCAGTTTGCGGTTTCGGGTCGTCATTCCCTTTATTGATTTACTCCCCCGGCTTCCTACGCCCCCCTCTCATTTGTGGGGGATGATTGCGCCCCGGAAAGCAAAAATATCTAATTAGCGCGCTGTAAAGATATTCATCCTTTCTTACCTTTTATAATTTAATAAGCATATTAGGGACTATCGAATGCTCAGATATACCTGTCATGCCCTATTTCTTGGATCGTTAGTATTATTGAGTGGCTGTGATAACAGCTCTTCCTCTTCACCCTCTGGCTCACCGGGTTCACCAGGCAATCCTGGCAACCCAGGCACACCCGGTACGCCCGACCCGCAGGATGTGGTCGTCCGCTTACCGGACGTTGCCGTCCCTGGCGAAGCGGCGCAGGCTTCCGCCAACCAGGCTGTCATTCACCTTGTCGATATCGCCGGCATCACCAGCAGCACGCCGGCCGACTATGCGACTAAAAACCTCTATCTATGGAATAACGAAACCTGTGATGCGCTGAGCGCGCCGGTGGCGGACTGGAATGATGTCAGCACTACGCCGACCGGCAGCGACAAATATGGCCCTTACTGGGTGATCCCGCTGACTAAAGAGAGCGGATGTATCAACGTTATCGTCCGCGATGGCACCAATAAGCTTATCGACAGCGACCTGCGCGTCTCTTTTGGCGATTTCACCGATCGCACGGTATCGGTCATCGCTGGCAACAGCGCGGTCTATGACTCCCGCGCCGACGCCTTCCGCGCCGCCTTTGGCGTGGCGCTGGCCGATGCGCACTGGGTCGATAAAACCACCCTGCTGTGGCCGGGCGGCGAAAATAAACCCATTGTGCGCCTCTATTACAGCCACAGCAGTAAGGTGGCCGCCGACAGTAACGGCGAATTTACCGATAAATATGTCAAGCTGACCCCCACTACTGTCAGCCAGCAGGTGAGCATGCGCTTCCCGCATCTCGCCAGCTATCCTGCCTTTAAGCTGCCGGATGATGTCAATGTCGATGAATTGCTGCAGGGCGAGACGGTGGCGATATCCGCCGAAAGCGACGGGATCCTTAGCTCCGCCACCCAGGTGCAGACCGCCGGCGTGCTGGACGATACCTATGCCGCTGCCGCCGAGGCGCTGAGCTATGGCGCCCAGCTAACTGATAGCGGCGTGACCTTCCGCGTCTGGGCGCCCACGGCGCAGCAGGTTGAGCTGGTGGTCTACAGCGCCGACAAGAAGGTGGTGGCCAGCCATCCGATGACCCGCGACAGCGCCTCCGGCGCCTGGTCCTGGCAGGGCGGGAGCGACCTGAAGGGCGCGTTCTACCGCTACGCGATGACCGTCTACCACCCGCAGTCGCGTAAAGTCGAGCAGTACGAAGTGACCGATCCCTACGCCCATAGTTTGTCGACCAACTCGGAGTACAGCCAGGTGGTCGATCTCAACGACAGCGCGCTGAAGCCGGAAGGCTGGGACGGGCTGACGATGCCGCACGCGCAGAAAACCAAAGCCGACCTGGCGAAAATGACGATCCACGAGTCGCATATTCGCGATCTCTCTGCCTGGGATCAAACCGTTCCCGCCGAACTGCGCGGTAAGTATCTGGCGCTCACCGCCCAGGAGAGCAATATGGTCCAGCATCTGAAACAGCTGTCGGCCTCGGGAGTGACCCATATTGAGCTGCTGCCGGTCTTCGATCTGGCGACGGTCAATGAGTTCAGCGACAAAGTCGCCGATATTCAGCAGCCGTTCAGTCGCCTGTGCGAGATCAACAGCGCGGTGAAGAGCAGCGAGTTCGCGGGCTATTGCGACAGCGGTTCGACGGTCGAAGAGGTGCTGACCCAGCTGAAGCAGAACGACAGCAAGGATAACCCGCAGGTGCAGGCGTTGAATACGCTGGTGGCGCAGACCGACTCCTATAACTGGGGCTACGATCCGTTCCACTACACGGTGCCGGAAGGATCCTACGCCACCGATCCGGAAGGCACGGCGCGCATTAAAGAGTTCCGCACCATGATTCAGGCGATCAAGCAGGATCTGGGAATGAACGTCATTATGGACGTGGTGTACAACCACACCAACGCCGCCGGCCCGACCGACCGCACCTCGGTGCTGGATAAGATCGTCCCCTGGTACTATCAGCGCCTGAATGAAACCACCGGCAGCGTAGAATCGGCCACCTGTTGCTCCGACTCGGCGCCAGAGCACCGGATGTTCGCCAAGCTTATCGCCGATTCACTGGCGGTATGGACCACCGATTATAAGATCGATGGCTTCCGCTTCGACCTGATGGGCTATCATCCGAAAGCGCAGATCCTCTCGGCCTGGGAGCGCATTAAAGCGCTGAACCCGGACATTTATTTCTTTGGTGAAGGCTGGGATTCCAACCAGAGCGATCGCTTTGAAATTGCCTCGCAAATCAATCTGAAAGGCACCGGGATCGGCACGTTCTCCGATCGTCTGCGCGACGCCGTGCGCGGTGGCGGGCCGTTCGATTCCGGCGATGCATTGCGCCAGAATCAGGGGGTGGGCAGCGGCGCCGGCGTTCAGCCAAATGAGCTGACCAGCATGACCGACGATCAGGCGCGCCACCTCGCCGATCTGACCCGTCTGGGCATGGCCGGTAACCTCGCGGACTTCGTGCTGATCGACAAAGACGGCGCGGTGAAGAAAGGCAGCGAGATTGACTATAACGGCGCGCCTGGCGGCTATGCGGCTGACCCGACGGAAGTCGTGAATTATGTGTCAAAACACGACAACCAAACGCTGTGGGACATGATCAGCTATAAAGCTGCTCAGGAGGCGGATCTCGATACCCGCGTCCGGATGCAGGCGGTGTCGCTGGCGACGGTGATGCTCGGCCAGGGGATCGCCTTTGACCAGCAGGGCTCGGAGCTGCTGCGCTCTAAATCTTTTACCCGCGATTCGTATGATTCCGGTGACTGGTTTAACCGCGTGGATTACTCCCTGCAGGACAACAACTACAACGTCGGTATGCCGCGCAGCAGCGATGATGGCAGCAACTATGACATCATCGCCCGGGTAAAAGACGCGGTGGCGACCCCGGGTGAAACGGAGCTCAAGCAGATGACCGCGTTTTATCAGGAGCTGACCGCGCTGCGTAAATCCTCTCCGCTGTTTACCCTCGGTGACGGCGCGACGGTGATGAAGCGCGTGGACTTCCGCAACACCGGCGCCGATCAGCAGACGGGTCTGCTGGTGATGACCATCGATGATGGGATGCAGGCTGGCGCCAGTCTGGACAGCCGTGTCGACGGCATCGTGGTGGCGATCAACGCCGCACCGGAAAGCCGGACGCTGCAGGACTTCGCCGGCACATCGCTGCAGCTGAGCGCCATCCAGCAGGCGGCAGGCGACCGTTCGCTGGCGAGCGGCGTGCAGGTTGCCGCTGACGGCTCGGTCACGCTGCCGGCCTGGTCGGTAGCGGTCCTCGAGCTGCCACAGGGGGAATCGCAGGGCGCTGGCCTGCCGGTGAGCAGTAAATAACATAACGTGGGGCGCCCGTAAGGGCGCCTCTGGCTGATGACAAACCTGTTTCGTTATTGTGCTCGCCTTTCTGCCGGGTGGCGGCTTTCGCCTTACCCGGCCTACGAAAGACTGCAATATCAAACAGTTATGCAGTTATCTGTCGGCCCGCACTAGCGTAGCGCCGCCGGGCAATCTCTGAAGAATGCACTTTGTCAGCAGTCTGGGGCGCCCGTAAGGGCGCCTTCTCTGCACCGTGAGGGAACAGGAGACGGTTGTGATTGTTCGTGATGATAGTGAAAGAGGCATCTCGCCGCTGACGGCGCCTCAGCCGTCCACCGCGCAGGCAGACGCGCCGGTAAGCCGCGGTCGGATGGTGCAGATCCCCGGCTGGATTATCCCGCTGTACGCCGGATTATTTATCGCGCTCGGCTGGTTTGGCGGCGAGCAGTGGCGCCATCCGTCACCGCCGCAAACGCTGCCTCTGCCGGTGGCTCATGCGGCGCTTTTGCCGTTAACCGCCGCCGGGGAGACCGCGCCAAAAAACCCGCCGTCGGCGGTAAAACCCAGCGCGCCAGCGGCGCCGGTAGTGGACAGCGATACGCTGCCGCCCCTGCGCTACAGCGCCCATGTCTACGCCTCGCTACCGGAAAAGCGCAGCATTGTGTTAAACGGCAAAGCGTGGTCGGAGGGTGATTCCCCGCTGCCCAATCTGGTGGTGGAGCAGATCCAGCAGGATGTGACGATCTTTAGCTTCAACGGCACAACATTTACCCTGGCGGCGCTGGATGACTGGCCAGGCGGGAAAATTGACGAGGAGCCGAAAGGGGAATAAGGGCTACGCGCAATAAAATGCGCGTTGAGAATATTTTGTTTAGTCGCTGCGCAAGCTGGCAATAAAGGGAGCGAGCTGGCGATTAAATTGACTACACTGTGTGGCTTCCGGAGTGCTGTCCTGCAAAAGTTGTTGATAAAGCCGGTCGCTATTTTGGCTTAACGTCGCCACGTCAATATTTCCCCACCCGCGCGCTTTGCCGACATTCACCGCTGCCCGATATATCGTTTCATCGGCGGGGAGATCGCTACGATTACATTTATTCTTGAGATAGCGCGTCCCGGCTGCTACCGACGAGAGCTGCTCCAGCTGCGCCTGGCTGCTGATGGCCGGGCTGAGCGTTGAGGCGGGTTTCTGTTGGCAGCCAGAGAGCACGGCGACCACGCAAAGCGAAAATATAAGCGGAATGCGCATAGTAAAGTAATCAAAATAATGAATCACTGGCTGCTAGTTTAACAAAGATTTTCCTGGTGTCATCATAAAATATTATTCTGCATAAATGTTAACAGGCTCTCATTTTTATTGGCAGAAACTCGATTAATTCCCTTTACTTCTCTCAATAATAAATGTTGTCGTCCGGGAAATATATTTTCGGTGTGAGGCGATGCCGCCGCATTTGGCATCAGGGCGAGCGTCATTTTTTATGTTATTAAAAAACATACTCTTTCCCATCTTGTTACGTGCGCAGGAGGTAAAATGCTGGTTAAGAATGTCGCATTTTAGTGCTATCCTGTATGCCCTGAACATTACGTGCTATGTTCTGACCATTTCTGCTGATGATGCGTTTAACATAATGATTTTATGGTGAATTCTTATTGTTAATATCATGTAAAACGAAGCAAACCAACCTCATGAAAGGCTGGCGGCATGTCCTGCCTGCCAGCAGGTTGTCGTCCGAAGGATAAGCAGCCTGGACGTTAATTTGAGAGATTTCTTCTTCCTCTGTGCAGGGGAAGTATTGAGAATCAGGCCCTTGCGCCTGAACGTTGCGGAGAAAAAGCATGGCGGGAGATGACCGCGAGCCTATCGGACGTAAGGGGAGACCCTCACGTCCGACAAAACAAAAAGTTACCCGTCGCCGGGTCCGGGAAGAGGACTACGACGATGAGTATGATGACGATGATTATGAGGATGAGAAACCGGTGCCGAGAAAAGGAAAAGGCAACGGTGGCAAACCTCGTCGTAAGCGCCGCTGGCTGTGGCTGCTGGTCAAGCTGGGGATTGTCTTCGCGGTGCTGATTGCCGCCTATGGCGTCTACCTCGATCAGAAAATCCGCAGCCGCATTGACGGTAAAGTCTGGGAGCTGCCGGCCGCGGTTTATGGCCGGATGGTGAACCTTGAGCCGGACATGCAGATCAGCAAAAACGAGATGGTGCGTCTGCTGAACGCCACCCAGTATCGTCAGGTCAGCGCGATGACGCGCCCGGGCGAATACACCGTGCAGGCCAACAGCATCGAGATGATCCGTCGTCCGTTCGATTTCCCGGACAGTAAAGAAGGGCAGGTGCGCGCGCGTCTGACCTTCGATGGCGACCATCTGGAGACCATCGAGAATATGGATAATAACCGCCAGTTCGGTTTCTTCCGTCTCGATCCGCGTCTTATTACCATGCTGCAGTCGCCGAACGGTGAGCAGCGCCTGTTCGTGAAGCGCAGTGGCTTCCCGGATCTGCTGGTGGATACGCTGCTGGCGACCGAAGACCGCCACTTCTACGAGCACGATGGTATCAGCCTGTATTCCATCGGCCGCGCGGTGCTGGCGAACCTGACGGCAGGTCGTACGGTGCAGGGGGCGAGTACCCTGACCCAGCAGCTGGTGAAAAACCTGTTCCTCTCCAGCGAGCGCTCCTACTGGCGTAAAGCCAACGAAGCGTATATGGCGCTGATCGTCGATGCCCGTTACAGCAAGGATCGCATCCTTGAGCTGTATATGAACGAGGTGTACCTCGGCCAGAGCGGCGATAATGAAATTCGCGGCTTCCCGCTGGCCAGCCTGTACTACTTTGGCCGTCCGGTGGAAGAGCTGAGCCTCGATCAGCAGGCGCTGCTGGTGGGGATGGTGAAAGGGGCGTCGGTGTATAACCCGTGGCGCAACCCGAAACTGGCCCTTGAGCGACGCAATCTGGTGCTGCGTCTGCTGCAGCAGCAGCAGGTTATCGACCAGGAGCTGTACGATATGCTGAGCGCGCGTCCGCTGGGCGTGCAGCCGCGCGGCGGGGTGATTTCACCGCAGCCGGCCTTTATGCAGATGGTTCGTCAGGAGCTGCAGGCGAAGCTGGGCGATAAAGTGAAAGATCTCTCCGGCGTGAAGATCTTCACCACCTTCGACTCGGTGGCGCAGGATGCGGCGGAAAAAGCGGCTACTGAAGGGATCCCGGTACTGAAGAAACAGCGCAAGCTGGCAGATCTGGAAACCGCCATGGTGGTGGTGGACCGCTTTACCGGTGAAGTGCGGGCGATGGTCGGCGGCGCGGAGCCGCAGTTCGCCGGCTACAACCGCGCGATGCAGGCCCGCCGGTCGATTGGTTCTCTGGCCAAGCCGGCGACCTATCTGACCGCGCTGAGCCAGCCGAACCAGTATCGCCTGAACACCTGGATCGCCGATGCGCCGGTGACCATTCGCCTGTCCAACGGCCAGACGTGGTCCCCGCAGAACGACGATCGTCGCTTCAGCGGCCAGGTGATGCTGGTGGATGCCTTGACCCGCTCGATGAACGTCCCGACGGTTAACCTCGGGATGGCGCTGGGCTTGCCGGCGGTCGTCGATACCTGGACTAAACTGGGGGCGCCGAAGAATCAGCTCAACGCGGTGCCGGCGATGCTGCTGGGTGCGCTGAACCTGACGCCGATTGAAGTGGCGCAGGCCTTCCAGACGATTGCCAGCGGCGGCAACCGTGCGCCGCTGTCCGCCCTGCGGTCAGTGATTGCGGAAGATGGCACGGTGCTTTACCAGAGCTACCCGCAGGCGGAACGCGCCGTGCCTGCCCAGGCGGCCTACATGACGCTGTGGACCATGCAGCAGGTGGTGCAGCGCGGCACGGGGCGTCAGCTGGGCGCGAAGTATCCGGGCCTGCATCTGGCGGGGAAAACCGGGACCACCAACAATAACGTCGATACCTGGTTCGCCGGCATCGACGGTAGCCAGGTGACCATCACCTGGGTGGGCCGCGACAACAACCAGCCGACCAAACTGTACGGCGCCAGCGGCGCGATGTCGATTTACCAGCGCTATCTGGCGAACCAGACGCCGACGCCGCTGGCGTTGACGGCGCCGGAAGACGTGGTCGACATGGGCGTGGACAGCAACGGCAACCTCGTCTGCAGCGGTGGCGTCCGTTCGCTGCCGGTCTGGACGACGCAGCCGGATGCGCTGTGCCGCCAGGGCGAGATGATGCAGCAGCAGCAGTTGCAGCAGCAGGAAGCGAACAACCCGTTTAATCAGTCCGGGCAACAGCAGCCGCAGCAGCAACAGCAGCAGCAACAGCAGCAACAGCCGAAGCAGCAGGAGAAGAGCGACGGCGTCGCGGGCTGGATCAAGGATATGTTCGGCAGTAACTGATTTTGGCCGCACAACCCGACCCCTTAATACGAAAGTATTAAGGGGTTTTTTTATACCTGTAAAAAAGTTAACGCCTCTTTAACTCCATAATAACTATCTGGTTATTAATTCGGCCTTCGGTCTCGCCAGGCTGGCATATCGCTTGCCTTGCCTTCGGCGTTTCGCCTATTATATCGCCCGTCATAATAATAATTATCGTTTACGTTATCATTCACTTTCATCAGAGATATACCCATGGCGCGTCCAAAAACTGCTCAGCCAAATCACTCGCTGCGTAAAATCGCAGTCGTAGTAGCCACGGCGGTTAGTGGCATGTCTGTCTATGCACAGGCTGCGGAACAACCGAAACAAGAAGAGACTATCACCGTCGTTGCGGCACCGGCCGCCCAGGAAAGTGCCTGGGGACCGGCGCCGACCATCGCGGCAAAACGCTCTGCCACGGCGACGAAAACCGATACCCCGATCGAAAAAACGCCGCAGTCTGTCTCGGTGGTCACGCGCCAGGAGATGGAGATGCGCCAGCCGACCACGGTAAAAGAGGCGCTCTCCTATACGCCGAGCGTCTTCTCCACCCGCGGTAGCTCGACCACCTATGATGTGGTCACCATCCGCGGTTTCACTACCTCGACGACCGTCAATACCAACCAGTATTTGGACGGCATGAAGCTGCAGGGAAATAACTACTCTGAAGTCTCCATGGACCCGTATTTCCTCGAGCGCGTGGAAGTGATGCGCGGGCCAACCTCGGTGCTGTACGGCAACAGCAACCCTGGCGGTATCGTCAGCATGGTCAGCAAACGCCCGACCACTGAGCCGCTGAAAGAAGTGCAGTTCAAGATGGGCACCGACAACCTGTGGCAGACCGGGTTTGACTTCAGCGACGCCATTGATGATGCCGGCGTCTGGTCCTATCGCCTGACCGGCCTGGGCCGCAGCCAGGATACCCAGCAGCAGATGGCGAAGTCTACACGCTATGCGGTGGCGCCGTCCTTTAGCTGGCGCCCGGACGATAAAACCGACTTCACCTTCCTGAGCAACTTCCAGAATGACCCGGATGCGGGCTACTACGGCTGGCTGCCGCGCGAAGGCACCGTGGTGCCGTATTACGATGCCAACGGGAAGGCGCACAAGCTGCCGACTGATTTCAACGAAGGCGAGGCGGATAATAAGATCTCGCGCCGCCAGAAGATGGTGGGTTATAGCTTCTCCCATCAGTTTGATGACACCTTTACCGTGCGGCAGAACCTGCGCTATGCCGAGGTTGATACCTTGTATCGCTCGGTGTACGGGAATGGCTATGTCGCCCCGGGCTACATGAATCGCGCCTATGTGCGTTCTGATGAGCACCTGAACACCTTTACCGTCGATACCCAGCTGCAGTCTGCTTTCGCCACCGGCGCGGTCAGCCATACGCTGCTGACCGGCGTGGATTACTCGCGGATGCGCAACGATGTGGATGCCGACTACGGGACGGCGGATCCTATCAGCATGAGCAACCCGCAATACGGCAATCCGAATATTCAGGTCACTTTCCCGTACGCGGTCCTCAACCGAATGGAGCAGACGGGCCTGTACGCGCAGGATCAGATGGAGTGGGATAAGTGGGTCATGACCCTGGGCGGCCGTTACGATTACGCCACCACCTCAACGTTAACTCGCTCCAGCAACAGCCTGGCGGAGAATCACGACCAGCAGTTCACCTGGCGCGGCGGTATCAATTACCTGTTTGATAACGGCATCTCTCCGTACTTCAGCTACAGCGAATCCTTCGAGCCGGTATCGGGCTCCGGGCTTAACGGCCAGCCGTTCGATCCGTCGCGTGGCAAGCAGTATGAAGCTGGCGTGAAATATGTGCCGAAAGACATGCCGGTGGTGGTCACCGCCGCGGTCTATCAGCTGACCAAAGATAAGAACCTGACGGCGGATCCGGCTAACCAGGCGTTCAGCATCCAGACCGGCGAGATCCGCTCCCGCGGCCTTGAGCTGGAGGCGAAAGCGGCGGTGAACGCCAATATCAACGTCACCGCGGCTTACAGCTATACCGATGCGGAATACACTCACGATACGGTGTTCAACGGCAAGCGTCCGGCGGAAGTGCCGCGCAATATGGCCTCCCTGTGGGCGGATTACACCTTCCACGAAACCGCGCTCAGCGGTTTGACGGTCGGCGCCGGGGCGCGCTATATCGGTTCTACGGTCAGCTATTACAAAACTGACACCAGCACCGGTAACAAAAATGATGCCTTCAATGTGGCCGGTTATGCGCTGATGGATGCGACGGTCAAATACGATCTGGCGCGCTTTGGCCTGCCGGGCTCTTCGGTCGGCGTCAACGTCAACAACCTGTTTGACCGCGAATATGTCTCCAGCTGCTATAGCGAATACGCCTGCTACTGGGGTGCGGGACGTCAGGTTGTCGCGACCGCAACCTTCCGCTTCTAACTACTCACGGGCGCGGTTCGCCGCGCCCAACATCAGGTTGTTGCTATGCAGGAACAGACTCCGCACTCTGAGACCACCTTTGCGTTAAATGGCGTGACCTTTCGCGTACCGGGTCGCACGCTGCTTCACCCCCTTTCGTTAACCTTCCCGGCAGGAAAAGTGACTGGCCTAATAGGCCATAACGGTTCCGGCAAATCCACATTACTGAAAATGCTCGGCCGCCATCAGCCGCCTTCCGCGGGCGAGGTGCTGCTGGACGGCCAGCCGCTGGAGAGCTGGAGTAGCAAGGCGTTTGCCCGCAAAGTGGCCTATCTGCCGCAGCAGCTGCCGGCGGCGGAAGGGATGACAGTTCGCGAGCTGGTGGCGATAGGTCGCTACCCGTGGCATGGCGCGCTGGGGCGCTTCGGCGTGGCGGATCGCGAAAAGGTGGAAGAGGCGATCGCGCTGGTGGGGCTGAAGCCTTTGGCGCAGCGGCTGGTGGACAGTCTCTCCGGCGGCGAGCGTCAGCGGGCGTGGATCGCCATGCTGGTGGCGCAGGATAGCCGCTGTCTGCTGCTTGATGAACCGACCTCGGCGCTGGATATCGCCCATCAGGTCGATGTCCTGGCGCTGGTGCATCGTCTCAGCCAGCAGCGTGGCCTGACGGTGATCGCGGTCCTGCATGATATCAATATGGCTGCCCGCTACTGCGATTATCTGGTCGCGCTGCGCGGTGGGGAAATGATCGCCCAGGGAACGCCAGCAGAACTGATGCGCAGCGACACGCTGGAACAAATCTACGGCATCCCGATGGGGATCCTGCCGCACCCGGCGGGCGCGGCGCCGGTAAGTTTTGTCTATTGATGATGAACCCAACTCTGATAACCCGACGCCGCCTGCTGACCGCGATGGCGCTCTCGCCGCTGCTGTGGCAGATGCGCGGCGCGCAGGCGGCGAACATTGACCCGCAGCGCGTCGTCGCGCTGGAGTGGCTGCCGGCCGAACTGCTGCTGGCGCTTGGCGTCACGCCCTACGGCGTGGCCGACATTCCCAACTATCGCCTGTGGGTGAACGAACCCGCGCTGCCCGCGTCGGTAATCGATGTCGGCCTGCGCACCGAACCCAATCTTGAGCTGCTGACGCAGATGAAACCGTCGTTTATCGTCTGGTCGGCAGGCTATGGCCCGTCGCCAGAAAAGCTGGCGCGTATCGCGCCTGGCCGTGGTTTCACCTTCAGCGACGGCAAACGGCCGCTGGCGATGGCCCAGCGTTCGCTACTGGAAATGGCCGACCTGCTGGGTAAACAACAGCAGGCGAAGCGCCATCTGGCGGAGTTCGACGCGCTGATGGAGAACCTGCGTCCGCGATTTGCCCGGCGTGGCGATCGCCCACTGCTGATGATTTCGCTGCTTGATGCCCGCCACGTGCTGGTATTCGGTGAGAACTGCCTGTTCCAGGAGGTGCTTGACCGCTTTGGCATTCAAAACGCCTGGCGCGGCGAAGCGGCATTCTGGGGCAGCGTCACCGTCGGTATTGATCGGCTGGCGGCATTTAACGAGGCCGATGTGATCTGTTTCGATCATGGCAACGATCGGGAGATGGCCCAGCTGTTGGCGACCCCGCTGTGGCAGGCGATGCCGTTCGTGCGCGCGGGGCGTTTCCAGCGGGTTCCGGCGGTGTGGTTCTATGGCGCGACGCTGTCGGCGATGCATTTCGCCCGCGTGCTGGCCGATGCGCAGGGGAGGGCGGCGGTATGAACGCGCGTCTCTCGCCGTTAGCCATTTTCCTGCTGACCGGGCTGCTGGTTGCCGCTTTCGCGCTGAGCATCGTCAACCTCAATGTCGCTTTACCTTACGCGCAATGGCGTCAGGCGCTGTGGCAGCCGGATATCGATAATATCGCCCAGATGCTGTTCCATTACAGCCTGCTGCCGAGGCTGGCGATATCGCTGCTGGTCGGCGCCGGGCTGGGGCTGGTCGGCGTGCTGTTCCAGCAGGTGCTGCGTAACCCGCTGGCGGAGCCAACCACGCTCGGCGTCGCCACCGGCGCACAGCTGGGAATGACGGTGACGACGCTATGGGCCATCCCTGGCGTGCTGGCCTCGCAGTTTGCGGCGCTGGCTGGGGCTTGTCTGGTGGGGGCGCTGGTGTTTGGCGTCTCGTGGGGCAAACGTCTGTCGCCGGTGACGCTGATCCTGGCCGGCCTGGTAGTGAGTCTCTATTGCGGCGCGGTCAATCAGCTGATGGTGATTTTCCATCACGATCAGCTGCAAAGCATGTTCCTGTGGAGTACCGGCACCCTGACGCAGACCGACTGGAGCGTGGTGCAACGCCTGTGGCCGCAGCTGCTCGGCGGCGCGATGTTGACGCTGTTATTGCTACGCCCGTTAACCCTGATGGGACTCGATGATGGCGTGGCGCGTAACCTTGGGCTGGCGCTGTCTCTGGCGCGGCTTGGCGTGCTGACGCTGGCGATTGCCATCAGCGCGCTGCTGGTTAACGCGGTCGGCATTATCGGCTTTATCGGTCTGTTCGCGCCGCTGCTGGCGAAAATGCTCGGCGCCCGCCGCCTGCTGCCGCGATTGCTGCTGGCGGCGCTAATTGGCGCGTTGATCCTGTGGCTTTCCGATCAAATTATTCTCTGGCTCAGCCGGGTCTGGCGGGAAGTCTCGACCGGGTCAGTCACCGCGCTGATTGGCGCGCCTTTATTGCTGTGGCTGCTGCCGCGGCTGCGCAGCATCAGCGCCCCGGTGATGAATGGCGGCGATAAAGCGCTGATTGAGCGCCGCCACGTGCCGTGGTTCGCGCTGGGCGGCTTAGCGCTGCTGCTGTTGGCGATAACCGCCGCGCTGACCTTTGGTCGCGATGCCCATGGCTGGCAGTGGGCCAGCGGCGATCTGCTGGCGCAACTGATGCCCTGGCGCTGGCCACGTGTGCTCTCGGCGCTGTTCGCCGGGGTGATGCTGGCGGTCGCGGGCTGCATCATTCAACGCCTGACCGGCAACCCGATGGCCAGCCCGGAAGTACTGGGCATCAGCTCTGGCGCGGCGTTCGGTGTGGTATTGATGCTGTTCTTCGTGCCGGGCAACGCCTTTGTCTGGCTGCTGCCTGCCGGCAGCCTTGGCGCGGCGGCAACGCTGCTGGTTATTCTGATCGCCGCCGGGCGCGGCGGTTTCTCGCCGCACCGGATGCTGCTGGCGGGGATGGCGCTGAGTACCGCCTTCACCATGCTGTTGATGATGCTGCAGGCCAGCGGCGATCCGCGCATGGCGCAGATCCTGACGTGGATGTCCGGTTCGACCTATAGCGCGACGCCGGAGATGGCGCTGCGTAGTGGCGTGGTGATGCTGGCGCTGCTGGCGCTGGCGCCGCTCTGCCGCCGCTGGCTGACTATTTTGCCGCTGGGCGGCGAGGCGGCGCGGGCGGTGGGGATGGCGCTGACGCCATCGCGTATCGGGTTGCTGCTGCTGGCGGCGAGCCTGACGGCGACGGCGACGCTCACCATTGGGCCGTTAAGTTTCGTTGGCCTGATGGCGCCGCACATTGCGAGGATGCTGGGATTCCGCCGGACGATGCCGCATATGGTGATTTCCGGGCTGACGGGCGGGATGCTGCTGGTCTTTGCCGACTGGTGCGGGCGAATGATGATGTTCCCCTACCAGATCCCGGCGGGGCTGTTGTCGACCTTTATCGGCGCGCCGTACTTTATCTATTTGCTGAGAAAGCAGAGCCGCTAACGATCCCGATGGCCTCAATATCCCCGGTGGCGCTAGCGCTTACCGGGGCTACAGCGCTGTGCGATTTGGTAGCCCGGACAAGGCGCAGCGCGCCGCCTCAGGGAAAATCCCCGGTGGCGCTAGCGCTTACCGGGGCTACAGCGCTGTGCAATTTGGTAGCCCGGACAAGGCGCAGCGCGCCGCCTCCGGGAAAATCCCCGGTGGCGCTAGCGCTTACCGGGGCTACAGCGCTGTGCGATTTGGTAGCCCGGATAAGGCGCAGCGCGCCGCCTCCGGGAAAATCCCTGCGCCACCAGGCCTTCAAGTACCTTACAGTTTGGCAAACACCCGACGGGCGGCGTCGATGGTGTTGTTAATGTCCTCTTCGCTGTGAGCGATGGACATAAAGCCGGCTTCAAATGCCGACGGCGCCAGGTACACGCCTTCCTCCAGCATCAGGTGGAAGAAGCGCTTGAAGCGTTCGACATCGCACTTCACCACGTCCTGATAGCAGGTGACGGTTTCGGCATCGGTAAAGAAGATGCCGAACATGCCGCCGACGTTATTGACCACCAGCGGGATCCCGGTTTCGCGCGCCGCGTTCAGCAGGCCATCCGCCAGCTGGTTGGTCAGATCGGTCAGGGTTTCATGCACACCCGGCTGCGCCACTTCGCTTAAGCAGGCGAAGCCAGCGGCCATGGCGATCGGGTTACCGGAGAGCGTACCAGCCTGGTACACCGGGCCGGTCGGCGCCAGCGCGTCCATCACTTCGCGGCGGCCGCCGAAGGCGCCCACCGGCATCCCGCCGCCGATGATTTTCCCGAGACAGGTCAGATCCGGCTCCACGCCGTAATAAGCCTGGGCGCCCGCCAGCGCCACGCGGAAGCCGGTCATCACTTCGTCGATGATCAGCAGGGCGCCAAATTCGTCGCACAACGCGCGCAGGCCCGGCAGGAACTCCGGCTGCGGCGGAATGCAGTTCATATTCCCGGCGACCGGCTCGACGATGATGCAGGCGATATCCTGTGGATATTGCTCGAACGCCGCGCGTACCGAGGCGAGGTCGTTATAGGTGCAGGTCAGGGTATGTTTCGCGAAATCGGCTGGCACGCCCGGCGAGTTTGGCTGGCCGAGGGTCAGCGCGCCGGAACCGGCTTTCACCAGCAGACAGTCGGCATGGCCGTGATAGCAGCCTTCGAACTTAATGATCTTATCGCGGCCGGTGAAGCCGCGGGCCAGGCGAATGGCGCTCATGGTCGCTTCGGTGCCGGAGTTCACCATCCGCACCATATCCATGGTCGGGACCAGCTCGGTCACCAGCTCCGCCATTTTCACTTCCATTTCGGTCGGCGCGCCAAAGCTCAGGCCGCGGGACGCCGCTTCGATCACCGCATTGCGGATAGCCGGGTGGTTGTGGCCCAGCACCATCGGACCCCAGGAGCCGACATAATCGATATAGGCCTTCCCGTCCACGTCATAAAGATAGGCGCCATCCGCGCGTTCGATAAACAGCGGCGTGCCGCCGACGCCGGTGAAGGCGCGCACCGGCGAGTTAACGCCGCCGGGGATCAGTTCGCGCGCAGCATGGTATAGATTTTCAGATTTGCTCATGGCCAGGGTCCTGGTTCGTGAAAAATGTTTTATCGGCTATTCTAAGTTATTCCAGGATGGTTATGAAAGTTTTGCCCAATTGAAACAATGTGCCGCAAGGGCATTTTTTTGACGACGCAGCGCGCCGGGACGGCTAAAATGCCTCTCTCTTCATTTGTATTACCAATAATTGATAATGGCATGAAAGCAGAAACTCCCTCTTTTGAAGCACATCAGTTCGTGCGGGTACGTCGCGGCGATGCGGTGCGCCGTTTGATTCAGCGCGATAAAACGCCGCTGGCGGTCCTGTTGATGGCGGCGGTGGTTGGCACGCTGGCCGGTCTGGTGGGCGTGGCGTTTGAAAAGAGCGTGAACTGGGTGCAGAACCAGCGGATCGGCGCGCTGGCGCAGGTGGCCGATCATTGGTATCTGGTCTGGCCGCTGGCGTTTATCTTGTCGGCGCTGCTGGCAATGGTCGGTTATTTTCTCGTGCGCCGCTTTGCGCCGGAGGCGGGCGGCTCCGGGATCCCGGAAATCGAAGGGGCGCTGGAGGAGCTGCGGCCGGTGCGCTGGTGGCGCGTGCTGCCGGTGAAATTCATCGGCGGCATGGGGACCCTGGGCGCCGGAATGGTGCTGGGACGCGAAGGGCCGATGGTGCAGCTTGGCGGCAACATTGGACGCATGGTGCTGGATATCTTCCGCATGCGCATTCCGGAGGCGCGGCACACGCTGCTGGCGACCGGTGCGGCGTCGGGGCTCTCGGCGGCCTTTAATGCGCCGCTGGCCGGTATTCTGTTTATCATCGAAGAGATGCGCCCGCAGTTTCGCTACAACCTGATCTCCATTAAAGCGGTATTTACCGGCGTGATCATGTCGAGCATTGTGTTTCGTATTTTCAATGGCGAAGCGGCGATCATTGAGGTAGGCAAGCTGAGCAACGCCCCGGTGAATACCCTGTGGCTGTATCTGGTGCTGGGCATGCTCTTTGGTTGCTTTGGTCCGCTGTTTAACTTCCTGGTGCTGCGCACCCAGGATATCTTCCAGCGCATCCACGGTGGCAATATCAAAAAATGGGTATTGATGGGCGGGGTCATCGGCGGGATCTGCGGCCTGCTGGGGCTGATGCAGCCCTCCGCGGTGGGCGGTGGCTTTAACCTGATCCCCATCGCCGCCGCCGGTAATTTCTCCGTCGGTTTGCTGCTGTTTATCTTTATTGCCCGCGTGGTGACCACGCTGATCTGCTTCTCTTCCGGCGCGCCGGGGGGGATCTTCGCGCCGATGCTGGCGCTGGGCACCTTGCTGGGCACGGCGTTCGGCATGGCGGCTATTCCGCTGTTTCCGGCCTACCATCTCGATGCCGGCACCTTCGCCATCGCCGGGATGGGGGCGCTGCTGGCCGCCTCGGTGCGCGCGCCGCTCACCGGGATTGTGCTGGTGCTGGAGATGACGGATAACTATCAGCTCATTTTGCCAATGATTATTACCTGCCTTGGCGCAACACTACTGGCGCAATTCCTCGGCGGTAAGCCTTTGTATTCGACCATTCTGCAACGTACTCTGGCGAAGCAGGAGGCCGAGCAGGCGGCAAAAGCGCAGCAGGCACCGCGGGAGAATACTTGAACGATTTACCAGGGTATTAGATAATGGCTCAAAAGGTCCGGTTATTCTTTAACCGGCCGGAAGTATCAATGGGAGCAAAAAATGAGTGATGACGTAGCGTTGCCGCTGGAGTTTACCGAAGCCGCAGCCAACAAAGTAAAACACCTGATTGCGGATGAAGATAATCCGAACCTGAAACTGCGCGTGTATATCACCGGCGGCGGTTGCAGCGGTTTCCAGTATGGCTTCACCTTTGACGATCAGGTGAACGAAGGCGATATGACCATCGAGAAACAGGGCGTCGGCCTGGTGGTTGACCCAATGAGCCTGCAGTATCTGGTCGGCGGCGCCGTCGACTATACCGAGGGTCTGGAAGGTTCGCGTTTCATCGTGACCAACCCGAACGCGAAAAGCACCTGCGGTTGCGGTTCCTCATTCAGCGTTTAAAGCGAGTGCGACCGGGCGCCTTCTCCTCCAGCGAGAGGGAGCCAACGCGAAAAACGGTAACCTTAAGGTTACCGTTTTGCTTTTACTACCGCCCGTTATCGTCCAGGGCAAACGTCGGCAGCTTCAGGTGCCAGCGGATCGCCGCCAGACGGATCACCAGTGTCACCACCATGCCCATCATCGCCGAATTCTCCAGCGGGAGATGGAAGGTGTCGTGCGCTGTAGCGTGGACAATGCCGCCGACAATACAGGCGGTGGCGTAGATCTCGGTGCGCAGAATCATGGGAATTTCGCGCGCCAGCACGTCACGGATAATCCCGCCGCCGACGCCGGTGACCACCCCCATGCAGACCGCCACCAGCGGACCACTGCCGGCGAGAAAGGCTTTATTGACGCCGATGCCGACAAACACCGCCAGACCGACGGCATCAAGAACGGGCAGTATCCATTTCGGCAGCCGACGCGGCTGGCGGACCAGCAGGATGGTCAGCATGCTGGTGACCATCGCCACCACCAGATCGGTGGGATCTTTGACCCAGAATACCGGGCCATTCGCCAGCGCCATGTCGCGGATGGTTCCGCCGCCCACCGCCGTCACCACGCCTAACACCAGCACGCCGAATGGGTCCATGCGTAATTTTCCCGCCAGCAGAACGCCGGAGATCGCGAAGACAGCCGTGCCAATAATATCCAGCCAATAGACAAGCATCGTTGATTCCCACTGAACATCCGGTGTGCCGGATGATTATTTTACCTGGTCAAGCGCCGCACAAAGTTGTTTGGCGGCGAGGATAATACGTGGGCTTGCGCGTTCAAACCAGTCGCTGTGTAACGCAATCAACGAAATGGTGAGCTGATGTTGCCAAAAGCGCTGCGCTTCGGCAATGCGGCTGGCGTCGCCGGTCACCACGATCGCCTGCGGCTGGCGGGCCAGCACCTGTTCGCGGCTCACCTGCGGCCAGGGAACACGGCTGGTGGCAAAGATATTCTCGCCGCCGCACAGCCCCAGCACCTGATCCTGAATCGAACCGGGACCACTGGTGAATAGCGGCGCGGATCCGAACTGCAGGAAGACGCGTTTCTTCGGCGCATTGGCATAGCGCGCTTTCAGCGTATCGTATTCCTGCTGCATCGCCTGCGCCGCCTGCTGCGCTTTTTCCGGCTGCGGGCTCCACTGCGCCAGCTGACGCAGGGTGGCGATGATCTCTTCTATCGTCGAGGTCTGCACCCAGAGGACATGAATACCCAGCGACTGCAGCTGGTTAACCTGGCGTTCGGCATTGCCCCCGCGCCAGGCCAGCACCACGTCTGGCTTTAGCGCCACGATGCGCTCCAGGTTCATCCCCTGCCAGCTGGCAACCTGTTCTATGGTTTTGGCCTGCGGCGGATAATCGGAATAGCTGCTGACGCCGACCGGCGTGATCCCGGCGGCAAAGGCCAGTTCGGTATTGGCGGGGGAGAGGGTGACCACCCGCGGCGCGGCCAGTAGCCACGCCGGGGCGAGTAACAGCAGCGCGGCAAGCGCGAAGGATAGCGACTTAGCCACGTGCCAGGTTCTGTACCAGATTCTCCACCATCAGGGTGGACTGTCTGGCGGCGACCGCAAGGAACTCCTCAAAACTGAGGTGGGACTGCTGATCGGCCACGTCGGAGATGGCGCGAACCACCACGAAGGGAACCTTGAAGTTATGGCAGACGTGAGCGATGGCGGTCGCTTCCATTTCCACGGCGATTGCCTGCGGGAAATTATGGCGGATCTTCGCCAGCGCGACGGAGCCGTTAATGAAGGCATCGCCGCTGACGATCAGGCCGCGAACGGCATTGAGATCTAACGCTTTAATGCAGTCTTCGGCGGCGGCCACCAGCTTATCGTCCGCTTTAAAGCCCGCCGGGCAGCCAGGCAACTGGCCATAGTCATAACCGAAGGCGGTGACGTCGGCATCGTGGTAGCGCGCTTCATCGGAGACGACGATATCGCCGACCTTCAGCGTCGGCGCGAGGCCGCCGGCAGAACCGGTATTAATGATCACGTCAGGCTGGCAGCGCTCCAGCAGCAGGGTCGCGCCCGTCGCCGCCGCCACTTTCCCGATACCAGACTTCAGCAGAGCGACGTCAACGCCGTGAAGTTGGCCGGTATAGATTTCGCTCCCGCCAATAGTGATAGTCTGGCGGTTTTCGATTTTGTCGCGCAGGAGGGTAACTTCCTCTTCCATAGCGCCAATAATGCCAATTTTCATAGATTTACTCGCGATGTGTCAGGTTTAGTTGCATAGTCTATCATGCGCTTAAGGGGAAGCGTATTGCTCGCGCGGGAGAGGCTATGGCAAAGATTGATTTTCGCAACAAGATAAACTGGCGTCGACGCTTCCGTTCGCCGCCGCGGGTGGAGACGGAGCGCGACATCCTGCGGATCTTCGAAAGCGATCGCGGGCGGATCGTCAACTCGCCGGCCATCCGCCGCCTACAGCAAAAAACCCAGGTCTTCCCGCTGGAGCGCAACGCGGCGGTCCGTACTCGCCTGACCCACTCGCTGGAGGTGCAGCAGGTGGGGCGCTATATCGCCAAAGAAGTGCTGAGCAGGCTGAAAGAGCAGAAGCTACTGGAAGAGTATGGCCTGGAAGAGCTGACCGGGCCATTCGAGAGCGTGGTTGAAATGGCCTGCCTGATGCACGACATTGGCAACCCGCCGTTTGGCCACTTTGGCGAGGCGGCGATTAACGACTGGTTTCGCCAGCGCCTGGCCCCCGGCGATGCGCTCGGCCAGCCGTTGACCGACGATCGCTGCGAGGTGCAGGCGTTACGCCTGCACGAAGGGGAAACGGCGCTGAATGCGCTGCGGCGTAAAGTGCGCCAGGATCTCTGCAGCTTTGAGGGCAACGCGCAGGGGATTCGTCTGGTCCACACGCTGATGCGGATGAATCTGACCTGGGCGCAGGTGGGCTGTATCCTGAAATATACCCGACCGGCGTGGTGGTTCGAGGCGACGCCAGCCAGTCACAGTTATTTAATGAAGAAGCCTGGCTATTATTTAGCCGAAGAAGAGTATGTCGCGCGCCTGCGTAAAGAACTGGATCTGGCACCTTACAATCGATTCCCATTAACCTGGATTATGGAGGCCGCGGATGACATCTCATATTGCGTCGCGGATCTCGAGGACGCGGTTGAAAAACGTATTTTCAGCGCCGAGCAGCTTTATCAGCATCTTTACGACGCCTGGGGCAACCATGAAAAAGGATCGTTATTCTCTCAGGTAGTGGAAAATGCCTGGGAAAAATCGCGAGCTAATTACCTGCGACAGAGCGCGGAAGATCAGTTTTTTATGTATTTGCGGGTAAACACGCTGAATAAGCTGGTGCCCTACGCGGCGCGCCGATTTATTGATAACCTGCCGGCCATCTTCACTGGCGACTTTAATCATGCGCTGCTTGAGGACGATAGCGATTGCAGCCAGCTGCTGGAACTCTATAAAAATGTAGCGATGAAACAGGTCTTTAGCCATCCGGATGTCGAGCAGCTGGAATTGCAGGGCTACCGGGTGATTAGCGGCCTGCTGGATATCTATCAGCCGCTGCTGAAATTATCTCTGGAGGATTTCAGCGAATTAGTGGCGCAGGAGCGGGTACGGCGGTTACCCATTGCCTCCCGGCTGTATCAGAAACTTTCAACCCGTCACCGGCTGGCCTATGTTGAAGCAGTAAATAAGCTGGTGCGCACGGCGCCTGAATTTGCGCTGATGGAATACTATTATCGCTGCCGTCTGATCCAGGATTATATCAGCGGAATGACGGATTTGTATGCGTGGGATGAATATCGGCGACTGATGGCGGTGGAATAGGCTGGAGTTTTGTAAAGATGAACAATAAATTTTTACTTTTTCCAGAAACTTAATTCCGGAACTTAGCGCTATAAAATGACTCTGATAGTCACGTACACAGCAACTTTCGTTATCTGATATTGAGATTGAAACTGATGAAAAAAACCACGTTAGCAATGAGTGCACTGGCTCTGAGTTTAGGTCTGGCGTTGTCCCCGCTCTCTGCGAGCGCGGCAGAAACGGCATCTTCGGCCACTAATGCACAGCAGATGCCAAGCCTGGCCCCGATGCTGGAGAAGGTGATGCCATCGGTGGTGAGCATTAACGTTGAAGGTAGCACTACTGTTAATACCCCACGGATGCCGCGTAACTTCCAGCAGTTCTTTGGCGATAACTCGCCGTTCTGCCAGGATGGTTCTCCTTTCCAGAGTTCACCGTTTTGCCAGGGCGGTGGACAGGGCGGTCAGCCTGACGGCGGCCAGCAGCAGAAATTTATGGCGCTGGGCTCCGGCGTCATCATTGATGCGGCCAAAGGGTATGTGGTGACCAACAACCACGTTGTGGACAACGCCACCACGATTAAGGTTCAACTGAGCGATGGCCGTAAGTTTGATGCCAAAGTCGTGGGCAAAGATCCGCGCTCCGATATCGCGCTGATTCAGATTCAGGATCCGAAAAACCTGACGGCGATTAAGCTGGCTGATTCTGATGCGCTGCGCGTCGGCGACTACACCGTGGCTATCGGTAACCCGTTTGGTCTGGGCGAAACCGTGACCTCCGGGATTGTCTCCGCGCTGGGCCGTAGCGGCCTGAACGTGGAAAACTACGAAAACTTTATCCAGACCGATGCGGCGATTAACCGCGGGAACTCCGGCGGCGCGCTGGTGAACCTCAACGGCGAGCTGATCGGCATTAACACCGCCATCCTGGCGCCGGACGGCGGCAACATCGGTATCGGTTTTGCTATCCCGAGCAACATGGTAAAAAACCTGACCGAGCAGATGGTGAAATATGGCCAGGTGAAACGCGGTGAGCTGGGCATCATGGGCACCGAACTGAACTCTGAACTGGCGAAAGCGATGAAAGTCGACGCCCAGCGCGGCGCCTTTGTCAGCCAGGTGATGCCAGGTTCGGCAGCCGCCAAAGCGGGCATTAAAGCCGGCGACGTGATCACCACCCTCAATGGCAAGGCGATCAGCAGCTTCGCCGCGCTACGTGCTCAGGTCGGCACCATGCCTATCGGCAGCAAAGTTGAGCTTGGCCTGCTCCGCGACGGCAAACCGGTCACCGTTACCGTCGAACTGCAGCAGAGCAACCAGACCCAGGTGGATTCCAGCACCATCTTCAACGGGATTGAAGGGGCGGAAATGAGTAACAAGGGTCAGGATAAGGGCGTGGTGGTCAACAATGTGAAAGCCGGCACCCCGGCGGCGCAGATTGGCCTCAAGAAAGGCGATATCATTGTCGGGGCGAATCAGCAGCCGGTGAAAAACATCGCCGATCTGCGGAAAATCTTCGACGCCAAACCGTCCGTGCTGGCGCTGAACATTCAGCGCGGCGACGCCTCTATCTACCTGCTGTTGCAGTAATCGTCAGCGCAAGCGCCACAGCCCCTTCCCTCGCCGAGGGCAGGGGCTTTTTTTTCGTTCTGTGACCACTTCCACAACTCCACATATCTCGCCCCGCCTTCGGGCATATGCACAATGCAGCAGGACGGAGACTCTTTTATGCTGGTGCCCTGCATAGGGGAGGATTACATGGCTGGCTGGCATCTTGATACCAAAATGGCGCAGGATATTGTGGCGCGCACGATGCGCATCATCGATACCAACATCAACGTGATGGATGCCCGCGGGCGGATTATCGGCAGCGGCGATCGGGAAAGAATTGGTGAATTGCACGAAGGCGCGCTGCTGGTGCTTTCTCAGGGGCGGGTGGTGGATATCGACGATGCGGTCGCTCGCCATCTGCACGGAGTGCGTCAGGGGATCAACCTGCCGCTACGCCTCGAAGGTGAAATCGTCGGGGTGATCGGCCTGACCGGCGAGCCGGAGTCGCTGCGGAAATATGGCGAGCTGGTGTGCATGACGGCAGAGATGATGCTGGAGCAGTCGCGGCTGATGCATCTCCTTGCGCAGGACAGCCGCCTGCGCGAAGAGCTGGTGATGAACCTGATTCAGGCGGAAGAGCATACCCCGGCGCTGAACGAATGGGCTCAGCGGTTAGGTATCGATCTCAATCAGCCGCGGGTGGTGGCGATGATTGAGGTGGACAGCGGCCAGCTCGGCGTGGATAGCGCGATGGCGGAACTGCAGCAGTTGCAGAACGCGCTGACCACCCCTGATCGCAATAATCTGGTGGCCATTGTGTCACTCACGGAAATGGTGGTGCTGAAACCAGCGCTGAACAGCTTTGGCCGCTGGGACGCCGACGATCACGTCCGCCGCGTCGAGCAGCTTATCGCCAGGATGAAAGAGAATGGTCAGCTCCGCTTTCGCGTGGCGCTGGGCAACTTCTTCACCGGCCCCGGGAGTATCGCCCGCTCTTACCGTACCGCACGGACGACCATGATGGTGGGTAAGCAACGAATGCCGGAGAGCCGCAGCTATTTCTATCAGGATCTGATGCTGCCGGTGCTGCTAGACAGCCTGCGCGGCGGCTGGCAGGCCAATGAACTGGCCCGTCCGCTGGCGCGTCTGAAGGCTATGGATAACAACGGTTTGCTGCGGCGTACGCTGCAGGCGTGGTTTCGCCATAACGTGCAGCCGCTGGCGACATCAAAGGCGCTGTTTATTCATCGCAATACCCTGGAGTATCGGTTGAACCGTATCTCGGAGCTGACCGGTCTGGATCTCGGCAGCTTTGACGATCGGCTGCTGCTCTATATAGCCCTGCAGCTGGATGAGCAACGATAGGGAGTCGAGATAAAAATGCCGGGAGGCGGTTCGCCTTACCCGGCCTGGAGGATGCATGGCGTAAGCGGCAGATTATATTGGTTGCCCGGTCAGGCGGTGCGCCGCCGGGAACGCTGTCACTTACGGGTAAGTTTTTCCAGATCGGCTTCGATTTCGCTGATCTTATTGGTGACCACGCTTTCCAGATGGCGTAAATCGTCGAGGATTTTACGCTTGAGATCGATTTCAGTGCGATCGCGCTGGCAGATCTGATCCAGTTCGTCGATGACGTAGCGCAGATTGGGGCTGATCTCCTGGACTTCTTTGTAGCCCTGGCCGACGCCGTCGGCGACAACGGTTTTGCGCTGACGCGGGTATTTAAACTTCACGCTCTTGGCGAAGAATTCGCCTTTGTCTTTCTGAAAATAGATTTTCAGGATGTCGTTGTTAGCTTCCTGCCGCAGGCTATAGCGATCGATCTCATCAGGGTTGGTAATGCCAAGACTTTTCAGATTATCGTACATAACGGTACCTTTGATAGCATCATAACCATTGAATAATTAACGAAAAAATCCATTTTCGCCAGCATCAAATATAAAAAAAGCGGGATATCTCCCGCTTTTTATTTGCTTTAGTCGATGGTGCGCAGCAGTTCGTTAATGCCGACTTTGCCGCGGGTTTTGGCATCGACTTTCTTAACGATCACCGCGCAGTACAGGCTGTATTTACCATCCTTCGACGGCAGGTTGCCTGACACGACTACCGAGCCAGCCGGTACGCGGCCGTAGAAGACTTCACCGGTTTCGCGATCGTAGATTTTGGTGCTCTGACCCAGGTAAACGCCCATGGAGATGACGGAGCCTTCTTCGACAATCACCCCTTCAACCACTTCAGAGCGCGCGCCGATGAAGCAGTTGTCTTCGATGATGGTCGGGTTCGCCTGCAGCGGCTCCAGTACGCCACCGATGCCGACGCCGCCGGACAGGTGAACGTTTTTACCGATCTGCGCGCAGGAGCCGACGGTAGCCCAGGTATCAACCATGGTGCCTTCGTCAACGTAGGCGCCGATGTTAACGTAGGACGGCATCAGCACGGTGTTGCGGGCGATGAATGCGCCCTGACGTACCGCTGCCGGCGGCACCACGCGGAAACCTTCTTTCTGGAAACGCGCTTCGTCATAGTCAGCGAATTTCATCGGTACTTTATCGAAGTAGCGGCTTTCCGCACCATCGATAACCTGGTTATCGTTAATACGGAAAGAGAGCAGTACCGCTTTCTTCAGCCATTGATGCGTCACCCACTGACCATCGATCTTCTCAGCGACGCGCAGCGCGCCGGAATCCAGAAGGGCGATAACCTGGTTTACCGCTTCGCGGGTCACGGTATCCACATTGGCCGGCGTGATGTCGGCGCGACGCTCGAAGGCGGACTCAATAACGTTCTGTAACTGCTGCATTGTTTCTTTCCATTCACTAAAAAAAATACGTCACCCTTTATCGTTTGGATTGAGGGCCTCTGTCAACCGTTGTTGCACTTCTTGTTGTAGCTCATTATTAAGGCCACGCCGGTCGGCGGTGGCGATTATAAATAAATCTTCTACTCGCTCACCAATTGTCGTAATTCGCGCCCCGTGAAGCGAAATACCGAGGTCGGCGAACACCTGGCCGACGCGGGCGAGCAGCCCTGGCTGATCGAGCGCAATCAGCTCGAGAAACGATTTTCGATCGGTATGGGTCGGCAGGAAATTCACCTCTGTCGGCACAGAGAAGTGACGCAGTTTTGCCGCCTGACGACGCGGGGCCGGGGGTTCCCAGCTGCGCTGAGTTATCGTCTGTTCAAGACCGTGGCGAATCGCGTCGTGGCGGTCAGCTGAAAGCGGGCTGCCGTCGGGTTCGAGGACAATAAAGGTATCCATCGCCATGCCGTCGCGGGTGGTGAAGATCTGCGCGTCGTGGACGCTGAGGTTGCGGCGGTCCAGTTCGCCGCACACCGCGGCAAACAGATAAGGGCGATCCGGGCTCCAGATAAAAATCTCCGTACCGCCGCGGGTGGCCTGCGAACTCAGCAGAATCATCGGCTTATTCAGATCGTGACGCAGCAGGTTGCGGGCGTGCCAGGCGAGCTGCGTCGGCGTATGCCGCACGAAATAGTTGGCGCGGCAGCGGTTCCAGATCTGATGCAGCGCCTCTTCATTAATATTGTCCATCCGCAGCAGGGCCAGCGCCTGCAGCTGATGATGACGCACCCGTTCGCGCATATCCGGGGTGCTTTGCATGCCCCGACGCAGCTGTTTCTCGGTGGCGAAATAGAGTTCGCGCAGCAGACTCTGCTTCCAGCTGTTCCACAGCGTTTCGTTGGTGGCGCAGATGTCGGCGACGGTCAGGCACACCAGATAGCGCAGGCGATTTTCCGTTTGCACTTCCTCGGCGAACTGCTTAATCACCTCCGGATCCTGAATGTCGCGCCGCTGGGCGGTGACCGACATCAGCAGATGGTGACGCACCAGCCAGGCGACCAGCTGCGTTTCGCGAGAGTTCAGTCCGTGCAGCTCGGCAAACTTCAGCACATCCTGCGCGCCGAGGATCGAGTGGTCGCCGCCACGCCCTTTCGCAATGTCGTGGAACAGGGCGGCGATTAAAATCAGCTCCGGGTGCGTTAAGCGCGGCCATAGCTCCACGCACAGCGGGTGGCGGCTGCGGGTTTCTTCTTTGGCAAAGCTCTCCAGCTTCAGCATCACGCGGATGGTGTGTTCATCGACGGTGTAGGCGTGAAACAGATCGAACTGCATCTGGCCGACGATATGTGACCACTGCGGCATATAGGCCCACAGCACGCTATGGCGATGCATCGGCAGCAGTCCGCGGCTGACCGCCCCCTGATGGCGCAGCATGCTGAGAAAGAGCGTGCGCGCCTCCGGGATATAGCACAGCGGCTGGGTCAGATGGCGCCGGGCATGGCGCAGATGGCGCAACGTCGTGGAGTAGATGCCGGTGATGGTGCTGTTGCGTACCATCATATAAAACATGCGCAGAATGGCCTGCGGTTCGCGAATAAACAGCGTATCGTCACGCAGATCGATAAGGGTGCCGCGCAGCTGGAAGTCATCGTCTATCGGGCGCGGTTTTTCATCCTCGGTCAGGGCGAGAATAGCCTCTTCAAACAGCTGAAGCAGCATCTGGTTCAGCTCGCTCACCCGGCGGGTGACGCGGAAGAAGTCCTTCATCATATGCTCAATCGGCTGGTTGCCGTCGCCTTCATAGCCGAGCCGGCGGGCGACGCTGAGCTGGCGGTCGAAAAGCAGACGGTTGTCATAGCGAGTGAGCTCGAGATGCAGCGCGAAACGGATGCGCCACAGCTGATGCAGACACTCGTTGAGCTCATTGCGCTCGGCTTCGGTCAGAAAGCCGAAGCCGACCATCTCATCCATCGAGGTGGCGCCAAAATGACGGCGAGCCACCCACTGTAGCGTATGGATGTCACGCAGGCCGCCGGGGCTGCTTTTCACGTCCGGCTCCAGGTTATAGCTGGTGCCGTGATAGCGTTGATGACGGACGTTCTGCTCTTCCACCTTGGCGGCGAAGAACTTTTCCGATGGCCAGAAGCCGTCGCTAAAAATATGTTTTTGCAGTTCAAGGAACAGCGCGACGTCGCCGATCAGCAGGCGCGATTCAATCAAGTTAGTGGCGACGGTGAGATCCGAGAGTCCTTCGAGCAGGCACTCTTCGAGGGTGCGCACGCTGTGGCCCACCTCCAGCTTGACGTCCCACAGCAGCGTCAGCAGTTCGCCGACCTTTTGCGCCTGGTCGTCCGGCAGTTTTTTGCGGCTGAGGATCAGCAGGTCGACGTCAGAGAGCGGATGCAGCTCGCCGCGGCCATAGCCGCCGACGGCGACCAGCGCCAGATCGCAGACGGATTCAAAACCGTAGGCGATCCACAACCGCTGCAGCAGCTGGTCGATAAATTCGGTGCGCGCCGCAATGAGCTGCTCCGCGGCGATGCCGGAGTCAAACGCCTCGCCCAGCCAGTGCTGGAAGGTATCGATGTGCGCCTTAATTGCAGCACAGTTCAGATCGCCCTGCGGCCAGCTCACCGGATGTTCCGGCGGGACGGGCAGAAGAGGGGAGGCTGTGTCAGGTAATGAGTTGCTCATCGCGTCACCATAAGAAAAAACTATCTAATAAAAAAGCCGGCGGGCGCCGGCTTTTCATCATTCATCGTGCGAGATTATCGCCGGGATGGTGTCATCCTTGCGTAGCGTCAGAATTTCGCAGCCGTTGTCTGTCACCACAATAGTATGCTCGTACTGCGCAGACAAGCTCCGGTCTTTAGTTTTCACCGTCCAGCCGTCTTTCATGCTGCGGATCTCTTTTTTACCCGCGTTGACCATCGGCTCGATGGTGAAGGTCATGCCGGGTTTGAGCACAACGTTGGTCTCCGGTGAGTCGTAGTGCAGCACCTGCGGCTCTTCATGGAAGCCGCGGCCGATACCGTGGCCACAGTATTCGCGCACCACGGAAAAACCTTCGGCTTCAACGTATTTCTGGATCGCCGCGCCGATGGTGCGCAGGTTGATCCCCGGCTTCACCATTTTCAGCGCCAGATACAGGCTTTCCTGAGTGATGCGGCACAGGCGCTCACCGAGAATCGTCGGTTTACCGACGATAAACATTTTGGAGGTGTCGCCATGGAAATCATCTTTAATGACCGTCACGTCGATGTTAACGATATCGCCATCTTTCAGCAGTTTGCCGTCGTCAGGGATACCGTGGCAAACCACTTCGTTGACCGAAATGCAGACGGACTTCGGATAGCCGTGATAGCCGAGGCAGGCGGAAATGGCCTTCTGCTCGTTAACGATATAGTCGTTACAGATGCGGTCCAGTTCGCCGGTGCTGACGCCAGGTTTAACCCAGGGTTCGATCATTTCCAGCACTTCAGCGGCCAGGCGGCCGGCAACGCGCATTTTTTCAATGTCTTCAGATGTCTTGATAGAGATAGCCATGGAGTATGTCCAGCAGTGTCGATATTTTCGACAATAATAGAGTAAGTCCTGCCAATGGTAACAGTCCGGGCAGGCTGGTGCCAAATTGAGAATCATTAACAGCACGTGGCGTCAACAAGAGTTGGTGTCTGGGCGGATTTTGTGGTATAAAGCGCGCCGGACTTCCGTTCCATCTCAGATACACAAGGATGGGACGTAAGCGACATACTCATATTGTGTAAATAACACACACGTATCGACACATATTCCGGGGTGCCCTTTGGGGTCGGTAATATGGGATACGTGGAGGCATAACCCCAATTTAATCTATAGAGGTTTTAAACATGGCAACTGTTTCCATGCGCGACATGCTCAAGGCTGGTGTTCACTTTGGTCACCAGACCCGTTACTGGAACCCGAAAATGAAGCCTTTCATCTTCGGCGCGCGTAACAAAGTTCACATCATCAACCTTGAGAAAACGGTACCGATGTTCAACGAAGCTCTGGCTGAGCTGAACAAAATCTCTGCCCGTAAAGGCAAGATCCTGTTCGTGGGTACTAAGCGCGCTGCAAGCGAAGCGGTAAAAGAAGCTGCTAACAGCTGCGACCAGTTCTTCGTGAACCATCGCTGGCTGGGCGGTATGCTGACTAACTGGAAAACCGTTCGTCAGTCCATCAAACGTCTGAAAGACCTGGAAACTCAGTCCCAGGACGGTACTTTCGACAAGCTGACCAAGAAAGAAGCGCTGATGCGCACTCGTGAGCTGGACAAGCTGGAAAACAGCCTGGGCGGTATCAAAGACATGGGCGGCCTGCCGGACGCACTGTTCGTTATCGACGCTGACCACGAGCACATCGCTATCAAAGAAGCAAACAACCTGGGTATCCCGGTATTTGCTATCGTTGATACCAACTCTGATCCGGACGGCGTAGACTTCGTTATCCCGGGTAACGACGATGCAATCCGCGCAGTAAGCCTGTACCTGGGCGCTGTTGCTGCTACCGTTCGTGAAGGTCGCTCTCAGGACCTGGCTTCTCAGGCGGAAGAAAGCTTCGTAGAAGCTGAATAATAAGGTTTAAGCCCTTATTAGTACCGTGTATGAATAGGGGCCCATTACAGGCCCCTTTTTTCAATTTACGCTGTTTGGCCGTTGGCCGGGCAGTATCCACATCTCCCGAGGATTTTAGAATGGCTGAAATTACCGCTTCCCTGGTAAAAGAACTGCGCGAACGTACTGGCGCAGGCATGATGGATTGCAAAAAAGCGCTGACTGAAGCGAATGGCGACATCGAGCTGGCAATCGAAAACATGCGTAAATCCGGCGCGATCAAAGCGGCGAAGAAAGCAGGCAACGTGGCTGCTGACGGCGTGATCAAAACCAAAATCGAAGGCAACTACGGTTACATTCTGGAAGTTAACTGCCAGACTGACTTCGTTGCTAAAGATGGTGGTTTCCAGGCATTTGCTGACAAAGTACTGGACGCTGCTGTTGCGGGTAAAATCTCCGACGTTGAAGTTCTGAAAGCACAGTTCGAAGAAGAACGCGTTGCGCTGGTTGCTAAAATCGGTGAGAACATCAACATCCGTCGTATCGCTGTTCTGGAAGGCGACGTTCTGGGTAGCTACCAGCACGGTGCGCGCATCGGTGTTCTGGTTGCCGCTAAAGGCGCTGACGAAGAGCTGGTTAAGCAGCTGGCAATGCACGTTGCAGCAAGCAAGCCGGAATTCGTTAAGCCGGAAGACGTGTCTGCTGAAGTGGTAGAGAAAGAGTACCAGGTTCAGCTGGACATCGCGATGCAGTCCGGTAAGCCGAAAGAAATCGCAGAGAAAATGGTTGAAGGCCGCATGAAGAAATTCACCGGCGAAGTTTCTCTGACGGGTCAGCCTTTCGTTATGGAGCCGAGCAAATCTGTTGGTCAGCTGCTGAAAGAGCACAACGCTGACGTGACTGGCTTCATCCGCTTTGAAGTGGGCGAAGGCATCGAGAAAGTTGAGACTGACTTTGCAGCAGAAGTTGCTGCGATGTCCAAGCAGTCTTAATTTTTACAAGGAGCCGCCTGAGGGCGGCTTCTTTTTGCGCCCATTTTGTAAATTCAGCCAACTGCGTATAGTGACCGCGCTGAAATGCGACATACAATGTCGCCAGAATTCTCATATCTCATTCGTTGACAGTCTCAGGAAAGAAACATGGCTACCAATGCAAAACCCGTCTACAAACGTATTCTGCTGAAATTAAGTGGCGAAGCGCTGCAGGGCTCAGAAGGCTTCGGTATTGATGCAAGCATACTTGACCGCATGGCTCAGGAGATCAAAGAGCTGGTCGAGCTGGGTATTCAGGTTGGCGTAGTAATTGGTGGTGGTAACCTGTTCCGTGGTGCTGGTCTGGCGAAAGCGGGTATGAACCGCGTTGTGGGCGACCACATGGGCATGCTGGCAACGGTCATGAACGGCCTGGCAATGCGTGATGCGCTCCACCGCGCCTATGTGAACGCTCGTCTGATGTCCGCCATCCCGCTGAACGGCGTGTGCGACAACTACAGCTGGGCAGAGGCGATCAGCCTGCTGCGCAACAACCGCGTGGTGATCCTCTCCGCAGGCACCGGCAACCCGTTCTTTACCACCGATTCCGCAGCCTGCCTGCGTGGTATTGAAATTGAAGCCGACGTGGTGCTGAAAGCGACCAAGGTTGACGGTGTGTTTACCGCGGATCCGGCAAAAGATCCTTCTGCCACCATGTACGATCAGCTGACCTACAGCGAAGTGCTGGATAAAGAGCTGAAAGTCATGGATCTGGCGGCCTTCACCCTGGCGCGTGACCACAAATTGCCGATTCGCGTCTTCAACATGAACAAACCCGGCGCCCTGCGTCGCGTGGTCATGGGCGAAAAAGAAGGCACATTGATCACGGAATAATTCCCGTCAGCGCCAAATCCGGGTAATATTCCGCTTTACTTTCGCGGGGATATTGCCCGGTGATTTTCATTAAATCTGACTATACTTAGCTCATTTTCCGACGGGTGTCCCGTCTGGTCTGACTGAGACAAGCTTTCAAGGATTCGTAACGTGATTAGCGATATCAGAAAAGATGCTGAAATCCGCATGGAAAAATGCGTCGAAGCATTCAAAAACCAAATCAGCAAAATTCGCACGGGTCGTGCTTCTCCGAGCCTGCTGGACGGGATTGTTGTTGAATATTACGGTACGCCGACTCCGCTGCGCCAGCTGGCCAGCGTCACCGTCGAAGACTCCCGTACCCTGAAAATCAACGTCTTTGACCGTTCTATGTCTGCGGCCGTTGAAAAAGCGATCATGGCGTCTGACCTCGGTCTGAACCCAAGCTCCGCCGGCAGCGATATTCGTGTTCCGCTGCCGCCGCTGACCGAAGAGCGTCGTAAAGATCTGACCAAGATCGTCCGTGGCGAAGCTGAGCAGGCGCGTGTCGCCGTGCGTAACGTTCGCCGTGACGCGAACGACAAAGTTAAAGCGCTGCTGAAAGAGAAAGAGATCAGCGAAGATGACGATCGCCGTTCTCAGGACGACGTGCAGAAAATGACTGACGCCGCCATCAAGAAAGTTGACGCGGCGCTGGCAGATAAAGAAGCGGAACTGATGCAGTTCTGATGCTCTGCTGTTGCTCGGGCCGATACTTCCTGGCCTGAGTAAAATCTGAAACGCCGTACAGAAGACTGTACGCTCAATTCTCGGGATTGCGTTGAGCCGGCTGGCCTTGTAGCCTTTAGCGCTAAGTTGAAGGCCTGATGCCGCCGCCTTACCCCCGATAGTTGTTGCGTAGGGGCTTGCTGGCGGCGTTTTGCTTTTTATTCTGTTTCCTTTCTTCTGGACGTCTCATGAAGCAATTAACCGTTCTCGGTTCGACCGGCTCCATTGGCTGTAGCACGCTGGACGTGGTACGCCATAACCCTGGTTGCTTTTCCGTCGCCGCGCTGGTCGCGGGGAAAAACGTTGACCGCATGGTTGAACAATGCCTGGAATTTACTCCGCGTTACGCCGTGATGGATGATGCGCAAAGTGCTGAGCGGTTGCGCACCCGTCTGCATGAGCATGGCTGCCGTACCGAAGTGCTGAGCGGCCAGCAGGCGGCGGCTGAGGTCGCGGCGCTGGATGAGGTCGATCAGGTGATGGCGGCAATCGTCGGCGCGGCGGGGCTGGTACCGACGCTGGCGGCGATCCGCGCCGGGAAAACCGTGTTGTTGGCGAATAAAGAATCGCTGGTGACCTGCGGTCGCTTGTTCATGGAGGCCGTTCAGCGGTCGGGGGCGCGATTGCTGCCGGTCGATAGCGAACATAACGCGATTTTTCAGAGTATGCCGGAGACAATTCAACAGCATCTGGGATACGCTGACCTCACCCGGAATGGCGTCTCGTCCATTCTGTTAACCGGTTCCGGGGGGCCTTTCCGCGAGACGGACGTGGCTGAACTATCGGCGATGACCCCGGATCAGGCCTGCCGCCATCCCAACTGGTCGATGGGACGTAAGATCTCCGTCGATTCAGCCACGATGATGAACAAAGGTCTGGAATATATTGAAGCCCGCTGGCTGTTCAATGCTTCGGCGCAGCAGATGGAAGTGCTGATCCACCCGCAGTCGGTGATCCACTCGATGGTTCGCTATCAGGACGGCAGCGTGCTGGCCCAGCTTGGGGAGCCGGATATGCGCACGCCGATTGCTCATACCATGGGCTGGCCACAGCGCCTGAGCTCCGGGGTCAAACCACTGGACTTCTGCCAGCTGAGCAACCTGAGCTTCTCCGCGCCGGACTACGCCCGCTATCCCTGCCTGAAGCTGGCGATGGACGCGTTTGACGTCGGCCAGGCGGCCACCACGGCGCTGAATGCGGCCAATGAAGAGTCAGTTGCCGCGTTTCTGCATGGCGATATCCGCTTTACCGATATTGCGGCGGTGAATCTGGCGGTGCTGGATAAGATGAACCTGCAGGAGCCGCAAAGCATTGATGATGTTCTGGTTATCGACGCTGACGCTCGTGCGGTAGCTCACCAGCAGCTTAATCGTTTGGGCGCGCAGGCGTAACGCGGTGGTATTTGTGGGCGAAAGGCTTCGGTGATATAGTCTGCGCCACCCGATCGTTGCATTTTGTTGTTAAAGATTACGGTGGCCGTGGCAAAACACGGCTTTTTTGCGTAAAGCTTTTGGTTGTTCTCTGCGATTGGCTGCAGCCCCGGCATCGGATAAAAATGCGTATCCAGCGCGGCCCGGTGGCCTCTGTTTGGTGGCTAGTTAATCCTTATTATGGACTTAAAACGCGTGATGTTGTCTGCTAATCAAACTGTCAGCGAAATATCGCCAACTCATGGCTGCCGTCATGTCGCCATTATTATGGATGGCAACGGCCGTTGGGCGAAACGGCAAGGTAAAATTCGCGCTTTCGGGCACAAGGCCGGTGCGAAATCCGTGCGTCGCGCGGTCTCCTTCGCGGCGAATAATGGAATTGAGGCGTTAACGTTATACGCGTTCAGCAGCGAAAACTGGAACCGTCCAGCCCAGGAAGTCAGCGCGCTGATGGAACTGTTCGTCTGGGCGCTGGATAGCGAAGTCAAAAGCCTGCACCGACACAATGTGCGTTTGCGGGTCATTGGCGACACCACGCGCTTCAATGCGCGCCTGCAGGAACGCATCCGCAAAGCGGAAGCGTTGACCGCAAACAATACCGGCTTAACGCTGAACATTGCGGCAAATTACGGCGGTCGCTGGGATATTACCCAGGGCGTTCGTCTGCTGGCGAAACAAGTACAGGACGGGACGCTGCTGCCTGAAGAGATCACGGAAGAAATGCTGAGTCAGCAGGTCTGCATGCATGAACTGGCTCCCGTTGATTTAGTTATTAGGACCGGGGGAGAGCACCGAATAAGTAACTTTTTGATTTGGCAAATTGCCTATGCCGAACTTTACTTTACGGATGTTCTTTGGCCCGATTTTGCTGAACAGGACTTTGAAGGTGCACTCCATGCCTTTGTTAATCGAGAGCGTCGTTTCGGCGGCACTGAGCCGGGTGGCAGTCATGCCTGATGGGGGTCACTTTTGCTGAAGTATCGCCTGATATCTGCTTTCGTCTTAATTCCCGTCGTCATTGCGGCGCTGTTCTTATTGCCGCCGATGGGATTTGCTATCGTGACCCTCGTGGTCTGCATGCTCGCCGCGTGGGAGTGGGGGCAACTGAGCGGTTTCACCTCAACGTCGCAGCGGGTCTGGCTGGCGGTGCTGTGCGGCCTTCTGCTGGCTGCCATGCTTTTTCTGCTGCCTGAATACCATTATGACGTTCATCAACCGATGGTGGAAGGTTCACTATGGGCCTCATTCGCCTGGTGGATCGTCGCGCTGTTGCTGGTGTTATCGTACCCGGCGTCGGCGGCATTCTGGCGCCATTCCAAAGTGCTGCGCCTTATCTTCGGCATATTGACCATTGTTCCGTTTTTCTGGGGCATGCTGGCGCTGCGCGCCTGGCACTATACCGATAATCACTACAGCGGTGCGGTGTGGCTGCTGTACGTCATGATCCTGGTCTGGGGAGCCGACTCTGGCGCCTACATGTTTGGCAAAATGTTCGGCAAGCATAAGCTGGCGCCGAAGGTTTCACCGGGAAAAACCTGGCAGGGTTTTTTTGGCGGTTTGCTGACGGCGGCCGTGATCTCCTGGGCTTACGGGGAATGGGCGCATCTTGACGTCACGCCGACGGTGCTGCTGGTCTGTTCCGTGGTGGCGGCCCTGGCTTCCGTGCTGGGCGATCTGACGGAAAGTATGTTTAAGCGCGAGGCCGGCATTAAGGATAGCGGGCACTTGATTCCCGGACACGGCGGTATTCTCGATCGTATCGACAGCCTGACGGCGGCGGTACCGGTCTTCGCCTGTCTGCTACTGTTGGTCTTCAGGACGATTTGACGGAAGGTTATATGCTGAGCGTGCTCTGGAATCTGGCAGCTTTTATCATTGCGCTTGGCGTACTGATTACGGTGCATGAGTTTGGCCATTTTTGGGTGGCGCGCCGCTGCGGCATCCGGGTTGAGCGTTTTTCTATCGGCTTTGGCAAAGCGCTGTGGCGGCGGATGGATAAGCAGGGCACGGAGTTCGTGATTGCCCTGATCCCGCTGGGCGGCTACGTCAAGATGCTGGACGAGCGCGTCGAGGCGGTGGCGCCGGAGATGCGCCACTACGCCTTCAACAATAAAACCGTCGGCCAGCGTGCGGCGGTGATTGCCGCCGGCCCCATCGCTAACTTCATTTTCGCTATCTTTGCTTACTGGCTGGTCTTTATTATCGGCGTTCCTGGCGTGCGACCGGTGGTGGGTGAAATAACGCCCAATTCGGTTGCCGCGCAAGCACAAATTGCAAAAGGAACGGAACTTAAAGCGATAGATGGTATCGAAACGCCTGATTGGGATGCGGTGCGTATGCAGCTGGTCGCCAAAATCGGCAACCCGCAAACAATACTTACCGTCGCCCCTTTCGGGACCAATCAGCGCCAGGATAAAATCGTCGATCTGCGGCACTGGGCGTTTGAGCCAGACAAGCAAGATCCCGTGACCTCGCTGGGGATCCAGCCGCGCAGCGCGCAGATTGATACGGTGCTGGCGGAGGTCCAGACGGGCTCGGCAGCTCAGAAAGCGGGTTTGCAAGCGGGCGACCGGATCGTTAAAGTCGATGGTCAACCGTTAACGCAGTGGATGACGTTTGTTAATCTGGTGCGAGATAATCCGGGCAAAGCGCTGGCGCTGGAGATTGAACGGCAGGGGAGTGCGCTGCCGTTAACCCTGACGCCGGATGCGAAAACGGTAAAAGGTAAGGCAGAAGGGTTCGCAGGGGTGGTGCCAAAGGTCATCCCGCTACCTGAGGAATACAAGACAGTACGTCAGTACGGACCGTTTGCCGCCATCGCTGAAGCCACGGATAAAACCTGGCAGCTGATGTCACTGACGGTCAGGATGCTGGGTAAATTGATAACCGGTGATGTCAAACTGAACAACCTCAGTGGGCCGATCTCTATCGCTCAGGGGGCTGGAATGTCAGCGGAGTTTGGGTTGATTTATTATCTGATGTTCCTTGCGCTGATTAGCGTGAACCTCGGAATCATCAACCTGTTCCCACTGCCCGTACTGGATGGGGGACATCTGCTGTTTTTAGCGATCGAAAAGCTGAAGGGCGGGCCGGTATCCGAGCGAGTTCAAGACTTTAGTTATCGCATTGGCTCAATACTGCTGGTGCTGTTAATGGGGCTTGCACTTTTCAATGATTTCTCTCGGTTATAAGAGAGTTTGTTAGGAAGAACGCATAATAACGATGGCGATGAAAAAGTTGCTCATAGCGTCGCTGCTGTTTAGCAGCGCGACTGTATACGGTGCTGAAGGGTTCGTGGTGAAGGACATTCATTTCGAAGGCTTGCAGCGTGTCGCTGTTGGTGCGGCCCTCCTCAGTATGCCAGTGCGTCCTGGCGATACGGTGACCGACGATGATATCAGTAACACTATTCGCGCGCTGTTTGCCACTGGCAACTTTGAGGACGTCCGCGTCCTGCGCGATGGTGATACCCTGCTGGTGCAGGTGAAAGAGCGTCCGACGATCGCCAGCATCACCTTCTCCGGCAATAAGTCGGTGAAAGATGACATGCTCAAGCAGAACCTCGAGGCCTCTGGTGTTCGGGTGGGCGAGTCGCTTGACCGCACGACCATCGCGGATATCGAGAAGGGTCTGGAGGATTTCTACTACAGCGTCGGTAAATACAGCGCCAGCGTCAAAGCGGTTGTGACGCCGCTGCCGCGTAACCGTGTCGATCTGAAGCTGGTCTTCCAGGAAGGCGTCTCCGCAAAAATTCAGCAGATCAATATCGTCGGCAACCATGCGTTTTCGACCGATGAACTGATCTCCCACTTCCAGCTGCGCGATGAGGTACCGTGGTGGAACGTGGTCGGCGACCGTAAATACCAGAAGCAGAAGCTGGCGGGCGACCTTGAAACCCTGCGCAGCTACTATCTGGATCGCGGTTATGCCCGTTTCAACATCGATTCTACTCAGGTTAGCCTGACGCCGGACAAGAAAGGGATCTACATTACCGTCAACATCACCGAAGGCGATCAGTACAAGCTTTCCGGGGTGCAGGTAACGGGCGATCTCGCGGGCCATTCGGCCGAAATCGAAGCGCTGACCAAAGTCGAGCCGGGCGAACTGTACAACGGCGCGAAAGTAACCAAGATGGAAAACGACATCAAGAAACTGTTGGGTCGTTATGGTTACGCCTACCCGCGCGTTCAGTCGCAGCCGGAAATCAACGACAGCGATAAGACCGTCAAACTGCACGTCAACGTCGATGCGGGTAACCGCTATTACGTGCGTAAAATTCGCTTCGAAGGTAACGACACCTCCAAAGATGCCGTCCTGCGCCGCGAAATGCGCCAGATGGAAGGCGCATGGCTGGGGAGCGATCTCGTCGATCAGGGTAAAGACCGTCTCAACCGTTTAGGCTTCTTCGAAACGGTGGATACCGATACCCAACGCGTGCCGGGCAGCCCGGACCAGGTCGACGTTGTCTACAAGGTGAAAGAGCGTAACACCGGTAGCTTCAATTTCGGTATCGGCTACGGTACCGAAAGCGGCGTCAGCTTCCAGGCGGGCGTCCAGCAGGATAACTGGTTAGGTACCGGTTATGCGGTCGGGATCAACGGCACCAAAAACGATTACCAGACCTATACCGAACTGTCGGTGACCAACCCGTACTTCACCGTTGACGGTGTGAGCCTCGGCGGCCGTATCTTCTATAATGACTTCGATGCGAACGATGCGGATCTGTCTGACTATACCAACAAAAGTTATGGTACAGACGTCACGCTGGGCTTCCCGGTCAACGAATACAACACGCTGCGCGCCGGGGTCGGTTATGTTCATAACTCCCTGTCCAATATGCAGCCGCAGGTGGCGATGTGGCGTTACCTGAACTCGATGGGCCAGTATCCGGACAACACCAACGACCGGAACTCGTTCAGTGCGAATGACTTCACCTTCAACTACGGTTGGACCTATAACAAGCTTGACCGCGGCTTCTTCCCAACGGAAGGTTCGCGCGTCAACCTGAACGGTAAGGTGACCATTCCGGGCTCAGACAACGAATACTACAAAGCGACGCTGGATACCGCCACCTATGTGCCGATCGACAACGATCACCAGTGGGTAGTGCTGGGTCGTACCCGCTTTGGCTATGGCGATGGTATCGGCGGCAAAGAGATGCCGTTCTATGAGAACTTCTATGCCGGTGGTTCCAGCACCGTGCGTGGCTTCCAGTCGAACACCATTGGTCCGAAGGCGGTGTACTTCCCGTCGAGCAGCCGTCATGATGGCGATAGCGGTTATACCAATGACTGTAAGAGCACCGAATCCGCGCCGTGTAAATCCGATGATGCGGTGGGCGGTAACGCGATGGCGGTGGCCAGCCTGGAGCTGATTACCCCGACGCCGTTTATTAGTGACAAATATGCGAACTCGGTCCGTACTTCCGTCTTCTGGGATATGGGTACCGTATGGGATACTCACTGGGATTCGAACGCCTATGGCGGTTACCCGGATTACAGTGATCCGAGCAACATCCGTATGTCTGCGGGTATTGCCGTGCAGTGGATGTCGCCGTTGGGGCCGTTGGTCTTCTCCTACGCCCAACCGTTCAAAAAGTACGATGGAGACAAAGCCGAACAGTTCCAGTTTAACATTGGTAAAACCTGGTAATTGTTGGCGGCAACGGAATGCAAGTGCAGTATAGCGCTGACTGTAGGCGATAACGCGGTTATCGCCTCGCCACGCAAATAACGGTACCCCTGGGTACTCATGGGATGGTAAGGAGTTTATTGTGAAAAAGTGGTTATTAGCTGCAGGTCTGGGTTTGGCAATGGTAACTTCCGCTCAGGCGGCAGATAAAATTGCCCTGGTGAACATGAACAGCCTGTTCCAACAGGTTGCCCAGAAAACTGGCGTTTCCAACACGCTGGAAAACGAGTTCAAAGGCCGCGCTAGCGAACTGCAGCGTATGGAAGGCGACCTGCAGTCTAAAATGCAGCGTCTGCAGTCCATGAAGCCGGGCGCCGATCGTACCAAACTGGAAAAAGACGTGATGGCTCAGCGCCAGACCTTCTCCCAGAAAGCGCAGGCGTTTGAACAGGATCGCGCACGTCGTTCCAACGAAGAGCGTGGCAAACTGGTTACCCGCATCCAGACTGCTGTACAGAGCGTAGCGAAAGATCAGAGCATCGATCTGGTGGTTGACGCAAATGCCGTTGCATACAACAGCAGCGATGTAAAAGACATCACCGCTGATGTGCTGAAACAGGTTAAATAAGTAATGCCTTCAATTCGACTGGCTGATCTCGCGCAGCAGTTGGATGCAGAATTACACGGTGATGGCGATATCGTCATCACCGGCGTTGCGTCCATGCAGAGCGCGAAAACGGGCCAAATCACTTTCATGGTCAACCCTAAGTACCGTGAACACCTGGCCGCTTGTCAGGCTTCTGCCGTTGTCATGACGCAGGATGATTTGCCTTTTGCCCATAGCGCCGCGCTGGTAGTGCGTAATCCCTACCTGACCTACGCGCGCATGGCTCAAATTCTTGATACCACGCCACAGCCGGCACAGGATATCGCGCCGAGCGCGGTCATCGATCCGTCGGCGAAGCTGGGTAACAACGTGGCGATCGGCGCTAACGCGGTTATCGAATCCGGTGTTGTACTGGGCGATAACGTGGCGATCGGCGCAGGCTGCTTCGTTGGGAAAAATACGAAAATCGGTGCCGGCTCGCGTTTGTGGGCCAATGTGACCATTTACCATGAGATTGAGATCGGCGAGAATTGCCTGATCCAGTCCAGCACGGTGATCGGCGCGGATGGCTTCGGTTATGCTAACGATCGCGGTAACTGGGTCAAGATCCCGCAACTGGGTCGCGTCATTATTGGCGATCGCGTGGAGATTGGCGCCTGCACCACCATCGATCGCGGCGCGCTGGACGATACCCTTATCGGTAACGGCGTTATCATTGATAATCAGTGTCAGATTGCGCATAACGTGGTAATTGGCGACAATACCGCGGTTGCCGGCGGCGTTATCATGGCGGGCAGCCTGAAAATTGGCCGCTACTGCATGATTGGCGGCGCCAGCGTGATTAACGGCCATATGGAAATCTGCGATAAAGTCACCGTCACGGGGATGGGGATGGTGATGCGTCCTATCTCTGAACCTGGCGTATACTCCTCCGGTATTCCGCTGCAGCCGAACAAGGCGTGGCGTAAAACTGCGGCGCTGGTGATGAATATTGACGAGATGAGCAAGCGCCTGAAAGCGATTGAGCGCAAGGTTAATCAACAAGACTAATTCATCATTTGGTCACATGACATTTCCGGCCTGTTGCATTCGCTAAAAGATTGCCGCAGGCCGTGTTATTATTGCCTTTTAGTACATTTAGACAGGAAGAGTATTTTGACTACTGACACTCATACTCTGCACATTGAAGAGATTCTGGAACTTCTGCCTCACCGTTACCCGTTCCTGCTGGTAGACCGCGTGCTGGATTTTGAAGAAGGTCGTTTTCTGCGCGCAGTAAAAAATGTTTCTGTAAACGAGCCGTTTTTCCAGGGGCACTTCCCTGGTAAGCCGATTTTGCCTGGCGTGCTGATTCTGGAAGCGATGGCGCAGGCCACCGGGATTCTGGCATTTAAAAGCGTCGGAAAACTGGAGCCAGGCGAGCTGTATTATTTCGCAGGCATCGACGAAGCGCGCTTCAAACGTCCGGTAGTACCAGGCGATCAGATGATTATGGAAGTCACTTTCGAGAAAACCCGCCGCGGCCTGACCCGTTTCAAAGGCGTCGCGCTGGTTGACGGTAAAGTGGTATGCGAAGCGACGATGATGTGTGCGCGTAGCCGGGAGGCCTGATACGTGATTGATAAAACCGCTTTTGTTCATCCTACCGCCATTGTAGAAGAAGGCGCCGTCATTGGTGCTAACGTTCACATTGGTCCGTTTTGTATTGTTGGCGCTAACGTCGAAATTGGCGAAGGCACCGTACTGAAGTCTCATGTCGTCGTTAACGGCCATACCAAAATCGGCCGTGACAATGAGATCTATCAGTTCGCTTCCATCGGCGAAGTTAACCAGGATCTGAAATATGCTGGCGAACCGACCCGGGTGGAAATTGGCGATCGCAACCGCATCCGCGAAAGCGTCACCATTCATCGCGGCACAGTACAGGGCGGTGGATTAACAAAGGTGGGCAACGATAACCTGCTGATGATCAACGCCCATGTGGCGCACGATTGTACGCTTGGCGATCGCTGCATTCTGGCCAATAACGCAACCTTGGCCGGTCACGTATCTCTGGATGATTTCGTCATCATCGGCGGCATGACCGCAGTACACCAGTTCTGCATCATCGGCGCACACGTCATGGTAGGCGGATGCTCCGGCGTGGCGCAGGACGTTCCGCCGTTCGTGATTGCCCAGGGTAACCACGCGACGCCGTTTGGCGTCAACATCGAAGGGCTGAAACGCCGCGGCTTTAGCCGTGAGGCGATTACCGCGATTCGTAACGCGTATAAACTGCTGTACCGCAGCGGCAAAACGCTGGACGAAGCCAAACCGGAAATCGCCGAACTGGCGACTCAGCATCCTGAAGTTCAGCCGTTTGTTGATTTCTTTGCCCGTTCCACTCGCGGCTTGATTCGTTAATGGCTGAACCGCGTCCCCTGACGATTGCCCTGGTCGCCGGAGAAACCTCCGGCGATATTCTTGGTGCAGGCCTCATCCGGGCTCTCAAAGCGCGCATCCCTGACGCGCGCTTTGTCGGCGTGGCGGGGCCGCTGATGCAGGCGGAAGGGTGCGAAGCCTGGTACGAAATGGAAGAGCTGGCGGTGATGGGCATTGTTGAGGTGCTCGGTCGCTTACGCCGTCTCCTGCATATTCGCGCCGATCTTACCCGCCGCTTTGGCGAGCTGCGCCCCGATGTCTTCGTCGGCATCGACGCCCCTGACTTCAATATTACCCTCGAAGGGAATCTGAAAAAGCAGGGCATCAAAACGATTCACTACGTCAGCCCGTCGGTCTGGGCCTGGCGACAAAAACGCGTTTTCAAAATCGGCAGAGCGACCGACCTGGTGCTGGCTTTTCTGCCTTTCGAAAAAGCGTTTTATGACAAATTTAACGTCCCCTGCCGCTTTATCGGCCATACCATGGCGGATGCGATGCCGCTGGATCCTGACAAAGGCGCTGCGCGCGACCGGTTAGGGATCCCGCACAATGTGCGCTGTCTGGCGTTGCTGCCCGGCAGCCGCGGCGCGGAAGTCGAAATGCTCAGCGCGGACTTTCTGAAAACCGCGCAGTTGTTACGCGGCACCTATCCCGATTTGCAGGTGGTGGTGCCGCTGGTCAATGCCAAACGGCGGGAGCAGTTTGAGCGAATCAAAGCTGAGACGGCGCCGGATATGATCGTGCATATGCTGGACGGTCAGGCGCGCGATGCGATGATCGCCAGCGACGCCGCGCTGCTGGCCTCCGGGACGGCGGCGCTGGAGTGCATGCTGGCGAAGTGCCCGATGGTGGTTGGCTACCGCATGAAGCCGTTCACCTTCTGGCTGGCAAAGCGTCTGGTGAAAACCGACTACGTCTCCTTGCCGAATCTGCTGGCCGGTCGCGAGCTGGTCAAAGAGCTACTGCAGGATGAGTGCGAGCCGCAGGCGCTGGCCGCCGCCCTGCAGCCGCTGCTGGCCGATGGCAAAACCAGCCACGAGATGCATGAGACGTTCCGCGCGCTGCATCAGCAGATCCGCTGCAACGCCGATGAGCAGGCCGCGGACGCCGTACTGGAGTTAGCAAAACAATGATGGAGTTCGTCTATCCGCATACCCATCTGGTTGCCGGCGTTGATGAAGTTGGCCGCGGGCCGCTGGTTGGCGCGGTCGTGACCGCGGCGGTGATCCTCGATCCGGCGAAGCCGATTGTGGGTTTGAATGATTCCAAAAAACTCAGCGAAAAGCGTCGCCTGGCGCTGTGCGATGAGATTAAAGAGAAAGCGCTGTGCTGGAGCCTGGGGCGTGCCGAGCCGCACGAAATCGACGAGCTGAATATTCTGCATGCCACTATGCTGGCGATGCAGCGCGCCGTCGCCGGCCTGAGCATTGTTCCTGAGTTTGTCCTGATCGATGGCAACCGCTGTCCGTCGCTGCCGATGCCCTCTCTGGCGGTGGTGAAAGGCGACAGCCGGGTGGCAGAAATCAGCGCAGCGTCTATTCTGGCAAAAGTCACTCGTGACGCCGAAATGGCCACGCTGGACCTCGCATTTCCCCACTACGGATTTGCCCAGCATAAAGGCTATCCCACCGCTGTTCACCTGCAGAAGCTGCAGGAACACGGCGCAACAGAGCATCACCGGCGCAGTTTTGGTCCGGTGAAGCGTGCCCTGGGCCTGGCGTCCAACTAAGTCACCGGGATCTAAAGATGGCTGAACCACGTTTCGTACACCTGCGGGTGCACAGCGACTATTCCATGATCGATGGGCTGGCAAAGACCGGGCCACTGGTCAAGAAGGCGGCCTCGCTTGGCATGCCGGCGCTGGCGATCACCGATTTCACCAACCTGTGCGGGCTGGTGAAGTTCTACGGGACGGGACACGGCGCGGGTATTAAGCCGATTGTCGGCGCCGATTTTCACGTGCAGTGCGACCTGCTCGGCGATGAGTTTACCGAGCTGACCGTGCTGGCGGCGAACAACACCGGTTACCAGAACCTGACGCTGCTCATTTCCCGCGCCTATCAGCGCGGCTACGGCGCGCTGGGGCCGTGGATTGACCGCGACTGGCTGGTGGAACACCAGGAAGGGCTGATTCTGCTTTCCGGCGGCCGTAAAGGCGACGTCGGCGTTAGCCTGATCCGCGGCAATATGCCGTTAGTGGAACAGTGCGTCGCGTTCTATGAAGAGCATTTCCCGGACCGTTATTTTCTTGAGCTGATCCGGACCGGTCGTCAGGATGAAGAGGCCTATCTCCACGCCGCCGTGGCGCTGGCGGAAGCACGCGGCCTGCCGGTGGTGGCGACCAACGATGTCCGCTTCCTCGACACCAGCGATTTCGACGCCCATGAAATCCGCGTCGCGATCCACGACGGCTTTACGCTCGACGACCCGAAACGGCCGCGCAACTACTCGCCGCAGCAATATATGCGCAGTGAGGAGGAGATGTGCGAGCTGTTCGCCGATATCCCGGAAGCGCTGGAGAACAGCGTCGAGATCGCCAAACGCTGCAACGTCACCGTGCGGCTTGGCGAATATTTCCTGCCGCAGTTCCCGACCGGCGATATGACCACGGAAGATTTCCTGGTCATGAAATCGAAAGAGGGTCTGGAAGAGCGGCTGGAATTTCTCTTCCCGGATCCTGCCGTCCGTGCTGAAAAGCGCCCGGAGTATGACCAGCGTCTGGATATTGAACTGCAGGTTATCAACCAGATGGGGTTCCCGGGCTACTTCCTGATCGTCATGGAGTTTATCCAGTGGTCGAAGGATAACGGCGTGCCGGTTGGCCCGGGCCGCGGTTCCGGCGCCGGCTCGCTGGTGGCCTACGCGCTGAAGATCACCGATCTTGATCCGCTGGAATTCGACCTGCTGTTCGAACGTTTCCTTAACCCGGAACGTGTCTCGATGCCCGACTTCGACGTCGATTTCTGCATGGAGAAACGCGACCAGGTTATTGAGCACGTGGCGGACATGTATGGCCGCGATGCGGTATCGCAGATCATCACCTTCGGCACCATGGCGGCGAAAGCGGTCATCCGCGATGTGGGCCGCGTGCTGGGTCACCCGTACGGCTTTGTCGACCGTATCTCCAAGCTGGTGCCGCCCGATCCGGGTATGACGCTGGCGAAAGCGTTTGAAGCCGAACCGCAGCTGCCGGAAATCTATGAGGCGGACGAAGAAGTTAAAGCGCTGATCGACATGGCGCGTAAGCTGGAAGGGGTGACGCGAAACGCCGGTAAACACGCCGGTGGGGTGGTTATCGCTCCCACTAAAATTACCGACTTTGCGCCGCTGTATTGCGATGAGCAGGGGCTGCATCCGGTTACCCAGTTTGACAAAAACGACGTGGAATACGCCGGGCTGGTAAAATTCGACTTCCTCGGTCTGCGTACGCTCACTATCATTAACTGGGCGCTGGAGATGATCAACAAGCGGCGGGCGAAAAACGGCGAAGGGCCGTTGGATATCGCCGCTATCCCGTTGGATGACAAGAAAAGCTTTGACATGCTGCAGCGCTCGGAAACCACCGCGGTCTTCCAGCTTGAATCGCGCGGCATGAAAGATCTGATTAAGCGTCTGCAGCCTGACTGCTTCGAAGATATGATCGCGCTGGTGGCCCTGTTCCGCCCGGGTCCGCTGCAGTCGGGGATGGTAGATAACTTTATCGACCGTAAGCACGGCCGCGAAGAGATTTCCTACCCGGACGTGCAGTGGCAGCATGAGAGCCTGAAACCGGTGCTGGAGCCGACCTACGGCATTATCCTGTATCAGGAACAGGTCATGCAGATTGCCCAGGTGCTCTCCGGTTATACCCTCGGCGGCGCGGATATGCTGCGCCGTGCGATGGGTAAGAAAAAACCGGAGGAGATGGCCAAGCAGCGTTCTATCTTTGAAGATGGGGCGAAGAAAAACGGCGTTGACGGCGAACTGGCGATGAAAATCTTCGACCTGGTGGAGAAATTCGCCGGTTACGGATTTAACAAGTCGCACTCCGCCGCCTACGCGCTGGTCTCCTACCAGACGCTGTGGCTTAAGGCGCACTATCCGGCTGAGTTTATGGCGGCGGTAATGACCGCCGATATGGACAACACCGAGAAGGTCGTTGGCCTGGTGGACGAGTGCTGGCGCATGGGGCTGAAAATTTTGCCCCCGGATATTAACTCCGGCCTGTACCATTTCCACGTTAACGACGACGGCGAGATTGTCTACGGCATCGGCGCCATCAAAGGCGTTGGCGAAGGGCCGATCGAAGCGATCATTGAGGCGCGCAACAACGGCGGTTATTTCCGCGAGCTGTTCGACCTCTGCGCGCGGACCGATATTAAAAAGCTCAACCGCCGGGTGCTGGAAAAACTGATTATGTCCGGGGCGTTCGATCGTCTCGGTCCGCATCGCGCGGCGCTGATGAACTCGCTGGGCGATGCGTTGAAAGCCGCCGACCAGCACGCGAAAGCGGAGGCTATTGGCCAGGCCGATATGTTCGGCGTACTGGCGGAAGAGCCTGAACAAATAGAACAGTCCTACGCCAGCTGCCAGCCATGGCCTGAGCAGGTGGTGCTGGATGGTGAAAGGGAAACCCTGGGGCTATACCTGACCGGGCACCCGATTAACCAGTACCTGAAAGAGATTGAGCGCTACGTCGGCGGCGTGCGGCTCAAAGACATGCATCCGACCGATCGTGGTAAAGTGACCACGGCGGCGGGGCTGGTGATTGCGGCGCGGGTAATGGTCACCAAGCGCGGCAATCGTATCGGCATCTGTACCCTGGATGACCGTTCCGGGCGTCTGGAGGTGATGTTGTTCACCGACGCGCTGGATAAATATCAGCAGTTGCTGGAAAAAGACCGCATACTTATCGTCAGCGGACAGGTCAGCTTTGATGACTTTAGCGGGGGGCTTAAAATGACCGCCCGCGAAGTCATGGACATTGACGAAGCCCGGGAAAAATATGCTCGCGGGCTTGCTATCTCGCTGACGGACAGGCAAATTGATGACCAGCTTTTAAACCGACTCCGTCAGTCTCTGGAACCCCACCGTTCGGGAACCATTCCAGTGCACCTCTACTATCAGAGGGCGGATGCACGCGCGCGGTTGCGTTTCGGCGCAACATGGCGCGTCTCTCCGAGCGATCGTTTACTTAACGATCTGCGTGGCCTTATCGGCTCGGAGCAGGTGGAACTGGAGTTTGACTAATACAGGAATACTATGAGTCTGAATTTCCTAGATTTTGAACAGCCGATTGCAGAGCTGGAAGCGAAAATCGATTCCCTGACTGCGGTAAGCCGTCAGGATGAGAAACTGGATATTAACATCGACGAAGAAGTGCATCGTCTGCGCGAGAAAAGCGTAGAGCTGACGCGCAAAATCTTCGCCGATCTCGGTGCATGGCAGGTTGCGCAACTGGCGCGCCACCCGCGCCGTCCTTATACCCTGGATTATGTCCGCCTGGCGTTCGACGAATTTGACGAACTGGCCGGTGACCGCGCCTACGCTGACGATAAAGCGATTGTCGGCGGTATCGCGCGTCTTGATGGTCGTCCGGTGATGATCATCGGCCACCAGAAAGGTCGCGAAACCAAAGAGAAGATCCGTCGCAACTTTGGTATGCCGGCCCCGGAAGGCTACCGCAAAGCGCTGCGCCTGATGGAAATGGCCGAGCGGTTTAAAATGCCGATCATCACCTTCATCGACACCCCTGGCGCCTACCCGGGCGTCGGCGCGGAAGAGCGCGGCCAGTCGGAAGCGATTGCCCGCAACCTGCGTGAGATGTCGCGTCTGAGCGTGCCGGTTATCTGCACCGTGATCGGCGAAGGCGGCTCCGGCGGCGCGCTGGCGATTGGCGTGGGCGACAAGGTCAATATGCTGCAGTACAGCACCTATTCGGTGATTTCGCCGGAAGGCTGCGCGTCCATTCTGTGGAAAAGCGCGGATAAAGCACCGCTGGCCGCGGAAGCGATGGGTATCGTCGCACCGCGTCTGAAAGAGCTGAAGCTGATTGATTCTATCGTTCAGGAACCGTTGGGCGGCGCGCACCGCAACCCGGAAGCAATGGCAGCGAGCCTGAAAGCGCAGCTGCTGGCAGACCTGGCCGATCTCGATCTGCTCAGCGAAGAAGAGCTGCTGAACCGCCGCTATCAGCGTCTGATGAGCTACGGTTACGCCTAAGTTTTCCGCTAGCGAAAAACACTAAGGGCCGGATTTTCCGGCCCTTTTTTTGTGTGCGATGCGCCCAGGGGATTGCTATGATGCTTGACTTAGGTGAATACCAGGAGGAAAGCGTGAATATTATCGCCATCATGGGGCCTCACGGCGTCTACCACAAAGACGAGCCGATCAAAGAACTGGAAGCGGCGCTGCAGCGCCAGGGCTTCCAGACCATCTGGCCGCAAAACAGCGCCGACCTGCTGCAGTTTATTGAGCACAACCCGCGCATCTGCGGGGTGATCTTCGACTGGGATGAATACAGCGTCGATCTGTGCAGCGATATCAATCAGCTCAATGAATATCTGCCCCTGTACGCCTTTATTAATGCCCACTCGACGATGGACGTCAGCAGTCAGGATCTGCGTATGACGCTGTGGTTCTTCGAATATGCGCTGGGACTCTCCGAAGAGATCGCCACCCGCATTGGGCAGTATACCCGCGAGTACCTGGACAATATCACCCCGCCGTTTACCCGCGCGCTGTTTAACTATGTGCAGGAGGGGAAGTATACCTTTTGTACACCGGGCCATATGGGCGGTAGCGCCTATCAGAAAAGCCCGGTGGGCTGCCTGTTCTATGATTTCTTTGGCGGAAATACGCTGAAGGCGGATGTCTCGATTTCGGTCACCGAGCTGGGCTCCCTGCTGGATCATACCGGCCCGCATCTGGAGGCGGAGGAGTATATTGCCCGCGCCTTTGGCGCTGAACAGAGCTACATGGTGACCAATGGCACCTCGACGTCCAACAAAATTGTTGGTATGTACTCGGCGCCCGCCGGCAGCACGCTGCTGATTGACCGTAACTGTCACAAATCACTGGCCCACCTGCTGATGATGAGCGATGTGGTTCCCCTGTGGCTGAAGCCGACCCGCAACGCGTTGGGGATCCTCGGCGGTATCCCCCGACGCGAATTTACCCGCGACAGCATTCAGCAGAAAGTGCGCGACACGGGCGGGGCGCAGTGGCCCGTGCATGCGGTGATCACCAACTCCACCTACGATGGTCTGCTCTATAACACCACCTGGCTTAAGGAGACGCTCGACGTCCCGTCGATCCATTTCGATTCCGCCTGGGTGCCCTATACCCATTTCCATCCGATATATCAGGGGAAAAGCGGCATGAGCGGTGAGCGGATCCCCGGAAAAGTCATCTTCGAGACGCAGTCCACGCATAAGATGCTGGCCGCGCTGTCGCAGGCCTCGCTGATCCACATTAAGGGCAACTATGATGAAGAGACCTTTAATGAAGCCTTTATGATGCATACCTCGACGTCGCCGAGCTATCCCATCGTCGCGTCGATTGAGACCGCGGCGGCGATGCTGCGCGGTAACTCCGGTAAGCGCCTGATCCAGCGCTCCATTGAGCGGGCGCTGGATTTCCGCAAAGAGGTGCAGCGACTGCGCGAGGAGTCGGACGGCTGGTTCTTTGATATCTGGCAGCCGGAAGTGGTGGATAAAGCCGAGTGCTGGCCGGTGGCGCCTGGCGAAGACTGGCACGGTTTCAAAGATGCCGATGCGGATCATATGTATCTCGATCCGGTGAAGGTCACCATTCTGACGCCGGGCATGGACGAGCAGGGGAATATGGATGAAGAGGGGATCCCGGCGGCGCTGGTGGCGAAGTTCCTCGACGAGCGGGGCGTGGTGGTGGAAAAAACGGGCCCCTATAACCTGCTGTTCCTGTTCAGCATCGGTATTGATAAAACCCGGGCGATGGGGCTGCTGCGCGGCCTGACCGAGTTCAAACGCGCCTACGATCTCAATCTGCGGGTGAAAAATATGTTGCCGGATCTGTACGCGGAAGATCCCGACTTCTACCGCAACATGCGGATCCAGGATCTGGCGCAGGGGATCCACCGCTTGATCCGTCAGCACCAGCTGCCGCAGCTGATGCTCAGCGCCTTTGACGTCCTGCCGGAAATGAAAATGACGCCGCATCACGCCTGGCAGCGCCAGATTAAGGGTGAGGTGGAAACCATTGAACTGGAGAACCTGGTCGGCCGGATTTCGGCCAACATGATCCTCCCTTATCCGCCGGGCGTACCGCTGCTGATGCCGGGAGAGATGATCACGGAGGAGAGCCGGGCAGTGCTCGATTTCCTGCTGATGCTCTGCTCTATCGGCCGTCATTATCCGGGGTTTGAGACCGATATTCACGGGGCGAAGCGCGATGAGGACGGCGTGTATCGGGTACGAGTCTTAAAAAATGACGAAAGGCTTGCGCGTTAACGGCGCGCACGAGTAACGTGGCTGGCTTAACAGAAGGAGTTTGACCATGCTGGGTTTGAAACGGGTTCACCATATTGCCATCATTGCGACTGACTACGCCCGCAGTAAAGCGTTCTATTGCGATATTCTGGGGTTTACGCTGCAAAGTGAGTTCTATCGCGCCGAGCGCGACTCCTGGAAGGGCGATCTGGCGCTCAATGGCGAGTACGTGATTGAGCTGTTCTCGTTCCCGTTTCCCCCGGCCCGCCCCAGCCGCCCCGAAGCCTGCGGGCTGCGTCATCTGGCCTTTAGCGTGGATGATATCGACGCCGCGGTAGCGCATCTGACGGCGCATGGCGTCGAGTGCGAAGCGATTCGCGTCGATCCCTTTACCGGCAAACGCTTTACCTTCTTTAGCGATCCGGACGACCTGCCGCTGGAAATATATCAGCAGTAAACCTTGCCAGCGCGACCCTGGCCCGGTAACTTGCCGGGCCATCACTTCTCGGTATGTTCGTGGATATGACGGCTGATATTGCGCATACGCTTCATCCCCATCGCCAGCTGCTGGTGGCCTTCAGCGGCGGTCTGGATTCGACGGTTCTCCTGCACCAGCTGGTGCTGCTGCGGGAACAGGATCCCTCGCTGACGCTGCGGGCGGTGCATGTTCACCACGGCCTGAGCGCCCATGCAGACGACTGGGTGGCGCATTGTCGGCAGATTTGCCAGCAGTGGCAGGTGCCGCTGGTGGTGCATCATGTGACGTTAGCCAGGGGTGGTCTCGGCGTGGAGGCCCATGCCCGCGCGGCGCGCTATCAGGCCTTTCAGGATACGCTCAATGCCGGCGAGGTGTTAGTGACCGCCCAGCACCAGGATGACCAGTGCGAAACGCTGCTGCTGGCGTTAAAACGCGGCAGCGGTCCTACTGGTCTGTCGGCGATGGCACCATCCTCTGCCTTTGCCGGCAGCCGACTACTGCGTCCTCTCCTCAATGAAACCCGCGAATCGCTACGCCAGTGGGCGCTCGCCCATCAGCTGTCGTGGATTGAAGATGAGAGTAATCAGGACGATACCTATGACCGCAACTTTCTGCGCCTGCGGGTGATCCCGGTCCTGCGCGAGCGCTGGCCGCACTTTAGCGAGGCCGTTGCCCGCAGCGCCAGCCTGTGCGCCGAGCAGGAACAACTGCTGGACGAAATGCTGGCGGCGGAGCTGGCGTCGCTGGTGGCCGAAGATGGCTCGCTGTCTATCACGCCGCTGACGTCGATGAGCCCACCCCGTCGCGCGGCGCTGCTGCGTCGCTGGCTCGCCGGGCATCAGGCGCCGATGCCGGCCCGGGAGGTGCCAGAGCGCCTCTGGCATGAGGTGGCGCTGGCGCGGGAAGATGCCAGCCCTTGTCTGCGGCTCGGGGATTTTACCGTCCGCCGTTTTCAACAGCGTTTGTACTGGGTGAAGTATCTTCCCGGCCAGACGGAAAGTGTCCAGCACTGGCCCGACTGGCGCCAGCCGCTGCGGCTGGCAGACGGTCTCGGCGAGCTGATGCTGCAGCCCGGCGGCAGGCTGCGCCCGCCGTCTGCGGATGAGCCGGTCACTGTCCGCTTTCGCGCCAGCGGCCACCTGCATATCGTCGGACGCCACGGCGGACGTAAGCTGAAGAAGATCTGGCAGGAGCTGGGCGTTCCTCCCTGGCGACGAGACACTACGCCGCTGCTGTTTTACGGCGAAACGCCGATCGCTGCAGCGGACGATCTGTTTGTGACCACCGAAGGTGAAGTGAAGGACGGGGAAGGGGTCAGGCTGTCATGGAGGAAAACGGGCGGTTAAGCCCGTTTTGATTCAGGATTCGCTCACCACCACGGTGCCGATTTCCGGGTGACTGAAGCTGGCGATTTTATCCAGGCGCAGCTCGCGGACGTTGCCGGCGAGTTCGACCACCAGATACTCGATATTTTTACGCGAGATTAGATCGCTGGCCTTTGCCTGCAGCTGTTCGCCATCCTTCAGCGCCAGCGTCAGCACCAGGTGATGCTGGCAAGCCAGTTCCAGGTTGTCGTAATCATCGCAGTTAATGGGTTGATAAGTATCATTCATTGACATAATCGCTCACCAGTAAGTTTGCTGCCGCATAAGCGGCCTTTTCCCTGACTGACTCCGAAAGGGCCTCATCCGCCGCAATCTCATTCAATACTTTCAACACGCAACCCAGCGCATCCGGGATATACCCTAAGTCTCCGCTGGCTATTTCCGCATACCGCTTGCGTATTAACTCACAATAGTGGTCCACATGCCCTCCTGTCAGCGTTCTGACTCAACCGTGGGATGCAAGTTTAAGCCTACGAAGATAAACTCTGTTTAGCAAGGGAACTATATCATAGTCATTTAAGCAATTTCAGCAGGATGAAACAGGTTGCTGCGATTGACGACAGCCTTTTGCCGCCAGTTTCGCTACAATGTCCGCCATTCTTTTCAGGAGTTTATTCATGGCGCTGAAAGCGACAATATATAAAGCTGCGGTAAATGTAGCCGATCTGGATCGCAACCAGTTTCTGGATGCTAACCTGACGCTGGCGCAGCACCCCTCGGAAACCCAGGAGCGCATGATGCTGCGCCTGCTGGCGTGGATCAAATATGCCGATGAACGGCTGCAGTTTACCCGCGGCCTGTCGTCGGACGACGAGCCGGAGCTGTGGCTGCTTAACGATCATCTCGGGGTCGATCTGTGGATCGAACTGGGTCTGCCGGATGAGCGGCGGATTAAGAAAGCCTGCTCACGGGCGCAGGCGGTAGCGCTGTTTGCCTATAATAGCCGGGCCGCTGAAATCTGGTGGCAGCAGAATCAGAACAAGCTTGCGGCGTACCCGAAGTTGACCATCTGGTATCTTGATGACGCGCAACTGGCGCAGCTTAGCGCCTTTGCCGACCGTACCATGACACTGCAGGCTACTCTGCAGGACGGTAGTATCTGGTTATCCGATGCTCGGAATAATCTGGAAATTCATTTGACGGCCTGGCAAGCACCGGCATGATTACCATTAGCCGCAGCGTGACCCTTGCCGATAACGAGGTCACGCTGGAAGGTATTCGTGCCCAGGGGGCCGGGGGCCAGCATGTGAACAAAGCGTCGACGGCAATTCATCTGCGCTTTGATATTAAAGCTTCAAGCCTGCCGGAGTTTTACAAAGAGCGCCTGCTCGCCGCCAGGCACCACTTAATTTCTGCTGACGGTGTGGTTATCATTAAGGCTCAGGAATACCGCAGCCAGGAGATGAACCGCGAAGCGGCGATTGCCCGGCTGGTGGCCCTCATAAAAGAATTAACCGCAGTGCAAAAAAGTCGCCGGGAGACGCGACCGACTCGGGCATCCAAAGAGCGACGCCTTGCTTCCAAGGCACAGAAGTCCTCAGTCAAGGCGCTGCGTGGGAAAGTTCGCCAGTGAAGACGTCGGCGAACGGGTGAAATGGATGATAAGGAAAGCAAAGTGAAGAAAATCGTATTCTCCGTGATAGCGGCCTGCTCGCTGTTCGCGCTGTTTGGTTGTAACCATCGCGCCGAGACTGACACCGTACAGCCAGCGGCGATGGAAGAGCTCAAACCGATGCAGCAAAGCTGGCGTGGGGTGCTGCCTTGCGCGGATTGTGAAGGTATCGACACCTCGCTGTTCCTGGAAAAAGACGGTACCTGGGTGATGAACGAGCACTACCAGGGCGCTCGTCGTGAACCGTCATCTTTTGCCTCTTATGGCACCTGGGCTCGCACAGCGGATAAACTGGTGCTGACCGACAGCAAAGGCGAGAAATCATATTTTCGCGCGAAGGGCGACAAGCTGGAGATGCTTGACCGCAACGGGAGCCCCGTTCAGTCTCCTCTCAATTATACCCTGGAGCCGGTGAAGGCCAGCCTGCCGACCACCCCGATGGCGATGCGCGGCATGTATTTCTATATGGCCGATGCGGCAACCTTTACCGATTGCGCGACCGGTAAACGCGTCGCGGTGGCGAACAATGCCCAGCTTGAGCGGGATTATGCCGCTGCCCGCGGCAATGATTCACGACCGGTGCTGCTGGTGGTGGAGGGGCACTTTACCCTCGAGGCGAACCCGGACACCGGCGAAATGATGAAGACGCTGATGACGGACCAGGCCGGCAAATTTATTCCCGGTAAAGACTGTAGCCATTGATTGTCAGGCCCCTGCCCGGGAAACGGGCAGGGGATGATCCCACACAGTCCCCCTACTTGCTCCTGCTATTCGCCCTGTCATATACAGAGTGAGCGTGGGTCTGGCTGGCGGAAAAGCGCAAATCTTTTCTTTACTCCGCATCGTCCTTCGGTTTATTCAGCCCCACCAGCTTCCCGGCCTGAAGATAAACGCCCAGTTTCAGATGCCCGACATACTGTAGCTGCGTTTCGGGTTTAAACGTGGCGACGTCTCCTTCCCGCATGTGCAGCAGATCGGAAGGACTTATCCACGCCGCCTGCGCCAGGGTCAGCGGATGCCCGGCTCTGACGAAGGCCTCGCTGACAAACTCCGAGCAAAACCACGCTTTCTTGTCGGCGCTTGCCGCATCGCCCAGTTGCGCTTTGGCCAGGCCGCTCACGCACTGCTGACGAAAGTTACGCGAGAAAGGGTTGAGCGAGCAGAGCGGTTTGGTGACCATATAAGGGATAAACTGAATAATGCCGCGATAGTTATACCCGCTGTCTTTGACCTGCCAGACAAAATTTTTCATCGCCGTTGCCTGGTCCGGCGTCAGGTCGGGCACCCTGAGGGCAAAGAGTTTATCGCTATGCGCCAGCGCCTGCTGAACAGAAATCACCTGTACGCCAGCGCCGGTGGCTTCCGCGATCTGACCCTCGCCAAGATACAGTGCGACGTGGCTAACGGAAGAGGCGCTGAAGGCGCGGATCCCAAGCGAAGTGATACCCAGGCTGGACGAGAAGAGCAGGTCGCCGGAACGGAGATCGCTTTCGTCAATTTCGTGGAGCCCGCTGCCGGCAATCGAGCTTTGACGCTGGAGAGTGACAGCCCATGGCGGGGAGCGGCCCTCGGTAGCGGATGCGGAAGCGGCGCTGCGGCCGACGTCTATGGTGCAGGCGGTAAGCAGCAGCAGGGCGGAAGTAAGCAATCCGCTGCTGAGGATAGGTGCAGTCATGGGTACTTTCCTTGTAAAAAAAAAGGCCCTGACATCCGTTCAGGGCCCTGAGGTGGTTGCTTAGCCTTTTATCGCTTTAACCAGATATTCCACGATATCACCGGTTTTAATCAGCTGCTTCTCACCATTGCGACGATACTTGTATTCGATATCATCGTTATCGAGGTTCCGATCGCCCAGCACGATGGTGTGCGGAATACCGATCAGCTCCATATCGGCGAACATCACGCCCGGACGCTCTTTACGGTCGTCCATCAGCACATCGATGCCGTGCGCACGCAGCTCGGCGTACAGCTTCTCCGCCAGCTCCTGCACGCGATAGGACTTGTGCATATTCATCGGCAGAATTGCCACCTGGAACGGCGCGATGGCGTCTGGCCAGATAATCCCGCGATCGTCAAAGTTTTGCTCAATGGCGGCGGCCACCACGCGGGTCACCCCGATACCGTAGCAGCCCATGGTCAGGATCTGGTTACGGCCATCTTCGCCCTGAACTGCGGCATTCATCGCCTGAGAGTACTTAGTACCCAGCTGGAAGATGTGGCCCACTTCGATACCGCGCTTGATAAGCAGAGTACCCTTGCCGTCCGGGCTCGGATCGCCGGCAACGACGTTACGAATATCAGCAACTTCCGGAGTCGCGACGTCGCGATCCCAGTTGATGCCGAAGTAGTGTTTGCCATCGATGTTAGCGCCAGCGGCGAAATCGCTCATTACCGCGACGGTACGGTCGATAACCACCGGGATCGGCAGGTTCACCGGACCCAGGGAGCCCGGACCCGCTTTCACCAGAGCGCGGATCTCTTCTTCGGTGGCGAAGGTCAGCGGGCTGGCGACCTGCGGCAGTTTTTCCGCTTTCACTTCGTTCAGCTCGTGATCGCCGCGCACCAGCAGGGCAACCAGCGGGGAGGCGCTACCTTCAACCGCTTTCACCAGCAGGGTCTTCACGGTTTTTTCGATCGGCAGGTCGAACTGCTCAACCAGCTCGGCGATGGTTTTGGCGTTCGGCGTATCAACCAGGGTCATCTCCTGGGTGGCGGCTGCGCGCGGCTCTTTTGGCGCAACGGCTTCCGCAAACTCGATGTTTGCCGCGTAGTCGGAGCTGTCGGAGAAGATCACATCGTCTTCGCCGCTCTGCGCCAGCACCTGGAATTCATGAGAGGCGCTGCCGCCGATAGAACCGGTGTCAGCCTGTACCGCACGGAAATCCAGCCCCATACGACTGAAGATTTTGCTGTAAGCGGTATACATCGCGTCGTAGGTTTCCTGCAGCGATTCCTGAGAGGTATGGAAAGAGTAAGCATCTTTCATCAGGAATTCACGGGAGCGCATCACGCCGAAACGCGGGCGCACTTCGTCGCGGAATTTGGTCTGGATCTGATAGAAGTTCAGCGGCAACTGCTTATAGGAGTTCAGCTCGTTGCGGATCAGATCGGTAATGACCTCTTCGTGGGTTGGACCGAGGACAAACGGGCGATCGCCACGATCGGCAATGCGCAGCAGCTCCGGGCCATACTGCTCCCAGCGACCGCTCTCCTGCCACAGTTCAGAAGGCTGAACGACCGGCATTAACACCTCGATCGCACCGGCATTATTCATTTCTTCACGCACGATGTTTTCGACTTTTTTCAGGACGCGCACGCCGGTCGGCAGCCAGGTGTATAACCCGGAGGCCAGCTTGCGGATCATCCCGGCGCGCAGCATCAGCTGGTGGCTGATTACCTCGGCGTCGGCAGGTGTCTCCTTCAGAGTGGAGAGCAGATATTGGCTAGTACGCATGTTGTAACGGTTCCAGTTAAACGAGCGGAACAGGCTGGTTGCCCAGCCTGAAACAAAAAAAGTGGTTTAGTTTACCAGTGTGGCAAAGATGCCAAAAGAGAGGAAAAATAAAATTAGCGCGCTTCGAGGGCAAAGACTTCAAAACCAGAGGCAACCACCCGCCAGCGGACGTTGAAATCCAGCAACCAGACGGCATAATTTTTTCCTGCTTCTTCCTCTTTACGGTAGGCCGGGCGCGGATCCTGCGCCAATACTTCGCGGATAAACGCTTTGATATGCGGGTAGCGTTTTTCCAGGGTCAGTAACTGTGCTTCTGTTTCCGGTGTAAAACTGACGTTCATACCCGCCAGCGGCGCCTGTTGCGCATAGCTGGCGCTGGCATCCGGCAGGGCTTCGGCGAAAGGAAGATACGGTTTGATATCAACCACCGGCGTCCCGTCGACGAGATCGAGGCTACCGAGTTCCAGGATCACCTGATCCTTCTGGCAGCGAACGCCTTTCAGCTCAACCAGCGACATGCCGATGGGGTTGGGGCGAAACGTCGAACGGGTGGCGAAGACGCCCATCCGCGCATTGCCTCCCAGTCGGGGAGGGCGCACCGTCGGACGCCAACCGCCTTCCATGGTCTGATGAAACACAAACAGGATCCACAGATGGCTGAAGTTTTCCAGGCCTCGCACGGCGTCGGCCTGGTTGTAGGGCGCAACCAGATGCAGTTCTCCGCCGCCGTGTTTCACCAGACCAGGCTGGCGAGGAACGGCAAATTTCTCTTTATACGGCGAGCGGATAACGCCTATCTGCGCGAACTGGAATGCACTCATTGTGCCGAAACGTTAAGCGCCGAGCCCAGACAAACCGCCTGACGGTAGCAGCCTGGCGTGCCGCTGGTCACTTCGCAGCGGTGAAGCAGGACGGCATTGGCTTTCATGCGTGCCGCATTCACCTGCAGACGCTTGCGGGCGGTTGGGATGTTCGGCGGAGAATCCTGATTTGAGGCCTGGCATGACTCACCAGTCACTTCACCCAGATCGCGGAACGGTTTTCCCACCAGCTCTGACGCATCGGTATAAATACGTACCGGCGCCGGACGGGTTGCGCGTGGTTTGCTCGGCTCAGATTTAACCGGGGGGGTTGCAGTGCTTTGAACAGGTTCAACGGGGGATCTGCTTAGCATGGAACAACCGCTTAACATGAGTGCTAACAAACAGACCGGTAAAGCACGCATAGTATTTCCTCAATGAATAAAAAACAGGGCGTTATTGAATCAGGTGCTTGCATAAATGACAAGACGGGCGTGAAGCCCGTCCTGAATGATATTACGGTGAGAAAAGATTACCAGCCTTTCACTGCGCCGCCGTTAAAGATCTTGTTCGCCGCTTCGTAAACTTCATCGCTCTGGTAAGCCTGAACGAATTTCTTCACATTCTCAGCATCTTTATTGTCTTCACGCGCCACAATCAGGTTCACGTAAGGAGACTCTTTGCCTTCAACAAAGATACCGTCTTTCGCCGGGGTCAGGCCAATCTGGCTGGCGTAAGTGGTGTTGATGACGGCCAGCGCAATCTGTGCGTCGTCCAGCGAACGCGGCAGCTGTGGCGCTTCCAGTTCAACAATTTTCAGGTTTTTCGGGTTTTCGACGATATCCAGCGAGGTCGGCAGCAGGCCCACGCCGTCTTTCAGTTTGATCAGACCCACCTGCTGCAGCAGCAGCAGGGAACGGCCGAGGTTAGTCGGATCGTTCGGGACGGCGATCTGCGAGCCCGGCTGCAGTTCGTCCAGCGATTTGATTTTCTTCGAGTAACCCGCGATCGGATAGACGAAGGTGTTGCCAACGGAGACCAGCTTATAGCCACGGTCTTTAATCTGCTGGTCGAGATACGGTTTATGCTGGAAGGCGTTCACGTCGATATCGCCTTTGCTTAGCGCTTCGTTTGGCAGCACGTAATCGTTGAAGGTCACCAGCTCAACATCGAGACCATACTTCTCTTTTGCCACTTTCTGCGCAACTTCAGCGACCTGCTGTTCCGCCCCGACGATAACGCCGACTTTAATATGATTCGGATCTTTTTCATCCTGACCGCAACCCACCAGCGCCAGAGAACCGATTAACGCGCCAACTGCCGCAAAGGTTTTGAAATTAAAGGCCATGTTATTTCCTTCCTGTAAGAATGAGTGTTGTCTGCCAATAACGTTATTTATGAGTCACAGCCCGGACGATACGATCGCCAGAGAATTGAATTAAATAAACCAGAATAACCAGTAACACCAGTACGGTATTCATCACCGTTGCGTTGTAGCCGATATAACCGTACTGATAACCAATCTGCCCCAGACCACCGGCGCCCACCGCGCCGCCCATGGCGGAGTAGCCTACCAGGGTAATAAGCGTGATGGTGGCGGCGTTGACCAGCCCCGGCAGCGCTTCAGGCAGCAGAACCTTGCGGACGATCTGCAGCGGTGTGGCGCCCATCGCGCGGGAAGCTTCGATGAGCCCGGTCGGGATCTCCAGCAGGGCGTTCTCCACCATGCGGGCGATAAACGGCGCGGCGCCCACCGTCAGCGGAACGATTGCCGCCTGCAGGCCGATCGAGGTGCCGACGATTACGCGGGTAAACGGGATCATCCAGACCAGCAGGATAATGAACGGAATGGAACGGAAAATGTTCACCAGCGCCGACAGAGTACGGTACAGTTTGGCATTGGCGACGATTTGCCCCGGCCGGGTCACATACAGCAGCACGCCCACCGGCAGACCAAGGACAAAACCGAAGAAGCCGGAGACAAAGGTCATTGCCAGCGTTTCCCATACGCCGCGCAACAGCAGCCACATCATTGCCTCAGACATAACCCAATACCTCTACTTTTACATGATGTTCCTGCAGCCAGGCGATGGCCGCCTGAGTGTCTTCCTGTGTACCGTGCATTTCGGTGAGCATGATGCCGAACTTCACCCCGCCGGCATAATCCATCTGCGCGCTGATAATGTTGTTATTCACATTGAAGCGACGCGCGGTTTCAGAGAGCAGCGGCGCATCGACGGAGTGGCCGGTAAATTCCATGCGCAGCATCGGTACACTGTCCGCTGCGGCGGTAGGTTTCAGGCGTGCCTGGTAGTCATCCGGAATATCCAGGTGCAGCGTGGACTGAATAAACTGCTGGGCCAGCGGCGTCTTCGGATGGGAGAAGACTTCGCTCACCGTGTCCTGCTCAATAAGCTGGCCGTTGCTAATCACCGCCACGCAGTCGCAGATGCGTTTCACCACATCCATTTCGTGGGTGATTAGCAGAATGGTCAGTCCCAGACGACGGTTAATGTCTTTCAGCAGTTCGAGAATGGAACGGGTGGTGGCTGGGTCGAGAGCGCTGGTGGCTTCATCGCACAGCAATACCTTAGGATTGCTGGCCAGTGCGCGGGCAATGGCGACGCGCTGTTTCTGGCCACCGGAGAGATTAGCCGGGTAGCTGTCGTGCTTATCACCCAGGCCGACGAGATCCAGCAGCTCCGTCACACGACGTTTGATTTCTGCCTGCGGGGTGTTATCCAGTTCCAGGGGCAACGCGACGTTGCCGAAAACGGTCCGGGAGGCCAGCAGGTTAAAATGCTGGAAAATCATGCCAATCTGACGGCGCGCACGGGTTAGCTCTTTTTCCGACAGTGCAGTCAATTCCTGACCGTCAACCTGTACGCTGCCCTCGGTCGGGCGCTCCAGCAGGTTGACGCAGCGAATCAGCGTACTTTTACCGGCGCCGGAGGCACCGATGACGCCATAAATTTGTCCGGCAGGGACATGCAGGCTGACGTTATTCAGCGCCTGAATGCTGCGATTCCCCTGCTGGAACACTTTGGTGATATTGGAAAGTTTAATCATCAGTTATTTATTATCGTTTAGCCGTTTGCCGTGGCATTTTCTTCTGCCGTATCCAGGCGATGCCTGTCAATGAAATGGATGTTAAGGCATCCAGACGTCTAAATCAATCTGACTCTTTATAATGAGCACTTTCTTGCATGCTGAAACATGCGATACTAACGGCACTAGCCTTTTTCAGGAGCAAACCGGTGGCAAAGTCAGTACCCGCAATTTTTCTCGACCGTGACGGCACTATTAATGTCGATCATGGCTACGTCCACGAAATCGACAATTTTGAATTTATCGATGGCGTCATTGACGCGATGCGCGAACTAAAAGAGATGGGCTATGCGCTGGTGCTGGTCACTAACCAGTCCGGTATTGCTCGCGGTAAATTTACCGAAGCCCAGTTTGAAACGCTGACCGAATGGATGGACTGGTCTCTGGCCGATCGTGGCGTCGACCTGGACGGTATCTACTATTGCCCGCATCACCCGCAGGGTGCGGTGGAAGAGTACCGTCAGACCTGTGATTGTCGTAAACCGCATCCGGGGATGCTGATCTCCGCCCGCGATTATCTGCATATCGATATGGCTTCTTCCTATATGGTAGGGGACAAACTGGAAGATATGCAGGCTGCTGCGGCGGCAGATGTCGGTACTAAAGTGCTTGTGCGTACCGGTAAGCCCCTGACTGAAGAAGCGGAAAAAGCGGCTGACTGGGTGCTAAATAGCCTGGCAGAGTTGCCTGCGGCGATTAAAAAGCAGCAAAAATAAGCGTTGCGTTTAAAAGATGAGCGGTTGAAATAAAATTGTATTTTTCCGCTTGTCATTCCCGGAGAGCTCCCTATAATGCGCCTCCATCGACACGGCGGATGTGAATCACTTCACACAAACAGCCAGTTCGATTGAAGAGAAAAATCCTGAAATTCAGGGTTGACTCTGAAAGAGGAAAGCGTAATATACGCCACCTCGCGACAGAGCGCTAAAGCGCGTCGCAACTGCTCTTTAACAATTTATCAGACAATCTGTGTGGGCACTCAAAGTGACATGGATTCTTAATGTCTTCGGACAATAAATGAATACCAAGTCTCTGAGTGAACATGCGTAATTCATTACGAAGTTTAATTCACGAGCATCAAACTTAAATTGAAGAGTTTGATCATGGCTCAGATTGAACGCTGGCGGCAGGCCTAACACATGCAAGTCGAGCGGTAGCACAGAGAGCTTGCTCTCGGGTGACGAGCGGCGGACGGGTGAGTAATGTCTGGGAAACTGCCTGATGGAGGGGGATAACTACTGGAAACGGTAGCTAATACCGCATAACGTCGCAAGACCAAAGTGGGGGACCTTCGGGCCTCATGCCATCAGATGTGCCCAGATGGGATTAGCTAGTAGGTGGGGTAACGGCTCACCTAGGCGACGATCCCTAGCTGGTCTGAGAGGATGACCAGCCACACTGGAACTGAGACACGGTCCAGACTCCTACGGGAGGCAGCAGTGGGGAATATTGCACAATGGGCGCAAGCCTGATGCAGCCATGCCGCGTGTGTGAAGAAGGCCTTCGGGTTGTAAAGCACTTTCAGCGGGGAGGAAGGCGGTGAGGTTAATAACCTCACCGATTGACGTTACCCGCAGAAGAAGCACCGGCTAACTCCGTGCCAGCAGCCGCGGTAATACGGAGGGTGCAAGCGTTAATCGGAATTACTGGGCGTAAAGCGCACGCAGGCGGTCTGTCAAGTCGGATGTGAAATCCCCGGGCTCAACCTGGGAACTGCATTCGAAACTGGCAGGCTAGAGTCTTGTAGAGGGGGGTAGAATTCCAGGTGTAGCGGTGAAATGCGTAGAGATCTGGAGGAATACCGGTGGCGAAGGCGGCCCCCTGGACAAAGACTGACGCTCAGGTGCGAAAGCGTGGGGAGCAAACAGGATTAGATACCCTGGTAGTCCACGCTGTAAACGATGTCGATTTGGAGGTTGTGCCCTTGAGGCGTGGCTTCCGGAGCTAACGCGTTAAATCGACCGCCTGGGGAGTACGGCCGCAAGGTTAAAACTCAAATGAATTGACGGGGGCCCGCACAAGCGGTGGAGCATGTGGTTTAATTCGATGCAACGCGAAGAACCTTACCTGGTCTTGACATCCACAGAACTTTCCAGAGATGGATTGGTGCCTTCGGGAACTGTGAGACAGGTGCTGCATGGCTGTCGTCAGCTCGTGTTGTGAAATGTTGGGTTAAGTCCCGCAACGAGCGCAACCCTTATCCTTTGTTGCCAGCGGTCCGGCCGGGAACTCAAAGGAGACTGCCAGTGATAAACTGGAGGAAGGTGGGGATGACGTCAAGTCATCATGGCCCTTACGACCAGGGCTACACACGTGCTACAATGGCATATACAAAGAGAAGCGACCTCGCGAGAGCAAGCGGACCTCATAAAGTATGTCGTAGTCCGGATTGGAGTCTGCAACTCGACTCCATGAAGTCGGAATCGCTAGTAATCGTAGATCAGAATGCTACGGTGAATACGTTCCCGGGCCTTGTACACACCGCCCGTCACACCATGGGAGTGGGTTGCAAAAGAAGTAGGTAGCTTAACCTTCGGGAGGGCGCTTACCACTTTGTGATTCATGACTGGGGTGAAGTCGTAACAAGGTAACCGTAGGGGAACCTGCGGTTGGATCACCTCCTTACCTTAAAGAACCTGCCTTTGTAGTGCTCACACAGATTGTCTGATGAAAAACAGCAGTAAAAACCTCTACAGGCTTGTAGCTCAGGTGGTTAGAGCGCACCCCTGATAAGGGTGAGGTCGGTGGTTCAAGTCCACTCAGGCCTACCAAATTTGCGAAGCAAATTTGAAGAGGTTGCAAACGATGGGGCTATAGCTCAGCTGGGAGAGCGCCTGCTTTGCACGCAGGAGGTCTGCGGTTCGATCCCGCATAGCTCCACCATCTTTACTGCAAACACAAGAAAACTTCAGAGTGAACCTGAAAAGGTGCACTGCGAAGTTTTGCTCTTTAAAAATCTGGATCAAGCTGAAAATTGAAACGACACACTGTTTAAGTGTGTTCGAGTCTCTCAAATTTTCGCGACACGATGATGTTTTACGAAACATCTTCGGGTTGTGAGGTTAAGCGACTAAGCGTACACGGTGGATGCCCTGGCAGTCAGAGGCGATGAAGGACGTGCTAATCTGCGAAAAGCGTCGGTAAGGTGATATGAACCGTTACAGCCGGCGATGTCCGAATGGGGAAACCCAGTGCAATTCGTTGCACTATCGTTAACTGAATACATAGGTTAACGAGGCGAACCGGGGGAACTGAAACATCTAAGTACCCCGAGGAAAAGAAATCAACCGAGATTCCCCCAGTAGCGGCGAGCGAACGGGGAGCAGCCCAGAGTCTGAATCAGCTTGTGTGTTAGTGGAACGGTCTGGAAAGTCCGACGGTAGAGGGTGATAGTCCCGTACACCAAAATGCACAGGTTGTGAACTCGAAGAGTAGGGCGGGACACGTGGTATCCTGTCTGAATATGGGGGGACCATCCTCCAAGGCTAAATACTCCTGACTGACCGATAGTGAACCAGTACCGTGAGGGAAAGGCGAAAAGAACCCCGGCGAGGGGAGTGAAAAAGAACCTGAAACCGTGTACGTACAAGCAGTGGGAGCACCTTCGGGTGTGACTGCGTACCTTTTGTATAATGGGTCAGCGACTTATATTCTGTAGCAAGGTTAACCGTATAGGGGAGCCGCAGGGAAACCGAGTCTTAACTGGGCGTTAAGTTGCAGGGTATAGACCCGAAACCCGGTGATCTAGCCATGGGCAGGTTGAAGGTTGGGTAACACTAACTGGAGGACCGAACCGACTAATGTTGAAAAATTAGCGGATGACTTGTGGCTGGGGGTGAAAGGCCAATCAAACCGGGAGATAGCTGGTTCTCCCCGAAAGCTATTTAGGTAGCGCCTCGTGAACTCATCTTCGGGGGTAGAGCACTGTTTCGGCTAGGGGGTCATCCCGACTTACCAACCCGATGCAAACTACGAATACCGAAGAATGTTATCACGGGAGACACACGGCGGGTGCTAACGTCCGTCGTGAAGAGGGAAACAACCCAGACCGCCAGCTAAGGTCCCAAAGTCATGGTTAAGTGGGAAACGATGTGGGAAGGCACAGACAGCCAGGATGTTGGCTTAGAAGCAGCCATCATTTAAAGAAAGCGTAATAGCTCACTGGTCGAGTCGGCCTGCGCGGAAGATGTAACGGGGCTAAACCATGCACCGAAGCTGCGGCAGCGACACTATGTGTTGTTGGGTAGGGGAGCGTTCTGTAAGCCTGCGAAGGTGGCCTGTGAGGGTTGCTGGAGGTATCAGAAGTGCGAATGCTGACATAAGTAACGATAAAGCGGGTGAAAAGCCCGCTCGCCGGAAGACCAAGGGTTCCTGTCCAACGTTAATCGGGGCAGGGTGAGTCGACCCCTAAGGCGAGGCCGAAAGGCGTAGTCGATGGGAAACAGGTTAATATTCCTGTACTTGGTGTTACTGCGAAGGGGGGACGGAGAAGGCTATGTTAGCCGGGCGACGGTTGTCCCGGTTTAAGCATGTAGGCGGAGGTTCCAGGTAAATCCGGTACCTTTTAACGCTGAGGTGTGATGACGAGGCACTACGGTGCTGAAGTAACAAATGCCCTGCTTCCAGGAAAAGCCTCTAAGCATCAGGTAACATTAAATCGTACCCCAAACCGACACAGGTGGTCAGGTAGAGAATACCAAGGCGCTTGAGAGAACTCGGGTGAAGGAACTAGGCAAAATGGTGCCGTAACTTCGGGAGAAGGCACGCTGGTGTGTAGGTGAAGTCCCTGCGGATGGAGCTGAGACCAGTCGAAGATACCAGCTGGCTGCAACTGTTTATTAAAAACACAGCACTGTGCAAACACGAAAGTGGACGTATACGGTGTGACGCCTGCCCGGTGCCGGAAGGTTAATTGATGGGGTTATCCGTAAGGAGAAGCTCTTGATCGAAGCCCCGGTAAACGGCGGCCGTAACTATAACGGTCCTAAGGTAGCGAAATTCCTTGTCGGGTAAGTTCCGACCTGCACGAATGGCGTAATGATGGCCAGGCTGTCTCCACCCGAGACTCAGTGAAATTGAACTCGCTGTGAAGATGCAGTGTACCCGCGGCAAGACGGAAAGACCCCGTGAACCTTTACTATAGCTTGACACTGAACATTGAGCCTTGATGTGTAGGATAGGTGGGAGGCTTTGAAGCGTGGACGCCAGTCTGCGTGGAGCCAACCTTGAAATACCACCCTTTAATGTTTGATGTTCTAACGTTGGCCCCTTATCGGGGTTGCGGACAGTGTCTGGTGGGTAGTTTGACTGGGGCGGTCTCCTCCCAAAGAGTAACGGAGGAGCACGAAGGTTAGCTAATCCTGGTCGGACATCAGGAGGTTAGTGCAATGGCATAAGCTAGCTTGACTGCGAGCGTGACGGCGCGAGCAGGTGCGAAAGCAGGTCATAGTGATCCGGTGGTTCTGAATGGAAGGGCCATCGCTCAACGGATAAAAGGTACTCCGGGGATAACAGGCTGATACCGCCCAAGAGTTCATATCGACGGCGGTGTTTGGCACCTCGATGTCGGCTCATCACATCCTGGGGCTGAAGTAGGTCCCAAGGGTATGGCTGTTCGCCATTTAAAGTGGTACGCGAGCTGGGTTTAGAACGTCGTGAGACAGTTCGGTCCCTATCTGCCGTGGGCGCTGGAGAATTGAGGGGGGCTGCTCCTAGTACGAGAGGACCGGAGTGGACGCATCACTGGTGTTCGGGTTGTCATGCCAATGGCACTGCCCGGTAGCTAAATGCGGAAGAGATAAGTGCTGAAAGCATCTAAGCACGAAACTTGCCCCGAGATGAGTTCTCCCTGAGACTTTAAGTCTCCTGAAGGAACGTTGAAGACGACGACGTTGATAGGCCGGGTGTGTAAGCGCAGCGATGCGTTGAGCTAACCGGTACTAATGAACCGTGAGGCTTAACCTTACAACGCCGAAGATGTTTTGGCGATTTGAGAGAAGATTTTCAGCTCTGATTCAGAGTCCGAAGGATTTTGCGCTGAGACAAGGCGGCAAACGAGGCGATGGAAGGAGCATACATAAGTATGTGACTGACACTCGCGAGAGCAGCCAACGCAGTATGAGCGCAAAAGACACAGGACGAGCACAAAGAATTTGCCTGGCGGCACTAGCGCGGTGGTCCCACCTGACCCCATGCCGAACTCAGAAGTGAAACGCCGTAGCGCCGATGGTAGTGTGGGGTCTCCCCATGTGAGAGTAGGGAACTGCCAGGCATCAAATTGCAGTAAGCCGGGGTGACAACCGGTGGTAATAAAGCGAAGAAATTCGGTGGAGCGGTAGTTCAGTCGGTTAGAATACCTGCCTGTCACGCAGGGGGTCGCGGGTTCGAGTCCCGTCCGTTCCGCCACTTATTAAGAGCCCTGAGCATTTGCTCAGGGCTTTTTTGTTTGATCTGTTCTCTATTATTGCTAATTCAGCAAAAATCCTCTGCATTAATCGCTCTTTTTCTCCTCCACACCATCAGCCATAATTTCATCCGTTAACCGAAATGAAGAAATAACGAGGAAAATCATGGCAATCCCTGCATTTGGTCTTGGCACCTTCCGTCTGAAAGATGATGTTGTTATCGCATCCGTAAAAACCGCGCTGGAGCTGGGCTATCGTGCTATCGACACCGCGCAAATCTATGACAACGAAGCAGCGGTGGGTCAGGCCATCGCCGAAAGCGGCGTGCCGCGTGATGAGCTGTTCATCACGACCAAAATCTGGATCGAAAACCTGAGCAAAGACAAACTCATCGCCAGCCTGAAAGAGAGCCTGCATAAGCTGCGCACTGACTATGTTGATCTCACGCTGATCCACTGGCCGTCACCGAACGATGCGGTAGCTGTTGAAGAGTTTATGGCAGCCCTGATGGAAGCGAAGAAGCTGGGTCTGACCCGTCAGATCGGTATCTCCAACTTCACTATTCCACTGATGGAGCGCGCGATTGCCGCCGTTGGCGCTGAGAATATCGCGACTAACCAGATTGAGCTCTCGCCGTATCTGCAAAACCGTAAAGTGGTCGATTGGGCGCGTGAGCACGGCATCCATATCACCTCTTACATGACGCTGGCCTACGGTAAGGCACTGAAAGATGAAGTGATTGCCCGCATCGCGGCGAAACATGGTGCGACCCCAGCGCAGGTTATCCTGGCATGGGCGATGGGCGAAGGCTATGCGGTTATCCCATCGTCCACCAAACGTGACAATCTGGCCAGCAACCTGAAAGCGCAGGATCTGCAGCTGGATGATGAAGATCGTAAAGCGATCGCCGCACTCGACTGCAACGATCGTCTGGTGAGTCCGGAAGGTCTGGCTCCACAGTGGGATTAATCTCCCGCTTTCGGCATGCCGTTCGCACTGCCGTCTGAGACGATATTACGACAGCTCCTTCGGGAGCTGTTTGACGTGCTCACTTAGAAAGTCAATAAATGCCCTGATGCGCGTGCTGACCGCCCGGTCGCTGTAGTACACCGCACTGAATGGCATCTCCACCGGCAAGCGTTTGTCGGCAAGTAACTCCACAAACTCCCCACGGCCAATCTCTTTATCCACCATATAATCCGACAAACAGGCTATGCCGTTACCGGTCAGGCACAGCTGCTTGAGCGTTTCGCCGCTATTGGAGGACACCGCCGATTCGATCTCTAACAGCTGACCATCGCAACAGGAGACAGGCCAGGTATTCAGCGATACCGGCTCGGTGAACCCGAGGCAGTGATGCTGTTTCAGATCTGACGGATGCTGCGGCATACCGTAGCGCGCGACATAGTCTGGCGAGGCGACGATCTTACGATAGCTGGTAAATAGCGGTCGGGCGCGCAGGCTGGAATCCGTTAAGGTCCCGGCCCGAATGGCCACATCCACTTTTCGTTCAATCAGGTTAATAAACGTCTCTGAAGAGACGAGCGACAGCGTCATTTCCGGGTAGCGCTCGCGAAATGGCTTCACCAGCGGCATGAGAAAATGCAGCATCACCGGCGTCGCGGCATCCACCCGCAGCAGGCCCCGCGGCGTTGTGCGCGTTTCCAGCAGGTCATTCTCTGCTGCCGCCATTTCCTGCAAGACCACCTGCATCCGGCGAAAATAGCGCTCGCCTTCCTCCGTCAGACTGAGCTGGCGGGTGGTCCGATTGAGCAGGCTTACGCCTAGCTTTGATTCCAGCTTCTTGACCGCCCGGCTGACGGCAGAGTTGGCCTGTCCGAGCTGCTCGGCCGCCCGGCTGAAACTTCCGCTTTCCACCACCGCCACAAAGATGGCGATCTCCTCTGATGTGGCTCTCATTATTGCACCTGTAGCAAAATTCTATTGATACTTTGATAGTTTTTGTTATTTATACAACCCTTCATACTACGTGTCATCTTAATCCTGATGCTACGGAGTAAATTATGCCACTGGCGCTATTTGCCTTAACTATCGGTGCCTTCGCGATTGGCACCACTGAATTTGTGATTGTCGGCCTGGTCCCGACTATCGCGCAACAACTCTCTATCTCTCTGCCTTCGGCGGGACTGCTGGTCTCTATCTACGCGCTGGGCGTGGCGATTGGCGCTCCGGTGCTGACGGCGTTAACGGGGCGTATGCCGCGTAAACAGCTGCTGCTGGCGTTGATGGTCCTGTTTACGGCGGGTAATGTGCTGGCCTGGCAGGCCCCGGGCTATGAAACGCTGATCCTGGCGCGATTGCTGACCGGTCTGGCACACGGCGTGTTCTTCTCTATTGGCTCGACAATCGCCACCAGCCTGGTGGCAAAAGAGAAAGCCGCCTCAGCTATCGCTATTATGTTCGGCGGCCTGACGGTCGCGCTGGTCACCGGGGTGCCGTTCGGGACTTTCATCGGTCAGCATTTTGGCTGGCGGGAAACGTTCCTCGCGGTATCGATTCTGGGCGTGATTGCGCTTATCAGCAGTCTGCTTCTGGTACCGAATAATATTCCGGGCCGCGCCAGCGCCAGCCTGCGCGATCAGATGAAAGTCTTAACTCATCCTCGCCTGCTGATGATCTACGCCATTACCGCGCTGGGCTATGGCGGCGTATTTACCGCCTTTACTTTTCTTGCTCCGATGATGCAGGAGCTGGCCGGTTTCAGTCCGTCTGCGGTTAGCTGGATCCTGTTGGGCTACGGTGTCTCGGTCGCTATTGGCAATGTGTGGGGAGGCAAACTGGCCGATAAGCATGGCGCCGTCTCCGCGCTGAAGTTTATCTTCGCCGCGCTGGTTGTGCTGCTGCTGGTCTTCCAGTTGACCGCCAGCATCCACTATGCTGCGCTGGCAACGGTGCTGGTAATGGGTATTTTCGCCTTCGGCAACGTGCCGGGTCTGCAGGTATACGTGGTGCAAAAAGCCGAACAGTATACGCCTGGCGCCGTCGACGTCGCTTCCGGCCTGAATATTGCCGCCTTCAATATTGGTATTGCGCTGGGGTCCATCGTCGGCGGGCAGACGGTTGAACGGTATGGTCTGGCGCAGACGCCGTGGATTGGTGCGGTGATTGTGCTGGTCGCCCTGCTGTTGGTGATGCTGAGCGGTCGTTTAGATAAATCGCCGCGCCGTTCGACAGCGGTTTCTCTCGAAGGCTAGGGTTTATCGCAAATTGCATTGAAAGTGGATGGGAAAATCCCTATAACAGAAGAACCAGTCGTTGTTGGGCTGGTTTCTGTTATTGAGGATTGATGCCCAAATTGCGAAAGAATACCTATGCCATGCGCTACGTCGCCGGACAACCTGCGGAGAGGATATTGCCTCCGGGGGCGTTTGCGGGCGTCAGTCCGGTTTATCCTGCCGGCACGCCGTTAAGCAGCGATGAAAAGATCCGCGTGCTGGTATGGAATATCTTCAAGCAGCAGCGCGCAGAGTGGCAGTCGGTCCTCAAAAATTTCGGCAAAGATGCGCATTTGGTCCTGTTGCAGGAGGCGCAAACTACCCCAGAACTGGTCAGGTTCGCGACTTCAAACTATCTGGCCGCCGATCAGGTACCGGCGCTGGTATTGCCGCAGCATCCTTCCGGCGTGATGACGCTGGCCTCCGCTCACCCCATCTATTGCTGTCCGCTGCGCGAGCGCGAGCCTATTTTGCGATTGCCGAAATCGGCCTTAGTGACCGTTTATCCGCTGCCCGATGCGCGGCTGCTGATGGTGGTCAACATCCATGCGGTCAACTTTAGCCTTGGCGTCGATGTCTACAGCAAGCAGTTGCTGCCGATCGGCGATCAGATCGCTCATCACAGCGGGCCGGTGATCATGGCCGGGGATTTCAATGCATGGAGCCGGCCGCGAATGAACGCGCTGTACCGCTTTGCGCGTGAGATGTCGTTACGCGAAGTTCGTTTCTCTGACGATCAGCGCCGCCGTGCGTTTGGTCGTCCGCTCGATTTTGTGTTCTATCGTGGGTTAAGCGTGCACGATGCTACCGTGCTGGTGACCCGCGCCTCCGATCACAACCCGCTACTAGTCGAATTCAGTCCCGGCAAGCCTGATTAATTTAAGGTATGTCAGGCCTGCCATCGGGCAGGTCTGCGTTCAGCACGATGCTGCCCTAAATTACTCACACAACCGAAGGACAACACAATGACAACACGCTCTCACCATGACAACGTCGAAAAGCAGTTCGGCTCCCAGGCCAGCGCCTATTTGACCAGCGCCGTGCACGCCTCCGGGCGCGATCTGCAGCGGCTGGCTGAACGGCTGGCCGATTTCCCTCAGGCGAAAGTGCTGGATATGGGCTGCGGGGCAGGGCACGCCAGCTTTACCGCGGCGGGACAGGTTGCCGAGGTGACCGCCTATGATTTATCAAGCCAGATGCTGGAAGTGGTTACCGCGGCGGCAAAAGAGAAAGGCTTTAGCAATATCGTGACCCAGCAGGGATATGCTGAAACGCTGCCGTTCGCTGATGCCAGCTTTGATGTGGTGATTAGCCGCTACTCCGCGCACCACTGGCATGATGTCGGCCAGGCGCTGCGTGAGGTGAAACGTGTTCTCAAGCCGGGCGGGGTGATGATCATAATGGACGTGATGTCGCCGGGTCATCCGGTACGTGATGTCTGGTTGCAGACCGTGGAAGCGCTGCGCGATACCTCGCACGTGCGTAATTATTCCAGCGGCGAGTGGCTGGCGCTGGCCAATGACGCAGGCCTGGTGATTAATCATTTATCGACCGATCGCCTGCCGCTGGAGTTCAGCTCATGGGTGGCGCGGATGCGCACCCCAGAGGCGCTGGTAGAAGCGATTCGCTTATATCAGCAGAGCGCTTCGGCGGAGGTCAAAGCCTACTTCGAATTACAGCAGGACGGGTCGTTTACCAGCGATACCATCCTGTTCGAAGCGCATAAAGCGGTTTAATACGGGCAACAAAAAAGGCACCGGGGGAAGTCGGTGCCTTTTTATCGAACCCTGACGTATCAGGACTCTGGTCGATCGCTGTTTTTCACAAACAGCGTTAGCTGATCGCCAGGCCGCAGATTGTCGGTATCGCTGTTCCAGCGCATCACGTCGCGAATATTAACACCGTGACGCTTGGCGATGCTCGACAGCGAATCACCTTTGCGAACACGATAGGTGATGCTATCGCTGTTGTTCGCCAGGCGCTGTGCGCTGCTACCTGCGCCGACAACCAGACTCTGCCCGACTTTTAACCCTGAACCGCGCAGATTGTTCCACTGCTGCAAATCCCGGGTCGTGACGCCGAGACGCGAAGCAATCCCGGAAATCGTGTCGCCAGAGCGTACCTTATAGCTACGGCTGGTCAGCGGCGTATTGTCCGCGAGCTGCGTTGGCTGCACGGCGGCAATGTCGCCAGAGGCCAGCGATTCACGCAGCTGAGCGGCGTGCTTCTGCGGCACCATGACGTACTTTGGCCCACTCGCGCCCAGCGTTGACCCCTTTACGCCAGCGTTGAAGGTTTTCAGTTTGCTGACCGGCATTCCTGCCATGTCCGCGAGCTGAGAAATATCAACCGGGCTGTCGAGGCGAACGCGCGCCAGCGCACGGCTTTCATCGGCCGTAGGCAGCTTTACGCCGTAACGCTTGCTGTTTTTGAGAATGTCGCTCAACGCCAGCATTTTCGGTACGTAGATTTTCGTTTCATGCGGCAGAGACAGCGACCAGAAATCGGTGGGTTTACCACGCGAACGGTTCGCTTTTACTGCTTTCATGACCCGACCTTCGCCGCTGTTATAGGCTGCGACCGTTAATAACCAGTCGCCGTCGAACATTTTGTTCAGACGTTGCATCATGTCCAGCGCCGCGGTAGTAGATGCGACGACGTCACGACGCGCATCGTAACTGCGGGTCTGTTTTAAACCATAATTGCGCCCTGTGCTCGGAATGATCTGCCAAATGCCTGCGGCATTGGCGCCAGACGTCGCGTGTGGGTCAAAAGCGCTCTCCACTATGGGTAGTAATACCAGTTCCATTGGCATGTTACGTTTCTTAACCTGCCCGGCTATCCAGTACATATACGGCTCTGCCCGTAAAGTTACATCGTGGAGATAGCTCTTATTTCTTAAGTACTTCTGTTTCTGTTCGCGAATCCGGGGATTATCCGGTATTCCCATCTTTAGCTCGTCGCCTATGGAAGTCCACAGATCCTGGTCTTGCGCGTAGAAGGTTCCATCATCTAACCAGCGCGCTTGACTTGTGAACTTACCTGCTTCCCCTTGACCAGCCGCAGAAAGGCTCTGTGCTCGCTGTTCGACGGTGCCATCGTGCTTAGACGCCTGGCACCCCACCAGCAGGACAGAGGCGAGTAATATCGCTCGTGCCTTCATGTGTGTGTCAATAGTTGCTTAAAAGACGACCAAGGATAACGGCGAAGTTGGCCGATGACAAGAATTAAATATCAGAAGTCGTCTTTCTTTGACCTTAACCATGCAAATCGCGCCACAGAGTGTTGCAAATTTGTTTCTTGGTTAATTTTATCAATTAAATCAATATCATTTACGCGTAAAAATAAATTTATACGACGCTCATTTTTCAGAGTTACGGGTAGTGTTTTTTGTTTTTTTGCACGTAACTCATTAACTTTATGATAGTAATCGTTTATGTCCCTATCATCTGGCAGGATACTCAATGCAAACTTCATATTCGCTAACGTATATTCATGTGCGCAACATATGAGGGTTTCTTCAGGAAGGGCGTTAATTTTCATAAATGATTGATACATCTGCTCTGCAGTACCTTCGAAGAGCCTTCCGCAGCCGCCGGAGAACATTGTGTCGCCACAGAACAGATAAGGTTCGCTGTAGTAACAGATATGTCCTAATGTGTGACCTGGCGTAGAGAAAATGGAAAAATCGTGCCCGAGAATTGACAGCCGATCGCCATCGCCTACCACCTGAGTGACTCCCTTATCCTGGGTTTCCGCCGGCCCGTAAACCACTATAGAAGGGAATTTTTCACGTAATTGTTTTACGCCACCGACGTGATCCTGATGGTGATGGGTTAGTAAAATGGCTTCGGGCTGCCATTGGTTTTCCTCAATGGCCGCCAGAACCGGCGCGGCTTCGCCTGGGTCAACGATGATGCAGCGGCCGTTATTCTCACTGAGAACCCAGATGTAGTTGTCCTGAAACGCGGGAATACTGATAAGATTCATAAATTACCTCTAAAGCGTAGCGGAAGGTGGCAATGAAGCCGGCAAGGATACCTCACACAGTGACAGCGCCTGAGCATTGGTCCAGTATGCCGTGGGGCGAATACTATCGCGAAACGCTGGAGCAGCAGATGAAACCGTGGCTGGCTAAATTATATGGCTTTCATCTGCTTAAGATTGGCAATCTGAGCGCGGAAATCAATACTGAAGCTTGCGCCATCTCGCACCAGGTCAATGTCTCGCTGGCAGGAAATCCGATGCAGGTTCGGGCCGATCCGCTGCATTTACCCTTTGCCGAAAAGTCCGTCGACGCGTGCCTGCTGGCGCACACCCTGCCGTGGTGTAGCGATCCGCATCGTCTGCTGCGGGAAGCCGATCGTGTACTGATCGATGATGGCTGGATGATCCTGACCGGGTTTAATCCGGTCAGCCTGATGGGGTTGCGTAAGCTGGTGCCGTTCCTGCGCAACGGTACGCCTTATAATAGCCGTATGTTTACGCTGATGCGCCAGCTGGACTGGCTGTCGCTACTCAACTTTGAAGTGCTGCACTATGGGCGTTATCAGGTTTTACCCTGGTCGCGCCACGGCGGCAAACTGCTGAGCACCCATCTGCCAGCGCTGGGCTGTTTGCAATTGATTGTCGCCCGCAAACGGACCATTCCGCTGACGCTCAATCCGATGAAATCCGGTAAAGCGAAAACCCAGCTGCGGCCGGCAGTCGGCGCCACCCGGCAGTGGCGCAAGGGGCAGAATTAGCTCTCCGGCTGGTAGCCGATGTCGTCCTGAGTGGGATGGGAGGCCGCCGCGCGGGCCAGCTCGTCGCAGCGTTCGTTTTCTGGATGGCCGGCGTGGCCCTTCACCCACTCCCATTTGATCTTATGCTGGCCAAGCGCAGCATCCAGCCGCTGCCAGAGGTCGACATTCTTTACCGGTTTTTTCTCTGCCGTTTTCCAGCCGCGCTTTTTCCAGTTGTGGATCCACTGGGTGATCCCCTGGCGGACATACTGGCTGTCGGTGCTGAGCACCACCTCACAATGCTCTTTTAACGCCTCGAGAGCGACGATTGCCGCCATCAGTTCCATGCGGTTATTGGTGGTCAGACGGTAGCCGGCGCTAAAGGTTTTTTCGTGCTGGCGGTAGCGCATGATGGCGCCGTAACCGCCGGGTCCTGGATTTCCCAGGCAAGAGCCGTCGGTGAAAATTTCTACCTGTTTGAGCATCTCTGGTAGACTTCCTGTAATTGAAATCGATTTGTAAACGATAAGTCTGACATAAATGACCGCTATGAGCACTGCAATTACGCGCCAGATTGTTCTCGATACCGAAACCACCGGTATGAACCAGATCGGGGCGCACTACGAAGGACACAAGATTATCGAGATCGGCGCCGTGGAGGTGATCAACCGCCGCCTGACCGGTAACAATTTCCATGTCTATCTGAAGCCCGATCGGCTGGTGGATCCTGAAGCATTCGGCGTGCACGGGATCGCCGATGAGTTCCTGCTGGACAAACCCACCTTTGCCGATGTGGCTGATGAGTTTATGGATTACATCCGCGGCGCGGAGCTGGTGATCCATAACGCCTCGTTCGATATCGGCTTTATGGATTATGAGTTCGGTAAGCTGAACCGCGGCATTGGAAAAACCGAGACCTTTTGTAAAATCACCGACAGTCTGGCACTGGCGCGGAAAATGTTCCCCGGCAAGCGCAACAGTCTGGATGCGTTATGTTCGCGCTACGAAATAGATAACAGCAAGCGTACGCTGCACGGGGCATTACTCGATGCCCAGATCCTTGCCGATGTCTATTTGATGATGACCGGCGGCCAGACTTCGATGGCGTTCTCTATGGAAGGCGAAAGCCAGCAGCAGGCGGGAGAGATGGGCATTCAGCGCGTCGTCCGCGCCGCCAGCCAGTTACGGGTAGTTTATGCCTCTGATGAAGAACTGGTGAACCATGAATCCCGCCTCGATCTGGTACAAAAGAAAGGCGGAAGCTGCCTGTGGCGTGCCTGATAACCACTAAAATGGATTAAAAGTAGGCGGTTGGGCGATTTTTGCAGCAAACGATTCAAAACGGTAGAAAAAGCGTTGACGGGGTAGAGGGGAATCCGTAATATTCGCCTCGTTCCCAACGGAACAACAACGCGGAGCGGTAGTTCAGTCGGTTAGAATACCTGCCTGTCACGCAGGGGGTCGCGGGTTCGAGTCCCGTCCGTTCCGCCACTATTCAGAAAGCCTGAATCAGCAATGATTCAGGCTTTCGTCGTTTTCGTCGCCGAATTTCAGCGCGCCTCTTGTTCCTCCTGCATACACTGCATGAATACCCGCATCGCCGGACTGATTGCTTTCCCGGCGTGATGGGCGCAGAGCGCATGGATCGTCAGCGGCGTCTCGCTGAACGGCAGCTCGACCAGCGTCCCGCGTTTGAGTTCCTCCTCTACCGCAAAGCGCGGCAGAAAACTCACCCCCAGATTGCCCGCCACGCACTGCTTGATGCTTTCAATACTCCACAGTTCGATGGTGTTCTCCATGGTAATGCCGCGCTGGCGCAGGGTACTTTCAAAAATCTGCCGGAACACGCACTGGGGCTCGTTGATGATAAAGCTCAATGGGATATGCTGCCGCGGGCGCAGGAAGTCGACCGGCGCCTGATCGACTGACGCGACCAGCGCCAGCGGCTGCGAGCCAAGTTCCATCATGGTGAGCGCATCATCGTTGCCAACCCGGTAAAACACCCCCAGGTCGACTTCGTCAGCGAGCAGCGCATCACGGATGCTGTAGCAATTGAGCGACTGCAGTGACAGGCGGACCTTCGGGGCGCGTTGCTTAAAACGCTGCAGCACCGGCGGCATTTTGTACGCCAGCAAGGTTTCACCAGTGGCGACGCGAAGTTCGCCGCCGGGTTCATCGTCCTGGCGCGCCGCCTGGCGAATCGACGCCATCACTTTGGTCAGATCGTAGACGTGCGGCAGGACATTTTTACCGGCGGCGGTGAGACACATCCGTCGGCCAATTTTCTCAAAAAGCGGGATAGCAAGCTCCTGCTCAAGCTGCTGGATATGAAAGGTTACGGTGGACTGGGTGCAGCACAGTTTCTGCGAGGCGCGCAGAAAGGATCCTTCTTCGACAACCGTTTTGAAGGTGATAAAGCGTCGCAGATCCATATTTCCTCTTTATATCGACATTCTCGAATTCAGAATGAAAAAACATTCATTTTTTTAAATTATCAGCTTCGGGTACTGTCTGCCAGTCAAGAGGAGAAAACACGTGACACCTACCCTGATTAGCGCCTTTTTAACTTACACCCTGATCACCGCCCTGACGCCCGGGCCGAATAATATTCTGGCGCTGAGCAGCGTCACCGCGCACGGCTTTCGACGGAGCATGCGGGTTCTGGCCGGCATGAGCCTGGGGTTTGTGATCATCATGCTGATTTGTGCCGGGCTGACGTTCACTCTCGTTACCCTGGATGAGGGGATAACCTCCCTGCTACGCTGGGTCGGCGCAGGGTATATCCTGTGGCTGGCCTGGCACATTGCCCGCAGCGACCCGGCCAGCGGTGGGCAGGAGGAGCGGCCTGTCAGCTTCTGGGCCAGCCTGGGGCTGCAGTTTGTGAATGTAAAAATTATCCTGTACGGCATCACGGCCCTGTCGACCTTTGTTCTGCCAGTGACTCGCGAGCCATTCTGGCTGGTGATGATAAGCCTGTTGCTATCAGTAATAGGCGTTGCCGGCAATCTTTGCTGGGCGCTGGCCGGTCAGCTGTTTCAGCCGGTGTTCGAACGCCATGGAAGAGGGTTAAATCTGCTGCTGGCGCTGCTGCTGGTCTGGTGCGCGGTACGAATGTTTATGGAATGAATTAAGGGAGCGTAACGCTCCCTTGAGGTTATTTATCCTGCGGCAGGGCGGGTTGCCCTTCATTTACCCAGGTCATGAAGATCCGATAACCGATGGCCAGCAGGGTGGCGCCGAGAAACATACCGAGAATGCCGTTAGAGGCCATTCCGCCGAGGGCGCCCAGCAGCACTACCGGCATTGGCGCGTCGACTCCGCGCCCCAGCAGCAGAGGTTTGAGGACGTTATCGGCCATGCCGGCGACGATCAGCAGGATGGTGTAGAAGATATCCATGCCGGTACTGTGGGTGCCGAGACTCCACATTAGCGCAATGGCCGGGGCCGTCACCAGGATCACCGGCACCTGGGCAATGCCGAGGATCAGGGCCAGAATAAAGAAGATCCCGACGGCGGGAATGCTGGCCATCAGCATGATCACGCCGACCAGCAGCGCCTGGATCAATGCCACCCCGATGACGCCCTGGGCGACCGCGCGGATGGTGCTGGTGCACAGGCGGGTGAGGGTCACGCCTTTATTTTCATCGGTAATACGGATGGCAATACGCTGGGCGCTGATGGCGCCCGCTGCGCCCCAGGCCATCATAATTCCCGAGACGATAAACGAAATAATAAAGCCAATCAGCCCGCCGCCCATGCTGGCCAAAATACTGAGAAACTGTTTGGCAATGTCGCCGATTTGCGAGCGGTAATTACTGAGCAGTCCCGGGAGATCGACGGAAGCTCTCATCCACAGGGCGCTAAGCCGTTCGCCAATGATCGGTAACGCGGCAATGCGCGAGGAGGGCGGGGGAATGGTAAAGCTCTGGCTGCCCATCTTGTCTATCATGGCGCTGGCGCTTTCCGCCAGCGAGGTGATCATCAGCACCGTGGGGATGACGATCAGTAAAATACCTAACAACACCAGCACCACTGACGCCAGTCCCTGTTTGCCCGCTAACAATCCGGCAAAATATTGATGTAAGGGATAGAGCGCCACGGCGAGGATCAGCGCCCAGAGCATCATATTGATAAAGGGAGAAAAGACGGTAAAACAGAATGAGGCCAGCGCCAGAATAAGCCCAAACCGAATAAACATATCGAGAAAGCGGGTGACCAGCCGTTTTTCAATCAACAGCAGATTATTATTATCCATTTTCTTTTACGCTCACATAATATTCTTACGCCAACGCTCAGCGTTGTTTAACAGAACACGCCAGCAACAGAAAATTCATGATTTACAACGCAGAAGTGAGTTGAAGGTGATCTCCGCCCATTTGGTTGTGGGGTCTTTTAATGAGTGTAGAACAGAAATGAATGGCGCCCGGCAAATATTCTGCGGTGCGCTGGCGGGCGAAATCCCGCTTTCTTTACCTGCTGAATGAGGAAGAAAGCGGAGGGAGATTAACCGAGGGTAAAAGGATCGGCATCGCGCCAGGCGGGAAATTTTTCGCGATATTCCTGGAGGGCAGCCAGCGACAATTCGGCATCAAGACGGGTGGCCTGATGCGGATCGGCAGTGGCGACAATCTCCCCCTGGGGACTGATAATCCGGCTATCGCCGCGGTAATGATGGCCGTTACCGTCAGTACCGACCCGGTTACAGCCGGCGACATAGGCCTGGTTCTCGATAGCGCGGGCGACCAGCAGCGACTGCCAGTGCAGGGAGCGCGGCGCCGGCCAGTTGGCAACATACAGCGCCAAATCATAGTCGTTCAGATTACGCGACCATACCGGAAAGCGCAGGTCGTAACAGACCAGCGGCAGGATACGCCATCCGCGCCATTCAAAGACCACGCGTCGGTCACCAGCCTCATAATGATGGTGTTCATCGGCCATACGGAACAGGTGCCGTTTATCATAATGGTGCACCGTACCGTCGGGCTCGACCAGCAGGAAGCGGTTAACAGCGCCGTGTTCGGTTTGCAGCGCTGCGCTGCCGGCAATCAGCGCCTGGGTTTGCGCGGCCCGGGCATGCATCCACTCCACCACGTCGGCTTCGGGTAAAGACTGTTTTGCCGCTTCCATGGCAAAGCCGGTGGTGAACATCTCCGGTAAAACAATGACATCGCGCCCAATAATCCCTTCCAGTTGGCGATCAAAATGGCGCAGGTTGGCAGGGCCGTCCATCCAGACCAGCGGTTGTTGCAACAGCGTAATTTTCAGGCCAGGCACAATGGTCAACTCCATTCTCATGAGGGGGTTAGGTTAACTGTAACACCATATCAGCCTCGCGGCGGTCAGCGGAATATTTTGTTAAAAAAATGCTACTCACAGAAGCCACGGAGGAGGGGGGACGAAAAAAAGGCGGGGAAAATTCCCCGCCCGGCGTGTGATGTGGTGATTGTTTTATTATGCGGCTTCAACTTTGCGAACTTTTTCCGGCAGCTTTACCGGCTTTGTCGCCAGCTCCTCTGGCGCAAAGTCGTCGACGTTGATGCTGCGCAAGCGACTGTGCTCTGCGCGGGTCAGAATAGCGGCTTCTTCCTGATTTATTAATCCTTTGGCCAGCGCGTTGTGTGCCAGCTCATCCAGACGGGTGAACGGCAGGTTTTTACCCAACTCTTTGCAGATCCGCTGGTGGATAGGATCGGCCGCCATCACTTCCAGCAGCGCCTCTTCCAGCAGACCAACCGGGTTATGCTCGCTCGGCGTCAGGTACTGACCGCGACCGATGCGGGAGCGAGTGGCGCTGGGCACCTGCAGAATTTTAGCGACTTTATGGTCCAGCTTATCCGACGGCGCATGATGATGACGCCCGGTCGGGAAGATGGCCACACGCATCGCACCTGCCACCAGACGGTTGGGGAAGTTTTTCAGCAGATCGTCGATGGCCTGTTCAGCCTGGTGCAGCGCATCCTGCACTCCCCAGTGAACCAGCGGCAGATCGGCTTCATTGCGTCCTTCATCGTCATAGCGTTTCAGCACCGCCGAGGCCAGATACAGCTGGCTTAACACATCCCCCAGACGCGCGGAGATACGTTCGCGACGCTTGAGGCTGCCGCCCAGTACCGCCATCGACACGTCTGACAGCAGCGCGAGGTTGGCACTCAGACGGTTCATTTGCTGATAGTAACGACGGGTGGCGTCACGGGTCGGCGCGCTGCTGGTGCGTCCGCCGGTCAGGCCCAGCCAGAAACTCCGGACTTTGTTACTGCCGACATGGCCGATGTGTTTGAACAGCAGCTTATCGTAGGCGTTCAGGTCGTTATTCTGCGCGGCGGCCATCTCTTCCAGCACGTAAGGGTGGCAGCGAATAGCCCCCTGACCGAAGATCATCATGCTGCGGGTCAGAATGTTGGCGCCTTCAACGGTGATGGCGATCGGCGCGCCCTGGTAAGCCCGGGCGAGGAAGTTACCTTCGCCCAGCATAATGCCTTTCCCGCCGGTAATATCCATCGCGTCGATAATGGAGCGCTGGCCGCGGTGGGTACAGTGATATTTCACAATCGCGGACAGCACTGCCGGTTTCTCGCCGAGCATAATGCCGTAGGTGATCAGCGACGCCGCGGCGTCCATCACATAGGCGTTACCCGCGATGCGCGCCAGCGCCTCTTCAATCCCTTCCATTTTGCCGATCGAGATTTTGAACTGACGGCGAATGTGGGCGTAGGCGCCGGTCGCCATGGCGACGGATTTCAGGCCGCCGGTGGCGTTGGAAGGCAGGGTAATGCCGCGGCCCACGGACAGACATTCAACCAGCATGCGCCAGCCCTGACCGGCCATGCTCGGGCCGCCGATGATGTAATCGATCGGCACGAAGATATCCTTGCCGCGGGTTGGGCCGTTCTGGAACGGGACGTTCAGCGGGAAGTGGCGACGGCCAATTTCCACGCCCGGCGTTGAGGTGGGGATCAGCGCGCAGGTGATGCCCAGCTCTTCCTCGCCGCCCAGCAAACGGTCCGGGTCAGAGAGTTTGAAGGCCAGCCCCAGCACGGTGGCGATTGGCGCCAGCGTGATATAGCGTTTGTTCCAGGTCAGGCGCATCCCCAGCACCTGTTGACCCTGCCAGTCGCCCATGCACACCACGCCGGTATCCGGAATAGCGCCGGCGTCAGAGCCCGCTTCCGGACTGGTCAGTGCGAAGCAGGGGATTTCCAGGCCGCGCGCCAGACGCGGCAGATAATGATTCTTCTGTTCTTCGGTACCGTAATGCTGCAGCAGTTCGCCCGGGCCCAGCGAGTTTGGGACGCCGACGGTGATCGCCAGGATGCCGGAGACGCCAGAAAGTTTCTGTAGCACTCGTGCCTGAGCGTAAGCGGAGAACTCAAGCCCGCCATACTCTTTCTTGATAATCATCGCGAAGAAGCGGTGCTCTTTCAGATAGGCCCACAGCTCGGGCGGCAGATCGGCCATTTCGTGGGTGATGGCGAAGTCGTTAGCCATCCGGCAGGCCTCTTCCACCGGGCCGTCGAGGAAAGCTTGCTCTTCGGCGGTCAGGCGCGGCTGCGGATAGTTATGCAGCTTGTGCCAGTCCGGGTTGCCGCGGAACAGATCGCCTTCCCACCAGGTGGTGCCGGCGTCGATGGCTTCTTTTTCCGTACGCGACATCGGCGGCATCACCTTGCGGAAAGCGCGAAATGCCGGTGCGGAAATCATCGATTTACGCATGGGGGCAAAGTTGAACGGCAACAAAATAATGGCCAGCGGCAGCAGCAGCCAGATATTCCACAGTCCGGCCGCGCCGAGCGCCGCGGTCCAGGCGAGCAAAATCACACTGCTGAGCAGCAGGCTGACCCGGTGATAGAAGAGCGCACCGAGTAAAACGACGGTTGCAACAATACTCAAAATCATCATAGAGAAATGCTCCCTGAGCTTGTAGGAGGTCTGACCACTTGTGATGTATTGGTTGTAGTGCATGCGTTTTTATTTAGCAATGTGTTTACAAAATAATTACAACCTCGCTCACATTGTTGTATGCAAAAGCGGCACATAAAATCAAAAGGGCGGGGGATAACACTGCCTGCTGCTTCTCGCTTCGGCGGCTATCCGGTACACTGCCAGGGTTATTCCACTCATACTGAAGGATTATCCTCATGTACCAGGATCTTATTCGTAACGAACTGAACGAAGCCGCGGAAACGCTGGCTAACTTTCTGCAGGACGAAGCCAATATCCATGCTATCCAGCGTGCCGCTGTTCTGTTGGCGGATAGCTTTAAGGCGGGTGGGAAAGTGCTGTCCTGTGGTAACGGCGGTTCCCATTGCGATGCGATGCATTTTGCGGAAGAGCTGACCGGTCGTTATCGCGAAAACCGCCCGGGTTACCCGGCCATCGCGATCTCCGACGTCAGCCATCTCTCCTGCGTGAGCAATGATTTTGGCTATGAGTATGTGTTCTCCCGCTATGTTGAATCCGTCGGCCGTGCGGGCGATGTGCTGCTCGGCATCTCCACGTCAGGTAACTCCGGCAACGTGATCAAGGCCATTGAAGCCGCGCGGGCGCAGGGGATGAAAGTGATCACCCTGACCGGTAAAGACGGCGGCAAAATGGCGGGTTCCGCCGACGTTGAAATACGCGTGCCACACTTTGGCTATGCCGACCGCATCCAGGAGATCCACATCAAAGTGATCCATATCCTGATTATGCTGATCGAAAAAGAGATGGTGAAAGGCTAACAGGCAGGCGAGTGTGTACTGTTGACGGCGGCCTCGCTTTGGCGCCGTCGTGATTTGTGAGGGTGAGGTGATCTATGTGCGAACTGCTCGGGATGAGCGCCAATGTGCCAACAGATATCTGTTTTAGCTTTACCGGGCTGGTGCAGCGCGGGGGCGGGACGGGGCCGCATAAAGACGGCTGGGGCATCACCTTCTATGAAGGCAAAGGCTGTCGCACATTCAAAGATCCGCAGCCGAGCTTTCAGTCGCCGATCGCGAAACTGGTCCAGGATTACCCGATTAAGTCCTGTTCCGTCGTCGCCCATATCCGTCAGGCCAATCGCGGGATGGTGGCCCTGGAGAACACCCATCCCTTCACCCGCGAACTGTGGGGGCGCAACTGGACCTATGCGCACAATGGGCAGCTCAAAGGCTATAAATCGCTGAAAACCGGTAATTTCCATCCGGTAGGTGAAACCGACAGTGAAAAAGCGTTTTGCTGGCTGCTGCACCGTTTAACCGAGCGCTATCCGCGCACGCCGGGCAATATGCTGGGCGTTTTCAAGTATATCGCCACCCTGGCGGGTGAACTGCGTGAGAAAGGGGTGTTCAACATGCTGCTGTCGGACGGGCGCTACGTGATGGCGTTCTGCTCGACCAATCTGCACTGGATCACCCGGCGGGCGCCGTTTGGCGTGGCAAAACTGCTGGACCAGGATGTGGAGATCGACTTTCAACGCGAGACCACACCCAACGATGTGGTCACGGTTATCGCCACGCAGCCGCTGACGGCCAATGAAACCTGGCACAAGATCATGCCAGGCGAGTGGGCGTTATTTTGTCTCGGGGAGCGTGTAGTTTGAGGCCAGCTGCGGCTGAACAACCTCGTGGCTGAGCGGCTTGCTTACCACATAGCGGCCGTCAGTCACTGACACAATCGGCGGTTTGTGGGTCTGCTGGAAATAGTCATAGCCAGGCTTAAGCTGTTTCCAGAAATCTGCATAGTAGGAGTATTTGTGGCGTTCCATATTGGCGTTGGTCATGCGGAACGGATAGATACTCACCTGCACGCTTGGCTGGCCGAAGACTAAGGCGCCGGTCACAAACTGGAAGATCTCATCGATCCCGCTGTCGGTCATGGCGTAGCAGCCGACTGAGACGCAGTCGCCATGGATCATCAGGTATTTCCCTTCATAACCATGGGCGCGATCGTAGGCGTTCGGGAAGCCGATGTTAATGGCTTTATAGAAGCGGCTGTCGGGTTTGAGCTGGCTGCGGGTGACGCTATAGAACCCTTCCGGACTCTTGAAATCACCCTGACGCTGTTTCGGACCCAGGCCACCGGAATAGTTGCAGATCCGATAGCTGTCGAGGAGCTGGTAGGTTTCACCCATTTTGACGTAAAGGTCGAGCATGCGCTCTTCTTTAAAGATCTCAATGTAAACCGGTGAACCCATTAATTGCTGCTTGTATTCTTTGCTAACCGGCGTCGTCGGGCTATTGCTGCTGAGCAGCCCGGCAAATGACACGCACGGCAACAGAAGCATCGCAATAAATAATGCGATTTTGCGCATACTGCTTGTTCCTTGATAAAACAAAATAGCCACATTGCCAGGACGGCAAGAGAGACCCGAAATCAGAGTTTTCTGGATTTAGAGCGCTCACATTAGCATCACGGCATTTTTTCGCAAGGGCGACGTGGCGGCGTTTACAATTCAGCCTCACTTTATAACCCGCTTACGGCGAAAACACAGTCAGAACTTTGCGCAATAGCTCGCATTTTAGAAGCACTTATTGCCCCTCGTGCTACAGCCGCCGCTCACGAAATGTTACACTTGCGCCGGTTCATCACCAGAGTAAGAAAGGAGGCTTCTCTTCCGTCATGAGCGCCACTGGCGCCGTTTCGCCCTTTCTTCTCTGCCATTCTGTCAATAAGCTGGCCCCGGCCTGCGTCGGGGTTGAGGTTACGGATACCTGCTAACGATATGATTAAAATCACGAAAGGGCTGGATTTGCCCATAGCTGGCATGCCATTACAGCAGATCTCTCCTGCGCCAGCGGTGAAGCGCGTCGCGCTACTCGGCGAAGAGTACGTCGGGATGCGTCCCGCTATGGCGGTCAAAGAGGGCGATCGGGTCAAAAAAGGTCAGATCCTGTTCGAAGATAAAAAGACCCCCGGCGTCTACTTTACCGCCCCGGCGAGCGGGGTTGTCAGCGCCATCCACCGCGGTGAACGGCGCGTTTTACAGTCAGTGGTGATTGATATCGAGGGCAATGACGCGGTGGCCTTTACCCGTTACGCCGCGGACGCACTGGCTGAGCTGCCGCGCGACACCGTACAGCAGCAGCTGCTGGCCTCGGGCCTGTGGACCGCGCTACGCACCCGGCCATTCAGTAAAACGCCGCGCCCGGGCAGCGTGCCCGCCGCTATTTTTGTCAACGCCATGGATACCAATCCGCTGGCGGCGGAGCCGCAGCCGATTATTCTGGCCGAGCGTGCCGCCTTCGATGCCGGTCTTACCGTGCTCACGCGTCTGACCGACGGGAAAGTGCACGTCTGCCAGCCCAGCGGCGGCAAGCTGGGCGGCCATCCTGCCGGCCAGGTCTGTTTTAATCAGTTCTCCGGGCCGCACCCGGCGGGGCTGCCGGGAACCCATATTCACTTTCTGGAGCCGGTGAGCCTGAATAAACAGGTCTGGCACCTCAATTATCAGGATGCGATCGCTATCGGTCAGCTTTTCCTTGAAGGTGAGCTGAACTGCGAACGGGTAATTGCGCTCGGCGGCCCGCAGGTGAAGTCGCCGCGGCTGGTCAAAACGACGCTGGGCGCCAGCCTGGACGATCTGCTGGCGGGCGAGCTAGAGGAGGGGGAAAACCGCGTCATTTCCGGCTCGGTACTTAGCGGTACCCGCGCCCACGGCCCCCACGCTTTCCTCGGGCGTTTCCATCTGCAGGTGAGCGTGGTTCGCGAAGGTCGGGAAAAAGAGCTGTTTGGCTGGATGATGCCGGGCAAAGAGAAGTTCTCGATTACCCGCACTACGCTAGGCCATTTCTTCAAGCGCAAGCGCTTTCATTTCTCCACGGATACTAACGGCGGCGAGCGGGCGATGGTGCCGATCGGCAACTATGAGCGGGTGATGCCGCTGGATATTCTGCCAACCATATTGCTGCGCGATCTGCTGGCCGGCGATAGCGATAGCGCCCAGGCGCTGGGCTGTCTGGAGCTGGATGAAGAAGATCTGGCGCTCTGCACCTACGTTTGTCCGGGCAAATATGAATACGGTCCGGCGCTGCGCAGCGTGTTAACCCAGATTGAGCAGGAAGGATAAGAGATGGGCTTAAAGCACCTGATTGAGAAACTTGAGCCGCATTTCACGCATGGCGGCAAGCTGGAAAAATATTACCCGCTGTATGAAGCGGCTGCGACCATCTTCTACACGCCGGGGCAGGTCACCCGCGGCGCGGCGCACGTGCGCGACGCCATCGACCTCAAGCGGATGATGATCCTCGTGTGGTTTGCCGTATTCCCGGCGATGTTCTGGGGCATGTACAACGTTGGGCTGCAGACCATTCCGGCGCTGCACAAACTGTACGGCGCCGAACAGCTGCAGCAGGTGATCGCCAACAACTGGCATTACAGCGTCGCCCAGTGGTTAGGGGTCAGCTTCAGCGCTGACGCCGGCTGGCTGAGCATGATGACCCTGGGCGCGGTCTTCTTCCTGCCGATCTATATCACCGTTTTTATCGTCGGCGGCTTCTGGGAAGTGCTGTTCGCGATTGTGCGCAAACATGAGATCAACGAAGGCTTTTTCGTTACCTCAATTCTCTTCGCGCTGATTGTGCCGCCTACGCTGCCGCTATGGCAGGCGGCGCTGGGGATCTCCTTTGGGGTGGTGATCGCCAAAGAGATTTTCGGCGGTACCGGGCGCAACTTCCTCAACCCGGCGCTGGCGGGGCGCGCGTTCCTGTTCTTCGCCTACCCGGCGCAGATTTCCGGCGATCTCGTGTGGACGGCGGCGGATGGTTTCTCCGGCGCCACGCCGCTCTCCCAGTGGGCCAGCGGCGGCGGTGAAGCGCTGGTTAACGTCGCGACCGGCATCCCGGTGAGCTGGATGGACGCCTTCCTCGGCAACATTCCTGGCTCAATTGGCGAAGTCTCCACGCTGATGATCCTGATCGGCGGCGCGATCATTCTCTTTGGCCGCGTCGCGTCCTGGCGCATCGTCGCCGGGGTGATGATCGGCATGATCGCCACCGCCACCCTGTTTAACGTTATCGGCTCCGATACCAACCCGATGTTCTCGATGCCGTGGTACTGGCATCTGGTGCTCGGCGGCTTTGCCTTCGGCATGATGTTTATGGCGACGGACCCGGTATCCGCCTCGTTTACCGATAAAGGGAAATGGAGTTACGGCGTGCTGATCGGCGTGATGTGCGTGCTGATCCGCGTGGTGAACCCGGCTTATCCGGAAGGGATGATGCTGGCGATCCTCTTCGCCAACCTCTTCGCACCGCTGTTCGATTACCTGGTGGTGCAGGCCAATATTAAGCGGAGGAAGTCGCGTGGCTGAGAAGAAAAGTAACGATAGCATCGGCAAAACGCTGCTGGTGGTGCTGGTGCTTTGTCTGGTCTGCTCCATCGTGGTAGCGGGCTCGGCCGTGGGGCTGAAATCCCGCCAGCAGGCGCAGCGGGCGCTGGATAAACAGCGCAATATCCTGGCCGTCGCCGGCCTGATACAGCCCGGGATGGATGCTGATGCGGTAGCGGAAACCTTCGCGGCGCGCATTTCGCCGCGACTGGTGAATCTGGCGACCGGCGAGCTGCTGGAGAAAGACCCGGCAAAATTTAATCAGGCCCAGGCGCTGAAGGATCCGCAGCAGAGCATCGCGCTGGACGCCAGCCAGGATCCGGCCGGCATTAAACGCCGTAGCAACCTGGCGGAAATTTATCTGGTGCGCGACGCGCAGCAACAGATTGAGCAGATGGTGCTGCCGATCTACGGCAATGGCCTGTGGTCGATGATGTATGCCTTTGTGGCGCTGGACGTTGATGGCCGCACGGTGAAAGGCATTACATATTACGATCAGGGGGAAACCCCGGGGCTGGGCGGCGAAGTGGAGAACCCGAACTGGCGCCAGCAGTTTATTGGCAAGCAGGTGCTGGATGACAACGGCATGCCGGCACTCCGGGTGGTGAAAGGCGGCGCGCGCGCCGGTGACCTGCATGCAGTAGACGGTTTATCCGGCGCCACGCTAACGTCTAACGGCGTGCAGCACAGCTTTGATTTCTGGATGGGCGAACTGGGCTTTGGTCCGTTCCTGAAAAAAGTGCGTGAGGGAGGGCTGAATAATGGCTGAACAGAGCGATATGAAAGAGGTGAAGCGCGTGCTGGTGGGGCCGCTCATCGCCAACAACCCCATCGCCCTGCAGGTGCTGGGCGTCTGCTCCGCGCTGGCGGTAACCACTAAACTGGAAACCGCCTTCGTGATGACCATTGCGGTGACGCTGGTGACGGCGTTTTCCAGCATGTTTATCTCGATGATTCGCCACCATATTCCCAATAGCGTGCGCATCATCGTGCAGATGGCGATCATCGCCTCGCTGGTCATCGTGGTGGATCAGCTGTTGCGGGCTTTCGCTTATGAGACCTCTAAGCAGCTGTCGGTATTCGTCGGGCTTATCATCACCAACTGTATCGTGATGGGGCGCGCCGAAGCCTACGCCATGAAATCGCCGCCGCTGGCCAGCTTTATGGACGGTATTGGCAACGGTCTCGGCTATGGCGCGATCCTGATAATCGTCGGCTTCCTGCGCGAGCTTATCGGCAGCGGCAAGCTGTTCGGTATCACGGTGCTGGAGACGGTGCAGAACGGCGGCTGGTATCAGCCGAACGGCCTGTTCCTGCTGGCGCCGAGCGCATTCTTCATTATCGGTTTGCTGATCTGGGCCCTGCGTAGCTGGAAGCCTGAACAGCAGGAAAAGGAGTAATCGATGATGGCTCATTACATTAGCCTGTTTGTCCGCGCGGTGTTCGTTGAGAACATGGCGCTGGCCTTCTTCCTCGGGATGTGTACCTTCCTCGCGGTGTCGAAAAAGGTCTCCACCGCCTTCGGCCTCGGCGTCGCAGTGACGGTGGTGCTGGGTCTTGCTGTGCCAATCAACAACCTGGTCTATAACCTGGTGCTGCGCGACGGCGCGCTGGTGGAAGGCGTAGATCTCAGCTTCCTGAACTTCATCACCTTTATCGGGGTGATTGCGGCGCTGGTGCAGATCCTGGAGATGATCCTCGATAAGTACTTCCCGGCACTCTATAACGCGTTAGGGATCTTCCTGCCGCTTATCGCCGTTAACTGCGCCATTTTCGGCGGCGTGTCGTTCATGGTGCAGCGTGATTACAACTTCCCGGAATCCATCGTCTACGGCTTCGGCTCCGGCATCGGCTGGATGCTGGCGATCGTGGCGATGGCGGGGATCCGCGAAAAAATGAAGTACGCCAACGTGCCCGCCGGTCTGCGCGGGTTAGGGATCACCTTTATCACCACCGGGTTGATGGCGCTGGGCTTTATGTCCTTCTCCGGCGTGCAGCTATAAGGGCGAATAAGTATGGAAATTATTCTTGGCGTCGTGATGTTCACGCTGATTGTGCTGGTGCTGTCGGGGCTTATCCTGGCTGCGCGCTCAAAGCTGGTGAACGCGGGCGACGTGGTTATTGAGATCAATAACGAAGCGGATAAACAGATCCGCACCCCGGCGGGTGACAAACTGCTGAACACGCTGTCCAGCAACGGGATTTTTGTCTCCTCCGCCTGCGGCGGCGGCGGCTCCTGCGGCCAGTGTCGGGTGACCATCAAAGAAGGCGGCGGCGATATTCTGCCGACCGAGCTTTCGCATATCACCAAACGCGAAGCCAAAGAAGGGTGCCGCCTGGCCTGCCAGGTGGCGGTGAAGCAGAATATGAAAATTGAGCTGCCGGAAGAGATTTTCGGCGTGAAAAAATGGGAGTGCGAGGTTATCTCTAACGATAACAAAGCCACCTTCATTAAAGAGCTCAAATTACGGGTGCCTGATGGTGAAGTGGTGCCGTTCCGCGCCGGCGGCTATATTCAGATCGAATGCCCGTCTCACAAAGTGGCCTATGCTGACTTCGATGTTCCCGATGAATACCGTTCAGACTGGGACAAATTCAATCTGTTCCGCTATGTCTCTGAGGTGAAAGAGCCGACCCTGCGCGCCTACTCGATGGCTAACTATCCGGAAGAGAAGGGCATCATTATGCTCAACGTGCGCATCGCGACGCCGCCGCCGAAAGTACCGGATGCCCCGCCGGGGATCATGTCGTCCTATATCTGGTCGCTGAAGCCTGGCGATAAGGTGACGATTTCCGGGCCGTTCGGCGAGTTCTTTGCTAAAGAGACCGACGCTGAGATGGTGTTTATCGGCGGCGGCGCCGGCATGGCGCCGATGCGCTCGCATATCTTTGATCAGCTTAAGCGGCTGCACAGCACGCGCAAAATCAGCTTCTGGTACGGCGCCCGTTCGCTGCGCGAGATGTTCTACGATGATGAGTTCGAGCAGCTGGCGCGCGACAACCCAAACTTTACCTTCCACGTCGCGCTCTCCGATCCGCTGCCGGAAGATAACTGGACCGGGCATACGGGCTTTATCCATAATGTTCTGTATGAAAACTATCTGCGCGATCACCCGGCGCCGGAAGACTGCGAATTCTATATGTGCGGGCCGCCGGTGATGAACGCCGCGGTGATAAAAATGCTCAAAGACCTGGGCGTCGAAGATGAGAACATCATGCTCGACGACTTTGGAGGCTGACGATGCTGACGGTATTTGTCGCGACCTTTGTGATTTTTGCGCTGGTGATCCTCGGCATGTCGCTGGGCTACCTGGTGAAGCGCAAGAGCATTCAGGGCAGCTGCGGCGGGATCTCGTCGCTGGGGCTGGAGAAAGTCTGCGACTGTCCGGAACCGTGCGACGCGCGTAAGAAACGTCTCGCTCGCGAGGCGCAGCGTCAGCAGCGGCGTATTTTGTAATGCCCGGTGGCGCTGCGCTTGCCGGGTCTGCTGCTTCAGTTTTGTAGGCCGGGTCAGGCGCAGCCGCCACCCGGCATAAAGCGGCTCCGTGCCCGGTGGCGCTGCGCTTGCCGGGTCTGCTGCTTCGGTTTTGTAGGCCGGGTAAGGCGCCAGCCGCCACCCGGCAACAACATGCCAGCAATGTGAGGCCGCTTTCGTGGCCTTTTTAGCCGTTGACTCCCTTACTGCCAGCTTTTCGCCTGTGCCGGAGAATCCACCATCACCCCGTCGGCGCCCAGCTCCTTCGCCGTGCGGTAGTCTTCCGCACTGTTGATGCCGAAGAAAATAATGTGCGCTTTGCCCTGTGAGCGGAAGCAATCCATCGCCTCTTTATCCCAGGTGAGCGTTGCCGGGGAGATCCCTTCGCCAAGGGTAAACTTCTCCACCACCTCGACCTTGCGCTTCAGCTCCAGCCCATACCACTGCTCGCCCTCGTGCTGGCTGCTCAGTTGACACTGGTGGCTTAGTGAAATAGTCGCAAGTTTAGTGCGAGTCTCGCTGCGGGTGACGAAGCGGGGAATAGCCGATGGCAGGGCGGCGATATAGCGGTCATCGGTGGAATAGACCCGCACGCGATCGAGGCTGTCGGTGGCTTTTAACACCGCCAGCAGGCGTTCGCCCATCACCGCCGGTTCGGCATCTGGAGATTTGATATCGATATAGAAAAAAGTGTGCGGCCACTGTTGCAGCACGCTTTGCAGGGTCGGGATCGTGGCCTGCTTACCGCGCCACGGGTGGCTGTCATCCCCCCATTTCCAGCCGGCGTCGACTTTCGCCAGCTCGGCGGCGGTTAAGCTGGAGACCTTACCCTCGGCGTTGGTCAGGGCGGAGAGATCGCTTGAACGGTAGAGTACCGGTACGCCGTCGCGGCTTAACTGCACCGTGACCCAGATGGCCTCAGCGTGGTTCTCCAGCGCCAGTTTAATGGCCGGCAGGGTATTTTCCGGGGCATCGCCGGTACCGCCGCGGTGGGCAATCAGCTGTGGGTTAGCTAAAGCGCTGCTGGTGGCCAGCAGGCAAAGGGCGGTGAGTCGTTTCTTCATGATTGTATCTTTCAGATTAGTTGATTAACGTTATGAAAATAAACATGATTTATTGCACTTTTATGTTGTCAGCGTTTTTTTGACCACCGCAGTAAAAAAAGCATCAAACTGGCGCGCAGTTTTTGCTATGCTGTATGGGTATACAGTGTTGAGTCTGACGATGCGTAAAATTATCCATGTCGATATGGACTGTTTCTTTGCAGCGGTGGAGATGCGCGACAACCCGGTGTTGCGTGATATCCCCCTCGCGATAGGCGGCAGTCGGGTACAGCGTGGCGTGATTAGTACCGCGAACTATCCTGCGCGTAAGTTTGGTGTGCGCAGCGCCATGCCGACGGCGACAGCGCTCAAGCTGTGCCCGCATCTCACGCTGCTTCCCGGCCGCTTCGATGCCTACAAAGAAGCCTCGAATCATATCCGCGAAATTTTCTCCCGCTATACCTCGCGCATTGAGCCGCTGTCGCTGGATGAAGCCTACCTTGACGTCAGCGACAGCGTGCATTGTCACGGGTCGGCCACTCTGATAGCTCAGGAGATCCGCCAGACCATCGAACGGGAGCTGCACCTCACCGCCTCGGCGGGCGTGGCGCCGGTGAAGTTTCTCGCTAAAATCGCTTCCGATATGAATAAACCCAACGGCCAGTTCGTTATCGCTCCCCATCAGGTGGCAGAGTTTGTGCGGGCGCTGCCGCTGGCGAAAATACCCGGTGTCGGAAAGGTGTCGGCGGCGAAGCTGGAAAATATGGGCCTGCGTACCTGTGGCGATGTGCAGAACAGCGATCTGGCCATGCTGCTCAAGCGCTTCGGTAAATTCGGCCGTATTCTGTGGGAGCGCAGCCACGGGATTGATGAGCGGGAAATCCATAACGATCGGCAACGTAAATCGGTGGGTGTGGAGCGGACGTTAGCGGAAGATATCCACGAATGGTCAGCGTGCGAAGCGATTATCGAAAATCTCTATCCCGAACTGGAGCGGCGGCTGGCGAAGGTCAAACCGGACCTGTTGATCGCCCGCCAGGGGATTAAACTGAAATTCAATGACTTCCAGCTGACCACTCAGGAGCACGTCTGGCCGCGGCTGAACAAAGAGGATCTGATTGCCACCGCCCACAAAGCCTGGGATGAGCGGCGCGGCGGACGGGGCGTGCGTCTGGTTGGGCTCCATGTGACGCTGCTCGATCCGCAGCTGGAAAGGCAGCTTTTATTAGGGATTTAACCATGCATATTCGTGCTTACCGCGACAGCGATTTGCCATTGCTCTGCCAGATCTTTCTGCGCGCGGTGCAGGAAACGGCGAGCCGGGACTATACCCCGGCGCAGATTGCGGCCTGGGCACAGGTGGATGAGACGCGCTGGCGACAAAAGCTGGCTGACTCAATCGGGCGGGTGGCCGTGGTTAACAATCAACCGGTTGGCTTTATCACCGCCATCGGGACGCATATCGATTTACTCTTTGTCTCGCCGGATCACGCCCGGCAGGGTATCGGCGGCGCGCTTATCGAGGCGCTCTGCGCTCAGTATCCTGCGCAAATCCTGACGGTGGACGCCAGCATTACCGCAAAGCCCTGTTTTACGGCCCATGGATTTAAAGTGGTGGCGGAGCAGCGGGTGGCGGCCCGTGGGGAGTGGTTTATTAACTACCGGATGGAAAAACGCGTGGCGCTAAGGTGATGCGGGGGAAAACCGGCGGCAGACTGCCGCCGGTGGTGGGGCTTATTTAGCCGGAATGGCTTTCAGCAGCTCGGTCAGCAGCGTCCAGTACTGGCCGACGCTCTCGATATGTACCTGCTCATCCGGGGAGTGCGGACCGGTAATGGTTGGCCCGATGGAGACCATGTCCATCTCCGGATACGGTTTTTTGAACAGACCGCATTCCAGACCGGCGTGGATGATCTGGATGTTCGGCGTCTTGTTGAACAGACGCTGGTAAGTCTCGCGCACCAGGTGCATTACCGGCGAGTTGGCGTCTGGCTGCCAGCCAGGGTAAGCGCCTTTGGCTTCGGTTTTCGCCCCCGCCAGTTTACCCAGAGAATCCAGCATGCTGACCACGTAGTCTTTGCCGCTGTCGATCAGCGAGCGGATCAGGCAGTGGATCTGCACGTTGTCATCGGTCATGGTGACGACGCCGACGTTCAGCGAAGTTTCCACTACGCCTTTCGCCACGTCAGAGTTGCGGATAACCCCGTTCGGCGTGGCGTTCAGCAGGCGGATGAAACCGTCGCGGGAAGCCTGCGTCAGCGCTGCTTTGTCGTTATCAACCGCTTCCAGGAGCACTACCAGGTTCTTCTCTTTGGCCTCCAGCTCGTTTTTCAGCAGCGCCTGGTAAGTATTCACCAGCGCTTTCAGCGCATCGGCTTTATCCGCGGCGACGGCGACGGTCGCGTATGCTTCGCGCGGGATGGCGTTGCGCAACGTACCGCCGTTGAAATCGACCAGACGCAAATCCAGCTCATCGGCGTGGCCGGCGAGGAAGCGCGACAGCAGCTTGTTGGCGTTACCCAGACCCAGGTGAATGTCACCGCCGGAGTGGCCGCCTTTCAGCCCTTTTAAGGTTACTTTAAAGCTCTGGAACCCGGCCGGAATCGCTTCGCGAGTCAGCGCCAGGTTAGAGGTGAAATCGATCCCGCCGGCGCAACCCATGTAGATTTCGCCTTCTTCTTCGGAGTCGGTATTGATCAGGATATCCGCCTGCAGCCAGTTGGCCTGCAGACCGAACGCGCCGTCCATACCGGCCTCTTCGGTCATGGTCAGTAGCACTTCCAGCGGGCCGTGAGCGACGCTGTCGTCGGCCAGCACGGCCAGTGCGGACGCCATCCCGATGCCGTTATCCGCGCCCAGCGTGGTGCCGCGCGCTTTCACCCATTCGCCGTCAATGTACGGCTGGATCGGATCTTTGGCGAAGTCGTGGACGGTATCGTTGTTTTTCTGCGGCACCATATCGAGGTGCGCCTGCAGCGCTACCGGCTTGCGGTTTTCCATACCGGCAGTCGCGCCTTTACGAATCAGAATGTTGCCAACCTGGTCACGTTCCGCGTGTAAGCCTTTTTCTTTTGCCCAACCCATAATGTGCTCGGCGAGCTGTTCTTCGTGATAGGACGGGTGCGGGATGGAGCAAATCTTGGCAAAAATATCCCAAAGCGGCTGCGGGGATAGTTGAGACAGTTCAGACACGGTAAGTCTCCTTACAGACTCCTGCATACAGCGGTTGCAGGACGAGGGTTAGCGTTAAAATACACAACAAGCCCGGGCTTGCGCGATGGGGTTGAGAATACCACTTTCCACCGCCGCAGGTAGTGTAAACAACGCAAAAAGCGTTGCGCAAACCGCTTAACACTGGTTTTTAGTGCGTCAGATCTCTATAATCTCGCGCAACCATTTTCCCCCTCGAACATTATTTAAGCCGTATTACACAGGCTGGGACACTTCACATGAGCGAAAAATACGTCGTCACCTGGGACATGTTGCAGATTCACGCCCGCAAACTGGCCAGCCGTCTGCTGCCGGTTGAGCAATGGAAAGGCATTATTGCCGTCAGCCGCGGTGGACTGGTACCGGGAGCCTTACTGGCGCGTGAACTGGGCATTCGTCATGTTGATACCGTATGCATCTCCAGCTACGACCATGATAACCAGCGCGAGCTGAAAGTGCTGAAACGCGCGGAAGGCGATGGCGAAGGCTTTATCGTTATCGACGATCTGGTGGATACCGGCGGTACCGCCGTGGCGATCCGCGAAATGTATCCAAAAGCACACTTTGTCACCATTTTCGCCAAGCCGGCAGGCCGCCCGCTGGTGGACGATTACGTTGTGGATATTCCGCAGGACACCTGGATTGAACAGCCGTGGGATATGGGCGTGGTGTTTGTACCGCCTATCGCAGGTCGTTAATTCTTCAGGACAGTGCTATTTACCACGCCCGGCTTGCCGGGCGTGGTTTTTTTTATCCTTTAGCAGGTTACAATAACAGGAGTGGCACTACGACGGAGGCTGCACATGTCACAGGCTAACCTCAGCGAAACGCTGTTTAAACCCCGCTTCAAACATCCCGAAACCTCTACGCTGGTGCGTCGGTTTTCCGCCGGAAAACCGCAGGCGATGCAGTCGGCGCTGAGCGGCAATCACGTCGATCACTGGTACCGTCTGATCAACCGTTTGATGTGGATCTGGCGCGGCGTGACCCCGCAGGAGATCCTCGATGTGCAAGCGCGCATTGTGATGAGCGAGGCCGAACGAACGGATCCAGAACTGTTCGATACCGTTATCGGCTATCGCGGCGGCAACTGGATCTTTGAGTGGGCGAAAGAGGCCATGCAGTGGCAACAAAAGGCCGGGCAGGAAGCCGATCCTTTGCTGAGCGGCCGCCACTGGTTGCATGCATCGAACCTGTATAGCATTGCCGCTTATCCGCATATTAAAGGCGATGAGCTGGCCGAACAGGCGCAGGCTTTAGCCAACCGGGCGTATGAAGAGGCCGCCCAGCGGCTGCCGGGCTCGCTGCGCGAACTGGAGTTCACCATCCCTGGCGGTTCGCCAATAACCGGCTTTTTGCATATGCCAAAAGGCGATGGGCCGTTTCCGACGGTGCTGATGTGCGGGGGCCTGGACTCACTGCAGACGGATTATTACAACTTGTATGAGAACTACTTCTCACCGCTCGGTATTGCCATGCTGACGATCGATATGCCTTCCATCGGCTTCTCGTCAAAATGGACGCTGAATCAGGACACCAGCCTGCTGCACCAGCACGCGCTGCGCCATCTGGAAAATGTACCGTGGGTCGATCATACCCGGGTCGCGGCCTTTGGCTTCCGCTTTGGCGCCAATATCGCGGTCCGTCTGGGTTACCTGGAGCCGCAGCGGCTGAAGGCTGTGGCGTGTCTGGGCCCGGTCGTTCATGGTCTGCTGGTGGATCCCCTGCATCAGGGGCGCGTGCCGGAGATGTATCTTGACGTGCTGGCCTCGCGGCTGGGCATGCATGACGCGTCCGATGAAGCGCTGCGCGTGGAGCTCAACCGCTACTCGTTAAAAACCCAGGGACTGCTGGGGCGCCGTTGCCCGACGCCGATGCTTTCCGGCTTCTGGAAGGACGATCCGTTCAGCCCCGAAGAAGAGTCGCGGTTAATCACTTCGTCATCTGCCGATGGCAAACTGCTGGAGATCCCGTTTAACCCGGTGTATCGCAATTTTGATCACGCATTGCGACAGATCGCCCGCTGGATCAATCATAGATTTGGTTAATTTATTGCTAAATTCTATTGGTTTGGTAAAACAGTTGCATCACTAAAGGAGATCGCAATGACGTTACCGAGTGGACACCTGAAAAGTAAGTTGATCAAGAAATTCACGGCGCTAGGGCCTTACATTCGCGAAGAGCAGTGCCATGACAACCGTTTCTTTTTCGATTGCCTGGCAGTTTGCGTCAATGTTAAGCCCGCACCGGAGAAGCGTGAATTCTGGGGCTGGTGGATGGAAATGGAAGCACAAGAGTCACGTTTCACCTACAGCTACCAGTTTGGCCTGTTCAATAAAGAAGGTTCATGGCAGGCGGTCGACATTGACGACCCGGAAGTGAGCGACAGACTGGAAAAAACGCTACGCGAGTTCCACGAGCGCGCGGCAGCGCTGCTGACCACCTTTAATCTGAAGCTGGAACCGGCCGACGATTTCAGCGAGCCGGTTCGCCTGCGGGCCTGATTGATCTACGGATACGATTTCTCCACGCCCGTGCGGCGTGGAGGAGCGTGCCGCCATACCCGTAATTTCAACCCCACCATCTGACTCACCCTGCCTGCGGCGACAGCTTGCCAGCCATCGCCTGTTGAATAATCGGGATAGGGGTCAGTAAGTGCTCGCGCATCAGCGCGCTGGCTCGTTCGGCATCGCGCGCCAGAATGGCGTCCAGCAGGGTCTGGTGCTGGACATGCTTGTCTTCCAGCATCTCCACCGACAGCACGGTGGTGCGCAGCCAGATGAAGCGGTAGCGCGCCGCCAGATCGAACAGCCTTTCGCGCATCTGCAGCAGATACTGGGAGCCGCAGCCGGCGACGATGGCGGTGTGAAACGCCTGATGGCGCTGGTCCCATTCATCGAGTAAGCGCTCACTGGCGTCACAGGACTCCAGCTTGTTGAGCAGATGGGCGCGGGCCAGCAGCTCGGCTTCCCACTCGTCGCCGCCGCGTTCGATGGCGAGGCGCACCAGCATGGCTTCCATGTTGGCGCGCGCGTCGAAGATATCGAGAAGCTCCTGCTCCGACATGGGCGCCACCCGATAGCCTTTCTGATTAACCACCGTCACCAGCCTTTCCGCCACCAGCTGCGAGAGCGCCTCCCGCAGCGGCCCGACACCGAGCTCATAGCGCGACGTCAACAGGCTCATCCGCAGCTTCTCATCGGGTTGGTAGACCCCGCGGATGATGTCGTTTTTCAGCCAACGGTACCCGTCAATGGCCGTCGCCTGGGGAATGGCGGTCATGTTCTTACTCCTGAATACTCTTCCCGGCGGGCGCCGGGAACAGGGTTAACGCGTATTTTGCAGCGGCAGTTTTTGCCACAATACCAGCTTTTTCCAGCGCGACATAATCGGGACTGTACAAATAATTCCCAATGCTAACAGGCCGGTAGAGATCACCTCCAGCTGCTGCGCCGGACGGAACAGCATCACCACCAGCACGAAGGTGATAAAGGCGATCACCAGCCAGGTCAGGTACGGATAGAGCCACATTCTCAGACGGATCTCGCCGCCTTGCGCCTGAAGGATTTTGCGCATCCGCAGTTGTGAAACGGCGATCACCAGATAGACCAGCAGGGCGATGGCGCCAGAGCTGTCGATGAGGAATTTAAACACCTTCGCGGGCGCATAGTAGTTCACCACCACGGTGAGGAACGCCGCGCCGGTGGAGAGCAGCACCGCCACGTACGGAGTTTTGCTGCGGTTGGTCCGGCCCATGATGGCCGGCGCATCGCCGCGACGGCTCAGGGAGTAGAGCATCCGCGAGGCGGTATACAGCGCCGAGTTCAGACAGCTGGTGACCGACAGGAGGATCACGCCGTCCATAATCAGCTTCGCGTAGGGAATATGCAGCAGCTCGAGCACCGAGCGGTAGGAACCGATGCTCTTCAGCCCCGGCATATTCCATGGGATGAGGGCGACGACGATAAAGATCGAGCACAGATAAAAAATAGAGATACGCCAGATCACCGAGTTGGTGGCGCGGACGATGTGTTTATCCGGCGTGTCCGATTCGGCGGCGGCAATGGTGACGATCTCCGCGCCCATAAAAGAGAACATGGTGATCAGCATCGCGCTCAGCACCGCGCCGAAGCCGTTCGGCATAAAGCCGCCGTGGTCCCACAGCCGCGAAATGCCGCTGACCTCGGCATAGGGATAAAAACCGGTAATGGCGACCGCGCCCAGTACGATAAACGCCAGAATAGCGATCACTTTGCACAGCGCCAGCCAGAACTCGAATTCGCCGTAGTTCTTGACGCTCAGCAGGTTACTGCCGGTGAGGGCGAGAGTGATGACCAGGGAGAACAACCACACCGGGACGCCCGGCACCCACGAATGCAGAATAATCGCCGCGATATTGGCTTCCAGCGGAATAACCAGTACCCAGAACCACCAGTACAGCCAGCCGATGGTATACCCCGCCCAGCGGCCGATGGCTTTGTCGGCGTAGGTGGAAAAGGAGCCAGTATCCGGCGTGGCGACGGCCATTTCGGCCAGCATACGCATAATCATCACCACCAGCAGCCCGGCAAACAGATAGGCCAGCAGCACCGCCGGGCCCGCTTCGGCAATGGCGACGCTGGAACCGACAAATAAACTCGCGCCGATCACCCCGGCGATAGATAACATCGTGACGTGGCGCGACTTCAGTCCCGCCCCTAAATCCTGTGATTGCGACAGTTGCCCCATCATTTACCCTCTCGAAGTGTGTCACCTGGGAGAGCGCCCCGACATTCCCGCGCCGGGGCACGCGTATTATTGTTGTTTTGCAGGTCTCGTCTTCATTCCCTTACGAACGTACTTCGCTTCCGCATGTGTTCTGTTCTATGCCTGTTTCGCCTTGGTAAAGCAGTCGGCGATGATCTTGAGACCCTGCTCGATCTGCGCCTCTTCAATGGTCAGCGGCACCAGGATGCGCAGCACGTTGTAGTACGGCCCGCAGGAGAGCAGGATCAGGCCTTTGTCGCGGGCGCGGGCGACGATATCCGCCGTCAGCCTGGCGTTAGGCTTGCTGCGGTCGCCCTCTTCAAACAGCTCAATGGCGATCATCGCCCCCAGGCCGCGAACGTCACCGATCTCCGGATGCTCTTCTCCAATCGCCAGCAGGCCCTGGCGCAGGGTGTCGCCGAGCTGGTTGGCTTTTTCCAGCAGGTTCTCCTGCTCGAAAATCTGTAATACCGCCAGGGCGGCGGCGCAGGCGATGGGGTTGCCAGCGTAGGTGCCGCCGAGTCCGCCGGGGGCGATGGCATCCATCACCTCCGCCCGCCCGGTGACGCCCGCCAGCGGGAAACCGCCGGCGATGGATTTGGCGAAGGTGGTGATATCTGCCGCCACGCCCATCTGCTCCATGGCGAACAGCGTGCCGGTACGGCCCGCGCCGCTCTGGACCTCATCGGCGATGAGCATAATGCCGTGTTCGTCGCACAGGGCGCGCAGGCGCTGCATAAAAGCCGGGGAAGCGGCATAAAACCCGCCTTCACCCTGCACCGGCTCAATAATGATGGCGGCGATATCTTCCGGCGCGGCATCGTTTTTGAAGATGCGATGGATGCTGGCGATCGCCTCGTCATCACTGACGCCGTGCAGCGCGCACGGGTAGAGGGCGCGATAGACGTGGCCCGGCATTAACCCCATACCGGCGGAGTACGGGTTCACTTTTCCGGTCAGCGACAGGGTGTAATGGGTACGGCCGTGATAAGCGCCGGTGAAGGCGATGGCGCCGCTGCGCCCGGTTGCCGCGCGGGCGATTTTCACCGCGTTCTCCACCGCTTCCGACCCGGTGGTGACCAGCAGGGTTTTCTTGGCGAAATCACCGGGCACCTTCTGGTTCATCTTTTCGCACAGCGCCAGATAGGGCTCGTAGGCCAGTACCTGGAAGCAGGTATGAGATAGCTTTTTCAGCTGGTCTTCGACGGCGGCGACAACCTGCGGATGCAGATGGCCGGTATTGAGCACCGCGATACCGCCGGCAAAATCGAGATATTCCCGGCCTTCGACGTCCCACACCCGGCAGTTCTCCGCGCGTTCGGCGAAGATAGGGTGGATCTGGCCGACGCCGCGCGGGACCGCATCGCTGCGACGCGCCATCATTGCTTTATTGCTGTTCATCCATCGCTCCTGTTAAAGGCCAATACACATATATTTGATTTCTAAGTAATCTTCGATGCCGTACTTCGACCCTTCGCGGCCGAGGCCGGAGGCCTTGACGCCGCCGAACGGGGCGACTTCGGTGGAGATAATGCCGGTGTTAATCCCGATAATGCCGTATTCCAGCGCTTCGCCGACGCGGAAGACGCGGCTCAGATCGCGGGCGTAGAAATAGGCGGCGAGGCCGAATTCGGTATCGTTGGCCTGGGCAATGACGTCGGCTTCATCCTTAAAGCGGAACAGCGGCGCCAGCGGGCCGAAGGTCTCCTCTTTCGCCACTTTGGCGCTGTCGGGAACGTTGACCAGGATGGTCGGCTGGAAGAAGTTGCCGCCCAGGGCGTGCGGTTTGCCGCCGGTGACGACTTTCGCGCCTTTGGCGATGGCGTCGGCAATATGTTCTTCAACTTTGGCGACGGCTTTCTCGTCGATCAGCGGGCCGGTGGTGACGCCATCCTGCAGGCCATCGCCGATGCGCAGTTTTTCCACCGCCTGCTGCAGTTTTTCAGCGAAACGGTCATACACCCCGTCCTGGACGTACAGTCGGTTGGCGCAGACGCAGGTCTGCCCGGCGTTGCGGAACTTCGACGCCAGCGCCCCTTCGACGGCTTTATCAAGGTCGGCATCATCAAAGACGATAAACGGCGCGTTGCCGCCCAGCTCCAGGGAGACTTTTTTGATGTCTTTCGCGCACTGCTCCATCAGCTGGCGGCCAATCTCGGTCGAGCCGGTAAAGGAGAGCTTGCGCACCAGCGGGTTGCTGGTCAGTTCGCCGCCGACGGCCCCGGCGGAGCCGGTGACCACGTTGAACACCCCGGCGGGGATCCCGGCGCGATTGGCCAGTTCGGCCAGCGCTAGCGCTGAAAACGGCGTCTGGCTGGCCGGTTTCAGGACCATGGTGCAGCCGGCGGCCAGCGCCGGGCCCGCTTTGCGGGTGATCATCGCCGCCGGGAAGTTCCACGGGGTGATGGCGGCGGTAACGCCGATGGGCTGCTTAATCACCAGCAGGCGTTTGTCGGCCTGATGGCCGGGAATGGTATCGCCGTAAATGCGCTTACCTTCTTCGGCGAACCACTCAATAAAGGAGGCGGCGTAGCTGATTTCGCCTTTGGCTTCCGCCAGCGGTTTTCCCTGCTCGAGGGTCATCAGGCGGGCGAGATCGTCCTGATTCTCCATCATAAGATCGAACCAGCGGCGCAGAATATTCGCCCGCTCTTTGGCGGTCAGGGCACGCCAGGCGGGAAGGGCGCGATTGGCGGCTTCAATTGCTTCGCGGGTTTCGTCGGCGCCCATTTTCGGCACATTGCCGAGCTGCTCGCCGTTGGCCGGGTTGGTCACCGCAATCACATCGCCGTTGGGCGCATCGCGCCACTGACCATCGATCAGCGCCTGCTGGCGAAACAGTGTCATATCGTTGAGTTGCATAATCGCTTCCTGTCTTAAGGGGGTTAACGGGTAAAAGCGGCGTGTAGTGTCTCCACGCTACGTGCCGCACGCAGCGTGCGTCCGGGATTGCTCTGGCTTTCCAGCAGGGTCTGCACCTTGCTGACGATGTGCGCGCCGATCGGGATAGCGGAGGTGGCCGCCGGCGATGGCGCATTGCAGGTATGTATCGAACGCGCGGTGGTGACGAAGAGAAAATCGTCGATCAGTTTGCCCTGCGGCGATACCGCCTGCGCCCGCACGCCGGCGTGCCACGGGCGTAAATCGCTCAGCGTCAGGCTCGGGCAGTATTTCTGCACCAGCCGCAGATAGCCGCTTCTGCACAGCGAATTCTTCATTTCGCCCAGTCCGGCGCGCAGGTTGTTTTGCAGTACCCGGCGGATGCCGGGCGAGGTGAGGATCTCCAGGGTATCGGCCAGCGAGATATCGCGCTTGCGGTAGCCTTCGCGCTTCAGAGCCAGCACGGCGTTGGGGCCGACGGTGACGCTGCCGTCGATCATGCGGGTCAGGTGGACGCCGAGGAACGGCATCGCCGGATCGGGGATCGGATAGATCAGATGGTTGACGATCTGGTTGTGCTGCGGCGCCAGCTGGAAATACTCGCCGCGGAACGGACAGATGATAAACCCGGGATCGACGCCGAGCATTTTTACCAGCCGATCGGCCATCAAGCCCGAACAGGCGATCAGCGTGGAGGCCTCATATTCGGCGCCCTGGCGGGTGCGGATCACCACGCCGCTGGCATGTTCTTTCAGGGCGCTGACTTCGGCGTCGTAGACGATCGTTCCGCCTTTTGATTCGAAGATCTTCGCCATTGCCGCCGCCACGTCGCGGTAGCTGACGATGCCGCTGGAAGGGACGAAGATCCCGCCGAGCCCGGTAATGTTCGGTTCGCGCTCGCGTAGCTCCCCGGCGCTTAGCCACTCGCGCTGCAGGCCGTTGGCGGCGGTGCGATCCCACAGGGCGCGCATCCGCTCCATCTCCAGCGGCGAGGTGGCGACCAGCATTTTGCCGCAGACGTCATAGCGGATGCCGTTCTGCTCGCAAAAGGCCTTGGTGGCGCGGTTGCCGGCGAGGCAAAACTGCGCCTTGAGGCTGCCGGGGGTGTAATACACCCCGGCGTGGATCACGCCGCTGTTGTGGCCAGTCTGATGGCAGGCCGGACCGGTCTCTTTTTCCAGCAGCGCAATGCGGGCGTCCGGGTAAATCTCAATTAACTGCATGGCGGTCGACATGCCGATGATGCCGCCGCCGATAATCACGAAATCATACATCCGCTCAATTCCTTCGCCTGAGAACCCTTATTGATGAGTCTGGTAATGTTTCGTGGAATACGCAAAGTAGCCGCGCTGGCGCATCAGTTCGCGGCGCAGGTCCGGGTGCGGCGTAAACCGGTCGCGGCCGTGCAGCCAGAACAGGTTGTTAATCAGCAGGAATTTGCCCACCGGCACCGGTATTGAAAGGATGTTTTTGCTGGTTTCCAGCGCGTCGGAAAGGCGGCTCAGCCAGGTGCCTTCTTCAAAATCTTTCGGCTGGACGAACTGGTCGATATAGCGCATTACCGGACGGCCCAGCGAATCGACGTCGAACACCGGGTGGAAAACATCCTTGCTGACGTTTTTGCTCGGCGGCGCGGCCCAGCGCATTGGGCGGCGAGCCAGCGGGTCGCGGAAAAATTCGTCGAGATGCTCCCAGTCGTCGAGATGCAGCAGCAGGGAATTACCGCCCTGCATGTTCTGCTCGTCGATCTTCATCATTAACACGTAGTCGGTTTGCTCTTCGACGTAGGTGCCGTCGTTGTGCAGCTCCATCACCCGGTGCGGCTGGCGCAGGTAGCTGTCGGAGTTATCGACATTTTTCACCACAAAGCGAGCGTAATACTGACCGCTCATGGCGTCGAAGTTGGAACGGCCAATCAGATGGGCGACGGCGGTGGCCAGCTTGACCATCTCCTCGGCCTGGCTGACGTTATCGATCCCTTCGCCGTTGATCAGCAGCGCGCCTTCCGCACGATCGAGCAATGTTTTGATCAGCAACGGCTGCAGCTGATTGCCGCACAGATCGTCGAGGATCTTGCCGACCTGGAAGCGTAAGAAAGATTTGTACTCCAGCGCCTGCACCGGCCACTGCGCGACCTGCTGCAGGAACTGCGTGGTTGTTTCGGCGGAAAAGGTGAGCTCCAGCAGGCGCGGCGACTGTGCGGAAGGGGCAATGGAAAAGCCCGGATATGGCTGGGCTAACGGCGCGGGTGTCGGTTTTACTGCGGTCAGGGCGTTCATCAGGATCGTTCCTCGCTGTAAGGTCAGGGTGATGTTCATTTCGTAGCCATAAATTAAAAATATCTACATTTTTATAAAATGCGTACGAAATGGCCTTTTTGTTTCTATTTTGTGATCTGAAAACAATTATTTAACAATGCGGGAGGGAGATAAGGTGGTGGTTAATCTTGAGGAACAGAGCGGGTGGCGGAAAGCGCAAAATGCGGGGAAGGCTGAGGGGAAATCGTAATACCGGTCACAGTTTTTAATCTGCGCCATACCCTTATGAACTGAGGGTGTTAGTATTCAGCGCGTTAATACCTTTCAATGCTTACCGAGGCTTCGATGCTGGAGAATGTCATTATCAGATAATCAGTTCCCCGACCTGCCCAGGCCGGACTGATTATCGCTGCGCTTAAACCTTACGCACACACCTGCGGGTGTAGGCATGTTTTCGCACATGATAATGAACAGGTTTCAGTATGAATTTATCCCGTCAGGAACAACGGACCTTACACGTTCTCGCCAAAGGTGGCCGTATTGCGCACGTCCGCGATACCTCCGGCCGCATTACCGCCGTCGAATGCTACACCCGGGAAGGGCTGTTGCTGAACGACTGCACCCTCGCGGTCTTCAAAAAGCTCAAAACCAAAAAGCTGATTAAGTCGGTGAACGGCCAGCCGTACCGGATCAACACCACTGGTTTGAATAACGTTCGCGCGCAGGCGGACAACCGCTGATACAGCGACCCGGGCAGGGTCGCTGCCCGGGCGTATGGCTCTCAAGGAGAAACACCCATGATCGATATCCCTCGCATTTTTACTATCAGTGAAAGCGAACACCGTATTCATAACCCTTTTACCCCGGAAAAGTACGCCACCCTGGGACGGGCGCTGCGGATGGCGCCGGGCACCGCTATTCTTGACCTTGGCAGCGGCTCCGGCGAGATGCTCTGTAGCTGGGCGCGCGATCATCAGATCGTCGGCACCGGCGTGGACATGAGCCTGCTGTTCAGCCAGCAGGCGACCGCCCGTGCAGAAGCGCTCGGGGTAAGCGACCGGGTAACCTTTGTGCATCAGGATGCCAGCGGATACGTCGCCAGCCAGCCGTGCGATATTGCCGCCTGCGTGGGGGCCACGTGGATCGGCGGCGGGGTGGCCGGCACGATTGCGCTGCTGAAGCAGAGCCTGCGGCCCGGCGGCATGCTGCTGATCGGCGAGCCATGGTGGCGTAAACGTCCGGCCACGGCGGAAGAGGCGGTTGCCTGCGGCGCGCAGACTCCCGATGACTTCCTGACGCTGCCGGCGCTGGTCGCCCACTTTGGTGAACTGGGCTATGACGTGGTGGAGATGGTGCTGGCCGACCAGGAGGGCTGGGATCGTTATGAAGCGGCGAAATGGCTGACGATGCGCCGCTGGCTGGAGGCCAATCCGCACGATGACTTCGCGCCGGAGGTTCGCCAGCAGTTGACCACCGCGCCGCTGCACCATGTCACCTGGACCCGGGAATATCTCGGCTGGGGCGTGTTTGTCCTGATGGCGCGTTAACCGGTATGTCGGTAGCGTCAGGAGGCGCTACCGACCATCTTCAGACCTTCAGTTCGTCGTAGCTGACCATGACGTGCTGGCGAAAGGCAGGCCGTTCGGTTAGCCGTGCATAGTAAGCCGCCAGATGGGGGAGGGAATGACGGGTGATGTCGATGGCAAAGTAGCGGTACAGCACATGGCCAAACTGGATGTCGGCCAGGGTGAACGTATCGCCCACCAGATAGCGACTGCCGGCGAGACGCGTCTCGGCAATCGCCAGCTTTTGCTCCAGAGCCTTCACCGCCGCGGCGATGGCCTGCGGATCCCGCTCGGCGGCAGGCGTGCGCACCACGCGCCATAACACCGGCGCCGTAAAGCCGAGGGCGATATTCTGCTTTGACCACTCGGCCCAGCGATCAACCTCAGTGCGGGCCAGCAGATCGCCCGGCCAGAAGGCGTCATCGGCGTAGCGATTGGCTAAATAGCGAAGGATAGCGCCCGTTTCCCACAGCGGCGGATTATCGCCATCCTGCAGCACTGGCACCGTGCGATTGGGATTGAGCTGATAAAACGCCTCGCTGTCGGTACCACCATAGCGATGCCCCACGTCGAACCGGAGATAGTCCAGCCCAAGCTCGCCAACACACCACATCAGCGCCTGCACGTTAGAGGAGGTTTTTCGGCCCCAGATGGTCAGCATTGAGATCTCCAGAGAACAGGGAAAGAAGGAGCATAGCAGGTTGGGTTGAAAACGTGAGGGGGAAAAGATGGGTGGTATAGCGGTGTATATGGTGTGGGGACGCATGTTATCCCCTTGCGATAACGCGAATTCATCCCTACAAAGGTATAATGACCATCAATATGGCGCTTGTATAAAATAATGCAGCAATCATCTTTGAACGAGAATAAGGCGAGGGAGTGGAAACGTTAGTTATTCTGGCCGTAGTCGTATGGATACTTTTCAAGCTGGTACAAAAGGTTACGAGCAAACTCTATCCTCAAGACTCGGTGAAGGTACAGGAGAAGCCCGACACAACGCCAGCGACGGATGCCTGGGGAAATTACCCTAAAGCTGAAGGGCATGTCGTTTTATTCGAGCAGTACCGGCGTGAGCAGGCGCTGCGGCAGCAAGCAGCTAAAGAGGCTGATACGTTCTACCGCTCAAGGGAGTGGCGGCGTTTACGTTACCAGGCGTTCCAGCGCTACGGCAATAAATGTTGCGTATGCGGGCGCGGCGCCAATGACGGAATGGTGATGCACGTTGATCATATTAAACCGCGTTCTCTTTACCCGCATTTAGCCCTCGATATTGCCAATCTGCAAATCATGTGCAACGAGTGCAACGTCAGTAAGGGCAACAGAGATGAGGTCGAGTGGCAATAATAAGGACAGGTTAGCGGCTATGTGCAATTCCCCTGGTATTAAAATGTTCGTAACGAACAAATAAGCAAGTCTTGACGGAATGAATCCGCAATGACGCTTTTATTTCGTTACAGCAGCTCATTGGTGAATTCCTTCATCACCGCATTTGTCGGTAGCGCCATTTGCCTTGCGTTAGTCCTGCTCATTTTCAATAAAGTGAGATGACTGCCAGTGGCTGGAGATCAATGATGCGGGATACTTACCTAACGACGGGCTGTTACCTTATCGAACGTTCAAGGAAAATACAGGAGGGATAACGGGCAACTTACTCCGTATCGCGCAGCTATCGCCTCCCTTATTTCTTATTGATGCAACGGTTGGTCGCAGGCCGCGAGGATTGACTCATGCATCGCTTCGGAAAGTGTCGGATGCGCAAAGATCATCGACAGGAGACTTTCATCTGTGGCCTCCAGGTGACGGGCGATGCCAAACCCCTGGATCTGTTCCGTGACCTGTGCGCCAACCATATGCGCGCCCAGCAACTCGCCGGTTTCAGCATCGAAAATAGTCTTCACAAAACCCTCCGTCTCGCCGCTGGCCAGCGCCTTACCATTGCTCTGATAAGAGAACTTACCGATCCTGACGGGTCGTCCTCTGGCCAGGGCCGTCGATTCCGTCAGGCCCAGACTGGCAACCTGAGGCCGGGAATAAGTGCAACCGGGCACATAGTCGCGATCAAGCGGGTGGGTGCCTTCGACACCAGCCAGTGTCTCAATGCAGATCACGCCTTCGTGGCTGGCCTTGTGCGCCAGACACGGCGGGCCGGCTACATCGCCGATGGCATAAAGCCCAAATACGTTAGTGCGACAAGCCGCGTCCGTCTTGATAAAACCGCGGTCTAACTCGACGCCCAGTGCTTCCAGCCCCAGATCTTCAATATTCGGCTGTACGCCAACCGCCAGCAGCACGCGTTCGACTTCCAGGAAAGATTCGGCGCTCGTATTTTTCATTGTACAGCGCACCCCGGTATCGGTGAGCTGTACTTGCGTTACCTGGGTCTGGGTATGGACCTGAATCCCGCGCTTTTCGAATGACTTACGCACCGCCGCTGACACTTCGGCATCTTCCACGGGCAAAATCTGCGACGCTAGCTCGACCAGCGTCACTTTACAGCCCAGATCGTTATAAAGGCTGGCGAACTCGACGCCAATCGCGCCTGAACCGATGATTAATAGCGACCTGGGCAATCGCTTAGGCTGTAGTGCCTCGTAATAGGTCCAGATATATTCGCCATCTGGCTCTATGCCTGGTAATGCGCGTGGTCGGGCGCCCGTGGCCAGGATCACGTGATCGGCCCGGTAATCGTGCGCTTCCCCCCGGGCATCCGCTACCGTTATTTGTCCCTTACCGCGCAGCCGCGCGGTGCCATCAATCACCCTCACGCCATTTTTCTTCAACAGGTACTCAACCCCGCCGGTGAGCTGTTGCGAAACGGCACGGCTAAACTGCACCAGTTTTTGCAGATCGACATTCACCTCACCCACGCTGATGCCCAGCTGACTGGCATGGGTGATACTGTGCGCGACCTCAGCGCCATGCAACAGCGCCTTGGTTGGAATGCATCCCCAGTTCAGGCAGATGCCGCCCAGATGTTGTTTTTCCACTAAGGCGGTACGAAGACCTAGCTGGCCGGCACGGATGGCGGCCACATACCCCCCAGGACCCCCGCCGATGATCAGCACATCGTAATTATCGTGCATAGCTCGTCTCCTGGATAAACATCAGGGTTGGGGTTTCAGTCAGTCGCTTGAGTTCCTGGAGAAAAGCTGCACCTGCCGCCCCATCGATGACCCGGTGATCGCAGGATAGCGATACCGTCACTTGGTGGCGCGCGACGATTTGCCCGTCGCGTACTACCGCCCGCATCTCGCCGGTGCCAATGGCGAGGATTGCGCTTTGCGGTGGATTGATGATGGCGTCAAACTGCCGGATGCCGAGCATCCCCAGATTTGACACGCTAAAGGTCCCCCCCTGGAACTCTTCCGGCTTCAGCGTGCCCGCTTTGGCCCTGGTCACCAGGGCGTGAATTTCGGCCGATATGTCGCTGATCGATTTCCGGTTCGCCGAGCGAACAATGGGGGTAATTAGCCCGTCAGGCAGCGCAACGGCCACTGAAATGTCGGCATCCACAAAGCGGCGGATACTTTGTGTCGCTTCATCAAACTGGATGTTGACGTCTGGCACGGCCACCAGCGCCAGGGCACAAGCTTTCACCAGCAGGTCGTTAACCGAAATCTTGACACCGGGTACTTCGCGGTTAATTTCCTGACGAAACGCTAACAGTCGTTCCAGATCGATATCGACACTCAAACGGAAATGGGGAGACTGTTGCTTAGAGGTTTGCAAGCGAGAAGCGATAGCCCGCCGCATACCGGACATGGGGATGCTCTCAAAGGGTGTCGGGGCACTCTCCTGCACAGGGCTGGTCTGCGGGGGCCCGTCGAGCAACAACGACGCAGCCAGCACATCATCGCGACTCACCCGACCGCGTGAACCGCTGCTTCGGCAGTCATGCAAGTTGATACCCAGCTTGCCGGCCAGGCGGCGCGCCAGCGGGGTGGCCGATACCTGGCTATCATCGGCATGCGAGCGGGGCGCTTTGCTGCGACGAACGGGTGGCGTCGGAGAGGCCAGGCGACCGCCGGCGGCAACGATCGCGCTTTCCAGATCAGAAACAGAGATACGATCCCCGCGTCCGCTGCCGCGGACCTTTTTCAGGTCGACACCCCAGCGGGCAGACAGTCGTAACGCATGGGGCGTGGCATTAACCTGAGTCACATCAGTCACGCCTTGCAGACTGACGGGGATGACGGTCTGCCCAATAGGGGGCTCCGGACTGTTGGATGGCGGCGAAACAACGGAAGGTGGCTTACCGCCTGCCTGTGCCGCTACGTCCGGCGCGGCAGCCTCCGGGCCAGGGGCTGCGGGTTTCACTGTAGCCAGACTGGCAGCGAATTCGTCCAGTTCAGCATCGCTGACCGAAGCGTCAGCCACCAGAGCCAGCACGGCGCCAACCTGAAGCGTCTCACCCTCCCGGGCGATTATCCGGCGTAATGTACCGGCAAAAGGTGCCTCCAGCACATTGACGATTTTACTGGTTTCAATCTCACAGATTTCCTGTCCTCTGGTGAAATCGTCACCCTCCTGGATTGCCCATCGAGCGAGCAAGCCTTCCTCCATGGAAAGCCCCCACTTTGGCATTTCAAGCGTCTTGATTTCGCTCATAGGTTAATCCTCCAGCACTTGACGGACGGCGGCTTCGATACGTTCAACGCCAGGGATCCAGAGTTTTTCGAGAGCAGGGGAGAACGGGACCGGCGTGTGTGGCGGCGTCACCAGCAGAACGGGCGCTTTGAGGAAATGGAATGCCTGAGACGCAATCAGCGCCGCGACATCATGAGCAAAACCGAAGCGTGCAGCAGATTCGTCGACTATCACTACCCGCCCCGTGGAAGCCACCGATTCCAGAATACCTTCCTCATCCAGCGGCGAAATGGTTCGCGGGTCGACCACCTCGACCGAGATCCCCTCTCTGGCCAGTTTGTCCGCCACCTGGTTTGCTTTATGTACCATTGCCGACAACGCAATGATGGTGACATCCTCTCCTTCGCGCGTGTAGTTGGCTACACCTAGCGGGATGGTATAGATCTCGTCCGGTACCTCGCCCTTGAGGTCGTACAGCATTTTATGCTCGCAGAATACCACCGGGTCGTCGTCGCGAATGGACTGGATTAACAGACCCTTGACGTCATAAGGCGTCGAGGGCACCACCACTTTCAGTCCAGGCGTGGTGGCAAAGATATTATAGGGTGACTGTGAATGCTGGGCCGCGGCGGAAAACCCTGCGCCGATCATCCCTCGCATTACCAGCGGAGCTCTGGCTTTGCCACCAAACATGTAGCGGAACTTAGCCGCCTGGTTATACAGTGCATCGTGACTCACACCAAAAAAATCCATGAACATCAATTCCGCGACTGGCCGCAGCCCCGTTGCTGCGGCGCCGGCCGCCATACCGATAATGGCCGACTCGGTAATGGGCGTGTCGATCACCCGATCGGAGCCGAACTGCGTCCACAGCCCTTTAGTGACACCCAGTACACCGCCAAAGGCTTCAATCTTCGCCTCTTCGGGCGCATTTCCGCCATGACCGCCACGCAAGTCTTCACCGATGAGCACTACGCGTTCATCGCGTTCCATTTCCTGAGCCAGGGCTTCCTTGACCGCTTCACGATAGGTTTTTATTGTCATGGTTATCACCCTCAGTATGAGACGTACACGTCTGTCAGCAGGTCTTCCGGAGCCGGGTAGGCAGCGGCGCGGGCCTTCAATACGGCATCGTTGACCAGGGCTTCTACTTCCTCGTCAATCGCCGCCAGTTCTTCCTGGGTGATATGCTGCTTGACCTTAGCGGTGAAAATCTTCAGCGGATCATGTTGTTCACGCAGGCGTTGCACTTCACCTTCCGCGCGGTATAGCGCGGGATCGCCCTCAAAATGACCATGCCAGCGGAAGGCTTTGGCCTCAATGACGCTTGGGCCACCGCCTTCTCGCGCACGCTTGACCGCCTCTGAGGTTGCCTCATAAACGGCAAAGAAATCGGTGCCATCGACGGTCACTGCCGGCAGGCCGAAGCCAGCGGCGCGCCGGGCGATATCACGCCCACCCACGGCGTAGTCATGGCCGGTCCCTTCGCCGTAACCGTTGTTCTCGAAAATAAAGACGGCTGGAAGCTGGAGCACGACGGCCATATTGATGGCTTCAAAGACCAGGCCCTGATTAGAACCCCCATCGCCCGTAAAAGAGACACCGACGTTGCCGGTTTTTAGCGTTTTTGCCGTTAGCGCGGCGCCGATGGCCAGTGGAGGGGCCCCCCCAACGATAGCGTTCGCCCCCAGCATTCCTTTCGACAGATCGGCAATGTGCATCGAGCCACCCTTACCGCGACATAACCCGCTGTCCTTACCGAATATTTCGGCCATCATGCCGTGAATGTCACAACCTTTAGCAATACAGTGGCCATGTCCACGGTGTGTTGAACCAATGAAATCTGCGCTCGTTAAATTTTCGCAGACCCCCACCGCGATGGCCTCCTCACCGGTATAAAGGTGAATGAAGCCCGGAATATCACCGCTGGTATTTTCCTGATGCAACCGCTCTTCAAAGGTCCTGATCTCCCGCATCTTGCGGTAAGCCTGCAATAACGCCTGTTTGCTGAGCATCGTTTAATTCTCCTCAATAAAGGTCACCCAGGCGGGGCCAACAGACAGGGCGAATAACCCTGGCCACACCCATGCAATGAATCTACGAGCGGTTAGAGAGAGTGCGAAGCCACCTTCATGGGGGGGTAGGTGGGGGTTTTCATGCTTGAGGTCAAACTTTCTAAATTTTGTGTAGCCATAAAGTTTGCCTGCCCCATGTCATCCCGGTGGCTGGCGTACAATTGAAAAAAACAAAACGAGTAGACACCACGGATGAAGCCATTGGATTTAGAAGGTCGCCAATCACCCTCACTGGTCTCCGGGCCATTGCGGCTGACGCGAGGCTTGCCGTTAATCCTGACCAAATTCGTCCCGCCTCGCTCCTCGATACAATTGCTGGAGCGCCCCCGGCTTCTTCAGCTTCTCAGTCCCGTTCAGCAGTGCCGGCTGGGCGTCGTCTGCGCCGGCGCTGGATTTGGCAAAACCACGTTGTTGGCGCAATGGCATCAGCAGATGGTCGCCCAGGGTGAACGTATCGCCTGGCTGAGCCTCGATGAGGATGATGATGACGTATGGCAGTTTATTCCTTATCTGCTGCAAGCATTGCGTCCACTCTATGCTGACTGGGACGCCGATTTCTGGCGTGACATGGAAGAACAGAAGCTCTCCAGCTCCGAGCAACTGCTGGCCGGGCTCATTAACCAGCTACACTATTGCCCGCATGACGTATACCTGATCATCGACGACTTCCACGTGATTAACGATCGTGGGGTCTATGAAGCCGTGGGGTATTTAATCAAGCATGCGCCTGCCGCCTTGCATCTGATCATTGGCAGCCGTTTCCACCCGAATCTTGCGCTGAGCCAGCTGCAGGCCCAGGACCAACTGGTGGAAATCTATGATCGAGACCTGCAATTCACGCTCGAAGAAACAAAACACTATTTTAGCCGCACGGTTGCGCTACCCCTCAGCAACCACCATGCACAGCGGCTACAGTCCGTGACTGAGGGCTGGATTGCAGGGATGAAGATCGCTTCATTGTCCGCAGAATTACAGCATGATCCCGAGCATCTGTTGCGCAATATGCATGGAGGAACACGGTCTATTGCCCGCTATCTGAAAGAGGTGGTACTGGATCCGCTGCCGGAAGAGGTTCTTGATTTTCTGGTGAAAACGTCCTTCCTCAGTCGGTTAAATGCCGAATTATGCAATGCAGTGACTGGACGTGATGATAGTAAAGCGATGCTGGCATGGATTGAGCGACACAACCTTTTTTTGTCAGCCCTTGACGAACAAGGCTACTGGTTCCGCTACCATCCTCTGTTGCAGGAAAATCTTCGGACCATGCTGCAGCAGAACAACGATATTGATCGCAAACAGCTACATGAATTAGCCAGTCATTGGTTCGTCGAACAGAAGCTGTGGTCTGAGGCGGTACGCCATGCGCTCAGCGCAGGCAAGCCGGTGCATAGCCCCGTACAGGACGGCGCAAGCGCTCAGTCACTGGCGGAAGAAGGGGATATCGATACCCTGATCTCATGGATGCATCATTTACCGCCCAGTACCGATCCTTCGCGCATTGACCTGCAAATTAATCTGGCCTGGGCACTGGCGCATTATTTCCACTTTGATGAGTCGAGGCAGCTGCTTGATAACCTCGATCAGATGGTACTTCATCATCGTGAGGATTTAACCCGCAGCACCTGGTGTAAATTGCGGGTTGTGCGGGCAATTTGCGAAGCCTTTGCGGAAAACATCCCGGAGAGTCTGGCTATTGTTCAGCCGTTGCTGGCCGAAGTGCCCTGCGGCGACACCTGGGTTGATGGTCTGATATGCAATATTCTCAGCTATTGCCATGTTGTTAACCAGCGCTATCACGATGCGCTGGAGGTTCAACAGCATATGCCCTCTCCGGAAAGTCCTTTAGATAATCTGTTTGTCTCGGTTTATCGCGCTTTTATTATTGCCCAGTGCCATCTTTGTCAGGGCGATCTGGGGAAAGCCGGGTGGTACGCAGAGAAAACGTTGCGCCAGGCTGAATGTTATACCGGTACCCAGTCGACCAGTGGCGCGACGCTGGCGCCGCTGCTGGCGGAGATAGCCTATGAATGTCAGAGTGGTGACTCGCCTGATCATCTGTTAGCCGACCGGCTCGAATTCATCGACCGATTCAGTCCACCCGATGCGCTGCGTCGTTGCTATACCTATCTCGCGCGTCAGGCCCTGGATGGCGATATGCCGTATGAGGCCGAGCGATTGCTGGAGCATGCGCAGCGCCTTGCGGTGTCTCGCGGCTGGCAACGGCTCCAGGCCATGATGTTAGCCGAGCAGGTGAGGGTGCGACTGCAGCACGGCAATGTCACAGGCGCAGAGCAACTGCAGCGACAACTCGAACAAATGGCCGCCAGCTTCCGAATGGATGCCGAACATCCCTGTCAACGCGCTATCGCTCTGTATGCATCCCTTAGCCACTGTCGCCTTCTTCTCGCCACAGGCCAGGCGCCGCAAGCCTGTATTCTCCTGGCTGACATGGTCCCTGATCAGGAAAGCCGGGGGGACAGGTTAACCGCAGCGCGTCTGCGTACGCTCTGGTCATTAGCCTTGTGGAACAGCGGCAAAACTGCGGCAGCGCGCACGACATTTCAGCCAGTCGTGCAGCTGGCTGAACAACAGCATCTCAAGGGCCTCTTTCTTGAGGCTGGCGATACCTTGCAACCTTTGCTTGCCGGTATGAATGAAACCTCTTCGGCTTGTACAGAGGAAGGGATAGTCCATGAACCCTGGGCCGGCAAGTGCGCGCCTGCAGATGGAACACCGTTTAATAGTGGAAGCCCCGATATTCATGGGGAACTCAGCGAGCGAGAGTTGCAGGTATTACAACTGATCGCTGAAGGTCAGATGAATAAAGAAATTGCTCGCACCCTCGTTATTTCTGCTGAAACGGTCAAATGGCACATCAAAAATATCTACGCGAAGCTCAAAGTGAATAGTCGCACTCAAGCGATGAGCCGGGCGCTGGAGATGAAATTACTAGATTAACGGTTTGAACAGGGGGCAGTTTTGATGTCCTTGCTCAGCGATAAGTGCGTTGAGTTTAAGGGGGCGACGCAAGGGGAAAGCAACCCTGGTGTAAACCCAGAGAGGCTTTTATCTTGATGTAGAGTGGTACTGTTTTCCGGGAGGAGATCAATTAAACCGTTTTCTCATGCTTATGACTGGCATAAGCGGGGGGCATTATCCTTGCACCAGAGATAATAGAAGCGCCTGAGCAGTTCTTGTGGCCAGGCTGGTTCGCCGGACATCTCGGCCATTTCCAACCCTTCGCCGCACTGTTTGAGGCAGGCGGCCATAATATCCCAGGTAAATTCCGGGTGGAACTGCACCGAATACGCCGTGTCGCTATAGCGCAGAATCTGGCAGACGTCCCGGGTGGAAAAAGCCAGTACGCTGGCACCTTCCGGCGGCCGTAGCACGGTTTGCCGGTGAGAAAGCCAGGCCGCGAAGCGACCGGGACATGTCGTTAGCAGCGGGGCAGTGCTGTTTTCGGCGATCTGGATCAGCTGAAGCCCGTGTTCACTCCCCTGCGGGTTATCCGCAACCAGCCCTCCCAGCGCGTGGGCAATCAGCTGGTGGCCATAGCCGACGCCAAGCAATGGCAGGTTCAGGGCGTGGGCGAGGCGTATCCATTGCGCGGTCTCCTCGCTCCACGCCAACCGGTCGGTGACCATCGCCCAGGAGCCGCTGATGATAGCGCCGCAGATTGTGTCGATAGCGGGCAGGAGCTCATGGCGATCCGGGCGAAAAACCCGGTACTCCCCGCGGTTTAAGGCGAGCACCTGAACGAACCATCGGCTTTGCTCGCCTGCCTCCTGGCGGATGACCGCCGGCGGATCGCCCATTTGAATAATCGCCAACGGCCTGGCCATCTTAATCCTGCAGATAAAAGTCGATGCTGGAGTTCAGTACCGGGCGAATAATCCCCGTCTGTATCGCAAAGTCGCCGAACGCCTCATCCGGGTTATCCGCCTGCGCCCAGGCGCTCAGTAACGCGTCAAGGTCGCGGATAATCTCCTCAAGCGGCTGGTTCTCTTTATAGAGGCGAGGAATACGCGTTCCCTCGCGGTTGCCGCCGAGGTATATGTCATAGCGGCCCACGGCACGGCCGACGAGGCCGATTTCGGCCAGCATCGCCCGGCCACAGCCGTTAGGGCAGCCGGTGACGCGAAATATCACGTCCCGATCGGCAATCCCGTTACGTATTAAGATAGCGTCAAGGCGATCGACGATGTCCGGCAGCACGCGTTCGGCCTCGGCCATCGCCAGCGGACAGGTGGGATAGGAGACGCAGGCCATCGCGCTTTTTCGCTGCGGCGATACCGTGTCATCAATCAGGGAATAGCGCTGCGCCAGTGCGTCAATCTGTGCTCGGTTGCGCTCGCTGACGCCGGCGATAATGATATTTTGATTGGGGGTTAAGCGAAAATCGCCCGTGTGGACGGCGGCGATGGCGGCCAGGCCCGATTTGAGCGGCTTGCCGGGCTTATCAATCAACCTGCCGCTGGGGATAAACAGGGTGAGATGGTGCTTACCGTCGATCCCTTCGACCCAGCCGATACGATCGCCGCGACTGCTGAAAGCGTAAGGGCGCAGCGGTTGGAATGCCAAGCCTGCCCGCAGCTCGACTTCCGCTTTAAACACCTCAATGCCGAGTCGATCGATAGTATATTTTGTTTTAGCGTTGCGTCGATTTGCGCGGTTTCCCAGGTCTCTTTGGGTGGCGACAACGGCGGTGGCAACCGCCAGCGTAGCGTTCAAAGGAATATACCCCAGCTCCGTCGCCAGGCGCGGATAGGTACTCTGATCGCCGTGGGTCATCGCGAGGCCGCCGCCTACAAGCACGTTGAAGCCCGTCAACTGCCCATTGTCGCCGATAGCGATAAAGTTAAGATCGTTGGCGTGTAAATCGACGTCGTTTTGCGGCGGAATGACCACCGCGGTTTTAAATTTGCGCGGCAGATAGTTGTTGCCCAGAATGGGTTCTTCTTCCGGCTGTGCGATCTTTTCACCGTCCAGCCAGACTTCGGCATAGGCGTTTGTTTTCGGCAACAGATGCTCCGATATCTTTTTAGCCCACTCGTAAGCCTGATGATGAAGCCTTGACTCCACCGGATTTGAAGTACACAGCACGTTACGGTTGACGTCGCCCGCCGTCGCCCGCGAATCGAGACCCAGCTGATGCAATAGCCGATGAACCGGCTTGATATTGCGTTTTAGCACGCCGTGTAGCTGCAGTGCCTGGCGGTTGGTGATGCGGATGCTGCCGTAAAGCGTATGCTGCGACGCAAACTCGTCAATCCCCAGCCACTGCTGCGGGCTGATGATCCCGCCGGGTAAACGCACCCGCAGCATCACCGTATGCAGCGGTTCCAGCATTTGCGCCGCTCTTTCCTGGCGAATATCGCGATCGTCCTGCTGGTACATACCGTGGAAGCGGATCAGCTGAAAGTTATCGCCGAGAAATCCGCCGGTTAATTCGTTATGCAGATCTTCTTTAATCGTGCCGCGCAGAAGCTGGCTCTGCTGTTTCAATCGTTCATTATCCGAAAATTCATCATTGCTCATTATAGTGTTCTCAACAGAGTGCGGGTTAATTCACCCGAAAATACCAGTGAATTACATCACAGCGGATCCTTCACCAACATGAACAGTTTGTTTGTTAATCGATATAACAGTTGTTATAACCACTGATTCTAATTAATTGTTATTCGTTCTGAGTTATTTTTCCGCTATTCGTTAGCGATTATTTTGCTAATGGTTGAGCGCATCGCCGATAGATGGTATCAGGGAGGCAGTGATATTGGGGGGCAGCGCGCAGCGATTTATTTTTTATGTGCTGCGACTGCCGGCAGGCTATGTAAGGCAGGAGTGGTATGGATATAGATGCTGAATCTGATTGATAAACGCATGTTTACTTTTGAAATTATATTTAAGGTAGGCCGAGTCGGCATCCTCAATACCGAGGATGATATCCATCATCGCATATTCGATTTTTTTATGGCTGATAAAGGTGTTGACGGTCATTCCGGTTTGTTTTTTGAAAATGCGATGCACATATTGCCGGGAAACTTGCAGATATTCAGAGATATCATAAACTGAAATGTTATTCTTTATATTTTGATAAATATATTGTATGGCGGAATTAACCAATGTCTGGCTGTTGGATATTATGCTGTCGGAGAGTTGAACATGGTGTTGCATAGATACTACTTCTTTTTTTACTATATCTTTTTTATTGTAGGTAATTTAAAACAAAACGAAATATACAATGTTGTGGTTTTTATGGATAACAGTATTACGAGTCCGTGATGATCGAGATTTTAGCGCAGGCGTTTTGTCGGCGTCATTTCCGCTCGCACAGCAGAGTATGGCCTGAAGCATGGCCGATCGCAATCAACCATGCTGCAGCAGGGGCGAGTTAAACGATTTCGTTTATCTGCAGATAATTCCGGCCGTGAAATTGCTGAGCGGCGGCGTTGTCCCGGCACTGCTGACTGTAGCGGCCGGGGGTGACCCCTGTGATGCGTTGAAATGCGCGATTAAACGCAGCCTGGGATAGATAGCCGACTCGTTCCGCGCTCTGCGTCAGGCTTACACCGCCGGCGATGTGCTGGCAGGCCAGTGCAATGCGAATATGGCGCACAATTTCTGCAGGTGACAGCGGCGAAACCTGGTTAAAGCGCTGAATAAACCACGAGCGCGACAGGCCCGATGCGCGCGCCATGGCTTCCACCGTCCAGGGGCGTGCCGGAAACAAGACAATCTCCGCCATCAGATTGAGGAATTCTGTTGTCAGCGGAATATTATCCAACGGCGTCTTCACCGTATGGCTGGATAAATAGTGGCGGATCACCATAAAAAAGAGTAATTCCGTCAGCGAAGCGATAAGCTTTTCACTGCGTAGCGCCGTCTGTGTCGCTTCCCGATTAATCACCGCCACCAGTTTGCCGATGGAGCCGGACCGGTCGTCCTGTGCTTTAAATACGATAACCTGCGGCAAAAAGCTCAACAGCATCTGGCTAATGGTGGTTTTAAAGGTAATAAAACCGCAGGCTAATGCGGTGCTGGTCTCATCTTTGTAAGTCAGCGGCTGCATTTCCTGCACCGGCGCGCGGTAGGCGCTTTGCGCATTTTCATGGGAGGAAAGAACGAATGGACAATCCTGTAAAATAAAAACCATGTCGCCTTTTTCAAGACGTAACGCGCTGGAATGCTGGGCGCAATGCAGCCAGCAGTGCCCCTCCATCACCAGGTGATAGCTGGCCTTTCCACTGCCCGAAGTGCCGCCTTTCCACGAGCCGCAATACTTGCCCACATGGAAAACGGAGTTCTCAATGCTCAGATTATCTAATAACCATTCGCTATTTAGCATAGTAAAAAAGAATAAATAAAGGACGAATGAACAATAATCAACTTTTTATCAGTATTGCTCCCCATGTTCAATAAAAACATACTGATTGTAATTTAACAGGAGGCTAATTATGACAAGAATTACCTTGCAGACCCTGGCAACTGCTCCAGAGGAATCAAAAACTTATCTGGAAAACGCCCGGCGTTCTTCAGGATTTATTCCCAACTTATTACTGGCGCTGTCTAATTCGCCGCAGGCGCTGCAAACATATATAACAGTTGGCGCTATAAATAATAATAACAGTCTATCCGCAGCGGAACGAGAAACGGTGCAATTAATTGCTGCAACTGTCCATGGTTGCGGTTTTTGCGTGGCGGGACACAGCGCAACGGTCGAAAAGAAAAAGATCATGCCTCCGGCCGATTTACAGGCGCTACGCAAGCGGCAGCCGCTGCCAGACCCGCATCTTGAAGCCATTGCCAGCTTCGCACGCGAAGTCATCGCCACGCGCGGCGCGGTTAGCGAGGCGGCATGGCAGGGGTTTCGCGCGGCGGGTTACGGCGAGCGCCAGGCGCTGGATGTGATCCTCGGCGTCAGCTTGGCCACGCTGTGCAACTTCGCCAATAGCCTGGCGCAAACGCCGCTCAATACCGAGCTAAGTCCGTGGGCTTGGTCCGACTAAATCTGGCCCGTTCTCTGCTGAAGGAGAGTACGCATGCTACATCATTCCTTACGCGAGTGGCTTGACGACCGGGCGGCGGAACTCGACCGTTCCAGTGAACTTAGCCACGCGTTATTGCTAAAGCTGGCGCAAGCGAACCTGTTTCGTATCGGGATCGCGCCGGCGCTCGGGGGCAGCGGCGGTACGCTGCTGGATGCGATTGATGCCATTAGCGCGGTAGCCCGCCATTCGCTGACGGCGGCGTTTATGTTTTGGGGACACCGTACCTATATCGACATCCTGACGCAGGCGCCACAGAGCGCGTTATGCGATCGCATATTGCCCGATCTGCTGGCCGGCCAGCTGGCGGGGGCGACGGGTTTATCCAACGCGATGAAATTCCTCTCCGGGCTCGAAGAGCTGCAGATCGGCGGCGTAGCTGACGGGAAGGGGGGCTGGCGGCTCTCCGGGCAGCTTCACTGGGTTACCAATTTACAAACCCGCGGTTTCCAGGCGGTGACGGTTGTTCAGCCTGTTGGCGGCGGTGAACCGTTCATCGCCAGCATCGGATCCGGCCTTGCCGGCGTGTCGCGCTCTGCCGATCTTGCGCTGATGGCGATGCAGGGCAGCGCCACGGCGGCATTGCACTTTGACGATGTCGCGCTGGAAAAAGACGGGGTGATCCATTCTGCCGCCCGGACGTTTTTGCCCGCGGTGCGCCCGCGTTTTCTCGGTTTGCAGTGCGGCATGGCGCTAGGGCTGGCCGAATGTATTCTTGACGAGTGCCGCGACCGATTAAGCGACGGCCATGTGCTGCGCGGGGAATGGCAGACGCTGGCACAGCGCTATCGCCAGATCCGCAGCGACCTTTACGCCGGTGTGGAAAGCCAGCGCTTTGTACAGCAGCCCGGTGAACTGTTCCGGCTACGTATCGGGCTGGTCGAACTGGCGATAAACGGCATACAGCTGGAACTCATGCTCGCGGGAGGGCGGGCCTATCTATCGCCGCAGGGCGATCGGACCGCGCGCCGCTGGCGCGAATGTGCTTTCCTTCCGCTGGTCACCCCCAGTGTTGTGCAGCTGAAACAGCAGCTGGCAAGGCTGCCGGCATGAGCGTGTTACTGCATGCCAGCCACCTTGAGGTGGGGTATCACCGCGGGCAGGCAACGACCCGCCTGCTGCAGGATTTCAACTTTTCGCTGGCGGAAAATGAAATTGTCGCCGTAGTGGGAGCCAGCGGCGTCGGGAAGTCGAGCCTGCTGCGGATCCTCGCCGGGCTGGAAAAGCCGCTGGCTGGAGAGGTGAACTACCTCGGCCAGCCGCTGGACGGCCCGCATCCCCACCTTTCGGTGGCTTTCCAGGACCCCACGCTGCTGCCCTGGCGCACTCTGGAACAGAATGTCGCTTTTGGCCTCGATTTCCGCCATCAGCCGCGGCTTGAGGCGCACGAACGTCAGGAACGCGTGCGGCAGGCGATTGCGTCGGTCGGTCTGATTACCCATCTCAGCAAGCTACCGACCCAGCTTTCCGGCGGGATGGCACAGCGCGTGGCGCTAGCCCGATGTCTGGCGCGGCGGCCGAAAGTGATGCTGCTTGATGAGCCGTTTAGCGCGCTGGATGAAGTCACCCGCCATGATATGCAGCGGCTGCTGATCGCCGTGCTGAATCAACACCGGATGTCGGCGCTGCTGATTACCCATGATATTGATGAGGCGCTGCTGGTGGCGGACCGGGTTATTTTGCTGGGCGGCGCTCCGGGCCGCCTGATGGGCGAATGGCGCCCACAGATCCCGCATCCGCGCGATAATGCGCTGGAGGCGCTCGCTGCCCTGCGGCTGGACATATTGAAGAAACTGCGTGATGTGCGCGCGGATACCGATGCGGAGAAACGCTATGTGCCTGATGTGTGATGCGATGTCGCGCCGCGACTTTCTGAAATTGAGCGCGCTGCTGAGCGCTGGAGCCGCACTACCGCTGGTAATGCAACAGCAGGCGCGCGCCGCCGCTGAACCGGACGCGCCGGTCAGAGTCGGCTATCTGCCGATCGTCGACGCGGCGCCGCTGCTGGTGGCGCACGGGCTGGGCCTGTTCGACAAGGCCGGGGTGAAAGCCGAGCGTCCGGTGATGTTCCGCAGCTGGTCGCAACTGACAGAGGCATTTATCGGCGGCCGTGTGAACGTGATTCATATGCTTTCGCCGGTAACGATTTGGGCGCGCTACCAGGCGAAGCTGCCGGCCAAAGTGGTGGCCTGGAACCATACCAACGGTTCGGCGCTGACCGTAGCGCCGCAAATTAGCCGCGTCGAAGAGCTGGAGGGGAAAACCGTCGCCGTACCTTTCTGGTACTCAATACACAACGTGGTGCTGCAGCAAATATTGCGCAGCGCCGGGCTGCAGACAGTCACCAGCGCGCCGGGGAAAAAACAGGTTCGCCTGCTGGTACTTTCACCCGCGGATATGGTGCCCGCGCTGGCGGCCGGGCAAATTCAGGGTTTTATCGTCGCTGAGCCCTTTAACGCGCTAGCCGAAACACGCCATGTCGGGCGGATCCTGCGCTTTACCGGCGATGTCTGGCAAAACCACGCCTGCTGCGTGGTCATGATGCACGAAAGCGATCTCAGCATGCGCCCGGCATGGAGCCAGAGCGTGACTGACGCGCTGGTTAACGCCCAGCAGTGGATCCGCCAGCACCGGGCGGAAACGGCCCAGTTGCTGTCGCACAGCGACGAACATCGCTATACCCCACACGACGCCGACGTGCTTCGCCAGGTGCTGCTGCCGACGCCAGCGATGCAGGCTAGCTGGCACAAGGACGGCGCTATCCGCCACGATGCGTGGCACCAGCAGCGGATTGATTTCCAGCCATGGCCGTACGCCAGCTATTTCGCATCGCTCACCGACCAGCTAAAGCAGACGGTGATGGAGGGCAATAGCGATTTTCTCGCCCGACTCAACGGGCAGCAGGTCGCCGCCGATCTGGTAGCGTCGGATTTCGTGCGTCAAAGTATCGTCCGCGCCGGCGGTATGACCGCGTTTGGTCTTCCCGACGGCGCGTTTGACCGTGAGGAAACGATCGCGCCATGAAACCGATTTTAATCCGTATTGGCTGGGCGCTGCCCGGTCTGGCGCTGCTGCTGCTGATCTGGGGGGCAATCACTCACTTTGCCGGCGGAATGGCCGGGCTATTCGCGCCGGAAAACGCCTTGCGTAGCCTTCAGGAGATGCTTGCCCAGGGGGAGCTGGTGCGCAATATTGCCATCAGCTTGTCGAGGGTGGCGGTTGGCTTGGGGCTGGCGCTGATCGTCGGTATCCCGTGCGGCTTGCTGATGGGCTGCTCGGCGGCAAGCGAACTCCTGGCGATGCCGGCTCTGCAGTTTTTGCGTATGATCTCGCCGCTCTCGTGGATGCCCGTCGCCGTGATGCTGCTGGGGATCGGCGATCGGCCGATCTGGTTCTTGCTTAGCTTTGCCGCCGTGTGGCCGGTGCTGCTCAATACCGCCAGCGGCGTCAGGCAACTACCGCCCGGCTGGCTGCTGCTGGCCCGTTCGTTGAGCGCGACGCGCCGGGAAACGCTTTGGCATATTATTCTGCCCGGTGTTCGTGCCCATATTCTCACCGGCGTCCGGCTGGCCATCGGCATCCTGTGGATTGTGCTGGTGCCTTGTGAAATGTTGGGGGTCAGCTCAGGGCTGGGCTATGCCATTCTTGATGCTCGCGACCGGCTGGATTATTCCGCCCTGATGGCGGTGATTGTGACTATTGGCGCGATCGGCTTTTTGATGGACTGGCTGGCCAGGTATTTTATCCATACGGTTAGCGCCTGATCGCCCTTAACCCTCTGCCGAGGGCGAATGTTCTCGGCATGCCGTAGCGTACCAGCCCATCGGCATGGAAATCAGGGACGGTGCTTGCATGGATTGGGTCAGCCCAGCCACCTTGCGGCGTACGCATCTGAACTCGAGGCTGTACCTTCCCACAGATATAGCCCGGCAAGCCTGCTGGACTGACCCCGAACTATCCGCTTTGTGTAAGCAACGGCGCTCTAAACACAGGAGGCTATTACCATGTTATAACAGCGCTGGAGCTGAAATGACTCTCTTACAGGACCGGCTTTCTGGCGGTCCCTCTGAAACCTGATCAGGCAATAAACCTCTTCGAAACCCTAACTCTTCTGTTAGATACAAGAGAGAGCGTTCCTGTGATAAAAACTCGATTTTAACCTTAACAATTCTAAACATGTTTAACGTTTTTTTAAGAAATGAAATGCTATTAATTTATTGATATTTTATAAAAAATATTTTTTCAGGCTGGATATATAAAAGCGTATGCATGCCATAAGACACTTCATATCGAAGCTACAGTCTTTTAAACATCGCATCGTGGGGGTCTCTATCCAGAACAGTGTATGGCAGTTTTGATGCCCTGGTTCAGCGATAAGAACAGTGAGCTTAAGTGCGTTGGTTGCGGGGGAAAAAGTAACCCAGGCGTAACCCCAAACAGGTTTTTAAAGACAGTGGCTTATGTAACTTTTTGATTGAAATGGTGCCGATAATAGGAGTCGAACCTACGACCTTCGCATTACGAATGCGCTGCTCTACCAACTGAGCTATATCGGCCCTGCAAGAGGTGTTCACGAGCGTGAATCACGAGGCAAAAGGTTAGAACTTAGCGGGCGATGCGTCAATAGCCAGTGGAATCAACTGCCTATTTTTGCATCGCCCGTTCTCATTTACGCACGAATGGTATCGTCGCCGAAACCAATCCACTTATAGGTGGTTAACGCTTCCAGCCCCATCGGGCCGCGGGCGTGTAGCTTCTGGGTGCTGACAGCCACTTCCGCGCCAAGGCCGAACTGGCCGCCGTCGGTGAAGCGCGTGGAGGCGTTCACGTAGACGGCGGAAGAGTCCACTTCATTGATAAAGCGGTTGGCGTTACGCAAGGTGCGGGTCAGGATGGCGTCGGAGTGCTGGGTGCCATGTTCCCGAATATGGGCGATAGCCTCATCCATATCGGCCACCACTTTGACGTTCAGATCCAGCGACAGATACTCGTCGTCATACTGCTCCGCTTTCACCGGCTCGACCTTCGCAGGGCCGTTTTGCAGCGCGGGCAGGGCGGAAGGGGCGGCGTGCAGGGTGACGCCGCTCTCGGCCATCTGCTTGCTCAACGCCGGCAGGAAGGTGTCGGCGATGTTGCGGTGTACCAGCAGCGTTTCCACGGTATTGCAGGTGCTCGGCCGCTGGGTCTTGGCGTTGACGATGATCTTCAGCGCAGGGGCGATCTCGGCGGTTTCATCAACGAAGATATGGCACACGCCAATCCCGCCGGTGATCACCGGGATCGTTGACTGCTCGCGGCACAGCTTGTGCAGGCCAGCGCCGCCGCGGGGGATCAGCATATCGATGTATTTATCCATCTTCAGCATTTCGCCCACCAGCGCGCGATCCGGGCTCTCAATGGCCTGTACCGCGGCGGCCGGCAGACCGCACTCCTGCAGCGCCTGCTGGATCACCTTCACCGTGGCGGCGTTGGTGCGCCAGGTCTCTTTCCCGCCGCGCAGGATCGCTGCGTTGCCGGTTTTCAGACACAGGGAGGCGACGTCGACCGTCACGTTGGGTCGCGCTTCATAAATCACGCCAATCACCCCCAGCGGGACGCGGCGACGTTCAATACGCAGACCGCTGTCCAGCAGCCCGCCGTCGATCACCTGGCCGACCGGATCGGCCAGATTGCACACCTGGCGCACATCGTTGGCGATGCCGCTCAGACGCGCCGGGGTCAGCGCGAGGCGATCAAGCATCGCTTCACTCAGGCCATTGGCGCGAGCTTCGGCTAAATCTTCCGCGTTGGCGCGCAGAATATCGTCGGTCTGCGCTTCCAGATAATCGGCGATCTTTTCCAGTACCTGGTTCTTTTCCCGGCTGGAGAGTAACGCCAGCTGCCAGGAGGCCGCTTTGGCGGCAATGCCCATTTGTTCCAGCATTTTCAGCTCCTTAACGGATGATCATATCATCGCGGTGGACGGCCACCGGGCCGTATTCATAGCCCAGAATGGCATCGATTTGCTGCGAGTGCTGGCCGGCGATAAGGCGCAGCGCATCGCTGTTGTAGCGGCTGACGCCGTGAGCGATATCGCGTCCTTCGCTATTACGGATGCGGATCACTTCGCCGCGGGAGAAGTTGCCGCTGACGATTTTGATGCCTTTTGGCAACAGCGAGCTGCCTCTTTCGAGGATCGCCTGAGTCGCGCCCGCATCGACGGTCAGTTCACCGGCCGGCGGGGCGCCGAAGATCCAGCGCTTACGGTTCTCCAGCGGAGACTCCTGAGCGTGGAAGCAGGTGCCTACCGGCAGGCCTTCCATCGCATGGCCGATGACGTCCGGGCGGTTGCCAGCGGCGATAATGGTATCAATCCCCGCGCGGCAGGCGACATCCGCGGCCTGCAGCTTGGTGCCCATGCCGCCGGTGCCGAGTCCGGAGACGCTGTCGCCGGCGATGGCGCGCAGCGCGTCGTCGATGCCGTAGACGTCTTTAATCAGCTCCGCCTGCGGGTTGCTACGCGGGTCGGCGGTGAACAGGCCTGGCTGGTCGGTTAACAGCAGCAGCTTATCCGCCCCGGCGAGGATCGCGGCCAGTGCGGAGAGATTGTCGTTATCGCCCACTTTGATTTCCGCGGTGGCGACGGCGTCGTTTTCGTTAATGACCGGGACGATGCTGTTATCCAGCAGCGCGCGCAGAGTGTCGCGGGCGTTGAGGAACCGTTCTCTGTCTTCCATGTCGGCGCGGGTCAGCAGCATCTGGCCAACGTGAATGCCATAGATAGAAAACAGCTGTTCCCACAGCTGGATCAGACGGCTTTGTCCCACCGCCGCCAGCAGCTGCTTGGAGGCGATGGTGGCGGGCAGTTCCGGGTAACCAAGGTGCTCGCGCCCGGCGGCAATGGCCCCGGAGGTCACGATGACAATACGGTGTCCCATGGCGTGCAGCTGTGCGCACTGGCGCACGAGCTCAACGATATGGGCGCGGTTCAGGCGGCGGGACCCGCCTGTTAAAACACTGGTGCCCAGTTTTACCACCAGCGTCTGGCTTTCACTCATGATTCTCTGCCGTTCAAAAGGAATATCGATATCGAGCTGATGTTGTAGCAGGAGTCGGCCCGCTTGCCAACACCCGGGGCGGCGGGCGCGCCATTTTATTGCGCGGGATCGGGCATTCTGGAGAGGGGATGTGACAAAAATATGTCAGATACATTTAAATACTCTTTTTTATAAAAAGTTCCACCTTGTCATAAATATTTAATCTCCCGGCGTTAAAAAACCTCCTGTTTTTGATGGGCGAGCGCCCGCAATTGAATAGCGCGTATAAATAAATCACCAGGACTGAATAATGAAAAAGAGTACTCTGGCATTAATGATGATGAGCTTTGTGGCTTCAACAGCGACGCAGGCAGCGGAAGTTTATAACAAGAACGCGAACAAACTGGATGTGTACGGCAAGATCAAAGCCATGCACTACTTCAGCGATTATGACAGCAAAGATGGCGATCAGACTTACGTGCGTTTCGGTATTAAAGGCGAAACGCAGATTAACGACGACCTGACCGGCTATGGCCGTTGGGAATCTGAATTCTCGGGCAACAAAACCGAGAGCGACTCGAGCCAGAAAACCCGTCTGGCATTCGCCGGGGTGAAGCTGAAGAACTACGGCTCCTTCGATTACGGTCGTAACCTTGGCGCCCTGTACGACGTGGAAGCCTGGACCGATATGTTCCCGGAATTCGGCGGCGATTCCTCTGCCCAGACCGATAACTTTATGACCAAACGCGCCAGCGGCCTGGCGACCTACCGCAATACCGATTTCTTCGGTCTGGTGGATGGTCTGGATATGACCCTGCAGTACCAGGGTAAAAACGAAGGCCGTGAAGCGAAGAAACAGAACGGCGACGGCGTTGGCACCTCATTAAGCTATGATTTCGGCGGCAGCGACTTCGCCGTCAGCGCGGCCTACACCAGCTCCGACCGTACCAACGATCAGAACCTGCTGGCCCGCGGCCAGGGTTCGAAAGCGGAAGCCTGGGCGACCGGCCTGAAATATGACGCCAACAATATCTACCTGGCGACCATGTATTCTGAGACCCGCAAAATGACCCCGATCAGCGGCGGTTTTGCCAACAAAGCGCAGAACTTTGAAGCGGTGGCGCAGTATCAGTTCGACTTCGGTCTGCGTCCGTCCCTCGGCTATGTGCTGTCGAAAGGGAAGGATATCGAAGGGGTGGGTAGCGAAGATCTGGTTAACTACATTGACGTGGGCCTGACCTACTACTTCAACAAAAACATGAACGCCTTCGTGGATTACAAAATCAACCAGCTGAAAAGCGATAACAAACTCGGCATCAACGATGACGACATCGTCGCGCTGGGTATGACCTACCAGTTCTGATTGACCGCAGAACCACCCGCCGCAGCCCTGGCTGCGGCTTTTTTTTAGCGGCGATTCTTCGCCAGATGCAGGGTGTCGCTGTTCATGGTGATCTGCGCGTTATACTCCTTCGGCAGACGACGCGCCTGATAGAACGCCGATTCCCAGTAAGGGTTGTCCAGCGAAGAGCGCATCACGCCCTGGCTGCTCGAGGCGTGAAGGAAATTATGATCGGTATCGTAAAAGCCAACGTGCATCCCGGCCCGGGTGCGGAAGAAAACCAGATCGCCGGGACGTAAATCGCGTTTATTGACCCGCACGCCCATGTGCAACAGCTCGCGGGTGGTGATCCGCTCCATCGGCAGGTTAAAGCGATCCTTCAACGTGCGCCAGACGAAACCCGAGCAGTCGACGCCGCTTTGTTCAGTACCGCCCCATTCATAGGGGGTTCCCTGCCAGGTGTGCATCTGATCATGCAGGGCCGCCACCACCGGGATCAGATCGTCCGATCCGCCGTCAATGGTCATATCCGCATGAGATTTTGTGTTCTTTGCCTGTTTCGGTGAGGAGGAGCATCCTGCCAACAACAAAAAAGGAATTAAAAAGAGAGCATGCGTCAGTTTTGGCTTCATATCGTTATTTTCGAAGTAGCAAGCAGACTGCTTTGTTTTATAGCCGATTAAAAAGAACGGCTGAATAAGCCGAGGCCGCCTTTACGTTTATTTACGATTAAAAATAAACAACCAGTCGAGAGATCACCCATAAAAGGCAGTTGTCACTTCCGAACGGCCTGTGCCAGGATTCTGATTAAACATTTCACGAGGCATTCCATGACGCATTACGCCATCTCTGGTGAGACTTTGCCCGGCGCCGCTTTCGACGCGGGGTGGATGACGTCTGCGCTTCATCATTGCTTCACCACGCTCTGCCCACCGCCTCCCCCTCCAGACCGGGTTGTTTTCGACGCTTAACGCCGTCTTTAGCAGGCGCTTACCTGCCGGTATGACGCTTGATACCTTGTGTTTGACGTTCTGGAGCATGCTATGCACGTTCGCTATTCTCTGCTCGCCTCGCAGGCGACAACGGCCATTTTTGTGCTGCTGTGGGGCAGCGCGGCCATCTTCACCCGCTGGGGACTGGACAACGCTTCGCCGATGGCGCTGCTGGTCTTTCGTTTTCTGATTGCCCTGGTCGCGCTGGCGCCGCTGGCCATCGTCCGTCGGCGCTGGCTACCCGCGCCGGGCACCCGCCTGCAGACAGCGGCCACCGGCCTGATGCTGATTGGCGGCTATTCGGTCTGTTACTTCGAGGCGATGGCTAACGGTGTGACGCCGGGACTTATCGCCACCATCATGGGGATCCAGCCCATCCTTACGCTTTGCGTGGTGGAGCGTCGCCTGCAGGGGCGGCGGCTGTCAGGGCTGCTGATTGCCCTGGCGGGGCTGGTGCTGCTGGTGTGGCGCAGCCTGGCGGCCTCGCCGATGGCGATGGTGGGGATCCTGTTTGCGCTGGCGGCTCTGCTGCTGATGACCTTTGGCGCGCTGTGGCAAAAGCGCAGCCGTCAGGCGCCGGCGGATGTCCTGCCGCTGCAGTACGCCGTCAGTCTGGGGCTGTGCCTGCTGATTGCCCCGGTCAGCGGCTTCCAGTTTACTGTTAACGCCGGGTTGATTATTCCGGTGCTGTTTCTCGGGCTGCTGATTTCGGTGGTCGCCCAGCTGCTGCTGTATCGTCTGCTGAGCGCGGGAAATATTGTCAATGTCACCAGCCTCTTTTATCTGGTGCCAGTGATCACGGCGCTACTGGATTATCTGCTGCTGGGCAACCGGCTGCCGGCGGCGGCGATGGTCGGTATGGTGGCGATCATCGGTGGGATCGTGCTGGTGTTCCGCACCGCGAAGGTCCGCGCCGGCTGATGGCGAGCCGGGCGCTTTGGCGTCCGGTTCATTTTCCTGTCATCTTTTTTACGCATGCTCCCGGCAGCTTATTTTGACCAGTAAGGGAAAGTACCATGGGCAACACGCTGACGATTTTTGATCTCGATAACACCCTGATACAGGGCGATAGCAGTACGGTCTGGAGCCAGTTTATGGTTCGCGAAGGGCTGGCAACGCAGAAGGGGTATCTTGCCCGCGAGGCGCGGCTAATGGCGGATTATGACCGGGGAGAGATGAATATCGCCGATTATGTGGCCCTGATCCAGGCGCCGCTGGCCGGAATACCGAAGTCGGACGTTGATGCGCTGGTGGCCCGCTGCGTGCGCGAGGCGATCCTGCCCCGGGTCTATCCGCAGGCGTGGGAGCTCATTCGTCGTCTGCGGGCCGAGGGGGAGCAGATGCTGATTATCTCCGCCTCGGTTAGCCTGCTGGTGCAGGCGGTGGCTGCCGCGCTGGAGATTGATCAGGCGCTGGGCATTGACGTGGAGATGGTCGACGGCGGCTACAGCGGGGTCATTGCCGGGATCCCTAGCTATCAGCAGGGGAAGGTGGCGCGTCTGGCGCAGTGGCGCGAGGCGCATCCGCAGTATGACGGCGAGGTGACTTTCTATACCGATTCCATTAACGATCTGCCGCTGTGCCTGCATGCGGATCGCGTGCGGCTGGTCAATCCCTGTCCGCAGCTGCAGGCGGCGGGTGCCGGATATGGCTGGCCGGTGCTGAGCTGGCGGCTGGAATAGCAACAACGGTGAATAAATTAACGGCAGGGCGCACGAACCCCTGGCCGGGTAAGGCGCAGCCGCCACCCGGCGGAATAACGGTACAAGCGTAAATTTCCCTGTGCATACTGCGCCTGGCAGGGCTACAACTTCTATGTTATTTCCGGACAGATAGCGCTCCCAATATTTTTTCTGCACTATGTCACTCATGGCGCAGGGAGCGCACAGGGGGCGGCCAGTCGCCGCCGCCCCCTGTACCCCCGGGCTCCGGCCAGCAACATCGCCACTGCGTGGTGCCTTCGACTTATCCCTGCAGGCTTCGGGTCGGGCCGAGGCAGCATCCCTGCAAAACACGGCCCTCAGCCCGCATCCATGCGGGCTGCCCCGGCCTTCCGGGAACGTCTCAGCGATGTTGAGGCCGCCAGTACCGGCAGTTTCAGTTGCCCCAGGCCCGGCGGTGAGTCAACAGCCAGTCCTGGACGAGTAGGCCGGATAAGGCGAAGCCGCCATCCGGCGCAAAGGTGTGCTAGCGTCCGCCCTGATACAGCGGCACCGCGGCGCCGCCGATATAGCGACGGCGCAGCCAGGCGGAAAGGGTGTCCATGATCATCACCACCGCCACCAGCAGCAGGGTGATAAACATCACCACATCCCAGTTCCACAGGCGCATGTTCTCGGCATAGATAAGCCCGATACCCCCGGCGCCGACGAAGCCCAGCACCGCCGCGGAGCGGGTGTTGGATTCAATCTGATACAGGCTCAGGGCGAGGAAGGTTGGGAACGACTGGGTAAAAATGCCAAAGCGATGCTTTTGCAGGCCGTTCGCGCCCACGGCGGTCAGCCCGCGCCCGGGCGAGCGGTCCACGGCTTCGTGTCCTTCCGCGTACAGCCGTCCCAGCAGACCGGTGTCCTGCATGATGATCGCCAGCACCCCAGCCAGCGGCCCGAGGCCGACCGCGCGCACGAAAATCAACCCCCAGATAGCCATGTCGATCCCGCGCAGCACATCAAACAGGCGGCGCATCAGCAGGGCAAGGGTCCCCAGCACCACGCCGCGCATGATGTTGCGGGCGGCAAAGAAGGAGAGCAGCAGCGCCAGCACCGTGGCGGTCAGCGTCCCGGCGAAGACGATAGCCAGGGTGATGCCGATTTGCGTGAAGTAATAGCCGAACGGCCAGTTCCAGAAGTCGTGCCAGACGAACATCCGCGCCAGGTAGCGGCCAATCTGCTGCAGACCGGTGGTCAGCTGCTCGCCGCTGATGCCAAACTGCAGAAAAAACCAGACGTAATAGAGCACGCAGGCCAGCGCCACCAGCCCGACGTAGCGCAGGTAGCGCCCCTGAACCTGATAGAGCTGTTTATGCTGCCGCCGGCTGGCGGCGATATCCGGTTGCATGTGCCAGACGCTCATTTCTTACCCTCCAGTACCCACAGGCGCAGACGACCGGACAGCATGTCCAGCGCCGACACCACCAGAATGATCAGCAGCAGGGTGATGCTCACCTGATCGTAGCGGTCGAGCTTGATATTGGTCATCAGCTCCTGGCCGATACCGCCCGCGCCCACCAGCCCGAGAATCGTCGACGAACGGAAGTTGATTTCAAGCCGCATAAAGCCGTAGGAGAGAAACAGCGGTTTCACTTGCGGCCACAGGGCGAAGCGGATTTTCTGCAGCGGCGACGCGCCGCAGGCCGCCAGGCCGCGTACCGGTTTGTTTTGCGCGCTCTCCACCGCCTCGTAGAACAGTTTGGTCAGGCTGCCGACGGTGTGCAGCATCAGCGCCAGAAAGCCCGGGATCGCGCCGATGCCGAACGCCATAACAAAGATCACCGCCCACGCCAGCTCGGGCATGGTGCGCAAAAACGCCACCAGTACCCGAATGGCAAAGCGTACCGGCGCCGGGGTCCAGGCGTTGTTGGCGGCGAGGAACGCGAAGATGGTGGCAATGGCGACTGCCACCAGCGTCGAGGCCAGCGCCAGCTGCAGGGTTTCCCAGATGAGCGGCAGCTGGATCGGCAGGCGATAGCCCCACCAGGCCAGCGAGCCTTTGGTCTGCACATCGGCGAACAGGTTACCGGCACTCAGAGGCGGAATGGTCTCTGCCATATAGTCAAAGAAGTGGGGCAGCGAGTGCCAGATGGTCAGCAGATTAAATTCTGCGGCGCTGCCGGCGGCAAAATAGAGCGCCAGCAGGAGTAACGACCAGCAGACGGTATCGCGCTTTTGCCGCGAGCGTACCTGCTGGTAATAGCGTTCAAATTCGGTGTGGGTCGTCTTCATGCGTCGGGGATCTTCAACGTAGCGCCGCCGCTCACCCTGTGGGCAAGCAGGCGGCGTTGAGGCAGGATTAACGCGCGCTCACCAGCTCGCGTTTCATGTCGATAATCTGCTGGAAGTCAGCCACGCTGCCCGGACCGATGTGCTGGGTACCGCCCATCGCTTTGATAAAGCAGGCGTGATCCTCGGTGTCCAGTTTTTTCACCGCCGCCACGACTTTCGCCTTAAAGTCCGCCGGCAGCGCATTGCTTACCAGGATCGGGCCGTTCGGGATCAGCGGTGATTGCCAGATAATGCGGATCTGCTTCATCAGATCCGGATGATCCATGCGAATCAGACGGTTGAACGCGCCGGTGGTGTAGCCGGTGTTGTAATCGCCGACCATCGAGGTCCAGGTGACCGCGCCCGCGAACTGGCCGTTCAGCACGCCGAGAATGTCCTGCTCGTGGCCGCCGGAGAAGGTGACGCTGGAGAAGGTATTGTTGTATTTGTTGTCGGCGTTTCCGCCAAATTTTTCTTTAAACGCATGGTTAGGGATCAGATACCCGGAAGTGGAATCCGGATCGGCGAAGCCGAAGGCTTTGCCTTTTAAATCGTCCAGCGTTTTGTACGGGGAGTCGGCTTTGACGATCACCACGGAGTGATAGCCGCGGGACTGATCTTTATCGTCCACGGCGATGCCGACGATATCCACGGCTTTCGGGTTATTGATATAAACCGAAGCGTAAGAGGAGGGGGACATGCTCAGCACCACGTCGACTTTGCCCCCCAGCAGACCCTGGATCACCCCGGAATAGTCGGAAGAGTTACGCAGTTTGGTATCCACGTTCAGCTCTTTATCGAGGAAGGTCTTCACACACTGGTTATCACCGATTTGCTGGGTGGCGTTCTGCCCGCCGAGAATGCCCAGATTCAGCTCTTTCGGCTGCGCTGCCGCCGCCTGCCATGCCATCATGCCCGCGACCACTGCGGATAAACGAACTGCGCCAGTCATATATTTTTTCATTATGTTGCCCGTGTGAGTGAAATTAATGCAATTGGCTAACTTCATCGCCGTACAGCTGCTGCAGCACATCCTGCGTCAGCCGGGAGGGGTGATCGTCAAAAATAAGCTGGCCGCTGGCGACGCCGATAACCCGGGTGCAGTAGGTCTTCACCAGCTCTACCGAATGCAGGTTTACCATCACGCTGATGCCCTGCTCGCTAATCTCGCGCAGCACATCCATGATGCGCTGGGTGTTTTTCGGATCCAGCGAGGCGACAGGTTCGTCGGCCAGCAAAATGCCGGGGTTTTGCATCAGTGCCCGGCAGATTGCCACCCGCTGCATCTGTCCCCCGGAGAGATTCTCCGCCCGCTGCAGCGCGTGCGGCAGCATGTTCATCCATTCGAGCAGCGCAATGGCGCGCGCCCGGTCGGCGGCGGGGAAAATTTTAAACAGCGACTTCAGGGTTGAAGTCTGGCTGAGGCGGCCAAGCAGGACGTTGGTGAGCACGTCGAGGCGCGGTACCAGGCAGAAGTCCTGAAAGATCATCCCGCACTGACTGCGCCAGGCGTTGAGTGAGCGGCCTTTCAGCTTTGAGACATCGTGTGGCATACCGACTTCCGGATAGCTAAGAATTTCACCGCCGCTGGCGCTGTGCGTACCATTAAGGACATGCAGGAGCGTCGATTTACCGGCGCCGGAGCGGCCAATGACCCCGACCATTTCACCGGCGTGCAGGTCAAAGCTGATGCCGTCCAGCACCTTGTGCTGAGCATGATAGGCTTTCGTCAGGTTACGCACGCTTAAGACCTTCCGCTGCAGGCCGGCATCGAGATCGGTGAACGGCTGGAAATCAGTTTCGGCCACCGCGGCAAGAGAGCTGTTCATAAGAGTGTCCAGGTTCGTCATTAACTGGGCACTATTAATAGGTCTTTATATGAAATTTCGATGACGGTATTGCGAACAAAGCGTGAACAGGCGGGAAAAGGCGGGGATGACAGGCCGACCGCGCGGCTTGCTGACCGCTGGCGAAGCCTTGAAAAGCGGCTATGCTTTCGGGGGGCGCGAAGGCAGGCGCAGCCGTGACGGCAGGCACCTATCGGCAAAACTCGTTTTATCTTGCTAATGAGGTCTGTTTAATCGAATAGATAATGCTTCTACCTTTGTTTAGCATTCATCATTCCGCAGAATTAACATATGCATAACTATTTTGTGCGGCAGGTTAATCTATTCATGTGACTTATGAATTGGTAAATCATCCTGGTTATTGCTTATATTCAGATTTATATTCTTTATTTTGTTGTTAATTTGGTTTATTTGACAATTCCAGCCTGCTCCTCATTAAGAATATTCCTAACATAATAGGGCGAAGATCCTGGGTAATATAAAGCACAAGTAAGAATTGAGGGTAATATTGCCAATAACCTCATGAAAATAAATGTCTTTTTCCACTCCTCAAAAATCCGATATTTTCAGTTTTTGTAAATATTGACCCAGGCACGAAATTGATTGCCTGTCCGCGTGTTGACACTCCATAGGAAAAAACTTAAATTCAACGCCATGCAGAAATAATTAAAATTAAACCCGGCTTATCAAATATTGATAAGTAATGCGTGTCTTATTTAATGGCGATTTATTAAAGGAAGCGAATACGCCAGTTAACTTTGTAGGCCTGGCAAACAGTGAAGTTGTAAAAATGATTACTTCAAGGACTATGAGGTTAAAAACTATATGGAATATAAATGCTGTTCCGATAAGTACATTTGGTCTGCCCATGACTCCTACTTCTATAAAGGACTATCCGAACTCATTCTGGATATCGATGAATTAATTTATCTGTCGCAGGAGAAGATTAGAAAGGATTTTGTGTTTATCAATCTCAACACGGCTTCTTTAAATGAATTTATCAGGCGCGATAGCGAATGGCTATCCGCGGTAAAGGGGAAACAGGTCGTATTGATTGCGGCCAGGAAATCAGAAGCCTTAGCAAATTACTGGTATTACAATAGCAATATTCGCGGCGTGGTATATGTTGGCCTGAGTCGCGATATTAGAAAAGAACTGGCCTACGTAATTAATGGCAGATTTCTCCGCAAAGATATTAAGAAAGATAAAATTACTGACCGGGAAATGAAAATAATCCGCATGACCGCTCAGGGCATGCAGCCGAAATCGATCGCCAGAATTGAAAATTGTAGCGTGAAGACAGTATATACCCATCGGCGCAATGCTGAGGCCAAACTGTATTCCAAAATATATAAGTTAGTTCAGTAACACCCAGGCAATATTGTTTTTTAAATGGTTCACCGGGACATCATGTCCTTAATTCAACTCAGGATGAAAAAGCGATGAAAAAAAAGGTTCTGGCAATAGCTCTGGTAACAGCGTTTACCGGTATGGGTGTGGCGCAGGCTGCTGACGTAACGGCTCAGGCTGTTGCGACCTGGTCGGCGACCGCTAAAAAAGACACCACCAGCAAGCTGGTTGTGACCCCGCTCGGCAGCCTGGCATTCCAGTACGCCGAAGGCATTAAAGGCTTTAACTCGCAGAAAGGTCTGTTTGACGTGGCGATTGAGGGTGACGCAACGGCGACCGCCTTTAAGCTGACCTCGCGCCTTATCACCAACACCTTAACCCAGCTGGACACTTCCGGCTCCACGCTGAGCGTGGGTGTGGATTATAACGGCGCCGCGGTCGAAAAAACGGCAGATACCGTGATGATCGATACCGCTAACGGCGTGCTGGGCGGCAACCTCAGCGCGCTGGCTAATGGCTACAACGCCAGCGGCCGTACCACCGCGCAGGATGGTTTCACTTTCTCCATCATCAGCGGCACCACCAACGGCACCACCGCAGTGACCGATTACAGCACCCTGCCGGAAGGGATCTGGAGCGGCGACGTCAGCGTCCAGTTCGACGCCACCTGGACCAGCTGATCCTTCTGATGCACCAGCAGGGGGGGCTCCCCCTGCTTTTTTCACGGACGGAATTGTTATGAAAAAGCACCTTCTGGCTCTCGGGCTGCTGCTTGTCGGGGTGTCGCCGGCGCAGGCGCTGGATGTCGGCGATATCTCATCTTTTATGAACAGCGGCAGCAGCACGCTGAGCAAAACAATCAAGAACAGCACAGACAGCGGTCGACTGATCAATATCCATCTCGAACGGCTCTCTTCCCCGCTGGATGGTGGGCAGGTTATCCCGATGGATAAACCGGATGAGGTGCTGCTTACCCCCGCCAGCCTGCTGCTACCCGCCCAGGCCAGCGATGTCATCCGTTTCTTCTACAAAGGCCCGGCGGATGACAAAGAGCGCTACTACCGTATTGTCTGGTTCGATCAGGCACTCAGCGATGCCCAGCGCGATAACGCCAACCGCAGCGCGGTAGCGACGGCGTCCGCCCGCATCGGCACCATTCTGGTGGTGGCGCCCCGGCAAGTGAATTACCGCTTTCAGTACGCCAACGGCTCTCTGACCAACACCGGGAATGCGACGCTGCGGATCCTCGCCTACGGCCCTTGCCTGAAGGCCGCCGACGGTAAGGAGTGTAAAGAGAATTACTACCTGATGCCGGGTAAATCGCGCCGTTTTACGCAGGTGGACACGGCGAATAAAAAAGGACGGGTTGCGCTTTGGCAGGGTGAGCAGTTTGTTCCCGTGAAATAGATAGTTGTGCAGATGGATAACGACGATGCCTCTACGACGGATTTCCCCAGGACTGAAAACGCAGCTTGCCTTCGGCATGATCTTTTTGTTCGTTCAGCCCGACGCCAGCGCTGCTGCCGTACGTGCCCAGCAGATTGGCGGGGTGATTATTCCGCAGGCCTTCAGCCGGGCGCTGCAGGACGGTATGAGCGTCCCGCTCTATATTCATCTTGCCGGCAGCCAGGACACCCGTGACGATCAGCGGATCGGCAGCGCCTTTATCTGGCTGGACGACGGCCAGCTGCGTGTCCGGCAGATCCAACTGGAGGAGAGCGAGGGGAACGCCAGCGTCAGCCAACAGACCCGACAGCAGCTGATCGGCCTGGCCAACGCCCCGTTCAGCGAGGCACTCACCATTCCCCTGACCGACAGCGCGCAGCTGGATCTCAGCCTGCGCCAGCTGCTGCTGCAGCTGGTGGTCAAACGCGAGGCGCTGGGCACCGTGCTGCGCTCGCGCAGCGAAGATATCGGTCAGTCCAGCGTGAACACCCTCAGCAGCAACCTGAGCTATAACCTCGGCGTCTATAACAACCAGATGCGCAATGGCGGGAGCAACACCTCCAGCTACCTGTCGCTGAACAACGTCACCGCGCTGCGGGAGCATCACGTGGTGCTCGACGGCTCGCTGTACGGGATCGGCAGCGGTCAGCAGGACAGTGAATTATATAAGGCCATGTATGAGCGCGATTTCGCCGGCCACCGCTTTGCCGGCGGGATGCTCGACACCTGGAACCTGCAGTCCCTGGGACCGATGACCGCTATTTCGGCCGGCAAGATTTACGGCCTTTCCTGGGGGAATCAGGCCAGCTCCACCGTCTTCGACAACAGTCAGTCGGCCACGCCGGTGATTGCCTTTTTACCGGCGGCGGGCGAGGTGCATCTCACCCGTGACGGCCGGTTGCTGAGCGTCCAGAACTTCGCCATGGGCAACCATGAAGTGGATACCCGCGGCCTGCCGTACGGTATTTACGACGTGGAAGTGGAGGTGATCGTTAATGGTCGGGTGGTCAGCAAACGCACCCAGCGGGTCAATAAGCTGTTCAGCCGGGGACGCGGCATCGGCGCGCCGCTGGCGTGGCAGGTATGGGGCGGCAGTTTCCATATGGATCGCTGGTCGGAAAGCGGCAAAAAGACCCGGCCGGCAAAAGAGAGCTGGCTGGCAGGCCTCTCGACCTCCGGGTCGCTCAGCACCCTGAGCTGGGCGGCAACGGGCTATGGCTACGACAACCAGGCGGTGGGGGAAACCCGCCTGACGCTGCCGCTGGGCGAGTCGATCAACGTTAACCTGCAGAATATGCTGGCCAGCGACAGTTCCTGGAGCAGCGTCGGCAGCATCAGCGCTACGCTGCCGGGAGGCTTCAGTTCAGTGTGGGTCAACCAGGAGAGAACCCGCATTGGCGATCAATTGCGGCGCAGCGATGCCGACAACCGGGCGATCGGCGGCACCCTCAACCTGAACGCGCTGTGGTCGAAGCTGGGGACGTTCAGCGTCAGCTACAACGATGACCGCCGCTACAACAGTCATTACTACACTGCGGATTACTATCAGACGGTCTACAGCGGCGCCTTTGGATCGCTCGGCCTGCGGGCGGGGATCCAGCGCTATAACAATGGCGACAGCAGCGCCAACACCGGGAAATATATCGCTCTCGATCTCTCGCTGCCGCTGGGCAACTGGTTCAGCGCCGGGATGACCCATCAGAACGGCTACACCATGGCTAACCTCTCAGCGCGCAAGCAGTTTGATGAAGGCACTATTCGCACCATCGGCGCCAATCTGTCGCGGGCCATCTCCGGCGATACCGGGGATGACAAAACCCTCAGCGGCGGAGCGTATGCCCAGTTCGACGCCCGCTACGCCAGCGGCACGCTGAACGTCAACAGTGCGGCGGACGGCTACGTCAACACTAACCTCACCGCCAGCGGCAGCGTCGGCTGGCAGGGCAAAAACATCGCCGCCAGCGGACGAACTGACGGTAACGCCGGAGTGATCTTCAACACCGGGCTGGAGGACGATGGTCAGATTAGCGCCAGGGTTAACGGGCGGATTTTCCCGCTCAGCGGCAAGCGTAACTACCTGCCGCTCTCTCCCTATGGCCGCTATGAGGTGGAGCTGCAGAACAGCAAAAACTCGCTCGATAGCTACGACATCGTCAGCGGGCGTAAGAGTCATCTGACCCTTTATCCGGGCAACGTCGCAGTGATTGAGCCAGAGGTGAAGCAGATGGTCACCGTCTCCGGTCGTATTCGTGCAGAAGACGGCACGCTGCTGGCGAATGCGCGGATTAACAACCATATCGGCCGTACCCGGACCGATGAAAACGGCGAGTTTGTCATGGACGTGGATAAGAAATACCCCACTATCGATTTCAGCTACGGCGGCAATAAAACCTGCGAAGTGGCGCTGGAGCTCAGCCAGGCGCGCGGCGCCGTCTGGGTCGGGGATGTGGTCTGCAGCGGCCTCTCGTCGTGGGCGGCGGTGCAGCAGACAGGAGAAGAGAATGAAAGTTAATGCACTGATGGCGCTGGCGATCCTCGCGCTGCTCTTGCCGGCAGCCGCGCTCAGGGCGGCGGTGACCAAGACCACCTGGTCGGATGCGCCGGCGCGCGAGTTTGTGTTTGTTGAAAACAACTCCGACGACAACTTTTTCGTCACCCCCGGCGGGGCGCTGGATCCGCGTATGACCGGCGCTAACCGCTGGACCGGCTTAAAATACACCGGCTCCGGCACCATTTATCAGCAGAGTCTCGGTTATATCGATAACGGCTACAACACCGGGCTCAATGCCAACTGGAAGTTTGATATGTGGCTGGAAAACTCGCCGGTTTCGCACCCCTTAACCGGCCTGCGCTGCATCAACTGGTACGCCGGGTGCGATATGGCCACCAGCCTGATCCTGCCGCAAACCACCGACGCCAGCGGGTTTTATGGCGCGACGGTGACCAGCGGCGGCGCGAAGTGGATGCACGGCATGATGTCGGACGCGTTTTATCAATATTTGCAGCAGATGCCGGTCGGCGGCAGCTTTACGATGACCATCAATGCCTGTCAGACCTCGGTGAACTACGATGCCAGCAGCGGTGCGCGCTGTAAGGATCAGGCCTCCGGTAACTGGTATGTGCGCAACGTCACCCACACCAAAGCCGCGAACCTGCGGTTGATTAATACCCACTCGCTGGCGGAGGTGTTTATCAACAGCGACGGCGTGCCGACCCTGGGAGAAGGGAACGCCGACTGCCAGACGCAGACCATCGGCAGCCGCGCAGGATTAAGCTGTAAGATGGTCAACTATACCTTGCAGACCAACGGCTTAAGCAACACCTCGATCCATATTTTCCCGGCGATCGCCAACTCGTCGCTGGCCTCGGCCGTCGGGGCGTACGATATGCAGTTCAGCCTCAACGGCAGCTCCTGGAAGCCGGTGAGCAATACCGCTTATTACTACACTTTCAACGAGATGAAGAGCTCAGACTCGATCTATGTTTTCTTCTCCAGCAACTTCTTTAAGCAGATGGTGAATCTCGGGATCAGCGATATCAACACCAAGGATCTGTTCAACTTTCGCTTTCAGAACACCACCTCGCCGGAGTCAGGCTGGTATGAGTTTTCCACCTCCAACACGCTGATTATCAAGCCCCGTGATTTCAGCATCAGCATTATCTCCGACGAATATACCTCGGCGCCGTCGCGCGAGGGATATGTCGGCAGCGGCGAACCGGCGCTCGATTTCGGCTACATCGTCACCACCAGCGGTAAAACGGCCGCCGATGAAGTGCTGATCAAGGTGACCGGACCGGCGCAGGTGATTGGCGGGCGTTCCTACTGTCTCTTCAGCTCTGATGACGGTACGGCGAAAGTGCCGTTCCCGGCGACGCTCTCTTTTATCACCCGCAGCGGCACGACGCAGACCTACGATGCCGGGTGCGATGACAGCTGGCGGGATATGACCGATGCGCTGTGGCTGACCACGCCATGGACCGATATCTCCGGCGAAGTGGGGCAGATGGATAAGACCACGGTGAAATTTTCGATTCCGATGGATAACGCCATTTCGCTGCGGACGGTAGACGATAACGGCTGGTTTGGCGAAGTCAGCGCTTCAGGAGAGATTCATGTCCAGGCGACGTGGCGCAACATTAACTAAGGCCCTGCTGACGGTGGGCTGCCTGCTGGCAGCGCCGCTGGCTCAGGCGATCTCGGTCGGCAACCTGACCTTTTCCCTGCCGGCCGAAGCGGATTTCGCCAGCAAACGGGTGGTCAACAACAATAAAAGCGCGCGGCTGTACCGCATCGCCGTCAGCGCCATCGATCGCCCGGGCGGCAGCGAAGTCCGCTCCCGGCCGGTGGATGGCGAACTGCTGTTTGCCCCCCGCCAGCTGGTGCTGCAGGCAGGTGAGAGCGAGTATTTTAAATTTTACTATCATGGCCCGCGGGATAACCGCGAGCGCTACTATCGGGTCTCGTTTCGCGAAATCCCCACCCGCAACCTGACGAGGCGCAGCCCGACCGGCGGCGAGGTCAGCATGGAGCCGGTGGTGGTGATGGATACCATTCTGGTGGTGCGCCCACGCGAGGTGCAGTTTAAATGGTCTTTCGATAAGGTGGCCGGGACGGTGAGCAACACCGGCAATACCTGGTTCAAGCTGCTGATTAAACCCGGATGCGATTCGACCGAAGAGGAGGGGGACGCGTGGTATCTGCGTCCTGGCGACGTGGTTCGCCAGCCGGCGTTGCGCCAGCCGGGGAACCACTATCTGGTTTATAACGACAAATTTATTAAGATCAGCGATACCTGCCCGGTGAAGCCCCGTCCCGCGGAGTGAGCCTTATCCGGCGGTCGCGCGGCGGGTAAAACGCCGGCTGGCCAGCAGGCTCAGACCGCAGCACAGCAGGTAGTACACCGCGCCGGTGAAGACGAAGATCGCCAGGGGATAGATCTGCACCCGGTTGTTGACCTGGCCGGCCACGGTGGTCAGCTCCGGGACGTTGACGATAAACGCCAGCGACGTGTCTTTCAGCAGGCCGATAAAGATCCCCACCAGCGAGGGCTGAACATTGCGCAGCGCCTGCGGGAGCAGCACCAGGCGCAGCGTTTGCCCGGGGGCGAACCCCTGGGTCAGCGCCGCCTCATACTGTCCTTTCGGCAGCGACTGCAGCCCGGCCAGCACCGAGTGCATCACCGAGGCGGCGGTAAACCACGCCAGCGCCAGGGTCACGGTTACCGCGCCGGGCAGATCGCCGCCGGTCAGCATCGGCAGCAGATACCACAGCCAGAAGATGACAAATATCAGCGGGATGCCGCGAATAATTTCCGCCCACAGAAACAGCAGACGCCGCACCAGCCCGCCGTAGCGCCAGGCCAGGCCCGCCAGCGCAATGCCTCCCGGCAGCGCCAGCAGGGTGGCGCCGATGGCCATCAGCAGGGTCAGCGCCACGCCGCCGGGCTGGCCCTCCGCCAGTCGGCCCCACAGCAGGTAATCGAGGTTATCGGCGATCACCGCCAGATTAGCGTTCATGTTGGGCGCTCCGTTGCAGTTTTCTTCCCGGGCCGAGACGCGTTAGCGCCACGCCCATCGCCACCCCCAGCGCCAGGTACAGCGCGGTACCGACGGCAAACGCCTCCAGGGCGTGCGCGTTATAGCTCTCAATCTGTCGTACCTGATAGGTCAGTTCCGCAAAGCCGATGCCGCTGGCCAGCGATGAGAGTTTCATCAGGTTAAGATACTGGCCGACAATCGGCTGCCAGGCGTTGGCCAGCCCCTGCGGCAGGAGGATAAAGCGCAGCTCCTGCCACGGCGTAAAGCCCTGCGACAGCGCGGCTTCCCGCTGCCCGTGGCTGACGGCGCGCAGTCCGGAGGCGATCTCTTCCACCAGAAAGGCGGAGGTAAAGACCCCCAGCCCCCACATTGAGCAGAGGAACTCCGGTGTCAGCCACCAGACGTTACCCGGCAAAATGGACCAGGCGTGTTCGTCGTTCACCACCTCCTTCACCGCCAGCGGCAGCAGGTTCCAGGCGGCAAAGTACCAGAACAGCAGCTGGACCAGCAGCGGGGTGTTGCGAAACAACGAGACCCACGCGGCCACCAGTCCGCGCCCCGCGCGGCCGCCGCCGAGGCGCAGGGCCAGCAGCAGGACCGCCAGCAGGGTGGCGAGCAGGATCCCGGCGACGCTGACCCAGACGGTGGTGAGAAAACCAGAGATAATCCATTGCAACGGCTGCCCGCTCAGGACGCCGTGCCAGTCAAGCATCGGCGTCACTCGAGGCTCTCCTGGTGCAGCGGATCCAGCACCTTCTGCAGAAAACGCCGTGCGCGGGCATGCTGCGGATGGGCGAAAAACTCAGCCGGCGGGGCGACCTCGAGAATGTCGCCGCCGTCGATAAACACCACCCGGTCGGCAATTTCGCGGGCAAACTGCATCTCATGGGTCACCACCAGCATGGTGATCCCGCTGTGGGCGAGGGTTTTCATCACCTGCAGCACTTCGCCGATCATCTCCGGGTCGAGCGCCGAGGTGGGCTCATCGAACAGGATAATCTGCGGCGAGGAGGCCAGGGCGCGGGCGATCGCCACTCGCTGCTGCTGGCCGCCGGAGAGCTGCGCCGGCATCTGCTGCGCTTTTTCTTCCAGTCCGACCTGGCGCAGCAGCGCCAGCGCCCGCTCCTGAGCCGCGCTTTTCCCCCAGCCGTGAACGCGCTCCAGCGCCAGCGTGATGTTCTCCTGCGCCGTCAGGTGGGCGTAAAGGTTGAACTGCTGGAAGACAAAGCCGACGCGGCTGCGCAGCTGGCGCAAGGCGCTGCCGCTCAGCCGGCTGGTCGGTTTATCGTCGATCAGGATCTCGCCGCCGCTTAAGGATTCGAGCTGGTTGATCAAGCGGATCAGCGTCGATTTTCCCGAACCGGAAGGGCCGAGGATCGCCACCACTTCGCCGGGCTCGACCTGCAGGTTGATGGCGTTTAGCACCTGATGATCGCCGTAGCGCTTGGCCACATCACGGAACGTAATGCTGGCGCGCTGCAGACGTGAAAAATCCGCGGCCGGGGCCGCGGAGTGGGAGAGTAAACCCGAGAACATATTATTTCGCTTCTATGGTAAAGGCGCGCGGCTGCGGCGTTTTAGTGGCAGGTCCAAACCAGACATCATAGATTTTCGCGGCTTCGCCGGTTTTCTCCAGCTTCACCAGCTCATCGTTAACGGCTTTCAACAGGGCCGGTTCGCCTTTCTTCACGCCCACGCCAATCTCTTCTTTGCTGAGCAGGTCGGGCAGAATTTTAAACTTGGCTTTATCCGGCGCTTCCGCCAGCAGACCGGCGAGGATGGTGCTGTCCTGGGTGATGGCCTGGACGTTGCCGTTGCGCAGGGCGGTCAGGGCCAGCGGAATATCGTCATAGGAGAGGACGCGAGCCTGCGGGAAACGCTGGTGCAGGGCCTGTTCGCCGGTGGTGCCTTTCACCGCGCCGATGCGCGCTTTGCTGTACTCATCAAGCTTATCCGGAGAGCCGGCAGGCACGAGGAACTGCTGGCCGGTGACGAAATACGGCGTTGAGAAATCAATAACCTGGGCCCGCTCCGGGGTGATGGTAATGTCGGCGACGATCAGGTCGGCTTTGCCGGACTGCAGCAGCGGAATACGGTTGGCCGGGTTGGTGGCCACCAGCTCGAGTTTGACGCCGAGCGCTTTCGCCAGCGCCTGGGCAAAGTCGACATCGTAGCCGACGATATGGTGGGTTTTGGCATCCACGGAGCCGAACGGCGGGTTGGCGTCGAAGGTGGCGACTTTCACGACGCCGGCGGCTTTGATGTCAGCCAGCTGGTCTGCCTGTGCCTGAGACGCGAGCAGCAGCATACCCAGCGCCAGTGCAATTTTTGTGGTTTTATTGCGCATGTTTTTTCCCCTGAATCCCTGTTTTGTTTTGTGGACATCACGCTCCCACAAATTCCCCGTCGGCGGCAAAGAAGAAAAAATTCTTATCTATAACGAAAAAGAACTTAACAAACCTGTGGGTATTCTTTATGCGCCGCTGGCGTTTTACCGGCGCGGCAACGATTGCCGGGCGGCCCTCACTCCCTCCGGAGAGAGGGAGAGGGGATAGGGGTAATTTTCCGTTCATCGTGCGCATGGGCGTTAGCCCCGCGGTGTATACCGGGGCTGTAACGATTGCCGGGCGGTTCCCTCTCCCTCAGGGAGAGGGTTAGGGTGAGGGGATAGGAGCGGGCGTAATATGCGCCAGCCAGGATTGCAAATTCGGAATTAATATTTCCCGCGCCCGGCCAACTGTGGTTGAAATAGACCCAGGCGATTCGCTTCCCGACAGAGGAGAAAATGAAAGTGGCATTGTGGCAACGATTAACGGGCTGGCTGGCTTTTTTGTCCAACGGTGAAGCCGGACAGCAGGATACCCAGCGCGTCATGGAGGCGATACTGCCGGTGGCCAGCCTCTACGGCGTGGACATTGGCAACGTGGAAACCCGGTGGTTCCGTCATGATAAGACATACTGAGCGACGCAGGACGCGAGAAGCCTACTGGAACGAGGTGTGCTTTGTGTAGCAAGAGACTGCCTGAGGTTGCGGCAACACAGGATGCGCCGCCGCAGCCCAGGCAGTTTTGACCACGCTTATCCCCCCAGATACATCCGCTTAATTTCCGGGTTAGTCAGCATCTCCCGCGCCGCGCCTGACAAGGTGATCCGGCCATTCTCCAGGACATACGCCCGATCGGCGATAGCCAGTGCTGCCGTCGCATTCTGCTCCACCAGCAGCACCGTCATATTCTCTTCGCGCAGTTGCTTAATGATGCCGAACAGCTCGCCGACAATTTTCGGCGCCAGCCCGAGGCTCGGTTCATCCAGCATCAATAACACCGGCTCGCTCATCAGCGCCCGGGCGATGGCCAGCATCTGCTGCTCGCCGCCGCTCATGGTGCCCGCCATCTGATGGCGCCGTTCCTTGAGCCGAGGAAAGAGGGCGTACATGCGATCGCGCAGGCGGGTGTAGCCGGCGAGATTATTGTAAGCGCCCATGCGCAGGTTCTCTTCGATAGTCAGGTTGGTAAAGACCCGACGTCCCTCCGGCACCAGCGCCAGCCCGCGGCGTACAATCTGGTGGGTCTGGCTGCGTGAGATATCGTCGTTGAGGAAGCTGACGCGCCCGCTGGAGCGCACCAGGTTGACGATCCCGTTGAGGGTGGAGGTTTTACCGGCGCCATTGCTGCCGATCAGGGTGACGATCTCCCGGTCATAGACGTCGATATCAACACCTTTCAACCCCTGGATCACGCCGTAAAAGACCTTCAGTTCCCGGGCGTTAAGCATAATTGGCTTCTCCCAGATAAGCGGAAATGACGTCAGGATGCTGGATCGCCTCGGCCATCAGGCCGCTGAACAGCGGCTTACCATACTCCAGCACCATCACCCGCTCGCACAGGCGATTGACGAAGGGCATATCGTGCTCAATCAGCAGGACGCTGAGCTGATAGTCATGTCGCATGCGGAAGATAAGCTCCGCCAGGTCCTCGGTTTCCTTCGGGTTCATCCCGGCGGCCGGCTCATCGAGCAGCAGCAGCTTCGGCGCGGTGGCCAGCGCGCGGGCGATCTCCACTTTGCGCTGGTTGCCATAGCTCAGATTTGTGGCCTGCATATGCGCGAAGTGGGCGATGCCGATGTCCTCCAGGATGGCCATGGCTTTGGCCTTCGCCGCCCGCTCGGCCGGAAAGTAGCGGCCAATATGCAGAGCTGCCTCCAGCAGCGAGTAGCGGCTGGCGCGGTCGAGCCCGACCATCACGTTCTCCAGCACCGTCATGGAGTTAAACAGACGGATATTCTGGAAGGTACGGGCGATCCCGGCGTTCACCACCTGGTTGGGCTTCAGCCCCTTCAGCGACGTACCCGCCAGGGTGACGTTGCCGCTGGTGGGTTTATAGTTGGCGGTGATGACGTTAAACAGGGTGGTCTTGCCCGCACCGTTAGGGCCGATAAGGCCAAAGATCTCCGCTTCATCAACATGGAAGCTGACGTTGTCGATGGCCCGCAGGCCGCCAAACTGCATGGTGACGTCCTGCACCTGCAGGATAACGTTATTTTCCGCCATAGCTGCTGTTCCTTCTTCCCATCTGCCAAATCTCTTTTTTCCCCAACAGCCCTTCGCGGGCGAAAAGCATGATGATCAGCAACAGCAGGGAGAAAACCACCATTCGCAGGCCCGGATAGGCGCCAAGATCGTGGCCGAAAAACTGCAGCGGCTGGTCGAGGAAGCGCAGCCATTCGCCGCTGCCGACCACCAGTACGGTGCCGAGCAGGGCGCCGGTGGTGCTGCCGAGTCCGCCGAGGACGATAATAATCAGCAGCTGGAAGGTGAGCATAAAGTCGAACAGCCCCGGGGAAATGGTGGTCAGCAGCGAAGCCAGCAGACCACCGCCGATCCCTTCGAAGAAGGCGCTGGTGGCGAAGGCGCAGGTTTTGATGCGGAAGGTGTTGACCCCCATGGCGATCGCCGCATCTTCATCGTCGCGAATGGCTTTCATCATCCGGCCATACTTCGACCACACCAGCTGAAGGATCATGCCGGTGGCCAGCAGGGCGAACAGCCCGCACCAGAACAGGAGATGCGGCTGCTGCGGAATATCGTTCAGCCCGATGGCGCCGTTGGTGATTTGCGGATTGTTAATAGCGAGGATCTTGATGATAAACCCAAAGCCGAGGGTGACAATGGCCAGGTAGTCGCCACGCACCCGGAAGACCGGCACGGCGAGGCACACCGCCAGCGCCGCCGCGCACAGGCCGCTTATCAGCAGGGCAGGGAGGAAGCCTGCGTGCAGGCTGAGGATCCACGGGCTGGGGGCGGCCATTTCAAACATGTCTACCTTGCTGTCGCTGGAGAGGATCAGCAGGGCGGTGACGTAGGCGCCCACCGCCACGAAGCCGTTCGGCTCCAGCGACAGCTGGCCGGTCACGCCGTTGATCAGGTTGTAGCTGACCGCAAGGATCATAAAGATAAAAATGGTGCTGATGACACGAACAATGTAGTCATTGAAAACCACGTTGATTCCGGCCAGCAGCGCGATACAGATGACAATAATGGCCAGGTTGCGCAGCTGCGCCCCGGCGGTCGTCGTCGCGTTGAGCATCAGAAACGGCTCCTTTCCAGACGTTCGTCGCCCATAATGCCGACCGGGCGGAACAAGAGGACCAGAATCAAGAACAGGAAGGCGAAAGCGTCTTTATAGCCGCCCAGTTCGGGGAAGATCGCCACGGCGACCACTTCGGTAAAACCGAGGATAAAGCCGCCCAGCACCGCGCCGGTGACGCTGCCGATCCCGCCCAGCACGGCGGCGGCGAAGGCCTTCAGGCCGATAAGCACGCCCATCAGGGGATCGATAGTGGGGTAGCTGATGGAGTAGAACACGCCGCCGAGGGCCGCGAGACTACTGCCGAGGGCGAAGACCAGGGAGATGATCCGGTTGGCGTCAATGCCCATCAGGCGCACGGTGTTGACGTCAAAGGCCACCGCGCGGATCGCCATCCCATAACGGGTGCGGTACAGCAGCCAGAGGATCGCCAGCAGCAGCAGGACGGTGATCAGCGGCACAATCCACGCCACGTTGGTAATGATGACGCTGCCGAAGGCGCGGGTCTGGTTGAAAAAGTCAGGGGCGGAGAAGAAGCGTGAGCTGCCGCCGAACAGCACGTTAAACAGGTTTTCGAGGAAGAAGCTGACGCCGATGGCGGTGATCAGCATGGAGATTTTCGAGGCCTGACGCAGCGGACGATAGGCGACCCGGTCAATCAGCATACCAAACAGGCCGCACAGCCCGAGGGTCAGGAAAACGGCTACCCCGAAGGGTAGCCCAACTGAAGAAAATAAAAAAAGCGTACTAAACGCGCCGACCATCATCACGTCCGCATGGGCGAAGTTGATCAGCCGTAGCACGCCATAAACCATCGTATAACCGATGGCAATCAGGGCGTACATGCCCCCAAGACTCATTCCATTGACCACTTGCTGGAGAAAAATGGCGCCGTCCATTTTGTAGCCTCGTCACAACTTAAGGGTTAACCACGGTACGAAACGCCAGCTTGCCATCTTTCACTTCGTTGATGACCGCGCTGCGAATGGCATCGCCGTTCTGTAACGTCAGCGTGCCGGTCACGCCCTGGAAATCTTTGGTGGCGCGGATTTTTTCATTCACGCAGACCCGATCGTGGGGATCGCTGCACTGGTTCATGGCGTTGACGATGACGTTATAGGCGTCCGCCGCCATTGCGCCCCAGGTATGGGTCGGCTGCTGGTATTTGGCTTCCCAGGCTTTGATGAAGGTTTCCCCGGCCGGGGTCTGCTCTTTGGCGTTCGGCGAGTAATAATCGGTGGTCATATAGCCGTTGACCGCGTCTTTACCGACATCGAAGAAGACCTGATCCGCGGCCAGACCGTCGCCGCCCACCACCGGTTTGTTGAGCCCCAGTTGTTTAGACTGCACGGCAATCAGCGCCCCTTCGGTGTAGTAGATCGGCATGTAAATCATGTCGACATTCTTCGCCTTGACGCTCGCCAGCTGGGCTTTAAAGTCCTTGCTGCCGCCCGGGGCCTGTACCTCGATGGGAATGGTGCCGCCGTTTTTCAGGAACTGGGTGCGGAACGCTTTCGCCAGGCCGACGGAGTAGTCGTTGCTGCTGTCAAACACGATGGCGGCGGTTTTGGCTTTCAGATCGCGGGAGGCCAGATTGGCCCCGACCACCCCCTGGAAGCTGTCCGAGAAACAGACCCGGCTGACGTACGGATGGTTACGGGTGACGCGGTCGTTGGTGGCGGTGGAGGAGACCAGCGGCGTTTTGCTGTCGTCGGCGATCTTGGTCATCGCCAGGGTGTTGGAGGAGGTGACTTCCCCGATCACGGCATCCACTTTATCGCTGGAGACCAGGCGCTGCATGGCGTTAGCCGCTTCGACTTTGTCGCTTTTATCATCGATAACGATAAGCTTGATGGTATCGCCATTTTTTAACGTCGGGGTGATGGCCTGAATAATGTCCAGCCCTTTCTGCGACGGCTGGCCATAGCCGCTGAGGGCGCCGCTCAGGGGTAATACCACCCCGATTTTAATTTCCGCTGCCTGCGCGCTGCTGGCGCCGACCAGCGCGGCAACCAGCGTGGCCATTAAAGACGCTTTCCCGGAAAACGATTTCATTGGTATTTCTCCGTCGGTCGATTATTTATCTTTAACCATCAATGACTGCATAACATTGAGGAATAATTCGCCAGCGTGTCCGGCGAATTATTGGCTGTTATGTTGAATAGATAACGAGATATATACCCTAAATAATTCGAGTCGCATGAAGGCGGCAAGTGAGCGAGTCCCCAGGCGCTTACCGAAGTCAGTGACTGGGGGGAGAGAACGCAGCCAACGCACATGCAACTTGAAGTATGACGGGTATTTTTAATGCGCTGATTTACCTTACAACGTCCGTTTCGTTTTTACTCATGCAATATTCTTATTACCTGCTGGGAGAGGCATAAGGCTGATGACAACACGGTTTTTGGTACGGTGAACGCATTTTGCCGGGGGGCGACTGGCGCCTTACCCGGCCTGAAAAATCCACCATATAAACCGGTTGAACGGTTTGCGCAGGCCCGCGCAAGCGAAGCGCCATCGGGCAATTTCAGCGCGCACCCGAATATAATATTCAGGTGCGCCGGTAGTATTAAAATTTATTCTGCTGCTGGTGTGACTTATTATTTTAAAGGGGTCAACGGTTTTATTTTTCCATGCAGCGCCGGATTATCACTTTCATCTTTTAACTGCACGCCGGTGACGCGGCGTAAAAAAGCCTGTTCCAGCAGCCAGGCCAGTTTAAAGGCGGCGGCGTCATGGCTTAATCCCTCCGGACGAATATTGGAGATACAGTTGCGCTCAGATTCCAGACGCTGACGATGGGGCTGCCAGGTGAGGTAGACGCCGAGGCTGTCCGGCGAGGAGAGACCCGGTCGTTCGCCAATCAGGATCGCCACCGCGCGGGCTTTCAGGGTTTCGCCAATATCATCCCCCAGCGCCACCCGCGACTGATGCGCCAGCACTACCGGCGCCAGGCCGATACCCAGCGTTTGCAGATAGGGCAGCAGGGCGCGGATCAATGGCACCGCCTGGCGCTCTACCGCCCAGGAAGAGAGGCCATCGCCGATCACCAGCAGCAGATCGGCGGGGCGGACGCCGCTGGCGGCGAGGTCGGCGCGGCTTTCGTCGGCGAGCTGCCGCCCGAGATCCGGACGCCGAAGATAGGTGTGACGGTCCGGCGCGGCGCTGCGCACCGTCAGGGCGTCGAGGCCGAGCGCCGCCAGCGGCGCCACCAGCTGCTGGCTGGCGAACGGCTGATGAATGGCATCCCGCGCTCTGGCGTGGGCCAGACCAAAGTTGAGGACTTCGCGGGTCGGCAGGCTGGCGCCGCTGCGGCCCAGGGCGATCCGCGCATCGGTAAATTCACGCAGCGGGTTCCAGGCATCGGGACGATTCATACGGAGGCTCCTTGCGGCAGGACGGACAGCAGCGGATGGCGGGCGTCGGTGAGCCGCAGCGTGCCGTGCGGATCGATAATCTGCATCTTCGCCAGCCAGTCGGCGAACTCCGGGGCATGTTTTAAGCCCAGCAGGCGACGGGCGTACAGCGCGTCATGGAACGAGGTGCTCTGGTAATTGAGCATGATATCGTCCGCTCCGGGCACACCGATCAGGAAGGTGAGCCCGGCGGTGCACAGCAGGGTCAGCAGGGTGTCCATATCATCCTGATCCGCTTCCGCGTGGTTGGTATAGCAGACGTCGCAGCCGATCGGCAGGCCCATCAGCTTGCCGCAGAAATGATCCTCCAGCCCGGCGCGAATAATCTGCTTGCCGTCATAGAGATACTCCGGACCGATAAAGCCGACCACGGTATTGACCAGTAGCGGTTCAAAGTGACGGGCGACGGCGTAGGCCCGCGCCTCACAGGTTTGCTGATCGACGCCGTGGTGGGCGTTGGCCGACAGGCAGCTTCCCTGGCCGGTCTCAAAATACATCACATTGTTGCCGAGGGTACCGCGCCTGAGGCTGAGGGCCGCCTCGCGGGCCTCCTGCAGCATGGCAAGATTGATGCCGAAGCCGCTGTTGGCCGCTTCGGTTCCCGCCACCGACTGAAACACCAGATCCACCGGCGCGCCGCGCTCAATCAGCTGCAGCGTATTGGTGACATGGGTCAGAATGCAGGACTGGGTGGGAATGGCGAAGCGCTGAATAATATCGTCCAGCATGACGTTCAGCTGCGCCAGCACCGGTAAGCTGTCGCTGGCCGGGTTGATGCCGATCACCGCGTCCCCGGCGCCGTACAGCAGCCCGTCGAGCATACTGGCGGCGATGCCTTTCAGGTCGTCGGTAGGATGGTTGGGCTGCAGGCGTACGCTGAGGTGGCCGGGCAGGCCGATGGTGTTGCGAAAGCGCGTCACCACCTGGCATTTGCTGGCGGCAAGGATCAGATCCTGATTGCGCATCAGCTTACTGACCGCCGCCGCCATCTCCGGGGTGATGGCGCGGGCGACCCGCTGCAGCGTGGCGGTATCGGTAGCATCATCCAGCAGCCAGTCGCGAAAATCGCCGACCGTCAGATGGCGCAGGTCGGCAAAGCCCTGCGCATCATGGGTGTCGAGGATCAGGCGAGTCACTTCGTCCTGCTCGTAAGGGATAAGCGGGTTGTCGAGAATGTCGGTCAGCGGCACCTCGGCGAGGGCCATTTTCGCCGCCATCCGCTCTTCGGCTGAGGTGGCGATAACCCCTGCGAGGGCGTCGCCGGAGCGGGCTGGCGACGCTTTCGCCATCAACGTTTTCAGACTATCAAAGCGCCATACCTGGCCCGATAGCGTGGTTTTATACATGCCGCCTCCTCAGGAGACCGTGCGCAGTTGAGGATCCACTGGCGCCCGTTCACGGGCCGCTGCGGTTTTGCGGAACCACAGGTAGCCGCCGAGCATCATCGCCGCGAAAATCAGCGCCAGCAGCAGGTTATACCAGACCATCGCCACCAGGCAGAGCACCGCCATGCCGAGGGCAAAGGCCGGCGCCAGCGGGTAGAGCGGGGCGCGGAATGGGCGGATCAGCTTCGGCTCGCTACGGCGCAGTTTGAACAGCGCCGCCATGGAAGTGATATACATAACAATAGCCCCAAATACCGACATAGTGACGATACAGGCGGTCAGCGGCATGCCGCTGATGGTGATCAGCGAGTCGGAGAAGATCGCGGCGATACCGACCACCCCGCCGGCGAGGATCGCCAGATGTGGGGTGCGGGTGCGGCGGTTGAGGGTCGCCAGCCCGGCGGGCAGATAGCCGGCGCGGGCGAGGGAGTAGATCTGCCGCGAATAGCCCATAATGATGCCGTGGAAGGAGGCGACGAGGCCAAACAGCCCCAGCCACACCAGCATATGCAGCCAGCCGCTGCCATTGCCCACCACCGTCTTCATCGCCTGGGGCAGCGGATCGTTAATATTGGACAGCGCGCGCCAGTCGCCGACGCCGCCGGCGAAGACCATCACGCCGATCGCCAGCACCGTCAGCGTCAGAATGCCGCCGCCCAGGGCGCGCGGAATGGTGCGCTGCGGATCTTTGGCCTCTTCGGCCGCCATGGAGGCCCCCTCAATGGCGAGGAAGAACCAGATGGCGAACGGAATGGCGGCGAACATCCCCGGCAGCGCCAGGCCGCTGAAGCTTTCCGCGCCCGCCCAGCCGTTAGTGGTGAAGTGGCTCCAGGAGAAGCCGGGCGCGACCACGCCCATGAACACCAGCAGCTCGAAGATGGCCAGCAGGGTGACGATCAGCTCGAAGGTGGCGGCAATGCCGACGCCGAGAATATTGAGCGTCATAAAGATCACGTAAGCGCCGCAGGCGACCCATTTCGGATCCAGCGCCGGAAACTGCACGTTGAGGTAGGCGCCGATGGCCATGGCGATGGCCGGCGGGGCGAAGACGAATTCAATCAGGGTGGCAAAACCGGCGATAAAGCCGCCGGTGGGCCCGAAGGCGCGGTAGGCATAGGCGAAAGGGCCGCCAGCGTGCGGGATGGCGGTGGTCAGCTCGGTAAAGCTGAAAATAAAGGCGCAGTACATCGCGGCGACCGCCAGGGCGACGACCATAAACCCCATCGTGCCCGCCTGCGACCAGCCGTAGCTCCAGCCGAAGTACTCCCCGGATATCACCAGTCCGACGGCGATCCCCCATAAACGAAAACTGCCGAGCGTTCTTTTTAAGGTGGTGGTTTGCTCTGTCATACGTGTTGCCTCGCCAGATAGAAAGGTTCTGAACGACAGGCTGCAAAGAGAGTGCCAGAACGTGGTCCGTCGCGATGAGGCGTCAGCGCGTGGCGCGCCCGCTGGCGCTGCGCAAAAATGGGGCAGGCTGCACGCTGTCGGCGCGTGCCCTGGTGCAGCGGCTTTGCTTTTTCCGCGGCAGCACGGTATAACACTTCTTCTTTTGGATGTTTAGATGTCTATACGTTTATACGCATCATGACCCGGGCAAGCGGGCTGGCGTGAGAAAATAAAATGCAAAGCACAACACAACAACAAGGTGGGCAACTGAAGCGCACCATGAAAACGCGCCATCTGATCATGCTGTCGCTCGGCGGCGTGATTGGCACCGGCTTATTTTTTAATACCGGCTATATCATCTCCACCACCGGCGCGGCCGGGACGCTGCTGGCGTATCTGATTGGCGCCCTGGTGGTCTGGCTGGTGATGCAGTGCCTCGGTGAATTGTCGGTGGCGATGCCGGAGACCGGCGCCTTCCACGTTTACGCGGCGCGCTATCTTGGCCCGGCGACGGGCTATACCGTGGCGTGGCTCTACTGGCTAACGTGGACGGTGGCGCTGGGGTCGAGCTTCACCGCGGCGGGTTTCTGCATGCAGTACTGGTTCCCGCAGGTTCCGGTCTGGATCTGGTGCGTGGTGTTCTGCGCGGTGATCTTCGGCCTTAATATCATTTCGACGCGCTTCTTCGCGGAAGGCGAGTTCTGGTTCTCGCTGGTGAAAGTGATCACCATCATCGCGTTTATTATTCTCGGCGGCGCGGCCATTTTCGGCATCATTCCGATGCAGGATGGCTCGCCGGCGCCGGGCCTGCACAATATCACCGCCGAAGGCTGGTTCCCGCACGGCGGCCTGCCGATCCTGATGACCATGGTGGCGGTGAACTTCGCCTTCTCCGGGACGGAGCTTATCGGCATTGCCGCCGGAGAGACGGAAAACCCGCATAAGGTTATTCCAGTCGCCATCCGCACCACCATTGCCCGGCTGATTATTTTCTTTATCGGCACCGTGTTCGTGCTGGCGGCACTGATCCCAATGCAGCAGGCGGGGGTGGAGAAAAGCCCCTTCGTGCTGGTGTTTGAAAAGGTGGGCATCCCTTACGCGGCGGATATTTTCAACTTTGTGATCCTGACGGCGATCCTCTCGGCGGCTAACTCCGGCCTGTACGCTTCCGGGCGGATGCTGTGGTCGCTGTCGAACGAGAAGACGCTGCCGGCCTGCTTTGCCAAAGTCAATAAACGGGGCGTGCCGGTGACCGCGCTGTCGGTGAGTATGCTGGGCGGCGTGCTGGCGCTGTTCTCCAGCGTGGTGGCGCCCGATACGGTGTTTGTGGCGCTGTCGGCGATCTCCGGTTTTGCGGTAGTGGCGGTGTGGTTGAGCATCTGCGCCTCGCACTTTATGTTCCGCCGCCGCCATCTGCAGCAGGGTAAGGCGCTGAGCGATCTGCAGTATCGCGCTCCCTGGTATCCGGTGGTGCCCGTTCTGGGGTTTGTGCTGTGCCTGGTGGCCTGCGTGGGCCTCGCCTTTGACCCGAGCCAGAGAATTGCGCTGTGGTGCGGGATCCCCTTTGTGGCCCTGTGCTATGGTGCCTGGTATCTCACTCGTTCACGGAATATGACTCAGGAGTCCCAACATGTCGCAGACTAACCCGTTCACTGCTCTGCTTGCCGCCCAGCCTTATGTCCTGCTGGACGGCGCCATGGCCACCGAGCTGGAGGCCCGCGGCTGCGATCTGGCCGACAGCCTGTGGTCGGCGAAAGTGCTGCTGGAGAACCCGCAGCTGATCCGCGATGTGCATCTCGACTACTTTCGCGCCGGGGCGCAGGTGGCGATCACCGCCAGCTATCAGGCCACCCCGGCGGGCTTTGCCGCGCGCGGGCTGGATGATGCGCAGTCCCGGGCGCTGATCGGCAAAAGCGTCGAACTGGCGCGCAAAGCGCGCGAGGCGTACCTCGCCGAGAACCCGCAGGCCGGCACGCTGCTGGTGGCCGGTTCGGTAGGGCCGTATGGCGCGTTTCTCGCCGACGGCTCGGAGTATCGCGGCGATTATCAGCGCAGCGCGGCAGAGTTCCAGGATTTCCACCGCCCGCGCGTCGAAGCCCTTCTGGATGCGGGCGCCGACCTGCTGGCCTGTGAAACCCTGCCGTCATTTGCTGAGATCCAGGCGCTGACGGCCCTGCTGCAGGACTATCCCCGTGCCCGCGCCTGGTACTCTTTCACGCTGCGCGACGCCGAACATCTCAGCGATGGGACGCCGCTACGCGAGGTTATGGCGGCTGCCCTGGCGGATAACCCGCAGGTGGTGGCGGTGGGCATCAACTGTATCGCCCTGGAAAATACGCCCGCGGCGCTGGCGCATCTGCACAGCCTGACGGCCCTGCCGCTGGTGGTCTATCCTAACTCCGGCGAACATTATGATGCGGTGAGCAAGACCTGGCACCATCATGGCGAAGCCTGCGCCACCCTGGCGGATTATCTGCCGCAGTGGCTGGCGGCCGGGGCGAAGCTGATTGGCGGCTGCTGCCGCACCACGCCGAAGGACATCGCCGCGCTTAACGCGAAGCGCTGAGTTTTGTGCCGGGTGGCGCTGCGCTTACCCGGCCTACACTTTGCGCGATCCGTCGCCGCCACCCGGCGCCAACCATCTGCCACTAACCAACCGCTCAAAACCAACTATCCTTTCCCGCTTTTGTTCTAAAAACGATTCGCTATTAGCCAGAATTTTTAATTACTTCATCTCCCTCCTGATGCCGGAAATACTGCACCTATAACAACTCAGGGGAAGCAGACATTATGGCATTCACATCGCGAATTACTCTTCTGGCGGCGCTGGCTGTCGCCGCCTTCCAGGCGCAGGCGGTCAACGTGACCGTGGCGTATCAAACCTCCGCTGAGCCGGCGAAAGTCGCCCAGGCGGACAATACCTTCGCCAAAACCAGCGGCGCGACCGTCGACTGGCGGAAATTCGACAGCGGCGCCAGCGTGGTGCGTGCCCTGGCCTCCGGCGATGTGCAGATCGGCAATATCGGCTCCAGCCCGCTGGCGGTGGCCGCCAGTCAGCAGGTGCCGATTGAAGTGTTCCTGCTCGCTTCAAAGCTCGGCAACTCCGAAGCGCTGGTGGTGAAAAAAAGCATTACCAAACCGGAAGATCTGATCGGCAAGCGCATCGCCGTGCCGTTTATCTCCACCACCCACTACAGCCTGTTGTCGGCGCTCAAACACTGGGGCATCAAGCCGGGCCAGGTGCAGATTATTAACCTGCAGCCGCCGGCGATTATCGCCGCCTGGCAGCGCGGGGATATCGATGGCGCTTACGTCTGGGCGCCAGCGGTTAACGAACTGGAAAAAGAGGGCAAGGTGCTGACCGATTCGGCGCAGGTTGGGGAGTGGGGCGCGCCGACCCTCGATGTTTGGGTGGTCCGTAAGGACTTCGCCGAGCAGCATCCGGAGATCGTCAAAGCCTTTGCTAAAAGCGCCATCGACGCCCAGCAGCCCTACATCGCCAACCCGGAAACATGGCTGAAACAGCCGGACAACATCAGCAAGCTGGCGCGCCTGAGCGGCGTGCCGGAAGCTGATGTCCCCGGGCTGGTGAAGGGGAACACCTACCTGACCGCCGCTGAGCAGGCGCAGGCGCTGAATGGTCCGGTCAATCAGGCCATCGTCGATACCGCGCGCTTCCTGAAAGAGCAGGGCAAAGTGCCCGCGGCGGGAACCGATTATCGTCAGTACGTCACTGACCGTTTCGTGAAGTAAAGGAGGCGGCGATGCTGCAAATCTCGCATCTTTCCGCCGACTACGGCGGTAAACCGGCGCTGGCGGATATCAACCTGACGCTGGAGAGTGGGGAGCTGTTGGTGGTGCTGGGGCCTTCGGGCTGCGGTAAAACTACCCTGCTGAACCTGATTGCCGGATTCGTGCCCTATCAGCACGGCAGCATCACCCTCGAAGGTCAGCGGGTGACCGGGCCGGGCGCAGAGCGCGGCGTGGTCTTCCAGAACGAAGGCCTGCTGCCGTGGCGCAATGTGCAGGATAACGTGGCGCTGGGCCTCCAGCTGGCGGGCGTGGATAAAGCGCAGCGCCGGCAAGCGGCGGCGCAGATGCTGAAGAAGGTGGGTCTCGAAGGGGCGGAAAAACGCTTTATCTGGCAGCTGTCCGGCGGTCAACGCCAGCGGGTGGGCATCGCCCGGGCGCTGGCGGCGAATCCGCAGCTGTTGCTGCTGGATGAGCCCTTCGGCGCGCTTGACGCCTTTACCCGCGAGCAGATGCAGACATTGCTGCTGAAACTGTGGCATGAGACCGGCAAACAGGTGCTGCTGATCACTCATGACATTGAAGAGGCCATCTTTATGGCCACCGAGCTGGTGCTGCTGTCGCCGGGGCCGGGACGGGTGGTGGAGCGGCTGCGGCTTGATTTTAGCCGTCGCTTTGTCGCGGGCGAATCCTGCCGCAGCATCAAATCCGACCCGCGGTTTATTGAACAGCGGGAATACATTCTGAGCCGGGTGTTTGACCAACGGGAGGCTTTCTCATGAGCGTGGTACTGAACGACAAACCGCGTCAGACGACGCTGAAGTGGCGCTGGCCGCTCTCCCGTCAGCTCACCCTCAGCGTGGCGACTCTGGCGGTATTGCTGGCCGTCTGGTGGGCGGTCGCGGCGCTGCAGCTGATTAGCCCGCTGTTTCTGCCGCCGCCGGGTCAGGTACTGCAAAAGCTTATCACCATCGCCGGGCCGCAGGGTTTTATGGATGCGACGCTCTGGCAGCATCTGGCGGCGAGCCTGACGCGGATCGTCATCGCCTTGCTGGCGGCAGTGCTTATTGGCGTACCGGTGGGGATCGCCATGGGGCTCAACTCGACGGTGCGTGGGATCCTCGATCCGCTGATCGAACTCTATCGTCCGGTGCCGCCGCTGGCCTACCTACCGCTGATGGTGATCTGGTTTGGCATCGGTGAAACCTCGAAGATCCTGCTGATCTACCTGGCGATTTTCGCGCCGGTAGCCATGTCGGCGCTGGCAGGGGTAAAAAGCGCGCAGCAGGTGCGCATTCGCGCCGCCCGTTCGCTGGGCGCCAGCCGGGCGCAGGTGCTGTGGCTGGTGATCCTGCCCGGCGCGCTGCCGGAGATCCTCACCGGGCTGCGCATTGGTCTCGGGGTGGGCTGGTCAACGCTGGTGGCCGCTGAGCTGATCGCTGCCACCCGCGGATTAGGATTTATGGTGCAGTCTGCCGGCGAGTTTCTCGCCACCGATGTGGTGCTGGCGGGGATCGCGGTGATTGCCATTATCGCCTTTTTACTGGAACTGGGTCTGCGCGCGCTGCAGCGTCGCCTGACGCCCTGGCATGGAGAAGTACAATGAGTGAACGTCTGAGCATTACCCCGCTGGGGCCCTATATTGGCGCGCAGGTGACCGGGGCAGATTTAACCCGTCCGCTGAGCGACAACCAGTTTGAACAGCTGTATCACGCGGTGCTGCGTCATCAGGTAGTATTCCTGCGCGAGCAAAATATCACCCCGGCGCAACAGCGCGACCTGGCGCTGCGGTTTGGCGACCTGCATATCCATCCGGTCTACCCTCACGCCCCTGGCGTGGAAGAGATTATCGTCCTCGATACCCACAACGATAATCCGCCGGATAATGACAACTGGCATACCGATGTCACCTTTATCGACACGCCGCCCGCCGGCGCCATTCTGGCGGCGAAAGAGCTGCCGACGACCGGCGGGGACACCCTGTGGACCAGCGGCATTGCCGCCTGGGAAGCGCTGTCAGAACCTTTCCGGCAGCTGCTGAGCGGCCTGCATGCCGAACACGATTTCCGCAAATCGTTCCAGGAGTATAAGTACAACAAGACCGAAGCCGAGCATCGGCGCTGGCAGGAAGCGGTGGCGAAGCATCCGCCGCTGCTGCATCCGGTAGTGCGTACCCACCCGGTGACCGGCAAGCAGGCGCTGTTCGTTAATGAAGGCTTTACCACGCGAATTGTCGAGGTGAGTGAGAAAGAGAGCGCAGCGCTGCTGAACTTCCTGTTTGCTCATGTCACTAAACCGGAGTTCCAGGTGCGCTGGCGCTGGCAGCCGAACGATGTCGCTATCTGGGATAACCGGGTGACCCAGCATTACGCCAACGCCGACTATCTGCCGCAGCGGCGGATCATGCACCGGGCGACGATCCTCGGCGATAAGCCGTATTACCGGGCGGGGTAATGCTTGTAGCCGGTTAAGGCATCAGCCGCGAGCCGCGGAGAAAAGCGGATGCTGCATTGCCCGCTGCTTCCCGGAGGCGGCGCCTGACGCGCCTTTTCCGGGCGACCGATCCGTCGGAAATGGTGTACCGTAGCCCGGCTAAGGCGCAACGCGCCGCAAGCCGGGAAAAAGCGTTTATGCCGATTTTTGCGCACCCAGATGCGCGCCAATATAGCGCTGATAGCGATTGGCCTTCAGGTAGGTGAGATCCACCAGCACCAGACCATCCACGCAGTTATTGAAATCCGGATCGCTGCCGAAATCGATAAACTGCACGCCGCCCGGCTCGCACACTTCCGAGTACTGCTTATACAGCGGCGGGATCGCGCAGCCGAGATTGCCGAGCAGGGACTTCAGCCGGGCCAGGTCGTCGTTGTAATCCTCCCCGCCAAACTGCGCCAGCACGTCGGGCAGCGACGCCGGATAAGGTCGACGCGACTCCGCCAGCGGATGCGTCGCCGGGAACCACAGCCGGTAGAACGCCACCAGCAGATCGCGGGCGGCGGGCGGCAACCCGCCAGAAATCGACACCGGACCAAACAGATAGCGATAGTGCGGATAGCGCGCCAGATAAGCGCCGATGCCGGACCACAGGTAGTCCAGCCCGCGACGCCCCCAGTAGCGCGGCTGGATAAAGCTGCGCCCCAGCTCAATGCCGTGCTGCAGGACATCGTCCATCCGCCCGTCGTAATGGAACAGGCTGTAACTGTAGATCCCTTCCAGGCCGCGCTTTGCCAGCTGGATGGCCGTCGGCATAAAGCGGTAAGCGCCGACGATTTCCAGATCGTCTTCATCCCACAGGATCAGATGCAGATAGTCGTCGTCATACCCGTCGATATCCCGCCGTTTGCCGCTGCCTTCCCCGACCGCGCGGAAGGCGATTTCCCGCAGACGTCCCAGCTCGCGCAGCAGCGGCGCGTCCTCCTGGCCGTTGCGCTGCCAGAGGTAAATCACTTTGCCGTCGGTGGTGCGGCCCAGACACTCGGCCTTATGCAGTTCGCGTTTGAGCAATGCCCGGTCTTCCGGACGGGCGATGGCGCTTTCGGTTTTGAACTGGCCCGGCAGCCCTTTGCGCAGTTGTTCAAGGTGCTGATAGCAGCGGCCGGTAAGCTCGCGAGCGCTGGACTTGGCATCGAACCAGCTCGACCAGGGGATCTGCTGGCCGATGCGCACCGGCAGGCTGCTGTTGCGCCGGCGAAACATCTGCTGCATCAGCAGGAGCAGCGGCAGGTTGTCGGAGACCAGCGTGCTGGCGTAAAACAGGGCGCTGTTATGGGCGTTAATCCACGCCGGCAGCAGCGGGGCGCGATATTTTGCCGCCAGCTTAATAAAGCCGGAGTGCCATTTTTTATCGCGGATACCGCGAAGGGTGAGGCGGGAGACTTCCCCCGCCGGGAAGAAGATCAGCACCCCGCCGGCCTGCAGCTGGTGATCCATCTGCTGCAGCGCCGCTTTAGCGGTGCGGCCATGAATATTATCTACCGGGATAAACAGCGAGCTCAGGGGCTCAAGGTGGGTGAGCATGCGGTTGGTGACCACTTTGACATCGCGGCGCACGCGGGATACCGCATACAGGAGCGCCAGGCCGTCGAGGGTGCCGGTGGGGTGGTTGGCGATAATGACCAGCGGGCCATATTCGGGGATTTGTTCGAGATCGTGCGCCGGGATGGCGCAGCGGATATTGAGGTATTCCAGTACCTGTTCGACCGTATCAAGCCCCTTCAGGTGGCGATGACGATCGGCAAATTGTTGAAACTCTTCCTCATGAAACAGCTTTTTTAACAGTTTCTTTTGCCAGGGGGCGGGCCTCGCCTGAGGCCACAGGTCATCGAGTACGTTGTCGAGACTAAACATAGTGGCTCCTCCTCCGTCCTGCCCAGACAGTAGAAGGTGGAGATGTCGTTCAGATTACAGTTGGGTGAAGTTTCGGTCGCAGCGGGGGAGGTTTCCCGGATAGCGGCGCAAGCGCCTTATCCGGGCTACGGTTGGCGCCGATTTGTAGCCCCGGTAAGCGTCAGCGCCACCGGGGAGAGGCTATCGGCGTTCACCGCAGCTAAGATCAAAGCTATCGCCAGCCCAATTTGGGGGATATAGCCCGCGCTGGACATCGCGATGAAAGGTTGAAAATGGCCAATCGATCACCCGGGTGACCCAGCCATGCTTAAGTGGATTGATATGGATGTAATCAACGTGTCGGCGGTAATCATCTTCATCGCGTATGGCATGCTCCCAGAAGCGCGGTTGCCAGAGGGGTTGTCGTTTTAACGTTCTGCTAAAACAGCCTTTGATATCTCTCCAGCGTGAAGAAAAATCGTCATCATTATGAGGTAGTGTCCAGATGCAATGCAGATGTTCAGGCAACACCACCCAGGCATCAATAATAAAGGGGCGATGTTGTTTAACAACGGCGACAGAGTAGCGCAATAATTCTATGTTTTCAGTTAGGTGCATGCTTCTACGGTCTTTAAGGTTAACAGTGAAGAACCAGGTTCCCCCCTTAATGTAATAACGTCGATAAGCCACCACAGGATCTCCTGGAATTCGGTATTTATGATGTGGTTTAACACGTTAGAAGGCGAAATCCGGTACGCCAAGGAGAAGGCGCAGAAGGTGGAAAGCGGCGCGCAAAGTTTTAGCTACAGATATTGGTTAGCGCCTGTCCCCGGATAGCGGCGCAAGCGCCTTATCCGGGCTACGGTGTGGTGGTCGCGATAAATACAGCGCACCGGGGATGAGGTTTGGTAGCCCCGGTAAGCGAAGCGCCACCGGGGAGGGGCGGGTTTAACGGAGGATTTTTTTCTCAGCCAGATCGAGGGCGAAATAGCTGAAGATCAGGTCGGCGCCTGCGCGTTTGATAGCGCCGAGGCTTTCCAGAACCACTTTCTCTTCATCGATAGCGCCCGCCTGGGCAGCGAATTTGATCATCGCGTACTCCCCGCTGACCTGATAGGCGCCGAGCGGCAGATCGCTGCGTTCGCGGATATCGCGCAGAATATCCAGGTAGGCGCCAGCCGGTTTCACCATCAGGCAGTCGGCGCCCTGGGCTTCATCGAGCAGCGACTCGCGAATGGCCTCCCGGCGGTTCATCGGGCTCATCTGATAGGTTTTCCGATCGCCCTTCAGCGCGGTACCGGCCGCTTCGCGGAACGGGCCGTAGAAGGAGGAAGCGAACTTGGTGGAGTAGGACATAATTGCCGTATTAGTGAAACCGGCGGCATCCAGCGAGCGGCGAATCGCTTGTACCTGACCGTCCATCGCGGCGGAAGGAGCGATGAAATCCGCCCCGGCGGCGGCGGCGACAACGGCCTGCTTGCCGAGGTTTTCCAGGGTCGCGTCGTTATCCACCCCGTGGTCGCACAGCACGCCACAGTGACCGTGGGAAGTGTATTCGCAGAAGCAGGTATCGGACATGACGATCATCTCCGGCACCGTGGACTTGCAGATCCGCGACATACGCGCCACCAGGCCATTTTCATTCCAGGTATCGCTGCCGGTAGCATCGGTGTGATGAGAAATGCCAAAGGTCATCACCGAGCGAATGCCGGCGTTAGCGATGCGTTCGATTTCACGTGCCAGATATTTTTCCGGAATGCGCATCACGCCGGGCATGGCCTCGATCGCTTTGTAATCATCAATTTCTTCTTCAACAAAGATCGGCAACACCAGGTCGTTCAAACTCAGTGTTGTCTCTTCAAACAGGGCGCGCAGCGCAGCGGATTGACGCAGGCGGCGGGGGCGAGTGATTAAATCTGTCATGGTTTGCCTGATTTTGTGAAATGAAAGACGTTAGTGTAACTGAAATGGCATGGGGATGTTTCGCCAAAACGATCGTTATGTCGTGTCGGCGAAACCCCCGCGAGCTTACTGGCTGGCCGTCTGCATGTTGGGCTGCGCGCCGCTCAGCTCGCTGACCAGGTCGTTGATGCCATCGCTCATATTGTTGAAGCGGGTTAACGGCGAGCGGGTTACCACCACAAAGGCGCCGACGTTAGCCTGCGGATTCATCGCCATATAGGTGATAAACCCGCCGCCGCCGCCGGTTTTCTGAATAATCCCCGGATGGCCATTCTTCGGCTTCATATACACCCAGCCAAGTCCCAGCGCGTCGGCGCGGCCCGGCACGTCCATACCAATCACCCGGGTCAGTTGGTTACGCTGATAAATCAGCGTCTGCATCCGATCGGCCTGCTGGCTGCGGGTATAGAAATCGGATGACAGGAACTGCTGCATCCAGCGCATCATATCCCCCGGCGTCGAGTAGACTCCGCCGCTGCCGATCGCCGCCAGGGTGTTGTTGCATGGGCTGGCGCCTTTTTCCGGGATCATCAGCCGCTGGCACTGATCCGGTGACGGGGTAAAGGTGGTGTCCTTCATCCCCAGCGGCCGGGTGATCTGTTCTTCAAACAGCTGCGGATAAGGTTTGCCGGCAGCGGTGGAGAGCGCGTCCGCCAGTAAATCAAAGGCCAGGTTGGAGTAGGCTGCCTGTGAGCCCGGCGCGGTCTTCAGGGTCGCGGTAGAGAGCCAGTTCCAGCGCTGCTGGCGGGTCGGCCAGACAAACACCGGACGATGAGCGGCGCCGCCAGGCTGCTCGCGCGGCAGGGCGCTGGTATGGGTTGCGAGGTTAACCAGGGTGATTGGTTTTCCCTGCCAGTCAGGCACCCGGGTACCCGGCGGGGCGTATTTGCTCAGCGGATCGTTGAGTTTCACCACCCCCTGGTCGAGCAGCTTCACCAGCATCTCGCTGGTCATCAGTTTGCTGAGGGAGGCGATACGGATCACCGAGTCGAGCTGCGGGTGCTGATTATTCCCCGGGCGGGTTTCGCCAAAGCTGCGAAAAACACGCTGATTGCCATCGATAACCACCAGCGCCATGCCGGTGGCGCCGCTGCCGTAGTAGATATGATTGGCGTAACGATCGACCACATCCGAGGCGAAAACCGGGTCAACGGTAGGCTGTGCGGCCTGCACCGAGGTCCACGACGCCGCGCACAGCGCAGCAAAAATGAGCAAACTACGTTTCAACGGAGATCATCCATTAAATAAATAAAAAAGAAGAGGGTATTTATACTACGAAGTGGCGCAGAACAAAGTGGGATTCACGACATTCCTGCAGGAAAAAGGTAACGGTGCGTAAAAAAGACTTTTTTACGCTTTCAGATATCGGCTTTTTCCGCTGCCGCGTATGATGACCGTTTGGCTGAAAGTTCGTGGGAGAGAACAATGACGGCTCAACGGGTAGTGATGGTCGTGGATATGCAAAACGGCGTGTTCGCCACGCCGCGTCTGGCGCGCGAGCGCTGCGTCGCGCAAATTAATCGTCTGGTGCGCGCGGCGGACAAGGTTATTTTCATTCAGCATGATGAGGCCGGCGGCCTCGAAGCCGGCAGCGAAGGCTTCGCCCTGCTTCCCGAGCTGGAACAGCCAGCTGGCGCGCTGTTTGTCACCAAAACCGCCTGCGACGCCTTCTACCACACCTCGCTGGCGCAGGTGCTGGACGAACACGACATTCAGCAGTTCGTCATCTGCGGCTGCGCCACCGACTACTGCCTCGACACCACCATTAAAAACGGCGCCAGCCGCGGGTACGGTATTGTGATCGCGGAAGATGCCCATACCACCGCCGACCGCCCCGCCGCGCAGGCCGCGACGCTTATCGCCCACTACAATGAGGTGTGGCGTACGCTGACCGTTCCTGGCAATCCTTTACAGGTGAAACCCACAGAAACAATTCTGCACGCCTGGCAGCAGAACTAAGCTGTTGATATCCGGTCTTATCATTCGTCTGCCCCGCGAGAGCGCATCCACGTGGCGGCCGACGTATGCGTCGTACACAGCAATAGCAGAACGATAAGAAGTTAGCAGGAGACAATGATGTTTAAATCTTTTTTCCCCAAACCGGGGCCGTTTTTTATTTCTGCCTTTATCTGGTCGCTGCTGGCCGTGATCTTTTGGCAGGCGGGCGGCGGCGACTGGCTGCTGCGGGTCACCGGAGCATCGCAAAATGTGGCGATCAGCGCGGCGCGCTTCTGGTCGCTCAACTATCTGGTGTTCTACGCTTACTATCTGTTTTGCGTCGGCGTGTTTGCACTCTTCTGGTTTGTCTACTGCCCGCATCGCTGGCAGTACTGGTCGATTCTCGGCACGTCGCTCATCATCTTCGTCACCTGGTTTCTGGTGGAAGTCGGGGTGGCGATCAACGCCTGGTATGCGCCGTTCTACGACCTGATCCAGAGCGCGCTGGCCACCCCGCATAAGGTCAGCATCAACCAGTTTTATCATGAGATCGGCATCTTTCTCGGCATCGCGCTCATCGCGGTGATCATTGGCGTGATGAACAACTTCTTCGTCAGCCACTACGTCTTCCGCTGGCGCACGGCGATGAACGAACACTATATGGCCCACTGGCAGCATCTGCGCCATATCGAAGGCGCCGCGCAGCGTGTGCAGGAAGATACCATGCGCTTTGCCTCCACCCTGGAAGATATGGGGGTAAGCTTTATCAACGCGGTGATGACCTTGATCGCCTTCCTGCCGGTGCTGGTGACGCTCTCCGAACACGTTCCCGACCTGCCTATCGTCGGCCATTTGCCGTATGGTCTGGTGATTGCCGCTATCGTCTGGTCGCTGATGGGGACCGGCCTGCTGGCGGTGGTGGGGATTAAGCTGCCGGGCCTGGAGTTTAAAAACCAGCGCGTGGAAGCCGCCTATCGTAAAGAGCTGGTCTACGGTGAGGACGATGAAACCCGCGCCACGCCGCCGACGGTGCGCGAGCTGTTCAGCGCGGTGCGTCGCAACTATTTCCGTCTCTATTTCCACTATATGTATTTCAATATCGCCCGCATTCTCTACCTGCAGGTGGATAACGTTTTCGGCCTTTTCCTGCTGTTTCCGTCGATCGTTGCCGGTACGATTACCCTCGGGCTGATGACGCAAATTACCAACGTCTTCGGCCAGGTGCGCGGCTCGTTCCAGTACCTGATTAGCTCGTGGACGACGCTGGTGGAACTGATGTCCATCTACAAACGTCTGCGCAGTTTTGAACGCGAGCTGGACGGCAAGCCGCTGCAGGAAGCGATCCCGACATTACGTTAATTAAGACAAGGAAGCATGATGGCCGCACGTTTATCGCGCATTATTCCCGGTTCATCGACGCTGTTGGCGGCCATGGTGCTGAGCGCCTGCACCAGCCAGCAGGCCCCGACGCTGAAAAAGGGCGAGAAGCCCGTTGACGTGGCGTCGGTGGTGCGGCAGAAAATGCCGGCCAGCGTCAAGGATCGGGAGGCCTGGGCGCAAGCCATCGCCACCGCGTTTGACAGCCAGAAGCTGGCGCCGACGGAAGAGAATGTCTGCTCGGTGCTGGCGGTCGCGCAGCAGGAGTCTAACTATCAGTCCGATCCGGTGGTGCCGGGGTTGAATAAAATCGCCTGGCAGGAAATTGACCGCCGGGCGGAAAAAATGCACATTCCGCCGTTTCTGGTCCATACCGCGCTGAAGATCACCTCGCCAAACGGTAAAAGCTATAGCGACCGTCTGGACAATGTGAAGACGGAAAAGCAGCTGAGCGCCATTTTTGATGACTTTATCGGGATGGTGCCGATGGGGCAGAAGCTGTTCGGTTCACTTAACCCGGTGCACACCGGGGGGCCGATGCAGGTCAGCATTGCCTTTGCCGAGCAGCACACCTCCGGCTACCCGTGGAAAATGAACGGGACGGTGCGCCAGGAGGTCTTCAGCCTGCGCGGCGGCCTGTGGTTTGGCACCTATCATCTGTTGAATTACCCGGCCAGCTACAGCGTGCCGCTGTACCGCTTTGCCGACTTCAACGCCGGCTGGTATGCCAGCCGTAACGCCGCCTTCCAGAACGCGGTGGTGAAAGCCAGCGGGGTGAAACTGGCGCTCGACGGCGACCTTATCCGCTACGACAGCGAGGAACCGGGCAGCACCGAGCTGGCGGTGCGTCGTCTGGCGGGCCAGTTGGGAATGAGCGACAGCGAGATCCACAGCCAGTTGAAAAAGGGCGACAGCCTGGCGTTTGAGAAGACCGACCTTTATCAGCAGGTTTTCCGCCTCGCCGAGAAAAGGGCGGGCAAGACTCTGCCGCGGGAGATGTTGCCAGGGATCCAGCTTGAGAGTCCGAAAATTACCCGTAATCTGACGACGGCGTGGTTTGCAAAACGGGTTGATGAGCGGCGGGCAAATTGTATGGCGCGGCGTTAACGGCGCTGACGCCAGCGCACAATGAGCGCCAGCAGCCCGATGAACGAGCAGCCGATCAGGAAAGGGATCAGGCCAAAGAGGGTGCCAACGGCGAGACTGATGTCGACTTGCGGACGGCTGGCGTCCTGCGTTTGCATCAAGCGTTCAAATACCCCCGGAGCGTGGATCAGCATGCTGAGCATCTGCGCGCCGGCCCAGCAGCAGACTAGCACGAACAGGCCGTAGGCGACATGGCTGCCGGTCAACGCCCCTCTTTTTTTATTTCCCAAAAGCGATTTTGAAAAACTGAATTCAGCCATAGGCCCTCCCACCTCTGTACTGCTGGTTTTTTCTCCAGCTCTATGGCAGGTATTCTGGCAGTGAGGGGCCATTGTCAGTATCAGATTGCTGGTAATTGCCGTCCAGGAATAATCCTGTTTTCGCTGGTGTGTTAACCGCGCCACAGGAATGGAAAAGGGAGAGCGGCGTCGCAATCCAGCAACATTCTCTCCCGCGCTACAGACCGCCGCGGGCGGCTATGCGAAGATGCGTTTTTTTGCTGTTGGAGGTCGCATGAAGCTCACAGATAAAATTCGCCGCGACTGGCACTACTACGCGGTGGCGCTGGGGCTAATTTTTATTCTCAATGGGGTGGTGGGGCTGCTGGGGTTTGAAACACAAGGCTGGCAACCCTACGCCGTCGGTCTGGTCACCTGGGTCATTAGCTTCTGGGCCGCGGGCCTGGTGATCCGCCGCCGCCCGGCAGAAGAGGCCTGAGACCCCTGCTGCCAGGCGCGATAAACGCGTTTTAGTTCATGGAGGTTTTCAGCGCCCGGTCCGCGGCATGGCGCTCCAGCGCCAGCTCAATCAGCCGGGTGATCAGACTGGTGTAGTCGAGGCCGCTGGCCTGCCACAGCTTCGGATACATGCTGATGTTGGTAAAGCCCGGCAGGGTGTTGATCTCGTTGATCACCACCTCGTTCTCGGCGGTGAGGAAGACGTCGACGCGGGCCATGCCGCTGCAGCCCAGGGTCTGGTAGGCCTGCACTGCAATCGCGCGGATCTTGTCGTTGATCTCAGGGGCGATGGCGGCCGGGACCACCACCTGCGCGCCCTGGTCATCGATATATTTGGTGTCGTAGGCGTAAAACTCGCTGTTGAGGACAATTTCACCGCAGGTGCTGGCCTGCGGGTGGTCGTTACCCAGCACCGCACACTCAATTTCCCGCCCTTTAATGCCTTGTTCCACCACGACTTTATGATCAAATTCAAAGGCCAGGGCCACCGCCTGATGGTACTGCTCTTCGTTTTTAACTTTGCTGACGCCAACCGATGATCCCTGGTTGGCCGGCTTCACGAACAGCGGCAGCCCCAGCTTTGCTTCAACATCGGCAAAGCTGAACTGCGCGCGGTTGGCGCGGGTCAGGGTGATAAACGGGGCGACGGCGAGCCCGGCATCGCGCAGCAGACGTTTGGTCACGTCTTTGTCCATACAGGCCGCGGAGCCCAGCACATCGGAACCCACGAAAGGCAGATTCGCCATGCGCAGCATCCCCTGCAGGGAGCCATCCTCGCCCAGCGTGCCGTGGACGATGGGGAAAATCACATCGATAGCCGCCAGCGGCTGGCCGCTGTCGGCGTTAATCAGCTGCTGTGCTTCGCGGCCCGGGATCTGCGCCAGGGTCACCGTGGAAGGACGCAGGGCAATGCGGGCAGGATCCTGAGCATTGAGCAGGTAGTTGCCGGCGTCGTTGATGTGCCATAGCCCCTGTTTATCAATACCCAACAGAACCACATCGAAGCGCGATTTATCAATCGCTTCCACGATATTCTTCGCTGACTGCAGCGACACTTCATGCTCCGCCGACTTGCCGCCAAAAACGATCCCAACCCTCATCTTTGCCATTTCAACTTCCATCCAGATAACATCAAAGGGCATAACATACCATGTGAAACCGCTGCCTGCCTGCCATAATATTTACCTGATCAATTGACGGGAGTGGGCGTGAGAGGAAAGACGCTGCTGGTGCTGGCCGGGCTGCTCGGCGCGGGCCTGTTAGGATACCGCTATCTGCCGCCGCACCTGAATCCGCTGGCGCCGCTGGCGCTTGACGATCCCCCGGGCTGGTTGACGTCATTCAAGCTGCGCAGGCTGACGGCAGACCAGTGCGCCTCCCTGCTGGCGGAAGCCAATCGCCGCCGGCTTATCGCCAGCCAGCCGGTGGCGGACAGCGAGGGAAGCTGCCCGCTGCATAACGTGGTGCGGGTAGCGAATTTTGGCAGCGTGACGCTGAGCAGCAGTTTCCTCGCCAGCTGCCCGCTGGCGCTGAGCAGTGCGCTGTATGTCGAGCAGCAGGCGAAACCGCTGACCCGTCAACTGATGGCGAGCGATCTGCGCCAGATCGATCATCTCGGCAGCTTCGCCTGTCGCAATATCTACCATCGGCAACAGGCGCGGCGCAGTGAACACGCCACGGCGGACGCGCTGGACGTCAGCGGTTTCCGCCTGGCGGACGGCCGACGCGTCAGCGTCCTGCAGGGCTGGCGGAGCGAGACCTCGCATCCCTGGCTGGCGGCGCTGTTGAACAACAGCTGCCACTACTTCGGCAACGCGCTGGGGCCAGAGTACAATGCGGCTCACGCCAATCATTTTCATCTGGGGATGCGCGGGCAGGGCTTCTGCTTTTGAGCATAAAGCGCTGTGAGCAGCCTAAATGACCAGAAAATGCTTCGTCAGGTTCTCATCCGCACTCATAAAACACCAAACTCACCGCCAGCGCATCTATGGTAGTACACCAGTGGAATGAAATTGCTAAGCTAGGTAATAATTGGCAAATCATTAATGAATACGCGTAGTTATGGAATCCTGGAAGGTTAATCTCATCTCCGTCTGGTTTGGTTGCTTTTTTACCGGCCTGGCGATCAGTCAAATTCTCCCTTTTTTGCCCCTCTACGTCTCCCAGCTGGGCGTTACCTCGCATGAAGCGCTGTCGATGTGGTCGGGGCTGACCTTCAGCGTGACTTTTCTTGTCTCGGCGATCGTCTCGCCGATGTGGGGGAGCCTGGCAGACCGCAAAGGCCGCAAGCTGATGCTGCTGCGTGCCTCGCTGGGGATGGCGATTGCTATTTTACTGCAGGCCTTCGCCACTAACGTCTGGCAGCTGTTTATCCTGCGGGCGATCATGGGCTTAACCTCCGGTTATATCCCCAACGCCATGGCGCTGGTGGCCTCCCAGGTGCCGCGCGAGCGCAGCGGCTGGGCGCTGAGCACGCTATCAACCGCGCAAATCAGCGGCGTGATCGGCGGCCCGCTGCTGGGCGGCTTCCTGGCGGACCACGTCGGGCTGCGGATGGTCTTTTTTATTACGGCGATCCTGCTGACCATCAGTTTTCTGGTGACCCTGTTTCTGATCAAAGAGGGAGGGCGCCCTCAGGTCAGTAAAAGCGAGCGCCTCACCGGAAAACAAGTCCTTGCCTCTTTACCCTATCCGGGGCTGGTGATCAGCCTGTTCTTCACCACCCTGGTGATCCAGTTGTGCAACGGCTCAATTGGCCCGATCCTGGCGCTGTTTATCAAATCGATGGCGCCGGACAGCAACAATATCGCCTTTCTGGCCGGGATGATCGCCGCGGTGCCTGGCGTGTCGGCGCTGATTTCTGCGCCACGGCTGGGTAAGTTAGGCGATCGCATCGGTACCTCGCGGATCCTGCTCGCGACGCTCTGCTGCGCAGTGGTGATGTTTTTCGCCATGTCTTTTGTCACCACCCCGCTGCAATTGGGTACGCTGCGTTTCCTGCTCGGCTTTGCCGATGGCGCGATGCTCCCGGCGGTGCAGACTTTATTGCTGAAATACAGCAGCGACAGCGTCACCGGACGCATCTTTGGCTATAACCAGTCGTTTATGTATCTGGGCAACGTCGCCGGGCCGCTGATTGGCGCCTCTGTATCGGCGATGGCCGGCTTCCGCTGGGTGTTTATTGCTACCGCCATTATCGTTTTCATTAACCTCTGGCAGCTGGCATGGATGCTGCGCCGCACCCGCCGGGCTAACGCCTGAACCTCTGCTGACGGTATTTATCGCGATACCGTCAGCGTTATTCACCGTCGGTACATTTACCATTACTTTTTGTTATCGCCATGCCGTGAGCGCTATTCCATTTTATTATTTCCTGCGCCATCTGGTTATAACCATCCCCGACCATGATTAAACAATACTATTTATAGTGGTATTTTGTTGTGGTAAAACGTTTCGCTGTATATTGGGTGTTGCGATGATTCTTATTTTAAGTAATTCTGAGGTCCGTCATCGGGTATGACATCCCAATCAAAAACAGGCCTCGCATAAGGAACTGGTGCTATGAAGAATCTCATTGCTGAGTTACTGGTTAAACTGGCGCAAAAGGAAGAAGAAGCAAAGGAACTGACGGTGCAGGTTGAAGCGCTGGAGATCGTGGTCACCGCATTATTGCGCCATATGGAGCATGATGCCCAGCAGGCATTGATTCAGGATATAGAACAGGCGATTGACCAGGTGACGCCCTGTCCGCCGGTCAACGACCAGGATGCGATGCTGCTGCAGCAATATCTAAAGAAGCTGTTGCGGCATCCTCGTAGCTAGTCTTTGTGACACGACAAGGATGCCGTCATTTTTCTGTCATCTCCCTTTTATAAAGTCTCCCTCGTTTTGTTTTTTTTAAGTATTTTTTACATGGAGATGACAAAAGTGAAATTAAGCGCCCTGTTTATTGCCCTGGTTCCTCTGCTGGGCTCGCCGGTTATTCATGCAGAAACGACTGCTGCGCCGGTTCTGGAAAATCGCGCTGCGCAGGGAGATATCACCACTCCCGGCGGCGCGCGTCGTTTAACCGGAGATCAAACCGAAGCGCTGCGCGCCTCGTTAATCAATAAGCCGGCTAAAAACGTTATTTTGCTGATTGGCGATGGCATGGGTGATTCGGAAATTACCGCTGCGCGAAATTATGCGCAAGGGGCGGGCGGTTTCTTTAAAGGGATTGACGCCTTGCCGTTAACCGGGCAGTACACGCACTATTCGCTGGATAAAAAAACCGGGAAACCGGACTACGTGACCGACTCGGCGGCGTCCGCCACTGCCTGGACCACCGGCGTCAAGACCTATAACGGCGCGCTGGGCGTCGATATTCATGAGAACGCGCATCAGACCCTCCTCGAGCTGGCGAAAGCGGCGGGGCTGGCCACCGGCAACGTTTCCACCGCCGAGCTGCAGGACGCCACCCCCGCAGCGCTGGTGGCGCATGTGACATCGCGTAAATGTTACGGCCCCACGGTCACCAGTGAAAAATGCCCCAGCAATGCGCTGGAGAAAGGGGGCAAAGGCTCCATTACCGAACAGCTGCTGAACGCCCGGCCGGATGTCACCTTAGGCGGCGGGGCGAAGACCTTTGCCGAAACGGCGACGGCGGGCGAGTGGCAGGGCAAAACCCTGCGCGAGCAGGCGGAAGCGCGCGGCTACCAGATTGTGACCGACGCGGCTTCCCTTGCCGCCGCGACTGACGCCAGTCAGGCTAAGCCGCTGCTGGGTCTCTTCGCCGATGGCAATATGCCGGTTCGCTGGGAAGGGCCGAAGGCGTCTTATCACGGCAATATCGATAAGGCGCCGGTGACCTGTACGCCAAACCCGAAACGCGACGCCTCGGTGCCGACGCTGGCGCAGATGACGGAGAAAGCGATTGACCTGCTGAGCCGCAACGAGAAAGGTTTCTTCCTGCAGGTGGAAGGCGCTTCCATCGATAAACAGGATCATGCGGCGAATCCGTGTGGCCAGATCGGCGAAACCGTAGACCTCGACGAAGCGGTGCAGAAGGCGCTGGAGTTTGCGCGAAAAGACGGCAATACCCTGGTGATCGTCACCGCCGACCATGCGCACGCCAGCCAGATCATTCCGGCGGACAGCAAAGCCCCGGGACTGACCCAGGCTCTGAATACCCACGATGGCGCAGTGATGGTCATGAGCTACGGCAACTCTGAGGAAGAGTCGATGGAGCATACCGGCACCCAGCTGCGCATTGCGGCCTACGGTCCACACGCGGCTAACGTCGTCGGCCTGACCGACCAGACCGACCTGTTCTCGACCATGAAAGCCGCCCTGAGTCTGAAATAAGTCGCTGCCGGTGGCGAAATCGCGTCACCGGCTGGTTTTTTTTCTATCTGCGTCCAGACTTACAACGATCCACTCACAGAAGGATGGTGCGATGAAAATAACCTTACTAATGACTCTACTGTTTGGCTTGATCTTTATCAGCGCGGTTGGCGCGGCAGAAAAAACGCCCACTCCACAGCAGCAAAAGATGACGGACTGCAATCAGCAAGCGTCAGCCAAAGCGCTGAAAGGAGATGAGCGCAAAACGTTTATGAGCCAGTGCCTGAAAAAAGAGACCACTACGTCGCAAGGAAAAGCGCTCACCCCTCAGCAGCAGAAGATGAGCGACTGCAACAAAGCGGCCTCGGCAAAATCGTTGAAGGGTGATGAACGCAGTACCTTCATGAGTACCTGCCTGAAGAAAGCCTGAAAAAAAGGGAGCGCTTATCCGCTCCCTTCTTCTTTGAACACTCAGGGCATTGCTGCCTACCCTCTCAGGCTCAGGAGCGGCTCAGTTTCTCTGATTTCTCCATACACTGGGTGATGGCTTCGATCACCGCGGAGCGGAACCCTTTCTCTTCCAGTACGCGGACGGCTTCGATGGTGGTCCCGCCAGGCGAGCAGACCATATCTTTCAGCGCCCCCGGATGCTCGCCGCTCTCCAGCACCATTTTGGCGGAGCCCATTACCGCCTGGGCGGCGAATTTATAGGCCTGGGCGCGCGGCATGCCGCCGAGGACGGCGGCATCGGCCATCGCTTCGATAAACATAAAGACATAGGCCGGCGCGGAGCCGCTCACGCCCACCACCGGATGGATCATCGGCTCGGCAATTTGTTCCGCCTGGCCAAAGCAGCGGAACATGGTCAGCACTTCGGCCACGTCTTCGCTGCTTACCAGCGCGTTAGGCGTGACGGAGGTCATACCGGCGTTGACCAGTGACGGCGTATTGGGCATCGCGCGAATAATTTTGCGATCGTGACCGAGGGCGCGCGCCAGTTGCTCAAGCGTGACCCCGGCGGCGATGGAGACCACCAGCGACTCTTTATTCAGGCTTGAGGCGACGTCGCCCAGCACTTTGGTCATGATCCCCGGCTTAACCGCGCCGAAGACGATATCGGCAATCTGCGCCACTTCCTGAGCGCTCCCGGCGGCGTTGATGCCATACTGGTCGCGCAGAGCCGCAACCTTATCCGGCGACGGGGTATAGACCCAGATTTGTCCCGGCTGTACCTGGCCGCTGGCGATCAGTCCACCCAGAATGGCCTTACCCATATTGCCGCAGCCGATAAAGCCAATTTTCTTATCCATCACCATTCCCCTCTGCTTTTTTCGTTACGATCTGATTAGCTTACCATCCTGGCGCTTTCATGGGGGAGAAAAGCAGGTAACATTGGCGTCACTTATTGCAGGTAACAGGAGCTGGCATGGCTATTTGGGTAGATGCGGACGCGTGTCCGAACGTGATTAAAGAGATTTTGTTCCGCGCGGCAGAGCGAACCCAGATCCCGGTGACGCTGGTGGCGAATCAGCCGCTGCGCGTACCGTCGTCGCGTTTCATCCGCACTCTGCGGGTTGAACAAGGTTTTGACGTGGCGGATAACGAAATCGTTCGCCAGTGCGCGGCGGGAGATTTAGTCATCACCGCCGACATCCCGCTGGCGGCAGAGGTGCTGGCGAAGGGCGGGGCGGCGCTGAATCCGCGCGGGGAACGTTACAGCGAGGCGACGATCCGCGAGCGCCTGACGATGCGGGATTTTATGGAGACATTACGGGCCAGCGGCGTGCAGACCGGCGGCCCGGATAGTTTATCGCAGCGCGACCGGCAACAGTTTGCCGCCGAGCTGGAGAAGTGGTTGCTGGCGGTTAAGCGTCAGCAGGGTTAAACCCAGCTATCGTCGTCGCTGCCAATATCATCGTCGCCAAAGCCGGCGTCGAAGTCGTCGTTCCAGGTGTTGTCGGCAAGGAACTGATCGTCTCCCTGGCGGAACGGATCGTCACCCGCGGTGGCGTCCTGCGCGGCGGCATCAGGCTGCGGCTGCTCTTCGATGATATTAACGATCTCCTGCGGGTGCGAGCCGCTGAACATGTTGGTCAGCATATTGCCCAGCACCACGCCGCCCGCTACGCCTGCGGCCGTTTGCAGCGCGCCCGCCATAAAGCCGCCGCCGCGTGCCGCTGCCTGCGGGGCATAGTTCGGTTGCTGTTGCGGCGAGGCATACTGCGGCTGGGCGCTGGCCTGCGGGCGACCGTATTGCTCCGCGCCCGGGATGGGGTCAGAGCCGCGTGACGAGCCGCCACCGCCAAACAGGCCGGAGAGGAATCCGCCGCTGCTGGGCTTCGCCGCCTGCAGCTGGCTGACCTGGCTCTCCAGCGCCTGGATGCGATCGTTAAGCTGTTTAATCGCGGCTTCCTGGATAAGAATGGTTTGCGCCATATAGTAGGGGGCCGCCGGCTGCGCGCTCACATGTTGGGCAATCCGCTCCTCGGCGCTGGTATCGCGCGATGCACTGTGCGCCTCAGCCTCTTTTAGCCGGGAAAACAGTCCATCAATAAGGCGTTGTTCTTCAGATTGCATGTTACATTCCTCTGTCACACTGTCGAATAGGCATCAGGGTGCGTCTGAAACACGATGTTGTAAATATGTTGCTTCGTAAAGCTATGCATAAATGTGTTACCGTTTACGCCAGCGTTGGATAAAAAATAACGCCCAGCCGAAAGTAAAGCTGGTTAAACACTTAATGCAATGATAAGTTTACATCAAGAGCCCCTTTTGTCACTGTGGTGATGGGGTGTAAAGAAGTTGTGTAACGTTTTGTTTACGACTACGTTACGGAACAAACAGCGATAATACGTTCTTTCGTTTTCATATTTTACGACAGGCGGAACCAGGGGGTCTTCGGTCATGACACAGCCAATCTTTCTCATCGGGCCACGCGGCTGCGGTAAAACCACCGTCGGTCATGCGCTGGCGCGAGCGCGGCATTTTCAGTTCTCCGATACCGATCATCGGCTGCAGGCCCATGAGCAGCGGACGGTGGCCGAGATCGTGCAGGCAGAAGGGTGGGCGCGTTTTCGCGAACTGGAGACCCTGTCGCTGAAGGCCGTGACTCTGCCGAATACGGTGATCGCCACCGGCGGCGGTATTGTGCTGGCGGAAGGTAATCGCCAGTTTATGCGGGAGAACGGCGTGGTGATCTATCTGCAGGCCTCGGTGTCGGCGCTCATTGATCGTCTGGAGGCCTACCCAAAAGCCGAACAGCGGCCGACGCTTACCGGTAAGCCGGTACGTGAGGAAGTGGGCGAGGTGTTGGCGCAGCGCGAAGCCTTATACCGTGATGCCGCCCATCATATTGTCGATGCCACGGCCTCCCCGGATCGGGTGGTGGAGCAGATTATGACCATGCTGTGCGGCGCGACGGCAACCCCGGTAAGTTAAGAATTTACTTACATTAAGGCGGCGAGGGGCGCCTATACTTGATAGTTCTGATACCAGAAGAAGGAAGAACTATGCCAAACAGGCCCCCATATCCGAGAGAAGCGCGCGTGGTTGCGGTAGAGAAAGGCCCGCAGGGTCAGACCGTCACCTGGTATCAACTCCGCGCGGATTATCCTGAACCCAATTCGCTGATCAGCGAACATCCTACCGAGCAGGAAGCCGTGGATGCCAAGCGGCGCTATGAAGATCCTGATAAGTCGTAACCCCTGAGCCCGGATTGCCGGCCATACTGGCAATATCGGGCGTATCTCACATTTTTTATTTATCAGTCGTACTAATGAATATCTAACACACGGATTTTTCAGGCACGCCGCTGTCGCCCGGCAATCTTTACATTCAACCGCGGCGCGGAACTGCTACGCTTCTCGACGGTTGATTTTTACTCACCAGGGGGGCGGATGCCGTGTGTGGTAAGTCTGTCTTGAAGCAGTGGTAGTGAAAAGGTACATGATATGAGTAGTGCAACGATGGCAATTTTGACCATCGGCGTTGTGCCGCTGGCGGGAGTGTTGCCGCTCCTGACCGAACATATCAGGGAAGAACAGATCACCCACATTAGTTTGCTGGGCGATATGACACATGCTGAGGTAACCAAAGAGTACGCGGTGGGTGACGGCGAGCAGGGCCTGCTGACCTTGCTCAATGATAACCAGCTGGTGATGGTATCGCGGCAGAAAATTGAACGCGATATCCGCAGCGTGATCGCGATGCTGGATCGGCAGAACTATGATGTGATCCTGTTGCTTAGCTCCGAACAGTTAAGCGGTTTTACCACCCACCATGCGATCCTTCTTGAGCCGCAGCGGATCATCCCGCCGCTGGTGGCGTCGATCGTCGATGGGCATCAGGTGGGGGTGATCGTGCCGGTGGAAGAGATCATGCCTATGCAGCGGCAAAAGTGGCTCTCGCTGGAAAAGTCGCCGTACTACGCGCTGGCCAACCCTTTTACCGGCAGCGACAGTGAGTTATTAAGCGCCGGCAAAACGCTGCTGGAGCAGGGCGCCGACGTGCTGGTCCTCGACTGTCTCGGTTACTATCAGCATCACCGCGATGTGTTACAAAAAGCCCTGGACGTCCCGGTTTTGCTGTCGAATGTGCTGGTTTCCCGACTGGCGGCAGAACTATTGGTCTAATGTGTTAATTTCACGTGACAGGGGCAAGGAGCGCCCCCTATATTGAGCCTTTAACCGACGATCAGAAGGGCTTGTTTATGCTTCAAAGCAATGAATACTTTGACGGAAAAGTGAAATCCATTGGCTTCACCAGCAGCAGTACCGGTCGCGCCAGCGTTGGCGTGATGGCGGAAGGGGAATACACCTTTGGTACGGCGCAGCCGGAAGAGATGACGGTGGTCAGCGGGGCGCTGAATGTCCTGCTGCCGGGTGAGACTGAGTGGAAAGTTTACGCCGCCGGCGAAGTTTTCAATGTGCCAGGCAACAGCGAATTTCATCTGCAGGTGGCTGAGCCAACCTCTTATCTGTGCCGCTATCTGTAAGCCAGAGTGACACCCGGCGCCTGCCGCCGGGTTGTTTTTTCCTTCCTGCCTGGCAGGAAGGAAAGCGGCGCTTAGCGCTGCGCTTCGCCGCCGAGCCCTTCTACCAGGCTTTGGATCAGGGCAGCCAGCTCGCCGGTCATTAAGATAAAGTCGGCGTCAAAGCGCTGGGCGAAATCTTCCCGATCGATATCTTCGTTTTGGTCACGTAATTCATCGCAGAACTTGAGGCGCTTAATTGACGCATCGTCGCAGATCACAAACTGAATACGCTGCTGCCAGTCCAGCGCCAGCTTGGTGACGACCTTCCCGGCCTCAATGTGCACGGCGATTTCGTCACTTACCAGATCCTGTTTCTTGGCGCGGATCACGCCGCCATCTTCCAGCATCGCTTTCAGCTCGGCTTCATCCAGCAGCTGGAAGCCCTGCGCCACGGTGCCGGAGCGGACCCACTCGGTCAGCGTCAGCTCAATCGGATTCTCCAGGGTCAGCGGCACCACCGGCAGTGAACCGAGGGTTTTACGCAGCAGGGCCAGCGTGTCTTCCGCTTTCTTCGCGCTGGCGCAGTCCACCATGATCAGGCCGTTAACGGTATCGATCCACATCATCGTCTGGCTGAAGCGGCTGAAGGCGCGCGGCAGCAGCGAGTGCAACACTTCATCTTTCAGGGAATCTTTCTCGGTCTTCTTCAGCTTGCGGCCCTGATCGGCTTCCAGCTTCTGGATCTTCGCCTCCAGCGCCTGCTTGATCACCGGCGACGGCAGGATCTTTTCTTCTTTACGCGCGCAGATAATGATCTGGCCGTTTGCCGTATGCGTCAGCGCGTCGCTGTGCGATCCCATCGGCGACACCCAACCGGTTTTCGCCATATCCTGGCTGCCACACGGGGTAAATGTCAGCTCGGCCAGCTGTTTTTCCATCTCCTCGGCGCGCAATTCGATATCGCGGCTGAGACGGTAAACCATTAAATTTTTGAACCACAGCATGATAATTTCCACGGCTTTGTCGTTAAATCAGGCGGGCATGATAGCGAATTGTCGCTATGCTTGCATTGTTAATCGGGGTGAGGAGCTGAGCGTGCGTATTGGTATTGATTTAGGTGGAACAAAAACCGAAGTGATAGCCCTGAGCGACCAGGGAGAGCAGCTGTTTCGCCACCGGTTACCCACGCCGCGTGAGGACTACCGGCAAACCATCGAGACTATCGCCACCCTGGTAGCGATGGCCGAGCAGGCGACCGGGCAGCAGGGTACCGTGGGGATGGGCATTCCTGGCACAATTTCGCCCTATACCGGGGTGGTGAAAAACGCCAACTCGACCTGGCTCAACGGCCAGCCCTTTGATAAGGATCTCAGCCTGCGCCTTGAGCGTGAAGTCCGGCTGGCCAACGACGCCAACTGTCTGGCGGTGTCGGAGGCGGTGGACGGCGCGGCGGCGGGGGCGCAAACGGTGTTTGCGGTGATTATCGGCACCGGCTGCGGCGCCGGGGTGTCGCTCAACGGGCGGGCGCATATCGGCGGCAACGGTAACGCCGGCGAGTGGGGGCATAACCCGCTGCCGTGGATGAACGACGATGAGCTGCGCTATCGCGCCGAAGTGCCCTGCTACTGCGGTAAACAGGGATGTATCGAAACCTTTATCTCCGGCACCGGCTTTGCCACCGACTACCAGCGGCTGAGCGGCAAGGGGTTAACTGGCAGCGAGATTATGCGTCTGGTGGGCGAAGGTGACGAAAAGGCCGAACTGGCGCTGAGCCGCTATGAACAGCGGCTGGCGAAATCGCTGGCCCACGTGGTGAATATCCTCGACCCGGACGTTATCGTGCTGGGCGGCGGGATGAGCAACGTCGAGCGTCTGTATCAAACGGTACCGGACCTGGTGAAGCAGTGGGTCTTCGGCGGCGAGTGTGAAACGCCGATCCGCAAAGCGTTGCACGGTGACTCCAGCGGAGTACGCGGCGCGGCCTGGCTATGGCCGCTCCAGGGGACCTGAACCGCTCCCCTCACCCCGGCCCTCTCCCCGCAGGGAGAGGGAGAAAAGCGGTACGGTGCGGGTGGTTGAGGCAGTGGCCGGGAACCCCTCACCCTGCAGGGAGAGGGGGAATCGCAATAGCGTGCGAAATTACAGACCGGCGCCGGACGGTTCCCTCTCCCTCCGGGAGAGGGTTAGGGTGAGGGGACATCGCCATAATTCAGACCTCACTCCACCGCAAACACTCTGTCCAGCCGACTGTAGCCCAGGCCATTTATCTTCTTCACTTTGATCTGCACCGGAATACGTTCCTTCATTGCCTCCACGTGGCTGATCACCCCGATAATTTTGCCGCTGGCGTTAAGGGCATCCAGGGCGTCCAGCGCCGTATCCAGCGTTTCGCTGTCGAGGGTGCCAAAGCCTTCATCGAGAAACAGGGAGTCAATCCGTGTCTTATGGCTCACCAGGTCTGACAGCGCCAGGGCCAGCGCCAGGCTGACGAGGAAACTTTCGCCGCCGGAGAGAGTGCGGGTGTCGCGCACGGCGTCGGCCTGCCAGGTATCGACCACCTCCAGCTCCAGCGCCTCGCTGGCCTTGCGTTGCAGCAGATAGCGGCCGTGCAGGCGGTTGAGCTGCTGGTTTGCCAGCCAGACCAGATTATCCAGCGTCAGCCCCTGGGCGAATTTGCGGAACCGGTCGCCGGTGCTGGAGCCGATCAGCGAATTCAGATAGCCCCAGTCGTCCGCCAGCTGCGCCGCCTCTGCAATCTGCTGCCCCAGCGCCTGCTGCTGCTGGCGGCTTTCATTATCCTGCCTGAGCTGCTGGCGGATCTCACCCTGACGGGTCGTGTTGTCCCGCAGCCGCTGGGCCAGGGCGTGCAGCTGCGTTTGCAGGGTGGGGCCGTCCGCGTCTGATCCTTGCGGCCGCAGCGCCAGATGCGCCTGTTGCTGCTGAGTCGCCTGCTCGCAGAGCACCGTCGCTTGCTGAAGCTGCTGCTCAAGCGACTGTTTTAACTGCGTCAGCCGCTGGGCGGTCTCGTCATCCAGCAGCGCGGCGAGGAACGCCTCCCGATCGTTGAAGCGGCTGGCGGCCAGGGCAGTCGTGAATTGCGTCTGTGACTGATGTACGCGCGCCGTTTCTTCGGTCTCCAGTTGCTGCTGGGCGACAAGCTGGCTGTGCAGCGACAGGCATTCCTCGTGGATTTCGCGCCAGTTGTCCGGGATCACCGGCTCAGCCTCCGCGTCATCCTCATCGCCGGGCGGCAGCGTATCGAGCAGCGGTTTCAGGGCGGCGATCTGCTCCTGGAGCACGCCATGCCGCGTCTGTTGCGCCTGCCACCGGGCAAATTCGCTTTCGCGAGCGTGCAGCCAGGCGGCTTCTGCGCCTTCTTCCGGCAGGCTGAGCGACAGCGTCTGCAGGGCGTTCTCCAGCCCCTGGCGCGTGGTCTCCAGCTGCTGGTGAGCCTGGCGCTCCAGCGCTTGCTGGTCGTTGAGCTGGCTCTGTAACATCAGACGCTGGCTGAGCTGATAGAGCTGCTGCTCGTAGCGCTCCTGCTCCTGCATCCAGTTGTTTATCTCTTGCGCAATATCCCGCGTGACCTGCAGAGCGGCGCAGGTTTCCTGCCACGCTTTAGTGAGCGCTTGCTCTTCCTCTGTGAGCCGCCGGGCCGCTTCGGTCTCACGCTGGAGCTGCTGCGTCAGGGCGTTGACCTGCCCGAGGACCAGCAGACCTTCTTCTTTCAGCGCGGCGACCTCTTTTTCCAGCGCGTCGCGGCGGCGCTGATTATCCGTGACCGTTAGGGAGGCGTATTGCTCAATCGCCGGATGTTCACAGGATCCGCACAGCGGGCAGGGCTTCCCCGCCTCAAGCCGGGCGCGGTAACCTTCCAGATCTTTAATCGTTTCTTCCCGCTGGCAGAGCGCCTTCAGGTCGAGATAGTGCTGGTTTTTGTCTTTATATTGCTCCCGACGTTGCGTCAGGGTGGCATTGAGTTTTGCCTGCTCCGTTTGCGCCTGCTGGATGTTCTCGGCGCTCTGCCGCAGGCGTTTGTGCAACTGCTGATGCTGTTCATGCAGGGAGAGCAGCCGCTGGCGCAGCGGCCGCGATTGCGTTTGCTGCGCCATCGCCGCCGCGACTTCCTCTGCGGACAATGACAGGGAGCTGGCCGGCAGAGCGCTGAGTTTCTGGCGCAGCGCGGCCAGGCGGGTGGTCTGAGCCGTTAACTGCTGTTTATCGCGCGCCAGTTGCGAGAATTGCGCCCGCCAGCCGGCAATCTCCTGGCCCCATAAGCGGAATCGGTCATGGGCCGCCAGCCACTGCGCCAGGTCCGTCAGTTCAGCCTGACGCTGCTGCTGAGCGTGCAGGGCGCTGCGGCGGATGCGCGCGCGCTGCGCGGTGCAGGCAAGTAAGCGAGCATTTACTTCGTTGATCCGTTGCCGGGTTTGCGCCAGACCTGCCACCTGTTCCTGCTGACGCTCCCACAGGGGGCGCAGCTGGGCGGCCGGCTGCGCCAGCTCAAGCTTCGCCAGCGCCGGGGCGGCGTCGGTCAGCGCCTGGCGGGCCTGCTGTTGCCGGCTAACCGCCTGCTGGTGCTGCTGCGCCAGCTCGTCGCAGCGCGTCAGCCACTGAAGCTGCTGTTGCTGGTTTTGCTGCTGCGTTAGCAGGGTTTTTTCTTCGTCAGTGAGTACCTGCAAACTTTCCTGCAGCGCCTGCTGCTGCGCTTCCGTCAGCAGAACGATGCCCGCCGCCTGGGCTTCGAACTTCTCCAGCGCGTGGCGAGCGGCTTTGTGCTGTTCGTAGACCATGGCCGAAATCTGGCCGTAGATTTCCGTGCCGGTCAGCTCCTCCAGCAGCTCCGCGCGATCGCTCGGCTTCGCGTTCAGGAAGGCGGCAAATTGTCCCTGGGAAAGCAGCATCGAGCGGGTGAAACGGCCATAGTCGAGCCCGGTGAGCGTCGCGGTTTGCTCCAGTTTGTCCGAGACCTTATCGGCGAGGATTTTGCCGTCGGCGCAGCGTGCCAGCTCGACGCGGGGCGCCTGCAGATTGCCATCCGGTTGGTTGCGTGCCCGGTTCTGGCTCCAGAAAGCGCGGTAGGCGGTGCCTTTGACTTCAAACTCGACTTCCGCCAGACATTCGGCGGTATCGCGGGTCATCAGGTCATTTTGCGACTGGGAAACTTTATTCAGGCGCGGCGTCTCGTGATAAAGCGCCAGGCAAATGGCATCGAGCAGGGTGGTTTTGCCGGCGCCGGTGGCGCCGGTAATGGCGAACAGGCCGTTGCTGACGAACGGCTCGGCGGTAAAGTCTATCTTCCATTCACCCTTCAGGGAGTTGAGGTTTTTCAGACGCAGACTGAGGATTTTCATGCGTTTTCGTCCTCCGCGGTGAGCGTATGCAGCGTATGGGTGAACAGCTCGTGCAGCCGGGCGCGCTTGTCATCGTCAATCTCGGTCAGCGCCAGCCGGCGCTCGAACACCTCTTCCACCTTCAGTTCGCTAAGGGTCTCCCGCTGGGCGTTGAGCAATATTTTCTCGCGCTGCTCGCGGCTGCGTCGTACCAGCAACACTTCCACCGGCAGATCCTCCGTCAGCGCCTGAATATGACGCTGAATATCGTGCAGGTAGTCCTCGGTGGTAATTTCGATATCCAGCCACACCGGCGGGTCCTGCTCGACGCCGCGCCACTGCTCCAGCTGGGCGGTGATGGCGGCCAGATCGCCTTTGATCACTGCCAGCGGCTGGGTCACGGGCACCTCCAGGGTTTCCACGGCGCTGAGGCGCCCGTCGTTAAAACTCACCAGGTGCACCGATTTGGCTTTGCCGGTTTCATCGAAGCTCAGCGGCAGCGGCGAGCCGCTGTAGCGGATGTGCTCGCAGCCACCGACCACCTGCGCCCGATGAATATGGCCCAGCGCAATGTAGTCGGCAGGCGGGAAGTGTTGCGCCGGAAAGGCATCCAGCGTGCCGATGTAAATGTCGCGGACGGCATCGCTTTTGCTGGCGCCGACGGTGGTCAGGTGGCCGCTGGCAATGATGGGCAGCGGCCGATCGCCGCGCAGCGCGCAGGCCTGCTGATACTGCTCCTGATAATAGTCGCTGATGGCCTGCAGTAGCTGTTGCTGTTTTTCCCGACCGGAGTGGCCGGCCTGACTGGTAACCAGCTCGCGGGGGCGTAAAAACGGCACCGGGCAAAAGATGGCGCCAGGGGTGCCGTCGCGCAACGGCAGCTCAATGGGCGCGTAGCCGGCGTTCGCCACCACGGTGGTGTGCAAAAAGGCGAGAATATCGCGGGACTCATTGAGCATCGCCACTGAATCGTGATTGCCCGCCAGCACCACCAGGCGACAGCCGGTCTGCTGCAACTGGACGACAAAACGGTTATACAGCTCGCGGGCATAGCTCGGCGGCGAGCCGGTATCAAAAATATCGCCAGCCACGATAATGGCGTCGACTTCATGCTCCTGCGCGCGGGCCAGCAGCCAGGTAAGAAAAGCGTCGTGTTCTGCCGCGCGGCTTTTGCTGTAAAAATTCTGGCCCAAATGCCAGTCGGAGGTGTGAAGGAGGCGCATAAATCTTCCCTAGCGAAAAAAGCATGGGCGGCAGTATATCATTTGTCGGCGCGGGGTAAGTCCGCGTCATGCTTCAAATTACCCGATCATCAGACCGTCATTTTTTTCATAAATCTGTCACAAAAGTGACGCATAATGACGCCGCACTTCTATACTGATGGCTAAAAAACACAGGGTAAATAATGGCGAGAAGAATTCTGGTCGTTGAAGATGAAGCTCCAATCCGCGAAATGGTCTGCTTTGTTCTGGAGCAAAATGGCTTTCAGCCCGTTGAGGCGGAAGATTATGACAGCGCGGTGAATCAACTCAATGAACCCTGGCCTGATTTGATTCTCCTTGACTGGATGCTGCCGGGTGGTTCGGGGCTGCAGTTTATTAAGTTGCTCAAGCGCGAGGCGATGACGCGGGATATCCCGGTTGTGATGCTGACCGCGCGTGGAGAAGAAGAGGATCGTGTTCGCGGCCTGGAGACCGGCGCGGACGACTACATTACCAAGCCTTTCTCACCGAAAGAACTGGTGGCGCGGATTAAAGCGGTGATGCGCCGTATTTCGCCGATGGCGGTGGAAGAGGTGATCGAAATGCAGGGTCTGAGCCTCGACCCTTCGTCGCATCGGGTGATGACCGGCGACAGTCCGCTGGACATGGGGCCGACGGAATTTAAATTATTGCACTTCTTTATGACCCATCCTGAGCGAGTGTACAGCCGCGAGCAGCTGCTGAACCACGTCTGGGGAACCAACGTCTATGTGGAAGACCGCACGGTGGACGTCCATATTCGCCGCCTGCGCAAAGCGCTGGAACACAGTGGCCATGATCGCATGGTGCAAACGGTTCGCGGCACGGGGTATCGTTTCTCCGCCCGTTTCTGAATTTTGACAGGAGTGTGACCCGTGCTGGAACGGCTGTCATGGAAAAGGCTGGCGCTGGAGCTCTTTTTAGCGTGTATTCCGGCCCTGATTCTGGGGGCGTTTGTGGGTCATCTGCCGTGGTTTTTACTGGCGGCAGTGACCGGTTTGCTGATCTGGCATTTCTGGAATTTGATGCGCCTGTCGTGGTGGTTGTGGGTGGATCGGAGCATGACTCCTCCGCCTGGACGCGGCAGCTGGGAGCCGCTGCTGTATGGTCTGCATCAGATGCAGATGCGTAATAAAAAGCGTCGACGCGAGCTGGGAAGCCTGATTAAACGCTTTCGCAGCGGGGCGGAATCGCTGCCGGATGCGGTTGTACTGACCACGGAAGAGGGGGCCATTTTCTGGTGTAATGGCCTGGCGCAGCAGATTTTAAACCTGCGCTGGCCGGACGACAGTGGCCAAAATATTCTCAACCTCCTGCGTTATCCCGAGTTCGCCAACTATCTGAAACAGCGTGATTTTTCTAAGCCACTCAACCTGGTGCTGAATAACGCTCGCCATCTGGAAATTCGCGTGATGCCTTACACCGATAAGCAGTGGCTGATGGTGGCGCGCGACGTGACGCAGATGCATCAGCTGGAAGGGGCGCGGCGGAACTTTTTCGCCAACGTCAGCCATGAACTGCGCACCCCGCTGACGGTGCTGCAGGGCTATCTGGAGATGATGCAGGAGCAGGTACTGGAGGGGGCGACGCGGGAAAAAGCCCTGCACACCATGCGAGAGCAAACTCAGCGTATGGAAGGGCTGGTGAAGCAGTTGCTGACGCTGTCGCGCATTGAAGCCGCGCCGGCGCTGGCGATGAATGACCGCATCGACGTGCCGATGATGCTGCGGGTGGTGGAGCGCGAGGCGCAAACTCTCAGCCAGGAGAAACAGACGCTGATCTTCACCGTTGACGAGCAGCTCAAGGTGCTGGGTAATGAGGAGCAACTGCGCAGCGCCATTTCCAATCTGGTCTATAACGCGGTGAACCACACCCCGCCGGGGACCGAAATTCGCGTCAGCTGGCAGCGGACCCCGCAGGGGGCGCTGTTCAGCGTCGAGGATAATGGGCCAGGCATTGCGCCAGAGCATATTCCCCGTTTGACCGAGCGTTTTTATCGGGTGGATAAAGCTCGCTCCCGGCAAACGGGGGGCAGCGGCCTGGGACTGGCGATCGTCAAACACGCGGTCAACCATCATGACAGCCGGCTGGAGATCGACAGCACGGTGGGCAAGGGAACCCGTTTTAGTTTCCTGCTCCCGGAACGATTAATTGCCAGAAACGACGCCTGATCGGCGTGCTGTCAGCTTATCTTGCCAATGACCAGCCCCGGCTGGTCATTTTCGTTGGCATCCCTTTTTTCCTCGCCTATTTAATGAACGCGTGCTGCTTTTTTGTTCGCATGATAAGCCACGGGTTTTCCATCAATATGGTAAATGATTCTGGTGTGGAACTGATAACCAGCATAATCATCTGCTTTTGCGATCGTGCCTTGCTTTAAAACGTTATAAGCGTTTAAATTGCGCCTGCGCAGTCGATGACAGACTGCTTTTGCGTGGTAATACCAAAAACAATTCTTTCCCACGCCGCTTCGGGAGCATATCTCGCTGAGTTTACCGGCAATGGCCGCTGTATCGTCCCTGAGAGGGGAGCGCGGTATTTTTCCATTTTTTACAACACCACATCCACAGGCAGTAATGAATTTATGACCCATCAGTTAAAATCTCGCGACATCATAGCGTTGGGCTTTATGACCTTCGCGTTGTTTGTTGGCGCAGGCAACATAATTTTCCCTCCGATGGTTGGCTTACAGGCGGGCGAGCACGTCTGGACAGCGGCGATCGGCTTCCTGATCACTGCGGTGGGTCTGCCGGTGCTGACGGTGGTGGCGCTGGCGAAAGTCGGCGGCGGCGTTGAAAGCCTGAGCACCCCGATTGGTAAAGTGGCGGGTATCCTGCTGGCGGTGGTGTGTTATCTCGCGGTGGGACCGCTGTTCGCGACCCCGCGCACCGCGACCGTCTCCTTTGAGGTCGGTATTGCGCCGCTGACCGGCGACGGCCCGCTGCCGCTGCTGATCTACAGCGTTATCTATTTCGCGCTGGTGATTCTGGTCTCCCTCTATCCGGGCAAACTGCTGGACACCGTGGGCAACTTCCTTGCGCCGCTGAAAATTATCGCCCTGATTGTGCTGGCGGTCGCGGCCATCATCTGGCCAGCGGGCCCGATCAGCGACGCGCTGGAAGCGTATCGTACGGCGCCATTCTCCAATGGCTTCGTCAACGGCTACCTGACCATGGATACCCTCGGGGCGATGGTGTTCGGGATCGTGATTGTCAATGCGGCACGCTCCCGCGGCGTCAGCGAAGCGCGTCTGTTGACCCGCTACACCGTCTGGGCTGGCCTGATGGCAGGCGTTGGCCTGACGCTGCTGTACCTGGCGTTGTTCCGTCTGGGTTCTGACAGCGCCACTCTCGTGGACCAGTCCGCCAACGGCGCGGCCATTCTGCACTCCTACGTGCAGCACACCTTCGGCGGGGCGGGCAGCTTCCTGCTGGCGGCGCTGATCTTCATCGCTTGTCTGGTGACGGCGGTGGGCCTGACCTGCGCCTGCGCCGAGTTCTTTGCCCAGTATCTGCCGTTCTCCTATCGCACGCTGGTCTTTATCCTTGGCCTGTTCTCGATGGCGGTCTCCAATCTGGGGCTGAGCCATCTGATTCAGGTGTCAATTCCGGTGCTGACCGCTATCTATCCGCCGTGTATCGCACTGGTTGTATTAAGCTTTACCCGCAGTTGGTGGCATAATTCGTCCCGCGTTATCGCGCCGGCCATGTTTATCAGTCTGATGTTTGGTATCATTGACGGGATTAAGTCATCGGCGTTTGCCGCGATTCTGCCGGCCTGGACCGCGCGTCTGCCGCTGGCGGAGCAGGGCCTGGCCTGGCTGATGCCCACCGCCGTGATGGTGTTCCTCGCGGTGATCTGGGATCGCGCAGCCGGACGCCAGGTGACCTCCAGCGCCCATTAACAGGCGTTAAGGAAAAGCGTTTAACCACGGGACTTCGGGTTCCGTGGTTTTTTATTTTTTGTGTTAAACGGCATTGAAAAACCACGATGGAAAGTAGTAACAAGCTTAAGCGCGGGCTAAGCACCCGGCATATCCGCTTTATGGCCCTGGGTTCCGCCATCGGCACCGGGCTTTTTTACGGCTCAGCCGACGCCATTAAGATGGCCGGACCCAGCGTGCTGTTGGCCTACATTATCGGTGGCGTCGCGGCATATATCATTATGCGGGCGCTCGGTGAGATGTCGGTGCATAACCCTGCCGCCAGCTCATTTTCCCGCTATGCCCAGGAAAACCTCGGCGGACTGGCGGGCTATATCACCGGCTGGACCTACTGCTTCGAAATCCTGATCGTCGCCATCGCCGACGTCACCGCCTTCGGTATCTACATGGGCGTCTGGTTCCCGACGGTGCCGCACTGGATCTGGGTGCTCAGCGTGGTACTGATCATCTGCGCCGTCAACCTGATGAGCGTCAAGGTGTTTGGTGAGCTGGAGTTCTGGTTCTCGTTCTTCAAAGTGGCCACCATTATCATCATGATCCTCGCCGGGTTCGGCATTATTATCTGGGGGATCGGCAACGGCGGCCAGCCGACCGGCATTCATAACCTGTGGAGCAACGGCGGCTTCTTCAGCAACGGCTGGCTGGGGATGGTGATGTCGCTGCAGATGGTGATGTTCGCCTACGGCGGCATCGAAATCATCGGTATTACCGCCGGTGAGGCGAAAGACCCGGAGAAATCCATTCCGCGCGCGATCAACTCGGTGCCGATGCGTATTCTGGTGTTCTACGTCGGCACACTGTTCGTCATTATGTCCATCTATCCGTGGAATCAGGTGGGAACCGACGGCAGCCCCTTTGTCCTGACCTTCCAGCATCTGGGCATTACCTTCGCGGCCAGTATTCTTAACTTCGTGGTCCTGACAGCCTCCCTGTCGGCGATTAACTCCGACGTGTTCGGCGTGGGCCGTATGCTGCACGGTATGGCTGAGCAGGGCAGCGCGCCGAAGGTGTTCGCTAAAACGTCGCGCCGCGGTATTCCGTGGGTGACGGTGATAGTGATGACTATTGCGCTGTTGTTTGCGGTGTATCTCAATTACATCATGCCGGAAAACGTCTTCCTGGTGATCGCCTCCCTGGCCACCTTCGCCACGGTGTGGGTGTGGATTATGATCCTGTTGTCACAGATTGCCTTCCGCCGCCGTCTGTCGCCCGAAGAGGTCAAGGCGCTGAAATTCAAAGTGCCCGGCGGAGTGGTGACCACGGTAGTCGGCCTGGTGTTCCTGGCCTTTATTATCGCCCTGATCGGCTATCATCCGGATACCCGTATCTCGCTGTATGTCGGTATGGCGTGGATCGGCCTGCTGCTGCTGGGCTGGGTCTTTAAGACCCGTCGCGATCGCCGCCTGGCGCAGGCACAGTAAATGCACCGCCCCGGTCAGCATCACGCGACCGGGGCGGCTTGCAGTCCCGCGTCCTCCCCCGTTATCCTCCCCCAAAAAATCCTGTGATGATGAGTTCTGCGCCTGACGGCTATGGCAAGGTGTGCCCATTCTGCACAATGAGGATTCACGATGTTGAAGGCATGGCACCTTCCGGTTGCACCCTTTATCAAGGTGCAACAGGACCGACTGTTTATTACCCTGTGGTTAAGCGGTGAGTCGCTGCCGCAGCGGATCACGCTGCGCGCGGAAGAGGATAACGAAGAGCTGTCGCTGCCGATGCAGCGGCTCCGTCAGGCGCCGCAGCCAGGCGTGGTGGCATGGCGCGGTGAAATCTCTCTCGCCAGCGGCCAGCCGCGCCGCCGCTACAGCTTTAAGCTGCTGTGGGCCGACCATCAGCGCTGGTTTACGCCACAAGGTTTCACCCGTTTCCCGCCGGCCAGGCTGGAACAGTTTGCCATTGACCTGCCGGACGCCGGCCCGCAGTGGGTGGCCGATCAGGTGTTCTATCAGATTTTCCCCGATCGCTTTGCCCGCAGCGCCGCGCGTGACGCCGACCAGGATGCGGTCTATTACCATCACGCGGCGGGACGGGAGATTGTGCGCAAGGCATGGGACGAACCGCTAACCGGTGAGGCGGGCGGGTCGACGTTCTACGGCGGCGATCTCGACGGCATCAGCGAAAAACTTCCCTACCTGAAGCAACTCGGCGTCACCGCCCTCTATCTGAACCCGGTTTTCGCCGCCCCCAGCGTGCATAAATACGATACCGAGGATTATCGGCGCGTCGATCCGCAGTTTGGCGGCGACGCGGCGCTGCTCCGGCTGCGCCATAATACGCAGCGGGCGGGGATGCGTATGATCCTCGACGGGGTGTTCAACCATACCGGCGATTCCCATCCCTGGTTCGACCGACACCAGCAGGGCAGCGGCGGCGCCGGCCATTACCCGGATTCTCCGTGGCGCGACTGGTTTACCTTCTCAGAGGAGGGGCAGGCGCACAACTGGCTGGGCTATGCCAGTCTGCCGAAGCTCGACTATCGCTCGACCAGCCTGGTCAACGAGATCTATGCCGGCGAGGACAGTATCGTACGCCACTGGCTGAAAGCGCCGTGGAGCATGGACGGCTGGCGTCTGGACGTGGTGCATATGCTGGGCGAAGGCGGCGGGGCGCGGAATAACCTGCAGCATATCGCCGGCATCACTCAGGCGGCAAAACAAACGCAGCCGGAAGCCTTTGTCTTTGGCGAACATTTTGGCGATGCGCGACAATGGCTGCAGGCGGATGCCGAAGATGCGGCGATGAACTATCGCGGCTTTACCTTCCCGATCTGGGGATTCCTCGCCAATACCGATATCTCTTACGATCCGCAGAAGATAGACGCCCAGACCTGCATGGCGTGGATGGATAATTATCGCGCCGGGCTGTCGCATCAGCAGCAGCTGAGGATGTTCAACCAGCTCGACAGCCATGATACGGCGCGCTTTAAATCTCTCCTTGGTAAAGACGTAGCGCGCCTGCCGCTGGCGGTGGTGTGGCTGTTTAGCTGGCCGGGCGTACCGTGCATCTACTACGGCGACGAGGTGGGCGTGGATGGCAACAACGATCCGTTCTGCCGCAAACCGTTCCCGTGGGATCCGGCGCTGCAGGATACCCAGTTGCTGGCGCTGTATCAGCGGATGGCGAAACTGCGTAAGGCCCAGCAGGCGCTGCGCTACGGCGGCTGTCAGGTGATTTACGCCGAGGATAACGTGGTGGTGTTTGTCCGGGTCTACAAACAGCAGCGCGTGCTGGTGGCGATTAACCGCGGGGAAGCCTGCGAGGTGGTTATCGAGGATTCGCCGCTGCTGAACGTGGCCGGGTGGACGCTGCTGGAAGGCGCCGGCGCCTTTCAGGACGGGGTGCTGACCCTCCCGGCCATCTCCGCCAGCGTCTGGTCCGGCCGTTAACGGTAGAGCTGGCTCAGCAGGTCGCCGCGGAGGAGCGCCTCCCGCCACCAGCGCTGAGCCAGCCCGTCATTCCCGCTGCGCCAGGCCATGTAGGTGATATCTTTTTCCCGCCAGCAGGCGACGCTTTTCTCCACCAGACTGCCTTTTTCCAGCCATGGGCGAGCGATATGGCGCGGCAGAAAGCCGCAGCCCAACCCGGCGCACAGCAGTTCGACTTTACTGGCGAAATCATCGACGCCGATTTGCGGCTGCTCGTCGAGGAGATTGCTGTTTAGCGGATGGCAATAACGGGCGCTGTCGCGGATCACGATGGCCCGATGTTGGCTGAGCTGTTTATTGGTCAGTGGCTCCTTCGCCTGAGCCAGCGGGTGGGCGGGGGCAACCACGAAAATATTATCCAGTGCGCCGAGGGTTTGCCATGACCACTCTGCAGAGGTCGGGGGTTCATTGATGGCGCCGAGGATAATATCCGCGCCATGGTGGGTCAGCTCTTCCCACGAACCGGCGAGGGTGTGATGACTGAAGTTCAGCCGCGTCTGCGGGTTTTGCGCATAAAATTCGGCGATCAGCGGTAGCAGGGCAGAAAAGGGAAACGAAGCATCGAGAGCGATCGCCAGCTCTCGCTCCCAGCCCGCGCTCAGCTGCTGCGCCTGCTTTTCCAGATCTCTGGCGGCGCTCAACAGCTGCCGTCCCTTCTCCAGCATCAGCCTACCGGTATCGGTAAACTTCGCCCGGTGGCCAGAGCGATCCAACAGCACAATATCCAGATCGCTCTCCAGCTTCTGGATCATATAGCTCAGGGCGGCGGGGGTTTTATACAGCGACTCCGCGGCGGTGGCGAAGGACCCGTGTCTGTCCAGGGCATCAAGGATCATGAGTACATCAAAATTCACACGCATGGGGGAGCTATCCATTAATTTATTTTCCCTTGTTGTACCTAAGCACAATAATCAATGCCAGTGAATAAATCAGAACAGTTTGGCGTAAAAATTTGATTAATGCGGATGCGAGCAAATCCTTGCTACGGGCAAAAAATAAACCACAAAAAAACTTTAATAACTTGTTAGAAATAACTGGCTATACTCACCATGCTTTATCAGTCAGGATCCACACGACGCATTAACCATCATGTCATCTTTTTAACTAATTGATTAAGAAGGTATTTAATGTCTATTCGTGAACTGCTCGATCCCACTAATTCCGCACTTATCTTTATTGACCACCAGCCGCAGATGTCATTTGGCGTGGCGAATATCGATCGCCAGACCCTGAAAAATAACACCGTGGCGCTGGCGAAAGCGGGCAAAATTTTTAATGTGCCGGTGATTTATACCTCCGTAGAGACCAAAAGCTTCAGCGGTTATATCTGGCCGGAATTATTGGCCGTGCATCCTGACGTCAAGCCGATTGAACGTACCTCAATGAACTCCTGGGAAGACGACGCGTTTGTGGCGGCGGTGAAAGCGACCGGCCGTAAAAAGCTGGTGATTTCCGCCCTGTGGACCGAAGTCTGCCTGACCTTCCCGGCGTTGATGGCGCTGGAGGCGGGCTACGAGGTCTATGTGGTGACGGATACCTCCGGCGGCACCTCTGTCGACGCCCATGAGCGGTCTATTGATCGGATGGTGCAGGCGGGGGCGGTGCCGGTGACCTGGCAACAGGTGCTGCTGGAGTACCAGCGCGACTGGTCGCGCAAAGCGACCTACGATGCGGTGATGGACCTCGTACGCGAACACAGCGGCGCCTACGGGATGGGCGTGGATTACGCTTATACCATGGTGCATGGCGCGCCGGAGCGTAAAGCGTAAATCACTTCATCCTTCAGGCTGCCTGATCTTCGGCTGCGTTTACCCGTCCCCGGTCGCTGACTTATCTCCGCTCAGGGGGACGTGCCGGCTTGCCGCCTCGACGTAGCATGAATGATGTTGTGTATGGTCATCTGTGGCTAATGGCGGGAACAATCCCGCCATTCCCCTGAAGCAAGGAACTCTCTATGGCGCAGCAAAAATCGGTGACCCTAGTCATCAGCCATCTGCTCGATCCGCAACACGGCCAGCGCTACGAGGAGTGGCTCGGTAAAATTATGCCCATTGCGGCCGAGTTTCCCGGCCATCTCGGCGCGAATGTGATCCGGCCCGCCGCAGGGCAGAATCTGTGGAGCGTCATAATCCGCTTCGATACCCTGGAGCACCTCTACGCCTGGACGCAGTCGGAAACCCGTCGGCAGCTGGTGGCAGAGATTGCACCGCTGCTGACGGAAGGCGATCGGACGGAGGTGCGGACCGAGCCGGCCTTCTGGTTTACCCCGCCGACGGCGAACGTGCGCCAGCCGCGGCGCTGGAAACAGTTTCTGATCACCCTGCTGGTGATTTTTCCCAGCACCAACCTGGTGCCTGCGGTCACCGGTATGCTGTTGCCGTCGCTCAAAGGGAGCCTGCTGCTGCACCTGATCAATGATGCCTGCGTGGTTGCGCTGGTGGTCTGGTTCTGGATGCCCATCGTGACCCGCCTGTTTGCTGGCTGGTTAAAGAAAAACTGAGTCAGCCTCCTCAAGGAGTGCGTTATGTCGCAAACTGCCACACTGATTCTGACCCACGGTCAGATTCATACCCTCGATCGCGCGAATCCCCTGGCGGAAGCCGTGGCCATCGCCGACGGAAAAATTGTTGCTACCGGAAGCCACGATCGGATCATGAGCTTTGCCGCCGAGGGGACGCAAATCGTCGATCTCAAAGGGCATACGGTGATCCCGGGCCTCAACGATTCTCACCTGCACCTGATCCGCGGCGGGTTGAACTACAACCTTGAGCTCCGCTGGGAGGGCGTTCCCTCGCTGGCCGATGCCCTGCGAATGCTTAAGGATCAGGCGGATCGCACACCGTCTCCGCAGTGGGTGCGGGTGGTCGGCGGCTGGAGCGAATTTCAGTTCGCTGAGCGGCGGATGCCGACCCTGGAAGAGCTGAACGACGCGGCGCCCGATACGCCGGTGTTTGTGCTGCATCTCTACGATCGCGCGCTGCTGAACCGCGCGGCGCTGAAAGCCGTGGGGTATACCAAAGAGACGCCGGATCCGGTGGGCGGAGAGATCGTCCGCGATAGCCGCGGCAACCCGACCGGGATGCTGATCGCCAAACCGAACGCCATGATCCTTTACGCTACGCTGGCCAAAGGGCCGAAGCTGCCGCTGGATCTGCAGGTGAACTCTACCCGTCAGTTTATGCGCGAGCTGAACCGACTGGGGCTGACCAGCGCCATCGACGCCGGGGGCGGCTTCCAGAACTATCCGGAAGATTACGAAATTATCGAACAGCTGCACGCGAAAGATCAGATGACCGTGCGCATCGCCTACAACCTGTTTACCCAGCGGCCGAAGCAGGAGCTGGAGGATTTCGAACGCTGGACCGATATGCTGAAGCCGGGGCAGGGGACCGACTTCTATCGCGCCAACGGCGCCGGCGAGATGCTGGTGTTCTCGGCGGCGGATTTTGAAGATTTCCTGCAGCCGCGGCCGGATCTGCCGCAAGGCATGGAGGATGAGCTGGAGCGGGTGGTGCGCCATCTGGTGGAGCATCGCTGGCCGTTCCGCCTGCATGCCACCTACGACGAGTCCATCAGCCGGATGCTGGACGTGTTTGAGAAGGTGAACCGCGATATCCCGTTTAATGGTCTGCACTGGTTCTTCGATCATGCCGAGACCATTACCGAGCGTAACATTGAGCGGGTGAAGGCGCTGGGGGGCGGTATTGCGGTGCAGCACCGGATGGCCTTCCAGGGCGAATATTTTGTCGATCGCTACGGTAAAGAGGCGGTGAAACATACCCCGCCGGTAGCGAAAATGCTGGAACTGGACGTGCCGGTGGGGCTGGGCACCGATGCCACCCGCGTCGCCAGCTATAACCCGTGGACTGCGCTGTACTGGCTGGTCTCCGGGCGCACCGTTGGCGGGATGGCGATGTATGACGACGACAACCGCCTGCCGCGCGATGTCGCGCTGGAGCTGTGGACGGCGGGCAGCGCCTGGTTCTCCAGCGAGCAGGGCAAGAAAGGCCGTCTGGCCGCCGGTCAGCTTGCCGATCTGGTGGTGCTGTCGAAAGACTACTTCGGCGTCGCGGAGGAGGAGATCAAAGGCATTGAGTCCGTGCTAACGGTGGTTGATGGCAAAGTGGTGTACGCTGCCGGTCACTTTTCGCCGCTGGCGCCGCCGCCCATTCCGGTGCTACCGGAGTGGTCACCGGTGGTGAAGGTCCCGGGCCATTACCGTTCCGCTCCGTCGGCGGCGGCTAAAATCGGCGCCATGGTGCAGATGCACCAGTGCTGTGGCAGCTGCGGCGTTCACGGCCACCAACATGATATTGCGCGCAGGTCGTCGATTCCGGTCTCCGATGAGCAAGCTTTCTGGGGCGTGCTGGGCTGCTCCTGCTTTGCCTTCTGATACCTTGACGCCTCCGCCCCGGCAGCTTCGGGGCGGAGGTTTCAGCCGCAGGCCCGGCGTCAATAGCGCTGCTGTGAGCCAAAAAGCGCCATGCGGCGGGCAATCATCTCACGTACCGGCTGCAGTCCCTGGGTGATGACTTTCCGCGGATCGTTCACATCGTGCCCGGTATCGGCGGCAAAGATCGCTTTCACCTGCTGGCACCAGGCGTACATGTTTTCGGTATTGACGTTAATCTTGGCGGTGCCGCAGGCAATCGCCCGGCGCATATCCTCATCGGCAATACCGGTGCCGCCATGCAGCACCAGCGGGACCTTCACGCGCTCGGCAATGGCTTCCATCTCAGTAAATCCCAGCCGGGCTTTACCTTTATACAGACCATGGGTGGAACCCAGCGCGGCGGCGAGGCAATCCACATGCGTTTCTGTCACCAGGGTGTAGCACTCTTCAGGATCGGCGTAAATGACCTCGGAGTTAACGATACCATCTTCACTGCCGGCGATGGTCCCCAGTTCGGCTTCCACGGAGATGCCCTTGCTGTGCGCCAGCGCCACCAGGTGGCGGGTGATGGTCAGGTTTTCCCTGAACGGCAGATGTGAACCATCAAACATAATGGAACTGAAGCCGGCAGCGATCGCGGCTTCGCAGGCCTCCTGGGTAGTGCCGTGATCCAGATGCAGAGCCACCGGAATATCAATATGTAAATAATCTATGGCATTAACCACAATATCATGAATACATTTTAGCCCGAGCATATGCTTAACCGTGCCGCCGGACACGCCCAGAATAACCGGTGAGCGGCACTGCTGGGCGGTGCTTAATACGGCGCCGACCCATTCCAGATTATTAATGTTGAACTGACCGACGGCGTAACCGTTCTTTAGGGCATGCTGAAGCATGTCCTTCATCGACACTAACATATTCACCTCTTGATATTTATTAAACGCAGTTATTCTTCAAAATATTGCTTTAAATTTCTCTCGTAGCTATTTAGCGAGTGGTGGACGAGCGCCAGATCCGGCATCGATTCCCGTACCCCTTTTTTCTCAATAGAAATAGCGGCGGTCAGGCTGGCAAATAAAATAATATTATCTATATGCCACGAATAATGAACGCCATAGGTAAAGGCACCGTGAAAAACATCCCCGGCGCCGGTGGTATCAACGGCATTGCACAGCCAGGACGGGACGATCTGCAGCATACCGCTCTTTAAGAAGGCGCAGCCTTTTTCGCCAAGGGTGATAAACGCCTCGCCGCGGCAAATTTTATTCAGTTCAATCAGGGCCGCTTTAATGTCTGCTTCGGTGCTCAGTGAACGATAGCTCATATAATCGCGGGCAAAATGTTCGCTTACGACAAAATAGTCAGTCCAGGCCGCCAGTTTAATATTGCTGGCACGCAGTGAACCCCCGTCCATCACGACTTTGGCGTGGGGCAGTTTCTTGATTAAATATTCACTGATTTCTGCCTCATGGCCGTCAATTAAAATGGTGACCGGCTCCTCGCTGGCAATCAGCCGCTCGGCGAGGTCGTCCAGTTTGAGCTTTTGATCGTAGGTCAGGGAAGGTGGCGTTTGCATCTTGCGGGTAATAATCGTCCGCGAACCCGTTAAGCGATTGACCAGCACCGAGGCCAGCGGAGTGATCATGTCATCGGAAAAAACCACCTGGCTGGTATCCACGCCCGCTTCGGCAAACTCATCGATAATGCGCTGACCGTAAAGGTCCTGATGCAGATGACCAATGTAATAGACTTCCTCACCCCATAATCCCAGCAGCCATGCCGCATTGGCCGCTGGGCCGCCGCCGCTTTCTATAAAATCATGACAAAAGTTTTTGGTATTCTCCTGAGGCCATTCATTGAGAAAGAAAAACTGATCGAAACAAGCAAATCCAATGGACAAAATAGCCATAACCACTCCTGATTATTGGTCAGCGGCGGGAAGCCTGACCTCCCCGCCGGGAAAAATGACGTCGCTTATTCATTTTTCTGCTTCGCCGTGAGCTCCTCATAGCTGAGCGTATCGCCAACCACCCGTACGTGACGGAAACAGAAAGGCGCCAGCAGCGCGACGAGCAGCACCAGACAAATCAGGTAGATAGTGACCTGGCCAAACTGGGTGAAGGCGTTACCGATAATGATGCCCCATACCGCGAAGTCGAAATCGGCGAAGGTGCTGTTTTCAAACCCGAGGTTGCCGAGCGCCGGCAGCAGCATCGCCGGCAGGAAGGCGAGGAAGATCCCCCCGATAAAGGAGGCGATGATACATCCGCGCTTGCCGCCCAGCTTGTCGGCGAAGACGCCGGACGTGCCGCCGCAGAAGAAGTGCGGCACCATGCCGGGAATAATCAGCGCCATGCCCAGCCCGCCGAGCAAGAGCATCCCGACCAGCCCGCCCACGAAGGAACTGATGAATCCCACCACCACGGCGGTGGGGCTAAAGGTGAAGAATACCGCGCAGTCAACGGCCGGGATGGAGTCCGGGATCAGCTTCTGGCTGATGCCCTGGAATGCCGGCACCAGATCGCCGAGGATCAGCCGCACACCGTTGTACACAATGGCCACGCCAACGGCGAACTGCAGGCCGGTCAGCACCGAGAAGATCAGCATGTTTTGGTCGGTGATGGTGCTCAGGTATGCCGACCCGGCGACAGCGCTGCAGATAAAGTAGATAACAAACATCACGATACCGGTGGTGACGGTGGTATCGCGCAGAAAGCCCCACTTTTCTGAAATTTCGGTATCCGCGAAGGAATTTGCCGGATTGCCGGTCCGGCTGGCGATCCATGCCGAGAGGTAGTAGCCGAGGGAGCCGAAATGACCCATGGCGATCCCACCGTCTTCCGTGACCTGCTTGGTGTAACGCTGACCAATCGCGGGGGAGATGGCCGACCATGACCCCAGCAGGAATCCGCCGATCAGGATCAACATCCAGCCATGGAACTCCGCCGCCTGCAGGACAGCGGAAAACAGGCAGGCGAGGAAGAACGAGTGATGGCCGGTCAGAAAGATATATTTATACTTGGTACAGCGGGCGATAATCAGGTTGAAAATAAAGCCTAACAGCAAAATACTCATGGTTTCCACGCCCAGCATCTTCTGGGCGACGGAGACAATGGCTTCATTGTTTGGAATAACGCCGCGGATATTAAACCCGGCCTCGATAATACCGCCCAGCGGGTTGAGATTGGCAACGATAACGCCTGCGCCAGCGCTCAACATTAAATAGCCTAGAATCGGTTTTAATGTGCCGGTAAGGAGTTTGTTACCGGGGGAGCGCAGCGCCACTAAACCGACAAAAGCAATCAGCCCCATTAAAAAAGCAGGTTGACTGAATATTTCCGCTAAGAAACTAAGAATAGCCTGCATGGTCGTTCCCTCTATGTTAATTAAGAGTGATTCGCCGCAATTTTGGTCAGCGCGTCGGTAATATCCTCGGCGATTTTCGCTTTATGGACGTAGCTGCGAATGATGGCGACATGACAGTGGGTTGGAAATTGATTTGCCAGTTCTTTGATCGTGATGTAAAGATCGGCTTTTTCGCCGACGGCGTTAGCAAAATCGACCGAGGCGACGTCCGCTTTGATACCTAATTCTTCACAGATCTTTTTGACATTATTCGCAGCCATCAATGAACTGCCAATACCGTTACCACAAACCGTTCTGATAACTAACATAATGACTACTCCATTTGTTTTTGGATGAAATGTAAGACTGAATTCACGTCATTTTCCTGCTGAAGGAAGGTCACAATATCTGACTCGATCAGCGAGGCTATCAGTTGGATCATTTTGATATGACTGTCAGCGTCCGCGCCGGCGATAGCGATGATCACGGTAACCGGATCGAACTCATCGTGGCCGAAGGAGATTGGGGTGGCGGTGGTGACAAGCGAAAATCCGGTCTGCAATGCCCCTTTTTCCGGCCGGGCGTGCGGCATGGCAATCCCGTCGTCTATGACGATAGCGGCGCCGAAATCTTCATATACCGTCAGCATCTCGTTGACATATTCGGCGCTGCAAATCTGACGCCTGGCGAGTAATAAACCCGCCAGTTCGATGGCCTCTTCCGCACGGGAAATATTCTGCTTAAGGGCGATTAACGACGGGTCAAAAATAATTTCCATCCTCAGCTCCTGAACGTATTCCTGTTCCTGAGTAAAATCATGACTAAATACATTGATGAAAATGATGGATGAGATCACATCCGGGGTTTTAAATATTGATGGGGATCACATCGACGGCAAAGTACCGGCAGAAAACGATATAAATAATTTATGTATTTTTCAGTGGGTTATGAAGGCTTTGTATTTTGATGCTGAAATTTGACAGAGAAAAAGTGAGAGGTAGGGCGAATTTTTTTGGCAGAAGTGTATCTCTGGTCACAAATATCGGCGGGTCATTTTCTTAAATTTTGACACCGCTAACAAAAAAGGCCCGCCTGAGCGAGCCTTTTATTAAAACGCCTGCCGATTACAGGCTGGAGACGTTTTCGGTCAGGTATTTTGCTACGCCTTCCGGAGAAGCAGCCATACCTTCTTTTCCTTTTTCCCACTGCGCCGGGCAGACTTCGCCGTGCTCTTCGTGGAACTGCAGCGCGTCAACCATACGCAGCATTTCGTCGATGTTACGGCCCAGCGGCAGGTCGTTAACCACCTGGTGGCGTACCACGCCGTTAGCGTCGATCAGGAAAGAGCCGCGCAGCGCTACGCCTTCGTCCGGATGCTCGATACCGTAAGCTTTCTGGATTTCACGTTTGATGTCAGCAACCATCGCGTATTTAACCGGGCCTATACCGCCCTGGTCTACCGGGGTGTTACGCCATGCGTTGTGAACGAACTCGGAGTCGAAGGAAACGCCAACCACTTCCACGCCGCGTTTCTGGAATTCTTCGTAACGTTTGTCGAACGCGATCAGCTCAGACGGGCACACGAAGGTGAAGTCCATCGGCCAGAAGAACAGAACGGTAGGTTTACCGTTGGTGTGCTGTTTGAAATTGAATTTCTCAACGATCTCACCATTACCCAGCACAGCGGCTGCAGTAAAATCCGGCGCTTGACGAGTGACCAGAACCATTTGATTCTCCTGTAATTACTAAGGTTATTTGGAACGCAACGCGGGCAAGTATAGAGCCTGGCCGCTAATAACACAAAGAGGCGCTGACAATCGTTCAGCCAGCTTTTACCTATCAATCACGTGGCTATTACAGCTGTTTGTTTTCTGCCAGGCGCATCATTTGCGGATAAAAGCGCCAGAACTGCCCCTCCAGCTGGTCGTAGTGGGTATCCAGATCCTGCCAGGAATCGCGTAGGGCGTCGAGACGCGGACGGCGGCTGGCCATGCCGTTAAGCACGCGCTGAATAAAATCCATCTCCTGATAGCGCTCCAGCCAGCGCTCCGACCACAGGTACTGATTCAGATTGACGAAGCGTGGCGGCGAGTCAGGCAGGATGGGGACGATCTGCTGCTCGGCGTAGCGCACGAACTCGTCCAGCGGCAGGTCAGGGGAGAGCTGCGCCCAGTGCTGCGACAGGAAATGATCCCACATGACATCGAGGGTGATGGGGGCGACGCGACGGGTTTGCGGGCGAAACCACTCCCGCGCCTCTTTGACTTCCGCCAGGTTGTCAGTCATCACGTCAATCCGGCGATGCATATAGATGCCGTCGATGATCTCCGCCGGATAGTCGCCCTGCGGGTTGCCGCGCACAAAATCGGCCATCAGGTTGCCGGGCAGCGAACTGTCGGCGAGATGGGCGAGGTGCAGGTGGGCGAGAAAATTCATAAAACGACATCCTTTAAATACGAGCGGGCAGGTGGAATCACCGATGTTGCGCTGAACGGCGCCTCGGTGTCCGCATGGCATGCTGCCTGGCTGCGCGCGGCACCTTTGCCACCGGTAAGGCATTCGGTTGCCGCATGGCGGCATTCGGAATGATTTGGAATATAGATTATGTCATTCATCCGGAGGGGTAAAGGTTGCAGGCGGAACGCCCCGGCACTAGACTACCCGCCTCTTTATTCAGTCTGAGTTACCGTCATGCGCGTTACCGATTTTGCTTTTGAACTACCCGAATCTCTGATCGCCCACTATCCGATGCCTGAGCGCAGCAGCTGCCGCCTGCTCTCCCTGGACGGGCCGACGGGCGCGCTGACGCATGGCACCTTCACCGACATCCTCGATAAGCTCAATCCCGGCGATCTGCTGGTGTTTAACAACACCCGGGTGATCCCGGCGCGTCTGTTCGGCCGTAAGGCCAGCGGCGGCAAGATTGAAGTGCTGGTGGAGCGGATGCTGGATGATAAGCGCATCCTGGCCCATATTCGCGCCTCAAAAGCGCCGAAGCCGGGCGCCGAGCTGCTGCTGGGCGATGATGAGAGCATTAAGGCCACGATGCTGGCGCGTCATGGCGCGCTGTTTGAAGTGGAATTTAACGACGAGCGTCCGGTGCTGGAGATCCTCAACGGGATCGGCCATATGCCGCTGCCGCCCTACATTGACCGCCCGGACGAAGACGCTGATCGCGAACTCTATCAAACCGTCTACGGCACCAGGCCGGGCGCGGTAGCCGCCCCGACCGCCGGTCTGCACTTCGACGAACCGCTGCTGGACAAACTGCGCGCTAAAGGCGTTGAGATGGCGTTTGTCACCCTGCACGTGGGGGCGGGGACTTTCCAGCCGGTGCGCGTCGACAGCATTGAAGAGCACACCATGCACTCTGAATATGCGGAAGTGCCACAGGAGGTGGTCGATGCGGTGCTGGCGGCGAAAGCGCGCGGCAACCGCGTGATTGCGGTAGGCACCACCTCGGTACGCTCGCTGGAGAGCGCGGCGCAGGCGGCGAAAGACGCCCTGATCGCGCCGTTCTTCGACGATACGCAGATTTTCATCTACCCGGGTTATCAGTACCAGGTGATCGATGCGCTGGTAACCAACTTCCATCTCCCTGAATCCACACTGATTATGCTGGTGTCGGCGTTTGCGGGTTATCAGCACACCATGAACGCCTATAAGGTGGCGGTGGAGCAGAAATATCGCTTTTTTAGCTACGGGGATGCGATGTTTATCACGTACAATCCGCAGGCTATTTCTGAGCGTCCCTGACAAGGCCGGCCCGCCGGCGTTTTGGACGCCATGACGCATTTTTTAGCCACGGAATCATTCCGTGGCGAGTATGAAAACGTCGGACTGTTTTTCTGACGCAGGAGCAAGCATGAAATTTGAACTGGATACCACCGACGGTCGCGCCCGCCGCGGTCGCCTGGTGTTTGAGCGCGGCGTGGTGGAAACACCGGCCTTTATGCCCGTTGGCACCTACGGCACCGTCAAAGGGATGACGCCGGAAGAAGTGGAAGCCACCGGCGCGCAGATTATTCTCGGCAACACCTTCCACCTGTGGCTGCGCCCGGGTCAGGAGATCATGAAGCTGCATGGCGATCTGCACGATTTTATGCAGTGGAAAGGACCGATCCTTACCGACTCCGGCGGCTTCCAGGTGTTCAGCCTTGGCGATATCCGTAAGATCACCGAGCAGGGCGTCCATTTCCGCAACCCGATCAACGGCGATCCTATTTTCCTCGATCCGGAAAAATCGATGGAGATTCAATACGATCTCGGTTCCGACATCGTGATGATCTTCGACGAATGTACGCCGTACCCGGCAGACTGGGATTACGCCAAGCGCTCGATGGAAATGTCTCTGCGCTGGGCCAAGCGCAGCCGTGACCGTTTCGATAGCCTTGGCAATAAAAATGCGCTGTTCGGCATCATTCAGGGCAGCGTTTACGAAGATTTACGTGATATCTCGGTGAAAGGTCTGGTAGAGATTGGCTTTGATGGCTACGCTGTCGGCGGTTTGGCGGTCGGTGAGCCGAAGGAAGACATGCACCGTATTCTGGAGCACGTCTGCCCGCAGATCCCGGCCGATAAACCACGATACCTGATGGGCGTCGGGAAGCCGGAAGATCTGGTGGAAGGGGTACGTCGCGGTATCGATATGTTCGACTGCGTCATGCCGACGCGCAACGCGCGTAACGGCCACCTGTTCGTCACCGACGGCGTGGTGAAAATCCGCAACGCGAAGCACAAAAGCGATACCGCACCGCTGGACGCCGAGTGTGATTGCTATACATGTCGCAATTATTCACGCGCTTACTTGCATCACCTCGACCGTTGCAACGAAATATTGGGCGCGCGTCTCAATACCATTCATAACCTGCGCTACTATCAGCGTTTAATGGCTGGTTTACGCAAGGCTATCGAAGAGGGTAAATTAGAGAGCTTCGTGACCGATTTTTACCAACGTCAGGGGCGCACCGTGCCTCCTTTGAACGTTGATTAATTTTAATAATGAGGGAATTTCAATGAGCTTTTTTATTTCTGATGCGGTAGCGGCAACGGGTGCACCGGCGCAGGGCAGCCCGATGTCTCTGATTCTGATGCTGGTGGTGTTCGGTCTGATTTTTTACTTCATGATCCTGCGTCCACAGCAGAAGCGCACCAAGGAACACAAGAACCTGATGAACTCCATCGCCAAAGGTGATGAAGTGCTGACCAACGGCGGTCTGGTCGGTCGCGTGACCAAAGTAGCGGAAACTGGCTACATTGCTATCGCGCTGAACGATACCACTGAAGTGGTTATCAAACGTGACTTCGTTGCTGCCGTTCTGCCGAAAGGCACCATGAAGGCGCTGTAATCTAACTTTTCCCAAAGGGAACTGCCGTGTTAAACCGTTATCCTTTGTGGAAGTACGTCATGCTGGTCGTCGTCATTGTCGTCGGCCTGATCTATGCGCTTCCCAACCTGTATGGTGAGGATCCGGCTGTTCAAATCACTGGCGCGCGCGGCGTCGCCGCCAGTGAGCAAACGCTGATCCAGGTCCAGAAAACTTTACAAGAAGAAAAAATAACCGCGAAGTCTGTGGCACTGGAAGAGGGCGCTATTCTTGCGCGCTTCGACACCACTGATACCCAGCTGCGTGCGCGTGAAGCGCTGCTTACCGTGCTGGGTGACAAATACGTCGTGGCGCTAAACCTTGCTCCGGCAACCCCACGCTGGCTGGCGGCACTCTATGCCGAGCCAATGAAGCTGGGTCTTGATCTGCGCGGCGGCGTGCACTTCCTGATGGAAGTCGACATGGACACCGCGTTAGGCAAACTGCAGGAACAGAACATCGACAGCCTGCGCAGCGAACTGCGTGACAAAGGCATTCCTTACGCGACCGTGCGCAAGGAAGACAACTATGGTCTGAGCATCGTCTTCCGCGACAGCGCGGCGCGCGACCAGGCTATCTCTTATCTCAGCCCTCGCCATCGCGATCTGGTGATTTCCTCTCAGGGTGACAACAGCCTGAAAGCGGTGATGACCGATGAGCGTCTGAAAGAAGCCCGTGAGTACGCGGTTCAGCAGAACATTAACATTCTGCGTAACCGTGTGAACCAGCTGGGCGTCGCCGAACCGCTGGTTCAGCGTCAGGGTGCTGACCGCATCGTGGTTGAGCTGCCGGGTATCCAGGATACCGCGCGGGCGAAAGAGATCCTTGGCGCAACCGCGACCCTCGAGTTCCGTCTGGTCAATACCAACGTGGACCAGTCCGCCGCTGCCTCTGGCCGCGTGCCGGGCGACTCGGAAGTGAAAGAGACGCGTGAAGGCCAGCCGGTGGTGCTGTACAAGCGAGTGATCCTGACCGGTGACCATATCACCGACTCGACCTCCAGCATGGATGAGTACAACCAGCCGCAGGTCAACATCTCGCTGGACAGCGCGGGCGGTAATATCATGTCTAACTTCACCAAGGACAATATCGGTAAGCCGATGGCGACCCTGTTCGTGGAGTATAAAGACAGCGGTAAGAAAGACGCTAACGGTCGCGCTATCCTGGCGAAAGAGGAAGAGGTGATTAACATCGCCAACATCCAGTCGCGTCTGGGTAACAGCTTCCGTATCACCGGTATCAGCAACCCGAACGAAGCACGCCAGCTGTCGCTGCTGCTGCGTGCCGGTGCGCTGATTGCCCCGATTCAGATCGTCGAAGAGCGGACTATCGGCCCAACCCTTGGTATGCAGAACATCAAGCAGGGTCTGGAAGCCTGTCTGGCCGGCCTGGTGGTCTCTATCCTGTTCATGATCCTCTTCTATAAGAAGTTCGGTCTGATTGCGACCTCGGCGCTGATTGCCAACCTGGTGCTGATTGTCGGCATTATGTCCCTGATCCCGGGGGCGACGCTGACCATGCCGGGCATCGCGGGTATCGTGTTAACCCTTGCGGTGGCGGTCGATGCTAACGTTCTGATCAACGAGCGTATCAAAGAAGAGCTGAGCAACGGGCGTACCGTTCAGCAGGCGATTGACGAAGGTTATCGCGGCGCGTTCAGCTCGATCTTCGACGCCAACGTGACGACGCTTATCAAAGTGATCATCCTGTACGCGGTCGGTACCGGTGCCATTAAAGGGTTTGCGATTACCACCGGTATCGGTATCGCGACCTCAATGTTTACCGCTATCGTCGGCACCCGTGCCATCGTGAACCTGCTGTACGGCGGCAAGCGCGTTAAAAAGCTGTCTATCTGAGGAGTGCGTTGTGGCACAGGAATATACTGTTGAACAATTGAACCACGGCCGTAAAGTCTGGGACTTTATGCGCTGGGACTACTGGGCCTTCGGCATTTCAGGTTTTCTGCTGATTGTGTCGATCGCCATCATCGGCGTCCGCGGCTTTAACTGGGGGCTCGATTTCACCGGCGGTACGGTGATCGAGATTACCCTTGAGAAGCCGGTCGATCTGGACCAGATGCGCGACTCCCTGCAGAAAGCGGGCTTTGAAGAGCCGCAGGTGCAGAACTTTGGCAGCAGCCGCGACATCATGGTACGTATGCCGCCGGTGCATGACGCCAACGTCAGCCAGGAACTGGGCAGCAAGGTCGTGACGGTGATTAACGAATCGACCAGCCAGAATGCGGCGGTGAAGCGAATTGAGTTTGTCGGCCCGAGCGTCGGCGCGGACCTCGCGCAAACTGGCGCCCTGGCGCTGATTGCCGCGCTGGTCTGTATCCTGATCTACGTCGGCTTCCGCTTCGAATGGCGTCTGGCTGCCGGGGTGGTTATCGCCCTGGCGCACGATGTGGTGATCACCATGGGCGTACTGTCGCTGTTCCATATCGAGATCGACCTGACCATTGTGGCCTCGTTGATGTCGGTTATCGGCTACTCGCTGAACGACAGTATTGTGGTATCGGACCGTATCCGTGAAAACTTCCGTAAGATCCGCCGCGGTACGCCGTACGAGATCTTCAACGTGTCGTTGACCCAGACGCTGCACCGTACCTTGATCACCTCCGGGACCACCCTGATGGTGATCCTGATGCTGTTCCTGTTCGGCGGCCCGATTCTGGAAGGCTTCTCGCTGACCATGCTGATCGGTGTCTCCATCGGTACGGCTTCCTCTATCTACGTCGCCTCTGCGCTGGCGTTGAAACTGGGTATGAAGCGCGAGCATCTGCTGCAGCAGAAGGTCGAAAAAGAAGGGGCGGACCAGCCGTCTATTCTGCCGTAATCCGGTTCAGTTGAGATAAAGCCATCCCGGCCCAGGCGGCCGGGATTTTTTTTGTCCGCGATAAAACCTGCTGACAGTATGCTGTCAGGAGCCCTCCCATACACTCCTTCTGAACTCACTAACGAGCAGGAGGAAGTATGAATAACGTGATTAACTGGTTTGAAATTCCGGTCGCCGATATGGATCGCGCCGTCGCGTTTTATGAGCCGGTGATGCAGGTGACGCTGCGTCGCGAAACCATGGACTGCGCCGAGCTGGCGGTGTTCCCGCATCAGGATCCGGCCCCTGGCGGCGCGTTGGCCAAATTTGAGGGTATCGCCCCTTCAGCGCAGGGCGCTATTATTTACCTGCATACAGACCATCTTGCCGCCACCCTGGACCGCATTGCCTCGGCGGGTGGGGCGTGTGTTTTCGGGCCGCTGACGCTGCCGAATGATATTGGCACCATCGCGCTGTTTACTGACAGCGAGGGCAACCGCGTCGGCCTGCACCAGCCGGCTTAACCTAAACGTTTTGTGAAGTGAGACATGACCCGACGCGCCGACCGTTTATTTCAGATTGTGCAGATCCTGCGCGGCAGGCGGCTCACTACCGCCGCGCTGCTGGCGGAGCGGTTGGGCGTGTCGGAGCGCACCGTGTATCGCGATATTCGCGATCTCTCCCTCTCCGGCGTGCCGGTGGAGGGCGAGGCGGGGAGTGGTTATCGCCTGCTGGCGGGCTACGATCTGCCGCCGCTGATGCTGACCACCAAAGAATCCGAAGCGCTGATCGCCGCGATTCGGTTGCTGAAAACCTGGGGCGGTGAGGCGCTGTCGCAATCGCTGGAATCCGCCCAGGAGAAGATGCTGGCGATCCTGCCGGAGGCGCGCCGGCGCCAGGCGGAGCAGACCCGCCTGTTTGCCCCCGATCTCGGTGCCCATCGTTATGCCAAAACCTATTTTGACGTCATTCATCAGGCGGTCTCCGGCCAGCAGGTGCTGCAGTTGCGCTATCAGGATGAGTCTGGCCGGGTAACCGAGCGCGACGTGCTGCCGCTGGGGCTGTTTTTCTGGGGGGAGCGCTGGCTGCTGGTGGCCTGGTGCGAGCTGCGTAATGATTATCGTAACTTTCGCCTCGACCGTTGTCTGGCGGTCAGGGCGACCGAGCGTCGATTCAGCGAGTGTGCCGATCGCTCGTTAAGCGATTTTCTGCGCAAAGTGCGGTGCGACGTGTGGGAGAAATAAAAACGCCCGGCTGGCCCGGGCGCTGTCTTGCTGTATCAGCAATTAGAAGTTGTAACCGACCACGAAGTAACCACCCCAGCCGGTCGAGCGGACGCTGAAATCGCCATCGCCGAAGTTCAGCTTGGCATCGTCAGCCCACTGGCCGCCGTTATGGAAGTAACGGGCCACCACCGAGTAGTGCCAGTGCGCGTAGTTCAGCGCCAGGATGTGGCTGGAGGCGATGGAGTTGCTGGTGCGCGCGTGCTTCCCGTTCAGATCGTAGAAGTTGTCATCGCCGAGGTCAGAACCCCAGTCGAAGTTGGTGAAACCGATGTAGCTCAGCGAGCCGCCCCACAGGTCGGTCAGCGGCACGAAGTATTTCACTTTGAAGCGGTAGCCGTCCCACTCGTTTTCGTTGGACGCGCCGTAGTTCTGCCACTGGTATTTGGCGTAGACGTTCAGTGACAGGCTCATCGGCAGGCCGGTATCGATATCGGTACCCAGACCCATATACCAGGTGCTCTGCTCCTGAGAGTCGTTACGGCCCATATCGTAGATATAGTTGTTCGCGAAGTACCACTCTTTGAACGGCCCGAAGCTCAGATCGGTATTGGTCAGCTTATCGATAGAGAAACGCGGTTCGATCTCCATAAACAGCGGCGAGCCGTTGTTCCAGATACCTTTTGCCGTGCTGTTGCCGCCGAAGAATACCGGGGCATCGATATAGCCGTAGAAATCAAACCAGTCTTTTTTGGCGAACGCTTCATATTCAAGGTAGGTATCGTTACGGATCTGCGGTCCAAAACGGGTGTGGTAGCTGCCCACCACGTTAACACTCTGGTGCCACCAGTCAGACAGGTACTGCGGTTTATCGTTTTCTGCCGCGCCCGCAGTAAAAGAAGTGGAGAGCGCCACAACCGCACCCGCTGCCAGTAATGTTTTTTTCATAGTAATGCCACTGTTTAAATTGAGCCTGAAGGCGTTAAAAGAAGTGCCGAAGCGTTTCTAAATATTTCGTCTTTCTGTGGGGGTCTATTATAGGAATCATTGCTCACAAAAATACGTGTTGTTTCACATAACCAGAACATGCGTAATCGATTGCGTTCACGATTCTATGCATTTCTTGACAAAATGCTACTGAAAATCGCCATACAGAACGATTTCTAATGAACTCTTGTGAAAAGTTGTAAGTGGATAAGAAAGACGGGGCTGGAGGTAGGCCGGGCGGGGCAGGGCCCGGCGTGAAGATTTACTGTGCGGCGGCGGGCTGGATATCGTGGACGCGAATAAAACCGACTTTGTCGGGCGTCACTTTCAGACGCAACGGGATATCCACATCGCTGGGGGCGAGGATGCTGGCCGGGGCGCTAATCAGCTGATCCTGAACATTGACTTCCTGATAGCTGTGGGTGGTGCCGGTGATCTGCCCGGAGGCGACGGTGGCGGTAAAGGCCGGCAGCGGATCGTTGGATTCACCCTGAATGCGTAAAGTCAGGCGTGACCCGTCGCCGTCCGGCGTAATGCTGCCCACCGACATGCGCAGGGTGCCGATCTGGCTCTCCAGCCGCGCCGGGGTTTTGGCCTCCGGCAGCAGATAGACGCCGCGGGTGGATTTGGCGTTCAGCGCGTTTTGTTGGGTGATTTTGATCGTTTGCTGATTGAGCTGGGTCATCTCCTGGCTCAGGGTACTCACGCTCTGGTGCATCTGGCGGATTTCGCTTTGCTGGGCGCAGGCGGTCAGGGTAAACAGGCTGCCCGCGATGGCGAGTTTCAGGTAACGTCTTGTCATGGTCAGGATTCCGTTTGCAGAGGATGCTTAATGGTAGCCAAACCGCCTGCCTCTCTCATAGATCCTTTGTCTCAAAAGCTCTTTCTTTGTAGTCAGGTCACTTCGCGGTAAACTACCCTTCAGTTTAACTACCTGTCAGGACGCGCTATGCATTGCCCTTTCTGTTTCGCCGTGGATACCAAAGTGATCGACTCTCGTCTGGTGGGGGAAGGCTCTTCCGTGCGTCGCCGTCGGCAGTGCCTGGTCTGTAATGAACGCTTTACCACCTTCGAAGTGGCGGAGCTGGTGATGCCCCGGGTGGTGAAGAGTAACGATGTGCGTGAACCCTTCAACGAAGACAAGCTGCGCAGCGGGATGCTGAAAGCGCTGGAGAAACGTCCGGTTAGCGCCGATGACGTGGAAATGGCGGTCAACCATATCAAAACCCATCTGCGCGGCACCGGCGAGCGCGAAGTGGCCAGCAAAATGATTGGCAATCTGGTGATGGAGCAGCTGAAAAAGCTGGATAAAGTCGCCTATATTCGCTTTGCGTCGGTCTATCGCAGCTTTGAAGACATCAAAGAATTCGGCGAAGAGATCGCCCGCTTACAGGACTAAGCCATGCAGGACGAAATGTACATGGCGCGAGCGCTGAAGCTTGCCACGCGCGGACGCTTTACCACCCATCCTAACCCTAATGTCGGCTGCGTCATTGTGAAAGACGGCGAAATCGTCGGCGAGGGCTTTCACTATCGCGCCGGCGAGCCGCATGCTGAAGTGCACGCGCTCCGCATGGCCGGCGAAAAGGCGCAGGGCGCCACCGCCTACGTCACCCTTGAGCCCTGCAGCCACCATGGCCGTACGCCGCCGTGCTGCGATGCGTTGATCGCCGCCGGCGTTAGCCGCGTGGTCGCTGCGATGCAAGACCCAAACCCGCAGGTGGCGGGGCGCGGTCTGTATCGTCTGCAGCAGGCCGGTATTGACGTCAGCCACGGGCTGATGATGAACGAAGCGGAAGCGCTGAATAAGGGCTTCCTGAAGCGGATGCGCACCGGTTTTCCCTGGGTGCAGCTGAAGCTGGGCGCCTCGCTGGACGGCCGCACGGCGATGGCCAGCGGTGAAAGCCAGTGGATCACCTCCCCGCAGGCGCGACGCGACGTGCAGCGTCTGCGCGCCCAAAGTCATGCCATCCTCACCAGCAGCGCCACCGTGCTGGCGGACGATCCGGCGCTGACCGTGCGCTGGCAGGAGCTGAGCGCGGATACTCAGGCGCTGTATCCCGAAGAGAATTTGCGCCAACCGCTGCGCGTCGTCATCGACAGTCAGAACCGCGTCACGCCTGAGCACCGCATTGTGCAGCAGGCAGGAGAAACGCTGTTTGCTCGCCTGCGTGCGGATGAGCGCCAGTGGCCGGAAAGCGTTCGTACGCTGCTGGTGCCGGAATATAACGGCCATCTCGATCTGGTGTTGCTGATGATGCTGCTTGGCAAACAGCAGGTGAACAGCGTCTGGGTGGAGGCGGGAGCGACGCTCGCCGGGGCGCTGCTGCAGGCTGGCCTTGTCGACGAGCTTATCGTCTATATTGCGCCTAAACTGTTAGGCAATGCGGCGCGTGGATTATGCGCGCTGCCGGGGCTTGAAGAACTGAGCCAGGCACCCCATTTCAAATTCAATGAGATACGTCAGGTTGGCCCGGATGTCTGCCTGCATTTAACCACTGCGTGAGGCTTTCCTGATTATTAGGAAGCAGCGCTCAGAATAATATGATAAAATCCGCCCCCCTTGCGGGGCACATGAACCCGAAGGAAGAGTATGAACATTATTGAAGCTAACGTTGCTACCCCGGACGCTCGCGTCGCCATCACCATTGCGCGTTTCAACAACTTTATCAATGACAGCCTGCTGGAAGGTGCGATTGACGCCCTGAAACGCATTGGTCAGGTAAAAGATGAAAACATCACCGTTGTTTGGGTTCCAGGCGCGTATGAGCTGCCGCTGGCGGCTGGCGCACTGGCGAAAACCGGTAAATATGACGCGGTGATCGCGCTGGGTACGGTGATCCGCGGCGGTACTGCCCACTTTGAATATGTGGCTGGCGGTGCCAGCAATGGCCTGGCGCATGTCGCTCAGGACAGCGAAATCCCGGTAGCCTTTGGTGTTCTGACCACTGAAAGTATTGAACAAGCCATCGAGCGCGCTGGCACCAAAGCCGGTAACAAAGGCGCAGAAGCTGCGCTGACCGCGCTGGAAATGATTAACGTATTGAAAGCCATCAAGGCCTGATTTTTGTAAGGGGAATTCCGTGAAACCTGCTGCTCGTCGCCGCGCCCGTGAGTGTGCCGTCCAGGCGCTCTACTCCTGGCAGTTGTCCCACAACGACATCGCTGATGTCGAATACCAGTTCCTGGCGGAACAGGACGTAAAAGATGTAGATGTTCTGTATTTCCGTGAACTGCTGTCCGGAGTGGCGACTAACAGCGCGTACCTCGACGGCCTGATGAAGCCCTACCTGTCCCGTCAGCTGGAAGAGCTGGGCCAGGTGGAAAAAGCGGTGCTGCGTATCGCGCTGTTTGAGCTGTCCAAACGTGATGACGTACCGTATAAAGTGGCCATCAATGAAGCTATCGAACTGGCGAAAACCTTCGGCGCTGAAGATAGCCATAAGTTCGTCAACGGCGTGCTGGACAAAGCGGCTCCGGTAATTCGTCCCCGCAAAAAGTAAACGCCAGGCCGGGCTTTGCAGGATCTGATCCCGCGAACCCGGCCTTATTTTTTTCTTTGCTGAGGCATAACGTATGGCATGCGGCGAATTTTCCCTGATTGCCCGTTATTTTGATCGCGTTAAAAGCGCCCGCCTTGATGTTGAAACCGGCATCGGCGATGACTGCGCGCTCCTGAATATCCCCGAGAAAAAAACGCTGGCAATCAGCACCGACACCCTGGTGGCGGGCAATCACTTCTTACCCGATATCGACCCTGCCGACCTCGCTTATAAAGCGCTGGCGGTGAACCTGAGCGACCTCGCGGCGATGGGCGCGGAACCGGCGTGGCTCACGCTGGCGCTGACTTTGCCAGAGGTGGATGAAACCTGGCTGGAAGCCTTTAGCGACAGCCTGTTTGTCCAGCTGGACTATTACGATATGCAGCTGATTGGCGGTGATACCACCCGTGGCCCGCTCGCCATGACGCTGGGTATTCACGGCTTTGTGCCGCCAGGGCGCGCCATGAAACGCGCTGGCGCGAAGCCAGGAGACTGGATCTATGTCACCGGCACCCCGGGAGACAGCGCCGCCGGCCTGGCGGTGCTGCAGAACCGGCTGACGGTGGATGAACCGTCTGACGCCGACTACCTGCTGGCTCGTCATCTGCGCCCGATGCCGCGCGTGCTGCAGGGCCAGGCGCTGCGTGACCTGGCGACATCGGCTATCGATCTTTCCGACGGCCTGATCTCCGATCTGGGCCATATTCTTAAAGCCAGCGGCTGCGGCGCGCGCATCGATCTCGATGCCATGCCGTATTCCGACGCGATACTGCGCCAGGTGGAGCCCGAGCAGGCGCTGCGCTGGGCGCTCGCTGGCGGGGAAGATTACGAACTGTGCTTTACCGTACCGGAGCTGAACCGCGGGGCGCTGGACGTGGCCCTTGGCCATCTTGGCGCGCGTTTTACCTGTATCGGACAGATTGCGCCGGAGAGCGAAGGGCTGCAATTTATCCGCGATGGTAAGCCGGTCGCGCTTGATTTAAAGGGATACGATCACTTTGCGTAGTCGAGACGAGGCGTTACGCCGCCTGAGCATGCGTAACCCGTGGCATCTGCTGGCGACTGGCTTTGGCAGCGGCTTAAGCCCGGTGGTACCGGGGACGATGGGGTCGCTGGCGGCGATCCCGTTCTGGTATCTGATGACCTTTCTCCCCTGGCAGCTCTACTCGCTGGTGGTGATGATGAGCATCTGTATTGGCGTCTATCTGTGCCATCGCACGGCCAAAGATATGGGCACCCATGACCACGGCAGTATAGTCTGGGATGAGTTTGTCGGGATGTGGATCACCCTGATGGCGTTGCCGACCCTGGATTGGCAGTGGGTGGCCGCTGGCTTCGTGATTTTCCGTATCTTCGATATGTGGAAGCCGTGGCCGATTCGCTGGTTTGACCGCAATATCCACGGCGGAATGGGGATTATGGTCGACGATATCGTCGCCGGCGTGATCTCGGCCGGCGTGCTGTATGTCATTGGCCATCACTGGCCCATCGGTCTGCTTTAATCGTCTCTCCCCGGTAGCATCATGCTGCCGGGGAGACCACACCTGTTACTTAAATCCCACCACCGGATGCGGCTGATACGGCGCCTCCAGCTTGTCGATCTGTTCCGGAGAAAGCGTCAAATCCACCGCCTGCAGCAGGTCGTCGAGCTGTTCCTGACGCGAGGGACCGATAATCGGCGCGGCAACGCCAGGTTTACTTAACAGCCAGGCGAGGGCGACCTGGGCGCGGCTGGCGTCGAGTTCTTCCGCCACGTCCGCGAGATTCCCGGCGATCTGCGCGTCGTTTTCTTCGCTGGCGCTGTACAGCGTTTTGCCGAACTCATCCGAAACCAGCCGGGCGGTGGTCTCTCCCCAGGGGCGGGTCAGTCTGCCGCGCGCCAGCGGGCTCCACGGGATCACCGCCACGCCGTTGTGCTGACACAGTGGCAGCATCTCATTCTCTTCTTCCCGGTAAATCAGATTGTAGTGATCCTGCATGGTAACAAAGCGCGCCCAGCCGTTCTGCTGCTGGAGCGTCAGCGCCTGGGCAAACTGTCGGGCATGCATGGACGAGGCGCCGATATAGCGCGCTTTGCCGGCTTTCACCACCTCGTCCAGCGCTTCGAGGGTCTCTTCAATCGGGGTGGTATAGTCCCAGCGGTGGATCTGCAGCAGGTCGACATAGTCCATCCCAAGACGGCGCAGGCTGTCGTCGATGGAGCGCAGGATCTGCGCCCGGGAAAGCCCTTCCGCCAGATCGCCGACCTGGTGATACACTTTGGTGGCGACAACCACCTCATCACGGCGGGCAAAGTCGCGCAGGGCGCGGCCAACGATCTCTTCACTGCTGCCGTCGGAGTAGCTGTTTGCGGTATCGAAGAAGTTGATGCCGCCTTCAATAGCGTGCTGGATAAGCGGGCGGCTGCTCTCTTCCGGAAGCGTCCAGGCGTGTCTGCCGCGGTCCGGCTCGCCGAAGGTCATGCAGCCGAGGCAGAGTCGGGAAACCCGTAAGGCAGTATCACCGAGGGGGATATAGTGCATAGTGCGCTCCTGCTATTCATCAAGGGTATCCCTTAAGCATAGCAGGAGCGGAAGGGGCAATTATGCCAGCCAGTCGCGGATTTTGGCTTCAATACCGGCGGCATCAAGGCCGAGGTCGGCGCGGATCTCTTCCTGAGTGCCCTGAGGAATAAAATAATCCGGCAGGCCAATATTGAGCACCGGTACCGCCCGGCGATGGGCCATCAGCACTTCGTTCACGCCGCTGCCGGCGCCGCCCATGATGGCGTTCTCTTCCAGCGTCACCAGCGCGTCGTGTTCGCCGGCCAGCTGCAGGATCAGCGCCGTATCCAGCGGCTTCACAAAGCGCATATCCACGAGGGTCGCGTTGAGTTTATCCGCTACCGCCGCGGCTTCCGGCAGCAGGGTGCCAAAGTTGAGGATCGCTATTTTCTCGCCCTGACGTTTCACCATCCCTTTGCCGATCGGCAGCGATGCCAGCGGCTCGAGCGTCGCGCCGGTGCCGCTACCGCGCGGATAGCGCACGGCGCAGGGGCCGTCGCTGTAATGGTAGCCGGTATGCAGCATCTGGCGACATTCATTTTCATCGCTCGGGGTCATCACCACCATATCCGGAATACAGCGCAGGAAGGAGAGATCGAACGCTCCCTGATGCGTCTGGCCGTCTGCGCCGACAATCCCGGCGCGGTCGATAGCAAACAGCACCGGCAGCTTCTGGATAGCCACATCGTGGATCACCTGATCGTAGGCTCGCTGCAGGAAGGTGGAGTAGATCGCCACCACCGGCTTGTAGTCGCCAATCGCCAGCCCGGCGGCGAAGGTGACCGCATGCTGCTCGGCAATGGCGACGTCAAAGTACTGATCGGGGAATTTCTTCGAAAACTCCACCATCCCTGAACCTTCGCGCATCGCCGGCGTGATCGCCATCAGCTTGCTGTCTTTGGCCGCCGTTTCGCACAGCCAGTCGCCGAAGATTTTCGAGTAGGAAGGGAGACCGCCGCTGCTTTTGGGCAGTACGCCGCTGGTATGGTCGAATTTTGGCACCGCATGGAAGGTGATCGGGTCTTTCTCGGCAGGCTCATAGCCGCGGCCCTTTTTGGTCATAATATGCAGGAACTGCGGGCCTTTCAGGTCGCGCATGTTCTTCAGCGTGCTGACCAGACCGAGCACATCGTGGCCATCGACCGGCCCGATGTAGTTAAAGCCCAGCTCTTCAAACAGCGTGCCCGGCACCACCATCCCTTTGATATGTTCTTCGGTTCGTTTAAGCAGCTCTTTAATCGGCGGCACCCCGGAGAAGACCTTTTTACCCCCTTCGCGCAGGGTGGAGTAGAGCTTGCCGGAGAGCAGCTGCGCCAGATGATTGTTCAGCGCGCCAACGTTCTCGGAAATCGACATTTCATTGTCATTCAGCACCACCAGCAGGTCGGGTTTGATATCCCCGGCGTGGTTCATCGCTTCAAACGCCATGCCGGCGGTGATCGCCCCGTCGCCAATCACGCACACTGCGCGCCGCTGCTTATCCTCTTTCGCGGCGGCGATAGCCACCCCGATACCGGCTGAAATGGAGGTCGAGGAGTGGCCGACGCTCAGCACGTCATACTCGCTTTCACCGCGCCACGGGAAGGGGTGCAGGCCGCCTTTCTGGCGAATGGTGCCGATTTTGTCCCGGCGGCCGGTCAGAATTTTATGCGGGTAGGCCTGATGGCCGACGTCCCAGATCAGGCGATCGAACGGCGTGTTATACACGTAGTGCAGCGCCACGGTCAGTTCCACCGTGCCGAGGCCAGAGGCAAAGTGACCGCTGGAGCGGCTGACGCTGTCCAGCAGATAGCGCCGCAGCTCATCACACAGCTTCGGCAGGCTCTCTTTTGGCAACAGGCGCAACTCCTGGGTGGAATCTACCAGCGCCAGGGTCGGGTATTTGGCAATATCAAAACTCATCAGAGACTCATTTATTGTTTATTTATCGCGCTGAATAATGTAATTCGCGAGCGCTTCCAGTGCCGAAGTATCCAGAGATTGTGCGGCCAGCTCATCTAACGACCGGCGGGCATCAGCGATCAGGTCGTGCGCTTTCTTCCGGGCTTGCTCAAGACCCAGGAGGGCGGGATAGGTGCTTTTACCCAATTGCTGGTCGGCACCCTGACGTTTGCCAAGGGTCGCAGTATCCCCTACCACGTCGAGAATGTCATCCTGGACCTGGAAGGCAAGACCGATATTTTCCGCATAGCGATCCAGCGCGGGCAGGGCAGCGCGGCCGCGTTCGCCGGCGCTCAGCGCCCCCATCCGGACGGCGGCGCGGATCAACGCCCCCGTTTTGTGGCGATGGATACGCTCCAGCGCCTGCAGATCCACCTGCTGTCCTTCCGCCTCCAGATCCAGCGCCTGGCCGCCGCACATACCCGCCACGCCGCTGGCCTGCGCCAGTTCGGAGACCATCGCCAGCCGGTCCCGATCAGAGACGTCGGCCATCGGCGCATCACTCAGTATAGAGAACGCCAGCGTTTGCAGGGCATCTCCCGCAAGAATTGCGTTGGCTTCGCCAAATTTAATATGACAGGTCGGCAGTCCGCGACGCAGATCGTCATCATCCATCGCCGGCAAATCATCATGCATCAGGGAATAAGCATGAATACATTCGACCGCCGCGGCGGGGGCATCGAGCGTGGCGCGGCTGACGCCGAACATCGCGCCGGTGGCATAGACAAGGAAGGGGCGCAGGCGTTTACCGCCTAAGAGTGCGCCATAATGCATCGCTTCCACCAGCGGAGTGTTCTGAAAGGGCTGCGGCGCGATAAAACGGCGCAATGCCCCATTAGCCTGTTCCACACAGGCCTGCAATTGTTGCGGGAAATCCATTTTATTCAGCGTCCGGCGTAAAAGGCGTGGTCGGGGAATCTTCACTATCCGCCAGCAGGATCTGCACGCGCTGTTCGGCCTTCTGCAGCTGACTTTGCCCCTGGCGCGCCAGCTGTACGCCGCGCTCAAATTCGCTTAGCGCTTCCTCTAACGGCAAATCGCCGCTTTCCAGACGGTTAACGATCTGCTCCAGTTCGCCCAGAGCAGTTTCAAAGCTGGCCGGGGCCTCATTTTTCTTTGGCATAGTGAATGTAGACTCTTGTTATGTCGCGACGGCAATACCGGGTATGGTAACGAAGTCACGCGTGTAAGCAAATAACGCGCAATGGTGATATACTCCGCGCCCAGGATGCAGGCACCGGTGTGCGCTGCTTTACAACTTTTGCTTATAGCCCCGTCGGGCTTGCCAACGAACTATTGTCGCCATGAAGTTTATCATTAAATTGTTCCCGGAAATCACCATCAAAAGCCAATCTGTGCGGTTGCGCTTCATTAAAATCTTAACCGGGAACATTCGTAACGTTCTCAAAAACTATGACGAGACGCTGGCCGTCGTCCGTCATTGGGATCATATCGAAGTTCGCGCGAAAGATGAAAATCAGCGCCCGGCTATTCGCGATGCGCTGACCCGTATCCCCGGCATCCACCATATTCTGGAAGTCGAAGACGTACCGTTCACCTCGCTGCACGATATTTTTGAAAAGACGCTGCCGCTGTGGCGCGAGGCGCTGGAAGGCAAAACCTTCTGCGTGCGTGTGAAGCGTCGCGGCAAACATGAATTCACCTCCATTGAGGTGGAACGCTACGTCGGCGGCGGTCTGAATCAGCATATTGAAACGGCGCGCGTGAAGCTGACCGACCCGGACGTCACCGTCAATCTCGAGATTGAAAACGATCGCCTGCTGCTGGTGAAAGGCCGCTATGAAGGCATCGGCGGCTTCCCGATCGGCACCCAGGAAGATGTGCTGTCGCTGATCTCCGGCGGCTTTGACTCCGGCGTTTCCAGCTATATGCTGATGCGCCGCGGCTGCCGCGTGCACTACTGCTTCTTTAACCTTGGCGGCGCCGCCCACGAGATTGGCGTTCGCCAGGTCGCACATTACCTGTGGAACCGCTTCGGCAGTTCGCACCGCGTTCGCTTTGTGGCGATTAACTTTGAGCCCGTGGTCGGCGAAATCCTTGAAAAAGTGGACGATGGTCAGATGGGTGTCGTGCTCAAGCGCATGATGGTCCGCGCTGCGTCAAAAGTCGCGGAACGCTACGGCGTGCAGGCGCTGGTCACCGGCGAAGCGCTGGGCCAGGTTTCCAGTCAGACCCTCACTAACCTGCGCCTGATCGACAACGTCTCCGATACTCTGATCCTGCGTCCGCTGATTTCGCACGATAAAGAGCACATCATCGACCTGGCGCGTGAGATCGGCACGGAAGATTTCGCCCGCACCATGCCGGAATACTGTGGCGTGATCTCGAAGAGCCCGACCGTGAAGGCGGTGAAGGCGAAGATTGAAGCGGAGGAAGAACACTTCGATTTCAGCATCCTCGATAAAGTGGTGGAAGAGGCGAGCAATATCGACATTCGCGATATTGCCCAGCAGACGGAAGCCGCCGTGGTTGAAGTGGAAACCGTGACCGGCTTTGGCGCTAACGACGCGATCCTTGACATCCGCTCCATTGACGAGCAGGAAGACAAGCCGCTGAAGGTCGAGGGCGTTGAGGTCGTTTCGCTGCCGTTCTACAAGCTGAGCACCAAATTTGGCGATCTTGATCAGAGCAAAACCTGGCTGCTGTGGTGCGAGCGCGGGGTGATGAGCCGTCTGCAGGCGCTCTATCTGCGCGAGCAGGGCTTCAGCAACGTGAAAGTTTATCGCCCGTAACGGGTTGCCATCCATATTGAAAAAGGCCTTCCCCGATGGAAGGCCTTTTGTCATCTCCGGGCCAGCGCATTAGCGCAGGGTCATCGCCAGGTCATTCAGCTGATCGATGACGATATTCCAGCCCTCAAAAAATCCCATCTGCTCATGCTGCTCGCGAGTTTCATCATCCGCATGCAGCACCGTGGCCGTATAGCGACATCCGTCTTTTTCGTCGGCAAAGGTGATGATGGCCGTCATGGCGAAGGGAGAAACCGCAGGGCGATAATCCGCCGTCAGCATCGAGGTCATGACGATTTTTTGTTGCGGGATGACCGCAAGAAAACAGCCGGGATTATCGCTGCGTTCACCGTCAGGGCCGTGCATCACGGTATGAAAAGCCCCGCCAGAGCGAAAATCAAAGGCCAGCACCTCAGTAGACCAGGGCTTCGGGCACCACCAGGTTTTGAGTAATGCCGGGTCGGCCCACGCGCGCCACAGGGCAGAGGCTGGCGCGCTGAGCAGGCGGCTGATGACAAGATCGCGAGAATCGGTTGCGCTACGGGACATGCTACGACTCCTCAGGAAAAGGGGAGCCAGTCCGCGGCGCGGACCGGCTATCAGGCTTCGTAGTAATTATAGATGCCGGCGGCCATTACCAGCTGCGAGGCGACCTCATACGCTTTCTCGCGACCCACCAACAGGTCAATCATTTTCAGGGCGAAATCAATTGATGTCCCCGGTCCCTGGCTGGTTAACAGATTCACCCGTGGATCCCAGACCACCCGTTTATCCTGCCACTGATCGGCGGGGATATGTTCCTTCAGCGCCGGAAAACCGGTCATGTTACCGATTGGGAACAGCTGATGGGGCACCAGCACGGTCGCCGGGGCGGCGCAGATGGCGGCCACAATGCGGCCTGAGAGGTGGAACTGTCGGACGGTTTCCACCAACAGCGGGCTGTCGCGGAAGCACTCTGCGCCCTTGATGCCGCCCGGGAGGACGATGATATCGAAATCACCATCGGCCACCTCGACCAGCGGCGCATCCGCCAGCAGTTTGACGCCGCGCGAGCAGACGATGGTCAGGCCGCCGTCGCTGGCGACGCTGGCGGTGGTTACCTTCACTCCGCCGCGGACCAGCAGATCGATAGTGGTGACCGCTTCGGTCTCTTCGCTACCAGGGGCGAGGCAAATCAGTGCCGACGCGCTCATATTCATTCTCCTTACGCTTGATCAATTCAAATAAGCGGGCGTTTTCCGGTACGGCAACGCCGTGGGCGCGGGCGCGGTTGAGCAGAAAACCGGTGATATAGTCGATCTCCGTGTGCCGCTGGGCGCGGATGTCCTGCAGCATGGATGAGATATTTTCTGCCGTACTTTCAATCACCTGTTCGACATAAAATAGCAGGTTTTCCGCCGAGGTATGAATACCTTCGCGCTCCATCACCGCCGCCACTTCCTGGCAAATGGCGGCAACCTCCTGCGGATAGTGGCGCAAATCGCCGTTTTTACATCCTTTGAGGGCGGTCAGAGGATTAATGACGCAGTTTACCGCCAGCTTGCGCCAGGTGGCCGAGTAGATATGGTTGTGCCAGGCGACATCCGGCAGTACGCTTTGCAGGACTTCCGCGAGATAGCTGTAGTCCTCCTCGTAGCTTTTCGCCGGACCGATATGGGTGGTGCCCTGGGCGACGTGGATGATCACATTCCCGTCGCGACGCGCTGCCTGGGTGGTGGAGGCCAGCAGCAAAGGCTGTTTCACGCCGCGCAGCTCCTCGACGGTGCCCATGCCGTTATGCACCAGCACAATTGGCGTAGTGACCGGCAGGATCCCGGCCAGGTGCTTCACCGCATTCGACACCTGCCAGGCCTTTAAGGTGACGATCAGCAGCTCGCTGCTGGCGAGAAAATCGGGGTCGTTGGCCGTCAGTGACTCGTTGAACACCGAGCCGTCGGTTTCAATGACATTGACGCTACAGAATGGCTGCGGTACGCGTAGCCAGCCCTGGACTTCATGTCCCTGTTTGCACAACGCGGTCAGCCATAGTTGTCCCAGTGCACCGCATCCCAGTACGGTTACTTTCATTGTTCCTCCTCATCTGCCGCTACCCCAGGCGCTGATGGCTAAAGTCTATCTCGTCGCTTTTCGCATTGTCGGACGGAAAGGGGGATTCGGCGTCGTCGGGCAGCACGGGGAAATAGCGCGAGCGTTGCGTAATCAGCTAAGCTTCCGGGATAACAAGTTGAGTTATGCCGCGTTGCAGGTATTATGCAACGCAAAAGAAACGGAAGGAGAGGAAAAGATGCCATCTTTCGATATTGTCTCTGAAGTTGATCTTCAGGAAGCCCGTAACGCGGTGGACAACGCGAGCCGCGAAGTCGAGTCGCGTTTTGATTTTCGTGGCGTTGAAGCCACTTTTGAATTAAACGACGCCAACAAAACCATTAAGGTGCTGAGTGAGTCTGACTTCCAGGTGAACCAGCTGCTGGATATCCTGCGCGCTAAGCTGCTTAAGCGCGGCATTGAAGGTACCTCCCTCGACGTGCCGGAAGATATCGTGCACAGCGGTAAAACCTGGTTTGTTGAAGCGAAGCTGAAGCAGGGCATTGAAAGCGCGGTGCAGAAGAAGATCGTCAAACTGATCAAAGACAGCAAGCTGAAAGTGCAGGCGCAGATTCAGGGCGAAGAGATCCGCGTGACCGGTAAGTCCCGCGACGATCTGCAGTCGGTGATGGCGCTGGTGCGCGGCGGCGATCTGGGGCAGCCGTTCCAGTTCAAAAACTTCCGCGACTAACGCGGCGGCAGACAGCAAAAAGCGGGGAATTCCCCGCTTTTTTTATACCCCTTTGATGAGCTGCTCGATCTCGAAGCGGTTGGTGACCTTGCTGTCGATTTTGATATACACCGAGCGCTCCTCAGGCACCACCAGCGCCTGATGAACCCCGTTGGCGTTCAGCAGACGCGTCTGTAGCGCGCTGTCGACCACCACGCCATCCGGCACCTCCACCCGCAGGCTGCTGACGTACGGCGGCTCGCTCATGGTACTGGCCACCAGCAGCCACAGCATTGCCAGCAGGGCGCCCAGCAAGAACACGGTTTGCGAATCAAAGAAACCATCGACCCAGCCGCCAAGCGCGCCGCCAATCGCCACGCCGAGGAACTGGCTGGTGGAGTAGACGCCCATTGCGGTGCCTTTATAGCCCGCCGGCGACTCCTTGCTAATTAACGATGGCAGCAGCGCTTCCAGCAGGTTAAACGCCAGGAAGAAGAGCTGGACGCCCGCCACCAGTTCCCAGAAGTAGCCTCCAGCGCCCCAGAGGACAATTTCCGCAATCAGCAGGATGGCGACGCAGAGCAGGAAGACGCGCTTCATTTTGCGCTTCACTTCGGCATAGATGATAAACGGCACCACCGAGATGAACGAGATAACCATGGTGACCAGGTAAATCTTCCAGTGCTCGGCGGCCGGAAAGCCAGCAGCCTCCAGTTGGCCGGGCAGCGCGACAAAGGTCGACATCAGCATGATGTGCAGGCACATGATGCCAAAGTTGAGCTTCAGCAGGCGTGGTTCCACCAGTACTTTGCTAAAGCAGCCCTTCACCATCCCGGATTCGCGGTTGAGCACGTGGTTATGGCTGTTGGGCACCACCCACAGGGTGAGCAGGATGCCGATGGTCGCCAGAATGGCGATCATCCAGAACAGGGCGTGCAGACCCAGCTGGTGGGTGACAATCGGCCCCAGCACCATGGCGATGGCGAAGGTGACGCCAAAGCTGACGCCGATAAAGGCCATCGCTTTGGTGCGGTTCTGTTCGCGAGTGAGATCGGACAGCAAAGCCATGACCGCGGCGGCGATAGCGCCGGAGCCCTGCAGGGCGCGACCAAGAATGATGCCCCAGATAGAGTCGGTGAGCGCGGCGATGACGCTGCCGAGTACAAAGATGAGCAGGCCGCCGACGATCAGCGGCTTACGGCCAATACGGTCAGATAACAGTCCGAAGGGGATTTGGAAAATCGCCTGCGCCAGGCCGTAGATACCGATCGCCAGGCCAATCAGCGCTTCACTGGCGCCCTGCAACGCCATGCCATACGTGGTCAGAACCGGCAGGACCATAAACATGCCAAGCATGCGCAGGGAGAATACCGTCCCCAAACCCCAGGTCGCGCGCAGTTCCCCTGGCGTCATTTTGTTATCGTTCATTACCACCTCAATATAAAAACTGCGCCTAGTGTAGCGGCGGGGGTAAGAAGCGTAAATAAATGTTTGTTTAACAGATATTACGGGGCTGTTGCGCGATGAGACAAGTTGGTAAAAATCAATAAACCAGTGGAGGGGGACTCCACTGGCGAGGGGAAAAATTAAGGTAAAGTAAAGTCAACCCACTGGCTGCCAGCGTCAGCCGATTTGACGCACTGTTCGACCCAATAGACGCCGTGCAGCCCGGCTTCAACGTCCGGATACCAGAAGTCTTGCAGGAAAGCGCGATCGTCACGGTCCGTGGCGTCAATCGCCTGCGCATAGCGGCGATAGAGGTTGGCCCAGGCTTCGAATAGCCCTTCCGGATGGCCGCCGCCGATGCGGTCATCCGCCAGCGCGTTCGGCGACAGGTAGGGCATCCCGCGCTCCAGAATCCGCGCCGGCTCGCCCTGCACCTCATAGCTGAGCTGGTTAGGATGCTCATCCCACCATTCGATACTCGCTTTTTCGCCGACGATACGCACTTTTTGCGAGTGCATGGCGCCGCTGTTGACCGCGCTGGTCCACATCGAGCCAACCGCGCCGTTGTCATATTCCATCAGGACAAAGGCGTTATCTTCCAGCGGCGCGCGGGAGGGGACAAAGCTCTGGCGGGAGCACATCAGCCGTTTGATATTGAGCTGCGGCGCCATGGTTTCGGCGACAAACAGCGGATGGGTGGCCAGATCGCCCAACACATAGCTGGGCCCGGCAAACTTCGGCGTCACGCGCCAGCGGGTGGATTCAGCCTGCAGCTCGACGGCCTGGTTATGAAAGCCGTGGGCGAACTGCATATTGACGATGCGGATCTCGCCGAGCAGTCCATCGGCAATCATCTGCCGCGCCTGCTGGATCATCTGATAGCCGGCATAGCCGTAGGTGACGCCGACGATTTTGTTCTGTTTTTTGCTCAGGTCCACCAGCTCGCGTGCTTCTTCGGCGCTAAAGCAGAGGGGCTTTTCACAGATGACGTGGAGGCCCGCTTCCAGCGCCGCTTTGGTGATGGCGAAATGGGTATTGTTCGGGGTGGTGACCGAGACGACCTCGATGCCGTCAGGGCGCTGCGTCTCTTCACGAAACAGGGTCTGGTAGTCGGCGTAGCAGCGCTCCGGCGCGATGCCCAGTTGCTCGCCGAACGCGCGTCCGCGCTCGGCATCGACGTCAAGCGCGCCGGCCAGCAGGGTATAAACATTGTCACGCAGCGCCGCACAGCGGTGGCTGTAGCCGATTTGACTGGTTCCCCCGCCGCCGACCATGCCCCAACGCAGGGAGCGGGATAAGGGTTTCAGGCCGTTTAACATGGTGCTCTCCTTTTTGAAATCATTCGCACTCTGAGGCGCTCAATGCCGACGCCTGCGGCAACGCGCATCCGGATAGACTGACCTTAACTTAAGGAAATGTTTGTTCTGTTTCAATTGTGTTGTGGAATTTATTTTCCATATATGCGAGGGGGATCGAATTAGCGAAAGTTTCTTTTGGGCTGCGTTGAAAAGATGAGCGAGGGCTTATCGCCTCCCGGAGCAGAGCAGATTCTTGCGGGTGTTTTTCGTTCCGACCAAATATGAAATAAATTTTCTTTTTAGCCGCTGAGCCGGTGCAATCCGCAGATTGCACCGGGGAGCCGATGCCGCTATGACGCTCCGCGCACAGACGCGGGGGAAGGTGAAGCGGCGGGAGGATTACCGGCCGCAAAGATGCCTTTCGCCGCCAGACCTGCGACGGTGAGGGCTGCCGGGATACCGAGGATCAAAAAGACGCTTTCAAAGGGCAGGTTGAGCGCCATCATCTCGGCACCGGCAAAGGCGCTGAGAATGGCGCCGATGCGCCCGACGCCATGCATCCAGCTGGATCCCGTCGCCCGCGCCTGCGTAGGATAGTAGCGGGCGGAGAGGGCGTTCATACCGGTATTCGCGCCGTTCAGACAGGCGCCGCTGATAAACGCCAGCATACAGAGCAAGGCAAAGCTGCCCGCGGCGTAGCCCATCGCCATGGTGAACAGGCCGCCAACGGCGTAGATCATCCCCAGCGCGCGATGAGGGTTGATCCTGTCCATCAGCCAGCCGGCAAACAGCGAGCCGAGGGTGCCGCCCGCCTGGTAGATCGCTGTCATGATGGCCGCCTGGCTAACGGTCATTCCCACCGCTTTAACCAGCGTTGGCAGCCAGCTACCGAGGATATAGACCAGGAACAGCCCCATAAAGTAGACCAGCCATAGCATCAGTGAGCCGAAGCCGTACTGGCGGGAGAGCACAATGCGCATCGCGTTGCCGGCCGCCGGCTGCGCCGGCAGGGTAAACGTCACGTTGTCGCTGATTTGTCCGGGATAGAGACGGTTAAGAATGGCGCGAATGCGCGCCGCTGGCGCTTGTTTGATCACCAGAAAACGAACCGACTCCGGCAGCAGCCAGATAAGCAGCGGGGCAAACAGCAGCGGCAGAATGCCGCCGAGCGCCATCAGCGAGTGCCAGCCAAACTGCGGGATCAGCCACGATGCTGAGAATCCTCCTGCCGCCGCGCCGAAGGTGAAGCCGCAAAAGATGACGGTAATAATAAATGAACGCTGGCGTTCCGGGGCGTACTCCGACACCAGCGTCCCGATGTTCGGCATCGCGGCGCCCAACCCCAGGCCGGTCATAAAGCGGAAAAACATCATCTGTTCAATGTTGTGCGAGAAGGCGGTGGCGATGGTCCAGAAGCCGAAGAAAAAGACGCTATTGATAATGATTTTCTTGCGCCCCAGCCAGTCGGCGAGCGGGCCAGAGAAAATCGCGCCCAGCGCGAGGCCGATCAGCGCGGCGCTGATCACCAGGCCTAGCTGGTGGTTGCTTACCCCCCATTCCAGCTTTAGCGTCGGGGCGATAAACCCCATGATCGCGATATCAAAACCATCGAGAGCGATAACGCAAAAACCGAGAAAAATGATCTGCTTTTGAAAGCGGCTCAGCGGGTTACGGTTTATTAACTCTCTGACATCCAGGCGTTGAGTCTGTGTCATAGCGTATTCCTTATGCGCAGGAGCGCAGGTAGGGCTGCGCGGCATTGAACAGTAATTGCGCCCGCTGGAGCGGCGGCAAGGCGCCCTGCTCGCCGTCGAGCGGCACTTCGAGGGAGACCGGCAGCGTTGCCGGCAGGGCCGACATTAGACCGTGCAGATCCAGACCGCCTTCCCCTGGCACGTTGCGCGCCGAGCGGGCCTGGCGGATGAGTTCCTGTTCGCTCTCCGGCCTCTGCGCCGCGCCATCGCAGAGCTGCATATAGTTGAGATGATGCGCGGGCAGGCTGGAGAGGGCGGCGAGCGATTCTCCCGCGCGCCAGAAATGAAGGGCGTCCACCAGGATGCCGATATCCTCCCGCCCGCTGGCGGCGATCATCGCCTGCGCATCGGCGATAGTGCGCAGTTGGGTCCAGGGCATCGGCTCAAGGTTCATGGTCAGCCCATAGGGGCGACCGGCCGCGGCGAGGATAGCCAGGTTGTCGGCGCTGCGCTGAAGGTTGTCATCATTGCCGGCGACTAACACCTGTCCGGCGCCAAGACGCGCCGCAGTCTCCATAAACCGCTGCAGCCGATCGTCGAGGGTAAACCCGGGGGTCAGGCGGACGATCTCCACGTCTGAGACGCGGATGCCGGTTTCCATCAGCGCAGACAGCGTCGCGCGGACGGCGGGGGTATCGCCCAGCATGTCGTAGTCCGGGTCGGCCGGTGTGGCGGGGAGCAGCCGCAGACCAACGTGGGTAAAACCGGTTCTGGCCGCTATCCGCACCTGTTCGGGGGGAGGGACATCGAGCAGGGTCAGCGCGGCGAGCGATAGGGTACGCATGTTCATAAAGGGCTCCGGTACAGTTGCAGGTGAAGATAGTTATGGGTATTGCCGTCCCTGGTCGTTTATTGCTTTGTTTTTATTACGTTTGCCGCCAGATTTTTGCCCACCAGATAGCCGAAGGTCATGGCGGGTCCGAGGGTTATCCCTCCGCTGGGGTAATAGCCGCGCATCACGCTCGACATGTCGTTGCCGATGGCGAACAGGCCCGGTATCGGCTGCTGCTGTCCATCCAGCACCTGGGCGTGTTCGTCGGTTTGCAGTCCGCTGAAGGTGCCCAGCGAGCCGGGCAGAATGCGCACCGCGTAGAACGGCCCTTCGCGCAGCGGTCCGAGCGTCACCTGATGGTCACCCTGAGCGCGGTTATAGGCTGATGCCCCGCGGTGAAAATCGACGTCTTCGCCAGTGCTGGCGAAGTGGTTAAAGCGTTCAACGGTTTCCGCCAGCGCATTGGCGTCGATGGCGCACTGCTTCGCCAGCTCCCCCAGCGTGTTTCCCCGCAGCAGGTAACCGGTACGCAGCCAGGCGGTGGGGGTGAACGGGAACGGTCTGGCATGACCCAGACCGTAGCGACGCAGCGCGCGACGATCGGCCAGCAGCCAGGCCTGCGGTGTGTCGCCCGCGGGGGTGGCCGCCAGCAGGGCGGCGATAAAATCATGATAAGAGTCGGCCTCGTTAACAAAGCGTTTGCCGCTGGGCAGGACAGCGATCACCCCAGGCTTGGCGCGTTCCACCAGGTGGGGAAACATCAGCTGCTGACCGCTGGCCAGGGTGACGCGGGACACCGGCGCCCAGGCCAGCGGGTGGCGCAGGCGGGTGTCGAACTGGCCGCCGACGGATTCGCCAAGCCTGATCCCCTCGCCCTGATTGTCCGGCGGTGCGGCGGAAAAATGGCCGTAACCCTCCGCCGCGTGGGGCACCACCTGCGCCAGCCGCTGCCGATCGTGGGGAAAACCGCCGCAGGCCAGCACCACGGCCCCTGCTTCGACGTGAATTTCCCCGCTGTCGCTGCGCAGCACCGCGCCGGACACACCCTGCGGACCCTGCAGCAGCCGGACCACCGGGGCATTGAGCTGAAAGCGCACTCCGGCGTCGAGGGCGGATCGCAGCAGACGGGCGACCAGCGCATTGCCATTGACCAGATGCTGCCCTCGTCCGGCGCGCAGCCGCTGCCAGCCGTGGCGCAGCAGGCGGCGGACGGCATACAGCGCGGAGCGCGGCGAGCGGGTGGCATTGAAAAAATGCGCCATATCCGCGCCGCCGGCGATGCCCATCCCGGCAAGGCTGATGGTCTCCAGCGGCGGACGCAGTCGGTGGAGCCAGTCGCCGAGCTGACGGCCATCGTAGGGCTGAGCGGTGACCGACCGCCCACCGCTCGCCGCACCCGGCGACGCGTGAAAGTCCGGCATGGCACTGCCTGAGAGAAACTGCACTGCCGTCCTGTGATGAAAAAAATCCACCATCTCCGGCCCGTGGCGCAGGAAGGTCTGCAGGCGAACGTCGGCGGCTTCGCCCCCCATCTCATGCTGCAGATAGGTCAGCGGGGCGTCAGCCGCTTCGTCGATGCCCTCCGCCCGCGCCAGCGGGTTGCGGGGGATCCACAGCCAGCCGCCGGACCAGGCGCTGGTCCCGCCGAGTACTGACGCTTTCTCCGCCACCATGACGCTGGCGCCGTGCATGGCCGCGGTGACCGCGGCAGAGAGTCCCGCCGCGCCGGAGCCGACCACCAGCACATCCACCTTCACAGGCCTGCTCATGATGGACTCCTTACTGCAATGGTGAAAAAGCGGTGGGGCGCATCAGCACCGACTCCAGGCGTTCAACGGCGGCCAGTTCGCGATTTTTCCGCGAAAAGGTCTGCCAGCGTTCGTCCTGGGCCATTCGCGCGCGGCGCACCAGGCGATCGTCCAGGCTTTCATAAGCCCAGATGTGCACCACCTGATTGACCACGCCGATCTCGGTAAAAAAGAAACCGATCAGTTTGCCGAGATGGTCGGTCTGCACCGCCAGGGCATCGCTTTGGTACAGCGCCAGCCAGTCGGCCATTTTCAACGGATTGATGGTGTACGTGCGTTTTTCGTAGATCATGATGTTTTCCTGATTAGTGGGGGGAGTGTTGTGCCAGATGGCAGGCGGCGAGGTAGCCAAACGTCAGCCCCGGGCCGAGGGTGATGCCGGGACCCGGGTAGGTGCCGGCCATCAGCGAATCCATGTCATTTCCCACCGCGTACAGCCCCGCGATGGGTTTTCCTTCCACGTTGACGACCTGTGCATCGGCGGTGGTGACCAGGCCCCGCGACGTTCCCAGATCGCCGGTATAGAGTTTGATGGCATAGAACGGCGCGCTGAGCAGGGGGGCGTTACAGGCGTCAGGCTGATGACCCGGATCGCCCATCGCCCGGTTATAGCTGTTGCCGCCTTTAGCAAATTCCCGATCCACGCCCTGCGCAGCGTCGCGGTTGTAGCGGGCTACCGTCTCGCTCAGGGTTTGGGCATCCAGACCAAGCTGTTGCGCCAGCGTCTCCAGGGTGTCGGCTTTGTACAGATAGCCAGCGGCGACCAGGGCGTCATTATTGACCGGCGCCGGGCGTGCCAGCCCGAGGCCATAACGCTTCATCGCCTGGGCGTCGCAGAGTAAAAAACAGGGGGCATTTTCCGTAGCGCGCTGCATCGCGCTGGCGAAATGGTGATAGGAGTTAGACTCGTTGACGAAGCGTACCGCCCGCTGATTGACGGCAATCACGCCCGGTTTGGCCCGGTCGGTTACCAGATGGGGGAAGCGCTCCTCGCTGCCGTCGGCCCGGGTCAGCACCGATACTGGCGCCCAGAAAAAGTTGGAGGCCTGATCGGCTCCCTCGCGAGCGTTAAGCGCCGCCGCGAGATGCAGCGCGGCGCCATCGTTGGCCGGCGGCGACATGGTGAAGTGTTCGCGGGTATGTGGCCGATAGCGCGCCGCCAGCGCGCCCGCGGCAAAGCCGCCTGCGGCCAGCACCACCCCGCGGCGGGCGTGCAGCGTCTCTCTTTGCCCCTGATACTCAATCTCCACCCCGCGGACCGCGCCTTGCGCTTCGCACAGCGCCAGAACATTGACATTCAGCCGCAGGTTCATGCCTTTACGCAGCGCCGTTGTCGCCATGCGGGCTATCAGCGCATTGCCCATCGCCAGGCGGGTGCCGCGAGGGTACTTCACCCGGTCGCGGGCGTAGCGCAGCAGTAGCCGGGTGCAATGGGCCAGGGAGCGTAGCGAGCGCCGCATGTCGAGAAAATGTTGAATGTCGACGCGGTTGACCATCATCCCGCCAAACAGCAACATCCCCGGCGGCGGTGAACGCAGGTCGCGAAACGCGTCCCCCAGTTCACGACCGTCATACTCCACCACCTCCAGCGCACGACCGACGTCGACCGCGCCGGATTCATCCGGATAGTAATCAGGGGAGAGCGGGCGCAGGCTATATTTCACCGCCCCCTCGCGCTCGAGAAAGGCCAGCGCCTCACGCCCGGCGCTAACAAACGCTTCGGCGAGATCTTCACGGTACTGGCTCTCGCCGATAATGGTCCGCAGGTAGGTTTTCATCGCCTCGGCGCTGCCGCTTTTACCCGCCGCACGCGCCTGATCGGTATCGTGCAGCCACACGGCGCCACCGGAGATAGCCGAGGTGCCGCCGAACTGGCCGGCTTTCTCCAGCATCAGCACCGACAGCCCTTTGCAGCTGGCGGTGACCGCGGCGGCAAAGCCAGCGGCGCCGCTGCCGATGACGATCACATCCCAGCTCTTCATGCTGCCGCTCCCTGCGCCGGCGGGATGGCGCCGATAAACTGGCCCATCAGCGTCATCTGCGCCAGCGCCATTTCCGGCCCGGTCTGCACCCGGCAGCCGCGGGCGGCGGCGAAAGTGAGCAACGGCGTCATCACCGGGGCGGTGACAACATCAGCCACGTGGGTGGCGCTGTCGAGCGTATCCAGCAGCGCCTGCGGCAGGGGCAGCTCATCAAATCCGGCCATGCCGGCCGGCGAGCCATTAACCAATAGATCGACGCCGTGAAGGGTGTCCGGCAGCGCGCTCAGTTGTACCGCCGGGAAGGCCTCAGCCAGAAGGTCATGCAGGCGTTGCCGGGTGGTCGGGTTTTGATCGTGCAGGGCCAGCTGACGGATCCCCGCCTCGCACAGTCCCCAGGCGATGGCGCTGCCGACGCCGCCGCAGCCGGAGAGCAGCGCCTGCTTACCTGCCGGCTGAAAACCCTGCGCCTCGGCGGCGAGCTGAAAGCCGACGCCGTCCAGCATATCGCCCTGCAAACGGCCATCCGCCAATTTGCGGATCACATTGATGGCGTTGAGTCGGCGGGCGCGGGGGGTGAGCTCGTCGACCAGCGCGGCGGCGCGCTGCTTATGCGGCACCGTCACCAGCACGCCGGTCATGTTCTGCCAGCCACGCAGAGCGTTGAGGTAGTCGACTACCGCGTCCGGGGCGATATCCACCGGGATCATGACGCTGTCCATGTGCTGTTCAGCAAAGTAGCGGTTGAAGTTATCCGGTGATTTGACCTGGGCGATCGGATGACCAATCACGGCAACAACCTGGGTAGTTCCACTGACCATTTCAAACCTCATTTGTTAAATGAATGTTGTGAAAGTATTTCAGTGGAAGCTGGGAGCGACAACGCAGAATTCGGACATGTCGGTTGTTAATCGCACGATCGCTGCGATAATCGCAGGAAATCGATAATGATGTTGCAAAAATGTGAGCGAATATGCAAAACACCATTCATCCACGCGATCTGATCGTCGGTTTACAAAAAGGGCTGGCGTTAATCCAGCTTTTTTCCAAAACCTGCCCAAAACTCACCGTCGCCCAGGCGGCGAAAATGAGCGGCCTGACGCAAAGCGCCGCGCGGCGTTTTCTGTTGACGTTGCTGCATGAGCGCTATCTGCAAACCGATGGGCGTTATTACTGGCTTACCCCGAAGACGCTGCGGCTTGGTCAGGCCTACGTCGATTCGGCGCAGTTTCCCCGCATGGTGCGGCCAATTGTCGAATACATCGCCAGCCGGACCGAGGAGCACGCCTCGGTAGGGGTGGTGGATGAAGATGAGCTGGTCTATATCGCCCGCAGCCGGCATACGCCATTTAACTCCACGTCGGTTCGGCTTGGGGAGCGGGTACCCATCTTCTGTACCGCCGGGGGACGGTTATGGCTGGCTTCGCTGCCGGAAGCTGAGTGCGAGGCGGTTCTGCAGCGTATTACCCGGGAACAACGCACGCCCTATACGGTGACCGACGTCGCGTTGCTGATGGAGAAAATCGCCCAGGTGCGGCGCCAGGGTTATGCCACCATTGAACAGGAGTTTGAGATTGGCATGCTGGTGCTGGCGGTGCCGTTAACTGACAGGGAAGGAACCTGGTGGGGCGCGCTGAGTCTGACCAGCCATCAATCGCGCACATCGCTGGAAGCGTTATGTCACGACCATCTCGATCTGCTCTACAGCGCGCAGGCGATGCTGGTGAGCTAAACAGGGCAGCCGATGCGCTGCCCTCAAAGATGTTGCTTACGCCGACGCGTTGTTCAGGAAGCTGTTCCAGTTGCTGGCGGCGTTATCTACGAAGATGTTCCAGTTTTTGCCAGCGGTGAGGACAAAGTTTCCCCAGTTTTCGCTACCAGTGGTCACAAAGGTTTCCCAGTTTGACTGCCCGGTCAGGAAGGAACCAAACGCCATCGCGCTGTCGCCGACGAAGGAGGCAAACGCGCTGCCGGAGGTGAGAACAAAAGAGGTGAAGCCGACGCCCGAGTTGGCAACAAAGCTGGCGAAGCCGCTGGCCGCGCCGAACAGGTTAAAGCCACCGGAGATGTACTCCATTTCGTTTAGTGTTAACTCTTTCATTGCAATTCCTTGTAGTAATGATTTTCCAAATGGGTGGGTAAACCCGGTGCAAAAGGTAGCACTGCTGTCGTGCACAGCGCGAGTCAGGTCCGCTGTGTATTAGCTCATTTTTTCCTCATTTTTTGGCAGGAGAGCAGCGTAAACGGCCGGAAGAGGGGAGGGGAGTATGAAATGAGAAAGAAAGCGGTGAGGAAGCAGAAAAGAAAAAGCCCCGTAAAAACGGGGCTTTATATCGCACTGGAGTGGGAGATTATCTCACGTAAGCCAGCAGGCTATGTGAATCCGGCACCATAAAGTCAACGGACATCATCACGGACAGCGCGGTGATGGCGACGATGGAAAAGACGAACAGCTTACGCGCCCAGACTTTGTCATCGGCCACTTTATAGCCACGCAGCGCCATGCCCAGCCACCAGACGCTGACCGCTGCCGCCACGACCAGGTATTTATACCCGGCGTAGCCGCCCAGCGAGAGCATCAGGGTCGCCACGGCAAAGGCAACGATGTACAGCGTAATATGGTTTTTGGCGACCGAAATGCCTTTCACCACCGGCAGCACCGGAATGTTCGCCGCCTGATAATCCTTAAAGCGGAAAATCGCGATGGCGTAGGAGTGAGGCATTTGCCACAGGCTAAAGATAGCCAGCAGGATCGCCGCACCGCTGTCGAAATCACCGGTGACCGCGCAGTAGCCAATCACCGGCGGCGCGGCGCCGGAGAGTGAGCCAATCAGCGTGCCATAGACGGAGTGGCGTTTCATGTACAGGCTGTAGACGCCGACATAAACCACGAACCCCATCACCCCCAGCCAGCAGGCCAGCGGATTTGCGCCGAACCACAGCAGCATGAAGCCAGCAATACCCAGCAAGGTGGCGTACACCAGCGAAGCTTCTGGCGAGATCAGCCCTTTGACCAGCACCCGGTTTTTCGTCCGTTCCATCTTACGATCGATGTCCCGGTCGATGTAGTTGTTGAATACACAACCCGAGGCGACCACCAGGGATACTCCAAGGAGCGTCCAGACGAACAGCGGATAGTCGATGTGGCCTTTGGAGGCCAACAGGAAACCGCCGATCACGGAGATCAGGTTGCCAAAAATAATGCCTGGTTTCGTTACTTGCAGGTATTGCTTAAACATACTCGCCGCTCTTAGTGCATCATCATGTTGTAGTTCAGGTTCCACATAATCCAGATGGAGCCGACAACCACGATCGCAATGATGATTACGGTGAAGATAAATGCGGTCAGGTTCCAGCCTTCATCGGACTTGCTGTTCATATGCAGGAAGTACACGAGGTGTACCACGATCTGCACCACAGCGGTCACCAGAATGGTGCCAAGGATAACCGCATGCGAGGCGGAGCCACTCATCACCATGGCGAACGGAATGACCGTCAGGATGATGGACAGGATAAATCCTGTCATGTAGCTCTTCACGCTGCCGTGAGAAGCGCCGCTATGATCGGTAGAATGACTCATTACATCGCCCCCATCAGATAGACAACCGAGAACACGCAGATCCACACGACGTCCAGGAAGTGCCAGAACAGGCTCAGGCACAGGATACGCGTGCGGTTAGTGCTAGTCAGGCCACGACGTGAAACCTGGAACATCAGCACCGCCATCCAGATAAGGCCAGAGGTCACGTGCAGACCGTGGGTGCCGACCAGCGCGAAGAACGCCGACAGGAAACCGCTACGATCCGGACCGAAGCCTTCCATGATCAGGTGATGGAATTCATAGATTTCCATCCCGATAAAGCCAGCGCCAAACAACCAGGTCAACGCCAGCCAGGAAACCACCTGGCTCTTGTTGTTTTTGTACATGGCGATAGCCGCCATGCCGTAGGTGATGGAGCTGAACAGCAGCAGTGCGGTTTCAACCAGAACGAACGGCAGTTCGAAAATATCTTTGCCCGTCGGTCCGCCGGCTGTGCCGTTCACCAGAACGGCATAGGTAGCAAACAGCGTAGCGAAGATGATGCAGTCGCTCATCAGGTAGATCCAGAAACCGAATACCTTCATCGGTCCTGTATCATGGTGCCCGTGTTCATGCGCGTGGGCAGTATGCGCAAGAGTATCAGTTGCCATTTTTCAGCCCTGCTTTGTTAATCTCATCGAAATGCTGTTTTTCCAGTTTTTCGACTTCTGCAACCGGTACGTAGTAATCCACGTCCTCGTCAAAGCTCTTAATAATCCAGGTCGCTACGATGCCGATGAAGCTGGCAATCGCCATCCACCAGATATGCCAGATCATGGCGAAACCAAATACCGTAGCGAAGGCGGCAATGACGATGCCGGCGCCGCTGTTTTTCGGCATATGAATTTCTTCATAGTGAGCAGGCTGTTTGTACGCTTCACCTTTCTCTTTCATTTCCCAGAAGGCATCACGCTCGTGAACCTGAGGAACGATAGCGAAGTTATAGAACGGCGGTGGAGAAGAGGTTGCCCACTCCAGCGTACGACCACCCCATGGGTCACCGGTCAGGTCACGGTTCTGATCGCGGTCGCGAATAGACACGTAGAACTGAATCAGCTGGCACAGGATACCGCAGGCGATCAGCGCTGCACCGCAAGCTGCAACAACCAGCATCGGGTGGAACTGCGGATCGATCTGCTGGCTCAGACGACGGGTCATACCCATGAAGCCCAGCACGTACAGCGGCATAAACGCCACGAAGAAGCCGATGATCCAGAACCAGAAAGCGCGTTTGCCCCAAGTTTCGTTCAGGGTGAAGCCAAAGGCTTTCGGCCACCAGTAGGTCAGACCTGCGAAGCAACCGAATACTACGCCGCCGATGATAACGTTATGGAAGTGCGCGATCAGGAACAGGCTGTTATGCAGAACGAAGTCCGCGCCCGGTACCGCCAGCAGCACGCCAGTCATCCCACCGACGGAGAAGGTCACGATAAAGCCGATAGTCCACATCATCGCTGAGTTGAAGACGATGCGACCCTGATACATGGTGAACAGCCAGTTGAAGATCTTAACCCCGGTCGGGATCGCGATAATCATGGTAGTAATACCGAAGAAGGCGTTTACGTTCGCGCCAGCACCCATGGTGAAGAAGTGGTGCAGCCAAACGATGAACGACAGAACGGTAATACAGACGGTTGCCCACACCAGAGAGGTGTAACCGAACAGACGCTTACGCGAGAAGGTCGCGGCGATTTCGGAGAAGACCCCGAACACCGGCAGAACCAGGATGTACACTTCCGGGTGACCCCAGGCCCAAATCAGGTTGATGTACATCATCATGTTGCCACCCATATCGTTGGTAAAGAAATGGGTGCCCAGGTAACGATCCAGGGTCAGCAGCGCGATGGTGACGGTCAGAATTGGGAAAGAGGCGATAATCAGGATGTTAGCGCACAGAGATGCCCAGGAGAATACCGGCATCTTGAACATGGTCATGCCCGGGGCGCGCATCTTGATAATGGTCACGAAGAAGTTAATACCGGTCAGGGTAGTACCGATACCGGAGAGCTGCAGCGCCCAAATCCAGTAATCGACCCCTACGCCAGGACTGTATTCAATTCCCGACAGCGGCGGATAGGCCAGCCAACCGGTCTGCGCGAACTCACCGACGCCCAGAGACAGGTTAACCAGAATCACGCCCACAACGGTGAACCAGAAGCTCAGGTTGTTGAGGAACGGGAAGGCCACGTCGCGCGCGCCGAGCTGAAGCGGAACCACCAGGTTCATCAGACCGATAACGAACGGCATCGCCACGAAGAAGATCATGATAACGCCGTGGGCGGTAAAGATCTGATCGTAGTGATGAGGCGGCAGGAAGCCTGCTTCCCCGGCCGAGGCCAGCACCTGCTGGCTACGCATCATAACGGCATCAGCAAAGCCACGCAGCAGCATGACGATTGCCACGATAACGTACATGATACCGAGACGTTTGTGGTCGACAGAAGTCAGCCACTCGTTCCACAGGTAGGACCACTTACCGAAGTAAGTGATGGCAGCCAGAAGCGCCAGTCCCCCAATGATAATCGCAGCCACCGTAACCACGATAATGGGTTCGTGGTAGGGCACTGCATCCAGTGTAAGTTTTCCGAACATCGTTTTCTTCCTCGGCCCCTTAGTGAGCGGTTTCCGCGTGGCTCATGTCCATGCCTTCCATCCCGTCGTGAGCAGCGTGCTCGCCTTCAGGTTTGGACATGTTCATGCTCTCGTGAGACATGAATTTGTTCACAACATCTTTGAACAGATCCGGCTTCACGTTAGAGAAGTATTCCACTTTGTTGTATTCGCTAGGCACAGCCACTTTATCGAACGCGGCCATGGAGTCCATGGAGTTCGGCGACTGTTTGGCTTTTTCAACCCACTGATCGAAGGTTGCACGATCCGGAGTAGCAATCGCTTTGAACTTCATACCTGAGAAGCCCGGGCCACTGTAGCTAGCGGAGATACCGTCATAAGTACCAGCTTCGTCAGCAATGAGGTGCAGTTGAGTCTGCATCCCGGCCATTGCGTAAATCTGGCTACCTAAGCGCGGAATGAAGAACGAGTTCATCACCGAGTTAGAGGTCACTTTGAAGTGTACCGGTACGTTCGCCGGGAAGGCGATTTCGTTAACGGTAGCAATACCCTGTTCCGGATAGATAAAGAACCATTTCCAGTCCATCGAAACGACTTCGATGGTGATTGGTTTCTCGTCGTGGGCAAGCGGTTTGCTTGGCTCCAGTGCGTGAGTGGTTTTCCAGGTCAGAACGGCCAGGAACAGGATGATCAGAATAGGTACCGTCCAGACCACAGCTTCCACTTTGTTGGAGTGTGACCAGTTCGGGCTATACTTCGCATCTTTATTGCTCGCGCGATACTTCCAGGCAAATCCTACTGCCATCAAGACGGCGGGAATAACGACAATCATCATCAGGCCGAAGGCCGTCAGAATCAAAGAGCGTTGCTCCAGTCCAATCTGTCCTTTTGGGTCAAGGAGTGCAGAATCACAACCACTGAGTAATACAGTACTTGCGATTAATGACATCCATCCCAAACTTTTATTGTATTTCCTGAGTCTCATTGAACGACCTCAATTCCACGGGATCTGGTGGCGTTTAAAGTGTACGGGCATTTTACGGTAAGGTTGCATTACTGTAAACATGATTGGATCTCTGTCAGTTCTGTGTTAGCGGCTTCTGCTTGGTTTGTCACATATGTTACGTAGTGTTACGTAATCGCTTGCAAAGCCTGATTTTCGTGGGATTGATAACGAAAGGGATAAGAAAAGGAGTGCTTAGCGGTGAATGGGCATAACCACCCAAAAATTAGAACAATTGTTTAACATTTAATTATCAAATAAAAGACATTGTGAAAACCTAAAATAAAATCGCCGTAGCTGAATCGGTTAAATTATTTAAAGAATCGAATGAAAACTGTCAATAATTTCCAGAAATCAAAAACGCACAAAACAACAAATAGCGCGGCGGGCAATATAAAAGCGTTAATAAGCCGTTATAATTACGTTTCGTAATTACAACGGCTAATAATGATGCAGCTTCCTTAAATCAGGCGAGTTTTACGCAGCGCCAGGTAGTCGAGCAGACCGCCGAACAAAATACCGCCCACCGCAGTCAGCGCCGCAACCTCCAGCAGACCGGACAGGAAAGAGAAGGCGGTGTAATCCAGGGCGTTCATGATCAGCAGTACCAGCCATACCGCCAGCAGCAGGCAGCCCAGCGCCAGGATCCTTAACGCCAGCGCATAGGCTTGCGGGTATTCGCTTCGCGGCATAAAGCTTGCTGTGCGTTGGGTATGCTCAAGCGTTTGCCGGCACAGCAGCAGCAGGGCAATCCCCGGCACCGCCGCGACGACCGAGAAGAGATAGAACGTCGACCAGCCGTGGGCCTCGACAAACCAGCCGGCGATTGGCCCAACGTACACGCGGCCGACCGCGGACAGCGCAGAGAGCAGCGCGAACTGGGTAGCGGAGAATGATTTATTGCACAGCGTCATCAGCAGCGCGACAAACGCCGCCGTCCCCATTCCCCCGCACAGGTTTTCAAAGAACACGGCGGTTGCCATGGAATAGAGGTGCTTATCGGTAATCGACAGCAGCCAGTAGCCAGCGTTGGAGACCCCCTGCAGCACACCGAAGATCAGCAGCGCCCGAAACAGCGTCAGCCGCTGCATCAGGACCCCGCCGTACAGGGCGCCGAGAATGGTGGCAAACAGGCCTAAGGTTTTGTTCACCATCCCCACTTCGCCGGCGTCAAAACCGACGCCGCGGATCAGGAAGGTGGTGGTCAGGCTCATGGCAAACGCATCGCCCAGCTTATAAAGGACGATGAGCAGCAGAATCAGCCAGGCGTTATTGCGACCGAAAAAATCGCGCAGCGGTTCGGCGACCGCCTGCTCCAGCGATCTGGGAACCGGGATAACGTCGCTCGGCTCGGGCGCCAGCAGTGTGGCGATGATGCACGGCACCAGCAGCGCCGCCATCAGCCAGTACATCCCCTGCCAGCCGAGATAGCGGTCGGCAAGCCACAGTGCCAGCCCCCCGGATACCAGCATCCCGAGGCGATAACCCAGCACGCTGATCGCGGCGCCAGCGCCGCGCTCTTCCGCTGGCAGAACGTCGGTTTTCCAGGCGTCGAACACAATATCCTGTGACGCCGAGCAGAAGGCGATCACTACCGCCAGCGCCGCCATCCAGCGGAGCTGGGAGACAGGCTCAAGAAAGCCCATCGCCGCGATAGCCAGCAGGAGCAGGACCTGGGTAGTCAGCAGCCAACCGCGACGACGTCCAAGAAACGGCGGCGTATAGCGGTCCATTAGCGGGGACCAGAGAAATTTAAAGACATAGGCCTGGCCGACGAGTGAGAAAAAACCGATCGTTTTCAGATCGATATTTTCCACTGTCATCCAGGCCTGCAGGGTACCGGAGGTGAGGGCCAGCGGCAGGCCTGAGGCGAAACCGAGGATCAGCAAAATCGCTGATTTCGGCTGTTGAAAAATGCGTAAGTAGTGACTGGACATAGCATAAAGCACGAACCCGGCCGCGGCCGGGTTCGTGGTGGCATTAACGCGCGTTTTGCTTGATGAAATCGTGGATGCTGGTGTCCTGCGCCATATCGGCGATGGTATCGGTCAGGACGCTGTTGACGGCATCAGCGATGTTCTTGTTCGAGGCCTGGAAGGCGCCTTCAACGGAATAGCTGGCGCGGTAGTTTTTGGTCATCTTCGTGCCGTTTGCCGCGGTGGCGATGATGGCGATATCGGCTTTCGTGGCGATGTTGTAGCGCACGTTGCCCTGGGAGACGTCAGCGTAGAGTTTATTGACAATAATCTGCAGATCGACCGCACCGTTCGGGCCAATCATGTAGCCGCGAGCGGTCATCTGTTTCTCCAGCACTTCCTGCAGCAGGAAGCGCAGATCGCGCGAGGCGGTGAGGGTGACCTGCTGATTGTCGCGCGTGACTTTCGCCAGCGCCTGGTCCGGACGCTGATCGGCGCCGTTGATGCTGACGGTCACGCCCATCAGGCTCGGATCCTGCTGCGGCAGCGTGATTTTCGGCGATACTTCAATGGTGGTCGGCGGCGTGGCGCATCCTGCCAGCATAAACATGGCGACCAACGGGAAAAGGATCTTCTTAAGCATGTTCAGGTCTCAACGCATGGTGTTGTTATAAGGAAAATTACCGCCATCATAGCATTGCCAACGGCAAGGGGAAGTGGCAACGCGTGTAAATCCATCGCCCTGGCGGTTTTCTGAGCGTCCCGCCATGGTTAATCGCTCTTTCCCCGGCGGATCTGGCGACCAGAGCCAGTAAACGTGATACTTTTGAATGAAAATATCAGAACAATGCTAATTTTTTGTTGTTTTCTCCTAATGGAAGCGGTAAAAGCGGCTAACATTTAAATGGAGTGGCGGCATCTCAGCGTTGTCGGAGGAGAAAATTCATGATGATACGTGAACAGATCGAAGCAAAACTTAGAGCAGCGTTCGACCCGATGTATCTCGAAGTCGTGGATGAAAGTTATCGTCACAACGTCCCAGCGGGCTCTGAAAGTCATTTTAAAGTGGTGTTAGTGAGCGATCGCTTCACTGGCGAGCGTTTCCTCAATCGCCACCGTATGATCTACGGCACGCTAACCGAGGAGCTGTCGAATACGGTGCATGCCCTGGCGCTGCACACCTACACGATAAAAGAGTGGGAAGCATTACAGGATACGGTTTTCGCCTCGCCGCCTTGCCGCGGTGCGGGGAGTATCGCCTAGAAATCCCATTTGCAACCGCTGGCGCTTTTCCAGTATGTTGCTTGCAGATTTAGCAAAAACGGCCTACGGGCCGTTTTGTTTTGCCTGGAAAATGCGCAAAGTGAGCGCTTTTGCGGACAAATTTGAGCGGGAAATGTGAAAAATGCCGCAGCAGTGGGCGACAACCGTTCTCGACTCACAAAAGTGATGCCGCTATAATGCCGCGTCTTATATATGAATGTCTTCGGGATGATTCTGACGACAGGGAATGTGTTTCTGATTTGAAGAGGGCATCCCGGTTCTGCGAAGCCACCTACACGCGCTTCCAGAGTTGACCGAGCACTGTGATTTTTTTGAGGTAACAAGATGCAAGTTTCAGTTGAAACCACTCAGGGCCTTGGGCGCCGTGTAACGATTACTATCGCCGCTGACAGCATCGAGAATGCTGTCAAAAGCGAGCTGGTCAACGTAGCGAAAAAAGTTCGCATTGACGGCTTCCGTAAAGGCAAAGTGCCGATGAATGTTGTTGCTCAGCGTTATGGCGCATCCGTTCGCCAGGACGTGCTGGGCGACCTGATGAGCCGTCATTTCGTTGACGCGATCATCAAAGAGAAAATCAATCCGGCCGGTGCGCCGAACTACGTTCCGGGCGAATACAAACTGGGCGAAGACTTCACCTACGCGGTAGAGTTCGAAGTGTATCCGGAAGTTGAACTGCAGGGTCTGGACGCAATCGAAGTTGAAAAACCGGTTGTTGAAGTGACCGACGCTGACGTTGACACCATGCTGGAAACCCTGCGCAAACAGCAGGCGACCTGGAAAGACAAAGACGGCGCCGTTGACGCTGAAGATCGCGTCACTATCGACTTCACCGGTTCCGTAGACGGCGAAGAGTTCGAAGGCGGCAAAGCCTCTGACTTCGTACTGGCGATGGGCCAGGGTCGCATGATCCCGGGCTTCGAAGATGGTATCAAAGGCCACAAAGCGGGCGAAGAGTTCACCATCGACGTGACCTTCCCGGAAGAATACCACGCAGAAAACCTGAAAGGTAAAGCGGCTAAGTTCGTTATCAACCTGAAAAAAGTTGAAGAGCGTGAACTGCCGGAGCTGACTGAAGAATTCATCAAACGTTTCGGCGTGGAAGATGGTTCCGTCGCTGGCCTGCGCGCTGAAGTGCGTAAAAACATGGAGCGCGAGCTGAAAGGCGCTGTGCGTAACCGCGTGAAGTCTCAGGCTATCGAAGGTCTGGTTAAAGCCAACGAGATCGACGTTCCGGCTGCCCTGATTGACAGCGAAATCGACGTGCTGCGTCGTCAGGCTGCTCAGCGTTTCGGTGGCAACGAGAAACAGGCTCTGGAACTGCCGCGCGAGCTGTTCGAAGAGCAGGCTAAACGCCGCGTTGTTGTCGGTCTGCTGCTGGGCGAAGTGATTCGCACCAATGAGCTGAAAGCTGACGAAGAGCGCGTGAAAGGCCTGATCGAAGAGATGGCTTCTGCGTACGAAGATCCGTCAGAAGTGGTTGAGTTCTACAGCAAGAACAAAGAGCTGATGGACAACATGCGCAACGTGGCGCTGGAAGAGCAGGCTGTTGAAGCTGTGCTGGCGAAAGCCAAAGTGTCTGAAAAAGCCACTTCCTTCAACGAACTGATGAACCAGCAGGCGTAATTTCGCCGCGATTGTTTAAGGTTCGAGCAAAAACCCGTTGCCGAAAGGCGGCGGGTTTTTTTTTTAAGATAATGATAGCCTCAGGCACGGTGCTAAAACGCATTTACCATGATAGCGTTACAGCAAAAGCTTGTTATGCTTGAAATATGGCAACACCATCCCCATTACCGGGGGAGGCAACTGCATCCGCTATCGCACGCGTGTTGAAGAGGCGGTGACGCGTTCAGCGGATAGAAACTGTGGCTGATAATCCGTCCGTAAGGTTACAATCAGTGCAGCAGGTATTTTAAAATTACTCCAGGAGACGGAAATGTCATACAGTGGCGAACGAGACAACTTTGCACCCCATATGGCCCTGGTGCCGATGGTCATTGAACAGACCTCACGCGGTGAACGTTCTTTTGATATCTACTCCCGTCTGCTTAAGGAACGCGTCATTTTTCTGACCGGCCAGGTCGAAGACCACATGGCAAACCTGATCGTGGCGCAGATGCTGTTTCTGGAAGCGGAAAACCCGGAAAAAGACATTTACCTGTACATTAACTCTCCGGGCGGGGTGATCACCGCCGGGATGTCGATTTATGACACCATGCAGTTCATCAAGCCGGATGTCAGCACCATTTGTATGGGGCAGGCCGCTTCTATGGGCGCGTTTCTGCTGACCGCCGGGGCGAAAGGCAAGCGCTTCTGCCTGCCGAACTCCCGCGTGATGATCCACCAGCCGCTGGGCGGCTATCAGGGACAGGCGACGGATATTGAGATCCACGCCCGTGAAATCCTGAAGGTGAAAGGACGCATGAATGAGCTGATGGCGCATCATACCGGCCAGTCTCTTGAGCAGATTGAGCGTGACACCGAGCGTGACCGCTTCCTCTCCGCTGCGGAAGCCGTGGAGTACGGGCTGGTCGACTCTATTTTGACCCATCGTAATTGATGCCCGAGGCGCAAGGGTGCCGCTTTACGCTTCATCCTTCTCGCCGCGATTTTTCGGGTGGTTGGCATTTTTTCGGACGCTTGCCGGGCAGGCTTGCGGCCGGAGGCTTTGCCACCGCCTCGATGTAGCGCGAAGGATTTTGTGTATATACTAATGAAGGGCGGCACAACGCTATATGGCGGCTTGCGCCTGAGAATGGCATTTGCGTCGTCGTGTGCGGCACAAAGAACTTAAAAAGAGGTTTGGACTCATGACAGATAAACGCAAAGATGGATCGGGCAAATTGTTGTATTGCTCTTTTTGCGGCAAAAGCCAGCATGAAGTGCGTAAGCTGATCGCCGGGCCATCCGTGTATATCTGCGACGAATGCGTTGATTTATGTAACGACATCATTCGCGAAGAGATTAAAGAAGTTGCGCCGCACCGCGAGCGCAGCGCATTGCCGACGCCGCACGAGATTCGCCACCACCTTGATGACTATGTCATCGGTCAGGAACAGGCGAAGAAAGTGTTGGCGGTCGCGGTATACAACCACTACAAACGTCTGCGCAATGGCGATACCAGCAATGGCGTAGAGCTGGGTAAAAGTAACATTCTGCTGATCGGGCCGACCGGTTCCGGTAAAACGCTGTTGGCGGAAACGCTGGCGCGCCTGCTGGATGTGCCGTTTACCATGGCAGACGCCACCACCCTGACCGAAGCGGGTTATGTGGGTGAGGACGTCGAAAATATCATTCAGAAACTGCTGCAGAAGTGCGACTACGATGTGCAGAAAGCGCAGCGCGGCATCGTTTATATCGACGAAATCGACAAAATTTCGCGTAAATCCGATAACCCGTCGATTACCCGCGACGTCTCCGGCGAAGGCGTACAGCAGGCGTTGCTGAAGCTTATCGAAGGCACCGTCGCCGCCGTTCCACCGCAGGGCGGGCGTAAACATCCGCAGCAAGAGTTCCTGCAGGTTGATACCTCCAAGATCCTGTTTATCTGCGGCGGCGCGTTCGCCGGCCTGGACAAAGTGATTTCCCACCGTGTTGAAACCGGCTCCGGCATTGGTTTTGGCGCGACGGTAAAAGCGAAGTCCGACAAAGCGAGCGAGGGCGAGCTGCTGGCCCAGGTCGAGCCGGAAGATCTGATCAAGTTTGGTCTGATCCCGGAATTCATTGGCCGTCTGCCGGTGGTGGCGACCCTGAATGAGCTGAGCGAAGAAGCCCTGATCCAGATCCTGAAAGAGCCGAAAAATGCCCTGACCAAGCAGTATCAGGCGCTGTTTAGCCTTGAGGGCGCAGAGCTTGAATTCCGCGACGAAGCGCTGGACGCCATCGCCAAGAAAGCGATGGCGCGTAAAACCGGCGCCCGCGGTCTGCGCTCGATTGTGGAAGCGGCGCTGCTGGATACCATGTATGACCTGCCTTCGATGGATGATGTCGAGAAAGTGGTCATTGATGAGTCGGTTATCGAAGGTCAGAGCAAACCGCTGCTGATCTACGGCAAACCGGAAGCCCAACAGGCATCTGGTGAATAATTAACCATTTCACTCAAGCAGTTAACAAAAAGGGGGGATTTTATCTCCCCTTTTATTTTTCCTGCATTCCCGCCGTTGAATGTGTGGAATACATCCCCATATACTGGATTACATATTAACGACGATGCAGTGGAGTATGGCGTCGTCGGCTACCTGGCGGACTTTAAACTAAGAGAGAGCTCTATGAATCCTGAGCGTTCTGAACGCATTGAAATCCCCGTATTGCCATTGCGCGATGTGGTGGTTTATCCGCACATGGTCATACCCCTGTTCGTAGGGCGGGAAAAATCTATTCGTTGCCTCGAAGCGGCCATGGACCATGATAAAAAAATCATGCTGGTTGCGCAGAAAGAAGCGTCGACGGATGAGCCGGGTGTAAACGATCTTTTCACCGTTGGAACCGTGGCGTCTATTTTGCAGATGCTGAAGCTGCCGGACGGCACCGTGAAGGTGCTGGTCGAAGGGCTGCAGCGTGCACGTATTTCTGCGCTGTCTGATAATGGCGAACATTTCTCGGCGAAAGCGGAGTATCTCGACTCGCCGGCGATTGACGAACGCGAGCAGGAAGTGCTGGTTCGCACCGCTATCAGCCAGTTTGAAGGCTATATCAAGCTGAACAAAAAGATCCCACCGGAAGTGCTGACGTCGCTGAACAGCATCGACGATCCGGCGCGCCTGGCGGATACCATCGCGGCGCACATGCCGCTGAAGCTGGCTGACAAGCAGTCTGTGCTTGAGATGTCCGACGTCAACGAACGTCTGGAATATCTGATGGCGATGATGGAATCGGAAATCGATCTGCTGCAGGTTGAGAAGCGTATTCGCAACCGCGTCAAAAAGCAGATGGAGAAATCCCAGCGCGAGTACTATCTGAACGAGCAAATGAAAGCGATTCAGAAAGAACTCGGCGAGATGGACGACGCCCCGGACGAAAACGAAGCGCTGAAGCGTAAGATCGACGCGGCGAAAATGCCGAAAGAGGCGAAAGAAAAAACCGAAGCGGAACTGCAGAAACTGAAGATGATGTCGCCGATGTCGGCGGAAGCGACCGTCGTGCGTGGCTACATCGACTGGATGGTGCAGGTGCCGTGGAACGCGCGCAGTAAGGTCAAAAAAGACCTGCGCCAGGCCCAGGAGATCCTTGATACCGATCACTATGGCCTGGAGCGCGTGAAGGATCGCATCCTTGAATATCTCGCGGTGCAGAGCCGGGTGAACAAAATCAAGGGGCCAATCCTCTGTCTGGTGGGACCGCCGGGGGTAGGTAAAACCTCGTTAGGTCAATCCATCGCCAAAGCGACCGGACGTAAATACGTACGTATGGCGTTAGGTGGCGTGCGCGATGAAGCGGAAATTCGCGGTCATCGTCGGACCTATATTGGCTCGATGCCGGGCAAACTGATCCAGAAAATGGCGAAAGTGGGGGTGAAAAACCCGCTGTTCCTGCTGGATGAGATCGACAAAATGTCTTCCGACATGCGCGGCGACCCGGCTTCTGCGTTGCTTGAGGTGCTGGATCCGGAACAGAACGTGGCCTTTAACGACCACTATCTGGAAGTGGATTACGATCTCAGCGATGTGATGTTCGTGGCGACGTCTAACTCCATGAACATTCCGGCGCCGCTGCTGGATCGTATGGAAGTGATTCGCCTCTCCGGTTACACCGAAGATGAAAAGCTGAACATCGCCAAGCGTCACCTGCTGCCGAAGCAGATCGAACGTAACGCGCTGAAGAAAGGCGAGCTGACCGTCGACGATAGCGCCATTATCGGCATTATTCGTTACTACACGCGTGAAGCGGGGGTTCGTAGCCTGGAGCGTGAAATCTCCAAGCTGTGCCGTAAAGCCGTTAAACAGCTGCTGCTGGATAAGTCGCTGAAACACATCGAGATTAACGGTGAGAATCTGCATGATTATCTCGGCGTACAGCGCTTTGACTATGGCCGTGCCGATAGCGAGAACCGCGTCGGTCAGGTGACCGGTCTGGCGTGGACGGAGGTGGGGGGCGATCTGCTGACCATCGAAACCGCCTGCGTACCAGGCAAAGGCAAGCTGACCTACACCGGTTCGCTGGGTGAGGTCATGCAGGAATCGATTCAGGCTGCGCTGACCGTGGTGCGTTCGCGGGCGGACAAACTGGGCATTAACGCCGACTTCTACGAGAAGCGTGATATTCACGTCCACGTTCCGGAAGGGGCGACGCCGAAGGATGGTCCTAGCGCGGGTATCGCCATGTGCACGGCGCTGGTCTCCTGCCTGACCGGTAACCCGGTACGCGCTGATGTGGCGATGACCGGTGAAATCACTCTGCGTGGTCAGGTGCTGCCGATCGGCGGTCTGAAGGAAAAACTGCTGGCGGCGCATCGCGGCGGCATTAAGACTGTTCTGATTCCTGATGAGAACAAACGCGACCTTGAAGAAATTCCAGATAACGTTATCGCCGATTTGGATATCCATCCGGTGAAACGAATCGAGGAAGTTCTGACACTTGCGCTGCAGAACGAACCGTTCGGCATGCAGGTTGTGACCGCGAAATAGTGATTCTGCGCAAATTGCGCTAATAAAAATAGGGCTGGTAAGTCATTTCGGACTTGCCAGCCTTTTTTTGTGTAGCTAACTTAGATCGCTGGCAGGGGGGTCATCGACAACTGCTGTTGTAAGGGCATGACAGTCCTGATATAACTGCTGCGCGGTCGCACTATGAAGGACTCAGGTGCGATATAAATTATAAAGAGAGGAAGAGAACAGTGAATAAATCTCAACTGATTGACAAAATTGCTGCGGGTGCGGACATTTCTAAAGCTGCAGCTGGACGTGCGTTAGATGCTTTAATCGCTTCTGTTACTGAATCTCTGCAGGCTGGGGATGACGTTGCGCTGGTAGGTTTTGGTACCTTTGCTGTTAAAGAACGTGCCGCCCGTACTGGTCGCAACCCACAAACAGGTAAAGAAATTACTATCGCTGCCGCAAAAGTGCCGGGCTTCCGTGCTGGTAAAGCGCTGAAAGACGCGGTGAACTGATCGGCTTTCCCGTCAGGGAATGTGACGAAGTACAAGGGCGCATCGTGAGATGTGCCTTTTTTATTGCCTTTTCAGACCACTTTATGTGTGTTTATCGCCACTTGTGGGCTGACAATCACCCTGTTTTCTTGTCAAAATACGTCCTCACGCGCGGCGGCCATCACGTGCTATGCTGCGCGAGCTAAAGTCATCTACAGCGGAGCGTTGTTACACCATGATGGACAACCTACGCACGGCCGCCAACAGCGTCGTGCTCAAGATTATTTTCGGTATCATTATCGTCTCGTTCATTTTGACCGGGGTGAGTGGTTACCTGATTGGCGGTGGCAAAAACTATGCCGCAAAAGTGAATGGCCAGGAGATTGGCCGTGGGCAGTTTGAAAATGCCGTCGCCAGCGAACGTAACCGTATGCAGCAGCAGCTTGGCGAGCAGTTCTCCGAGCTGGCGGCGAACGAAAACTACATGAAAACCATGCGCCAGCAGGTGCTGAACCGCCTGATCGATGAATCGCTTCTGGATCAGTATGCCCGCGAGCTGGGCCTCAGCATCAGCGATGAGCAGGTGAAGCAGGCGATCTTCCAGACCCAGGCTTTCCAGACGAACGGTAAGTTCGACAACCAGCGTTTCAGTGGTATTGTCGCCCAGATGGGGATGACCACCGATCAGTACGCTCAGGCGCTGCGTAACCAGCTGACCACACAGCAACTGATTAACGCCATTGCGGGTACCGACTTCATGCTGCCGGGTGAGTCCGATCAGCTGGCGGCGCTGGTGTCTCAGCAGCGTGTCGTCCGCGAAGCGACCATCAACGTGAATGCCCTGGCGGCAAAACAGACGGCCAGCGATGAGGAAATCAACGCTTTCTGGCAGCAGAATCAGGCCCGTTTTATGGCGCCGGAGCAGTTCCGCGTCAGCTATATCAAAATGGATGCCGCCAGCATGCAGGAGAGCGCCTCTGACGAAGAGATTCAGTCATGGTACGACCAGCATAAGGATCAGTTCACTCAGCCGCAGCGCAACCGCTACAGCGTGATTCAGACCAAAACGGAAGCCGATGCGAAAGCGGTGCTGGCCGAGCTGCAAAAAGGGGCAGATTTCGCCACGCTGGCGAAAGAAAAATCGACCGATATTATCTCTGCCCGCAACGGCGGCGATATGGGGTGGATGGAAGAGGCCTCTACGGTGCCAGAGCTGAAAGATGCCGGGCTGAAAGAGAAAGGCCAGCTGTCTGGCGTGATCAAATCCTCGGTTGGCTTCCTGGTGGCCCGTCTGGACGACGTCCAGCCGGCGCAGGTGAAGCCGCTGGCTGACGTGCGTAATGACATTGCGGCGAAAGTGAAGCAGGAAAAAGCGCTGGATGCTTACTACGCGCTGCAGCAGAAGGTGAGCGATGCGGCCAGCAACGATAATGAGTCGTTGGCGGGCGCGGCGCAGGTCGCCGGACTGAAAGTGGTGGAAACCGGCTGGTTTGGCCGCGATAACCTGCCGGAAGAGCTGAACTTTAAACCGGTCGCTGACGCTATCTTCAACGGCGGTCTGGTGGGTGAGAACGGCGCGCCGGGCAGCAACTCCGACATCATTACCGTTGACGGCGATCGCGCATTTGTTCTGCGCATCAGCGAGCACAAAGCCGAGGCGGTGAAGCCGCTGGCTGAAGTGAAGGCGCAGGTTAGCGATATCGTTAAGCACAATAAAGCGGAACAGCAGGCGAAACTGGACGCCGACAAGCTGCTGGCGGCGCTGAAAGACGGCAAAGGCGATGAAGCGATGAAGGCGGCTGGCCTGAGCTTTGGCGCGCCGCAGACGCTTTCTCGTACCGGCCAGGATCCGCTGAGCCAGCTGGCATTCACTCTGCCGCTGCCGCAGCAGGGCAAACCGGTCTACGGCGTTGGCAGCAATATGCAAGGCGATGTGGTGCTGGTGGCGCTGGATGAAGTGAAAGCAGGCAACATGCCGGAAGAGCAGAAGAAGGCCATGGTTCAGGGGATTACCCAGAACAATGCCCAAATCGCTTTCGAAGCGCTGATGAGCAACCTGCGCAAGGCGGCGAAAATTAAGCTGGGTGACAGCATCGACCAGCAGCAGTAATTTCGCGTCGTTTCGCAAAAATGAGCAACATGATGTAATCCTCAAGGGCCGCTTTCGCGGCCCTTTCCATTTCTGTGATTTGCCTTTTGTCGGCCATCCGCACTGACGCTATCGTAACCTTGCTGTCTACACACAAGGAGATATCAGCATGAAATATGGAATAAAAACACTGATGGCCGCGGGCGTTCTGGTTTTCGCGGTAGGGGTACAGGGGGCGCAGGCGGCACCCGCCAGCGGTAAAGCGGTAGTGAATAAAGAAAATGTGCAGGCGACCGCTTCGGCGAAGGCGGAAGCGGTGCCCGGCGACACCGACAACGGGGCGACAAAAGTCAGCATTAACCACGCCAGCGCCGAACAGCTGGCGCAGGCGTTGAATGGCGTAGGGTTGAAAAAAGCCCAGGCCATTGTCAGCTACCGCGAAGAGTACGGGCCGTTCAAAACCCTCGATGATCTGAAGCAGGTCCCGGGAATGGGGAGCGCGCTGGTGGAGCGCAATTTAGCCCATCTGACGCTGTAAATTTTATGCCAGACCTTGCACAGCGGTGATTTTTTGCCAGGATAAAGAGGTTGCATCAAGTGGTGTGACCTCTTACCTCATAAACAACAATAACAGAAAGGCATTAGTGCTATGCAGACACAAATTAAAGTTCGCGGCTATCATCTGGACGTCTACCAGCATGTGAACAACGCACGTTACCTGGAGTTCCTTGAGGAAGCCCGCTGGGACGGCCTGGAAAACAGCCCCGCGTTTCAGTGGATGATGGAGAAAAACATCGCCTTCGTGGTGGTGAATATCAATATTAACTACCGTCGTCCGGCGGTGCTGGGCGATGTGCTGACAGTGAGCAGCAAACTGGAGCAACTCAACGGCAAAAGCGGCACCCTTAGTCAGGTGGTCACCCTCAACCCCAATGGCGAAGTGGTGGCCGATGCGCTGATTACCTTCGTCTGTATCGATTTGAAGACCCAGAAGGCGCTGCCACTGGAAGGGGAGTTGCGTGAGAAACTTGACCAGATGAACTTGCGCTAACAACCGACGTGCGAGTGACGGGCCCACGGCAGGTGATGAACCCGTAGCCCCGGTAAGCGTCGCGCTACCGGGGAATTTGAGTCAAAGCTCCGGTAAATCGCGCCCCGGAGGCTATGCCTGTGCCAGCCCGGTTTTTTGCTTCATCACCGCCATTACGCCAACCTTGTCCCCCAGATACTGGTTGAGTCCGTTTGCGCGCAGGTTACAGGCGGCGCACTGGCCGCAGCCATCGCCCTTAATGCCGTTGTAGCAGGTGAGGGTTTCCTGGCGCACCAGATCCAGCTGACCCCAGAAGTCGGCAAGCGCCCAGGTCTCGGCTTTATTCAGCCACATCAGCGGCGTCTCAAAGCGAATATCTTTCGCCATCCCAAGGCTGACGGCGTGGTGCAGCGCTTTGACAAACTCATCGCGACAGTCCGGGTAGCCGGAGAAGTCGGTCTCGCACACGCCGGTGATGATGGCTTCGGCTTTCACCTGATAGGCGTAGATTGCCGTCAGGGTTAAAAACAGAATATTGCGCCCGGGGACAAAGGTGTTGGGAATGCCTTCGGCATCAGGCTGATAGTCCGGTACCGGAATGTTATCGCGGGTCAGGCTGCTGACTGCCAGTTCGTTGAGCAGAGTGACGTCCAGCACTTTATGCGCGACGGCGCCCAGTTTCAGGGCGAGTTCGCGCGCAACGTCGATTTCCGCGCGGTGGCGTTGGCCATAATCAAAAGTGACGCAATGCACTTCATCATACTGTTGCAGAGCCTGCACCAGACAGGTGGTTGAATCTTGTCCTCCGCTGAAGACAACTACGGCGCGTTTCATGGCAATTCCTGACTAAATGAGTAAAGGCGCTATGGTAGCGCCAGACGCGCGCGGCGACCAGCTCTCTCACGTCAACGAGGCCGGCAGCCAGGCGCTGGCGAAGTCAAACCAGCCCCGGGCGTTGAGGCGCAGGCCATTGACCCCCGGCGGCGCGCTGATCCGATAGTTATACTTAAACAACGGCGTCATGATGGCGTCTTCCATCAGACTGTTGAAGACGTTGCGCAGCGCATCGTTGCGGCTGCGGGCGTCGGGCTGAGACTGCACGGCGTCTAATGTCGCCTGCAGATGGGCATATTGCGCCCCGGTCAGCAAATTAGGCCACAGCATATCGCAGCGCAGCCACTGCTCCAGGGCGTACTCCGGCGCTTCGCCGATCAGTCGGTCGCCCATCATCAGGTCGGCCTGCCCCAGATGCTGACAGCCTTCCCAGTTTTTGGCGTCATGAAAAATGATCGTCAGTTCGCAGCCCAGCAGAGCCAGCCGTTGCCTCAGTTGCTCGGCCATCGCATGAAGCTCGACCGGCAGATGATAGAGCAGAGTGAGCCTGGCCGGCAGCGGCACCGCGTTGTTTTCCGGTCCCTGCGGGATGGACCATCCCGGCAGCACCTCATGGCTTGGCGTAATCAGATCCTCCTCCAGCGGCAGCGTTTCCAGCAGCGACGAGTGATGGATTATCGACACCAGCCGCTGGGCCTGCGTTTTACTAAGACGCGGGCTGTGGCGCAGGGTCAGATAGCAGAAGCCAAGGCTGATACGGTTGCTGACCTGGCGCAGATTGTGGAGCTCTTCGCGATCGCCGATGGTGATCTGCACCGGGTGGCGGCAACTGGTGCCGAGATCGCGGTCAAAGAGCTGAGGAGTGATCCAGTATTCCACCGCCTGGATCAGCGGATGCTGCAGGTGGTACCGGGGATGGTTCTCCAGGCGGACGAGTTCCGGACTAAACCGCTTCAGGCGGAATGGCCCGCAGCCGATGGCCGGATCGTCGGGATGCGCCAGCACGCTGCAGTAGCTGGCCAGGCGGAACGGCAGCCAGTAGTCAGGACGATGCAGCGTGATGGTGAGACACTGGGCGTGAGTGACATCGATACGGCTGATGCTGGCGAAGAGGGTCCGTAAGGCGGGCAGCTCAAGCAGCAACCGTAACCGCTGCCGTAGCTGTGCGGTTTGCACCGCATCGCCATTGTGCCAGTACAGCGTGGAGCGAATGTAAAAATGCCAGCGCAGGCCGTCCGGTGAGACCTGCCAGTGATGCGCCAGATCGCCGATCGGCATATTGTCGCCTTCATCGAAGCGCGTCAGCCCGGCATAGATCTGCCCGGCCAGATGCTGCTCGGCGCGTCCGGGGAGAAAGCCAGGACGCAGCGGCTCCAGTGGGCGATAGTAAGGAATACGCAGCGTCGGAGTATTGTTTTGCCACTGACCGCCGAGGAAGGGATGGAGCAGGGCTTTCAGCTCCACCGGGGCCAGCTGCGCCAGCTCCAGCGCGTTTTGCTGCTGACCGTTGTTCAGCGCCTGCTCCATCATCTCGTTGCGCAGACTTTCCGGGGTTTTGTGAAATGAGAGCTGTCCGCGTTTGCCGCGCCCGGAGCTGGCCTGCCAGCTTAGCCACCCCGCCTCCTGCGCCTGACGCAGCAGAGTGCGGACGTGGCGTTCGCTACAAAAACAGCGCTCCGCCAGTTCGCCGACGGTCACCTGCTGCGGCGCCCCGGCTGAGGGTTGCCACAATCGCTGGTATTGATTTAAACGGTGTAAGAGTCGCATGGGGGCCGTCATCCACCGGGCCGCTGTAAACCCGGAACAATTAATAATATCTATTCACTATTACTTCCGTATATCCCAGGTGATACTGCAACACAAGCGAAGCCCATCACACATCGGGGAATACACCATGGCAAAACTGGCCGCATTTGATATGGACGGCACCCTGCTGATGCCGGACCATCGTCTCGGCGAGCAAACGCTCACCGCGCTGAAACGGCTGCGGGAACGTAATATCACCCTGACGTTCGCTACCGGTCGCCATGTGCTGGAGATGCACCATGTGATTGGCGAATTTTCCCTGGACGCATTTCTGATCACCGGCAACGGGACGCGCATCCATTCGCTGGAAGGGGAGGAGCTTTATCGCCAGGATCTCGCTCCCGAGGCGGCGGAAGCGGTGCTGCACAGCAAATGGGATACTCAGGCCAGCATGCATGTGTTTAACGATGGCGGCTGGTTCACCGGTCAGGCAAGGCCTGAATTGTTGCAAGCGCATGTCTTCAGCGGCTTTCACTATCAACTGTGCGATCCGAAACGCATGTCGGCGCAGCATGTCACCAAGATCTGTTTTTGCGGCGATCATGACGATCTCCGCCGCCTGCGGATCCAACTGAATGAGACGCTGGGCGATCGCGCGTTTCTCTGCTTCTCGGCGATGGACTGTCTGGAAGTGCTGCCGGTCGGGTGTAATAAAGGTGCGGCGCTGGCGGTGCTCAGCCAGCACTTAGGCTTCACCCTGCAGGAGTGCATGGCGTTTGGCGATGCGATGAATGACCGCGAGATGCTGGGCAGCGTTGGGCGGGGTTTTATCATGGGCAACGCGATGCCGCAGCTGAAAGCCGAGCTGCCGCATCTTCAGGTTATCGGAGACTGCCGGCATCAGGCGGTCTCCCACTTTTTAACGCATTGGCTGGATAATCCTGATCTTCCTTATTCCCCCGAATAGAGAGACCCTTCCGGCAAGCCAGATAGTTTTCTATCTGGCTTTTTTTATCGCCTGCCGACCAGCGCGGCGATCTCCGCCTGCCTGGGCGCGATATCGCCGATATTGGCGGCCACCCACTGCGGGTTGTAATAGGTTTCCAGGTAGCGCTCACCGCTGTCGCACAACAGCGTGACGATGGAACCCGTTCGCCCTTCCTCGCGCATCCGCGCGGCCAGCTGCAATACGCCCCACATATTGGTGCCGGTAGAAGCGCCGACCTTGCGCCCAAGCTGTGTTTCCAGCCACAGGGCGGTGGCCACGCTCGCCGCATCCGGTACGCGCAGCATCTCGTCGACGACGTCGGGAATAAATGACGGTTCGACGCGTGGGCGGCCGATGCCTTCAATTTTGCTGCCGACCGGGCTGCGCAGGGTGGCGTCGCGGGTCTGCCAGTATTCGAGGAAGACCGAATTCTGCGGATCAACGACCATCAGCTGCGTCTCATGGCCCTGGCTGCGAATATAGCGGCCAATGGTTGCCGAGGTGCCGCCGGTGCCGGCGCTCATGACGATCCATGACGGCTGCGGGTGCGGTTCATGGCTCATCTGACGGAAAATACTGTCGGCGATATTGTTATTGCCGCGCCAGTCGGTGGCCCGCTCGGCAAAGGTGAATTGATCCATATAATGGCCGTTCAGCTCGCGGGCCAGCGTTTCGGAAGCATCGTAGATTTCGCAGGCGCTCTGCACAAAATGGCAGCGTCCGCCGTAAAACTCGATCTGTTCGATCTTACGTTTGGCGGTGCAGGAAGGCATCACGGCGATAAACGGCAGCCCCAGCAGGCGGGCGAAGTAGGCCTCCGAAACGGCGGTTGAACCCGAGGAGGATTCAATAATCGGCGTACCTTCTTTGATCCAGCCGTTGCACAGGCCATAGAGAAACAGCGACCTCGCCAGGCGATGTTTAAGGCTGCCGGTAGGGTGGGTGCTTTCATCTTTCAGATACAGGTGGATGCCCGGAAACGCGGGCAGCGCCAGACGGATCAGGTGCGTGTCGGCGGAGCGCTGATAGTCGGCGTTGATTTCGCTAATGGCATGTTTAACCCAGGCGCTATTCATCGTGATTTCCTGTTTGTCATTTTGTGCCTAGCTTAGCGGAAAGCGCAGGAAAAATTGTTGCCATTTAGCCTTTGGATTACCATTATGAGAGCAAAATTTTCTCTTCGGATGCCCTATGCTAGATAAAATTGACCGTAAGCTGCTGGCGCTGCTGCAGGAAGATTGCACCCTCTCTTTGCAGGCGCTGGCCGATGCCGTTAATCTGACCACCACGCCCTGCTGGAAGCGCCTGAAAAGGCTCGAAGATGAAGGTATTTTGCGCGGGCGCGTCGCCTTACTGGATGCCGAAAAGGTGGGGCTGGGCCTGACGGCGTTTGTCCTGATCAAGACTCAGCATCACAGCAGCGACTGGTATGGCCATTTTGTGAGCGAAGTGACGCAGATGGCGGAGGTGCTCGGCTTCTGGCGGATGGCAGGAGAGTATGATTACCTGCTGCGGGTGCAGGTGGCCGATATGAAACGCTATGACGATTTTTATAAACGTTTAGTGAACAGCGTGCCGGGGCTGTCGGATGTCACTTCGAGTTTTGCCATGGAACAGATAAAATATACCACCGCCTTGCCTGTCGAATAACGGTATTGCGCCGTAACCCATTACAAATCAGGATTTTACTGCTTGCGATTATTTGCTCAACTCAGCTGGTACTTCCGCCGGGAGTGGCGCCGCTATCTTGGCGCGATTGCCCTGCTGGCCATTATTGCCGTCCTGCAGCTTATTCCGCCGAAGGTGGTGGGCATTGTGGTGGACGGCGTGACGCAACAACATTACACCGCAGAGAAGGTGTGGATGTGGATCGGCGCGCTGGTGCTGGTCGCGGTAATGGTTTACCTGCTGCGCTATGTCTGGCGCGTGCTGCTGTTCGGCGCCTCTTACCAGCTGGCGGTCGAACTGCGGGAAGATTTTTACCGGCAACTGAGCCGTCAGCATCCGGCATTCTATTTGCGCCATCGCACTGGCGATCTGATCGCCCGCGCCACCAACGATGTTGACCGGGTGGTATTTGCCGCCGGTGAAGGGGTGTTAACCCTGGTGGATTCGATGGTGATGGGCTGTGCGGTATTGATTGTGATGTCGACGCAGATTAGCTGGCAGCTCACCCTGCTGGCGCTGTTGCCGATGCCGCTGATGGCGCTGGCGATCAAACGCAACGGCGATGCGCTTCACGAACGTTTTCGCGTGGCCCAGGCGGCCTTTTCCAGCCTTAACGATCGCACACAGGAGAGCCTGACCAGCATCCGCATGATTAAGGCTTTTGGGCTGGAGGATCGCCAGTCGGCGCAGTTTGCCGCCGATGCCGCCGATACCGGCGCGAAAAATATGCGCGTGGCACGCATTGACGCGCGTTTCGACCCCACCATCTATATCGCCATTGGGGCCGCTAACCTGCTGGCTATCGGCGGCGGCAGCTGGATGGTGATCCACGGCAGCCTGACGCTGGGCCAGCTGACCAGCTTTGTGATGTATCTTGGCCTGATGATCTGGCCGATGCTGGCGCTGGCGTGGATGTTTAACATTGTTGAGCGCGGTAGCGCGGCCTATGGCCGTATCCGCACGATGCTCGAAGAGGCGCCAGCGGTGGACGACGGTACTGAAGCAGTGCCTGCAGGCCGCGGTGTCCTGCAGGTTGCCATCCGCAACTTCATCTATCCGCAGGCGAGTAAACCTTCGCTGGAGCAGGTTAATTTTACCCTCCAGCCGGGGCAAATGCTGGGTATCTGCGGGCCGACGGGCGCCGGTAAAAGTACCATTCTGGCGCTGCTGCAACGTCATTTTGACGTCACCAGCGGCGAGATCCGCTTTCACGATCTGCCGCTGCCGCGTCTGCAGCTCGACAGCTGGCGCGCCCGGCTGGCGGTGGTCAATCAGACGCCATTTTTATTCTCTGACACCGTCGCCAATAATATCGCGCTGGGCAAACCGGATGCGACACCAGCGCAGATTGAACGCGTGGCACGGCTGGCCAGCGTGCATGACGACATTCTGCGCCTGCCCCAGGGGTACGATACCGAGGTGGGCGAGCGCGGCGTGATGCTCTCCGGCGGCCAGAAACAACGCATCTCGATTGCCCGCGCTCTGCTGCTGGAGGCTGAAATTTTGATCCTTGATGATGCTTTGTCGGCGGTAGATGGCCGTACGGAGCACCAGATCCTGCACAACCTGCGCCAGTGGGGGGAGGGGCGGACGGTGATTATCAGCGCCCACCGGCTGTCGGCGCTGACCGAGGCCAGTGAAATTCTGGTGTTACAGCATGGGCATATTGCCCAGCGTGGCCGCCATGAGGCGCTGGCCGTGCAGCCAGGCTGGTACCGCGACATGTATCGTTACCAGCAGCTGGAAGCCGCGCTTGACGAGGTTCCGCAGGCGCAAGAGGAGGCCCTGGATGCGTAGCTTTACCGAACTCTGGCCGACGCTTAAACGCCTGCTGGCCTATGGTTCTCCCTGGCGTAAGCCGCTGGCCATTGCGGTGGGGATGATGTGGATCGCGGCGGCGGCGGAAGTGAGCGGCCCGCTGCTCATCAGCTATTTCATCGATAATATGGTGGCGAAGCATACGCTCCCGCTGAAGCTGGTGGCAGGCCTGGCGGTAGCCTATATCGGCCTGCAGCTGCTGGCGGCATTACTGCACTATAACCAGTCGCTGCTGTTTAACCGCGCCGCGGTCGGCGTCGTCCAGCAGTTGCGTAGCGATGTAATGGATGCCGCCCTGCATCAGCCGCTCAGCGAGTTTGATACCCAGCCGGTTGGGCAGCTTATCTCGCGGGTGACCAACGATACGGAAGTCATTCGCGATCTGTACGTGACGGTGGTGGCGACGGTGCTGCGCAGCGCGGCGCTGATCGGCGCGATGCTGGTGGCGATGTTTAGCCTCGACTGGCGGATGGCGCTGGTGGCGATCGCGATCTTCCCGGCGGTGCTGATCGTGATGATCATCTATCAGCGCTATAGCACGCCGATCGTGCGCCGGGTGCGCGCCTGGCTTGCTGATATCAACGATGGTTTCAACGAAGTGATCAACGGCATGGGGGTGATCCAGCAGTTCCGCCAGCAGGCGCGCTTTGGCGAACGGATGCGCGAGGCCAGCTATGCCCACTATCTGGCGCGGATGCAGACGTTGCGCCTCGACGGTTTTCTGCTGCGCCCGCTGCTGAGCCTTTTTTCCTCGCTGGTGCTGTGCGGGCTGCTGATGCTGTTTGGCTTTAGCGCGGTGGGCACGATCGAGGTCGGGGTCCTGTACGCGTTTATCAGCTATCTCGGACGCCTTAACGAGCCGCTTATTGAGCTGACCACCCAGCAGTCGATGCTGCAGCAGGCGGTGGTCGCCGGCGAACGCGTTTTTGAGCTGATGGATCGCCCGCGCCAGGCGTGGGGCTCGGATGACGCGCCGCTGAGCAGCGGCCGGGTGGAAATTGACCATCTCTCCTTTGCCTACCGGGGGGATCGACTGGTCCTGCAGGATATCAGTCTGGATATTCCCTCCCGCAGCTTCGTGGCGCTGGTCGGGCATACCGGCAGCGGGAAGAGTACTCTCGCGAGTCTGATGATGGGCTATTACCCGTTAACCCACGGGGAGATCCGCATCGATGGCCGGCCGCTTGCTTCCCTCAGCCACAGCGCGTTGCGTCGGGGCATCGCGATGGTGCAACAGGATCCGGTGGTGCTGGCGGATACCTTCTACGCCAACGTCGCGCTGGGTCGGGATATCAGTGAGACGCAGGTCTGGGAAGCGCTGGAGGCGGTGCAACTGGCGGAGGTGGCGCGCAGCATGAGCGATGGCCTGTACACTCAGCTGGGCGAGCAGGGCAATAACCTCTCCGTTGGGCAGAAACAGCTGTTGGCGCTGGCGCGCGTGCTGGTGGAGACCCCGCAGGTATTGATTCTGGATGAGGCGACGGCAAACATCGACTCCGGCACCGAGCAGGCGATCCAGCAGGCGCTGGCGAAAGTCCGCCAGCATACCACCCTCGTGGTTATCGCCCATCGACTGTCAACCATCGTTGAGGCCGATACCATCCTGGTGCTGCATCGCGGTCAGGCTGTCGAGCGGGGCACCCATCAGCAGCTGCTGGCGGCGAAGGGGCGTTACTGGCAGATGTATCAGCTGCAGCTGGCTGGCGAAGAGCTGGCGGCCAGCGCCCGGGAAGAGTCGCTCAGCGCCTGATGCACCACCAGCAGGCAGCGAACAAAGCGTGGCCTGCCGTGGTGCAAAAACGTTACATTAAATGCACTGTTGTGGTGCATTTTTGCGCTGCAAACGCGTTTCAGCAGGCAATTGTCTGACCTGTCCCCTGTTTTTTACCATCAAAGGGCCGCTCTGCGGCCTTTTTTCATTTCTGGCATAGCCCTTGCTTTATATCCATCGTGTTAGCTGCGGCCATTACCGAATACTGCCTGGAGGGGACTTATGAAGCTGGTTACCGTGGTAATCAAACCATTCAAACTGGAAGACGTGCGTGAAGCCTTGTCTTCCATCGGCATTCAGGGCCTGACGGTCACTGAAGTCAAGGGCTTTGGCCGTCAGAAAGGTCATGCGGAGCTCTACCGCGGCGCCGAGTATAGCGTCAACTTTCTGCCAAAAGTGAAGATTGATGTGGCGATTGCCGACGATCAGCTGGATGAAGTCATCGATGTGATCAGCAAAGCGGCTTACACCGGAAAAATTGGCGACGGCAAAATTTTTGTCGCTGAATTGCAGCGCGTCATTCGCATCCGTACCGGCGAAGCTGACGAAGCGGCACTGTAATTTCCAGACCACACAGTGATGGGGAACGAAACAATGAAAATGGCAACAATGAAATCGGGTCTGGGGGCATTAGCCCTTCTTCCGGGACTGGCAATGGCCGCGCCCGCAGTGGCGGACAAAGCCGATAACGCGTTTATGATGATTTGCACCGCGCTGGTTCTGTTTATGACCATCCCGGGGATCGCGCTGTTTTACGGCGGCCTGATCCGCGGCAAAAACGTCCTTTCCATGCTGACTCAGGTGATTGTGACCTTTGGCCTGGTCTGCGTACTGTGGGTGATTTATGGCTATACCCTGGCCTTCGGCACCGGCGGCAGCTTCTTCGGTAGCTTTGACTGGGTGATGCTGAAAAATATTGAACTGAAAGCGCTGATGGGCACCTTCTATCAGTACATCCACGTGGCCTTCCAGGGCTCGTTCGCCTGTATCACCGTCGGGCTGATCGTGGGGGCGCTGGCTGAGCGTATTCGTTTCTCCGCCGTGCTGATTTTCGTGGTGGTGTGGATGACGCTCTCTTATGTTCCGATTGCGCACATGGTCTGGGGCGGCGGTCTGCTGGCGACCCACGGCGCGCTGGACTTCGCGGGCGGCACCGTTGTACACATCAACGCCGCGGTTGCCGGGCTGGTGGGGGCGTACATGATGGGCAAACGTGTGGGCTTCGGCAAAGAAGCGTTCAAACCGCACAATCTGCCGATGGTGTTCACCGGAACCGCCATCCTCTACGTGGGCTGGTTCGGCTTCAACGCCGGCTCCGCCAGCGCAGCGAACGAAATTGCCGCACTGGCTTTCGTCAACACCGTCGTCGCCACAGCGGCTGCCATCCTGGCGTGGACCTTTGGTGAATGGGCTCTGCGCGGCAAACCTTCACTGCTGGGCGCCTGCTCCGGGGCGATTGCCGGTCTGGTTGGCGTCACACCAGCCTGTGGGTATATCGGTGTCGGTGGGGCGTTGATTGTGGGTATCGCATCTGGTCTGGCGGGCATCTGGGGCGTAACGGCGCTGAAACGCTGGCTGCGGGTTGATGACCCTTGCGACGTCTTCGGCGTCCACGGCGTCTGCGGCATCGTCGGCTGTATCCTGACCGGTATCTTCGCGGCCACCTCTCTGGGCGGCGTGGGTTATGCAGAAGGCGTCACCATGGGCCATCAGCTGCTGGTGCAACTCGAGAGTATCGCGATTACCATCGTCTGGTCGGGCGTTGTCGCTTTCATTGGCTACAAAGTGGCGGACATGACCGTGGGGCTGCGCGTACCAGAAGAGCAGGAGCGCGAAGGACTGGACGTCAACAGCCATGGCGAAAACGCCTACAACGCCTGATAGAAAACCCTTCTCCCTGTAGCAAAAAGCCTCCCGTCAGGGAGGCTTTTTTTATGCGTTGCGGTTACGCATCACCCCTTCCTGGACCGTTGAAGCCACCAGCGTTCCATCCTGAGTGTAGAACTCGCCGCGGACGAAGCCACGGGCGCTGGAGGCCGAGGTGCTTTCAACGCTGTATAACAGCCATTCATTGATATTAAACGGCCGGTGGAACCACATTGAGTGGTCGATAGTGGCGACCTGCATGCCAGGCTCAAGGAAGCCGACGCCGTGCGGCTGCAGCGCCACCGGCAGGAAATTAAAGTCCGAGGCATAGCCCAGCAGATATTGATGAATGCGCAGATCGTCGGGAACAGCGCCATTGGCGCGCAGCCACACCTGGCGCACCGGTTCAGCAATATGGCCTTTCATCGGGTTATGAAATTCGACCGGGCGGATCTCCAGCGGTTTATCACAGAGGAATTTATCTTTTACCTGCGGCGGCAGAAGGTGTGCCAGCTTGCGGGCGATATCGGTTTCCGAGTGCAGGCCGTCAGGAGAGGGGGCCGGCGGCATCGCTTTCTGATGCTCATAGCCGTGCTCTGGCGCCTGGAATGAGGCGGTCATATAGAAGATTGGCTTCCCGTTCTGAATGGCGGCCACTCGCCGGGCGCTAAAGCTGTTGCCGTCGCGCAGTACTTCCACATCGTAGACGATCGGTTTCTGGCTGTCGCCGGGGCGCAGAAAGTAGCTGTGAAACGAATGTACCAGACGTTCAACGGGCACGGTCTCTTTTGCCGCATACAGCGCCTGGCCCACCACCTGGCCGCCAAAAACCTGGCGCAATCCCAGGTCTTCGCTCTGTCCGCGGAATAACCCTTCCTCAATTTTTTCCAGATCTAATAATGCCAGCAGGTTAGAGAGTGCCTGACTCATACTTATCCTCAATTAATGATAGCGGCGCAGCGCGGTGCGCGTGATGTGGCAAAGTATAACCTGGAATCGCAAGTGGTCCGATGGGTGTAATAATCTGAATAACGAGGGGGCAACAGGAACAAATCTGAGATCTGTGCCACACTTATTGACGACACGAAAGTTCCTGCCGGCGAAGCGGCGGAACATCCTCCTGGGTATTAAGGGATGATAAGGAGAACATCATGAAATTTGCCTATATGTTTAGTGCCTTAGCCGTCGCCGCGACGCTAACCGCCTGTGCTAATCACCACTCTACCAGTTCTTCGACTCAGGCAGCCGCGCCCGACCCTTATGGCATCGCGACGCTGAGCGTGGCACAGCAGCAGCCGAGCGTTACGGGGACGATTAATATCCGCCAGAGAATCGCTTTACCGCCGGATGCGGTACTGACGGTGACCCTGTCGGATGCTTCTCTGGCAGATGCGCCAGCCCGCGTGTTGTCGCAAAAAGCGGTGCGTACCGAAGGCAAACAGGCGCCATTTAACTTTGCCCTGCCTTACAATCCGGCAGACATTCAGCCGAACGCCCGTATTCTGCTGAGTGCCGCGATCGCGGTGAACGGCCAGCTAATGTTCATTACCGATACCGTGCAGACGGTGATAAACCAGGGTGGGACGCATGCCGACCTGACGCTGGTTCCGGTCACGCAGACCGCCGTCCCCGTTGCGCAATAAGCTCGCCGAGCCCCCTGACGGGGGCTTTTTTTTGTCTTCAGTAAACCCAGCGATAATGCTGGAGATCGATATGGCCGCTGCCGGAGACCTGAACCCCTTCGGCCAGCAACGCCTGGCGCTGTCGCTGAAGATCGGGCCCGGTGAGGGAGATATCGCCATGGCGATTGACCACCCGATGCCAGGGCAGGGTTGACCCTTCCGGCAGGCGCTTCAGTACGCCACCTACCTGGCGCGCGGCGCGCGGTGAACCGGCCAGGCGGGCGACATCGCCGTAGGTGGCGACATAGCCTTCCGGTATCGACGCCACGATATGCCAGACGCGTTGGGGGAATGTGTCGTGCGGATCCATGTTCAGCCCTGTTAACCGGAAAACGCCAGCATAAGCGCTGAGGCGCAGGCTGTACAGCCTGCCTCGGTTCAGGCGGGTTGTTCGACAGTGAAGGTTAGGGCCAGGCCGAGGATCTGCATGCCATGGACATTGTCAGACGGTGAACTGGCGATGAGGCTCTCGAGAAATTTCAACCGCTGCGAAGTGGCGTTAATGATCAGTTTCGCGCGCAGGCCTGGCATGGTCAGCGACGAAATGGGGTACACCACCCGGCCGCTGATGTAGACGGGCAGTTTGCGCAGTTCCACCTGGCGCAGCACGCCGACGGTGGAATAGAGCAGCGCCAGCGGCGTGACCGCCCGCACGGGGGTCTGGCTGATGGTCGCGAAGTCGAGCATTTTTTCCGGGCGCAGATAGTTCACGCCATGAAAGGCGATGGTCATCCCTTCAATAGCGGGTAAAGGCAGAGTGATGGTCTGTGGTGATGAGTCAGTCATTCGATTACCGTCGAGACAAGGTGCTGATGATTAAAGGTGACGCAAGAGGGCTAAGTATGGTGGATAACCCGGCAATGTGCTGAGCGCGCGCTCCCAATCTCACAGCCTGGCCGTGAGTTGTTGGTTTTATTGGCGTATTGTGCAATAAACCAGCAGGCGATCGGGGTGAGCTTGCAATTCACCAGGTCAGCAGGGATAATGCGCCAGCGCGTTGGGTAACTAACGCTCTCAATGGGGGCTCTGTTGGTTCTCCCGCAACGCTACTCTGTTTACCAGGTCAGGTCCGGAAGGAAGCAGCCAGAGCAGACGACGTGTGTGCCGGGATGTAGCTGGCAGGGCCCCCACCCATTTCGCCCTCCTGATATCTCCCTTGTATTTGTCCGGTCTTTATCCCTGCTATAATTAATATCTGATACGGATCACATATTATTTTTTGTTGCTAAAACAACCCGTTTTTATTCCATAATATTTACTTGTCATAAATCTGAAATGCTACTGAAATATTAATGTCATTTGCATGTCATAAATAAAAGGCATCTTATTGATGGGAATTTGTTGCCAGAGCCATGCTATAAAATATATCTCTGGATCAGCATGTTAACTTCGTGTATTAATTATGATGATTTTATTGCACGGGAAGCGTAGCTATGACCACAGTGGTTTTGAATGTAAAAATTGACGCCGAGTTAAAAGAGAAGCTGCGTCATTATGCGGAAGTGAATAACGAGAACCTGGGAACGGCAACGGAAAAGCTGCTGCAGCTGGCTTTTCAGCTGGAGGAGTCAGCAGGTGAGGCGGGGGTGACGGAAGAGGACATTGACAGCCAGCATACCGAAGAGGAAGCGACCCCATTAACCCCTAAAGAAATCAAAGCATTAAGAAAACTTCTGAAGAAGAAAAAATGAAACAACAATTCTCTACAGCCAGCAACTATAGCGAAGCCTGCGATATGTTGCGCTCAGGATACGTAAAACACGTGCGCCTGAACTGGAATATCGGTAGTGATGAGTTCTTTCGCATTGCCTCCGACTGGTGTGACACCGGCGCTAAAATTAAAAAAGATGAAGATGGCTTTATTATTTCCCTGAAAGGGTTTCCTATTCCGCGCCAGCATTAATGAAATTGCCTTATTTCTGTCACCGGGATGCCATAACCAGAGGGCAGGATACTCAGGCAATTTTATAAAAACATCTCATATACCTCATGGATGATGGTCATTTGACGGGCTGATGCCAGCCCGTCGATATTTTCTTATATTATTTTCCGCAAACGCGTATTTTCCTTCTGTTCTGCAAAGCTTTGCCACAGCGGTTGTAGCGTGGAGAAGGCCTGGCGCAATGCTTCGTCTGGCAGTGTAAATGGCAGACGCAAATAGCGATCAAAGGCTCCCTCAAGACCAAAGCGCGTGCCGGTGCCGATATGGATCCCCTGACTTTCCGCGCGCGCAGAGAACAGCGTGGCCAGCATGTCAGGGAGTTCCACCCAAAAAGAGAGCCCACCTTCCGGCGGCGTAAAGCGCCAGCGGGGAAAATATTCCGCCATTAACGTTTCGCACATGTCCCGGCGCGCCTTCAGCATTTCCCGCCGCGGCGGTAGCAGCGTGGCGGCATTGGCCAGCAGCCAGCTGCAGGCCAGTTGCTCCAGCAGAGGCGTACCCAAATCCAGGGAATCGCGAGCCTGAATAAGGGAGGCGATGGTTCGCGTACTGGCGCGGATCCAGCCGATGCGCAGTCCCCCCCAGAAACTTTTCCCGGCCGAACCAATAGTGATCACCGCAGCATCGGGATTAAAGCAGGCCAGCGGCGGAGGCGGTGGCGCGTTATACCACAGATCAACCATGGTCTCGTCGATCACCAGCGTCGTCCGCGTCCTGGCGGCGATATCCGCGACCCGCTGGCGGGTGGGAGCATCCATACAGCGCCCGGTGGGATTGTGAAAATCCGGCATCAGCCACGCCAGACGCGGCGCGGTCTGCGCAATAGTCGCCGCGAGTCCATCACAGTCCCATCCCTGCTGTGGAAGCGCGACGCCGACCGGGCGGCAGGAGGCGCCCTGAATGGCGCTAATCGCCATCGGATAGGTGGGGGCGTCGATGACCACCCGGTCACCCGGGCCGGTAAACAGGCGGAGGATCAATGCGAAGGCGCTGAGGGCGCCGTTGACCACCATCACTTCATCGGGCCGCGTCGGCAGACCGCGTTCGCTGTAGCGACGGGCAATCGCCTCCCGCAGTACCGGCAGCCCTTGTTGATCGTAGCCGGTCTGGCCCAGGTAGGGCGGCAGCAGCGTCATGGCATGCTGGAAGGCTTGATGGACTTCCGGTCCGGCGCTGAGGGCGGCGGTAGAGAGATTCAGCGAGGAGGGGATGCCTGAGGGCGGCGGCAGGTCGGCGGGACGCTCTGGCAAGACAATGCGCGAACCGCTTCCCTGACGGCTGTAGAGAAAACCCTCCTCCCGTAACTGGCCGAGCGCGCTGGCGATGGTGGTCCGGCTGACGTTCAGCGCCGCCGCCAGCTCGCGCTCGCCTGGCAGGCGCGTTTGCAGCGTCAGGCGACCGTCGAGGATCAGCAGGCGGAGCGCTTCCGCTAGCTGACGCCATAGCGGCGTGCGTGAAGTGGACTCCTGCCAGTTGCCGAGCAGGCGTACCAGCGATTGTGTTCCAAAGCGTCGGGTTGACATAGCGATCCACTTTTCCAAAACTGGCCATTAATTATCAGTCCATTTTTGCTGATGATAAGGGCATTCGCAATGATGTAGAGGAAAAAATATGCTTCGTCGCCTGCTGCAGTTATATATCGGCCTGGTACTTTATGGCGTGTCCACGGCGCTCTTCGTGCATGCCAATCTTGGCGCCGATCCGTGGGATGTTTTCCATCTCGGGGTGGCTAAACAGCTGGGTATCAGTTTCGGTACGGTGATTATCCTGACCGGCGCGGCGGTGCTGCTGCTGTGGATCCCGATCCGGCAAATGCCGGGGCTCGGCACGGTGAGCAACGTTATCGTGCTGGGGCTGGCGGCGGATGCCACGCTGGCCGTCCTGCCGCCGCTGGAGTCGCTGGTGGCTCGCAGTGTGCTGCTGGTGGGGGCGATTGTGCTGAATGCTATCGCCACCGGGATGTATATCGGCGCGGGCTTTGGCCCCGGGCCGCGCGATGGCCTGATGACTGGCCTGCACGCTCGTACCGGCTGGTCTTTGCGTGGCATCCGGACGGCTATCGAGTTGACTGTGCTGGTGATTGGCTGGCTGCTGGGCGGTAAGTTTGGCGTCGGCACCGTGATTTACGCGCTGTCGATTGGGCCGCTGATCCAGCTGTGCCTGCCGTGGTTTCGCCAGCCCGTCAGCCGCAAAGCGGTCAGCACTCCGCAGGAGATAGTCTCCTGAATTAACGACTCGCCCTCTCTATCCGCAAGAGGGCGAGCCGACGCTTACAGGCCGCTCAGGCCGTGAACCATCATGTAGATCCCCACCACGATAATCAGTAAACCTGAGAACCAGGGCGCCTTGCGCGAGACATCATTAAACCAGGGCCAGCGGCGGGTGGCCTGTTTAAGACTTAGCGCGGCGATAGCCCCGGAAGCCACCAGCGTCAGCGCCAGACCAACGCTAAAGCCCAGTACCAGCGTGGCGCCAAGCGAAAATTTCTTCAGCTGTAAACAGATAAGCAGCACGGTAATGGACGCCGGACAGGGGATCAGCCCGCCGGTCAGGCCAAACAGTACGATCTGCCCGGTCGTCACCTGGCGGCCATCAAAGCGCCGGTTGATTTCCTGAGCATGAGCCCGCTGATGCGCGTCCTGCCACTCCTCCGCCACCAGCGGCGCGGCGGATGAGGACGCATGGTGATGGTCATGGTGGTGATCATGTTCATGGTGGTGATCATGTTCATGGTGGTGATCATGGTGCGTGTGGGGCTGCGATTCGCGCCAGGTGCGCCAGAGCATCCAGCAGGCAATCAGTACAATCGCTATCCCCGAGATCAGCTGAAACCAGGGTTCAGAGGTCTGCGCATTCCAGCCGCGGCCAAACCACAGGCCGGCCATGGCGATCAGCCAGACCACTGCCGTATGGGAAACCGTCGCCGCCAGCCCCAGTAGCACCGCCTGTTTTAACGTTCCTCGTACCGCCACGATAAAGGCGGCCATCATGGTTTTTGAATGGCCCGGTTCAAGGCCGTGCAGGGCACCGAGCAGTATCGCGCTGGGAATAAACAGCCAGGCATTACCTTGCTGCAGAAGGGAAGTGAAATCGTTCATATCGGGATCCTTGCCAAAAGTGCGTTTATCCTACTCCCCCCCAGTAGTAAAATACTACCCCCCAGTAGAAAAAGCGGCTGACAAAAGGGATCATGCTATGCTGGCAGGCGTTACTGATGATGAAGGTCGGTAATCACGGACAGAATGAAACGGTGGATCGTGCAATGTCACATACAGTTCGACACAAAAAAATGTTACTGACCCGACTGAAAAAAATTCAGGGGCAGAGTTCCGCGTTAGAGAAAATGCTCAATCGCGAGCATGAGTGCGCTGAGGTGCTACAGCAGCTGGCGGCGATTCGCGGCGCGGTCAACGGTATGATGCTGCAGGTTATTCAGGGGCATCTGACCGACCATGTGGTGAAAGAGCCTGAAGAGACACAGCGTGAAGCGGATCTGGAGACGGTGATGCAGGTGATCAAATCTTATCTGAAGTAGCGCCCAGGCGCGGGCGGCGAAGTGGCCACACCCGCTGGCATTCTGCTTATTGCTCCTGTTGCTTAATGCACATGGAGGTTATTTTCCGCCCACAGAATAAACTGCTCTTTTGGCAGCGCTTTGCTGTACAGCCATCCCTGGGCGTACTGGACGCCATGCTGTCGTAGCCAGTCGCGCTGGCTTTCGGTTTCCACCCCTTCGGCGACGGTGGCCAGATTGAGCGCCTTGGCCATTTCAATAATGTGCGGCGTCAGCGGCCGGTACTCGAGGGTATCGACAAAAGATTTATCGATTTTCAGCGTATCGACGTCCAGTTTCTGCAGATAGCTCAGGCTGGAGTAGCCGGTGCCAAAGTCATCAATCGAGATACGATGCCCGGCCTGACGGTAGTGAGCGATCACCGGCATGGTGGTCTCCGGATCGACAAATCCGCGCTCGGTGATTTCAAGGATGATCTGTTCGGCGGCGATCCCCCAGTGCTGCAGCTGATCGTGTAACAACGTCGGTAGGGTGGGCGAGCGTAGATCATCTACCGACAGGTTGATGGAGATGTGCACTTCCGGCCGCTGCCGCAGCCAGGGACCGAGATCGGTAAAAATTTTCCTGACGATATCTTCCGTCAACTGCGTAATCAGCCCGGTCTGCTCGGCCAGAGGAATAAAAATATCCGGCGATAAAAAGGTGCCGTCGGGTTGCTGCCAGCGGGCCAGGGCCTCGGCCCCGGCGATTTTCCCATCCTGCAACGAGATTATCGGCTGATAGTAAACCTGAATCGCTTCGGAGTTGAGGGCGTCCAGCATACTGTTGCGTGGTGATCGCAGGTGTCTCAGCAGGCGCAGCAGCAGCCAGGTAGCAAGCAGGCTGGTGAAGATGCCGACAGGGAGCCAGAAGATTAGCTGCTGGCGAATACGCTGCTGCAGCGGCAGCGTCGACGACCAGGTCACGATGCCGGAGCCCAGCTCGGGAATGCGCTGGATCCGATAGACCGTGTTATCCAGCGTCAGCATATTAACATGTGGATCTTTAATACGCTGCCAGACCGTATCCGGCAGCGGTTGGCTGCTGATCACCATTTTCAGGTGATCCAAACCAAACAGCATGGTATGGATCTTCTCCTCGCTGGCAGGAACCACATCGATAAAAGAGATGGGATCGATCATCACCATATGCTGTTGACTGCCCATGGCCGTCATCTGGTGATTAAGGCCGAGATCGTTAATTGAGGTCAGCCAGGTGCGATAGCCGTCAGGGGCAATGTGGTCCGGCGGGGGAAAGGTGACCGCGACGCTATGGTCTTCCAGGGAGGAACATTGCGGCACGGAATCACGCAGCCAGAGCACTTCCTGAATGTAGCGATGGGTGTAGGCGATGCGGCGGAGCGTGAGCAGGTGCTCAGGGCTACAGGAGGCGGCGGTGTGTGAGTCGGCCTCACGTAGCGCTTCCCTGGCCTGATCGGCAACCTGCAGCGTGCGGACGACGATACGGTTGGAATAGTCATCCAGTTCACGATAGAACTGCAGCTTGGCCTGCCGCGCTGCCTGCCAGATGCTGAGTGAGATGGGCAGGATGATGGCCAGTATCAGCACCCCTGTAAACAGCGCCACCAGATGCCGGGTCCTCATACCTGTGTCCTTATCGTTCGCCGGGTGTCATCAGTATATGCGAAAGATAAATCAGGCGCAGCGAGAGAAGTGAGCTGAGGTCGCGAAAAAACCGGCATCGCGAGAGGCTGCGATGCCGGGAGAGAAGGATGATTCCGATGCAGCAGAATAAAAATGAGGGTGTGAATGCCGGGCAGGGTGTATTCCGGCATTCAGTCGCAGCATACACGGCGCAGATGACAGCAATATGTTAGCTAGTGCGCATCCGGCGCCGGGATATCAGCGCTGATACGCAGGTCATTCTCATCAAATACCATGCAAAAGCGCTCATCGAAGGCCAGATTTATTTTCTGCCACGGGCGGAAATGGACGTCGCCGGGCAGCAGGACCTTGACGTTATCGTGGCCGTAGCACTGGCCGAACAGATAGGTATTGTTACCCAGACGCTCCACTACTTCACATTGAAACTCCACCACGGTACCGGTAGTGACGTCGGGCGTGAGATGCTCTGGCCGGATCCCCAGCGTCACCGCGGCGCCGGGCTTCAGCGGCTGGGTAGCGATATTGAGGACCAACTGATGGTCCTGCGCGAGGGTGACCGTTAAGCGTTCCGGCTGCCAGTCGCTGACGATGGCTGGCAAAAAATTCATCTTCGGCGAGCCGATAAAGCCGGCGACGAATTTGTTGACCGGATTGTAATACAGCGCCATCGGCGAACCCATTTGTTCGACTTTCCCATAGTTCATGACCACGATTTTATCGGCCAGCGTCATCGCCTCTACCTGATCGTGGGTGACATACACCATGGTGGTCTTCAGCTCCTGGTGCAGACGGGCAATATGCAGGCGCATATCGACGCGCAGCTCCGCATCGAGGTTAGAGAGCGGCTCATCGAACATAAACACCCGGGGATTACGCACGATCGCCCGGCCAATGGCCACGCGCTGCCGCTGGCCGCCAGAGAGCTGCTTCGGTTTACGATCCAGCAGGTGCGAGAGCTGCAGCGTTTTAGCCACCATTTCCACCTGGCGACGGATCTCCGTTTTCGGCACTTTATTCACCTTCAACCCGTAGCCCATGTTCTCTGCCACCGTCATGTGCGGGTAGAGCGCATAGGACTGGAAGACCATCGCCACGCCGCGGCGGGCCGGCACGACATCATTCATCACCTCATCGCCGATCAGCACTTCACCCTCGCTGACCTCTTCCAGACCGGCAATCATGCGCAGCAGCGTCGATTTTCCACAGCCGGAAGGACCGACGAAAACGGCAAACTCGCCATCTTCAATATCGAGATTGACCTGGTGCAGCGTCACCGTGCTGCCGAACCTTTTGGTGACATTCCTCAGTCGTATATTGGACATCCACATTCCCCGAAGTGAGTAGCTGTTGTTTGCCGTTGCTTTGTCGCTGTGTGTAGCATGAATTGTATTACGTGTAACAAATCAGCGTGGCGATGTTCAACAGCAGTAAAATCATGCCCTGACTATAACTTCCGCAGTTTTAGCGCCATACAGCGGCGTTTCATTTCTGTAATGATGATCACACAACTGGCAGCTTATGGTAGTTTTGTCTGCGATCTACGGGTAGCGTATAACAAAAGAGAGCTGGAGCCTTTTTCTCATATAACTCGCCAGTTTGAAGTGATTTATTTTTCTGACTGGCAGAGATAAGCCCAATAAAAACCATTAAATTGTTATACCTTCACATGAGGTTGATAATGAAAAAGAACATGCTTGCTGCACTGATCCTTACCACCCTGGCGGCGGGGCAACTCACCAGCCTGCAGGCGCACGCCGCCGGGCAGCTCAACGTCTGGGAGGACATTAAAAAATCCGCGGGTATTAAAACCGCGGTCAGCGATTTTGAGAAGCAGTACAACGTGAAGGTCAATCTCCAGGAGATGCCTTATGCCCAGCAGCTGGAAAAGCTGCGCCTCGACGGCCCGGCGGGCATTGGGCCGGACGTGCTGGTGATCCCGAATGACCAGCTCGGCGGCGCCGTGGTTCAGGGACTACTCTCGCCTCTCAGCGTCGATCAGGCGAAACAGGATGCCTTTACGCCAGCCTCCATCAATGCCTTCCGCATGGACAACGCGCTGTACGGGATCCCGAAAGCAGTGGAAACCCTGGTGCTTATCTACAACAAGGACCTGATCGACAAGCCGCTGGACAGCCTGCAGGCCTGGCTGGACTACTCGAAAACCCAGCGCGAGCAGAACAAATACGGCCTGCTCGCCAAGTTTGACCAGATCTATTACAGCTGGGGGGCGATTGGCCCGATGGGCGGCTATATCTTTGCTAAAAACGACAGCGGTGGCTTTAACCCGCAGCAAGTGGGCCTCAATACCCCCGGCGCCGTCGAAGCCGTCACCTTCCTGAAAAAATTCTATGCCGAGAAGGTCTTTCCAGCGGGGATCCTCGGCGATAACGGGCTGAATGCCATCGATTCCCTGTTTACCGAGAAAAAAGCGGCGGCGGTGATCAACGGCCCCTGGGCCTTCCAGCCGTATGAAGCCGCTGGCATTAACTATGGCGTGGCGCCCCTGCCGACCCTGCCGGACGGCAAGCCGATGAGCTCCTTCCTGGGCGTCAAAGGCTATGTGGTATCGACCTGGAGTAAAGACAAAGCGCTGGCGCAACAGTTTATCGAGTTCATCAACCAGCCGCAGTATGTGAAAGCCCGCTATGTCGCCACCGGCGAAATTCCGCCGCTGAAGGCGATGATTGACGATCCGGTGATTAAAAACGACCAAAAGGCCAGTGCCGTCGCCATCCAGTCGGCGCGAGCGGTGGCGATGCCGGGCATTCCGGAGATGGGGGAAGTGTGGGGGCCGGCCAACGCCGCGCTTGAACTGAGCCTCACCGGTAAGCAGGCGCCGCAGGCCGCGCTCGATAACGCGGTGAAACAGATCACGATGCAGATCGAAGCAATGCAGGCCAGCAATCAGTAATTCACCGTCACGTGAAGTCACCGAGCGGGAGGGGGACCTCCCGTTTGTAGAAGGAGTCGAGTGTGAGCATCCATTCCAGCGAAAATTTTAGCGACGCACGCGGGCCCGGGCGCCATGCATGGTGCGGCCTGCTGCTGGCAATCGTGCCGGGTTTCGGTCAGTTTTATCATCGCCAGTGGCTGAAAGGGCTGGTCTTCCTGGTGCTGCTCAGCAGCTTTCTGGGGATTTTTTATGATTTCCTGCGTGAGGGGTTGTGGGGGTTATATACCCTGGGTGAAGAGGTACCGCGGGATAACTCTATCTTCCTGTTAGCGGAGGGGATTATCAGTGTGCTGATCGTCGCCTTTGGCGTGCTGATCTATTTTCTCTCGCTGCGGGATGCGTGGCTGAACGGCAAAAAACGCGATGAGGGGATCGCCCTGAACAGCGTGCGTAAGCAGTACCAGATGCTGCTGAGCGACGGCTTCCCGTACCTGATGATCACCCCAGGCTTTATTCTGCTGGTCTTTGTGGTGATCTTTCCCATTCTGTTTGGTTTTGCCATCGCCTTCACCAACTACAACCTGTACCACACGCCGCCGGCGAAGCTGGTGGACTGGGTGGGGCTGAAAAACTTCGTCAATATTTTCACCCTCTCTATCTGGCGCTCCACCTTCCTGGATGTGCTGCAGTGGACCGTGGTGTGGACGCTGCTGGCGACCACCCTGCAGTGTACGGTGGGCGTGCTGCTGGCGATTCTGGTGAATCAAAAAGATCTGCGTTTTAAGCCGCTGATCCGCACCATCTTTATTTTGCCGTGGGCGGTACCGGGGTTTGTCACCATCCTCGTCTTTGCCGGTATGTTCAACGATTCATTCGGGGTCATCAACAACGCGATCCTGTCGTTCTTCGGTATCAGCCCGAAGGCATGGCTGACCGACCCGTTCTGGACCAAAACGGCGCTGATCATGATGCAGACCTGGCTTGGCTTCCCGTTTGTCTTTGCCATGACCACCGGCGTGCTGCAGGCGATCCCGGACGATCTGTATGAAGCGGCGACGATGGACGGCGCCAGCGCCTTTACCCGTCTGCGCACCATCACTCTGCCGCTGGTGCTGTACGCGATCGCGCCGATCATCATCACTCAGTACACCTTCAACTTTAATAACTTCAACATCATTTATCTGTTTAACAACGGCGGTCCTGCGGTGGCAGGCTCCAACGCCGGTGGGACGGATATTCTGGTGTCGTGGATCTATAAGCTGACGATGTCCTCGTCGCAGTACGCCATCGCGGCGACCATCACGATCCTGCTGTCGATCTTTGTCGTCGGCCTGGCGCTGTGGCAGTTCCGCGCCACCAAATCCTTCAAAAATGACGACATGGCGTAAGGGAAGCAACATGGCTCAATCACCCAGTATTAAACGCGAAAAGTGGATCCGACTCTCTCTCACCTGGCTGGTGGTTATTCTGGTCTCGGTGGTGATCATCTATCCGCTGGTCTGGACGGTCGGGGCGTCGCTGAACGCCGGCAATAGCCTGCTCAGTACCTCGATCATTCCGGAAAACCTGTCGTTCCAGCACTATGCCGATCTGTTCAATGGCAATGTGAATTACCTTACCTGGTACTGGAACTCGATGAAAATCAGCTTTCTGACCATGGTGCTGACCCTGATTAGCGTCAGCTTTACCGCTTACGCCTTCTCCCGCTTCCGCTTTAAAGGGCGGCAGAACGGGCTGATGCTGTTCCTGCTGCTGCAGATGATCCCGCAGTTTTCCGCGCTGATTGCGATCTTTGTGCTATCGCAACTGCTTGGCCTGATTAACAGCCATCTGGCGCTGGTGCTGATCTACGTCGGGGGGATGATCCCGATGAATACCTGGCTGATGAAGGGGTATCTCGACGCGATCCCCAAAGATCTGGATGAGTCCGCTCGCATGGACGGCGCCAGCAGCTTTCGCATCTTTATCGAGATCATCATGCCGTTGTCGAGGCCGATCCTCGCGGTGGTGGCGCTGTTCTCCTTCACCGGTCCGCTGGGCGATTTCATCCTCTCCAGCACCATCCTGCGTACCCCGGATAAATACACGCTGCCTATCGGTCTGTATAACCTGGTGGCGCAAAAAATGGGTGCCAGTTACACCACCTACGCGGCGGGGGCGGTGCTGATTGCCGTACCGGTGGCGATTCTCTACCTGGCGTTACAAAAATACTTTGTCTCCGGCCTGACCTCGGGCAGTACTAAAGGATAAGCACATGAAAAGATTCACCCCCGCATGGCTTGCGGTTTGTCTGGCATGCAGTTTCTCCACCCCTACTCTGGCCGCGGACGCGCTTGAAACCCGCGCGTTTCAGGGCATGCCGGCGGACTTTATCAAAGGCGCGGATATCTCCACGCTGCTGGATGCCGAAAAGCACGGGGCGACGTTCTACGACCAGAATAATCAGCGCAAGGATCCGATCGCGATTCTGAAAGAGAACGGCGTCAACTATGTTCGCCTCCGTCTGTGGGTGGATCCGCAATCGGCGAGCGGTGAGGGCTATGGCGGCGGAAATAACGACCTGGCCACCACCCTGACCCTCGCGAAACGGGCGAAAGCCCAGGGGATGAAGCTGCTGCTCGATTTTCATTACAGCGATTTCTGGACCGATCCCGGCAAGCAGTTCAAGCCGAAAGCCTGGGAAAAGATGGATTATCCGCAGCTGAAAACGGCGATTCATGACTATACCCGCGATACCATCGCCCGCTTTAAGCAGGCAGGCGTCCTGCCGGACATGGTGCAGATCGGCAATGAGATCAACGGCGGCATCCTGTGGCCGGAAGGGAAAAGCTGGGGGCAGGGGGGCGGCGAGTTCGACCGGCTGGCCGGGCTGCTGAACGCGGCTATCGCTGGCCTGAAGGAGAACCTGCATCACGGCGAGCAAGTGAAAATCATGCTGCATCTGGCCGAAGGGACCAAGAACGATACCTTCCGCTGGTGGTTTGATGAGATTGACAAGCGCCATGTACCGTATGACGTGATCGGTCTGTCGATGTACACCTACTGGAACGGGCCGATCAGCGCCCTGAAGGCCAATATGGATGACATCAGCAAACGCTATAACAAAGACGTTATCGTCGTCGAGGCGGCCTATGCCTATACCCTGGCCAACTGCGACAACGCGGAAAATAGTTTCCAGGCGAAAGAGGAAAAGGACGGGGGTTATCCCGCCACCGTGCAGGGGCAATATCACTATATTCACGATCTGATGCAGGCCGTCATAGATGTTCCCGACCAGCGCGGCAAAGGTATTTTTTACTGGGAGCCCACGTGGATTGCCGTGCCGGGAAATACCTGGGCCACCCCGGCGGGGATGAAATATATCCACGACGAGTGGAAAGAAGGGAATGCACGTGAAAATCAGGCGCTATTTGATTGCCAGGGAAAAGTATTGCCGTCGGTAAAAGTTTTTAATTAATTTTTTGTCGTTTTTTTCAGGAAGTTTATTATGAATAAATTTGCACCTTTACATCCGAAGGTTAGTACGCTGCTGCATGGCGCGGATTATAATCCGGAGCAATGGGAGAATGACCCCGATATTATTGATAAAGACATTGCCATGATGCAGCAGGCAAAATGCAATGTGATGTCGGTGGGAATATTTAGCTGGGCGAAACTGGAGCCACGCGAAGGGGTATTTAATTTCGCCTGGCTGGATACTATCCTCGATAAACTGTATGCCGCCGGCATTCATGTTTTTCTGGCCACGCCGAGCGGCGCGCGTCCGGCGTGGATGTCTCAGCGCTATCCGCAGGTTCTGCGGGTGGGACGCGATCGGGTGCCGGCCCTGCACGGCGGCCGTCACAACCACTGTATGTCGTCACCGGTCTATCGCGAGAAAACCCTGAAAATCAATACCCTGCTTGCAGAGCGTTATTCTTCACACCCGGCGGTACTGGGCTGGCATATTTCCAATGAATATGGCGGTGAATGCCATTGCGATCTCTGCCAGAACCGTTTTCGCGACTGGCTGAAGGCGCGTTACCAGACCCTGGAGAACCTCAACCAGGCCTGGTGGAGCACCTTCTGGAGTCATACCTATACCGACTGGTCGCAAATTGAATCACCTGCGCCACAGGGCGAGGTGTCAATTCACGGTCTCAATCTTGACTGGCATCGCTTTAACACCGCTCAGGTGACCGATTTCTGCCGCCATGAAATTGCCCCGCTGAAGGCGGCTAACGCCTCCCTGCCGGTGACCACTAACTTTATGGAGTATTTCTACGATTACGACTACTGGCAACTGGCAAAGGCACTGGACTTTATCTCGTGGGACAGCTATCCGATGTGGCACCGCGATAAAGACGAAACCGCACTGGCCTGCTATACCGCGATGTATCACGACATGATGCGCAGCCTGAAGGGCGGCAAACCGTTTGTGCTGATGGAATCCACACCAGGCGCCACCAACTGGCAGCCGACCAGCAAACTGAAGAAGCCGGGAATGCATATTCTCTCCTCGCTGCAGGCGGTGGCGCATGGCGCCGACTCGGTGCAGTATTTCCAGTGGCGGAAAAGCCGCGGTTCGGTTGAGAAATTTCACGGCGCGGTGGTTGACCACGTCGGGCACATTGATACCCGTATTGGTCGTGAAGTCAGCCAGCTCGGCGAGATACTGAGCAAGCTACCGGAGGTCCGGGGTTGTCGCACCGAGGCGAAAGTAGCGATTATCTTCGACCAGCAAAACCGCTGGGCGCTTGATGACGCCCAGGGGCCGCGCAATCTGGGTATGGAGTATGAGAAGACGGTCAACGAACACTACCGTCCGTTCTGGGAACAGGGTATTGCCGTCGATGTGATTGACGCTGATGTCGATTTAACGCCATACCGGTTAGTGATTGCCCCGATGTTATATATGGTGCGCGACGGCTTTGCCGCGCGGGCAGAGGCGTTTGTCGCCAGCGGCGGCCACCTGGTGACCACCTACTGGACCGGCATCGTCAATGAGTCCGATCTCTGCTATCTCGGCGGCTTCCCGGGCCCGCTGCGCAATCTGCTGGGGATCTGGGCGGAAGAGATCGACTGTCTGAATGACGGCGAGTTTAATCTTGTGCAGGGGCTTGCCGGGAATCAGTGCGGTCTGCAGGGGCCCTATCAGGTGCGCCATCTCTGTGAACTAATCCATACCGAGAGCGCTCAGACGCTGGCCACCTACCGGGATGATTTCTATGCCGGACGGCCGGCGGTGACGGTGAACGGTTTCGGGAAAGGTAAAGCCTGGCATGTCGCCTCCCGCAACGATTTAGCCTTCCAGCGCGATTTCTTTGCTGCCCTGAGCAGGGAGCTGGATCTGCCACGAGCGATAGCGGCGGATTTACCGCCCGGCGTAGTGGCTACCGCGCGCACCGACGGTGAGAGCACGTTTGTCTTCCTGCAGAACTACAGCGCGCAAAGTCATACTCTGACTCTGCCGCCGGGGTATTGGGATTGCCTGACCGACGCGGCGGCGCCGGACCCGCTGACACTCTCAGCATGGGATTGCCGTATTCTTCGTCGTCACGCCTAATCCTTTTTTCTCCACGCCTGCTCTGCTGAGCAGGCTTTTTTTTATCTTAAACCTGGAGTTTATGATGGTGAGTTTAAAATCCTTTCTGCACTATTTCTCTCCTGCACGTCCGGCACAGCCGTTAAGCGAGGTGGAAAAACAGCAAATCGAGGCGCTGATTCAGGCCTTTGGTGGCGAAGCGAATATTACGCAAGTGGATGCCTGTATTACTCGTCTGCGGGTGACGGTTCGTCATCTTGCTGCCGTGGATACTGACGCATTACAGCAGCAGGGCGCGCTGGGCGTCATTATTCTCGGTCAGCAGGTGCATGCTATTTTCGGTAAGCAGTCCGATGCGTTGCGTCAATTGCTGGATGAGCATTTTGCTACCCGGAAATAAATAAAACGGGATAACCTGAAAACAGGTTATCCCGAAAATAAGACAAAGACAGCAGTGGCAATAATGATTACCGGAGGGTAATTAATGACCTTACAGTTGGAGATATAAATAACGTATTTGTCTTACCAGCGCGATATTACCACCAGGCCTCAACCTGCACGCCGAAATTCCAGGTATTATTCGCCGTCTGGTCTTCAAACGGTTTACCATCTTCGGAATCATTCAGGTATGAAGCAAAAATGCGTAATTCCGGGCGTGACATAAAGTCCGGCCCGTCCGCGAGGCCCAGCGCAATGGTATATTTCTCACCGGCCTGTTTGTAGCTGGTGCCATTGTTATAGCTGTCTTTCTGATAGAAACCGCCGACTTCGCCAATCAGGCGGACGTAGTCGGTGAACTGATACTGCCCACGGGCAACCAGCGACAGCATCCGCGTTTTGTCGGTGTAGTCGGTAATATCATCCGCCGAGCCCCAGGTCAGGACGTGGTTGATGGAGAACTTTTCGGTAATCGGGATCAGGCCGGTGTTAATCACGCGATAGCCGGTGGCGTCGTTCACGTAGTTCCACATATCGTACCAGCCGCCGCCCTGGGAGACCATGTTCTGCGCCAGCCCTTTGTTGGCATACTGCAGCACGGTTTTGTTATAGCCGCCCAGCATATCCTGACTGATTTCACCGGTCAGCATCACGCCATTATCGGCATCGTACAGCCCGCCGTAGCTGTCCTGTTTTTTGGTGGTGTTCGGCATGGCGTAGTCGATGCCGAATTCGGTCCACGAACCCGACCACGGCTTCCAGCCTGCATAGCGTAAATCGATATAGTTAATATTGACGTTGCTGTCGCCATCGACGCGATAGTCAACGTCGTTGGCATCGCCGCGGATCCAGGCCAGCGAGACGGCGCCCGGGCCGAGGGTGTAGTTTTCCACCCCGGCCCCGGAGCCGGATATGTTCCAGTATTTGGTATCGATGATGTGCAGATCGTGGCGCTGGTAGTAACGTTTACCCCCCCAGATCACCGCATTCGGATCGCCGGGGATCAGCCCTTTGATCTGCAGGTTCAGCTGACGTAAACCGAACTGTGCATCATCATTCAGCGTGGTTTCATTATCGTTAGAGCCGTCGGAGACCATGCTGACCATGCTGTCGAGATAGAAGCTGACGTCATCTTTCTTGTAGACCTCGGAGCCCAGCTCCAGCTCACCATAGGTATCCGATTCATTACCCAAACGGCCCAGCTTGTTCTTTTGCCATTCCGCTTCACTACCATCGCCGGAGACCCCAACCCCGGCGCGCATATAGCCATGGAAATCGATACTCGGGATTGCGGCGGTCGCCGCAAACGCGGAAGGGGCGATTAGCGCAGCGGCTAACGCGGCGGAAAGGGCGCGCAGTGTCGTATTCATCTCTATCCTCTTATTGTTTTGTATTACGTTCACATAACTGATGTCATAAAATGCCTAAATGTAACTTCAGGCAAACGAGATATGATTATTGTGTGACTAAGTGCAAATAATCATGCTGGTTTTTGTTGTGATGGGTGAGGTGATTCACAATTAACTATGTTGTGAACGTAATACTTTTTGTGGTGTAATTTTGCGATGAAAGGTGGCGGTGAGCGTTTTTTCAAATGGCCCCTGTTACAATCATGGGATAACAACATAAGGAACCGGACCATGAAGTCTAAAAGCGCTACTCTGGAAGACGTCGCACGCCATGCGGGCGTCTCTTACCAGACCGTGTCCAGGGTACTCAATAAATCTGCCAATGTATCCGAAGCGACGCGCCGCAAGGTGGAGAAATCAATAGAGGCCTTACGCTATGTGCCAAACCGGCTGGCGCAGCAGCTGGTGGGGAAGGAGAGCCAGACGGTCGGGCTGGTGACGATTTCGCTGGCCTGGCATGCGCCTTCCCAGGTGGCGGCGGCGGTAAAACGCTATGCCAATCTGGAAGGTTACCAGGTCCTGATTTCGATGATCGATGAGAGCGTCAACCAAAGTATCCAGGATTCCATCAATGAACTGAAATCTCAGCGGGTGGATAAAGTCATTATCAACGTGCCGCTGGAGACCGAGCAGGCGCAGAAAATCGCCGCTGACAACGATGATATCGTCTGCCTTTTTCTCGATGTCGACCCCTACAGTTCCGTGTTTAACGTTTCGTTTAATCCGGCAGATGGCACCCGGGCCAGCGTCAAATATCTTTATGAGATGGGGCATCGGGAGATCGCGCTGCTGGCGGGGCCGGACAGCTCCGTCTCGGCCAAACTCCGGCTGAAAAGCTGGCTGGAGACTCTGGAGGGCTACGGCCTGAAGCCGGTGACCGTTCTGCACGGCAACTGGGATGCGCAAAGCGGCTATGCCGGCGCGCTGCAGATGCTGCGCGAAACGCCCAATTTCAGCGCCGTGCTGGTGGGTAATGACCAGATGGCGCTGGGGGTGCTCAGCGCCTTCCATCAGCACCAGGTGGCGGTGCCGGGGGAGAAGTCCGTCATTGGCTATGACGATACCTACGAAAGCTCCTTTTTCTATCCGGCGCTGAGTACGGTGTCGCTGGACCTCGATCTGCAGGGGAAAGAAGCGGTGCGGCGGATCCTCGCCAGCACCAGCGGTGCGCCACATACTTCATCCATCCTGCCGGCGCGCCTGGTGATACGTCATTCCAGCGGCGCCAGAACTGAGCAAGGCAAAGATCTGCAGGCCATCGCGGAACAGCTACGCGCCATCGCCCACCGTCTGGCGCCCTGAAACCTAAGGCGGGGAAACTCGCCTTAGGCCCATTACCCTTAATTTGAACATGGTTGATCTTTGTCGTGGAACGGCGTAACTTAAATGTTATGTTATAACATAATGACGAGGTCATCATGAAAGCCCATATCCATCCCCCCTATCGCACGGTGGTGTTTCACGACACCAGCGTTAATGAGTATTTTAAAGTCGGTTCCACCATCCGCACCGATCGCGTGATTGAACTCGACGGCGAAACTTTTCCGTATGTAACGATCGACGTCTCCTCGAAATCGCATCCGTACTACACCGGCAAACAAAAAACCTTCGCCAGCGAGGGCAGCGCGGCCCGGTTCCGTCAGCGCTTCGGCGGCTTTATTGATGCGAAAAGGAAGGCATGATGCAGGTCGTTAACTCATTACGCAGCGCCAAACAGCGCCACCCGGATTGTCAGCTGGTCAAGCGCAAAGGGCGGCTGTACGTTATCTGTAAGAGCAACCCCCGCTTTAAAGCGGTGCAGGGGCGCAAAAAACGTCGTTAACGGAAACTCTCCAGAGTGCGGCGCTGCTGGCCGTCGGCGGTAAAATTGTCGGCGGCCAGCCATTGCCGCATGGCGTTATCCAGCTGCGGCCATTCGCCGTCTATCACCGAAAACCAGTCCGTATCCCGGTTATGTCCTTTGCTCACCAGTGCCTGGCGAAAACGTCCTTCGTACTGAAAACCCAGCCGCCTTGCCGCCCGGCTCGACGGCATATTGAGACTATTACATTTCCATTCATAGCGACGATAACCGAGCGTATCAAACACATACTGCATCAACAGCCAGTGCGCTTCGGTGGCCATAGCCGTTCGGCTCAGCAACGGTGAAAAATGCACATGTCCCACCTCTACCACGCCGTGGGTGGCGTCGATGCGCATTAACGCCAGCGAGCCAACCGCTTTCCCTTGCCGCTGGTCAACGACGGCAAAATGGATCGGGTCTGCCAGCGTGGCGACCTGCTCCACCCAGGCACTGAATTCTGCAAGGTTGCTCTCAGGTTCACGCAGCAGCCACGTCCAGCTGCGGACGTCTGGCGCCAGCTGGTGAGCAGCAAACAGATCGCTGGCATGCGCGAGAGTCAGTGGTTCGAGCCGACAGCGGCTGCCCTGTAAAATCTGCCGTGCTGGCCATGGACGCGGTTGCCAGTCAGGCAGCGCGGCGCCGAGTTCCTGTCCAAACTGATTGTATTCACGCATTGCGGTTTCCTTAGCGGGGTTTTTCAGGCAGCGTACGCGCTCACTGGTTCCATAAAAAGTGCCACAGGCGTATGTTTTTATAGGGCCACGAGGAGATGAGATGAACATACCGGACGATGGTTTTTTTACGCTGGTGACGCAGGGGATACAGCACCGATCGGATGAAACCCTGCAGCGGGCCCTTTACCACACATTGCGCCATGCCATCCTGCAGGGAACTCTGGCGGCCAACTGCCGTTTGCCCGGATCGCGGGTGATGGCCGGACGGCTGCAGCTGTCGCGAAATACGGTCAATGCTGCCCTGGAGCAGCTGGCGCTGGAGGGATACCTGATGCGGAGCCGTCAGGGAACGCAGGTGGTACCGCTCGCCGCCTGCCGCGAAGAGCCCGTGAAGGTGCCGCCCGTCGTGCTGCCTGAACGGCTGCAAGGGCTGCCAGCCGCAATGCGCCGCGACTCTCCGGCGCTGCTGTTTACCCCTGGCATGCCGGCGGTGAACTATTTCCCGTTGCCGCTGTGGCGGCGGCTGATGGATAACGTCTTACGCGACGAGGGCAGCGCACTGCTGGGCTATGGCGAGGCGGCAGGCGACCCCTTGCTGCGGGAGGCTATCGCTCGTCATCTGGCGCTCTCCCGGGGGATCCGTTGCGATATTCGGCAGATTGTCATTACCGAAGGGGCGCTGGAAGGGGTGAACTTATGCGCTTCGCTGTTGACGGATCCAGGCGACAGCGTGTGGGTGGAAGAGCCGGGGTACCTGGGGGCCAGGAGCAGTTTCCAGCGCGCAGGGCTGCGGGTCAGCGGAATGGCGGTCGATGACGAAGGGATGGGGATTGCCAACGGCGTCGCGGAGCCGCCCCGGCTGATCTTCACCTCTCCCTCTCATCAGTATCCCCTCGGGAGCGTCATGAGCGCCGCGCGACGTCTGGCGCTGGTGGAGTACGCCCGCCTGCACGGGGCGTGGATTGTGGAGGATGACTACGACAGCGAGTTTCGCCATAGCGGAGAGCCGATCCCGGCGATGCTGGGGATGGTGCCGGATGCCCCGGTGGTGTATCTCGGTACCTTCAGCAAAACGCTCTTTCCGGCGCTGCGTATTGGCTTCATGGTGATGCCGCCTGCGCTGGCGGATGCCGTTCAGGATGTGATTGGCACGTTGCTGCGTGGAGGACACCGCACGGAACAGCGGGCGCTGGCCAGGTTTATTGAGAAGGGGCACTATGCTCGCCATCTGGCGGCCATGCGTCGCCTGTACCGCAAGCGCCAACAACAGCTGCGTGAGGCACTGGCGCAAGAGATAACCGTGCCATGCGAGGTCCTTGGCGGGGAAGGGGGGCTCCATTTGACAGTCGCAATGGAAGGGTTCGATGACCAGACGATTGCGCAGCAGGCGCGTCAGTTTCAACTGGCGCCTGCCGCGTTAAGTCATTTCTATCTCGACCCGCAGCGGGGGCGGAGCGGGCTGGTGCTGGGATATGGTAATACTTCTGCTTCCCGCTATCCGCTGGCGCTGCGGACGCTAAATCGTCTTATTGTGCAGCACCGGCGCGGGTCAGCGTAAAAACGTCGTAGAAGGAGAGCTCGCCTTTGGTGGCGACCATCTTTTTGAGCTGCGCCTTCTGCTCGCTATCGACATCCGGCGACTGAAGAATACGCTCGATCAGCTGCCGGGGAACAAAGCGGGTGTTATACCATTCCCCGTTGTAGCACACGCGAAAGTCGAGGACATCGATATCTTCATAACGATAGCGCGGATAGACATCAAAGAAGAAAAAGGCGTTGAACAGGATGAACAGCACCACCAGCAACCAGACCGAGTCTACCAGCGTTTCAGAGCGCAGCATGACCACCAGCGTCGCCAGAAACGCGGCATACATGGCAACAAACAGCCCCGGATGGTTGCGGATAAAACTGATGCTAAAACGCGGGCGATTATCGCGTTTTTCCTGAACGTTGAGTTCGTCAATGGTATGAGTTAGCAGGCGTTGTATTTCTGTCATCTTGGTCCCCGAATTCTGCAATGAGCCAGCCGTGCGCACCCGGCGGACCAGGCGTGGCAGGCTTAGCCTGAAGGCTATTTTATGTTGCAATATTCCACGGCGAAAGTAACAGATCAGTTACAGAAAACCATAACAGTTACGGATTTGGTAGCGGAAGGCGCTTAATGATCTGCGCCGGGTTGCCGCCGACAACGGCCCCGGCCGGTACATCTTTGGTGACGACTGCACCGGACGCAATGACCGCATTATCACCAATGATCACCCCGGGATTGATTACCGCCCGCCCACCAATCCACACATTGTGGCCGATGGTCACTGGTTTGCCATATTCCTGGCCGCTGTTACGCGCTTCGGCATCCAGCGGATGGGTGGCGGTATAAATATGGACGCCCGGCGCCAGCATGCAGTTATCGCCAATATGAATAGGGCAGACGTCCAGCATCACGCAGTCAAAATTGGCGTAAAACGCGTTGCCGAGAAAGATATTGTAGCCGTAGTCGCAGCGAAAGCTTGGCTCGATATACGCATCGCCGGCGCGACCGAACAGCTCGGCCAGAATATGCTGACGTTCTTCCTGCGCATCCGGGGAGGAATGATTATAACGGTGTAACAACTGTCTGGCGCGCAGGCGATCGGCGCGAAGCGTTGGGTCGCCAGATAAATAGAGCTCACCGGCGATCATTTTACGTTTTTCTTCACTCATGGGTCTTCCTTATACCTGACTTTAGATGGCCGTAGCAGTATAAAAAAGAAACCGGTTACAGGGTTGCTGTTAGCTGAATGATGTGATGACTATCACAAAGATACCCTGCGGCGGCTGACGCGTATCGTCCGGTCAGCAGACCACATTGTGCGCGTCGATTAGCGGATAAACTTCCAGACTGAGGTCGGGATCTTATCGTACAGCTTATTCATGGTCAGTTCAGCCAGACGATGATCGGCGGCTGAGTAAAATACCGCCAGTTCATTATCAGACAGTTCATATTTATTTTTTTCAATGACGCGCTCCAGCGTGTCAATTGTCTGGCAACGACGTAAGCGCATCAAATAGTCTGTTTTAGTTAATGGCTTATCAGACATAATTCCACCTTTTGATTGTAATAATTCTAACACGAGAGACTGGCCGGGTTTTCCCGGCTGGCGTTGACAAAGCAACGAAATAGTCGATTACCGGATTTTTTCCACTTTTGCAAATCCGTTGAGTTAATGCCGTAGTTACTGAACAAGGTAAAAGTATCGTCCAGATATTCGTCAACCTGAGCGACCAGTTTATTATCCTCAGTGTACTTAATTTTATAATTAAGCGCGAATGTGGCAATGTGCTCGATCAATTCATTTAACTGAAGATTGACAGCCGAAGTCGGGTCGTTGACCCAGCCATGGTTGCTCTCTTCCAGGTTTGCAAGGCAGTCATGATACAGCGTTTCGCAGAGAAAGCGTAGCTGTGCAATATCATGTCTTTTTGGCGAGTATTCGTCCATAACGCATCCCCTTTTGAGTGGTTTAAACGACGACTAACAAACACCGTTGTGGGATGAACACGACTAACCGACCTGACACTAACTGAGTAATCCTGCTGATTTAACTATAATCCACTCTCCAACAGATTTCATCGTGCTATTACGAAAAATTACAATTATCAGAGAGAAATTATCTTAAAAATAGACGAATTAATTTCGCAGGCCCTGGCACACAGCCCGAGAAATAGAGAAGTCTTATCAATCATCGGCTTAAGGCAGGCAGCTGTCGCGTTCAGAAACCGCCGGCCGCGGGCGTTGGTATTAGGATTATTCCTGGTAAATGAGTGTGTAAAGATCATAAGTACCAGGCAATGTGAAAAAATAGCCAGGACCATATCAATATATATTAAATGCAGTGTGAAAAATAAACAATGGCAATATGTGCCCTGTTGCGACGGACAAAAAAAGGGCCGCGAAGGCGGCCCTTTGTTCAAGTGTGACGATTAATGATGCTCAACCTGATGGCTGTGCTCAATATCTTCCGATTTCTTGCTAAAGCGGCGACGAACCACCACGAAGAACACTGGCACGAAGAAGATGGCCAGAATCGTCGCGGTCACCATCCCGCCCATTACGCCAGTACCGACGGCGTTCTGCGCGCCGGAGCCGGCACCCGAGCTGATCACCAGCGGCATAACGCCGAGGATAAACGCCAGGGAGGTCATCAGGATCGGACGCAGACGCATACGCACTGCTTCAAGCGTTGCCTCAATTAGCCCTTTACCCTCTTTCTCCATCAGGTCTTTGGCGAATTCAACGATCAATATCGCGTTCTTCGCCGACAGGCCGATGGTGGTCAACAGGCCCACCTGGAAGTAAACGTCGTTGGTTAAACCGCGGAAGGTAGCGGCTAACAGCGCACCGACCACACCCAGCGGAACGACCAGCATGACCGAGAACGGAATTGACCAGCTCTCATACAGCGCTGCCAGACACAGGAAGACGACAATCAGCGAAATGGCATACAGGGCAGGGGCCTGGTTGCCGGACAGTCGTTCCTGATAAGACATCCCGGTCCAGTCGTAGCCGATACCGGAAGGCAGTTTACCCGCCAGCTCTTCCATCAGGCTCATCGCCTCACCGGTACTCTTGCCTGGCGCTGCCTGGCCGAGAATTTCCAGCGACGGCAGGCCGTTGTAGCGTTCCAGACGCGGTGAACCGTATTCCCAACGCGAAGTAGAGAAGGCGGAGAACGGCACCATCTGACCATCGCTGCCGCGAACATACCACTTGCCGATGTCTTCCGGCAGCATACGGTATTTCGCTTCAGACATGATGTACACTTTCTTCACGCGGCCGCGGTCGATAAAGTCGTTGACATAGCTCCCGCCCCAGGCCGCGCCCAGCGTGGTGTTAATGTCGCTGATGGAGACGCCCAGCGCCTGGGCTTTTTCCTGATCGATATCGATTTTAAACTGCGGTGTATCTTCCAGGCCGTTAGGGCGCACGCCGGTCAGCACGTCAGGGTGCTGCGCCACCATGCCAAACAGCTGGTTACGCGCCTGGGTCAGTTTTTCGTGGCCCAGACCGCCCTGGTCAATGAGCTGGAAGTCAAAGCCGGTCGCGGTACCCAGTTCAACGATAGCTGGCAGGTTAAAGGCGAACACCATCGCATCTTTAATCTGCGAGAAGTAGCCCATCGCCCGGCCGGTGATCGCTTCAACTTTGTTTTCCTCACCTGGACGCTGGCTCCAGTCTTTCAGCGAGACGAACGCGATGCCGGTGTTCTGGCCGCGGCCGGCGAAGCCGAAGCCGTTAACCGCAAACACGGATTCCACGTTGTCCTTCTCTTTGGTGAGATAGTAATTCGTCATCTCATCCAGCACTTTCTGCGTACGCTCCTGGGTGGCGCCGGCAGGCAGCTGCGCCATGCTCAGGAATACCCCCTGGTCCTCGTCCGGCAGGAACGAGCTCGGCAGACGGACGAACAGCCACGCCATGCCCACCACGATGATCAGATACAGGACCAGATAACGACCGGTGCTGCGCAGAATGTTGCCTACGCTGTCGGTGTAGTGGTGCGTGCTCTTATCGAACATGCGGTTAAACCAACCGAAGAAACCGGTGGTCGCGCCATGGCTGCCTTTCTGAATAGGCTTCAGCATGGTGGCGCACAGCGCTGGCGTCAGGATCAACGCCACCAGTACCGACAGCGCCATCGCAGAAACGATGGTGATGGAGAACTGGCGATAGATGGCCCCGGTTGAACCGCCGAAGAACGCCATCGGGATAAATACCGCCGACAGCACCATGGCGATACCGACCAGCGCGCCCTGGATCTGTCCCATCGATTTACGCGTCGCTTCTTTCGGCGGCAGACCCTCTTCCGCCATCACGCGTTCGACGTTCTCAACTACCACGATGGCGTCATCCACCAACAGGCCGATGGCGAGCACCATCCCGAACATCGTCAGGGTGTTTATCGAGAAGCCAAACGCCGCCAACACCGCGAAGGTGCCTAACAGGACTACCGGTACGGCGATGGTCGGGATCAGCGTGGCGCGGAAGTTCTGCAGGAACAGATACATGACCAGGAACACCAGGATGATCGCTTCCACCAGCGTTTTAACCACTTCGTGAATAGAGATTTTCACGAACGGGGTGGTGTCATACGGGTAAACGATCTTCATCCCCGACGGGAAAAACGGCTCCATCTTCGCCAGTTCTGCACGGATAGCGTTGGCGGTATCCAGCGCGTTCGCGCCGGTAGCCAGTTTAATACCCAGACCCGATGCTGGCTGGCCGTTAAACTTCGCCACTACGTCATAGCTTTCGCCGCCCAGCTCAATTTTGGCGACATCGCGCAGACGAACCTGGGAACCGTCCTGGTTCACCTTCAGCAGAATGTTGCCAAACTCTTCGGTATTGGTCAGACGGGTTTGCGCGATGATCGAGGCGTTAAGCTGCTGGCCTTTCACCGGCGGCGTACCGCCTAACTGACCCGCGGCCACCTGGGCGTTCTGCGCTTTCAGGGCGCTGATCACGTCCACCGGCGTCAGCTGGAAGTTGTTCAGTTTGTTCGGATCCATCCAGATACGCATCGCGTACTGGGAACCGAACAGCTGAACGTCGCCGACACCGCTGGTACGGCTGATCGGGTCCTTCATGTTGGCCGCCACGTAGTCCGAAATATCGTCCTGGTTCATGGTGCCGTTGGTGTTAATAACGCCGACAACCATCAGGAAGCTGCTGGACGCTTTCTCAACGCTAATCCCTTGCTGCTGTACTTCTTGCGGCAGCAGAGGTGTCGCCAGCGCCAGCTTGTTCTGAACCTGAACCTGGGCAATATCCGGATCGGTACCTGATTCGAAGGTCAGGGTGATGGTCGCCGTACCGGTGGAGTCGCCATTGGAGGACATGTACATCAGGTGGTCGATACCGTTCATATTCTGTTCGATAACCTGAGTCACGGTGTTCTGCACAGTTTCGGCGTCAGCACCGGGGTACATGGCGGTAATGGAAATTGCTGGCGGCGCAATCGTCGGATATTGCGCTACCGGCAATTTGAGGATCGATAATCCCCCAGCCAGCATGATGATGATGGCGATCACCCATGCAAATATGGGGCGATCGATAAAGAAATTAGGCATGTCTTAACGGCTCCTGTTTAAGTTAAGACTTGGTTTGTTCTGATGGCGCGTTGCCTGCGGCTTGCTGTTTATCATCAGAAGCTACTTCCTGCGCTTTTACCTGCACGCCTGGTTTGATTTTTTGCAGGCCGGTGACGATAACGCGATCGCCAGTTTTCAGACCGCCAGTGACCAGCCATTTATCGCCAATCGCCTGAGAAGCAGTGACCTGGCGGACTTCGACTTTATCGCCTTCCCCGACCACCATGACGCTGGCGTCGCCGCGCGGCGTACGGGTAACACCCTGTTGCGGTACCAGCAGGGCGTCAGGGTTAACCCCTTCTTCCAGACGGGCACGCACAAACATCCCCGGTAGCAGGGTGTGGTCCGGGTTCGGGAAAATCGCGCGCAGCGTGATAGAGCCGGTGGTCTGATCGACGGTGACATCCGAAAATTCCAGCGTGCCGGCCTGCGGATACTTAAGACCGTCATTCGTCACCAGCTCCACTTTCGCTTTGCCGTTTTCCTGTTTCAGGCGGCCATCGGCCAGCTCCTGTTTCAGGCGCAGGAAATCATTGCTCGACTGGGTGACGTCAACATAGATCGGATCCAGCTGCTGAACAGTTGCCAGGGCAGTCGTTTGACCATTCTGCACCAGCGCCCCTTCGGTCACCGCGGATTTACCAATCCGGCCGCTGATCGGCGAGGTGACTTTGGTGTAGGCCAGATTGATGCGCGCGGTTTCCACGGCCGCTTTCGCTGCGACCACGGCCGCATTGCTCTGCTGTGCCGTCGCGACGGCGGTATCGTAGTCTTGTTGACTAATATATTTAGTGCCTAACAGTTTCTGATAACGCTTGACCGTCAGTTGATCCATGTTCGCTGCCGCCTGGGCTTTTGCCAGGTCGCCTTTGGCGCTGTCATAGCTGGCCTGATAGGTGGCGGGATCGATCTGATACAGGGAAACGCCGGCCTGGATGTCGCTACCTTCCACGAAGTTACGTTTTAAAATAATGCCACTGACCTGAGGACGGACTTCCGCAATGCGATAGGCGCTGGTGCGGCCTGGCAGTTCGGTGGTTATTTGTAGAGGTGCGGATTTGAGCGTCACAATACCGACTTCCGGCATGTGCTGGGCTCCTTGTTGAGCCGGTTTATCGTCACATCCTGTTAGCGCTAAGCTGCCTGAGAGCATCAGAACGACCGCCAGAGGCGTTAACCCTCTGTTTTTGTTCATATGTAAACCTCGAGTGTCCAATTTCAAAATGTTCAGTGGCTCAAACAACCACAAACCCACTACAGTCTTTCTATTATGGTCATGCTATGGTACATACATTCACAAATGTATGTAAACGTAACCTCTGTAAAGTCATTAACCTATGGCACGAAAAACCAAACAACAGGCACGTGAAACCCGGCAACTGATTCTGGATGTTGCTCTGCGTCTGTTTTCGCAGCAAGGCGTATCATCTACCTCGTTGGCAACAATTGCAAAAGCTGCGGGTGTAACGAGGGGGGCTATCTACTGGCATTTCAAGAATAAATCAGATTTATTCAACGAAATTTGGGAGCTGTCAGACGCCAGTATTAGCGATCTCGAAATTGAGTATCGGGCAAAATTCCCCAACGATCCACTCTCAGTTATCAGGGAGATATTAGTCTATGTTCTTGAAGCGACAGTGACAGAGGAACGTCGACGATTAATGATGGAGATTATCTATCATAAGTGTGAGTTTGTCGGTGAGATGACCGTGGTGCAGCAGGCCCAGCGGCAGCTCTCCCTGGCGAGCTACGAGCGTATCGAGCAGACCTTAAAAGAGTGCATCGCCGCGAAGCTGTTGCCCGCCAATTTACTCACCCGGCGGGCGGCCGTGTTAATGCGCAGCTACCTTTCCGGCCTGATGGAAAACTGGCTGTTTGCCCCTGACTCGTTCGACCTGCATGCGGAAGCGCGCGACTACGTCGCCATCCTGCTGGAGATGTATCAGTTCTGTCCCACGCTACGCGGCCCGGAGAGCCTGACAGCTTAACGTTAGCGCGCGGATGAACGTGAATTTTTAGCGCCGTCCGCCGCTATTCGCCAGCGAAGAGAAGTGCTATTCTGCGCGCTTGCGACGACCCCCGGTATTCTCCGGCATTTGCATTCATTCATATTAACTATGCTGCACACGATCTCCAGGCAACGCGCCACGTTTATCTTTTTCATTACGCTGCTCTGCTTTATTGGCCTTTTCAGCCCAGTCCAGGGCCGCGCCGCGGACCTCCCTGACCGGGCAGAGGTGCAGAGCCAGCTCAATACGTTAAACAAGCAAAAAGAACTGACTCCCCAGGACAAACTGGTCCAGCAGGATTTGACCCAGACGCTGGAAACGCTGGATAAAATCGAGCGCATCAAAAGCGAGACGGCACAGCTGCGTCAGCAGGTCGAGCAAGCCCCGGCGAAGCTGCGCCAGGCGGTGGATAGTCTCAACAACCTGAGCGAGGTCCCTGACGACGCCGCCACGCGCAAAACGCTCAGTACGCTCTCTCTGCGTCAACTGGAGTCACGCGTCACCCAGACGCTGGACGATCTGCAGAATGCGCAAAACGATCTGGCGACCTATAACAGCCAGCTGGTTTCCCTGCAAACGCAGCCGGAACGTGTGCAGAACGCGATGTATAACGCCTCCCAACAGTTGCAGCAGATCCGCAATCGGCTGAATGGCACCTCGGTGGGCGACGAGACGCTGCGCCCGACCCAGCAGGTGCTGTTGCAGGCTCAACAGGCGCTGCTCAACGCGCAGATTGAGCAGCAGCGCAAGAGCCTCGAAGGCAACACCGTCCTGCAGGATACCCTGCAGAAGCAGCGTGACTACGTCACCGCCTGGAGCAACCGGCTGGAGCATCAGCTGCAGCTGCTGCAGGAGGCGGTGAACAGCAAGCGGCTTACGCTGACGGAGAAAACCGCCCAGGAGGCGGTCACCCCGGATGAAACCACGCGAATTCAGGCCAATCCGCTGGTCAAGCAGGAGCTGGATATTAACCATCAGCTCAGCGAGAAGCTGATCCAGGCGACGGAGAACGGTAACCAGCTGGTGCAGCGCAATATCCAGGTGAAGAACTGGCTCGACCGCGCGCTGCAGTCTGAACGGGATATTAAAGAGCAAATTTCAGTTCTGCGGGGGAGCCTGCTGCTGTCGCGCATTCTTTATCAGCAACAGCAGACGCTGCCGTCGGCGGACGAACTGCAGGATATGACCAACCGCATCGCCGACCTGCGGCTCGAGCAGTTTGAGGTGAACCAGCAGCGCGACGCGCTGTTCCAGAGCGACGCCTTTGTCGCCAAACTGGAGGAGGGGCACAGCAGCGAAGTGAACGATGAAGTCCACGCCGCGCTACTGGAAGTGATCGACATGCGCCGCGAACTGCTTGACCAGTTCAACAAACAGCTGGGGAACCAGCTGATGATGGCCATCAACCTGCAGATCAACCAGCAGCAGTTGATGAGCGTCTCGAGCAGTCTGAAGGAAATTCTGACCCAACAAATTTTCTGGGTGAACAGCAATAAACCGATGGACTGGGAGTGGATTAAGGCCTTCCCGGAAGCGCTGAAAGGTCAGTTTAAGGCGATGAAAATCACCGTGAACTGGGAAAAAGCGTGGCCCGCGGTGTTTATCGCTTTCCTGGCCGGTTTACCATTGCTGCTGATTGCCGGCCTGATCCGCTGGCGTCTGCAGTGGCTGAAGGATTATCAGGCTAAGCTTGCTTCCCAGGTGGGGCAGCTGCGCAACGATACCCAGCTGCATACGCCAAAGGCGATCCTGATCGACCTGATTCGGGCCTTGCCGGTGGTGCTGGTAATTTTGGCGATTGGCCTGATCTTACTCACCATGCAGCTTAATATCAGCGGACTGCTGTGGGCGTACAGTAAAAAGCTGGCCATGTTCTGGCTGGTCTTTGGTCTGTGCTGGAAAGTGCTGGAAAAGAACGGCGTGGCGGTCAGCCACTTCAATATGCCTGCGCAGTTGACCAGCCACTGGCGGCGACAAATTGTTCGCGTCAGCCTCGCGTTGCTGCCGCTGAATTTCTGGTCGGTGATTTCCGAGCTGTCGCCACTGAACCTGATGGACGACGTGCTGGGGCAGTTTGTGATTTTCTTCAATCTGCTGCTGATTGCCGTGCTGGTCTGGCCGATGTGTCGGGAAAGCTGGCGTGATAAAGAATCACACAGCCTGCGCCTGCTGACGATCACCGTGCTGTCTATTGTCCCGGTAGCCCTGATGGTGCTGACGGCGACCGGTTACTTCTACACCACGCTGCGCCTGGCGGGACGCTGGATCGAGACCGTGTATCTGGTGATGATCTGGAACCTGCTGTACCAGACCGTGCTGCGCGGTCTGAGCGTGGCGGCGCGACGTATCGCCTGGCGCCGGGCGCTGGCGCGCCGTCAGCATCTGGTGAAGGAGGGTGCGGAAGGCGCCGAGCCGCAGGAGGAGCCGACTATCGCTCTCGAGCAGGTCAACCAGCAGACGCTGCGCATCACCATGCTGGTGATGATCGCGCTGTTCGCGGTCATGTTCTGGGCGATTTGGTCTGATCTGATCACCGTTTTCGCCTATCTCGACAGCATTACCCTCTGGCACTACAACGGTACCGAAGCGGGGGCCAGCGTGGTGCGCAGCGTCACGATGGGCAGTCTGCTGTTTGCCATTGTGGCGTCGATGGTCGCCTGGGCGCTAATACGCAACCTGCCGGGTCTGCTGGAGGTGCTGGTTCTCTCGCGTCTCAATATGCGTCAGGGCACCTCCTACGCCATCACCACCATTCTTAACTATGCGATTATCGCCATCGGTGCGATGACGGTGTTCGGGTCGCTGGGCGTCTCCTGGGATAAACTACAATGGCTGGCGGCCGCGCTGTCGGTTGGTTTAGGTTTTGGCCTGCAGGAGATCTTCGGTAACTTCGTTTCCGGTCTGATTATTCTGTTCGAGCGTCCAGTGCGCATTGGGGATACGGTAACCATCGGCACCTTCTCCGGTACGGTAAGCAAAATCCGTATCCGCGCGACCACCATCACCGACTTCGATCGCAAAGAGGTAATTATCCCGAACAAGGCGTTCGTTACCGAGCGCTTGATCAACTGGTCGCTCTCCGACACCGTGACCCGGGTGGTGATCCGCCTCGGCGTCGCCTATGGCTCCGATCTGGATAAAGTGAAAGAGGTGCTGCTGAAGGCCGCGCACGATCATCCGAAAGTGATGCAGGAGCCGGCGCCAGCGGTTTTCTTCACCACCTTCGGGGCCAGTACGCTGGATCATGAACTGCGTCTGTATGTTCGTGAACTGCGCGATCGCAGCTACACGGTGGATGAGCTCAACCGCGCCATCGACCGCCTGTGCCGGGAGAATGACATTAACATTGCCTTTAACCAGCTGGAAGTTCATCTGCGCAATGAAAAAGGCGATGAAGTCACCGAAGTGAAGCGGGACGGGAAGGGGGACGATCTGGTGCCCACCACCGCGTCCTGATCGAAGAGGGGCGGCGCAAAGCCGCCCCTGCTGCTTCAGGGTGCCAGCGCGGCGAGTTCTTCATCGCTGAGCCCGGTGAGCTCCTGCACGGTTTGACGTTCGAGGCCGCGCGCCAACATTCTGGCGGCGATGCTGCGGGTGGCTTCCTGCTCACCCTCTTGCTGTCCCTGTTTACGGCCTTTTTCTTCCAGCCATTCGGCAATGGTCATCATCAGCTCCTTATGCCTGGGCGACTGCGCCGCCAGCGTGCGGATCAGCGCCCCCGGATGTTCCGTAGTTCCCGCCTGCAACATATAGCGCAGCAGCGTATTCAGCTGCGCTTCGGTCAGATAGCCTTGCGTCATCAGCGCAATCAGCGGCACCTGCAGCTCGGCCAGATCGCGATGGCGGATATGCTTTTGCAGCAGCTCCAGCATGGCCATCCGCCGATGACGGGCGATCTGATTATCTGGCATTACGGTGAGGTCCACCAGCGGAAAATCATTGCTATAGAGCGTCTTCGCCAGCGCCGGATCGGCGAATAGCTGTTGCCAGTTGCGGGCCCAGGGCCAGGGGCTCACTTTGCCGTGATAAAACAGAATGGGCACCACCAGCGGCAGCGTGTCGTGGCCGGCGTCCAGATGACGCTGCATGGCGGCCAGCGCATAGCGCAGCAGGCGAAATGCCATCAGCTTGTCCGGGGTACTCTGGTGCTCAATCAGCGCGTACACATAGCCCGGTCCATGACGCGTGCGCAGTGAGTAAAGGATATCGGAATAGCTGGCGCGCAGGTCCTCTTCAACAAAGCTGCCGGAGACCAGCTGCAGCGAATCCAGTTCGCAGATCGCCAGAAACGGCGCGGGGAGATACAACTGCAAAAAATCCTTCGCGACCGCCTGATGCATGAGCATCTGGCGAAACACCGCGTCGTGTGGGGTTTGACTGACTTTTTCCATCAATATTGTCTCCAGTGGCGTCATGCGCAGAGGACCAGACTGCCAGCACACTGCCGGAGACAACATCCTACTTCTCTGGGTTTTGCGACCCGCTTTCCGCGTTTTTTAACTTGTTTGCATAATCCCGCCTGACAATTTCCAGCGCGCCCAGCACGGTTTGCGCCGGGATCTGATGTGATTCCAGCAACATGATTAAATCGACGGCCAGTTTGACCTCATCGGATGCATTTTCCAGCGACATCGGGCTCTCCTGTTAGCGCGTCAGCCGCGCCAGTACGTTTTCAATCTTGTCCAGTGCCTGTCGGCAGCGCGCCAACCGGCCGCTGTAGGCTTCAACTTCTTTCCCCAGCCGCTGCTGCTCGTCAAGGCTGGTCGCCTGCGCCAGCTGACGCTGACGTTGGTCGCGCATCGCCAGCAGGCGGCGCTCATACTCCTGATGCTGCAGGCGACGGCGCTGCCAGCGGCTCAGCGTTGGCGACGCGTGGTCCCAACTGCGCAAGGACCAGGTGGCGGTTTCACGACGCAGCGCGGCGATTTGCGCCGCCAGACGCTCGGCAATCCAGACCACCTGCGGCAGCTGCTGGCGCTCGACGGCCTGGCTCAGTTGGGAAAAGTTTTGCCGGGCTTCCGCCAGATAGTCCTGCATCAGCGTGCTGCGGGTATGAAAGAGCTGACGGTCAAAGCGTGGGCTCAGGGTCGCGTGCTCCGCCAGCGGCGCCACCAGCGCGGCCAGCTCGCTGAGCTGATCGTTCAGCGTTTGTAAAAGTTGAGCTGTTTTCACCACACCTCTCCATTCCCTTCCAGCCAACTGTGCTACAGTAGCCTCATCTGTTTGATAACGATTCGCATTATGCCACCTGTTATTCTAACCATTATCGGCTGGCTGGCGGTAGCGCTGGGTACGCTGGGCATCTTCTTACCGTTGCTGCCGACGACGCCGTTTATTCTGCTCGCCGCCTGGTGCTTTGCCCGCTCATCGCCGCGCTTTCACCAGTGGCTGCTGTATCGCTCCTGGTTTGGCGGCTATCTTCGCCATTGGCAGCAGTACCGCGCGATGCCTCGCGGCGCCAAACCGCGCGCCATTGCGATGATCGTAGTGACTTTTGCTATTTCGCTGTGGCTGGTTAAGCTTACGTGGGTGCGCATCATGCTGTTGGTCATTCTGGCCTGCCTGCTGATCTTTATGTGGCGCATTCCGGTGGTTGACGCAAAGCAACAAAAGCACTGATGCGCAATAATGCCTGTTGCAATTGTTGCTGACAGCCAGTAAATTCTGGCGTTTTCGAGCGCGGGCAAGCCTGGTCAAAGGTTAAACAAATGTTTCTTTGGCCCCTTTTGCACGCCCGTGGGTAACACCGTTTCAATCAGGCATACACTTATGACCGCAACTGCACAGCAGCTTGAATATCTGAAGAACAGCATCCAGAGTATCGAGGATTATCCAAAACCTGGCATTCTTTTCCGCGATGTCACCAGCTTACTGGAAGACCCGAAGGCCTACGCGCTTAGCATTGAACTGCTGACCGAGCGCTACAAAGACGCGGGTATTACCAAAGTGGTAGGGACTGAGGCGCGTGGCTTCCTGTTCGGCGCCCCGGTTGCGCTGGCGCTGGGCGTGGGCTTTGTTCCGGTTCGCAAGCCGCGTAAGTTGCCGCGTGAAACCATTGCCGAGAGCTATGAGCTGGAGTATGGCACCGATCAGCTGGAGATCCACGTTGATGCGATCAAACCGGGCGACAAGGTGCTGGTGGTGGACGATCTGCTGGCGACCGGCGGCACCATCGACGCGACGGTCAAACTGATCCGCCGTCTCGGCGGCGAAGTGCACGATGCCGCTTTCATTATCAACCTCTTCGATCTGGGCGGCGAACAGCGCCTGGAGAAGCTGGGGATCCACTGCTACAGCCTGGTGCCGTTCCCGGGCCACTAAGCAAATCCCTCCACATAGCCTCGCCGATCGGGCGGGGCTGTGATAGCATGACCCCTTCGTGATTTCACCTTCCAGCGTTTCAGAGCCAGCCCATGAGTTATCAGGTCTTAGCCCGTAAATGGCGCCCACAAACCTTTGCTGACGTCGTCGGCCAGGAACATGTGCTGACCGCACTGGCGAACGGCTTGTCGTTAGGGCGCATTCATCACGCTTATCTCTTTTCCGGTACCCGCGGGGTCGGTAAGACCTCCATCGCCCGTCTGCTGGCGAAAGGGTTAAACTGTGAAACCGGCATCACCGCCACCCCCTGCGGCGTGTGCGATAACTGCCGGGAAATTGAACAGGGGCGTTTTGTCGATCTGATTGAGATTGACGCCGCCTCGCGCACCAAAGTCGAAGATACCCGCGACCTGCTGGATAACGTCCAGTACGCGCCGGCCCGCGGCCGCTTTAAGGTCTATCTCATCGACGAAGTCCATATGTTGTCGCGCCACAGCTTCAACGCGTTATTAAAAACGCTGGAGGAGCCGCCAGCACACGTCAAATTCCTGCTGGCGACGACGGATCCGCAGAAGCTGCCGGTGACGATCTTATCCCGCTGCCTGCAGTTCCATCTCAAAGCCCTGGATGTTGAACAGATCCGCCATCAGCTGGAGCATATTCTTGGCGAAGAGCAGATTGCCTTTGAGCCCCGCGCGCTGCAGCTCTTGTCGCGGGCAGCCGACGGCAGCCTGCGCGATGCCTTAAGCCTGACCGATCAGGCGATTGCCAGTGGAGAAGGACAGCTGACGGCCGCATCGGTGAGCACCATGCTCGGCACCCTTGATGACGATCAGGCGCTGTCGCTGATTGAAGCGCTGGTCGCTGCCGACGGCGAGCGGGTGATGGCGGGCGTCAATGACGCCGCCGCACGCGGCGTCGAGTGGGAGGCGCTGTTGGTGGAGATGCAGAGCCTGCTGCACCGCATCGCCATGGTACAGCTGTCGCCTTCGGCGCTGGGCGCCGATATGGCCACGGTCGAAGTGCGGATGCGCGAACTGGCGCGAACCGTACCGCCGGGTGACGTTCAGCTTTACTACCAAACGCTGCTGATGGGCCGCAAAGAGCTGCCTTATGCGCCGGACCGGCGAATGGGCGTCGAAATGACGCTGCTCCGCGCGCTGGCGTTTCATCCGCGTAAGCCGCTGCCAGAGCCGGAAGTGCAGCCAGCACAGACCGCCGCGCCCGCGCCGCGTCAGCCGGTTGCCCCCGCTGCGCCGCCGCAGCAGCCGTCGCAGAGTTTGCCGCCGACCACCAGCCAGGTGCTGGCGGCCCGCAGCCACCTGCAGCGCAGCCAGGGAGCAACCACTCCAAAAAAGAGTGAACCGGCAGCCGCTTCCCGCGCGCGGCCGGTGAATAACGCTGCGCTGGAGCGACTGAGTTCGATTACCGAGCGCGTCCAGGCTCGTCCGGCGGCGGCTGCCCTTGAGCAGGCCCCGGCGAAGAAAGAGGCCTATCGCTGGAAGGCGACGACAGTGGTTGAAGAGGCCAAAGTCGAAGTCGCGACGCCAAAAGCGCTGAAAAAAGCGCTGGAGCATGAGAAGACGCCGGAGCTGGCGGCCAAGCTCGCCGAAGAAGCGGTCGAGCGCGACAGCTGGGCGGCGGAAGTGAGCCGGCTGGCGGTACCTAAGCTGGTCGAGCAGGTGGCGCTCAACGCGTGGAAAGAGCAGGAGGGCAGCCGCGTCTGTCTGCATCTGCGCCCCAGCCAGCGTCACCTCAATTCCACCGGAGCGCAGCAAAAGCTGGCTGAAGCGCTGGGGGTGTTGTACGGTACGCCGGTTGAATTGACCATCGTGGAAGATGATAATCCCGCGATGCGTACGCCGCTGGAGTGGCGGCAGGCTATTTATGAAGAAAAGCTCGCGCAGGCGCGCGAAGCCATTATCGCGGATAATAACATTCAGACCCTGCGTCGTTTCTTCGACGCCGATCTGGATGAAGAGAGTATCCGCCCCATTTGAACGCCAGTCTGACTGGCATTCAGTACCTTTAACGATGACTGACTGAGAGAGAAGCCTATGTTTGGTGGAAAAGGCGGCCTGGGTAACCTGATGAAGCAGGCCCAGCAGATGCAAGACAAAATGCAGAAGATGCAGGAAGAGATCGCTCAGCTGGAAGTGACCGGCGAATCCGGCGCGGGTCTGGTGAAAGTGACCATTAACGGCGCGCACAACTGCCGCCGTGTGGAAATCGACCCAAGCCTGCTGGAAGACGACAAAGAAATGCTGGAAGATCTGGTGGCTGCCGCGTTTAACGACGCCGCGCGCCGCATTGAAGAGACCCAGAAAGAGAAGATGGCTTCCGTTTCTGCCGGTATGCAGCTGCCGCCAGGCTTCAAGATGCCGTTCTGATGCAAACCAGCCCGCTGTTAACTCAGCTTATGGAAGCGCTGCGCTGTCTGCCGGGCGTTGGCCCGAAGTCGGCGCAGCGCATGGCGTTTACCCTGCTGCAGCGCGATCGCAGCGGCGGTATGCGCCTGGCGCAGGCGCTGACGCGCGCGATGTCGGAGATCGGCCACTGCGCCGATTGCCGCACCTTCACCGAGCAGGAGGTGTGCAATATCTGCAGCAACCCGCGTCGCCAGGAAAACGGCCAGATCTGCGTGGTGGAGAGTCCGGCGGACATCCACGCCATCGAGCAGACCGGGCAGTATTCCGGCCGCTACTTCGTGCTGATGGGGCACCTGTCGCCGCTCGACGGCATCGGGCCAGATGACATCGGGCTCGATCGCCTTGAACAACGGCTGGAAGCAGAGTCGATCACCGAGGTGATCCTTGCCACTAACCCGACCGTTGAGGGTGAGGCGACGGCCAACTACATCGCGGAGCTGTGCGCGCAGTATGGCGTTGATGCCAGCCGCATCGCCCACGGCGTGCCGGTGGGCGGCGAGCTGGAAATGGTCGACGGCACCACGCTGTCCCACTCGCTGGCCGGTCGTCACAAGATTACTTTCTGAACAAATGGAGGCGGCCAGCGCCGCCTCCGCTTGAAAAATTTCCCCGCAGTCCCCATCTCCCACTCAACGGTTTTTTACCCCATTTAAAATGGCATTGTTGAGGTTGAATCAGATGAAAGGACAAGAAACTCGTGGTTTTCAGTCAGAGGTAAAGCAACTTCTGCACCTGATGATCCATTCCCTCTATTCCAACAAAGAAATCTTTCTGCGTGAGCTGATTTCCAACGCCTCTGATGCGGCCGATAAGCTGCGTTTCCGCGCGCTGTCGCAGCCGGATTTGTATGAGGGCGATGGCGAGCTGCGCGTACGGGTTTCGTTTGATAAAGACAACCGCACCCTGACCATCGCCGATAACGGTATCGGCATGAACCGGGAAGAGGTTATCGATCATCTCGGCACTATCGCCAAATCCGGCACCAAAGCGTTTCTGGAATCGATGGGTTCCGACCAGGCGAAAGACAGCCAGCTGATCGGCCAGTTCGGCGTCGGCTTCTACTCTGCCTTCATCGTGGCGGATAAAGTGACCGTGCGTACCCGTGCGGCGGGCGATAAACCTGAGAACGGTGTGTTCTGGGAATCCGCCGGCGAAGGGGAATACACTGTTGCCGACATCACCAAAGCCGATCGCGGCACCGAAATCACCCTGCATCTGCGTGAGGGCGAAGACGATTTCCTCAATGACTGGCGCGTGCGCTCCATCATCAGCAAGTATTCCGACCATATCGCGCTGCCGGTTGAGATTGAAAAGCAGGAAGAGAAAGACGGCGAAACCGTGATTTCGTGGGAAAAAATCAACAAGGCGCAGGCCCTGTGGACCCGCAGCAAGTCCGAAGTGAACGACGACGAATACAAAGAGTTTTACAAGCATATCGCTCACGACTACAGCGACCCGCTGACCTGGAGCCACAACCGCGTGGAAGGTAAGCAGGAGTACACCAGCCTGCTGTATATCCCGTCGCAGGCGCCGTGGGATATGTGGAACCGCGATCATAAACACGGCCTGAAGCTGTACGTGCAGCGTGTGTTCATTATGGACGACGCCGAGCAGTTTATGCCGAACTACCTGCGCTTCGTGCGCGGCCTGATAGATTCCAACGATTTGCCGCTGAACGTCTCCCGTGAAATCCTGCAGGACAGCAGCGTGACCCGCAACCTGCGCACCGCGCTGACCAAACGCGCGCTGCAGATGCTGGATAAGCTGGCGAAAGATGACGCTGAAAAATATCAAACCTTCTGGAAACAGTTCGGCCTGGTGCTGAAAGAGGGCCCGGCGGAAGATCCGAGCAACCAGGAAGCGATCGCCAAACTGCTGCGTTTCGCGACGACGCATACCGACTCCTCCGCACAGACCGTGTCGCTGGAAGAGTATGTCTCGCGCATGAAAGAAGGCCAGGAGAAGATCTACTACATCACTGCCGACAGCTATGCGGCGGCGAAGAGCAGCCCGCACCTCGAACTGCTGCGTAAGAAAGGGATTGAAGTTCTGCTGCTCTCCGATCGCATCGACGAGTGGATGATGAGCTACCTGACCGAGTTCGACGGCAAAGCGTTCCAGTCGGTGGCGAAAGCCGACGAGTCGCTGGATAAGCTGGCGGATGAAGTGGACGAGTCCACCAAAGAAGCTGAAAAAGCGCTGGAGCCGTTCGTTGAGCGGGTGAAAAACCTGCTTGGCGACCGGGTGAAAGAGGTGCGTCTGACCCATCGTCTGACCGACACCCCGGCGATTGTCACTACCGATGCCGATGAGATGAGCACTCAGATGGCGAAGCTGTTCGCGGCAGCGGGCCAGGCGGCACCGGAAGTGAAATACATCTTCGAACTGAACCCGGCTCATCAGCTGGTGAAACGCGCCGCCGATACCCAGGATGACGCCCAGTTCGGCGAATGGGTGGAGCTGCTGCTGGATCAGGCGCTGCTGGCTGAGCGCGGCACGCTGGAAGATCCGAACCAGTTTATCCGTCGTATGAACCAGCTGCTGGCTTCCTGACGCGAACCTGAACGAGTAGCCCGGCCGAGCGACGCGACGCCGGGAACGGGATAAATGCCCCGCCTGAGCAATTTGCTCCGGCGGGGCATTTCACATTGGATTGCATAAAATATCTCACCATTAACCGTTTCAGCCGCACCGCCTTCCTTGAGCCATCGCCGTTCTGGTGGTATGGTTTAGCGTTTTTGAAAAATTGAATCGACTTTTGAGGGGATTTTCGTAATGCGTATTATTCTGCTTGGCGCTCCGGGCGCGGGTAAAGGAACTCAGGCTCAGTTCATCATGGAGAAATACGGTATTCCGCAAATCTCCACCGGCGATATGCTGCGCGCGGCGGTAAAATCCGGCTCTGAGCTCGGTAAGCAAGCGAAAGACATTATGGACGCCGGCAAGCTGGTAACCGATGAGCTGGTCATCGCGCTGGTGAAAGAGCGTATCGCCCAGGAAGATTGCCGTAACGGCTTCCTGCTGGACGGCTTCCCGCGCACCATTCCGCAGGCTGACGCCATGAAAGAAGCGGGTATTACCGTTGATTACGTGCTGGAATTCGACGTGCCGGACGAACTGATCGTCGACCGCATCGTTGGCCGTCGCGTTCATGCGGCATCCGGTCGCGTATACCACATCAAATTCAATCCGCCGAAGGTGGAAGGCAAAGACGACGTGACCGGCGAAGAGCTGACCACCCGTAAAGACGACCAGGAAGAGACCGTGCGTAAGCGCCTGGTGGAATACCATCAGATGACAGCGCCGCTGATCGGCTACTACACCAAAGAAGCGCAGGCGGGCAACACCAAATATGCCAAAGTCGACGGCACCAAAGCGGTAGCTGACGTGCGCGCTGAACTGGAAAAAATCCTCGGCTGATAAAGCCTTTTCTCATCCTGCTGCGGCAGGATGAGAACTCCTCTCATTTCTACCTTTTGCTATGATTGGTTCCGTTTAGCGCCATTTCAGCTACAATTGGCTGCGATTCAAATGGTTAAGAGGCGGTAATGCATCAGACGAAAACAGGTATCTTGCTGGCCAATTTAGGCACTCCCGATGCGCCCACCCCCGGTGCGGTGAAGCGCTATCTGCGACAATTCCTCAGCGACAAACGGGTGGTGGATACATCTCGTCTGCTATGGTGGCCGCTGCTGCGTGGCGTCATACTGCCGATTCGCTCCCCGCGCGTGGCGAAGCTCTATCAGTCCGTGTGGATGGAGGAGGGATCGCCGCTAATGGTATACAGCCGTCGCCAGCAGCAGGCGCTGGCCGCCAGGCTGCCGGATACGCCGGTGGCGCTGGGCATGAGCTATGGTTCGCCGTCGCTGGCCAGCGCGGTGGATGATTTACTGGCGCAGGGGGTGGGACACATCGTGGTGCTGCCGCTGTACCCACAATATTCCTGTTCGACGGTGGCCGCCGTCTGGGATGAGCTGGCGCGGATCCTTGCGAAAAAGCGCGCTATTCCGGGTATCTCGTTTATTCGCGACTATGCCGATCACCCGGACTATATCCATGCGCTGGCGGCCAGCGTGCGCGCCTCCTTCGCGGTGCACGGGGAACCCGATCTGCTGCTGCTCTCCTACCATGGGATCCCGCAGCGCTATGCCAACCAGGGCGATGATTATCCCCAGCGCTGTCGCGATACCACGCGGGAACTGGTTTCCGCGCTGGGGCTGCCGCCGGAGCGGGTGATGATGACCTTCCAGTCGCGCTTTGGCCGGGAACCCTGGCTGACGCCGTACACCGATGAGACGCTGAAGATGCTTGGCGAGCAGGGGACGAAGCATATTCAGGTGCTGTGCCCGGGGTTTGCCGCTGACTGTCTCGAAACGCTGGAAGAGATTGCCGTTCAGAACCGGGAAGTTTTCCTCGAAGCGGGTGGCGAGCAGTATGAATATATTCCGGCGCTAAATGCGGATGTGGCGCATATTGAGATGATGGTCAACCTGACGGCGCCTTATCGCTGATCGCGCGCAGGGCGGGGAATATGCTACTATTTCCCGCTTGTTCCCTGTTATTTAAGCGCCACTATGAAATTTCCCGGTAAACGCAAATCCAAACACTATTTTCCCGTCAACGCCCGCGACCCGCTGCTGCAGCAAATTCAGCCGGAGAATGAATCCAGCGTCTCCTGGGTGGTCGGTATCGACCAGACGCTGGTGGATATCGAAGCGAAAGTGGATGAAGCGTTTATCGTACACTATGGTCTGAGCGCGGGCCACTCGCTGGTGATTGAAGATGACGTCGCCGAGGCGCTGTACCAGGAGCTGGTACGCAATAATCTCATTACCCATCAGTTTGCCGGCGGCACCATCGGCAATACCATGCATAACTACTCGGTGCTGGCGGACGATCGCTCGGTGCTGCTTGGCGTGATGTGCAGCAATATCGACATCGGCGGCTATGCCTATCGCTACCTGTGCAATACCTCCAGCCGCACCGATCTGAACTATCTGCAGGGCGTCGACGGCGCCATAGGCCGCTGTTTTACCCTGATCAGCGACAGCGGCGAGCGCACCTTCGCCATCAGCCCGGGTCACATGAACAAGCTGCGCCCGGAAAGCATTCCGGAAGCGGTCATCGCCGGCGCCTCGGCGCTGGTGCTCACCTCCTACCTGGTACGCTGCAAGCCGGGCGAGCCGATGCCAGACGCCACGATGAAAGCCATCGAGTACGCCAAAAAGCATGATGTGCCGGTGGTGTTAACTCTCGGAACTAAATACGTGATTGCCGATAACCCGGCGTGGTGGCAGCAGTTCCTGCAGGAGCATGTCTCGATTCTGGCGATGAATGAAGAGGAAGGGGAAGCCCTGACCGGTTTTGCCGATCCGCTGTCGGCGGCGGATAAAGCGCTGGACTGGGTCGACCTGGTGCTGTGCACTGCCGGCCCGGCGGGCCTGTATATGGCGGGCTTTACCGAAGAAGAGGCGAAGCGGAAAACCCAGCATCCGCTGCTGCCGGGGGCGATCCCGGAGTTTAACCAGTTTGAATTCAGCCGTGCGATGCGCCACCAGGATTGCGTTAATCCGCTGCGTATCTATTCACATATCGCCCCGTATATGGGCGGGCCTGAAAAAATCATGAATACCAACGGCGCTGGCGACGGCGCCCTGGCGGCGCTGCTGCATGACATCACCGCCAATAACTACCACCGCAATAACGTGCCCAACTCCAGCAAGCACAAATGCAAATGGCTGACCTACTCCTCACTGGCGCAGGTGTGTAAATATGCCAACCGCGTGAGCTATCAGGTGCTGAACCAGCACTCGCCGCGTTTAACCCGCGGCCTGCCGGAGCGTGAGGACAGCCTGGAAGAGGCGTACTGGGATCGGTAAGCGCGCCCCTCTCCCGACGGGGAGAGGGCAGTACATCAGCCGGTGACCACTTCACCGGCCGGTGGCGTTTCCAGAAGCTGCAGCATGGCGCGGGCAATTTCCCGCTCGCCCATCACCACCTGATTAGCCCCGCGATCGATAATGTAGTCCACTTCATCATCGTAATGGGCGCGGGCGATGATCTCGATATTCGGGCATTTTTCCCGTGCGGAAGCGACAATCTCTCCGGCCTCGTAGCCGTTGGGGATAGTCAGCAGCAGCCAGCGGGCGCAGTCGAGATGCGCCAGTTCCATGATCTCTTCATTGGCGGCATTACCTAGCACCGCGCTGATCCCGCGCTCGCGTAACTCATCCACGCGGGTACGCGAGGTTTCAACCACCACCAGCGGGATCCCCTGGGCCATCAGCTTCTCGCCCAGCAGACTGCCGACGCGGCCGAAGCCAACCAGCAGCGCGTGGTTACAGATATCGACTGGCACCTGTTTCTCATCTTCCAGCACCTCTTCCAGCGTCTGCTCGTCGAGGGTTTCGGTTTTATCGAGATATTTTTCCAGCAGGGTAAACAGCACCGGGTTGAGCATAATCGAGATGATCGCCCCGGCCAGCACCAGGTTTTGTCCAGCCTGCGGCAGCAGGTTAAGCGCCATCCCCAGGCCGGCGAGAATAAAGGCAAACTCACCAATCTGCGCCAGGCTGGCGGCAATGGTCAATGCGGTACGCGGCGAATGACCAAACATACGCACGAGGAAAAAGGCGGCGGCGGATTTACCAAAGATAATAATCGCCAGTGTCGCCAGCACCGCCAGCGGCTGCTGCACCAGCACCATCGGGTCAAACAGCATGCCGACGGAGACAAAGAACAGCACCGCGAAGGCGTCGCGCAGCGGCAGGGTGTCATGGGCGGCGCGGTGGCTCAGCTCAGATTCGTTAAGCACCATGCCGGCGAAGAAGGCGCCAAGGGCGAAGGAGACATCAAACAGCTCCACTGCGCCGAAGGCGATGCCCAGCGCCAGGGCCAGCACCGACAGGGTGAACAGCTCGCGTGATCCGGTGGCGGCGCTGCGCGACATGATCCACGGCACCAACCGGCGACCGACCAGCATCATGATGGCGATAAAGGCCACCACTTTACCAATGGTGATCCCGAGGTCGAGGGCCAGAGAGGCGAAGCCAACGTCACCTTTCTCCGTCATCCCGGCAATCGCTGGCAGCAGGACCAGCGTCAGGACCATCACCAGGTCTTCTACAATCAGCCAGCCAATGGCAATCTGCCCGCGCTGACTGTCAATAAGCTGTCGCTCCTCGAGGGCACGCAGTAGCACCACGGTACTGGCGGTGGAGAGACACAGGCCAAAGACGATGCCGGTCATCAGCGACCAGCCAAGGGCGGCGGAAAGTGCCATACCCAGCAGCGTCGCCACGGCTATCTGGGCGATGGCCCCGGGAATGGCGATCGACTTTACCGCCATCAGATCTTTCAGGGAAAAATGCAGCCCGACGCCGAACATCAGCAGGATCACGCCGAGTTCTGCCAGTTCAGGAGCCAGTTTGGTATCAGCAACAAAGCCTGGGGTGAAAGGTCCGGCCAGCACGCCCGCTAAGAGATATCCCACCAGAGGAGAAATACGTAGCTTATTGGCAATCATGCCGAGAATAAAGGCGAGCACGAGGCCGCCGACAATGGTGGTGATAAGCGGTGTTGCGTGGTGCATTCCGTCTCCTTTCCAGTGGTGTATCGGTCCATTTTGCTACCCTATCCGGGTAATAGTTTATGACAAAAACGTTCACTTTGTTTATGAATAATTCTTGAATTGTGCAAAAAAATGGAATTAACCGGCCAAAAGGCACAGAAGGGAAAATCGCGGAGGGAATGCGCGCATCAGGCTGATGGCGCAAGGGATAACGGCGGCCAGCGTTGCACTTTGGCCGCCGGATAATCAGGCTTTTTGCCGGTTATCAGGAAGAAATATCGTCAGGAAACCCAGCAGCGGCAGGAAGGCACAGATTTTATACACCAGATCGATACTGGTATGGTCCGCCAGCAGGCCCAGCACCGCGGCGCCAAGGCCACCCATGCCAAAGGCGAAGCCGAAGAACAGGCCAGAAACCATGCCGATTCGACCCGGCAGCAGCTCCTGCGCATAGACCAGGATAGCGGAAAAGGCCGAGGCGAGGATAAAACCAATAATCACCGTTAAAATCCCCGTCCATTCAAGGCTGGCGTAGGGTAAAACGAGGGTAAACGGCGCCACACCGAGGATAGAGCCCCAAATCACATATTTACGTCCAATTTTATCGCCAACTGGCCCGCCGATTACCGTCCCGGCGGCAACCGCGAACAGGAAGGCAAACAGATGAAGCTGGGCATTTTGCACCGATAATCCGAACTTATGCATCAGATAAAAGGTGTAATAGCTGCTAATGCTCGCCATATAGAAATATTTCGAGAAAATCAGCATCAGCAGAATACCTACCGCCAGAATCACCTTATTGCGCGGCAGCGGATTAACGATCAGCGGCTTCGGTTTGCCTTTATTCATACGGTGCTGTGCGGCATACCAGCGGCTGATTTGCGACAGCACCACAATAGCCAGCAGGGCGGCCAGCACGAACCAGGCGACGTTGCCTTTGCCATAGGGGGCGATAATCACCGCCGCCAGCAATGGACCAAGCGAGCTGCCGAAGTTGCCGCCGACCTGGAACAGCGACTGGGCCAGGCCGTGACGGCCGCCAGAGGCCATCCGCGCCACGCGGGACGATTCCGGATGGAAAACCGAGGAGCCGGTACCCACCAGCGCGGCAGCCAGCAGCACCATGCCGAAACTCCCGGCCAGCGCCAGCAGAATCAAACCGCAGAGGGTGAAGCACATGCCCACCGGCAGCGACCACGGCATCGAGCGTTTATCGGTGATGTAGCCAATCACCGGCTGGAATAGCGATGAGGTGAGCTGGAAGGTGAGGGTGATCATCCCGATCTGCACGAAGGTAAGGGAGAACTCCGCCTGCAGCAGCGGGTAAATCGCCAGGATGAGCGACTGGATCATATCGTTAAGCAAATGGGACAGGCTGATCGCGCCTAAGATGCCAAACGAGGTGCGTGCTTTTTGCGGCGGCGCAGCAGGGCCGGACAGGGGTTGAGCGGTCTGATTGATTGCCATAGGTTCACGTCACTTTTTTATATAGCTTTCGTCATTTGTACGCGATGGCGACGGCCCTGATTTTCCCGGCTACTACATAGGAAATATGACCAACGGGCTGACGCAATGCCATACAACGCGAAGGCGTATAGAGGATGCAGGTGGAATTATTATCCAACTAACATACCTGTTGATAAGGTTTGAAGGAAGTCGCAATTCTGAAAACATATTTGTCAACGCGACTAACTCGCTATACTTTCGGCACTTGGGATTAAGTCAGGGAGTGAAGCATGCAGTATTTTAAACATCGCGTAGCGCTGGCGTTATTTGCCGCCTTATCGCTGGGCAGCCTGTCCGCACAGGCCTATGAGCAGGATAAAACCTATAAAATTACCATCCTGCACACCAACGATCATCACGGCCATTTCTGGCGCAATGACTACGGCGAATATGGTCTGGCGGCGCAGAAAACGCTGGTCGATGGCATCCGAAAAGAGGTGGCGGCGGAAGGGGGGAGCGTCCTGCTGTTATCCGGCGGCGATATTAATACCGGCGTGCCGGAGTCTGATTTACAGGATGCAGAGCCCGATTTTCGCGGCATGAACCTGATCGGCTACGACGCAATGGCGGTGGGTAACCATGAATTTGATAATCCGCTGAGCGTGCTGCGCCAGCAGGAAAAGTGGGCGAAGTTCCCGTTCCTGTCGGCCAATATTTATCAGAAAAGCACCGGCGAACGGCTGTTCAAACCCTGGGCGCTGTTTAAGCGCGGCGGGCTGAAAATCGCGGTGATTGGCTTAACCACCGACGATACGGCCAAGATTGGCAATCCGGAATATTTCACCGATATCGAATTCCGCAAACCGGCGGAAGAGGCGAAGCTGGTGATCCAGGAGCTGCAGCAGAATGAAAAGCCGGACGTGATCCTGGCCACCACCCATATGGGCCATTACGACAATGGCAACCACGGCTCTAACGCGCCGGGCGACGTTGAAATGGCGCGGAGTTTACCTGCGGGATCGCTGGCGATGATCGTCGGCGGTCACTCGCAGGATCCGGTATGCATGGCGTCGGAAAATAAAAAGCAGGTCGATTATGTGCCAGGCACCCCGTGCGCGCCGGATCGTCAGAACGGCATCTGGATCGTCCAGGCGCATGAGTGGGGCAAATACGTCGGCCGCGCCGATTTTGAGTTCCGCAACGGCGAGATGAAGCTGGTGCATTATCAGTTGATCCCGGTGAACCTGAAGAAAAAAGTGACTTACGATAACGGCCAAAGCGAGCGGGTGCTGTATACGCCGCAGATCGCAGAGAACCCGCAGATGATGTCGCTGCTGACGCCATTCCAGAACAAAGGCAAAGCGCAACTGCAGGTCAAAATCGGTAGCGTGAATGGTCATCTGGAGGGCGACCGCAGTAAAGTGCGCTTTGTGCAGACCAATATGGGGCACCTGCTGCTGGCGGCGCAGATGGCGCGCAGCAATGCGGATTTCGCGGTGATGAGCGGAGGTGGGATCCGCGACTCGATCGAGGCGGGGGATATCACCTATAAGGATGTGATGAAGGTCCAGCCGTTCGGCAATGTGCTGACCTATGTCGATATGAGCGGCAAGGAGGTGGTGGATTACCTGACCGCCGTCGCGCAGATGAAGCCGGATTCCGGCGCCTATCCGCAGTTTGCCAACGTCAGCTTTGTAGCCAAAGATGGCAAACTGAACGATCTGAAAATCAAAGGCGAACCGGTGGATCCGGCGAAGACCTACCGGATGGCGACGCTGAGCTTTAACGCTACCGGCGGCGATGGATATCCGAACATTGCCGATAAACCCGGGTATGTGAATACCGGCTTTATCGATGCCGAAGTGCTGAAAGAGTATATCGAGAAGAACTCGCCGCTGGATGCGGCAGCCTACGAGCCGAAAGGCGAGGTGAGCTGGCAGTAAGCCTGGGTTTCAGGTTGGCTATTTCCCCGGTGGCGCTGCGCTTACCGGGGCTACGAGTTGGGTAGCCCGGATAAGGCGCGTGCGCCGCTATCCGGGATGGTGTGCTCAATCGCGGCGGGCGATATCGGCGAACTTCGCGTCCAGAAGCTGCGCCAGATCGCTGGCCGCCAGCTCAATATCCAGACCGCGTTTGCCGCCGGAAATATAGATGGTGGCAAATTCCTGCGCCGGGGCGTCAATCACCGTCGGCAGGCGCTTCTTCTGCCCCAGCGGACTGATGCCGCCCACCAGATAGCCGGTGATACGCTGCGCCACCATCGGGTCGGCCATGTCGACTTTCTTGGCCCCCAGCGCTTTCGCCACTTTCTTCAAATCCAGCTGCCCGGCGACCGGGGTGACGGCGACCGCCAGATGCTTCATATCGCCGTTAACGGCGACCAGCAGGGTCTTGTAAACCTGGTCGGCATTGAGGCCGAGCTTGCGCACCACTTCATCTCCGAAGTTGGTCTCATTGGGATCGTGATCGTAACTGTGGATCTGAAAGGGGATTTTGTTTTTTTCGAGTAATTTAACGGCGGGAGTCATAGCTATCCTTCTTACCAACCGGTTTTGCGTGACGTCAGAATACGCCCGCAGGTTGTCTAAAAAATAGTACCATCTTGCGCAATAGTGTTGGCAGTGATGGTCACTTTGAGCGACAATCAGACGATCCGGGATGCAAATCCCGGGATAATAATAATGATGAAATTCCTCTTTGACGGGCCAATAGCAATATTGGCCATTTTTTTAGGTCAGCATATCCGGCAGATTCCCTTCGCCATACAGGTGCAGCGCGCCGACGGCAACCACGTAGCGCCCCGGCGGCAAGGCCAGCAGCGTCTCGCGCCAGGCGAGATTGCGCTGGTGCATCAGCACATCATACAAAGACTGGCTAAAGGTCGTCGGCAGCGATACCGCGCCGCGCGATGGCGGTTGCTCCAGCCACCAGCCGATCATCACCTGTAGCAGGCGGGCATTGGTCCGCCAGTGGCTCAGCGTATCCTCCAGCAGCGCCATCCCCCCGTCGGGCAGATCGCGCAGCAGCGCGATTTGGCTGTCGGCGCCTTCCAGCTCCATCACCGTTATGTTGCTCTCGCGGGCGGCCATCAGCAACTGATAATCGATGCCGTAATCCGGTCGCAGTCCCAGCTTCTGCGCCTGGGTGGCTTGTAGCACCATCGCCACCTGCCACAGCGGCTGGCTGTCGAACAGCCCGACCGACAGGCCCAGCTCGCCGGCTCGCGCCTCTAGCTCACTCAACTGCGCATCGCTCAGACGTTCTGCCAGCGGCGGGTAAGAGGGAAGGTTGCTAAACGGGGTTTCATTGCCGCTGATATCGGCCTCGACGATTAACGCATCGGCCTGGCGTATTTTTTTCAGAAGCTTCGCCGGCGGCGGCGCCATGTCGCGGGTGCCCATATGGATGCTGCCGACGAGGTGCAAATAGCGTTCGCCGGGCAGGACGATATCCATCGCAGGCCAGGAATAAGACGAGCCGACGGCGGCTCGCCACAGCATTTTTATCCGGTTTAACAGGCCCATACGCGCTCCGAAGTGTGAGGACTTCATGCTAGCGCATATGGTGATACACGTCACCCTTCCGGCGGGCTTTTCTTGTGTCAGCAAAAATACAGGCGCCGAACAACGTCGGCGCCCGTTTCATCTGACGGCGTTTACTCTTTTGGTTTAAAGCGCAGCAGGCGGTTGGCGTTACTCACCACGGTGATCGACGACAGCGCCATCGCCGCGCCGGCGACCACCGGGTTGAGCAGGGTGCCGGTCAGCGGCCAGAGGATCCCGGCGGCAATCGGGATACCCAGCGAGTTGTAGACAAACGCGCCCAGCAGGTTCTGCTTCATATTGCGTAAGGTCGCCTTCGAAATCGCCAGCGCATCGGCCACGCCGTGAAGACTATGGCGCATCAGGGTGATCGCCGCGGTTTCAATAGCGACATCGCTGCCGCCGCCCATGGCGATCCCGACATCCGCCTGGGCCAGCGCCGGAGCGTCGTTAATGCCGTCGCCAACCATCGCCACTTTGTGCCCCTGGCTCTGCAGTCGTTTAATGGCATCGGCTTTACCGTCCGGCAGCACGCCAGCGATCACTTCATCAATGCCGGCTTCTTTGGCGATGGCCTTCGCGGTGGTGGGATTATCCCCGGTAAGCATCACCAGCCGGTAGCCCTGCCGATGCAGGCGGGCCAGGGCGTCGACGCTGTCTTCGCGCAGCGGGTCACGGATGGCGAACAGCGCGGCCGCCTGACCATCCACCGCCAGCAGCACCGGCGTGGCGCCGCGCGAGGCCTGCGCCGTCATCTCGCTTTCTATATCGCCGGTGGCGATATGCTGCTCGTTGAGCAGCGCCTGGTTGCCGAGCAGCAGGCGATGACCTTCCGCTTCGCCGCTGACGCCAAGGCCGCGCAGGGTGCGGAAGCAGCTCACTTCCGGCAACGAACTGTCGGCGGCTTTATCGAGGATCGCTCGCGCCAGCGGATGGCTTGAGCCCTGTTCCAGCGCGGCGGCAAGACGCACCGCAGTCGCTTCATCAATGCCAGAGAAGGTTTTTACAGTCACCACCTGCGGCTTGCCTTCGGTCAGGGTGCCGGTTTTATCGAACACCAGGGTGTCGAGCTCGCTGGCGCGCTGCAGGGCATCGGCGTCGCGTACCAGCACACCATACTCTGCCGCCCGGCCAACACCGGAAATAATCGACATCGGCGTCGCCAGGCCTAAGGCACATGGACAGGCGATAATCAGTACCGTGGTGGCAATGACCAGGGTATAGACGATCTGCGGCGCCGGGCCGAAGAAGTACCAGATCGCGGCGCTGATCAGCGCAATGGCGACTACCGCCGGAACAAATACGGCGGAGATTTTATCCGCCAGCTGGCCGATCTCCGGCTTGCTGCTCTGCGCCTGGCGCACCATACGGATAATTCTTGCCAGCGTGGTCTGGCTGCCGACGGCGCTGGCGGTGAACAGCACGCTGCCGTCCTGCACCACGGTGCCGGCGTGAATGGCATCGCCATCGCCTTTTTGCTGCGGCACCGGTTCGCCGGTGAGCATCGCTTCATCAAACCAGGCTTCGCCCTGGCTTATCACGCCGTCAACCGGAACGCGGTCGCCGGTGGTCAGGCGCAGCGTCATACCCGCCTGAACTTCCGCGAGCGGCAGATCCTTTTCCCCCTCAGGGGTCACCACGCGGGCTGAAGGCGGCGTCAGATCGAGCAGTTTCTCCAGCGCTTTCGAGGAGCGCTGGCGGGCGCGGGCCTCCAGCATATGGCCGAGGTTAATCAGGCCGATAATCATCGCGCTGGCTTCGTAATACAGATGCCGGGCTTCCATCGGAAACCACTGCGGCCACAGGTTGACGCTCATCGAGTACAGCCAGGCGACGCCGGTGCCGAGCGCCACGAGCGTATCCATGGTGGCGGTGCCGTTTTTCAGGCTTTTCCACGCGCTGCGGTAGAAGTGGCCGCCGGCAAAGACCATGACAGCGAGGGTGACAAGGCCGATAACCAGCCACAGCGAACGGTTGTCATCGCTGACCATCATGTTATCGCCGATCATCCCCCAGACCATCACCGGCACGCCGACCAGCAGGGCGACAATCGCCTGCCAGCGAAAACGCTTCATCGTAGCAATAGCGGTTTCCTGCTGGCGTTCGCGGCGTTGCAGATCGTCTTCGATCGCCTCCGCGCCATAGCCGGCTTTCTCCACCGCCTGCACTAATTCTGCGGCGGACGCACTGCCCATCACCAGCGCCGTGCGTTCCGCCAGGTTAACCCGCGCCTGTGAGACGCCCGGCACCGCGGCAAGCGCGTTTTGTACCCGGGAGACGCAGCTGGCGCAGCTCATGCCGTTGATCAGCAGCTGTTGACTGTCATCTTCGTCATGGGCTGCCGGAAGCTCAGGAGTGGCCGCTGTCAGTGCTTCCGACGGGATTGATGATTCTGCCAGCGGTTTAGCCTTTGGGTGGCTGAGCTCCGCGCCGTATCCGGCTTGTTTCACGGTATCAATCAGCGCTTGCGCGCTGGCGCTGCCCGTGACATGGGCTTCAGTGAGGGTCACCTCGGCTTGCTCAACGTCAGGACGCTGTTCCAGACTCTCTTTCACGCGTTTGACGCAGTGGCCGCAGGAGAGGCCATCCAGCGTCAGGTCGATAGTGTTAGACATAAATAACTCCTGAATAATTTTCCGGTCAACGATTGACCAGACCCACTCTTTCATCGAGTATTAAGAAGGTTAAACCTTCCAGCAAGGGGAAGGTCAAGGAGAAAAAATGAATATCAGCGATGTGGCGAAAAAAACCGGTTTAACCAGCAAAGCGATTCGTTTTTACGAAGAGAAGGGGCTGGTGACGCCGCCGTTGCGGAGCGAAAACGGCTACCGCACTTACAGTCAGCAGCATCTCGATGAGCTGACGCTGCTACGCCAGGCGCGGCAGGTGGGGTTTAACCTGGAAGAGTGCCGCGAGCTGGTGGCCTTGTTCAACGACCCGTCGCGGCACAGCGCCGATGTGAAAAAACGCACGCTGGAGAAAGTGGCGGATATCGAGAACCATATCCGCGAGCTGCAAAATATGCGCGCGCACCTGCTGGCGCTGGCCGAATCCTGCCCCGGCGACGACAGCGCGGAGTGCCCGATTATCGATAATCTTTCCGGCTGCTGCCATCGCAAGGCGCAGGCTTAACGGACGGCGGGTCTGATCCGTAGCGTAATCCCTTCTACGGCAATCACTTCAACCTTGCTGCCCGCCGCGAGGTCTTCATCGGCAATCACTGGCCAGGAGCTGTCGCCCACGCGTACGTGGCCGCGGCCGTTTACCAGCGGGGCATCCAGCGTCAGGCGGCGGCCCACCAGTTGCTGACCGCGCTGGTTGAGCTGAGCATCGGCCGGGCGCTGCGTTTTGGCCCGCTTGCGCAGCCATTTCGACCACAGCCACGCCGCCAGCAGGGTGAGAACGGCAAACAGCGTCCCTTGCCATTCCCAGCTCAGCGGCAGGAGCCAGGTCAGGGCGCCGGTCACCACGCCAGCGACGCCGCTCCACAGCAGATAGCCGCTGCCGCCAAGCATCTCGGCCGCCAGCAGCAGCCCGCCCAGGCTTAACCAGAACAGATGCGGATGGGCGAAGATCATGTCGATCATGATTTTTTCCGATCGCCAGCGCCTTCTTTGATCAGCTCGCTGATCCCGGCGATCGATCCCATCAGGCTGCTGGCATCCAGCGGCATCAGCACCACTTTGCTGTTGTTAGCGGCGCCAATCTGCTGCAGCGCATCGGTGTACTTCTGCGCCACGAAGTAGTTGATCGCCTGAATATCGCCCGAGGCGATTGCCGAGGAGACCATCTGAGTGGCGCGGGCTTCCGCTTCGGCGGAACGTTCGCGAGCTTCGGCCTGCAGGAAAGCGGACTGCCGTTCCCCCTCGGCTTTGAGGATCTGCGACTGCTTTTCCCCTTCCGCTTTCAGAATTTCCGCCTGTCGCACCCCTTCGGCCTCAAGGATATAGGCGCGTTTGGTACGTTCGGCTTTCATCTGGGCGTTCATTGAGGCAATAAGCTCCGCCGGCGGGCGAACGTCGCGAATTTCGACGCGGGTGATTTTTACTCCCCACGGATTAGTGGCGTCGTCAACGATATGCAGCAGACGGGTGTTAATGCTGTCGCGCTGGGAGAGCATTTCGTCCAGCTCCATCGAGCCGAGCACGGTACGGATATTGGTCATCGTCAGGTTGACGATCGCCTGCTCAAGATTGCTGACCTCGTAGGCGGCCTTTGGCGCGTCAATCACCTGAATAAAGCAGACCGCGTCGATGGTGACGTTGGCGTTATCCCGGGAGATAACCTCCTGCGAGGGGATGTCGAGCACCTGCTCCATCATGTTCACTTTGCGGCCGATTCGGTCCATAAACGGCACGACTAAGCTTAATCCCGGCTGCAGCGTCTGGGTAAAGCGCCCAAAACGTTCTACCGTCCACTGATAGCCTTGCGGGACAATTTTCACCGCCGCGGCCACAATGACCAGCGCGACGAAAATAAGGATAGGAATAAAAATCAGCATCAAAAACCTCCTGTCTTGTTGCCTGGTGGGGCGCTACAAGGAAATAGCGCATGTTTAAACTGAGTATATCTTTCTCCTCATCCTGGAGAAAGGAAAGTGGGGTAAACTAGCGGTGTTTCAGAAAATAATCAGGAATACTCATGAAGGAAAATAACGCGCTTTTGCGTCTCGAGGGTGTGGGGTTTAAGACCGACGACGCAGTTATTTTACACAATATCACTCTTCAGCTCAGACCCGGAGAATTTAAGCTGATTACCGGGCCTTCCGGCTGCGGGAAAAGCACCTTGCTGAAGATTATCGCCTCGCTGCTCAGCCCAACCTCCGGACGCCTGTTTTTTGACGATGTGGATATCGCGACGCTGTCGCCGGAAACCTATCGTCAGCAGGTGTCTTACTGCGCGCAGACGCCGGCGCTGTTCGGTGATTCAGTCTACGATAACCTGGTTTTTCCGTGGCAGATCCGCAACAAACAACCCGATCCGCAGGCGCTGGTGGCTGACCTGCAGCGCTTTGGCCTTGGCGAAAATATGCTGGAAAAGTCTATTAACGAACTGTCCGGCGGGGAAAAGCAGCGCGTATCGCTGATCCGCAATTTACAATTTCTACCGCGCGTGCTGCTGCTGGACGAAATTACCAGCGCGCTGGATGAAAGTAATAAACAGAATGTGAATGACATTATTCATGGCTACGCGACGGAAAAACAGGTCGCTGTTCTGTGGGTCACCCACGATCGCAACGAAATTTCGCATGCCGATGAAGTGATTACGCTGCAACCTGCCGGCGGAAACATGCAGGAGGTACAGCATGAACGGGCATAACATTACGAACGAATCGCTGGCGCTGTCGATGGTGCTGGTGCTGATCGCTATTCTGGTCAGCTATCGGGAAAAACTGGCACTGGAAAAAGATATTATCTGGAGTATTTGCCGGGCGATCGTGCAGCTGATTATCGTCGGCTATGTGCTGAAATATATCTTTAACGTCAATCATGCGGTTCTGACGCTGTTGATGGTGCTGTTTATCTGCTTTAACGCGGCGTGGAATGCGAAGAAGCGCAGTAAATATATCGATAAAGCTTTTGTCTCGTCGTTTATCGCTATTACCACTGGCGCCGGACTAACGTTGGCGGTACTGGTCTTTTCGGGGTCGATCGCCTTCGTGCCGATGCAGGTGATCCCGATTGCCGGGATGGTGGCCGGGAACGCCATGGTGGCGGTGGGGCTGTGCTACAACAATATGGGCCAGCGCTTCAGCAGCGAGCAGCAGCAGATTCAGGAGAAGCTGAGCCTCGGCGCGACGCCGAAGATGGCTGCGGCGCGGCTGATTCGCGAGAGCATTCGCGCGTCATTGATTCCCACCGTCGATTCAGCGAAAACGGTCGGGCTGGTGAGCTTGCCTGGGATGATGTCGGGGCTAATTTTTGCCGGTATTGACCCGGTGAAGGCGATTAAGTACCAGATCATGGTGACCTTTATGCTGCTGTCGACCGCCAGCCTGTCGACGATTATCGCCGGCTATCTGACCTACCGGAAGTTCTTCAATGCCCGTCATCAGCTGGTGGTAACGCAGCTGAAAAAGCACCCATGAACGATCCCGGGTTGCGGCGTTCACGCCTTACCCGGGCTACCACGGCGTAATCTGTAGCCCGGATAAGCGTAGCGCTATCCGGTCCAGCGCCTCTGATTAGTACAGCAGCGAATACAGCTGGCGGCGGTATTTGGCGGCCAGCGCATCGCCGGTACCGAGGGCGGCGAGGATCTCCTGCAGCATCTTGCGCGCCTGGCCATCGCCGGCGCCTAAATCCTTCTGCAGATGGCTGAACAGCAGCGCCAGCGCTTCTTCATTACGCCCGACCTGATGCAGCTGCAGCGCCAGCTGGGAGGCCAGCTGCGCATCGTCCGGATTCTGTTCCACCTGCTGCTGCAGCTGCTGGATTTCCGGGGTGTCGGCGGCCTGTTTGAGCAGCTCGATCTGCGCTACCAGCCCCTGATAGTGGGTATCCTGATCCTGCAGCGGGATGGTTTTCAGCACGCTTTCCGCTTCATCGGAACGGTGCAGGGCAATCAGCGTTTCCGCCAGCAGCAGACCAATCTGGCTGTCCTGATTCGACAGCTGCCAGGCTTCCTTCAGCAGCGGTAATGCCTCGGCGTATTTTTCTTCCTGCATCAGGGCCAGCGCCTGCTGGGCTTTCAGCTCCTCTTCGCGCGGCAGGACTTTATCCAGCAGGGCGCGAATCGCTTCCTCCGGCTGCGGGCCTTCAAAACCGTCCACCGGCTGGCCGTTCTGGAACAGATAAACTGTAGGGATGGCGCGCAGACCAAACTGTGAAGCGAGCATTTGCTCGGCGTCGCAATCGACCTTCGCCAGCGTGAACTGGCCGTTATACTGGGCGGCCAGGCGCTCGAGTACTGGGGTCAGCTGTTCGCAGTGCTGGCTGCGGGCAGACCAGAAATAAAACAGCACCGGGACGTTCATGGACTGCTGTAGCGTCTGCTGCAGGTTCGCTTCGCTAATATTGACAATATTCTGTTCGGACATGGGCATTTCTCGTTAGTCGATTTCTGTTTTACATGGGGGCGGCATGCCGCGCTTCAACTCAGCCGTGGATAATTTTGTCCATCGCGCGGGCAGGCAGCAGGCGTTTGAGCAGCGCCACCGCGTGAGTCACCAGAGTGACCGGGTAGCGCAGCTTTGGCTTATCGCTGGTAAAAGCGTGGCGCACTTTTTCCACCACCGCCTCCGGCCCGAGGGTAAAGCGGGCGGCGATGCCCGGATTTTCTACGGGTTTATCGCTTTGCGTCTGGTTGACGTTATCGGTAAAGCGGGTGCGGATCGGGCCCGGTTCAATCAGGCTGACCTGAATACCACTGTGGCGCAATTCCATGCGTAGCGCATCGGACCACGCCTCGAGGGCGTATTTACTGGCGGCATAGGCCCCGCGACCGGGACTGGCGATAAGCCCCATCACCGAGGAGGTCATCACGATGCGCCCTTCGCCGTGCGGCGTCATCGCCGGCAGCAGCAGCATGGTCAGTTGATGCGCGCCGAAAAAGTTGGCGGAAAACTGCTGTTCCATCTGCTGGCGGCTGATGGTGTTCAGCGGGCCATAGACGCCATAACCGGCGTTATTGAACAGGCCATAGAGACGATTATCGGTCAGCGCAATCACCTCCGCCGCCGCGCGCTCCACGCTCTGTGGGTCATTCAGATCGAGCAAAATACCGGTTAGCCCCAGCTCCTGCATCCGCGCGACATCCTCCGCTTTACGGCAGGCCGCCAGTACGCGAAAGCCCTGGCGGGTTAAATCCAGCGCGCTTTCCAGACCAATTCCGCTGGAACAGCCTGTCACTAAAACCGTTTTTTGCATAACTTTACCTGTCAGCGACCCCTGGCGTTCAGGAGTCATGATTAACTAAGGGAGCCAGCCGGTTCGCCATCCAGTCGGCGATAAACGGCTGCGCGTCGCGATTTGGGTGAATGCCGTCGTCCTGCATCCATTGCGGTTTGAGATAGACCTCCTCCATAAAAAAAGGCAGGAGAGGAATATCGAACTCTTTGGCCAGGGCCGGGTAAATCGCGCCGAAGGCTTCATTATAGCGGCGGCCATAGTTCGCCGGCAGGTGAATTTGCATCAGCAGCGGCTCGGCGTTGGCCGCTTTGATATCTTTAATAATGGTGCGCAGTGTTTGCTCGGTCTGCTGTGGCGGAAAACCGCGCAGCCCGTCATTGCCGCCGAGCTCAACCAGCACCCAGCGCGGCTGATGCTGCTTAAGCAGCGCTGGCAGGCGGGCCAGCCCCTGCTGCGAGGTATCGCCGCTGATGCTGGCGTTCACCACCGGTGTTTTCGCCTGCCACTTCTCATTGAGCAGCGCAGGCCAGGCGGCGTTGGCCGCCATTCGATAGCCAGCGCTCAGGCTGTCGCCGAGGATCAGCAGCGTGTCCGCCGCCATTGCGCGGCAGGTAAACAGGAACAAAAACAGGAAAGGCACATGCCAGCGGAAAACATACTTGAAGTTCATCATCTTAAGAAGTCCGTCGGTCAGGGAGAGCATCAGCTCTCCATCCTTACCGGAGTTGAGCTGGTTGTCAAACCGCGGCAGACCATCGCCCTGATCGGCGAGTCAGGTTCCGGTAAATCGACCCTGCTGGCGATCCTCGCTGGCCTGGACGATGGCAGCAGCGGGGAAGTCTCGATGCTGGGCAAACCGCTGCATCGGATGGATGAGGAGGCGCGGGCGGCGCTGCGGGCGCAGCACGTTGGCTTTGTTTTTCAGTCGTTTATGCTGATCCCGACGCTCAACGCCCTGGAGAACGTCGAGCTGCCGGCGCTGCTGCGCGGCGCCAGCGACAGTGAGAGCCAGGGCGATGCCCGCGCGCTGCTTGAGCAGCTGGGGCTTGGCAAACGCCTGCACCACCTGCCGGCGCAGCTCTCCGGCGGCGAACAGCAGCGGGTGGCGCTGGCCCGGGCCTTCAACGGGCGCCCGGCCCTCCTGTTCGCCGATGAGCCCACCGGCAACCTCGATCGCCAGACCGGGGACAAAATTGCCGATCTGCTGTTCTCGCTTAATCGCGAACACGGCACCACCCTGATCCTCGTCACTCACGATCCGCTGCTGGCGGCGCGCTGCGACCGCCGTCTGCGCCTGGTGGATGGTCAGCTGCGGGAGGAAGCATGATCGCCCGCTGGTTCTGGCGCGAATGGCGCTCGCCGTCGCTGCTGATCGTTTGGCTGGCGTTAAGCCTCGCCGTGGCCTGCGTGCTGGCCCTGGGGTCGATAAGCGATCGGATGGAGAAAGGCCTTAGCCAGCAAAGCCGTGAGTTTATGGCCGGCGACCGTACGCTGCGCAGTTCGCGCGAGGTACCCGCCGAGTGGATCGCGCAAGCGCGGAAGTCAGGGCTGACCGTCGGCGAGCAGCTGAGCTTCGCCACCATGACGTTCGCCGGTGATACGCCGCAGCTGGCGGACGTTAAGGCGGTGGACGACCGTTATCCGCTGTATGGCACCCTCGAGACGCAGCCGCCGGGGCTGAAGCCGCAGGCGGGGAGCGTGCTGCTGGCGCCAAGGCTGATGGCGCTCCTGAACCTGAAAACCGGCGATACGATTGACGTTGGCGATGCCACGCTGCGCATTGCCGGGGAAGTGATTCAGGAGCCGGATGCAGGGTTTAACCCCTTCCAGATGGCGCCGCGACTGATGATGAATATGGCTGACGTGGCAAAAACCGGGGCCGTGCAGCCCGGCAGTCGCGTCGCATGGCGCTATAAGTTCGCCGGTAACGTGCAACAGCTGGCGGATTATGAACAATGGCTGCTGCCGAAGCTCGGCGCGGAACATCGCTGGACTGGCCTTGAACAGGACGACAGCGCGCTGGGCAAATCCCTTGAGCGCTCGCAGCAATTCCTGCTGTTATCCGCGCTGTTGACGCTGCTGCTGGCCGTTGCCGCGATCGCCGTGGCGATGAGCCACTACTGCCGCAGTCGCTACGATCTGGTCGCAATTTTGAAGACGCTGGGCGCCGGGCGGGCGCAGCTGCGCAAGCTCATCGTCGGCCAGTGGCTGCTGCTGCTGACGCTGTCGGTAATAAGCGGCGGGGTCGTGGGCCTGGCGCTGGAGCGCCTGCTGCTGTTGATGCTCAAACCGGTGCTGCCCGCCGCACTACCCGCTGCCAGCGGTTGGCCGTGGCTGTGGGCTATCGGGGCGACAGGCGTCATTTCCCTGCTGGTGGGCCTGCGGCCGTATCGACTGCTGCTGGCGACCCTGCCGCTGCGAGTGCTGCGTCAGGATGTGGTGGCTAACGTCTGGCCGCTGAAACACTATATTCCTGTGGTCTGCGCGGTGGTGGTCGGCGGGCTGGCCTGGCTGATGGGCGGCAGCCCGCTGCTGTGGTCGGTGCTGGCCGGGGCGGTGGTGCTGGCGCTGCTGTGCGGCCTGGTGGGCTGGGGATTGCTGTGGCTGCTCAAACGCCTGACGCTCAAAGCCTTGCCGCTGCGTCTGGCGGTGAACCGCCTGCTGCGCCAGCCGTGGTCGACCCTCAGCCAGCTGGCGGCGTTTTCCCTGTCGTTTATGCTACTGGCGCTGCTGCTGGTGCTGCGCGGCGATCTGCTTGACCGCTGGCAGCAGCAGTTGCCCCGGGAAAGCCCGAACTACTTTCTGATCAATATTGCCCCTGAGCAGATAATGCCGGTGAAGACTTTCCTCGCCGAACACCAGACCCGGGCGGCGGAATTTTATCCGATCGTCCGGGCTCGTCTGACGCAGATCAACGGTCACTCCACGGACGGTAACAAAGATGAAGCGCTTAACCGGGAACTCAATCTGACCTGGAGCGCCGATCGTCCGGATCATAATCCGCTGGTGGCCGGCAACTGGCCGCCGAAGCCGGGCGAGGTATCGATTGAAGAGGGACTGGCGCAGCGGCTGGGGGTGAAGATCGGCGATACGGTGACCTTTACCGGCGATACTCAGGACTTCAGCGCGAAGGTCAGCAGCGTGCGCAAAGTTGACTGGGAGAGCCTGCGGCCCAACTTCTTCTTTATTTTCCCCTCCGGGGCGCTGGACGGGCAGCCGCAGAGCTGGCTCACCAGCTTCCGCTGGGATAACGGTCCCGCGATGTTGACCCAGTTGAACCGCGAGTTTCCCACCGTTAGCTTGTTGGATATCGGCGCCATCCTGCGTCAGGTCGGCCAGGTGCTCTCCCAGGTCAGCCGGGCGCTGGAGGTGATGGTGGGCCTGGTCACGGCCTGCGGCGTGCTGCTGTTGCTGGCGCAGGTCCAGGTCGGTATGCGCCAGCGGCATCAGGAGCTGGTGGTCTGGCGCACGCTGGGGGCCGGGAAATCGCTGCTGCGCGCCACGCTGTGGGCGGAGTTTGCCCTGCTGGGGCTGGTTTCCGGACTGGTGGCGGCGATAGGCGCGGAAGTGGCGCTGGCGATGCTGCAGACGAAAGTATTTGATTTCCCCTGGACGCCGGACTGGCGCTTGTGGGTGATGCTGCCGCTGACGGGAGCGGTGTTGTTATCTCTGTGCGGCGGCGGGCTGGGGCTGCGTTTGTTAAAGGGGAAAGCGTTGTTCCGTCAGTTTAGCCAGTAAGATTATTGCATTTTGATGATGCGCCGCCGTTTTTGGCGGCGCTTTTATTTTAAGCGCACAAATTGATAACTCGTTGATTTTTAAGCGCACAAAACATTAAAAAACCGACAACACGCTGTACTGATTCGCGGTTAATATTCATCTGGTAAATATAAGGTTGCTTATTAATCAAGGAAAAACTATGGCACATAAAATAAAAGCGCTGGCGGTCTCGATCGGCGCAACACTGGTGTTCGCTTCATTTGCTTCCCACGCGGAGATCACGCTGCTGAAACAAGATCCGCAGGCGGGCGATCCGTTAAGCCGGCTTAACTTTACCGTCGGCGGGAGTATTCGTCCGCAGTTCAACATGATGAGCGGTGATGGTGATAAAGGATCCTATAAGCGTAACGGTTTCGACGGTGGCACCCGTTTCCGCTTCGCGGCGGATTACTACCTGTTCGATGATATTAGCTGGATCAGCTACTACGAACTGGGGGTGAACATTCCGGCACTGTTTGACTGGGATAACCACTACGCGGAAGGCGCAAACAATACCACCCGCCGCATGCTGTATACCGGCCTGAAAAGCGATACCTGGGGCACGTTAACCTACGGGCAGCAGAACAGCATTTACTATGATGTGGTGGGGGTGAAAACCGATATCTGGGACTACGACATGATCGGCCAGGCCCCGGGAAACGGTATTAACGGCGATTACGATGGCTCCTATCGTTCACGTAATATGCTGAAATATAAGAAAACCGTGGGTGATGTCGATCTATACGGCTCTTATCTGTTCGAAGATAGTGAGTATCTGCCTGGCAACGGCCTGCGCTACAAGCGTAAAGGCGGCGGTTCTGTTGGTGCGGACTACCACATCATGAAGGACCTGACCTGGGGTACCGCATGGAACTATACCCGCGCCGAAATGCGCGACCCGTCAAGCGCCGACAGCAAAACCTATGACCAGAACATCGTCGGTACCGCGCTGAGCTGGACCCCGGATAACTGGACCTTCTCCTTCGGCGGCGGCTGGTATCAGAACTTCCTCACCACCAAAAAAACCGATGTGCATAACTACTTCGCCGGCGACGCCTGGGGGATTGAATATTTTGCGGGCTATAAATTCCCGATCAATCAATACGCTGTTAAATCTATTCAGCCGTACTTTATGGGCGACCGCCTGCAGTACGTGAATGGCCGCAACTACCAGCGTATCGATAACGGTCTGGGGATCAGCTTCCAGCTGGATTACGGTTTCCGCGTTGACTACGAACACGTGTTTACCTCCAGCACCGACAACCTGGGGGATATGAACCTGGTGCGTCTGCGCTACGACTTCTAAGCGGTCACAACCCCCGGTCGCGCTGCGCTACCGGGGCTACAAATCGCGCCGAGCGGTAGCCCGGCTAAGGCGTTTACGCCGCAAGCCGGGACAATAGCGCATGCGATTACTTCGCCAGCCAGGCGGCGACCTCCTGCCAGTTGCCGCGAAACAGGATCTTCCCGGCTTTTTTCCCCAACTGATAGCGATACATCGGGTCGTAGTATTCTTCCAGCAGCGGCACCAGCCAGGCGAAGTGCGCCTCGGTGCTGGCGGTGCGCTGCTGCTGCGCCAGCGCCGCGTCGAGCCGTTCAGTCAGCTGAGCAAAACGCTGCAGCCCCAGGCGACGGCGGATGGCAAACAGACCATGATGGAGGTACTCGCCGTATGCCAGCCAGCCTTTCTCTTCGCCATACGCGGCGATGAAGTCGCGATACATGCGATCGAAGTACTCTTCGCGCAGCCGTTCGAGGCGAACGTCAAATGGATCTTCCACCACCGCCAGCGGCGATTGCGCCATGCGGAGGCGCAGGCACTCCGGCAGATGGTTGGCACCGATCATATGGCCTTCATCTTCCAGCACCCAGCGGGTCTGCTGTTCGGCTTTTTTAAGCAGGCTGACCGCCAGATGGTTTTCAAAGGTGGCCTGCGGGTGCTGATCCTGCAGGGTTCGACCGAATGAAGAACCGCGGTGATGGGCAAGCCCTTCCAGATCGATACCGTCCGGTCGCGAGCAGACCAGCTGAGTTTTGCCATTGCCGGTGCAGCCGCCAATCAGCACAATCGGGCGCTGCACCAGTTCGTCGGTGGCCTGGATCGCCGCCTGGCGTAGCGCTTTATAGCCGCCGACGATCAGGGGGTACTCCACGCCAGCGTCTTTCAGCCACTGCTGGACGATATGCGATCGCTGGCCGCCGCGGGCGCAGCACAGGTAACCGTGCGGGTAACGGGCGCACGCTTCCAGCCACGCCTGGATCCGGCTGGCGCGCAGGTCGCCATCAACCAGCTTATGGCCGAGCGCCAGCGCCGCCTCTGGTCCCTGACGCTTGTAGCAGGTGCCGACCGCGGCGCGTTCTTCATCATTCATCAGCGGCAGGTTGATCACCGCCGGCATCGCGCTTTGGCTAAACTCCACCGGGGCGCGTACGTCAATCAGTGGCGTATCGCTGGCGAGAATGGCGCGATAATCCGTCCCATTGGTCATGGGGTATCCTCTGAAGTCAAAACAGAAATGGGCTTTACAGCAAGGGGGGGATTGTACGCGCCTCAAGGTGTGCCGGGGAAGGGGATAGATCAAATCCCCGGCACGCAGGGCTTAGCTGAGCTGCGATTGCGCCCAGAACAGGCCGCTGGTGTACTCCGGCGGCAGCAGCGGCTTGATCGCTTCCAGCGTCGCGCTCAGGCGATCGGTATCGCTGTCGGTGAGGTTCAGGTGGCCGACTTTGCGACCCGGACGCACCTCTTTATCGTACCAGTGCAGGTGCACCAGCGGCAGCTTCAGCCAGTCGTAGTTGAGATCGGTGCCGATCAGGTTGATCATTACCGACGGGCTGTTGACCACCGGCGGCGGCAGCGGCAGGTCGGTAATCGCTCGCAGATGCAGTTCAAACTGGCTGATGGAGGCGCCATTTTGCGTCCAGTGGCCGCTGTTGTGCACGCGCGGCGCCAGCTCGTTGATCAGCAGCCCCTCGGCGGTGACGAAGCACTCCATCGCCATCACGCCGACGTAGTTCAGCTCGTTCATGATCGCCGTCAGCATGCTTTCCGCTTGTTCCTGCTGGCGGGCATTGGCCTGCGGGAAGGCCACGCTGGCGCGCAGAATACCGTCCTGATGCAGGTTGCGGGTCAGCGGGTAGAAGACGGTGCTACCGTCATGAGCGCGGGCGCCCACCAGCGACACTTCGCCGGAGAAGTTAATCCCCTGCTCGACGATGCACTCGCCGTAGTTATCCTCCGGGAGTTGCGCGGTTTCGTCAGCGCGCAGGCGCCACTGGCCGCGGCCGTCGTAGCCGCCGACGCGACGCTTAACGATCGCCAGCTCGCCGAGACGAGCAAACACCGTCGGCCATTCGCTTTTATCCGCCAGCAGCTGCCACGGGGCAGTGGCGAGGCCAAGCTTGTCGAATAGCTGCTTTTGCGTCAGGCGGTCGGCGATAATTGGGAAGACATCGCGGTTGACGAACGCCGGATGGCGGGCCAGCTCGCGGGTGAGGGCGGTTTCCGGCCAGCGTTCAATTTCGGCCGTGATGACGCTCTGCTGGAACGGCACCGCTTCCGGGTCGGCTTCCAGGCCGACCGGCCAGACGGCGATGCCCAGCGGCTCACCGGCCTGGCGCAGCATGCGGCCTAACTGACCGTTACCGAGCACGCATACCTGTTTCATGCCGCACCCCGCGGATCCGGGTTATCCAGCACTTCATCGGTTTGTGCCTGACGCCAGGCGCTCAGGCGCTGGTGCAGTTCGGCATCATGTTGGGCAAGGATCTGTGCGGCGAGCAGGCCGGCGTTCGCTGCGCCAGCTTTGCCGATAGCCAGCGTACCGACCGGAATGCCGCGCGGCATTTGCACAATGGAGTAGAGGCTGTCGACACCGCTTAAGGCCGCGCTCTGAACCGGTACGCCGAGCACCGGCACCAGGGTTTTCGCCGCAATCATGCCCGGCAGATGCGCCGCGCCGCCTGCCCCTGCAATAATCACCTGATAACCGTGGCTCTCGGCGCTTTCAGCAAAGCTGAACAGCTTATCGGGCGTGCGGTGGGCGGAGACCACTTCGACATGGTACGGAACGTTCAGGGCATCAAGGATTTCTGCGGTAAATTGCATGGTAGCCCAGTCGCTTTTGGACCCCATCACGATGGCGATACGCGCCGAATTATTGCGGGAAGACATGCGTCTTAAAACTCCTGTGGGTGTGTTTCACACTGCTTTAGAGGCCACAGAGAATAGCATGAACTGCCAGCAAGGAAAACGGTTGCGTGCGCATGGTTAGCCGTCTTTTGTCTCGTTCAGTGATGACGTCGATCGCGGCTTATTGGCCTTTATCTCATTCATGATGCAGGTGATGAGCAGCACTACCCCCCACGGGAGCATCAGGGTGCCCATCACCAGTAAATAGATTTGTACCAGCCGGCTATCGTGGGGGCGGGTACAGAGCAAATAAATGGCATAGAAATAGATGGCCCACGCCAGCATTGCACACCAGACAAACGTCAGCGTGTTGCCGATAGCGACGCCGATTAAGGCGATATAACTTACCCCTAACGGATTGAGGATCGCGATGATCATTCCCCACATCAGCGGCTGATTCCACTTTTTCCTGTTCATGCTCATTCCTTGAGAGTGATGTCGTGGGAGACTAGCATGCAGGATGCGGGGAAGCGCGCACCTTCGCCCAGGCAAAAGACGGTTTCGGAATTGTGCTCGCGCAGGAACTAGAACGGAAAGTGGATCAGTTCGACGTCGTCCGGCGTCACCTTGACCATCGAACCTTCGCTGTGCCAGGCGCCGAGTACCACGCGCCATGCGGGTTGGCCGTTGGCCTGCAGTTCATGGACCGCCGGGCGATGGGTATGGCCGTGGATCAGCCACTGCACATGATGTCTTTCCATGACGTCAACTACCGCCTGTGGATTCACATCCATAATGTCCATTGATTTACTGCTGTTGGCGGCTTTGCTGTCGGCGCGCATGCGGGCGGCGATGCGGCGGCGGATAAACAGCGGCAGGGCCAGGAACAGACGCTGGATCCACGGGGTGTGGACTTTGGCGCGAAACGCCAGATAGCCTGGGTCATCGGTGCACAGCGTGTCGCCATGCATAATCAACACTTCACGGCCATAGAGGTCCAGTCGCTCTTCTTCGGCGAGCAGGAGCATCCCGCTCTGGCGGGCAAAGCGCTGGCCGACGAGAAAATCGCGGTTGCCGTGGATGAAGTAGCAGGGCACGCCGGCGTCGACGACGGCTTTGATTGCCGAGACAATTTGTTGGTGCAGCGGGTTCGGATCGTCATCGCCGATCCACGCCTCAAACAGATCGCCAAGGATATACAGGGCGTCCGCCTGGCGGGCTTCTCCCTGTAAAAAACGCAGAAAACCGGCGGTGATCGCCGGTTCTTCTGTTTGCAGGTGCAAATCTGCAATAAAAAGTGTCGCCACGAATTACTCGCTGACGGTGACGCTTTTGATGATCACATCATCTTTCGGCACATCCTGGTGCATGCCGCTGCGGCCGGTGGCAACCGCTTTGATTTTGTCTACCACGTCCATGCCTTCAACCACTTCGGCGAAAACGCAGTAGCCCCAACCCTGCAGGCTTTCGCCAGAGAAGTTCAGGAAGTCGTTATCGGCCACGTTGATGAAGAACTGGGCGGTGGCAGAGTGCGGCGCCTGAGTACGGGCCATTGCCAGCGTACCACGGGTGTTTTTCAGGCCGTTGTTCGCTTCGTTCTGAATCGGAGATTTGGTCTCTTTTTGTTTCATGCCCGGTTCGAAACCGCCGCCCTGAATCATAAAGCCGTTGATAACACGGTGGAAAATGGTGTTGTCGTAGAAACCTTCGCGGCAGTAGTCCAGGAAGTTTTTAACTGTTTCCGGCGCTTTGTCGTCAAACGTTTTGATTACGATATCGCCATGATTGGTGTGGAAAGTAACCATTTTTGCATCCTGTTCCGATGAGTGTGGTGCCAGCACCCGATGTCGGGTGAGATATAGGGGGGTGTTATAGCATAACCGCGGGGGTCGATGCACCTTGCAATGTGTGCTGCGTCCGGTCTGAATTATGGGTATTATAGAGACTTCATTACCCACACACGTCTACACGGAATCTTCGATGTTAAAAATTTTTAATACACTGACGCGCCAGAAAGAGGAATTTAAACCTATCCATGCCGGGGAAGTCGGCATGTACGTGTGTGGTATTACCGTTTACGATCTCTGTCATATCGGCCATGGCCGTACCTTCGTCTCCTTTGACGTCGTGGCGCGCTATCTGCGTTTTCTTGGCTATAAGCTAAAGTACGTGCGCAATATCACCGATATCGACGACAAAATCATTAAGCGCGCTAATGAAAACGGCGAAAGCTTTGTCGCGCTGGTCGATCGCATGATTGCCGAAATGCACAAAGATTTTGACGCGCTGAATATTCTGCGTCCCGACAGCGAACCGCGCGCAACGCACCATATCGCGGAGATCATTGAGATCACCGAGCAGCTGATCGCTAAAGGCCATGCTTACGTCGCAGATAACGGCGACGTGATGTTTGACGTGCCGACGGACCCGAATTACGGTCTGCTGTCACGCCAGGATCTCGATCAACTGCAGGCGGGGGCGCGCGTCGACGTGGTTGACGTCAAGCGTAACCCAATGGACTTCGTCCTGTGGAAGATGTCGAAAGAGGGCGAGCCAAGCTGGCCGTCGCCGTGGGGCGCGGGTCGTCCGGGCTGGCATATCGAGTGCTCGGCGATGAACTGCAAGCAGCTCGGCAACCACTTCGATATTCACGGCGGCGGTTCGGATCTGATGTTCCCGCATCATGAAAACGAAATCGCCCAGTCCACCTGCGCCCATGACGGCGAGTACGTTAACTACTGGATGCACTCCGGCATGGTGATGGTTGACCGCGAGAAGATGTCGAAATCGCTGGGTAACTTCTTTACCGTCCGCGACGTGCTGAAGTATTACGATGCGGAGACGATTCGCTACTTCCTGATGTCCGGCCACTATCGCAGCCAGCTGAACTACAGCGAAGAGAACCTCAAGCAGGCGCGTTCGGCGCTGGAGCGTCTGTACACCGCGCTGCGCGGGACGGACAAATCCGTCGACGCGGCGGGTGGCGAAGCCTTCGAAGCACGCTTTATCGAGGCAATGGACGACGACTTCAACACCCCGGAAGCCTATTCGGTGCTGTTCGATATGGCGCGTGAAGTAAACCGCCTGAAAACCGAGGACGCCGCAGCGGCAAATGCCATGGCGGCCCACCTGCGTAAGCTTGCTGCGGTGCTGGGTCTGCTGGAGCAGGAGCCGGAGGCGTTCCTGCAGAGCGGCGCGCAGGTTGACGACGCGGAAGTGGCGGAGATCGAATCGCTGATCCAGCAGCGTCTGGACGCGCGTAAAGCGAAAGACTGGGCGGCGGCGGATGCGGCGCGCGACCGTCTTAACGAGATGGGCATTGTGCTGGAAGATGGCCCGCAGGGCACCACCTGGCGCCGGAAGTAAGCCATAAAAAAACGCCCGCAAAAGCGGGCGTTTTTCTTTTCGTTGTCAGGCCGTGACGGTGACGCTCTGGCCTTCAAAGCTCACCGTCTGACCGGCGACGATCTTGCAGCGTTTGCGGGTTTCCACCGCGCCGTCAACTTTCACCAGCCCGTCAGCGATAGCGATTTTCGCCTGGGCGCCGCTTTCGCTCCAGCCTTCCAGCTTCAGCAGATCGCACAGCTCAACGTGCGGGTGTTTACCCAAGGAAAATGTCGCCATCTCAGGCCTCCTCAACGTCGTGATACTCTTCGCACGCCTGCAGCGTGTTCTGAATCAGGGTGGCGACGGTCATCGGGCCAACGCCGCCGGGAACCGGGGTGATGTAGGACGCGCGTTCGGCGGCATCTTCATACACCACGTCGCCGACCACTTTGCCGCTTTCCAGACGGTTAATGCCGACATCGACCACAATCGCCCCTTCTTTAATCCACTCGCCAGGAATAAAGCCCGGTTTACCTACCGCGACGATCAGCAGGTCGGCGTTTTCGACGTGATGGCGCAGGTTTTTGGTAAAGCGGTGGGTCACGGTGGTGGTGCAGCCGGCCAGCAGCAGCTCCATGCTCATCGGGCGACCGACGATATTGGACGCGCCAATGACCACCGCATTGAGGCCGTAGGTGTCGATATTGTAGCGTTCCAGCAAGGTCACGATACCGCGCGGAGTGCACGGACGCAGGCGCGGCGCGCGCTGGCACAGGCGGCCAACGTTATAGGGATGGAAGCCGTCGACGTCTTTATCCGGCGCGATGCGCTCGAGCACTTTGACGTTGTCGATCCCTGCCGGCAGGGGCAGCTGAACCAGAATACCGTCGATGGTCTTATCGGCATTCAGGGTGTCGATAAGCTCCAGCAGCTCGGCTTCGCTGGTGGTTTCCGGGAGATCGTAAGAGCGGGAGACGAAGCCCACTTCTTCACATGCTTTGCGCTTGCTGCCGACATAAATCTGCGAGGCCGGGTTGCTACCGACCAGCACGACGGCCAGCCCAGGGGCGCGTTTTCCGGCCGCAACGCGAGCCTTCACTTTTTCCGCAACCTCAGAGCGTACCTGCTGCGCAATCGTTTTACCGTCAATAATTTTTGCTGCCATCAGAGAGAGGATTCCATCTGTATCTTTACGAAAGGGGGATGAGGATATTTTGTCAGAAGCGGGCCTCGCTGTCAGTCCTCGTTTGCTGTTTTATCCTGTCTGCGGTGAATTTAGCCTGTTTTGACCCTGTTAAGTCCAGGGTCATTGGTGTGTTGCGCCTGGCCACTAAGTGAATTTTCGCGCGCATGAGCCCCGGTGGTATGCTTCTTGTACAGTTGCTGAGGGATATTTCGCCAGCATCGTATAAGCCCCGCAGTTTCCTGGCAAAATGGATTGACTCAACGGACGTGGACCGTATAATTCCAGGCGTTTCACTCCGCGAAGCACTCGCTTCTCAGGGCGCCCTTAGCTCAGCTGGATAGAGCAACGGCCTTCTAAGCCGTAGGTCACAGGTTCGAATCCTGTAGGGCGTGCCATTCAATATCAGCTTCTTATCCTCTTGCTGCTTTTTCGTACCGGACACCATTTTCCCTATCCTGTAACCTGGCTGTGCTATTGCGGTTGAAAAACATATTTCAAATACGTTTTAATACATTCGTTATTTTCCCCTGCCGTCTATTTTGCTGCGCAAAAGTCATTATCCTAAAAACGATCCTCATTCATTATTTCATGTTCACATACCGTAAGTTTCATGCTTAAATCCGCGCAACATATAATGGAATATGTTTTTGCACTGCACGTTAAGTAATAACGAGAACACGGATGAAATCTCTGTATTTGGCTCTGGGACTAATGACGCTGAGTCTGACCACCCACGCCGCTTTTTTATCGCCAGCCGATCGCGACAGCGTTGAGCAACAGCAGCAACAATTACTGCGTCAGAACCAGCAGCAACGTGAATCGCTGGAGCGCGCCACGCCCAGCCTTCACGCGGCGATGCCTGCGCAGGCTGAAGCCTCTGATGGTCCCTGTTTTTCTATCCATCGCATCGCGTTAGATGGCGCGACGCTTATTGATTCGCGTCAGCAGCAAAAAATAGTCCGGCCCTGGCTTGGGCAGTGCATGGATATTGCGCGTATTACTAAACTCGTAAATATTATTTCCGACTGGTATATCAGTCGGGGATATATTACCAGCCGCGCTTTTCTGACCGAGCAGGATTTACGTTCCGGGGTATTACATCTGACTATTCTTGAAGGAAAGCTCGAAAAAATCACCATGGAAGGGGCGGCTAAACGTGAGTTAACAATGGCGTTTCCAGGGCTGGAAGGCCATATTCTTAACCTGCGTGATATCGAACAGGGGATGGAGCAGATTAACCGCACGCGCGCGACGCCTGTGCAAATTGAAATCCAGCCGGGCGAAAAACCTGGCGGCTCCATCGTTAACCTGACGGCGACAGCGGAGCGCCCACTTTTGTTGTCGATGAGCGTCGACAACAGCGGCCAGAAGAGTACAGGTAACTCTGTTGTTGCTGGCTGGATAAACGTTGCAAGCATAGGGAATGGCTTATGGGGAACAGTGGGCTGGAATGCAGCCGGTGGCGCGCTAACCAATCAGATCAACGGTGACAATCCTTTAACAGGAGCAATTACTAATGGTCTGGGTTCTGCTGGCGGTTACTGGGGAGGCAAACTAATCTCTTCAGGCACAAATGCGGCTGGTAAATGGCTAACCGGCGGCTGGGATCCTAAGTTTAATCCTGACCTGCTGAAATATACCGAAATTAAAGGTCAACTGGGGATCTCTAAGGAGATGTTGCCTGGTAAGCTTCCAGGCAATATGGGTAATATTGGAGCTTCAGTAATATCAGAGGGAGGCGGTAAAGGAGCTGAACAGGTAATAAAAAAAATAGGAGATAAAAATGAAAAATGATCTCCGAGTTAGATGTGTTCAGTCTCTATTTCTCTTAGCTGCTACGATTTTATTCATGATCGCATTATCTGTATGCGGAAAGATTTTTTTTTCGTTGTTACTGTGGCTGCTTGGCGATGGTTTTAATACAACTTGGCAAGATGTTTTGCACGGAGCAAAATTAGGACTTTATGGTGGAAGCATTGGAGGCATTGGACTCGCATTATTCCGCCTTTTTAAAGTAAAGGGATTTTAATCTATGTCGAAAAGATCCCAGCCTTTGTGGTTGGGATTGTTGTTGAGACTAACTCGCTGAGTCTGCCAAAAGGGATGACGGAAACCGGACAGGCAGCCACATCCTGGGTGAAGTATGCGCAGGACAACAATCTTTCGCCGGAGCAGGTACAGGCCGGGTTAAAGGATATCGTACGCGGCGACTTGCCGGAAAGCGCGGATATTATCAAAACCATCCTGAGTAATAACCCGGGCTCGGATACGGTAATGGCGTTGCTGACAGCGGAAGAGGCGAAGGATTACGCGCTGGCTCTGCTGACGTCAATCCCGGCAGAAAAAGCGTTATCGTTAGTGGGTAAAGCAGCCGGTATTATTGATAACACAATACTGATTAGAGCAGCGGAGAAGATCTCGACGGCTAAGCCGGGTAAACAATTTACAGCGCCGAGGGATTTGAATGAGCAAACGTTCTGGAAACAGGTTGAATCAAATCCTTCACAAGGCAATAAGTTGCGGGATATGAATAATGATCCCAGATTTCCTGCTCCTGCTGGATTCCAGAAAATGGAGGCGACGCATTATCTGCCTGGTGATAACCAGCCTGCGGTGCAATGACCACTACGACAACACGCAGAACAGCCTCAGTGGTGGCCTGGGCTACACCTTCGTCGCCGGGTCGTGGTCAGGGGAGCCTGATTGTCAGCCGCGACAAAATGACCAGTGATAACCAGAAGCAGGACGTAGCTGGCCTAAGCCGTGATGCGGAACACACCAGCGGCAGTTTAAGCCCAGTCTCCGACAAGGAGAAAGCGTAGCGGCGCCTGATATAAATCCAGGTGATCGGTGATTTTGCCGCTATCCCATTCTTTCAACATCTACAAACTGAGCGCTGATATACCTTACGTATTTGAAGGTATCGGATACTTCAGCTCGATTTGCGGCGCATCGCTTAGCCGCCGGCCAGATTTTGCCATCAGGTATCCGGCGATTTCTTCAGGCGTCAAATCGACATGAAGCATGTCTTTATCCTGAAACCATTCATCTGGCCAGTAGATAAGGTCGGATGGATTGGCATCAAAGTTTTTCTCCAGCACTCCCAGCGAGTAGCTTTGTTCAGATTCCTTACCTTCGGCCTGACACACAAACTGGATGATCTGAATCAGCTCATCCCAGGTTAAATCCGCCACATATTTTTCTTGATTAAATGCCATCCGGGTGAAGTCTTTTGCACTGGTCCATGAAGAGAAGTCCCGGAAATCAGAGAATGCATATGGGTTAATGACCTGACTATTCCAGCTATCTATCAACATTTTCAATCCGGCATCTTCTTCCTTGGCCCCATTATCAATTTGCGACAGTATCTCTTCGGCCATGTCCGCTAGCTGTTGCAGTTTCTGGCGGTTTACTTTGGCTGGTTGCAGACGATCGGGTAATGGCATCGGGTTAGTCCTTGTAAAATTGAGCGTATTAGTGACAAGCTATGAGCCCATCCTGGTCAAACATTTATCCAAAGTCTATATACAATCAATCCCTCTTCTGACAACGATCGGCTCACGGTATAAGCATCAGCGACAGGTCCCGGACGTTCGTTACCCGCCGTCCGGAAAAGGTCTGCTTTTCAAGATGAAAAGATCATATCTGTTAGCCGACTTTCCCTGTGCAGAAGGCCGTTTATGGCCTGTTTCAGCGCACATCCAGTTGCGCCTTTCCCCGCCGAATAACCGCAATCTGATAACAAAAAGTTTAATTTTTTTCCCCGCCGCGCTGACTATAGTTAGGGCACTTTCACTTGCCCAATAAGGTCACGATTATGAAATTAATTATCGCCTCCGTAATTTCCCTGCTCAGCTTCAGCGCGCTGGCGGCGCCAGAGGGGACGCTCAGCGTACACATTCTTAATCAGCAAACCGGGCTCCCTTCACCGGGGGTGCAGATTGAGCTGGATAAACAGCAGGGGGAGAGCTGGCAGCATATCGCCACCGGTAAAACGGATGCCGATGGGCGGATTAAATCGCTCTATCCGCAGGCGGAGAATATGGAGCCGGGGGTTTATAAAGTGACGTTTAAAACCGGTGACTATTTTAAAAGCCAAAACATGAATACGTTCTTCCCGGTGGTTCCGGTTATTTTCAATGTTACAAAGCAAAATCAAAAACTGCATATCCCGCTGCTGCTCAGTCAGTACGGATACTCTACCTACCGCGGCAGCTGATGTCGCAAGCTGCTATCCAGCCAACGCCTGCGTCTCTCCCGCAGGCGTCACGCTTTCCTCGCACCACGATGTCCACGCCTAACGCTCGGTCTCTTTCTCTTTAAAGTGTTTAACAGCTTCGTCGTACATCGCCAGCAGGCCGGAAATTTCGCCTTCATATTGCGGCACGCGCTGGGCGCGAACGAGCTCAATCAGCAGCGCATAGGCTGCTTCTTCCGGGGCCGCATGTGGATTGATCAGTCCAGACATATCACCTCCTTAACAGTGGGCCTTTAGCCTACCCCTCGGCGGGAAAACGCAACAGCCTGATATGCAACCAGTACTTCTTGTAGGGCTCTTGTGAAACCTCAGAGGCGAAGACCACGGCGGAAATCAATTGAAGGAGGGGTTATCCAGACCACTGGCGTGGCGGTTAGCGGTGCATCTACACCGGCAGCAGGCTCATCATCAGCCAGGCGATGGTAATGCAGATGAGGGTCATCGACAGCACAAAATTCATGGTAGCTCTTCTTCATCCTTTCTTTACTCAGCGTAAATTTTGACAGCGATGATCGCCTTTATCCTTGGCGATTTGTGCCGCTATCCGGCGGTGGGCTGGGGAAAGACGGCCTGTTTCCCCGTGAAGGCCAGCAAAATATTCTCTTTGTCAGGGTTATAGTGATGACATCAATGAATAAGCGGCATCACATTGGTTATGTTGGTCTTTCCGCCTGAAGAATGACTTCAGGTCGCTGATAAGCTTGCTGGGGGACTAACAGGATGAGCACTACACCGTTAACGCTTTCTTTTGCCGGGCAACAACCACCCATCGCCCTGCCGCAGGTGCCGGGAACGCGGGGGCCGGTGGGAGTCGACATGCGCGGGCTAAATCAGTCCGGATTCTGCAGCTATGACCCCGGCTTCGCCAATACCGCCGGATGCCAGTCGGCGATCTCGTGGATCGATACGGAAAACAGCGTGCTGCTGCACCGCGGCTATCCGGTAGATCAGCTGGCTCGCCAGTGCGATTTTCTCGAAGTGGCCTACATCATGCTGAACGGTGACGCGCCGGATGAGGCCAGCTATCAAACCTTTCGCGAGACCATCACCCGCCATACTCTGGTCCACGAGCAGATAGCCCGCATGTGCAGCGGCTTTCGTCGCGATTCGCACCCGATGGCGCTGATGTGCGCCCTGGTGGGGGCGCTGGCGGCGTTCTATCATGATGTCCTGGATGTGGAAAATCCGCAGCACCGGGCGCTGGCCGCCACCCGGCTGCTGTCGAAAATGCCCACTATCGCCGCCATGAGCTACAAGTACACCATTGAACAACCCGCCGCGTATCCGCGCAACGATCTCTCCTATGCCGGAAATTTCCTGCAGATGCTGTTTGCTATCCCGGCGGAGAAATATGTTCTGAATCCGGTCATCGAGCAGGCGATGAACCAGATCCTGGTGCTCCATGCCGATCACGGGCAGTGCGCCTCGACCACCACGGTGCGTGCGGCGGGCTCCTCCGGGGCGAATTTATTCGCCTGCGTCGCCGCCGGGCTGGCGTCGCTGTGGGGGCCAATGCACGGTGGCGCCAATGAATCGAGCATGCGAATGCTGGAGGAGATTGAAAGCGTCGATCAGGTTCCGGCGTTTCTGCGCCAGGCGAAGCGCGATCCGCAGGCATTTCGCCGGCTGGGTTTTGGCAACTCGCGCTACCGTCACCGCGATCCGCGCGCCGGGATCCTGCGTGAAACCAGCCATCGGGTACTGGCGGAGGTAGGCATGTCCGACCGTTTGCTGCAGGTGGCGATGGCCCTTGAGGACGTGGCGCTGACCGACCCCTATTTTGTGGACAATGGCCTGTCGCCGAGCGTGGATTTCTATACCGCGGTGATCCTCAAGGCGATGAATCTGCCTTCGTCGATGTTTGCGGTGGTCACCGCGGTCGGTCGGACGGTCGGTTGGGTGGCGCACTGGAACGAGATGCACCAGGCGCCGCTGACCATCTACCGGCCACGGCAGATTTACGTTGGCGAGGGCTATCGGGATTACGTCTCCCGACGCGGCGAGCAGTCTGTTGACCCAAGGTAATGCGTACGGGCAGGAGGCGCGCGGCGTCTTCCTGCCCAGGCGGGGTGCTACTTAGAGATGCCGGGAGAGCAGATAGTGCTCGACGGCGGTATATTCGGTTAACCGGGTATACAGCGCCAACAGGGCGCTGAGAAAAGCGCCTACCTCACAGGTTTGCGGCCCGGGCGTGGCGAGTAATGGCTGTAGCGTAGCTTTCAGTTGATCAAGGTCAGACTTCAGCACATACGGTATATGCAGGGTGCTGAGGATGGCTTCAGTCTGCTGGAAATCGTGACGAGATGGCAACGCCTCGTCTGCGCTTAGCCAGCTCAGGATAATCAACATGAGGCGATTTTTAGCGTAGAGATACGATTTCATGGCCTGTCTCCTGTCGGTAGTGGCGCAACACCATCCCCTGAACTTTGTTCATCAGTTCCACGTTATTTTTCACCGCCAGCTTGCTAAGGACGCGTGAACGGTAGTAGTAGACCCGTTTGATCGTGAGCTGCATGGTGCTGGCCATGTGACACAACGGCATTCCCCCCATCAACAGGCTGATTAAAAAAGTTTCCTTACGGGTCAGGTTATAGCTGTCAGGTATGGCGATATAGAGCTTGTCGGCGGGGGGCGACGTCCAGCGCGGAGCGCGGGCAAGGGCCGTACTGAGCCCGGCAAAACTGGTGATGAACTCTGCGCCAAGCACAATGGCGAGGCTGCTTTCGAGCTCGCTCAACGGGTAGCCTGATTTGGCAAAAATAAAGATCCGGATCAGGGGATTAAACGATTTTAAACTGAGCGCGACCTGCAGTACTTCGATGCTGACGCTGCTGTAATCAATAAGGATGGTGCTTAACCGGGCTCCGGCATCGGTCGCAAAAAAAGTATAGAACATCTCACTCTGTCCGCTAAACGGGTAACAGAGCATTTCTTTAATATCCAGAGGCTTGCTGTTTGGTTCATTAATATACGCCTTCAGCGCAATATTAAAATATTCTGAATCCGCAATGCAGATCAACATAATGACCTCCTGGCATAAATACGCTGTGCATGCTGTCCTGCCTGATTCGACAATTTACTGTAGAGAATACCCGTCTGAAATAACATACTCCCTGCGCTTTCAATCGAGGGGGGAGAACGTGGGAGGAGGTGGTTAATAATGAGGATGAGATATTTAGATCGCATTTTGCGAATGTTGTATGGAAAGCAAAAAATAAAAATTATCATTTATTTACAATGAGTTATGTTTTTAATGTGGGTTTCTTTTATTTCTTTTTCAGAATGGAGTTAAGACTTTTCTATAAAAAGTAGAAATGGTCCTGGTGGCGAATTTGAATAATAAACAATGAAGTGAGTAGGATGTCAGTGCAGGGAAGGGGTTAAAAGATAACTGGTTAATCCAATGGAATGAGTATTAATAAATTGTACGTATAAAGTACGCCAGGGGTATTTCCTGAACGATTCTCCATAAGCGTGGTGATGAGGAGTGAATATGAAAAAATACAGCAGAGGAATGGCATCTTTCGTGGTGATGATGATGCTTTCTCCGGTAGCGGCACAGGCTGCTGATGGCAAAGTCACCTTTAATGGTGAAGTCATCGAAAATACTTGTACGGTAGTGAATAAAGATAAGACGGTGACCCTGCCGACGGTCCAGCGTTCAGCGCTCAGCAGCGCGGGTGAGACGGCGGGCGTGGTTCCCTTCACCATCGATCTGACGAGCTGCACCCCAGGGGCTGATGTCTCGGTGTACTTCGAGAAAGATCAATACGTTTCCACGGAGGGCCGACTAAAAAATACCCTGTCTGACGGCACGGAAGCAGAAAACGTCGATGTGGAACTGCTGAACACCCGGTTTACGCCGATTAACCTCGCGGAGAGCCCGGCGGTCGCTGCAGACGGCACCATTGCTCGCCCGGACGTGATCCCGGTGGCGGTGGCTGAGCAGGATGGTTCCGCCTCGCTGCCTTTCTATGCCCGCTACTATGCGACCGACGCCGCTACGGCTGGAAAAGTCGCTACCTACGTCAACTTTACGGTGGTCTATCCGTAAACCCTGTCCACGGCCCCGCTCAGGGGCCGTTTATCCACCCGGCAAGGAGGAGGTGAATATGCGGCGTATGGTTCTGGCATGGCTGCTGTCCTGCATTTTACCCTCGGCGGACGCCAGCATGGTTATTGACGGCACACGGATTATTTTTCCCGGCGACAAAAAAGAGATCGCCGTCCGGGCCACCAATATGGGGGAGACCCCCTCTCTGACGCAGGTCTGGGTCGACGATGGCCGCGTGCAAAATCAACCGGAAAAAGATTCGGCGCCGTTTATTGTGCTGCCGCCGATTGTGCGTATCGAGCCGGGAAAGGGCCAAAGCTGGCGCCTGGTGTTCAACGGCAGCCGTCTGCCGCAGGATCGGGAGTCGCTGTTCTGGTTTAATCTGCTGGACATCCCGCCTGAGCCGAAAAACGGCACGGCAATCAATTACCTCCAGCTCGCGATACGGTCGCGTATCAAGCTGTTTTACCGTCCGGCAGGCGTGGCGGCGGAAAAAATGGCGCCGGTGAATGCCCTGCGCTGGGCGCTGGCTCCCACGGGCAATGGGCTGCGGGTGAGCAATGCCTCATCGCGCTATATCACCATCGACAGCATCACCCTTAACGGACAAAAACAGTCCGCTGGCATGGTCGCCCCTTTTTCCTCGCTGGAGATCGCGCTTAAAGGGGTCGCGCTGCGTACGCTGCCGGAGAAATTCAGCTTCACCACCATCAATGATTACGGCGCGGTAGTGAATCATAATTATCCTCAGTAAGGACATTATTATGAAACTCAGGGAGATCAAGTTTGGGTTGATGCTGCTCCTTCCCTGGCAGGAGGCATGGGCGGCAGAGGCGTTTAGTTTTAACCGCGCCCATTTGCACGGCGCCGCGCAGGTTGATCTCCAGAAATATCAATACGGTAATCCGCTGCACGCCGGACAGTATCGCAGCACGCTCTCGGTGAATGGCCGGGACCTGGCGGAAGAAACGTTTGTTATCCAGGAACACGATGGCCAGCTTGAGCCCTGCATCTCGCCCTCGCTGTTCGACGCCCTGCAGCTGAAGGACGCCCAGTGGCCGGCGGCGGCCACCTGCCTGCGCTTTTCGCAGATCAATAAGGCGATCGGCTGGGAGTATGACAGCGGGGAAAACGTCCTGCGGGTGAATATGCCCCAGGCGCTACTGCAACCCCATTATCGGGGGGCGGTGAACCTGAAGAAGGTGGATAGCGGCGTGCCCGCCGCAGTGCTGCGCTATCAGGCCAACAGCTATCAGAGCATCGTCGACGGGGATAGCAGCAGCCATCATTATCTCGGGCTGGATGCCAGCCTGCGCGCCTTTGGCTGGCGTTTACATCACCAGTCCAGCTACCAGGCGCAGGAGGGGAATACACACTGGGATAGCATTGCCACCTGGGCTGAGAGAAGTGTAGTGAACTGGGCGTCCACGTTACGGCTGGGTCAGGGATGGACCGACGGAACCTTCTTTGACAGCGTCAGTTTTATCGGCGGCAGGCTGGCTACCGATGTGCGCATGCTGCCGGGCTCCCGCCGCGGCTTTGCGCCGTCGGTTAGCGGCGTGGCGCGCACCAATGCCCGCGTGACGGTCACCCAGAACGGCGCCCTGCTGTACGAGGCCACGGTTCCGCCGGGCAAATTCACCTTTGACGATCTCTATCCCACCAACGCCGGCGGCGATTTACAGGTAACGATCCATGAGGCGGACGGCAGTCAGGAGACCTTTACCGTGCCGTACGCCGCGCTGCCTGGCCTGGTGCGGGCAGGCGCGGTCTACTATGACCTGTCGCTGGGCTATCTGGATGAGGACGGGATCGCCGGGCGGCCGGGATTTGGCGAAGCCACGGTGCAGTACGGCTTCAATGACTATGTCAGCGGCTATTCCGGCGCCAACGCGACGACGGATTATTACTCGACGCTGGTCGGCAGCGCCTTCAATACCTACTGGGGGGCGCTGGCGGTCGATCTTTCCCGTTCTGCGGCGAAGGGCAGGGAACGCGGCTGGCAGGAGGGGTATCGCTGGCGGGTATCCGCATCAAAATCCTTCGCGTCCGATACGCGGATGCTGGTCTCGATGAGCCACAGCAACGACGGCAACTATCGTTCCATTCGCGACGCCGTCCGGGAGCACGACCGTCACCCCAACGACTGGCGGGAGATGACCCGCTACAGCGCGACGTTGTCTCAGCAGGCCGGCAGCGGCAGCCTGTCGTTTAACGGAATCTGGAGTGAGGATGTCCGCCACCACCGCTGGCGCTCCTATCAGCTGGGGTACGCCAACCGCTATGGTCAGCTCAATTACTACCTGTACGCCCAGCAGAGTCAGGATATTCATCACCGCAATAATCAGGTGGTGGGCATCTCCTTTTCGCTGCCGTTCGGGCAGGCGGGCAGCCTGACTACCCGCTTTAACCATGATAAGAGCTACGGCAGCCAGCTGCAGTCCAGCTATACCGGCAGCGCTGGCGAGAAAAATGCCTTTAGCTATGGCCTGACCGCCAGCTACGACATGCCGCGGGAGAACCCGCACGAGGCCAGCGTTGGGGGCAACGGTAGCCTGCGTACGGATTATGCGTACCTGAATGCCAGTGCCAGCGCCGGTCGCCACCAGCAGCAGTACTCGCTGGGGGCATCGGGCGCCCTGGTGGCGCATCAGGGCGGAATGACCGCCACCCCCGAACTGGGGGAAACTTTCGCCATTGTGGAAGCGCCCGGCGCGGCGGGCGCTCGGGTGGCAAACCGCCTCGGACAGCCAATAAACCGCCAGGGTTTTACGATCATCCCTTACCTCGATCCCTTTACCGATAACTGGCTGGATCTCGATCCGCAGGGTCTGAACGACCATGTGGAGATTGTCTCCAGCAGCACGACGGTGGTGCCCGATTCGGGCGCGGCGGTGAAGGTCAAATTTGTCACGCGTACCGGCTATCCCTGGTTTGCCCATGTCACGCTGCCGGATGGCGCGGCGCCCCCGCTGGGCGCGGAGGTGTTTGACGACAGCGGTCGGGCGGTTGGCGCCGTCGGTCAGGGCGGGCTGCTGTATGCCCGGGTGCCGCAGGCCGACGGCAGCGTCTCGGTAGTATGGGGCGAACGCAGCGGGCAACGCTGCCGGTTGGCCTATGCCATCCGCGGCGACGCGGCGCAACAGGTTAGCCGCGGTACGCCGCATCAGGTCTGCCGGCCGGGAATAAAGGAGAAGTAATATGAAAAAAATCATCGCATCAGGGGTACCGCTTCTGCTGGCCGGCGGATACTGCGCCTCGCTGTCGGCAGCGTGCCAGATGGTCAGTGGCAAAACTATCGAGTATTCAGTGAACGTCAGCCTGGCCAGTATCAACCTTGACGTCAGCAATCGCCCCATCGGCTCCCTGCTATACAGCTACGGAGGGATGATTATCACTAATAACGAACGCTGGGAGATCGCCTGCAGCGGCAGCGAGCCCGGCGGGTTTCAGAGCATCGGCGGCTCACGGGTCGGCCCGGCGGGAGACGGCAAGCCCGGGGATATCTACAGCATCGACCGCCTGCCGGGCATTGGTTACAGCTTCCAGATGGGGGAACAGGATGGCATTAATTTCGATCCCCTGTTCACGGCCTGGCCCTCAGCGCCGGTATTTTCCGGCCAGCGCGCATTTCAGGCGGAAAATAAAAAACCGACCATCTATTTCTGGCGGATTGCCGATAACGGCGGTCTACCGCCGCCGGGCGAGTATTGCTTTAACGATTACCTTGGCGATATTTATCTTGGCGGAGTACAGGCGATGCGCTTTAGCGTCAGTGGGCTCTGTATTCAGGTCAAATCACCCACCTGCAAGATTACTGACGACAGTAAAAACATTAACGTCTTCCTCGGGCGGCATAACAAAACCGCGTTTACCGGGCTCAACAGCACCACCGCCCCGGTTCCTTTTAACATCAACCTGACGAACTGTGAAAATGTCGGCAGCGTGTTTATGCAGTTTAACGCGACGGTGGACAGCGCTGTCGCCGCCAACGAGGTGATTAAAATCGATGACCAACCTGAAGGCGCATCCGGACTTGGCGTGCAAATCCTCAGCGCCGGCGGCGCGCTGGTGCCGCTAAACCAGGTGAGCCAGGTCTGGTCCGGGAATAAAGGCAGTCAGACGAACTATCGTTTATCCTATCAGGCCCGCTATATCCAGACGCAGCCCGCAGTGACTGCGGGCGAGGCGAACGCCAGCGCGACCTTCGTGGCGACTTATAACTGATCGGCCTGACGGCGTGGCGTCGTCAGGCATGCGCCAGTAAAGGAAACATCAACTTCCTGTCTTTAAACAGGTTTTCCTTCTGGTCATAGACGAAGAGGATATCTTCTCCCTCTATTTTCTCATACTCGCCGAGCCGGTCTTCATTAGGGGTAAAACCGAGGATGGCCTGGTAAACATGGTCATCGGCCAGTTCGTTGACCAGCGTCGACAGGCTCTTACCCTCCTCGCAGAAGAGGTCAAAGCAGATCAGCACCGGACCGTTTTGCATGGCGATGACCACTGCCTCATTTTTTGCCGAGTAATAAACAAAATGCTTCATAAAGGCTGAGCAGTAAAACATCAGCAGGCCAAAGTTATGCTCCACCCGCAGCGGTGAGAACGGGTTGGATTTTTCATAGTAATGGCGGAGCAGGGCGACATCGTCAGCGCTGTCCATATCCAGTTTACGAAAATCACCGGCTCGCGGGGAAACCGGCATAATATATTGATGCTCTTCGCTGCGGGTGAAGCCAAATTTGGGGTAAAAATCCACCGTGGTGGGATTGGCGAATAAAAAGAAGGCGTCCGCCTCCTGCTGCCAGTCCTGCAGGATGTGATGGATAAGCTGGCCGGCTAATCCCTTATTACGGTGGTCCGGTTCGGTCATCACGGTGCCAATCTGAATATAACGCCGGGGCTCGCCCTGCCAGCGCAGGTCGATGATATTGGCCGAGGCGTTAGCGATAACTTTATTGCGTTCGACAAAGGCGTAGGGGATATAGGCGTCGGTCCAGTAACCTTGCTGATACCACTCTTCAAAAGACAGATCAAAAGTCTTAACGGCAAGGTCAATGAAGCTTTTTCTTAATGGGCTATTTTCTCTGACTTGCTTCACTAATTGATAATTCATTGTCATAGTTCCTTCTCACTATGGCTTCTGAAAGCGGCGACGTCGGCAAAGGCACTTGCGTCGAATGAGCGCTGTAAACGTAGCATATCTGGGAAAAGGATCCGCAATGTCGATGCTTAACCTTTGCCCCAGTCACAAATAACCGCATGCTGGCCATATCAGACCGGGCTGAACGGCCTGTTTGCGTTTGCTATCGCCATAATAGAGCGTGAGTAAACGAGGCACTGGTCGAGAGGCTGAGGCAAATGTACTGGCGATTTTATCGACAATCGGCCGCGCCGTAGAGGTTAGGTTTATTTATTTATGCATTAAACAGGAAATTTTACGCGATCTGCCTAATAATAGAGTAGCCGTCATCGCAAGGGCTGAAATTACTCAAGGAGCGACGTATAATAACGCCCTTTGTGTCTGAGTATTACCGCACGAATTGGAAAAATATAACATGCAGGATCCGCTACTTTATTTCGCGGTTTTTGCTCAGCTATTATTGAGTGAATTAACAGGATTACTATGTCAAATTTACCCAAATTTTCCCGCGCGCTTTTGCACCCGCGTTACTGGCTGTTGTGGCTGGGAATTGGCTTTTTGTGGCTGCTGGTGCAATTACCGTATCCGGTGATCTACCGTCTGGGAACGGCGCTTGGGCGGCTGGCAATGCGGGTGATGAAAAGCCGCGCGCGGATTGCCAGACGTAATCTCGAACTCTGCTTTCCCGAGATGAGCGCCGCCGACCGCGAGGCGCTGCTGGTGAAAAACTTTGAATCGCTGGGCATGGGGCTGATGGAGACCGGCATGGCCTGGTTCTGGCCGACGCACCGGGTGGCGCGCTGGACCGAGACCAGCGGCGTTAACGAGGTGGTGGAGCTTCTGGAACAAAAGCAGGGCATCTTACTGATCGGTATTCATTTTCTGACCCTCGAAATGGGGGCGCGAATGTATGGCATGTTTACCCCGGGCATTGGCGTCTACCGGCCCAATGATAACCCGCTGATTGACTGGCTGCAGACCTGGGGACGCTTGCGTTCGAACAAGACCATGCTGGATCGAAAAAATCTGAAAGGGATGGTCAGGGCGCTGAAAGAGGGGGAGATCCTCTGGTACGCGCCAGATCACGATTACGGCCCGGCCAGCAGCGTTTTTGCCCCGCTGTTTGCCGTCGAGCAGGCGGCGACCACCACCGGCACCTGGATGCTGGCGAAAATGTCCGGGGCGACGATTGTGCCGTTTGTTCCGCGGCGCAAGCCCAACGGCATGGGGTATGAATTGATCTCTCTGACGCCAGAGCGCACGCCGCCGCTGGCGAGCGCCGAGGTCACGGCGGCCTGGATGAATCAGATTATCGAACAGTGCATCCTGATGGCGCCCGAGCAATATATGTGGCTGCACCGGCGTTTTAAGACTCGCCCGGAAGGGGTACCGCCGCGTTACTGAACGCTTCGGCCGAAAAATAAGCGCATCGGTAGCACGCTCAGTAAATCGCCGTCTATACTGAAAGAGCCTGACTGAAGGCTAATTCCAAGGAGATTGCAGGATGAAAAAAGTGATAGTCGCGTTAGCCCTTTCCGCCGTTGCATTTGGCGCGTCCGCCGCACAGTTGATCACCAAAGAAGAAGTGAAACACTTCAAACTGACCAAGGTCGGACCGATCTCGGTAGGGCCGTCCGGTGGCGAGTTCTCTTCACCTTCCGATCTGCACGATCAGCTCTCTAAGCTGGCCGATGAGAAAGGCGGAAAATATTACGTGATTACCGCCGCGCGCGAGCATGGTCCAAACTTCGAAGCCACAGCGGAAGTGTATAAATAACCTTTTTAAAAGCGTGCCGTAGCGGCGCGCGACGCATTGAGCCTGGAGCGCGTTAAGCCTCCGGGCTCATTTTTTTTCTGCCATCGGAATTGCCTTAGGCAATTGCGGCAGCGGAAATGCGTTTTTATCGCTATATATAAATTTCATGATCACGATGTTAATGAATTATTGCTTTTTATTGTTAATAAAAAGCCAATTCTGACCTAATGCCTGAGGGAGTGACCCCTGGCAAAAATAGGTAGGACAAATGTGTTATCATCGCGCCTTTCCCTTTTTGTCTGGGGCTTTCTTGTATGCTACAACCTGTTGTTCGCGTCGGTGAATGGCTGGTAACCCCCTCTGTAAACCAAATCAGCAGGAAGGGGCGCCAGCTTACCCTTGAACCGCGTTTAATCGATCTTCTGGTCTTTTTTGCCCGCCATCCGGGGGAAGTGCTTAGCCGGGACGAGCTTATCGAAAACGTCTGGACCCGGAACGTTGTGACCAGCCACGTCGTCACGCAGAGTATTTCCGAACTGCGCAAGTCGCTCAAAGACGGCGACGACGTTAGCCTTGAGTACATCGCGACGGTACCCAAACGGGGGTATAAGCTCACGGTGCCGGTGATCTGGTGCACCGAGGAGGGGGAGGAACTCGCCCCGCAGGTGGAGGCGCTGACGCCTTCGTCGTCGACCGCTATTCCCGTGCCACCGGCTGCCGGTGGGCCGCCAGAAGCCCCCGACTCCTCCGCCGATCTTACCGCGCCGGTGACAGCGCCAGCGGCGGCTCCCGCTGTCGCCAGCGCGCCATCGGCCCGCAAACGCCTCACCACCGCCCTGGTGTGGGGGCTGTTCCTGTTGGCGCTGGGCACCTGTGTGGCGCTGGTGGCGCTGTCGAGCATGGAGTCGCGGCCGCCGGTCAACAAGGCGCGCCTGCTGCTCAATCCGCGCGATATCGATATCCACCTGGTCAATGGTAACTCCTGCGCCAACTGGTCGTCGCAGCACTCCTACGCGGTCGGCCTGGCCAGCCTGATCACCACCTCGCTGAACACCTTCTCGACCTTTATGGTGCATGACAAAACGGACTACAACATCAATGAGCCGAGCAGCTCCGGGAAAACGCTGACCATTGAGTTCGTCAATCAGCGCCACTATCGGGCGCAGCAGTGCTTTATGTCGGTCCAGCTGGTGGATAACGCCGACAGCTCGACGATGCTGGATAAACGCTACTTTGTGACCAACGACAACCAGCTGACCATTCAGAACGATCTGATGAACAGCCTGTCGGATGCCCTGACGCAACCGTGGCCGGCGCGGATGCAGGCGATGCTCAGGCAATATCAGCCCTCGCAGAGCGTGGCGTTAACCTATTTCTACCAGTCGCATCAGCTGTTAATGAAGGGCGATGTTGATTCATTAAGTAAAGCCAGTAGCCTGCTGGATGATGTGATTAAGCGGGCGCCGGATTTTATTTACGCCTATGCCGAAAAAACGCTGGTGGATGTATTACGCCATTCGCAGCAGCCGCTGGACGATAAACAGCTAGCTGCCCTCTACAGTGAGGTTGAGCGGGTAGGGGAGATGCCGGGTATTAAAGACATGGCGATTTATTATCAAATAAAAGCGGTAGATTCGTTGGGTAAGGGTAAAGTCGACGAAGCGAATACCGCGATTAACAGTGCGATTGATTTAGAGATGTCGTGGCTGAATTATGTGCTGTTAGGCAAAGTCTATGAGATGAAAGGAGAGAACCGACTGGCTGCCGATTCTTACATCACCGCGTTTAATTTACGGCCCGGCGGGGATACCCTGTACTGGATTGAAAACGGTGTTTTCCAGACATCAGTTAATCGGGTGGTACCGTATCTCGACAATTTCCTCTCTTCAGAATAAGTAAACCCTCATCATGCGCAAGGTTTTGGGCATGATGAGGTTAAATTTATGTTTCTCATGAAGCCTCTGGTTGTTATTTGTATTTAGCATTCAGGAGGCTTTGAATAACACTTCAGTAACACTCACCTCCCACTCTAACTCCATGTAACTAAACGATGTTTATCTTTTTCTGACACCCTGTTGTCATGTTTATATGTTAAGCGAAAAAGGTCAAAATATCATTTGTCTGATGTTTGTTGTTATTTCACTTTATCTTTAGGACTTATCTCGTACAAATCAGTAATCTTGTTGGCAGTTGGTCGGGTCAATTAATGGTTCTGTATCATGATCTGTACCTCCCAAATAAACTTAGGAGAAAAACAACCATGAGTTATGCCAAGAAGATCGGGCTATTTGCCTGTACCGGTGTCGTCGCCGGTAATATGATGGGGAGCGGTATTGCATTATTACCTGCGAACCTGGCCAGCATCGGTGGTATTGCCATTTGGGGCTGGGTAATTTCAATTATTGGTGCGATGTCTCTGGCTTATGTTTATGCCCGACTGGCCACTAAGAACCCGCAACAGGGTGGTCCAATTGCCTACGCCGGGGAAATATCTCCCGCATTCGGTTTCCAGACCGGTGTGCTTTATTATCATGCAAACTGGATTGGTAACCTGGCCATCGGGATTACCGCAGTTTCTTATCTCTCTACGTTCTTCCCAATTTTAAATAACCCGGTGCCAGCAGGTATTGCCTGTATTGCCATCGTGTGGATCTTTACTTTCGTTAATATGCTCGGCGGGACCTGGGTCAGCCGTCTGACCACTATTGGTCTGGTACTGGTGCTTATTCCAGTGGTCATGACCGCGGTTGTCGGCTGGCACTGGTTTGATGTCGCCACCTATCAGGCGAACTGGAACACCTCCAGCACCACCGATAGCCACGCGGTCATTAAAAGTATCCTGCTCTGCCTGTGGGCCTTCGTTGGCGTCGAATCCGCCGCCGTGAGTACCGGGATGGTAAAAAACCCGAAACGTACCGTCCCGCTGGCTACCATGCTGGGTACTGCGATGGCCGGTATCGTCTATATCGCCGCGACTCAGGTTATCGCCGGTATGTATCCTGCTTCTCAGATGGCCGCGTCCGGTGCGCCGTTCGCGATTAGCGCCTCTACCATTCTCGGCGGCTGGGCTGCTCCGATGGTTTCCGCTTTCACTGCCTTCGCTTGCCTGACTTCTCTGGGCTCGTGGATGATGCTGGTTGGCCAGGCCGGTGTACGTGCCGCCAACGACGGTAACTTCCCGAAAGTGTATGGCGAAGTCGATAGCAACGGTATCCCGAAAAAAGGCCTGCTGCTGGCGGCGGTGAAAATGACCGCGCTGATGGTGCTGATTACCCTGATGAACTCCGCCGGTGGTAAAGCCTCCGACCTGTTCGGCGAACTGACCGGTATCGCGGTACTGCTGACCATGCTGCCTTACTTCTACTCCTGTGTTGACCTGATTCGTTTCGAAGGCATCAACATTCGTAACTTCGTTAGCCTGATTTGTTCGGTACTGGGTTGCGTGTTCTGCTTCATCGCGCTGATGGGCGCAAGCTCCTTCGAACTGGCCGGCACCTTTATCGTTAGCCTGATTATCCTGATGTTCTACGGTCGCAAAATGCACCAGCGCCAGAACAACGCAACGGATAACAACAGCCCCGCTAACGCGCACTAATCAGTAACCCTTTTTCCTGAGGCTCCTTCCATCACCTGTCATCACGCGACGGGAGGGGCTTTCTACATCTGGAGATTTGACTATGAACGTTATTGCAATCATGAATCACATGGGTGTTTACTTCAAAGAAGAACCCATCCGTGAACTGCATCGTGCTCTCGAACGCCTGGACTTCCGTATTGTCTACCCGAACGACCGTGACGACTTATTAAAACTTATCGAAAACAACTCTCGTCTGTGCGGCGTGATCTTCGACTGGGATAAATACAATCTCGAACTGTGCGAAGAAATCAGCAAAATGAACGAGTACATGCCGCTGTACGCGTTCGCTAACACCTACTCGACTCTGGACGTTAGCCTGAACGATCTGCGCATGCAGGTTCGCTTCTTCGAATATGCGCTGGGCGCTGCGGAAGATATCGCGAACAAAATCAAACAGAACACTGATGAATACATCGATACCATTCTGCCGCCGCTGACCAAAGCGCTGTTCAAATATGTACGTGAAGGTAAATACACCTTCTGCACCCCAGGCCACATGGGCGGTACCGCGTTCCAGAAAAGCCCGGTAGGCAGCATCTTCTATGATTTCTTTGGCCCGAATACCATGAAATCCGATATCTCCATTTCGGTTTCTGAACTGGGTTCTCTGCTGGACCACAGCGGCCCGCACAAAGAAGCGGAAGAGTATATCGCTCGCGTCTTTAACGCTGAACGCAGCTACATGGTGACCAACGGTACCTCTACTGCTAACAAAATCGTCGGCATGTACTCCGCGCCGGCCGGCAGCACCGTGCTGATTGACCGTAACTGCCACAAATCGCTGACTCACCTGATGATGATGAGCGACATTACGCCGATCTACTTCCGTCCGACCCGTAACGCCTACGGTATCCTCGGCGGTATCCCGCAGAGCGAATTCCAGCACGCGACTATCGCCAAGCGTGTGAAAGAGACGCCGAATGCGACCTGGCCGGTGCACGCGGTGATCACCAACTCAACCTATGATGGTCTGCTGTATAACACCGACTTCATCAAGAAAACCCTGGATGTGAAATCCATCCACTTTGACTCCGCATGGGTCCCTTACACCAACTTCTCGCCGATCTATGAAGGCAAATGCGGGATGAGCGGCGGCCGCGTCGAAGGGAAAGTGATCTACGAAACCCAGTCCACGCACAAACTGCTGGCGGCATTCTCCCAGGCGTCGATGATCCACGTGAAAGGCGACGTAAACGAAGAGACCTTCAACGAAGCCTACATGATGCACACCACCACTTCCCCGCACTACGGGATCGTGGCGTCCACCGAAACCGCGGCGGCGATGATGAAGGGTAACGCCGGTAAGCGTCTGATCGACGGCTCTATTGAACGTTCCATCAAGTTCCGTAAAGAGATCAAACGTCTGAAAGGCGAGTCTGACGGCTGGTTCTTCGACGTTTGGCAGCCGGAGCATATCGATGGCGCTGAATGCTGGCCGCTGCGTTCCGACAGTGCATGGCACGGTTTCAAAAACATCGATAACGAGCACATGTACCTCGACCCGATCAAAGTCACGCTGCTGACGCCGGGGATGAAGAAAGACGGCACCATGGATGACTTCGGTATTCCGGCGAGCATCGTGGCGAAATATCTCGACGAACACGGCATCGTGGTGGAGAAAACCGGTCCGTACAACCTGCTGTTCCTGTTCAGCATCGGTATCGACAAAACCAAAGCGCTGAGCCTGCTGCGTGCGCTGACCGACTTCAAACGCGCGTTCGACCTGAACCTGCGGGTGAAAAACATGCTGCCGTCGCTGTACCGTGAAGATCCTGAATTCTATGAAAACATGCGTATTCAGGACCTGGCGCAGAACATTCACAAACTGATTGAGCATCACAACCTGCCGGACCTGATGTTCCGCGCGTTTGAAGTGCTGCCATCGATGGTGATGACCCCGTATGCCGCGTTCCAGAAAGAGCTGCACGGTCAGACTGAAGAGGTTTATCTCGAAGAGATGGTCGGCCGCGTCAACGCCAACATGATCCTGCCGTATCCTCCGGGAGTGCCGCTGGTGATGCCGGGTGAAATGATCACCGAAGAAAGCCGCCCGGTGCTGGAGTTCCTGCAGATGCTGTGCGAAATCGGCGCCCACTACCCGGGCTTCGAAACCGATATCCACGGCGCCTATCGTCAGGCGGATGGTCGTTACACCGTTAAAGTGCTGAAAGAAGAAAACAACAAGTAATAGACGCACACCAGGGAAGTGGCTTGCCACTTCCCTTTTTTCACGCTGCAAGGAGAACCTATGAAAACACCCTCACAGCCGCGCGCGATTTACTACATCGTTGCGATCCAGATCTGGGAGTACTTCAGCTTTTACGGCATGCGTGCCTTACTCATCCTTTATCTCACCCACCAGCTTGGCTTTGACGACAGCCATGCCATCAGTCTGTTCAGCGCCTACGCATCTTTAGTTTACGTTACCCCTATTCTCGGCGGCTGGCTTGCCGACCGCCTGCTCGGCAACCGCACGGCGGTGATTGCCGGGGCGCTGTTAATGACCCTCGGCCACGTGGTGCTGGGCGTCGAGTCGACCTCCGCATGGAGTCTGTATGTCGCGCTGGCGATCATCATCTGCGGCTACGGCCTGTTCAAATCCAATATCAGCTGCCTGCTCGGCGAACTGTACGCTCACGACGACCCGCGTCGCGACGGCGGTTTCTCGCTGCTGTACGCCGCCGGCAACGTCGGGTCGATCGCCGCGCCCATCGCCTGCGGACTGGCGGCGCAGTGGTACGGCTGGCATATCGGCTTTGCGCTGGCGGGGATCGGCATGTTTATCGGCCTGATGATTTTCTTAAGCGGCAGCCGCCATTTCCGGCATACCCGCGGCGTCGATAAACCGGCGCTGCGGGCAGTGAAATTTGTGCTGCCGACCTGGGGCTGGCTGCTGGTGATGCTGTGCCTGGCGCCGGTGTTCTTCACGCTGCTGCTGCAAAACAACTGGTCCGGCTATCTGCTGGCGCTCGTCTGCCTGTTCGCCGCCCAGATGGTGGCGCGGATCATGATCAAAGCCCCGGAGCATCGTCGCGCGCTGTGGCAGATCGTCCTGCTGATGCTCGCCGGAACGCTGTTCTGGGTGCTGGCGCAGCAGGGCGGGAGCTCGATTAGCCTGTTTATCGACCACTTCGTCAATCGTCGCCTGCTGAACTGGGACGTGCCAACCGCGCTGTTCCAGTCGGTCAACGCGGTGGCGGTGATGGCGGCCGGCGTGGTGCTGGCGTGGCTGATGCGCCCGGAAGGCAGCGTGCGTTCGGTGCTGCGCGTCTGGCTGAAATTCGCTTTCGGCCTGCTGCTGATGGGCGGCGGCTTTATGCTGCTGGCGCTCAATGCCCGCCACGGCGCGGCTGACGGCCAGGCCTCGATGGGCATGATGGTCGCCGGGCTGGCGATGATGGGCTTTGCCGAACTGTTTATCGACCCGGTGGCGATGGCGCAAATCACCCGTCTGAACATGCCCGGCGTCACCGGGGTGTTGACCGGGATCTATATGCTGGCCACTGGCGCGGTGGCCAACTGGCTGGCGGGCGTGGTGGCGCAGCAAACCACCGAATCGCAAATTAGCGACACGGCGATTGCTGCCTATCAACATTTCTTCTCGCAGATGGGCGAATGGACCCTCGGCTGCGTGGCGGTGATGGTCGTTATCGCCTTTGCCGCGGCCTGTAGTGTGGGCAAACGCCGTGCGGCTGCCGGTGAAGTTACCGGCGGCGGCGCCTGACGCTCGTCCCGGCTGGTGGCGTAAACGCCTTATCCGGGCCGCGATTCGTAGCCCCGGTAAGCGCGGCGCGACCGGGGGCATGACATCAACAGCGGAGCGCGAAGTCGCTCCTTGCACAGCTTAGTGAACAGGAGGGGGATATTCTGGCATGCGCGGAGGCCAACGATAAAAAATACCGTTACTGAAGCCATAGCTGAGTGAGATCAGCTTGGAGTGAATCCAGGATCGTTAAGATTGTGCTCTGGTGTCTTCCCAGAGACAGGCCGCGCGGAAGGGTGACCTGGTTCAATTTATCGAAGCTAGTTTGAAAGCAAGGTTATGAGGAATCCATATGTCTGAACAACAAGCACAAGGTGCCGATGAGGCCATTGACCTTAATAATGAACTGAAAACTCGTCGCGAAAAACTGGCTGCACTGCGTGAGCAGGGCGTAGCCTTCCCCAACGACTTCCGTCGTGATCATACCTCTGACCAATTGCATGCTGAATTCGATGCGAAGGATAACGATGAACTCGCTTCCCTGAACGTTGAAGTTGCGGTGGCTGGCCGGATGATGACCCGCCGCGTGATGGGCAAAGCCTCTTTCGTCACTCTTCAGGACGTCGGCGGCCGCATTCAGCTGTACGTGGCGCGCGATGACCTGCCGGAAGGCGTCTACAACGAACAGTTTAAAAAATGGGACCTCGGCGATATCATCGCCGCCCGCGGCAAGCTGTTCAAAACGCAAACCGGCGAACTCTCTATTCACTGCACCGAGCTGCGTCTGCTGACCAAAGCCCTGCGCCCGCTGCCGGATAAATTCCACGGCCTGCAGGATCAGGAAGTCCGCTATCGCCAGCGCTATCTGGATCTGATCGCCAACGAAGAGTCACGTCATACGTTCCGTATCCGCTCGCAGATCCTCGCGACCATGCGCCAGTTCATGGTGGCTCGCGGCTTTATGGAAGTCGAAACCCCGATGATGCAGGTGATCCCTGGCGGGGCGTCCGCCCGTCCGTTCATCACCCATCACAACGCGCTGGATCTGGATATGTACCTGCGCATCGCGCCGGAACTGTATCTGAAACGTCTGGTGGTCGGCGGTTTTGAACGCGTGTTTGAAATCAACCGCAACTTCCGTAATGAAGGGATCTCGGTACGCCATAACCCAGAGTTCACCATGATGGAACTGTATATGGCGTATGCGGACTACAAAGACCTGATCGAACTGACCGAGTCGTTGTTCCGCACCCTGGCGCAGACGGTGCTGGGCAAAACCGAAGTGCCATATGGCGACCAGGTGTTTGATTTCGGTAAGCCGTTTGAAAAACTGACCATGCGCGAAGCAATCAAGAAACACCGTCCGGAAACCAACATGGCGGATCTGGATAACTTCGACGCGGCGAAAGCGCTGGCGGAATCTCTCGGTATTCAGGTAGAGAAAAGCTGGGGTCTGGGACGTATCGTCACCGAAATCTTTGACGAAGTGGCGGAAGCGCATCTGATTCAGCCAACCTTCATCACCGAATACCCGGCGGAAGTTTCCCCGCTGGCGCGCCGTAACGACGTCAACCCGGAAATCACTGACCGCTTTGAATTCTTCATTGGCGGCCGCGAAATCGGTAACGGTTTCAGTGAGCTGAACGATGCCGAAGATCAGGCGCAGCGCTTCCAGGATCAGGTGAACGCCAAAGCGGCGGGCGATGACGAAGCGATGTTCTATGACGAAGACTACGTCACCGCCCTGGAGTATGGTTTACCGCCGACCGCGGGTCTGGGTATCGGTATCGACCGCATGGTGATGCTGTTTACCAACAGCCATACCATCCGCGACGTGATCCTCTTCCCGGCCATGCGTCCGCAGAAGTAATCCGTTGCACTCCCTCCCGGCCTGCGCCGGGAGGTCCTCCCTGCATTATCCCCATCCTGTCTTTTGCCCTGCTTTATGAACCGCTAACCGCTATTTATCGGGATGTTTTGCCGTGGCCAGACGCGCGACAATAGTGACCATTTCGCAAGGAGACGCTATGAGCAAATTTGGTATTGCCCTCATGACCGCGGCGGCTATTAGCCTGCTGAGCGGCTGCCAGGCGGCGAAGGAGAAGCATCCGACGCAGGAGGAACTGATCCGCCAGATGCAGCAGCGGGCCGCGGCCCCGGATACGCACACACTGCCGCCGGGCAAAGCCACGCAGGATCAACTGATGCGCTACGCCTTCACGCTCAGAGAGGCGGTTATGGTTCAATTGCCCAACAGCGCACGCTACCAGGGGAAAATATGCTCCGTGCGGCTGTCGCTTAACCGCAGTGCAAAACTGACCGGACTGCAGCAGGAGGGGGGCGATCCGGCGTTCTGCGCGGTAGTGACCGATGCGGTACTGCGCACGACCTTCCCGCCCTTTGCCAGCGAAGGGGTCTACCAGATCTTTAACCATCCGCTACTGGATTTTAAGCCTTAGCGCACCCGGCTTTCCGCCCCCGCCGGATGGCAGGGGCGGGGAGATTACTGCACTTTTTGCAGGGAGCCGCGCTGGCTGCCGTTTGTCCAGCTGCCGTTAAAGGCGTTGTTGAGGGTAAAGGCTGAGCTTTTCACCCGGAAAGTCAGTTTGCCCTGGCTGGCTTTCGCCGCCTCGACCAGATGACCATGGGTTTTCACCGTTTTAGCGGTGACGGTAATCTCATCAATTTTATCGCCATACTCCGTATAAACATACCAGGTGCCCACCCAGGGGTCGAAGCCGCTGCTGGCCTGCTGCGCGGCGGCGGCATTCTCGGCTTTGGTTTTATGAATATCGCAGGTGGTCCCGTCGGTCATCTGCGTGCAGCCGGAACGTTCAAGCTGTTCCCGGTATTTCGCGCTAATGGCGTGGGCCGGCGCGGCGGCGACCAGCGCCAGGGTGAGGGTGGTGAAAAGCCAGGTCTTATTCATCTTATTGTTTCTCATCGCGATAGCGGCGTGCATTGTCATAAAGGTTGATACACATTGGTGCATTCTCCCGGTGGCGTCAGAATAAATATAACCGCAGCCATTCCTGATAAATAACTAGCAGGAAGGAGATGGGTTATTTATTGGTAAAACATCATTACCCTGATTTTATTTATCACTGTACCTTCCCGCTGCATGTCATATTATTGCAGAGAGAATGTTAAGTAATTGATGTTTTAAAAGTGACTATTTGTCACTTACGCAAATAACAGCAGGCCAGGCCTGGGCGCGCGGCTAAAGCCCGCGCCGGTGCGGTGTTGAGTTTTTTTCATATTGCTATCATCATATTTCGAATGAAAGGGATAACCTCTGAAGCGGGTTATTAAGCCAGTAATTTTTAGCCGCAAAATAAGCCGGCGGCAAGCATTATTTCCATTTATTTTTCAGGGTTACCTGAAATAGCGGATATATCGCCAGCGCAATGATGGATTTCCATCATTTCTCCGTTTTCATCGTCGGTCGTCGCCTGCTTATAGTGACGCCAGACAAGACCACAGGGTGAAAAGGAGAACAAGATGGCGACAGAGCATCTGCAGTGGGGCGTGAGCCCCCTGTGCTGGACCAACGATGTGCTGGAGGATTTAGGCGGCGATATCCCCCTGGATACCTGCCTGCGCGAGGCGCGGGAGGCGGGCTATCAGGGCATTGAGTTAGGACGGAAATTTCCCCGCCAGGCAGAGACGCTGGGCCCGCTGCTGGCGGCGGCTGACCTGCGCCTGGCGTCCGGCTGGTACAGCGGCTTGCTGGCCGAGCGCAGCGTGGAAGCGGAGCTGGAGGCGGTGCGGGAGCACGCGCAACTCCTCCGGCAGCTCGGCGCGAGGGTGATGGTTTACGGCGAGTGCGGGCAACTGCCGGGTGAAACCCCGCTTGATGAGCCTATTTCACTCTCGCCGCCGTTAAGCCGTGTCAGCCTGGCGGCGTATTGCCACAAGCTAAATACCTTTGCCGACCTGCTGCTGCGCGACTATGGCCTCCAGCTGGCCTATCACCATCATCTGATGATGCTGGTGGAGCACGATGACGAGCTGGAGCGGTTTCTGTCCCATACCCATGACAACGTCGGGCTGGCGTTTGATACCGGACACGCCTTTGTCGCCGGGGTCGAGATCCCGCGCGTGCTGCAAAAATATGGCCACCGTATCCGCCATCTGCATCTGAAAGACGTCCGTCCGCAGGTGCTGGGGCGTCTGTATCGTGAAAACCTGAGCTTTAACGAGGCGGTGCGCGCCGGGCTGTTTACCATCCCCGGCGACGGCTGCATCGACTATGCGCCGATCCTCGACTTCGTCCGGCGCAGTGACTACCGCGGCTGGCTGATTATCGAAGCCGAGCAGGACCCGGCGATGGCGCCGCCGCTGGCCACCGCCCGCCGCGCCTATGCCTGGCTGGCGCACCATTTATCTTCCCCTTCACCGTCAGAGGAGCACGCAGCATGAGCGCGCGGTTAAATATCGGTCTTATCGGCTCGGGTTTTATGGGTCAGGCACACGCTGACGCGTACCGTCGCGCGGCCATGTTCTATCCCGATCTGCCGAAGCGCCCGCATCTCTACGCGCTGGCGGATCAGGATCAGGCGCTGGCTGAACGCCATGCGGCGAAACTGGGGGCGGAAAAGGCCTACGGCGACTGGCGCGAGCTGGTAAACGATCCGCAGGTTGATGTGGTGGATATCACCTCGCCGAACCATCTGCACTACACAATGGCGATGGCGGCGATCGCGGCGGGTAAACATGTCTATTGCGAGAAGCCGCTGGCGGTCAACG